>NZ_CP177351.1:37500-1541971 GCF_046840415.1 Rhizobium sp. SYY.PMSO
CGGTTCGATCCCGCTCAGCTCCACCAAATCGATTGGTGTCGAGACTGACGGTAATGTCTTCTGAAGAAAAAAAGGTTTTGCATCGACCCTTATGGTCTGATGCGTGTTCTGCATACATTGTGAAGAGAAGATTGATCTGGAGGCTTCCAGGTGTTTTGGGTTTAGGCCTGAGACGTCCGAGCCCGGACCTTGTGATATCGTGGATGGCCTAGCCGGCTGGAAACGAAGGAGGGGACGGAGGTAGGAAGGAAGCTTGTCGCTCTGGATTGTCAGCGTAAATTGCGCAAGCGGTTTATCGCGTCGTTGTTGATACTCTTTGGAGTATCTCTGACGGACAATCGGATTACCGTTGCCTGACCGCGCGGTACCGGATTTAATCTCGAGAAGCTGGTCTTAAGACAGGCTGCAAGCGAGCTGCTCGGCGTAGCTCCAATAAAGCAAGCCTGTCGAACACGTCGATGGCATTGTTGATAGGCTGGGTTGTAAAAGGTAACCCGGTCTGTTGCCGTTTCCTGACGGAAACGGGCAACGAGACGATGAGCATTGGCAATGAGAACGATCAAGTGTCGTAAGGGCATTTAGTGGATGCCTAGGCATGCACAGGCGATGAAGGACGTGATACGCTGCGAAAAGCCGTGGGGAGCTGCGAATAAGCTTTGATCCATGGATCTCCGAATGGGGCAACCCACCTTAAATGCTTAGAAAATCAAGCGCGCCGTGGGGCGCGAGGCGGTAGGAATTGGGCAATAGGCAATAGGGTTCATTCACTATTGGCTGCTGCCTGTTGGCTATTGCCTGGAAGCGCGTCGAAGACGCGCTTGGTTTCTAAGCATTGTTATGAGGTATCTTCATCTGAATAAAATAGGGTGTAAGAAGCGAACGCAGGGAACTGAAACATCTAAGTACCTGCAGGAAAGGACATCAACCGAGACTCCGCAAGTAGTGGCGAGCGAACGCGGACCAGGCCAGTGGCAATGAAGTTTAAAGTGGAAGAACCTGGAAAGGTTTGCCGTAGAGGGTGACAGCCCCGTACGCGTAGATAGCTTTATTGTCCTAGAGTAGGGCGGGACACGTGAAATCCTGTCTGAACATGGGGAGACCACTCTCCAAGCCTAAGTACTCGTGCATGACCGATAGCGAACCAGTACCGTGAGGGAAAGGTGAAAAGCACCCCGACAAGGGGAGTGAAATAGAACCTGAAACTGGATGCCTACAAACAGTCGGAGCCCGCAAGGGTGACGGCGTACCTTTTGTATAATGGGTCAACGACTTAGTGTAACAAGCAAGCTTAAGCCGGTAGGTGTAGGCGAAGCGAAAGCGAGTCTGAACAGGGCGATATAGTTTGTTGCATTAGACCCGAAACCGAGTGATCTAGCCATGAGCAGGTTGAAGGTTGGGTAACACCAACTGGAGGACCGAACCCGCATCTGTTGCAATAGATTGGGATGACTTGTGGCTAGGGGTGAAAGGCCAATCAAACTCGGAAATAGCTGGTTCTCCGCGAAATCTATTTAGGTAGAGCGTCGAGCGAATACTCCCGGGGGTAGAGCACTGGATGGGCTATGGGGACTCACCGTCTTACTGATCCTAACCAAACTCCGAATACCGGGAAGTACTACTCGGCAGACACACGGCGGGTGCTAACGTCCGTCGTGAAAAGGGCAACAACCCTAACCTCCAGCTAAGGTCCCCAAGTCATGGCTAAGTGGGAAAGGATGTGAGGATCCCAAAACAACCAGGATGTTGGCTTAGAAGCAGCCATCATTTAAAGAAAGCGTAACAGCTCACTGGTCTAGTCAAGGGTCTTTGCGCCGAAAATGTAACGGGGCTGAAGCCATGCACCGAAGCTGAGGATGTGTAGCAATACACGTGGTAGCGGAGCGTTCCGTAAGCTGATGAAGGGATACCCGTGAGGGGTCCTGGAGGTATCGGAAGTGCGAATGTTGACATGAGTAACGATAAAGAGGGTGAGAGACCCTCTCGCCGAAAGACCAAGGGTTCCTGCTTAAAGTTAATCTGAGCAGGGTTAGCCGGCCCCTAAGACGAGGCGGACACGCGTAGTCGATGGGAACCACGTTAATATTCGTGGGCCTGGTGGAAGTGACGGATTGCTTAACTTGTTCACACTTATTGGATTGTGTGGGCGGGGACGCGGTTCCAGGAAATAGCTCCACCGTACAGACCGTACCCGAAACCGACACAGGTGGTCAGGTAGAGTATACCAAGGCGCTTGAGAGAACTATGTTGAAGGAACTCGGCAAATTGCACGCGTAACTTCGGAAGAAGCGTGACCCTTATGTGCGCAAGCATGTGAGGGTGGCACAGACCAGGGGGTAGCGACTGTTTACCAAAAACACAGGGCTCTGCGAAGTCGCAAGACGACGTATAGGGTCTGACGCCTGCCCGGTGCTGGAAGGTTAAGAGGAGGGGTGCAAGCTCTGAATCGAAGCCCCAGTAAACGGCGGCCGTAACTATAACGGTCCTAAGGTAGCGAAATTCCTTGTCGGGTAAGTTCCGACCTGCACGAATGGCGTAACGACTTCCCCGCTGTCTCCAACATAGACTCAGTGAAATTGAATTCCCCGTGAAGATGCGGGGTTCCTGCGGTCAGACGGAAAGACCCCGTGCACCTTTACTATAGCTTTACACTGGCATTCGTGTCGGCATGTGTAGGATAGGTGGTAGGCTTTGAAGCAGGGACGCCAGTTCTTGTGGAGCCATCCTTGAAATACCACCCTTATCGTCATGGATGTCTAACCGCGGTCCGTCATCCGGATCCGGGACAGTGTATGGTGGGTAGTTTGACTGGGGCGGTCGCCTCCGAAAGAGTAACGGAGGCGCGCGATGGTGGGCTCAGACCGGTCGGAAATCGGTCGTCGAGTGCAATGGCATAAGCCCGCCTGACTGCGAGACTGACAAGTCGAGCAGAGACGAAAGTCGGTCATAGTGATCCGGTGGTCCCGCGTGGAAGGGCCATCGCTCAACGGATAAAAGGTACGCCGGGGATAACAGGCTGATGACCCCCAAGAGTCCATATCGACGGGGTTGTTTGGCACCTCGATGTCGGCTCATCGCATCCTGGGGCTGGAGCAGGTCCCAAGGGTTTGGCTGTTCGCCAATTAAAGCGGTACGTGAGCTGGGTTCAGAACGTCGTGAGACAGTTCGGTCCCTATCTGCCGTGGGTGTAGGAATATTGACAGGATCTGTCCCTAGTACGAGAGGACCGGGATGGACATATCTCTGGTGGACCTGTTGTCCTGCCAAGGGCATAGCAGGGTAGCTATATATGGAATGGATAACCGCTGAAGGCATCTAAGCGGGAAACCAACCTGGAAACGAGTGTTCCCTATCAGAGCCGTGGAAGACGACCACGTTGATAGGCCGGGTGTGGAAGTGCGGCAACGCATGAAGCTTACCGGTACTAATAGCTCGATTGGCTTGATCGTTCCCATTGCCAGTGCTCATCTCAGGCTGAATGCGAAAGCATTCATGCGGCATGAGCAATCCAAAGACGTGTTCAAATAGACAAAACGAAGTGAAAACTTCACCAGCTTCTCAAATCGGGCCAAATCCGCAAGGTTTGGCCCGAAGTTGCGCTTTGCCGACCTGGTGGTTATGGCGGGGTGGCTGCACCCGTTCCCTTTCCGAACACGGCCGTGAAACGCCCCTGCGCCCATGGTACTTCGTCTTAAGACGCGGGAGAGTAGGTCGCTGCCAGGTCTGCTAATCGCAACTCAGGCTAAATCGCGTAAGCGGTTTATGCCCTCGCATAAATCTTCTCTGATCGAATAACGGCTCGGCCGTGTTGCAATAGGCCGCTCATGCGGCCTTTGTCGCTTCTGAAATATCTCTTCCGGTTTTGCCCGGATGAAGCATGAACCGCGAAGCGGTTCACGCAAGCGCGATAAGCCGCAACCCGGCTTACGCTGGTGGCGCAAGCCGAAAAGCTTGCTCTGGCGCGACAAACCGCTCAAGCGGTTTGCGCTGGACGCGATAAACCCTTCGGGTTTACGCTGGTGACGCGGGGTGGAGCAGCCCGGTAGCTCGTCAGGCTCATAACCTGAAGGCCGCAGGTTCAAATCCTGCCCCCGCAACCACTCTACAGCACGACGTGCTGTCCGGCAGTAGCCCAAAACTACGATACAGTACGCCAAGCACTGCGATCAGACGCTAAATCCCTGACATAAAACACAAATTACAAAACCGACAGGTGCAAAGCGGGCAGGCGCCGGCGCGGCCACGCCATATGGTCGAGGTACATACAACGTCGTATGCTCACGCCGCCTCTCGCTAGGCCGGGAGCGTTAACGCAGAATGCTGCCCTATATAACGCGCAGTTGGTCGCGTGCCACCTCAGACGCCCTTACGAGAGAAAATGGCTAAGATGCGAGTATTGCTTAGTTTTAGACTGACGCGTAGCGAATAATTATATCCCAATAAATCTCGTCACGATTAATGTATAATTATAAAGTATTATAATTTGTGTAATTATGATTTTCTATAAATGTGAATACACGTTTATACAATCAATAATTGATACTTATCGATGGTTAGTTTATCAACCCGTAGTCATACCATGTGGTGAGCTCCAATATTTGTATAGAGTTCCTTTAGCAAATCATTTGCCATGATTTCAATGGCTTACGATATCGTGAAGATCAGCATGACAGACCTCATGCGGCCGGCTTTCAATGCCGGCATCGCACTCGCGCGTGTAGACGAGCGCATCGCTTGCTCGCCGGTCGGGATCGGGGCTTTCGAACGCGTGCACTTCGCTGACGCCTGCGCCTCGCTGTGGATCGACGGTGAACTCGTCCACCTCGAAGACCTCGTCCTTCACGACGCGACCCGCCACATCCGCACCCCTACCCACGAACTCACCATCGCCCGCGACGTGTTGCGCACTCGTCGGCGGATCGCCGCGCAGTTACCGGATTGGCCTTTGTCCCCAGAGGGTATCCGAAATCTACGACAGATGGCGGACATCAATTCCGTCGATGTGGCAGGGACGCCCGGCGGCACCATAAGTCCAGCGTTGAACAGCGCGGACGGGGACGGAGGAGATGATGCGGACAATCTGCCCGGTGTCGACTATGCCGCCATCGATGCGCTGCTGATTCGAGGCGGCGATTGAAGAGGCAAAGCGTCCCGGCCGAGCCGACAGCAACAGGGCGGCCGATAAGAATCCGCTCGTCTACGATCTCGACTGGGACGAGCTTTCCGTGCTTCAGCATGCGCCTTGGCTCGGCCGGCTGTTTGCCGCTTCGATCCTTCGGGAAACCGGCATTTCCACCGGTGCCCATCTCGCGGCCATCAGTCTAGGCCTGAAAACCATTCCTGTCGATCGGCGTCGGCATCGCGATCGCGAAATCCGGCTGCTTGCCATCGCCCACGGCCTGATTGCGGCTGCCGAGATCGGCATGAAGGAGCATGACCGGCTGGCCCTGGCAAAAACGATGTTCGAGCGAAAACTGGAGGGGCGGCGGGCGTCATCAAAGCTGCCGGAACTGGTCGAGCTCGTCATGGCAAAGCCCCTAGTGTGGGCCGGGATGGTGGCAAAGACACTCTAGGTCACGCCACAGGCGGCGCGGCGGATGGTGTTGGAGCTCGGCCTCAGGGAGATGACGGGGAGGGGGATGTTTCGGGCGTGGGCAATAGTCTGAAACTTCGTGTGGCTCATGCCTTTCGATGCATACGGAACCCATTTGATATTTGGTCTGCGAACAGCGCAGGTCGACCCACCTACTTCCTCCCGTGTTTTAATGCCCTAAAAAACGCTCGACGAAGCTGACCAGCTCTAGTTTCAAGCCAGGCCCAAACTCCAGTCCGAGCTACCGCCCACAAAATGGCAAGTCCGCCCAACCAGTACGGCAGTGTTGTATGGGTAGTCCCCCAATAGTTCTTGCCTAGATCATACATTGCGCTCCCGATAGCACCGAGCAAAATGACACCGATCATATAAAAAAGCAGGCCGGGAGTGCTCGCCTGGAAACTTGCGAAGGCCGTGAAATCCTGAATTGGTTCTTCTTTAGAGCCTTCTCGCCAGTGATAAATTATCAGGCGAGAAAGGAGCCGCTCCTCTTCCGCAGCATCTTGGGCAGGAATCTCGCGACCACGAAGGTAAGATGCCCAAAGTTTTGCTTCGAGCCTTCGTACCTTGCGTATGGGAGCATGCTGGGTAACGAGCGCATGACCGAGCTCGCGTATTAGGAAATAATGCACTCGAACGATATTGAACGCGTTGGCGGAAGCCCGCTTCGCGATAGAATATGGGAAGCTGCGCTGTTCGTTGAGCCTTAGCTCGGTCAACTCTAGCCGCTGCGACGAGCTGACGAAAATTTTCTCCTGCCCGATTATTTCCTGGGTGAAAAGCGATTGAGAGTTACCCGTCAGATGGAGGCGTAGGCGAAGATACTGTGGTCCAGACCCGCCCGCCCGGAGGCGCGTGCACATGGCCTCGGTAAATGTTATGGTTGAACCCGTCCCCTTAAGAGCATCTTCAACTGGCTCCAGCGTTAGATCATCGCCGATGTTGACTTTGTGTACCGTGACGAAAGGCTCGCCGTTTTTTGTCGTCTCGTATCGCAGATCGGTTTTGCTACCGACCTCGACCACCATGTTAAAAACCGCGTCCAGCGTTTGGCCATAGGCCATAACGGTACTCAAATCCTGAAACTGGTCGAGCCGCAAGAGCACTGGGAAGTAAATATAGATGCGGTTGACTGACTTAATGTCGGTCAGCCGAAGGCCGATGTCTAGAAAATTCGTCTTTGAGGGATTGTCCCGCCAGAGGTTGAAGTGGATCTCAACGCTAGGCTGCTCAAGGTTTACATTGACCGCCTGACTGGAATTGCCACCGCCCTCCGGCTCGTACCATATCGCCAAAGTCCCATTCATTTTGCATCAGACCTTTCAGCGCAGCTATTAGTTCACGATCAGATTCTCATCGACTTCGCCGAGATCCAGAATGCTAGTGAATTGAGCGTCGCTCAGCGCACGCAGATCCCATTTGGGCTGTGCACTTATGCCTACAACATCAAGCAAGGCGGCTCGATTTGGGCGCTTCGAGAACGCGGCGTTGTAAGTGAGTTTGGCGACATAGAGAGGCCTGCCGTCGTTGTAGCGGTCCCTCAGTTGCTGCTCACTGAATACGCTGTGATCCTTCGCAAAGGACACAAATGTATCAGCGTCCTTGAAGTGCTTTCGTGAATAGGTTTCTTCGACCACACATACCGATGTCGCCACCGAACGGAAGTATGCCTTTCCTTGGATGTCAGTCGTGCGGTAGATGACGACCAAATCGCCTCGCTTCATACGATTGAGCGACAGACCGGCGATGTACACTTTGTGGATCGTGTTGGTGTGTGGAACATCATCTTCGGAAGCCGGGTCCTCTGTCTTGAGGATTGAGTCCGGTAGAAGGTCAGTGTGAAATTCAGGTTTGATAGCCAAAAGCCATTTCGATTTGCCAGCGGTTTGCATCAGCGGGTAGTCTTTTACTATGTCATGCGCGAGACTTTCAAATGAGCGAAGTAGGACAAGCTCTTCTCCATTTGGGGTGGATTTCACGCCTTTCTGTTCAAAACCATAGCGTTTGAATAAATTTACAAGGGATACGTGGGTGTCGAAAACTGTGACATATACTTCCGACGCCTTTTCAAAGATTGCATGATCAAAAATTCGCTTGATGATCCTTTCGCCAAGCTTGGTTCCTCTCGCATTGACTTTAAGTGTGCCGACTTTGAGCCGGCGCTTGGCTGGAAGGGGAGGGTGAACGTCCGAAATCTTTCCCGTTTCCACCTTCATATAAAGGAAGCCGCGAATACCTCGTCCTGGATTTCCATCAATAACATAGACAGGTTCAGTTGCTTTCCTAGCGAACCAGTCCGAAAACTCCTTATACTGGGCTTTCAGACTATCGAAGAACTTGTCGTTCAAATCCACGTCCTTGAATTTTGTCGGGCGTAACGTCTGCCCCATGCGCCTTCCCCCGAATCGTATGTAAATATAGGCTAACAATAACTCGAATAGACCACCATCACTGCACAATTTGAAGTGGGGATGAGCGCCTATCGTAAGTCGCTATGCTAAATAATATTCGCGTCAATGCCATAGCTGACTATTACCCAGTGATTCGGAGATGGCATGCCTGGCGGCGCGAAAGTTGGTACTGTCGGCACGACAAAAAACGCATTGGGTGAGGCACGGGCCGCTGAAAATTGCGTCAATCTCGCGTAATTGTAGAATAAATGTCCGGAGCATTGTGAGCAGCCACAATATTCCTTGCGAGGAATGTTTCTTCACGGTAGCAACTCCACAACACGGAGTAGCATGGCATGGGCAGACTAGCAGGAAAAGTTATCGAGGCTTCAGCGGCGACTGAGCCTCGCGATGAGCACGCAGCAGGTGTCGACCTGCGGCGACTTCGACTGCTCTCCGGCCTGACCCAAGCTGAAATGGCGACCCGAATGAATGTTCAACAGGCTGCTATCTCAAAGCTTGAAAAAGGGGGCGAGGTTCACCTATCGACTGTGAAACGCTACGTGGAAGCTCTTGGAGCCTCGCTGCGCGTGGATGCTGTCTTTCCTGCCGACGCTCGCCTAGTTCTTCGGGTACAGGAAGCATTCGATCTTGAGTATGGGAGCGATGATCAGCTCGTTTTCCCACTCATGGCAGATGAGCCGTTTCGCCCGCAACGAGATGTCGTGCTTTCCATTCGCCCGCAATATTCAGCGAAGATCATGGAAGGCCGGAAGACCGTCGAGCTTCGTCGGCGGTTTCCTGTTTCGGCTCCCAGTGGAACTATGGCCTATATTTACTCAACCTCGCCCGTCAGGGCGATGGTGGGAATTGCTGAGATCAAAGATGTGCTGAAACTGCCAGTGCAGCAAATATGGTCCGAGTTTGAGGACACGGCATTTATCCAACGACACGATTTCGATAGCTATTTTCACGGTCTTGAGTTTGGGTTCGCTCTTCTATTTGAAGAAGTAAAGCCATTCTCCAGACCCGTCCCGCTTACCGAACTTCGCGAAAAGTTTGGTTTTGAACCACCACAGTCGTTCCTTTATGCAAGCCGCGATCTGCGAAAGGCCCTGAGAGATGAGGCAACAGTCGTATCTCATTGATACGAACATTCTTATCGGTCTAGAGGACTACCGCGCTGTAGAAGCAGCCTACGCCAAATTCTCGAGCCTCGCCGCAGCCCATAAGATCACGATCTTCGTACACGAGGCTGCTCGCGACGACATAGCCCGCGACAAAAACGCGGAACGCCGTCGGATATCTCTTAGCAAGATCTCAAAGTACCAAGTCCTCGGCAAGCAGCGAGGCCTTGGCCAAGCTGATCTCGAGGCCGAATTCGGCGCTCTGAAACGTCCAAATGACGTAGTGGATGCCACGCTTCTCCATGCCCTGAAGAGCGACGTAGTCGACTTTCTCGTGACGCAGGATAAGGGGCTTCACGAGCGTGCATTCAAACATTCAGCTGAGCTCGGCCGACGTATCCTATTCGTTGGCGACGCAGTCGATCTGCTAACACAGACATACGAGCCTAAACAGGTCCCTATCCGGCATGTTGCCGAGGTTGAAGCCCACACCATCAATCACAAAGACAGCTTCTTCGACAGCCTCCGCGAAGGATATCCGGAATTCGATGATTGGTGGCGTGAGAAGTGTGTTCGCGAGCGCCGCCCATGCTGGGTCGTATATGATGACGATGAACTGGCGGGGTTAATCGTTCGGAAAGGTGAGACGGCCACCGACACGGATGCGGTGACGAAAGCCAGCAAAATTCTGAAGGTTTGTACCTTCAAGGTTGCTCCGGACAAACGTGGCGTAAAGCTTGGTGAACTGCTCTTGAAGCAAGTCCTTTGGTATGCACAGCGCAACCGCTACGACCTCGCGTATCTGACCACTTATGAAGATCAAGCGGCACTAATGAACCTCTTGGAATTCTATGGTTTCATCCGCGCTGGCACAAAAGATAATGGCGAGTTCATCTACGAACGCACATTCTCCTCTGCGAAACTACTCGATGATCCCGCTGTCAACGCTTTCGATGCGGCGAGGAAGCACTACCCCCGCTTCCTCGTTACCGAGAAGGTTCGAGGTTTCGGGATCCCGATCCAAGAAGACTATCACGACACCTTATATCCAGATCTTTGGAAACCGAAACAGCCGGATTTCTTTGTCGGCGCCTCTCGGGCGGACCGCCCGAAGCGGCCAGGGAACACTATCCGCAAGGTCTATCTATGCCGGGCGCCGTCTAAGCTTGGAGAGGCGGGCTCCCTACTGTTTTTTTATAAAGGGGTATCCAAGGAGAGCCCCTCACAGGCGATGACGACACTAGGAATTTTGGAAAGCGTTACATACGCAAGCTCCACCAGAGAGTTGATGCAGTTAACCGGCGGGCGATCCGTCTACAGTGAGCAACAACTTGATCGGTGGAAGGCGACGGCAGCTAAACCGGTCAAGGTTATCAACTATCTCCTGGCAGCCTATATAGATCCCGCAGTCGGGTTGAATGAATTGCGAGATCTGGGCGTTGTGAACGGAAGCCCACAACAAACGATTTACGAAATTCGGTCAGATGTTCTTGCACGGCTTCTCAATCGGGCTAACTTGGAGTTCGATATATGAACCAGCGCACGATTGCATTCGTTGGCATCTCTGGAGTCGGAAAATCCACCTTTCTTAGATCAGCCGCCAAGAAAATAGCATTTCAGCACCTGACTGCCGGATCGCTCATCTGTAGAGCGCGCAAGTCAGTGCGTGTCCGCGATCTACTTCGCTTGCAAAACTTGGACGAGAACCAGCGGGTCTTGGTTGCAGGCTTTCAGATGGCAAAAGCTTCCACAAGCCAACTGGTCGTGATGGATGGCCATGTAATCGTTGACGGTGCTGATGGTTTGCAGGCAATCAGCAGTAACGTTTTTGCAGCTCTAGGTGCCGATGCTATCGTCCATCTTAAGGCCGAGCCAGTGCAGATCCTGACAAACCGCGAAGGGGAAAAATCTCGTGATCGCCCGAGATTGACACTCAGTCAGCTTGCCGACCATCAGTCCCGTTCTATAGATGCAGCTTCCACCATCGCATTATCTCTGTCTATTCCATTCAAATTGCTCACTTATGAGCAGATTGATGAGTTTTGCTCATTTGCTACCAGTTTATAGATCGCCTAGTTGATATTTCCTTGTCACAGGTTCGTGCCTATGCATCGAAGCGGTCGAGGAAAGTGCTTGACGTGGCAAAGCGGGTCAGCCCCTCACTTCCATTTGTTTAGATTGCCACGCCCGCTAATGCTGAGTTCAGCTAGATGGCTTGCTCTTTCTGCTGATGTTTGAACGTCGGCCATCGGGTGGAGTCGATGGTAGTGTGAAAGGTTCTTGGTTCATTTGATTGATAAGCATGCTGATCGCTAGTTGAATATCAGAAGGTAGATCCTTGAAAAGCTGGATAATCGGCGCCTCTGCGGACGAAAGAAACTCGGCTGCCCGTTGCGCAACAACAGATCGTGGTGCCAGTTCGGATCCTACGGCACCTAACCACACCGTGGTCGCAGCGGTCGCTGCGGCGATGACCATATTGCGGACGGACAGCACACCGCGAGTGGATGCCTTGTAACTCACGGGCCCTTTCCGGCTGCTAGATTCTAACAACCCCCTAACAGCTTCGGCGATGTCTTGCGCGATCAGCTCATTGCGCACTGCAAAATCGGTGGCGTCCTGTGCATGAGTTACAAGGGTGATCTGTGATAGAAATTCGCCGGTTTCGTTATCAATTTCACGAGCGCTGGGAAATCTCCTTACCCAGGGCGCGACTGTTTTAACCAAATCCTCTAGGGGTCGGCGAACCTCAGGCCTCAAACTTTCAGCGAAGCTGAGTTCACCTGAACGTATCTGATTGTCCAATTCCAAAAAGGAGCCAAGCTCAAGGGCCGCGCTGTAGACTTGCCCAATAACCGATGGAATACCCTCGGTGGGGCGATCCAGAAGAGCAATGAACCGTCTATTTGCAGCGGTAATAGCCGACCAACCGTATTGATTATCAAGTGATCTTGCCGATTCGGCAAATGCTTCTAACTTGCGCCGAGATTCTTGATGCAGCTGCTGCGTTATTGGATGTGATGCGGCTGTCTCGTCGCTTTCGTCGCCCTCGAAGTCGATCTCTAGCGTCTCTCGGCCTGGCCTGAAGGTGGTCCCCAGCTTAACTTGAGGAATGCCGCGTACCTTTTCGGCAATCGATACCTTTTCCGCCAATTGCTCTATGTTGGAGGGAGGCCAGTCGGGTAAATCCATTCCCAAGCGAAGCGCGAAATGGGCCAACACTTCCTTAAGCTCAACGAGCGACTTACGACCGAAATTCGGCAAGCGTAACACCTGGTACTCGGTCATCTGCACCAGATCGCCTACAAAGACCCGATCTGTCGAAAGGATAGCAGTTGCCGTGCTCACTGATAACTCAAGCTCATCGATTCGTAGGAACAGGTATTTATTCAGCGGCTCGGCACGACCCTCGGATGCCCGCTCTTGGCTCTCCTCGAAGTCAAACAATAGCTTGGCTGCCACACGACTTGATTTCACGTCCAGTTTTTTGCGAGCCTGGCTGAGATGGTAGTTAACGGTGATGGTGTTGATCTGCAGTTTCTGGCCAATCTCTCGCGCCCTTAGGCCCTGATGGGCCAACCTCAAGACCTCGGTCTGCCTTTTGCTCAGTCCCTTGAAGCTGCTACTCCGCAATGAATGTCCCACCTCTGTCCGTTCTGCGAAAACGAGTCCCCTAATCGGCATGTATAGTGAAACAGGGCAAAACCGTCGAGAATATTTGCAGTTAGGGTTTGGTCACGATGCGATTACTTTGATTGCCTCCGATTTATTCGACGGTTGTTGGACAGTGCGAGAACGGCGGGGCTCTAAAGGTCGGAGTAAGCACTTGGTTTTACCTCCGTTTATCGACCCTGCGTCTATGGCTTCGCTCTTCGAACTGTGGTCGAAAGACGCTTTTGAGTGGTTAGTCGGAAGATTTCTGCACCATTCTGTGGCAGCACGAGATTGATCACACACTTGTTTTGGCCATCCACTTAATGCAACCATGAATCGCAGTCTTTGGTCGCGCGACAGCCGGGGGGATGATGCGAGTAGCTCGAATAGTGATCCAGAATTTTCGCACATTCGCGTCACTCGACGTGAATGTCGCGGATGATCTGTGCTGTATCATCGGAGAAAACAATACTGGAAAGACCGCGATCCTCCGTGCAATCCAAATTTGTCTAGACAACATGCTGCCGTCGAGTTTCCGGGCACTTATGCGCGAGGACATCCACTCCGCGATCGATATCGCCCAGCCCAGCCAGGTTCTGATAGGAATTGAACTGGCTGGGTTCGAGGGACGTGTGAATGAAGAAGCGCTAGTTAGTACCTGGAAGACGGCTGCGGACCGCGCGCGTATATTCTACCGCTTCCGTCCGGGGCCAGCTGTCCGGGAGCAGCTTGCAAGTGGCGACATCCTACCCGGGGCGCTGACCCTCGAAGATTATCAGTGGGAAATCCGGGGTGGCGGTGACCCTGCCATCGACCTCACGGAGATTGCCTGGGATGACGACGGGATCGGCGAGTCGGTGCGCTTTGCAGATCTGCAATCTTACCTTCTTGTTCATCTGCCTGCGCTCCGCGATGTCGAGAGCGACCTGCGTAATCCCCGCCAGTCGCCACTCATCCGTCTGATCGAGGCGTTCGAGATTGATGCGGCCGAGCAGGATGCCCTAATCGCCATCCTCGACGAGGCCAACCAGGCGATCGCGAACTCGGCGACTATTGCCGAAATAGCAGGGGCAATTGACGCACGGTTCAAGGATGTCTCTGGCCCCGCGTTTGAGATGGACGCCACTCTCGGCCTCTCCGCTGCGACCTTCCGCGCGATCATACGCAACCTGAAAATCATTCTATCAGACCTTTCACTTACCTCGTTCGAACCTGGCCGCAACGGTCTTGGGATGAACAACATTCTCTACATTGCGATCCTGATGGAATACCTGCAGCGGCGGATCGCGCTTAACCGCTCGGCCGGCCAATTGATACTGATCGAGGAGCCAGAAGCACATCTTCATCCTCAATTGCAGTTCTCGTTGATCGCGGCACTGCGGGCGATCAACGTGCAGACCATCCTGACCAGTCACAGCACCCAGGTGACCTCTCAGGTTCCATTGAGCAGCATTGTATCTCTCACCAAGCGCGAGGACGCGACCATCGCTGCCGGCAATCTCGCGCTCAATGCCGCGCTGACCGCGCCAGAAATTGCCGATCTCGAACGCTATCTTGACGCAACCAAGAGTGCATTGCTTTACGCCCGTAAAGTCATGCTGGTCGAAGGGCCTGCCGAGATGTTCCTGATCCCGGCACTGATTGAGCAGGTGTATGGCGTGAAGCTCGAGCGGCTCGGTATCTCAGTTATTGCGATCCATGGCGTCCATTTTGACGTCTATGCCAAGCTGTTCCGCGCCGGATCACTTGAGAAAAAATGTGCCATCGTGGCCGATGCTGACATGAAGCCCTCCGACGCCGAGGACTTCGATCCAGACATTGGCACTCCAGATCTCGTGGCCCTGGAAAATGAGTTTGTGTCCACGTTCGAGGGCGCCACCACTTTCGAACGAGAACTAGTATCGCTTGGGCGCCTGCCTATGCTTGTCGAGACCGTCCGTGCTCTTGGCGCGCCGCAGATCCTCGCACAGATGGAGCAGGGGTTTGCAACGCTTGCGCTCGGAGGACTGAGCCCCGCCGATGAGACCGCACTCCGTATCGAACTTGGCCGTATCACACTCAATACCGCCAAGCGCTTTGGCAAGGCGCGCTTCGCGCAGATAGCCGCGCGCTATGCCCACTTCGCGACTGATTTGCCGGCCTATATCGAGGAGGCGTATGAGTGGCTCACGGAATGATCCGGCTTACATCGGAACAGCGCGAGGCGGTTGAGTATGATGGCAACCTGCTGCTGACAGCGTGCCCAGGAAGCGGCAAGACGCGGGTTATTCTCGCAAAGCTGCTGACGCTGGCCGATAAGGTTGTCGGCACGCCGCAGTTCATCGGCTGCATTACCTACACCAATGCTGCAGTCGATGAGATCGAGACCAGATTACGCACCTACGGCACTCAGGCGATAGCAGAACGCTGTGAAATCTCCACGATCCACGCCTTCTGCCTGCAATTCATTCTTCGCCCCTACAGCTGGCTGTTACCCGAGGTGCCGGCGTCGTTTCAGGTGCTCTCCCGAGAAAACAGTCAGTTTGAGCAGATCGTGACGGCGGTCGAAGACGCATTCGGTCGCATGCCCGCCGGCCAGGTGTTCGAGGACTATGAATCGCTTCGCATCGACGTAAACGGCGACCCCTGCGGACAAGGGATCGAGACAGGTATTGTCACTGCGGAATCCGCCGCGCTCTATTGGGAGCGCGTCCGCGCCCACGGATACCTCGATTTCGCGATGATCCTCTATTATTCATGGAAGGTTCTTGAGCAACATCCGTTCGTCGGACGCGGCATCGCGAGCCGCTTTGCTTGGCTGCTAATCGACGAATTCCAGGACACAACGGACATCCAGATCGCCATCTTCGGAGCACTCCGGGAGTTCCTCCACACGCGCTTCTTTCTCGTCGGTGACCAGAACCAGTCGATTATGAGCTTCGCAGGTGCGCGTCCCGAACTCGCCGAACAGTTTGGAAATCAGATCGGCGCGCACCGAGATACGACTTTGACCGGCAACTTCCGATGCGGACCGGAGATTGTCGGCACTGCATCAACACTGATCCCGACCGTGCCGCGGATGCAGGCGGCGGGCGATGCCGCGCAAATCGCGGCACAAGTGAACTACGTTAATGTCGAAAGGCCGATTGACGCCATCACCGACTATTTTCTGCCCGCCTTACAGAATGCCGGCATCCCGCTCGGCAAGGCCGCAATTCTTGCACCGTGGTGGACACATCTCATTCCCGTTGCCCGTGCCCTCAGAGAATTGGACGTGCCAGTCTTTGGCCCGGGTGCACGGCCCTATCGACGTCGGCGACTGCTTGCCGGGCTTGCCGAGCAACTCGGAGCTTGCGCCGAGGCAGGCAATTACCTCGGACTCCCGGGGGTGGAGCGGGCGCTGTTTCGGCTCATCGGCGACCTCACCGGTAATTCGCGATATGACATGTTCAGTTATGAAGGGCGTCGGTTGGCGCTTGGCCTGATTTATCTCGCTCGTTCGCTTGCTGAAAAGTATCCGGGCGGCGTCGCTTGGCTGCGCGCCATCGCCCGCGAAGCTGGTGACTATCTAAAACAAGAGGAATGGTTGCCTGGCAGCGCCAAACAGCCGCTGATCGATTCCGCCGAGGAAATGCTATCCGACATGAAAGCCAGTGAGGTTGACCTGGCAAATCTGCTAATCTCCGATATGGGCCTGTTTGCCAATCCTGAGCAGGCGCTCAAGCTGATTACGCTGCACAATTCCAAGGGACGCGAATTTGAGGGCGTTGCTCTGATCTGTATGAATCAGGGCAGTATCCCGCATTTTTCGACATCGACGCAGGAGGCGTACGACGAATCTCGGCGATTGTTCTACGTCGGCCTGACCCGTGCTAAGCGCATCTTGCTCGTCGCGTCAGATCAGTCCCACTGGAGAAACAAGCCGACCCCCTTCATCGCGGAGGCTGGTCTTGGGTGATGCTATCCGTCACGCATCTTTCGATTGCCGTTTGCGGTCGGCGATTTCTTAGAAATCGGCAAGCTTTTTCCCGTTGCGGATCTGGGCGGTGAAGAATTCCAGAAACTTCATCTAAACATTGGCGGGAACATTGGCCAGAGCTGTCGGCAGTCTTGCCGAAAACAGGACAAGGTCGCTCATCGAATATCCCGGAAATTCATGATCGTTGCACGCACGTAGTTCGGAACATTCAAGACTCCCTGCCAAGGCCGGCCGTAGGCACGGCCGATCAATATGACGTTTTGCGGGAGAAATGGGAATGCCGCATTTTCAACAGTCTCAGCATCGACCCTGATCTCATCAGCATGAATGATCTTATTGCAGGCCTCCCGCAGCAACAGGTCTTCGGTGACCGTCTCTGTCCGACCTTCCGTGGTCAGCGTCCCACAAATCAACGTAACCGGTACAAAGCTCAGCTCATCTTCATCGCGGCGCGGACCACTCATGTGATCGTCATGCGACCGGTTCATTACCGCTGTTCCAATTAAGAGATGGACAAGCTCATCTTCAACGAACTGATCACGCAAGCCGACGAGAAGATGATAACCATCATCCGGCAACAAAGCGAGGGCGCGGTCACCCATGACGAGGCTGAGCAACCGATAGACATCTTTCAGGACGGTATCGGCGTTAATGACGTAATTGTGTCGACCGATCCAAGCTCGTTGGACTGTAGCATTGCGCTCCACCGGAGCGCCTTCATTTCGAGTCGGTCGGCGGGCCATAGAGTACATTCCTATATGTTAATAAATGACATTATGACATGTAATCAGAGCCTTGGTGTCAATTGATTTGGCGGGTCGAGGGTTCAAATACCATCAATAGCAGTATTTATTTCATAGGCTGCGGATGGTCGATTGGCGGTGTCAGAGCGTGGACGTTGAGGCATCGGCGCCTTTCGCGTGGTGCAGGTAGTACATCTTCCTCCTGCTTTCCTCTGGATAATGTGACGTACAACTTCTCTCTGGCCCTGGTTGCTGGCAAAGGGCGTTCCCCCTTTTGAAATGCCAGGAATGCCAATGCCGGACGTTGCCCTCTATGCCCGATACTCCTCCGATCTCCAGAGCTCGCAGTCGATTGACGATCAATTCAACCTTTGCCGCCAGTTCGCAGAACGTCAGGGGTGGAAGGTCGCCGGATACTATCGCGACGATGCCATCTCGGGCGCCAGTATCCGCGGTCGGGAGGGAATTATCCGATTGCTGGATGATGCGCGGGCAGGGCGGTTCGACACCTTGTGTGCCGAGGCACTCGACCGAATTTCTCGTGATCAGGAGGACATGGCTCATATTTACAAGGCGCTTCGATTTCGGGGAGTTGTCCTGCATACGGTGGCCGAAGGACTAATCGACGAGATGCATATCGGCCTTAAGGGCACGATGAATGCACTGTTCCTCAGGGATCTGGCCGAGAAGACCAGACGAGGCCAACGCGGACGGATCGAGAAAGGCCGTTCAGGCGGAGGTCTCGCCTACGGCTATGACGTATCCAGTGATGGTGAAGGCGGTGCCGGAGGCCGCTGCATTAACGAGCAGCAGGCGATTGTCATTCGCCAAATCTTTGTAGCCTTTGCTAAGGGAGAGACTCCCAATGCTATTGCTGCTGCGCTGAATCGGGAAACCGTTCAGGGGCCGGGCGGGCATTCTTGGGGTGCCACCACCATTCGTGGGCATCGGGCGAGGGGGACCGGTATTCTCAACAACGCCCTTTATCGCGGAGAGCTTGTCTGGAACCGCCAGCGCTTCATCAAGGATCCAATCACCGGAAAGCGTCAGGTACGCCTAAATCCGGAGACGGAATGGGTCATAAAGGATGTTCCCCATCTGCGGATTATCGACGAAGTCTTATGGCAGGCAGTCAAGGACCGGCAACAGGGGGCAGAACGGCGTCATGGAGGTGTTCGTGACGGTGTCCGGAAATCCAGAGAAGCTCGGGATCTTGGCCTCAAGATGGCTCCCTCGAACCTCTATCGTCTCCTGACCTGTGCGCAATGCGGTGGCGAGTTCTGTAACGTCGGGAGGGATCGTTACGGCTGTGCGGAGCATTACCGGCGAAAGACCTGTGGCAGTGGCAAGACGGTCCAGCGAAGAGTGATGGAAGCAGCGGTCAGAGATATTCTTGCCGAGGCTGCCATGTTGATCACCCACCACGCGGACGCGTTGACCAACGACGAGCAGGTGAACGCCGATGAACAGAGCCGCCAGATACAAAAGGATCGATTGCAGCTTGAGAAGATTGACCGACGACTTCAGGGACTGATGTCCGCCATCGAGGATGGGCTATATACGCCAGCCTTGAAGACGCGCTTCCAGCAGCTCGAGGATCAAGCTGAAAGCCTGCGAGTGAGATTGCAGGTCAGTGGGCGGATACTGGCGCCTGCAAAACGGGAAGCAGGACACAAGTGGAGCGAATTGCGAACTCTGATTGCCAGATTGCAAGCGAGTGACACCGAGTATGATGTCCTGCAGTTCAAGCAAATGGTCGGAACGATCAACGTCATTCCCGGAACAGCTCGCAGCACTTCCAGGTTCTCGCCGGCGTGGCAGCTATTGAATAAAACCATGAAATAATAATAGCTGCCTGCCAATTTTCCCAGCTGCTCGTTCGTTCTCGTTAGTGAAACATACCGCCCATAGCCTGTGGCGTCGTGCGCATAGGGCCGCGACGTTTCAGGAGAACGATAATGACGCAACAGCAATCACTACCGCTGGCCGGAAGCATTCGTACATGGCTTAACGACGGTTCTGCGATGCCGTCCTGGGTTTGCGATCGAATAACGGAAGACAAGTCACCCAACGGATCTTTCCTGATTCCGACACCTCTCGGCACAACTCGCGTTCACGCTGGCCATGTTGTCATCGAACATGGTGGCAAGTTGTGGTGCCGCGAACCGGAGGAAGTTCCTGAACTTCTGGCGGGTTTCACTGCCGAAATCGCTCCGGAAATCACGGCTATCGGCCCAGGGAAATCCGCTCAGTTTGGCACGAAAAGTAAAACCGGTTCTGGGGGAAAGCGCGGAAGCGAACGGAAGATTGCCTTTGGCGCGCCGCGTGGCACCATGCCAAGTATTGAGTGGGTGCATGTTGCCGCACTGACGGTGGACAGTTCTTATCAGCGATCTATCGACAACGACGGATCGCGCCGCCTTATCGCTAGCATCGCCGCAAACTTCGATTGGCGGCTTTGTGCGCCTCTGGTGGTATCGCGGCGACCTGACGGTTCAAGGGTAATCATCGACGGACAGCATCGTTGGGCTGCAGCCGTGCGCCGGGGAGATTTGCTGCAGTTGCCTTGCTGCCTTTTCACCTATGGCAGTCCAGAAGATGAGGCACGCATGTTCATTGTTGCGAACAGGGCGCGTAAGGCGATGAACCGTATGGATGACTTCCACGCGGCCCTTGCTGCCGGCGATGAGGATGCCCTGGATATTCGACGGCTGGTGTCTGAGGCAGGATTGGCTATCGCCCGAAGCACTTCGTCAACTGCATGGAAGCCAGGAGATGTCACTTTTACGTCTTCGATTGCCACCGCGCTTCGCAGACATGGTGACGCAGTCGTTTCGGCTGCTCTGACCTGCATGGCTGAAGCATATAAGGGTGAACCACTTATACACGGTGCTTCGATCTTCGGTGCGCTCGTGCGTATCTATGCCAATCCCCCCGAGGGCTTTGATCCCGACGAACTCGTACCAACACTAAGGCGATTCCCCATGGCGGAATTGAGCGAGATGGTTCGGGATCAAAAGGGAGGTGATGCCCGCGCGTTCGCACTGTCGAAAGCCGTCATCAAAGCGTTGAACAGGGCAGATGCGTGACCGTTTGATAATTATCTGCCGCGCTCAATGGGGAGCGCGGCAGACTGCACTTCAGATATTCGGGCGATTGTGCTTTCTTGAAATTACAATGGTAGTGAGGCCTTTCTGCCGTGCTGTAGAAGGGCGAACGTCACAATCGCAATCGGGTACATCGTGTGGAAGAGTCAAAAGGCGTTATAACGATACGGCTCTCGGAAGCGGACACCGCAGTGGTTAAGCGTGCAGCCGACCAATGTGGTCAGTCGCCGGTGGAGTGTGCGCATACCTCCATTCTACGATTAGCAGACGACGTGATAAATGGGCGTTTGATTGTCATGACCCCCGAAGGGCTTTCGGATTTCTGCATGGCTTTATCAGGGCCGGCTGCACCGGTTCCGGAAATGGTCGAACTGATGAATTGGTCAGCGCCTTGGGAGCGAAGACGCGCTGCCGATAAATAATCTGCCCCTGATGTTACCCCCGGTCGCCGTTGTAAGTGCTAGGCGGTGGCTATGAGTGAACGCTTAGACTGGTTTCTATCCGTGTGTAATTATCGCTAGGTTACTACGCGACTGTACGAAATAGGCCGCTTTTACCGCCGTTCGTAAGAGATTTTAGTAAAGAATGGCGCCGTTGCGATGATCGCAAGTAAAGATGAAAGCAGGCCCCCGCAACCAAGTCCCTCACATCGTGAAACTAAATCGCATGAGCGCCGGCGAAAGGCTGGCCTTTCTGGCACAAGCGTTTGTAGGGCGAGCTATACCACCCGTGGGCCTGTTCATCGCATGCCGGTGTCTTCGCCTAACGTCGAAATTTATCCGCAACAATGCCTTCGATCCGTCATGCCGGCGCTGGTCCGACAGCGTTTGGTCGAGCCCGGACGTCGTCGTATCACACAATTTTTACCTTAGGATAATTGCTTCAGGTTCGAGCGCCATGCTGCAGGCGGAAGCGATCTAGTGCGACCGCACAAATGATGATCAGGCCCTTGACGATATACTGCCAAACATCAGGAACGCCTGTCAGGATGAGACCGTTGGACAACACAGCGATGATCAATGCGCCGATCAGCGTACCCCAGATCGACCCGATGCCACCGACGAAGGACGTGCCGCCGAGGATGACGGCGGCGATCGCGTCCAGTTCATAGGATTGACCAAGCTGCAGGCCGTTTGCTGCATAGAGACGAGCTGAGGCCATGACGCCGCCGAGGCCGGCAAGCAGACCTGAGGTGCCGTAGACGAACAGAAGAACTCGACCGACGTTGATCCCGGTTAGTCGCGCAGCGTGCACGTTGCCGCCGAGCGCATAGATATGCATTCCGAGAACGGTTCGCCTCAGTATGAACCAGGAGATAATGACAGCGGTAAGAGCGATCAGAACCAGAATCGGCACACCGAAGACACTGCCGTTGCCGATCACCGCAAATGGCAGATCGGAATTGAAGACGGTCGTGTCGTGACCCATCAGCCGTGCGATACCGCGAATGGCGGTCAGTCCACCGAGCGTGACGATGAAGGGGGGAAGTCTCAATCCGGCAATAAGCAGGCCGTTGATCAGGCCGAAGCCGAGGCCACAAGCAAGCGCGGCGGGAATGGCGAGCATTGCGAACGTCGGGTCGAGGGAAACGATAAGTGCTGCCATGGCTGAGACCGCCAGCACCGAACCGACGGAGAGATCGATCCCTGCTGTCAGGATCACCAGCGTCATGCCACATGCGAGCACGAGATTGATCGATGCTTGTTGCATGACGATCAGCAAATTTCCAAGCGACAGGAAGCGGCCGCTCATCAATGTGAAAGCGATCGCCAGCACGATGAGCACTGGCAACATGCCGAGCGTGCGGATGAGCGAGATTGCGGCTGCGCCCGTGCACGTCGGATTGGATTTGGTCGCCGTTTCGAGGCTGGACGATTGCATGCGATTCCTCCCTATGGACGTCGCGGCGTTTTCAGGCTGCGGGCTTCGGTGCGTCTGCCTCGCCCATGGCGATGGAGATGATGGCTTGTGGACTGATCTGTGAGCGTTCGCCGATTTCGGCCACGATGCTTCCCTCGCGGATAACCAGGACACGATCCGACAGGCCAACGATCTCGGGCAACTCGCTCGATATCAGCAGAATGGCCACGCCCGACATCGCCAGCCTGTCTATCAGCTTGTAGATTTCGGCCTTCGCGCCGATGTCGACGCCGCGTGTCGGCTCGTCGAGGATCAAGACCTTCGGTGCGGTCTCCAAGAGGCGGGCCAGCAGCACTTTCTGCTGGTTTCCGCCCGACAGAGCACCCACCGTGGCCTGACCCGAGGATGCGCGGACGGCGAGTGCCTCCATCGCCGCGTCCGTGCGTCGGCGCGCGGTCGCAAAACGCCGCAGGCCGAATGGCCGGGCATCTCGCGCTGCGACGGCAATATTGATGTTGTCATCGATCGTCATGTCCAGGAAGAGACCCTGCTCCTTGCGGTCTTCCGTCAGATAGGCGATCCCTGCTTTCATCGCGTCCGCGGGAGAGCGGATTATGTGTTGCACGCCGTTGATCGAAATGCTGCCGGACGAGGTGCGATCGGCCCCGAAGATAAGGCGGGCAAGTTCGGTGCGGCCGGAGCCGACCAACCCCGCGAGTCCGACGACCTCGCCGGAGCGAAGGACGAAGGAGGCCGGCGCGACCTTGTCACCGTCCGTCAGGTTCTCGATGGTCAGCACCGGTTTCGCCGAAGCGTTCGCGGCGTCGGCGCGGGCTGTCTTGAAAAGCTCGCTGATATCGCGGCCGACCATCATCCGCACCAGCGTCTCAGCCGACAGCTCTGCGCGCGGTAGCGTGCCGATATAGCTTCCGTCCCGGAGCACCGAGCAACGATCGGCAAGCTGGTAGACCTCGGCCATGCGATGCGAAATATAGACAACCGCAAGCCCCTCCTTTCGCAGTTGCTCGACAAGCGTGAACAGACGTTCGGTTTCGCGTGACGAGAGCGCTGTCGTCGGTTCATCCATGATGAGGATACGGGCCTTAGCCGATAGTGCCCTTGCAATTTCCACCATTTGCATTTCGGCGATCGAGAGCGTCGCCACCAAGGTGTCGGGCTCGAAATCCACACCGAGCCGCCGCAGCATGTCCGCGCAAGCGTCCCGCATCGAACGCCGATCAGCTAAGAGGCCGTGACGCGGCTCGCGACCAAGCGCGATATTCTCGGCAACGGTCAGGTTGGGGGCGAGCGACAATTCCTGGTAAATGATCGAGATGCCGAGTTTTCGGGCATCCTGCGGGTCGGACAGCGTAATCGGATAGCCGTCGATCAGGAATTCGGCGCCGGGGTCGGGCATGTAGGCGCCTGACAGGATTTTCACGAGGGTCGACTTTCCGGCCCCGTTTTCGCCCATCAGCGCATGGATTTCGCCTGCGAAGAGCTTCAACTCGACATTCTTCAGGGCTTCTATCCGGCCGAAGCACTTGCTGACGTGGCGCATTTCAAGGATCGGCACGCTGGTATCGGTCATTCCTCTCCCTCCGTTTCGAGCACGGCCTTCAGGTCCGGCAGCAGCGCGTCGTAGGCCCTCGTTAGGTCTGGATCCGGTGCAACGTCCCGCCATGCGATATCGGGGAGACGGGCTGCGTCGCGCGCGTCCGCGAAGAGGCCTATGGCGAGGCCGCCAACGAGCGCTGCACCGAGCCCGGCCGCTTCGCCGACGTCGGGAAGCCCGAGCGGCAATCCGGTCATTGCGGCCTTGATCTCGTTGGCGAGACTGTTGCGCGCACCGCCGCCGGTGACCACCAGCCGTCGCGGCGAAAGACCGGCAAGCCCGGTGAAGAGATCGAGGTTGATGACGAGCCATGCGCCGAGCGCCTCCACGCCGGCGCGCAGGAGGTCGCCCGACTGGACTTCGGTGCCGATGCCGGCAAAGGTGGCTCGCCGGCCGCGATCGTTCCAGGGGGCGCCGGTTCCTTCGAGAAAGGGCGTCAGCCGTATGCCCCGCGCTCCGGCGGGCGACTGCCGGGCCATATTCCAAAGCATCGCCGCTGTTTCCATCGATGGTTCCGGTCCGGAAAGACGAGCGACGAGCCAGTCCAGGAAGCCGCCGGACGCCGGCGTGTGTCCGGAGAGAAGAAAACGGCCCGGTACCACATGCGGGTAGCAGTCATAGGCGCCGTCGCCGGCCTCATGATAGGTCAGCGGTCGTTCGACCACGGTTTTGATCGCTTCGGATGTCCCGGTGGAATCGATGATATCTCCCGGTTCGGCCAACCCGCAGCCAAGCCCCGCGCAGGGATGATCATGACCGGCGTTGACGATCGGCGTCCCTGCTTTAAACCCGGTCGCTCGTGCCGCGCGATCCGATAGCCGCCCCGCGACGACGGCCGAAGGGAGAAGTCTTGGTAGCGCATCCGGTGACAGTCCGGCGGCCGACAGGATTGTCTCCGACCATTGCCCGGTGTTTCGATCGGCCAAACCGCTACGGGCGGCCAGCGACGGGCTTGATGCGAAGGCCCCGCTCAGAAGATAGGTGGCGTAGTCGGACACCATCAGCCAACGTCTGACCGCGGCAACCCGTTCGGGCTCATGCTGTCGCCACCAAGCGAGGCGATGCACCGTATAGATATCGTCGTCCACCATGCCGGTGGTATCGAACCAGTCTCCAGCATCGAGATCGAGCGAGAGCCGGCTGTTTACGGTACGACGATCATACCAGGTCGGGCAAGGGGTGAGGGGTTCGCCCTCGGACGAAAGGCCGATGAAGCTCTCGCCGATGCTCGCAATGGAGATTGCCGCGATCCGCTCAACATCGTTCTCGCCCAGGCGCTGACCAAGTTCGGCCAGCCCTTCCATCAGATTGCGGCGCAGTGCCGGCAGATTGAACTGCGCGGCGCCGGCCGAGGGCCGATCCACACTCATCGTCCGCCGCACCACCGCCTCAAGCTGTCCGCTTGGCCTGGCGGCAACGAATTTGAGATTGGTCGTGCCGATGTCGATGCCGACGAGAATGGGATCGGAGAGTTGCATCAGGCCGCCGTTTTTCTCATCCAGGTCATGAACGCTTCGCCTTGGCCGGCTGATCCGAGATCTTCCATCTTTTCCTCTATGACGACTTCGGCGGCCCGCTGCGCGGGAACCAGCGCATCGATGATGGCGATGCCGATGGAGTTTTCCGTCAGCACACGCTTTAATTCACGGTTATAGGCGGTGATGATATCGGAAAACAGGATGACCAGCGACACGCCCGCGGCGGTGGCGGCGCGCATCTGATCGCGCGGATTGCCCGACCCACCATGCATGCAGATCGGAACGCCGGTGGCTTTCCGCAGTTCAACGATGCGCTCGATGTTGAGTTTTGGCGTTGCCTTCTGCTCGCCATGAGCGGAGCCGTGGACGTTGCCGATCGCCGGTGCCAGAATCGTCGCGCCGCTTTCCTTCACCAGCTTCACTGCCTCTGCCACATCGGCGAGATCATCGTCGGTTTGGATGGCGCCATGTTCCATGTGGCCGATCGAAGCTTCGACGAGGATGCCGAGCGGACGTGCCGCATCAACGACTTCCTTGACCAGGCGGATGTTTTCTTCCAGCGGCTTTTCTGCCGCATCGAGCATGACACTGGTGCAGCCAGCGCGGATCGCGTCGATCGTATCGCCCAAGGTCTCGCCGTGATCGAGACTGATGCCGACCGGGACGCTTGCTTCGGCGGCCAGTTGCTTGGCGACCGCCGTCAGCGTATCGAACCGGGTAATCTCACGCACATCGGGGTGGATGCGGATCACCACCGGCGAATTCTTCCGCTCGGCGGCCACGATCGCGGCCTGAATAATCTCCGTGTTCATGGAGACAAAGGCGCCGACGGCATATTTGTTGTCGGATGCGTGCGTGAGGAGATGTTGCAGGGAAACGAGTGGCATGAAGTGGTTCCTTGGTTGATGCCGGCGATCCGCGTCGACACCCGGCGTGACCGGCTGCCTTCGCGGGCGAAGGTTGGGCCGGCGAGAGGAGCCGGCCCAAAAGAAGGTGGCTATTTGGAGGCCCATCCCTTGTAGTCGGCGACGGTGTCGCGCGTGACGAGCTGCGGTGCGACCAGCATGTTGGGGTCGGCGAGCTTATCGCCATTGATCAACTTGATGCCGGCCTCTACCGCGGCTTCCGCCAGCTTAGACGGAAGCTGCGCCGAGGAGGCGACGATCTGGGTGTGCCCTTTGAGCGCGTCCTCGATATCGGGCGAGCCATCGACCGTCGCGATGGCGATGCCGGTGCGGTTGAGCTGCTTTGTCGCGAGATCGGCGCCGATGGCGGACGGATCGTTGATGGTGAAGATGCCCTGGACGTCGTCGTTCGCCGTCAGCAGGCCGGTCGTGATGTTCAGTCCGCCCTCGCGCGTGCCGACACCGTTCTGGTTGTCGGAGACAATCTTGATGCCCGACTTGTCCTTGAGCACGTCCTTGCAACCGGCGACGCGATCCATTACGCCCGAGACTTGGGGTCCATTGACGATGATCACGTTACCCTTGCCACCGATTTTGTCCGCGAGGTAGCCGCAGGCCTGCTTGCCGGCTGTCACGTTGTCGGTCGTGACGGTTGCCTGCGCGCCATCGGCCGTGTTGTCGATCGCCACGACGGAGATGCCGGCGGCTTCGGCACGCTTGACGGCCGCGCCGATCGCCTTGGAATCGACCGCGGAAACAATAATGAGGTCAACGCCAGCCTGGATGAAGTTGTCGAACTGTGTCGACTGTTTGCCGAGATCGTAGTCGCCGGACACGATGGTCGTCTTGGCTCCGGGCGCCACGGCCTCAATCTTGGTTTCGATGTTCTTCGCGATCGCTCCAAAGAACGGATTGCCCAGGTCGACAACGGTCACGCCGACCGCCTTCAGATCCTTGGCGCTCGCCGGGCTGGCGGCGATGGCGGATACGATGACGCAACTTGCGAGCAGCCGCGATACAAAATGTTTCATATTGTTTCCTCCTCCGGTAAATAAACGGGCTATATTCGGGCGTCCGCTTATAAAAGTCACTATAATGAGACACAAAATGTCCCGCAATAGGTGTCATGTGATTTTTTGAGGGACAATTTGTGTCATGGAGGGCGTGATGGAAATCAACGACGACAGGGAGACAGCAGCCGTTTTCGAAGACGCGGTTGCCTTCGCTGAGCGCGTCGGCGCAGTCAGTCTGTTTCCGGCGGAGGAACGCATCGTCAGAGGATTGATGGCGGTCCCGCCTTACGAGCTTGCCATCATGACGTCCTCGGACCTCTCGCAAGTCTCCGGCGCCAGCCGCTCGAGCATCGATCGTCTGTCGCGCAAGCTCGGCTATCCGGGCCTGAAGGAGATGCGCAAGGCACTCTTGTTGGAAGGCGCCTCACGGGAAGCAAAGGCCGCATCGGGCGAAGGGCAGAACACGGGCCAGATCGCCGATCGGGTGATGCAGGCGATTGCGATGCGCGCACAGGCTTTTTCTCGATCGCTGCAAACCAGTAGTGATCTCGACACGCTCGTAGAACAGATACTCAATGCCCGGCAGATCTGTCTCTTTGGCGCTGGTGAGTCCGCCGCGGTTTGCAGCGCCATTCACCTTCGTCTGGTCCGCCTGGGTTTGCCGATGCAATTCAGCGAGGAGCATCATACGCAAGTGACATTGGCCTCGCTGATGCGGCCCGGGGACTTGGCTATTGCCGTTTCTCATTCCGGAAATACACAGTCGCTTCTATGGGCAACAGGCGCAGCCAAGAATGCCGGGGCAACCGTTGCCGCCATCTGTGGCAGTGTGTCATCCGCGCTTCACAACATGGCTGACATCCGGATTTCGTTGCCAACCGGCATGGGCCTGCCGGGAAGCGCGGAGGTGCTCGGACGCATCATTGCCGTCGGGCTTGCGGAAGTGCTATTCCAATGCGTCGCCGCGGCACGGCCGGATTTGTCTGCTGCCTCCGTTCGCATCGACGATGTGTTTGCTGAAAGGCGTTCATAAGCGAAGCTGCCGCCACAGTCGCGATGATCTTCGACAACGATTTCGGGATGTCCACGCGTCTAATGGATTGTGGGTCCTAACCTTTCCAGGGAAACTTATCCTGCGCTTGCGGTGATACGATTTTTTCGCGAAAAGCTTGTCACTCGAACGGGATCGCATGCCGATTTTGACAGGGCACGAGAATATTCTGGCGCCTAGCAACTGTGTTTATGCAGAGTTCTGGTGCCTCCAGGAAGAGGCGGATTTGAGGATCGCATTTACGATGGCGCATCGAGCACCGCTTTAAGGTCATCATCCGATCCGGTCTGTTTTTGCGCGGGTGCCGCGGGAAAGCGCGAAGGCCGCGATCTGTGCCGGAGGCAGTCGCACGGCATCCACCCAGGCCCCCCGCAAGTTTCTTCCACAGTGCACATTCCTGGCCACCCGTTGCCTCGAAGCCGACCCGTGGCGGGATGGGCACGCTCTGAAGATTCGCAGCCTTCATAGGGGCGGGCAGTCGTGTGGTTGACGTGCAAGCCAGGATGTGAGGTCGGCTTCCGCGCGCTCGAGCGAGCTGTGATTGAGCAGCTTTCTCAAGAATGCCACGGCGACCGCCCGTGCTCTGAGATTTAACCTGCCATCGTCGTCGTGGTTGCCGAGCGGTTGATAGACGCCGAGCTTGATATAGAGTTGTTGCAGTCGGTTCTGTACGCTCCGTACCGAAAGATTGCGTCTTTGAGCGATTGCGCGGTCCGTCAGGCCAAGTGCGATATCGATCAGGATCTCATATTCGGCTTCGGTGAAGCCGTTGACGTTGCCGAGGCTCTTTTGCTGCGTCCCGCGTACTTCGCGATCTATCACGCACTGGCTCTCGATGAAGATGCTGCGGAGCGCCAATTTCAGTCGGTCGTCGGAAGCCGACTTCAGGACGTAGCCGTAGACGGCGCCGACGGGGACGATGCGCGAGACGCCGCGAACATAGGCTTCGTCCGAATAGTTCGACCAGAAGAGAATGCGCGTTTCCGGCCGTTCCTTCCATATGGTGCGCGCGGCTTCGATGCCGTTGCGCTGGCTCATCTGCAGATCCATGACGATATGGGCGGATCTTAGATCACGCGCCAATCGTTCACCCGCGTGACCGTTCTCAGCCTCGAGCACACCGTCACATTCAGGCAGCGCCGCGCGGATCGCCTCGTTGAGGTAAGAGCGATGCAGAGGGTCGTCCTCGATGACCAGAACCTTCATGAAACGACTCCTGTCGCCGGCGGCGCTTTGGCGGGCAGGGCGACGCTGACCAAGGTTCCTCCCGATGCGCCGGCGGGTTTGATTGCGAAGCGCGCGGAGATCAGCCGCGCCCGGGTGCGCATGTTTTCGATGCCGCCGCCCGACGATCTGCGGGCATTTCCAAGCCCGAGGCCATCATCCATGATCTCTATGGTCACCGTACTCTCGGTTGCTTTGAGCTGAACTTGAACATTGCTAGCCTGTGCGTGGCGGATGGCATTGTTGATGGCTTCTTGCGCGATACGAAAGAGAGCGATGGAAACGGGTTGTTCCAGGCAGTCGATCGCTCCGGCGGTCTCGTCGTTCAGCGACCAGGTCAGACTGGCCGCGCTCTCCTGGATCGATCGCTCGAGATGGTTCTCCACCGCCTGGGCGAAGCCGAACAATTGCAGGACGGAGGGTTTGGCCTCCTCGATGATCTGACGGAGGTCATGCATGCTGTGCTGCAAGCCGCGAAACAGCGGCTCGAGCGCTTCGCCCGTGACGTCGGGCTGGCGCGCAAGCCGCTCCAGCCGGCGGGAAAGGCGGGTCAGATCGGCGAGAATCTGGTCATGCAGGTCCATGCCGATGCGCTGGCGTTCAGCCTCCAGAGCCTCCGTCAGTTTCAGGGCGCCAAGCCGCAAACCTTCCTCGCGGGCGCGCGCTTCGGCTTCCACGATTGCCGACCGCTTGGCCTGATCGGCGGCGCGAATCGCGAAGAAATGCGGCGACAAAAGATCGGCGATGACGCGGGCGCTCTCGATATCCTTCATGTCATAGAAGCCGATCTTATGGCTTGAACAGGAGAGCGCGCCGATGACGTGGCCCTGCACCTTGAGGGGAACATGGAGACGGCTATGCAGGGACTGATGAAAGATCGGATGCGAGAAAGCGCCCTGGAAGTGAAATTGCGGATCGCTCCAGGCATCGTCGGTCAGAAGATAGTCGCTTTCGCCCCAAAGCAGCGTACGGATGGGGCTGTTGCTGACCGGGGCGGGAAAACGGCGGCCCCAGTCCGTTTCCATTCCGCTTTCGTAGGCGGTGTGGAATTGCTCGTCCACCATGATGATGCAGACGTCGAGATGGTCGTGCGGGATGACATGGCTGATTTCGGCCGCCACCGCCTGGATAACGGAGTGAAAATCGAGCTGTCCGGCAAGTAGCCTTGAGATGTTGAGATAATGGTCGAAGACCGATTGCGGCGCCAGATCGCGCAAAACACGCCCTCCCAGGCAATGCGCCGGCCTCTTTTCCTCCGGCCGATCGCAGCATGCGAATTCACGACGCCATTAAGCGCCGATCTGATCCGTTCGTCTTGCGGACTTGCGCATTTTTTCTGCGGGATCCCGCAAGGCCGCTCGTCGTAAGCGCCTGTACAAGCCTGACGATCTCAGACATCCTGTTTGTACTGAGAGGGGAACCTTCAGTGCAAATATTATTTTCGATCGTTCGTTGAGGAGCGCGTTCGAAAATCTTGGCCCGGTGATTGAAGAACGGGCTTATTGGGAGGAAAATATGAACATTGCCAAGATGCTTCTGGCATCCGCCGTCATCGCGTGCGTTGTCGTGCCGGGTTCCGCTTTTGCTGATACGTCATCCAAGAAAATTGCATTGTCGAACAACTACGCCGGCAATTCCTGGCGTCAGGCCATGCTCACAAGCTGGCAGAAGGTCACGGGCGAAGCCGTAAAGGCCGGCGTGGTCGCCGCCGCCGATCCGTTTACCACCGCGGAAAACCAGGCGACCGAACAGGCCGCCCAAATTCAGAACATGATCCTGCAGGGCTATGATGCGATCGTCATCGATGCCGCCTCTCCGACCGCGCTGAATGGAGCCATCAAGGAAGCCTGTGATGCGAAGATCGTCGTCGTATCATTCGACGGGATCGTCACGGAACCCTGCGCCTGGCGCATTGCCGTCGACTTCAAGGGCATGGGCGCGAGCCAGATCGAATATCTTGCCAAGAAGATGCCCAAGGGCGGCAACGTGCTTGAAATCCGCGGGCTCGCCGGCGTTTCCGTCGATGACGAGATTTCGGCCGGGATCCATGACGCCGTCGCCAAGTATCCGCAGTTCAAGATCGTGGGTTCGGTTCATGGCGACTGGGCGCAGGACGTTGCGCAGCGCGCGGTTGCCGGTATTCTCCCGAGCCTTCCCGATATCGCTGCAGTCGTAACCCAGGGCGGAGATGGCTATGGCGCCGCCCAGGCATTTGCCGCCGCAAAGCGCCCGATGCCGACGATCGTCATGGGCAACCGGCAAGACGAACTTGCTTGGTGGAAGAAGGAAAAGGACGCGAGCGGCTACGAGACCATGTCGGTCTCCATCGCTCCAGGCGTCTCGACGCTTGCCTTCTGGGTCGCTCAGCAGATCCTCGACGGTCAAGACGTGAAAAAGGATCTGGTGGTTCCGTTCCTGCGCATTGATCAGGATAACCTCGAAACCAATCTCGCCACCACGCAGGCGGGCGGCGTCGCGAACGTCGAATACACGCTCGACGATGCCAAGAAGGTCATTGCTTCGGCCAAATAGTCGATATCAGCCAGCAAGAATGGCCGGTGCCGCTCAACGTGGCGGCACCGGTTGACGCAACGCCCGGCCGGACGATCCATGATTGCAGTCAAAGACAATAGCGCGAGACACAATGCCGAGCGGCACGCGATCGTTTCGGTCAAGGGCGTCAAGGTGCATTTCGGTGCCGTCAAGGCGCTGGATGGCGCCGATCTGATCATTCATGCCGGCGAATGTATCGGTCTTGTCGGTCACAATGGTGCCGGCAAGTCGACGATCGTCAACGTCATCAATGGGGGCCTCAGCCCGCATGAAGGAACGATTTCGTATGAAGGCGATGACAAGGCGCACGGCATTAACGCGGCGCGCGCGCACGGCATTCGCTGCGTTTTCCAGGAGCTCTCGCTTGCTCCCAATCTGACCGTGGTCGAAAATATGCGGGTCGTCCATCACGGTCTTTCCGGCTGGAGCTGGCGCAGACAGGCGGCCACGATCGTGCGCTCTAAACTTGATGAGGTTTTTCCCGGCCACAAGATCGATGTCATGCGCACCGTCGGCGAACTTTCGATCGCCGAACGGCAGATGGTGGAGATTGCGATAACCTTCTGTAGTGTCGGCCAGGCGCCGAGGCTGGTCATTCTGGATGAGCCGACGTCCTCGCTCGATGCAGGGCTGGCCGCACAGCTGATGGCATACGTGCGCCGCTTTGTGGAGGATGGCGGCGCCGTGATGCTGATCTCGCACATTCTTGGCGAGATCCTTTCGACGGCAAGCCGCATTCTGGTCATGAAGGACGGTCGTGTAGTGGCTGATCGGGCAGCTCGGGATTTTGCCGTCCATAGTCTTGTTCAGGCAATGGGAAGTGTCGTCAAGGAGCAAGACCGCAAGCGCAGGCCGGAAGAGCGCGCCGCAATCGCTCCCATTCTCGCCTTGCCGGCGCGCGGCGGCAACGGTCTTGCCTTCGAAATCCGCAAGGGAGAAGTGATTGGTCTTGCCGGTCTTGCCGGTCACGGCCAGACCGAGATGCTGCTTGAATTGCATCGAGCCTTGTCAAGCAACTGGCTGCCCGGCAGGCGTGACAGGATTACGTTCGTTGCCGGCGATCGCAGCCTGAACGGGACTTTCCCTTTATGGAGCATCCTCAAGAATCTCAGCATCGCATCGCTCGGTGACCTGTCGAAGATGTCGCTGGTCAACAGACAACGGGAGGAGCGTCTGGGCGCGGATTGGAAAGGACGGATCGAAATCCGTACGCCAGCGATGGGGAACGGCATCTTGTCGTTGTCCGGCGGTAATCAGCAAAAGGTTCTGTTCGCCCGCGCGCTCGCGACGACCTCGCCGATCGTGCTGATGGATGATCCCATGCGCGGTGTCGATATCGGCACCAAGCAGGAAGTTTATCGCATCCTCAACGACGAGGCTTCTGGCGGCCGGACATTCATGTGGTACTCCACCGAAATGGACGAGATCCGCCTTTGCGACCGCGCCTACGTCTTTCGTGACGGGGCCATCGTCGCGGAACTCGTTGGCGATGAGATCACGGAGGAAAATGTGCTGGCAGCCTCTTTTGCCGGGGAGGGCGCCTGATGCGTCCATCATCCGCCACCCTGCGCCTGCTGATCCCGGCCCTGTCGCTGGCCGTCCTGCTCATTGCGGTCTTCTATCTTCAGCCTCGCGCCATGAGCTATCTCGGCCTCAACCTGCTTTTTAATCTCGCTGTGCCGATTGCGCTCGCGACGATCGCACAGATGATGATCATGTCGGTCAACGATCTCGATCTGTCGATGGGCACGTTCGTCAGTTTCACCGCTTGCGTAGCTGCGACCTATCTTCAGTCGACCCCGCTTTTGGGCGTCCTCATTCTCGTTGCGGCGATCGCCGTCTACGCGGCCATGGGCGTCATCATCTACATCAGGGATCTGCCCTCTATCGTCGTCACCCTCGGCATGAGTTTCGTCTGGGGCGGCCTTGCCGTGCTGCTGCTGCCCGCGCCGGGCGGCGCGGCGCCCGACTGGGCTCGCTGGCTGATGACATCCAAACCGCCGCTCGTACCGATGGCGATCGTTGCCAGTGTCGTCATTGCGCTGATTTCCCACTTGCTCGTCATGCGTTCGTCCTTCGGCGTGCTGATCCGCGGGGTCGGCGGCAACCAACGCTCGCTTCAACGCGCCGGCTGGTCCGTCGTCACTCTGCGTGCGGCGGCCTACGCGCTCGCCGGGCTCTTCGCGGTCCTCTCGGGCATCGCGCTGGTCGGACTTACTACCTCGGCGGACGCGAATATCGCGCTGCGTTACACGCTGCTGTCGATCGCCGGCGTCATTCTCGGCGGCGGCGAATTCATCGGCGGTCGCGTATCTCCGGTCGGAGCCGTCATCGGCGCCTTGACGTTGACGCTGGCAGGCTCGTTTCTGTCATTCCTGCGGATCTCGCCGGATTGGCAGATCGGTGCGCAAGGCGCCATTCTCATCGTCGTGCTTGCCCTGCGGCTCTTGCTCAACCGTGTCGAGAAGCGGGAGAAACACTCATGACGGTTCTTCGCGCGCTTGGCCGCAAGCCCTGGATATGGTCATTCTTGGCCACCATCATCGTCTGGCTCGTGACCGTATTCTTTACCGGTGGAGCAAGCTTGATTGGCCTTTCGCAGGCCGCCCTGACCTTTGCGGCCTTCTCTGTGATCGTCGGCATCGGGCAGATGTTCGTCATCACGCTCGGTCCGGGCAACATCGATCTTTCCGTGCCGGCCACCATGACGCTTGCGGGGACCTTGGCGCTGAAACTGATGAACGTCGAGGACGGCCTGATCATGCCCGGTCTGCTCGTGTCGATCCTCATCGGCCTTGGCATCGGGATCGGCAATTACGCACTCATCAAGCTCTTGCGCATCCCGCCGATCATCGCGACGTTGTCGATGAGCTTCATCATCCAGTCGACGGCAATTTGGAGTAATCGCGGCCTGCGCATCAAACCGCCCGAACAGCTGGCTGATTTCACGACCTCAAGTTTCCTCGGGGTGCCGAATGTGGCGATCGTCGCGCTGGTACTCTCCGCACTAGGCTGGCTGCTGTTGGAGCGGACGATCTATGGCAGGTGGATTTCAGCCATCGGGCAAAGCATGTTTGCCGCGAAAATGGCAGGCATTCCCGTCGATGGAACGCGACTTGCGACCTATGTGCTTTGCGCGATCCTGGCCTCGATCTGCGGTTATCTTCTTGCCAGCTTTTCCGGTGGCGCTGCCTTGAACATGGGCGCCGAATATCTGCTGATGTCGATTGCGGTCGTCATCATCGGTGGAACGGCGGTGGCCGGCGGCGATTCGAATGTGCCCGGCATATGGGGCGCTTCGCTCTTCATGTTCCTCGTTGTCTCGATGCTCAACACATATGGCTTCGGCGCCGGCCCGCGGCTGGTTCTCACCGGCCTCATCATCATCGCCGTTATTCTGATCGCAGGTGGCCGCCCAGCCGGCGGACGCTGACACTGTTCCCCCAGCAGTTTTTAGGACATCCGTAATGCCGAACGACGCATCCCCTCTCTATGAAATCTATGATATACGCTTCCGCAACCTTGTCGTTCCGAGCGCTGGGCTGGAGGAGCTTTATTCCGATTGCCGTTGGGCGGAAGGTCCCGTCTGGTTTGCCGATAGTGGAAGCCTGATATGGAGCGATATTCCCAATGAGCGCATGTTGCGCTGGGTGCCAGGCGGCGGCGTGTCGATTTTTCGGGCGCCGTCCAATTTTTCCAACGGCAACACGCGCGACTGCCAGGGGCGCTTGGTATCATGCGAACATGGTACCCGCCGGGTGACGCGCACGGAAATCGACGGCTCGATCACGGTTCTTGCGGACAGCTATAAGGGTAAGCGCCTGAACTCGCCCAATGATGTCGTCGTTCGTTCAGACGGAACCATCTGGTTTACCGACCCGACCTACGGCATCCTATCCAATTACGAGGGATACAGGGCCGAACCGGAGCAGGCGAGCCGCAATGTCTACCGGCTCGATCCTTCGACGGGTGAACTGGACGTCGTGATCGAGGATTTCCGCCAGCCGAACGGGCTGGCCTTCTCTCCCGACGAGACAAGGCTTTACGTTGCCGATTCCGCTGCCAGCCATGACATCGAAGCCCCGAGGCATATTCGCGTCTTCGATGTCGTGGATGGAAAGAAGCTCGCAAACGGTCGCGTCTTCTGCGACATCGATACCGGCATTCCCGACGGCTTTCGCGCCGATGTGGACGGCAATATCTGGACGAGCGCCGGCGACGGCGTCCATTGCTTCGCCGCCGATGGTACTTTGATCGGCAAGGTCAAGATACCGCAGACCGTGGCCAATCTTACCTTCGGTGGCCCCCGCCGCAATCAGCTGTTCATCACCGCCACGCGATCACTCTATCGGGTTTACACGACGGCAACAGGCGCTCAGGTGCCGTGAATAGTCCGTTCTAGCAGGACTTGGTAGGCCCAGCCGATGGCGCTACACCGCGCCGCGGCTGGAGTCGGCTCAGCGAAGGCCCGCGAAAGTCGCCGGGACACGAAAACGCGCACCTGCCGTATTAAAAAAGGCGGAAAAGCTGGCGCGACGAATAAAGGCCCCGACTGTAGCCATACAGAAGCAAGGCTACCATCACGCCGGGAATGATACGGATATGCCGAAGCGGTGACCGGTATCGAGCTGCGGCTATCGCCTTTTGGAGCGGCGTTGGCTTGAGCCGCTCCGACCACCGATGCGGTCAGCGGCTGCCCTTGTGGTCCTTTTCGAGAAATTCGAGGTAGGCATCGCGCCTCGCCTTGATGTGATTGACGCATACTTCCGCGAGCGCCCAGGAGTCGTTCCCACTCAGGAGGCTCAGAATGAGGCGATGATCCGCGATCGCCCTTTGCCTGTCCGCCTTGTCGCCAAGGCTGTTGGCGCGAACCGGGAAGGTGACATGCAAAAGGTCGGCAATCATGTTGCAAAGATGCGCATTGCCGCAGAGCGCGAAGACGCCTCTGTGAAATTCGCTGTTGATGTCCTGCATGCCGCGCAAATCTCCTGTCTCGACAGCCGTCTCGTAGCGAGATTCGATTTCTTCGAGCTTTTCGATCTCACTCTGCGCGACGGGCAGCCTGATGCGCAAGGCCGCATGTCGCTGCAGAACTTCGCGGACCTCATGTAGCTCCTTCACCTCGGCGGCGCTGAAGGTGCGCACGCGTGCGCCGCGGTTGAGCTCGCGGATGACGATGCCATCATGCTCGAGCAAAGCCAGAGCCGCGCGAACGATATGCCTGGATACTCCGAAGCGGGCGAGCAGTCTTTCTTCCCTGAGCGCCGCCCCAGGTTCTATGCGCCCGAAAATAATGTCCTCCTCGATGCAACGCGCCACGCGCGTAGTCTCGGATTGCTGATCTGCGGTGGGATCTCGCATGCGGCCCTCAATTTGATGTTTCTACGACACCCTAATCTCTGCCCAGCGAAAGTCCAATTGCAATTTTGTCGACATTTTTGCGATAATACGCGCTTGACCAAGGGATATTTCGACGTATTGTCGACAATACGTTGGGAGGAACGAAGTTCATGCAACCAAATTACGATGTCGACGACACAACCCGCCATGCCTCGCCCGAGTCGCGATGCCGATCTTCTGCGGGCCACGCAAGCAAGGGCTTTAGTGGAAGGGCCTCGAAGCGCATCCGGTTCCGGCAGCGGAGCGCGCTTGCAATGCTCGTGGCCGCCGGCATGATCAACTATATCGACAGGGCCGCACTATCGATCGGAAGCCCGCTGATCCGCGACGAGTTCGGTCTATCCATCGCCGACATGGGTCTGCTTCTGTCGGTCTTCCTCTGGGCTTATTCCTTCACTCAATTGCCGGTCGGTGGCCTGGTCGATCGCTTCGGTCCACGCAAGATGCTGGGCCTCGGTCTGTTTGTATGGTCGGTTGCGCAGGCAGCCAGCGCGCTGACAACCGGATTCATGTCGTTCGCTGCCACGCGCGCAGTACTAGGCATTGGCGAATCACCACAATTCTCGTCGTGCATTCGCGTGGTCCGCGATTGGTATAATGTCCGCGAACGCGGGTTGCCGACCGGTCTTTTCGCCGGATCGTCCGCATTGGGTACGGCGATTGCTGGGCCGATCCTGACTTTCCTGATGCTGCAATTCGGATGGCGATGGATGTTCGCCATCATGGGGCTACTTGGCATCTTTCTCGCGATCGTCTGGTATATGTTCTACCGCGATGTCGACACGGCGGCACTGACTGAGGACGAAGTCGAGTATCTCTCCGCTGGGGAGAGCAGGGAGTCGCCCCACAAACCATCGCTTGCCGAGTGGCTTCGTCTCATGCGGCTATCACCGACCTGGGGCGTTGTGCTGGGTTTCGTAGGAACCACTTACCTCAGCTGGCTTTACACCGCCTGGCTCCCATCCTACCTTTCGATCGACCGCCATCTCAGCCTTCCCAAGACCGGCATTCTGGTAGCCATTCCCTTCCTTTGTTCGATGGGTGGTACGGTTTCCGGCGGCCTGTTCACTCAGTGGCTGATCCTGCGAAAGATTTCCCCGCTCATGAGCGTCAAGGTGACTGCGGCCGGCGGTACTCTGGGAATGTCGATATTCACGATCTTTGCAGCTGAGGTCAGCAGCACTCCCGTTGCAATAACATGCCTGTCGATCGCAATGTTTCTGGGTGGCATATCCTTGACGAATGCCTGGACCATGATCGGTGTCGTGGCTCCGAGAGCCTATGTCGGTTCGCTTGCTGGCATGAAGAATTTCGTCGGATATCTCGGAGGCGCCATGGCGCCGACGGTCACCGGCTTCATCGTCCAATCGACTGGTTCGTTCGAACCGGCGCTTATCACGGCTGCGGTCATCGGTGTGAGTTCGGCATTCATCTATTTCTTCGGCGTCCGACGAACGATCGATGCAAGCGAAATCACCGGCGTCTCGTCTCCGTCCGGGAAATGACGTGGCATAAACAAACGGAAAAACAGTGTCTTCGAAAACATCCGAACTGCTGAATCTGCTGACCGACGCGCGCCACGACCGCGCGCCGATCAGCCAACTACCGCATGACCTCGTTCCCGACAGCATCGAGAAGGCCTATGCCGTCCAGGATGCGGTCGCCGAGCGGGAAACAAGCTACGGCTGGAAAGTGGGCTTCCCCAGGAATGGGGACGAACGTCGATGCGCCCCCTTGGTCGGCCAAGGGCTCTACACCGCACCCTGCGTCTTGTCCGCCGCCGCGCTTGGCGCAGACAGCGTCGAGGTGGAAATAGCCGTCGTCCTCGGGGCCGATCTTCCTCCGCGCGCCAAGCCCTATACGTCGTCCACCGTCGAAGCCAGCATCGGATCGCTTCGGTTGGCATACGAACTCGTGGGATCGCGTTTTGTCGACCGTATGTCGATCACGCCCCTGACGGCCATCGCCGACTGCCAGAGCAATGCTGCGACCGTGCTCGGTGCGCCGGTAAAGCAATGGCAGGCTATCGATATCTCAAGGCTCGCGATTGGCCTCATGGTCGACGGCGACGAGATTGCCGCCTGCAAAGGCGGTCCGTCGAAGGCCGACCTGCTGGAGCAGCTTGCATGGCTTGCCAACCATGCTGCGGCGCGGCACCGGCCGCTGAAAGAAGGCGACGTCATTATCACCGGCGCCAGGATCGGTCCTCTTCCCCTGCCGGCCAAGGGGCTGATGAAGGCGGTCGCCAACGGCTATCCGACCCTCGAACTGACTTTGACAGCGGATCAACCATTCTGATTGGAGCATGACCATGAACGGAGCGAAGTTGCGCGCGAGGCTGCAGGCCGGCGAAGCGATCACGATGTACAATACCCACCATGCCTCCACCGGCCTCGCCGCCCGGCTGGTGGAACTGGGTGCCGATTCTGTCTTCGTCGACTGCGAACACGGAACCTGGAGCTTCGAGGATGTACGCATGACCGGGCAGATCGTCCGGTCGGTCGGCGGCGCGGCGATCATACGGCCGCATTCGCATGAGCGTCCGATCATCATCCGCTATCTCAACGCCGGCGCCGACGGTATCATGGTGCCGATGGTCGACAACGCCGACCAGGCGCGCGCCATTGTCGATGCGGTGCGCTATGCGCTGCCTTCCGATTATGGGAAACGCCTCGTGGTTGCGATGATCGAGACACAGGAGGCGATCGCAAACCTCGACGAGATGCTGAAGGTCGAGGGTATCGACGTTTTCTTTATCGGGCCCGGCGATCTTTCGCAGGACATGGGTTATCCGCCAGCTCCGCCCTTCGGCGAACCCCGCCCTGCCGTCGTCATGGAAAAGGTTGCAATCGCGGTCGAGAAGATCCGGGCGGCCGGCAAGGTGGCTGGCACGCTGGTGACAGCCGAGGAACTGCCGCATTGGCTGGAAAAGGGCGTCCAGTATTTCTATGTCCACACGGACCCGTTCCTGCGCCGCGGGATTGCAAGCGTCAAGAAGACGCTATCGAAGGAGGTGGTCTGAATGGCTTCCCCGCTGTTTATTCCCACCGTCCGGCGCGTTCGTGACCGGCTCCTAGAGCAGTTCCTCGTTTCACGGAATCGATGAACCGCTCTATCCCTTTGTTTTTACGCGATTCCGGACGGAAAACCGCTGCGCACTTTTCCTGGAATTGCTCTAGCACAAGACATCGGCCTGGCTCTTGCCAGGGATGTGGCGGGACACGGCGCCAAGTGGTGCTGACCGGCCGCGACTGACCAAGCTGGACGACCTTCTCCAGCAGTCAGAAGCTGCTGCTGGCCGTTGTTTCAACCTCCGACTTCGACGTCACCTATAGCGATACCTTGAAGGAGAACATCGATACAATCCGGAGCCAGATCGAGCCGATCGATATCCTCATGCAGTTCCCGAGATTTGCGGCGGCGAGAAACGTTCAGCGCGCCTTCCGTTTTCGCCATCGCTCGACGAGCTGTCGGGTTTCCCTGTCCTTGGCCATCTTCGAATAATAGAGGACCCAGGGCATGGATAACCAGAAATCGAGCCGATCCGGAGCGTGAAGCATGCGGTTGAGTATGGCTGCGCGATAATAGAACGCGCGTGCATTTTCATAGGCGTCATAACCGCCGGTGCCGACACCGCTTGGGAGCCATTCCTGTTCGATCATGGTGGCAAGCACGTCATCGTCCTCCGGATGATGGATCAGAAAGAACAGGAGCTGACTGCAGCGCGCGCGTGAAAAATGCTCGAGTCCTTCCAGAAACCAGTCGGCTCCGGGGTGAACGTTGGAATAGAGATGAATCGCATAGGCTCGCATCGCGCTGACGAGACCTTTTCGCCATCGCGCATGGCGATCGCCATAGTCGGCCAGGGCCAGATGCGTCTCGATCGACGGGCGCTCCGAGAAGACCAGGCCGATGGTGGCCGGCAAATCGGGCAACTCGAAATGCCGCGCGGCGGCCTGCCGGCAATCCTGCCGGTCAAACATGGCGAGCATGGCGAAAACCTTGTCGGCCTTGGTTTGCGGCAGGCCGGATACGCGCGCGAATAGCTCTTCCGCATAGCCGGCCTTCAACAGCCGCCAGGCAAAGTTCACGGCGTCGCCATGGCCTTGATCATACACCATCGGCTCGAAGGCCTGCTTATAAACGAACTTGCCCTCGATCCATTCACGGCGGATCGGATTGGGATGATGATCCGCGATGATGAAAACGGCACGGTCGAGATCGAACGTTGCGGGATTGTGCCCGACCTCCCAGCAGAACCGCGCGATGGCCGGTGCGGCCCATGTGCTGCGATGATCGAGGCTGGGAGCCGGAAAGAGCAAGCTGAGCGGAATGGCGTCGGCCAGAAACTGCGCGCGTGAGCGAGGCCAGACAGATGCGTCAAAGGCTTCCTTTGCTGCAATATCGAAGTCGCCGTCCGAGGCGTGGCCGAACAGGCGGCGTGCGCACACCACTGGATCTCCCGGCTGGATTAGACGTTGGGATAGCCAGCACCGCTTTCGCTTTCTGGATTCCAGCGTCTCCTCGCGAAGCGCGCACAGCGGATTGACCTCGGCGTTGTCCACCGGAAACGGTTGCCGACGAACGTAAACGTCGAGGAAGGTCTGGTAGGCGGGTGTCTCCGCTAAGGGGGCCAGCCATTCGTTCTGACGGGTATCCTGCGTCCAGGCCATTTGCCTGGCGCTTTCCAGGTCGAAACGCCAAGTCGTATAGTAGCCCTGCTGTACCATAGCGCGGGCAAGCGCAAGAGCTTCATCGAAGCGGCCGAGCGTTGCGAGGACGCACACGGCGTTGAATTCGAGATGACCGCTGTTTGCAAGCTCGATACTCTCTTGTGGGCCGAGCAATCCGCGGCGTTCGAGGACTGGCAGTGCTCGTCCGGGCTGCTCGGTGAGAAGCGCGTTGAGAACGAGGCACTCGTCGAAGTCGTAAGTGCTTCCCAAATATCGGTCGGGTTTGAAATTGGCCAGAATCTCATCCTGGCGGTCCAGCAGCCAGTTGCGCTCGATCGAAAACGGGCCATAGGCTTCCATCGCCGGGTGGGAAAGGAGGGGTTTCAGGACAGGATCCTCTGGAATGTCCCAGCGCGGACTGCGGCGAAGCACCTTGTCGATCCACAGGACGACCGAAAATGCCGATGCTTGGTCGCCGAGGGTGAGAAAGGCGCGAATAGCCGAAAGATGGAGGTAAGGAAACGCACCAACGAGATCGCTGAAATTGCTGCCGCGGACATAAACTCGGCGCTGCGGCGCGAAGAGATCGGCGATACGCTCATAGATTGCCTCGACCTCAGCGGGCCTGCCGGATCGGATCAGAGCACCGGCCATCATGGCGGTGACGAGGCCGACGAGAGGATGCGGCCTTTTTTCCTCGCCGACCACACCCGCAAGTGGCTGCGGGTCGCCGCTCAACGCCACAAGAGCTTCGTCAGGGTCCGATGAAGTCAGGCACGCCATCACCCAGGCGGCACATGTATCGATCTGAAAATCCGATTCCTGCATGGTTCCTTGCGATGGCATTTGCCAAATGTGTTCGAACTCATCATCGCTGTTCGTGGTGAAATTCCCGCAGACGGTCTAAAGACCCTGGTCATGCTATTGCACGTAGAAAGCTCCTATACCGATCCGCTTTCAGCCCTTACAAGTCATCTGCGGGCTGAGCTTACCCCCAAAAGGCATTGAATACGATTGCCGGGAGTTGCATGCGGAATAGAATTCAAACACGTTTTACGCCTTTCGAGTTTTCCGACAGTCTGACCAAAACCTGCTACTCCAGCGGAGCTGATTTCTCTAATTCGCCCCTATCGGTCAAGCATTGGCAGCGCTCGGGCGTTTTGTGGCTGCCGCATGGCTGGGGTAGGTTAGCCACTCACGTCATGATTGGAAGCAACCGTCAGGAATTCGGCGGGGTGAAGACGTTGCGAATATTCGAGCTGGCGCAGCTCGCCGGCAAGTGAAATCGAGACGTTCGAATCTTTCGCGCGAATTGACCGCAAGGATTTCAAATCCGCCTTGAAATCGGCGATCGGGAGTTTCGCCGCTGCAAGCCATGCAGTTGTTGGAAGCAATGAACGTGCCAGTTGCAATGCATGTAAAAACAGCATGTTGAGTTTGGTGATAAAGCGGGAAATGGACACCTTGTTCGAACCTTTCGGGACAAGATGTCGGATGAACAAGTGGAAAGAAGATCAGATTCCCGGTGATGATCGAGGGAATAAGGCCAATCGAGGTGCCCATTCTTATGGTGGCGTAGCTGGAAACAGATAGTTGCCGAACCGCTTCCTGCGAGCACTTTCGAACTGCTCGAGCGTTTGCGGTTTGACAAACAAAGCGACAACCTCCGGATGCGCGGCGCGGACCTTCTCCTCGATCGTGGCTACGCATTCTTCGATCTGCTCCGTCAATAGGGTAGGATCGAATTCAATACTAAGCGCGACCATCGCCTGATCGGGAGCGAGCTGTGCCGTCAGTGCGCTGTTTGCATGCACCACGCCATGTTGTTCCTGAGCAATGTTGCAAATAGCCTCGACCAGAGCGGGGGTTGCGCGTTCCCCTATGAGCAGGCTTTTGCTCTCGGCCGCCAAAAGGATTGCCGTTATCGCCAGAACAATGCCGATCAGGATCGAGGCTACTCCGTCCAGCACTGGCATCTGAAGCTTCTTGGCTGTGGCAATTCCGATCATGGCAATCGCAATGCCCATCAAGGCGGCACTGTCTTCGAACAACACCATGAATGCGGGCGGATCCTTGCTTTGGCGGAATGCTTTCCAGAAATTCAGGCTGCCACGCGCCTTTGCGAAAGCCCGCCAGCCGACAACCCAGGACGCGCTCTCGAACATGAATGAAAGAATCAGAACGATATAGCTGATCCGCGCATATTCGACTGGTTGCGGAGCCAGCACATGCCGTATGCCTTGGTAGACCGAAACGCTGGCGCCAAGCGCAAACAGCAGCAAGGCGACAATGAAACTCCAGAAGTATAATTCACGGCCGAAACCAAAGGGATGGATGACATCCGGCTTTCGAACGGCACGATGATACCCATAAAGAATAAGTGCTTCGTTGCCGCAGTCGACGACGGAGTGCACAGCCTCACTGAACATTGCGGCGCTGCCGGTGATGACAGCTGCAGCGAGCTTCGTTACTGCGACGGCGACGTTGCCGGCCAATGCTGCATAGACGGCCGTTCGAGCGGAATGCCGTCCCTGGATGCGCGGATCGGAAACTGCTGTGGACACCGCCGCCTCCTATAAAAAAGTCGACGCCGGCAAAATCACATCAACTGATCGAATGGCATTAGTCCATGTCACGGAATGCATGTCCGGCCGTGGCCACTCCCTCGATAACACTCGGTGGCAGGAGGTCCGCTGCGTCGGTGCCGTCAAAAATCCACTCCTTTGGATCGGCAAAATCTGGAAGACTTGCTCCGGCACGCACGTAGAGACCGATGGCGGGCTTTTTTTCGTTGACGTAAAGATCATATTCTTGCACGGGATCTCCTCCTCCTTTGCAACCCAATTCAAAACTCATGCAGATCCGCTGCCGACACGGATCGCCATTGCTAAAGGCTGGCGTCGTCCAGCTTGATCGTTGCAACGACATTGAAGCAACGGCCGTGCCAGTTCTAAAAGACCAGCGTAATCAATTGGCTGCTGTTATGAGGCATTTGACTCGCGACATTATGTCGATGGGTTCCGGACAAGATGTCCAAGCTTGGGAGCATGCTTGTCGGATCCATTCGTGCCTGTCCGGAGTATCGGATCGGAAACGGATTCCTTTTCCAATTCAAGATATGCATGGTATATTCGCCGCGATTGCTGGACGTTGCTACAGGCCCAATGGAAGCAACCGCATATCTGCCAGTTTTGACAGCGCCACTCCTGAAAAGTCAGGAGTGGCGCCGGACATTTTGTCCGACGGGCGCGGGACATCCTGTCTGAGAAATTCGACAAATCGCCTCTAAACTATTGATATTCATGACTATCAGAAACTGGCACGACTGTTGCTCCTCGCTTCGGCAATACCAGTTCCTCGCCTGAAATCCTGACGGCGGCGGAGGCCGATCCGGACGAGCGCCCGTTGGGTCTTGAAGGATCGCTGCCTGTGCGAGCTGGCAAAGGGGTGATCCCGGACGGATGGCTGTGCGGGGCGCGACATCAAATCCGAGAAGAAAGCAGAGGAGTAATACGGTGAGTAAAGTTATCGGAATCGATCTGGGTACGACCAACTCCTGCGTTGCTGTGATAGACGGCAAGAACACGCGAATTATCGAGAACTCGGAAGGTGCGCGAACCACGCCCTCGATCGTCGCCTTCACCAGCGACGGCGAACGGCTGGTTGGCCAGCCTGCGCGCAGACAAGCCGTCACCAACCCCACCAACACGATCTTCGCCGTGAAGCGTCTCATAGGCCGCCGTTACGACGACCCCACGGTCGAAAAAGACAAGGGCCTCGTTCCCTATAAAATCGTCAGGGCGGGCAATGGTGACGCATGGGTCGAGGCGGAAGGCAAGACCTACTCACCGTCCCAGATTTCCGCCTTCATCCTGCAGAAAATGAAGGAAACCGCCGAAGCGAACCTCGGGGAGAAGGTGACGCAGGCCGTCATTACGGTTCCCGCCTATTTCAACGACGCCCAGCGCCAGGCAACCAAGGACGCCGGCAAGATCGCGGGGCTTGAGGTCCTGCGTATCATCAACGAGCCGACGGCTGCCGCGCTGGCATATGGGCTTGAGAAGAAGAAGCAAGCGAAGATCGCCGTCTACGACCTCGGCGGCGGCACGTTCGACATTTCCATCCTCGATATCGGGGACGGCGTCTTCGAGGTGAAGTCGACGAATGGCGATACGTTCCTCGGCGGCGAGGACTTCGACATGCGTCTCGTCGAATATCTCTGCTCGGAGTTCAAGAAGGAGCAGGGTATCGATCTGAAAACCGACAAGCTCGCACTGCAACGCCTGAAGGAGGCGGCCGAGAAGGCGAAGATCGAGCTTTCGACAACGACGCAGACCGAAATCAACCTTCCTTTCATCACCGCCGACGCGACGGGACCGAAGCATCTGCAGGTCAAGATTACGCGCGCCAAGTTCGAATCCCTGGTCGAGGATCTGGTGCAGCGGACGATCGAACCCTGCCTCAGCGCCTTGAAGGATGCCGGCCTGACGGCCAAGGAGGTCAGCGAGGTCGTGCTGGTCGGCGGCATGACCAGAATGCCGAAAATCCAGGAGGTCGTCGAAAAGATCTTCGGCAAGGAGCCTCACAAGGGCGTGAACCCCGATGAAGTTGTTGCCGTAGGCGCTGCGATCCAGGCGGGCGTGTTGCAGGGCGACGTCAAGGACGTGCTGCTTCTCGACGTCACGCCGCTGTCGCTCGGACTGGAAACCTTGGGCGGCGTCTTTACACGCCTCATCGAGCGAAACACGACTGTACCCGCACGCAAGAGCCAGATCTTCTCCACCGCCGAGGACAACCAGAATGCAGTCACGATTCGCGTCTTCCAGGGCGAGCGTGAACTGGCGGCAGACAACAAGCTGCTCGGCCAGTTCGATCTGATGGGAATTCCTGCGGCACCGCGGGGCACTCCGCAGATCGAGGTCACGTTCGACATCGATGCCAACGGTATCGTCAACGTCTCGGCCAAGGATAAGGGCACCGGCAAGGAACAGCGCATCCAGATCCAGGCTTCCGGCGGTCTCTCCGAGGCCGATATCGAAAGAATGGTCAAGGATGCCGAAATCCATGCCGGCGAGGACAAGAAGCGAAGGGAAACCATCGAGGCCAAAAACGCCGGCGATGCCCTTATCCACGAAACGGAGAAAACTCTGGCCGAGCACGGTGCAAAACTCGCAGATGCCGATCGCCGGGCGATTGAAGATGCCGTGTCGAACCTCCGCGAGGCATTGAAAGGCAATGATGGCGAGGCGATCGCAGCCAAGGTCAATGCGCTCCAGCAGGCCAGCATGAAACTGGCCGAAGCCGTCTACTCGCAATCTCAACAGTCTGAACCGGCCTCACCGGCTTCCGGGAATGACGATGTCGTCGATGCGGAATTCACCGAACTCGACGACGACCAGAAGAAAGCGAATTGAGATGGATGGGGCGGAGCCTGGCAATCCGCCCCTCGATCGTCCCTCGCATAATCGCGGCGAGATCCAGCCACAGGTGCTGCGTCTGGCTGGACTTGCAGCGATTTTCCCGAGGGGAAATGATGGCCCTCTCTTCTTTATGCTTGTCCCGCCGCGTGATGAAGCCTGGATTTCCGACGGAACTTTCAGTCGAAAATTGGTAACTCAATCATATCCGGAGTAAGACGTGAAAAATCCCTATGAGGTTCTTGGGGTCAGCCCGACCGCCTCCGCATCGGATATTCAGTCCGCATATCGCAAGCTTGCGAAAAAGCTGCATCCCGACCTGAATCCCGGCGATAAATCCGCCGAAGACAAGTTCAAGGAGGTTGCCGCCGCCTATGATCTTGTCGGTGATGCAGACAAGCGGAAGCGCTTCGATGCCGGCGAGATCGATGAGACCGGTGCGGAGCGACCGCAGCATCACTACTACAGGGATTTCGCGCATTCCGATGGCGGTCACCCCTATATGGACACGTCCGGCTTTGCGGACTTCATGGATTCCGACGATGCCTTCGCGGAACTGCTCAGGCGCGGTCAGCGCAGCCGGGCAAATCGCCGCGGTGAGGATTTGCATTACACGCTCCCCATATCTTTCGTTGAATCGATCACCGGTGCCAATAAGCGCCTGACGCTGCCGGGCGGAGGCACCCTTGACGTCACCATCCCGGCTGGCCTCGTCGACGGCAAGATCCTTCGTCTCAAGGGCAAGGGGGCTCCCGGTGCGGGAAAGGGCGGGCCTGGCGACGCCCTCATTCAGGTGGAGGTTCTCCCTGATCCGCGCTTCCAGCGCGACGGTGACAACATATCGATAGAATTGCCGATTTCGCTCAACGAGGCCGTGCTCGGTGGAAAGATACGCGTGCCGACACCCACCGGCGATGTGTCCATGTCGATCCCAAAAGGATCGAACACGGGGACAACGCTGCGCCTTCGCGGCAAGGGAGCCCCGCAGCGGAGAGGAGGGCATGGCGACGAATTCGTCAAGCTCAAGATCGTCTTGCCAAAGCACCCGGACACGGAGCTTGAGACCTTCGTGTCGAACTGGGCGGCTGGACGAGACTTCAACCCACGCGAGGACAGGTCATGATCATCACGAAGAAGGAGTTTCTCGCTCGGTCGGGTCTCAAGGTGAAGACGCTGGAACTATGGATCGAGCAGGAATGGGTCATCCCGCAGGACACGCCGTCGGGACCGGGCTTTTCGGATACCGATGTCGCCCGGGTCCATCTCATTCGCGACCTGACGGAAAAAGTCGGCGCGAACGATGCCGGGGTCGACCTCATCCTGCATCTGCTCGACCAGCTACACGGCATGCGGCGTGCCTTCGAGCAGTTGCAATCTCATCTGAAGGATAAGCAGCTCTAAGGCTTGAGTTGAAACTGTTGACAGCATCCCTCAAGCGGGATGCTTTGGGGGCACGGCAATGCGCAATCGTCGGTATGATAGCATCCAGGAGTGGTGGTGATGTCTGAGGAAGAGTCCAGCGATATATCGGAACGCGTCAGGAACCCCGAATTCGGACCATGGCTCGCTCAAGCGTCGATCCTCGTCGTGGATGACGAACCGGGTATGCGGAACTTCCTGCTCAAGACCCTTGGTCCCCGCTGCAAGATTATTGAAGAGGCTGAGAACGCGGCCGAGGCGTCGCGCAAGCTCGACCAGCAGCATTTCGATGTCGTGATCCTCGACAACATCATGCCGAATATGAACGGTCTCGACTGGCTGGCGGAACAACGCGCCGCCGGTTTCTTCGCGGATGTGATCCTCATGACCGCCTATGCCGATCTCGACACGGCCATAAATGCGGTTCGCGTCGGCGTCGTCGATTTCGTTCTGAAACCTTTCAGGTCGAACCAGTTGTTAAATTCGATTGCCCGTTGCCTCGATCGCAGCCGGTTGCAGCGCGAGAATGACGTTTTGCGGCATCAATTGAACTTTTCGGCCCATCAGGTCTATCTTCGAAACAATATTATCGGGCAATCGCCCGCCATCGAGAAAGTGCGGGCGATGATTGCCCGTGTTGCTCCAATATCGACGTCGGTCCTGCTGACCGGACCGTCCGGGACCGGCAAGGAAGTGGCTGCCCGTTCCATTCACTCTCTTTCAGATCGTGCCGACAAGCTGTTCGTACCGATCAATTGCGGGGCGATCCCGGCCGACATGATCGAGAGCGAACTGTTCGGCCACCTGAAGGGGGCGTTTACGGGCGCCAACCGCACGCGCGAGGGGTTGTTCCTGCATGCGCAAGGCGGCACGATCTTCCTCGATGAAATCGCCGAGATGCCCTACTTGCTCCAGAGCAAGCTGCTGCGGGTGTTGGAAGATCGGCGCGTTCGGCCGATTGGCTCGGAGCGTGAGCTTCCGTTCGACGCCAGGTTCATCTTCGCAACAAATGCCGATCTGGAAAGCCGCGTCGCAGCCGGAACCTTTCGCGCGGACCTCTACTTTCGGATCAATGTCGTCCAGATTCGACTGCCGCCGCTGAAAGACCGCGGCAGCGACGTTTTGGAGCTGGCGGCGCTCTTCATGCGCGAAGTCGCACAGCAGGTCGGTATGCCGGCAGTCGAGATCGATGAACACGTCCGATCCTATCTCTTGCGATATGATTGGCCAGGCAACATAAGAGAGTTGCGAAATTTCATCGAAAGAGCTGTCATCCTCGGAAGCTTTCCCGAGGATGCAGAAAACACGCCTTTGGCCCCTGCACGCGCCGATGGGCAGAGCTTGGCGGAAGTCGAAAAGCGTCATATTCTGTCTGTGCTGAGAGAGGTTGACGGCGATCGTGAGGAAGCCGCGCGACGGCTTGGCATTTCTCGCAAAACGATCGACCGGAAATGTGTAAGCTGGAATGGGTGAGGGAACGAGCGAGATTTCAAACCGCAAGGCCTCGGTTCGTTATCGCCTTCTGGCAATCGCACTCGTGCCGATGCTTGTCATCCTGCCCATATTGCTGGGTATCACGATCTATCGCTGGAACGAGCGCTTCGACGCGCTCGCGATATCCAAGGTCAACGATGACCTGACGATCGCCCATTTTTATATCGACAGAATGCTCGCGGTGACGGAAGAGCGTCTCGCTGCGGTCAGCCAATCCGCCCGCTTTCGGGATCTTACTGCCGGCGGACGTGTCGCCAGCAGCGATCTCGATGCCTTCCTGAACAAGACGGCCGATGACCGCGGCCTGGATTTCCTTTATCTCATCGACGACTCGGGCAAGGTCGTCGCCAGCAGCAGTCCGCTTGCCAGCGCTTCGCCCCGCTGGGACTGGCCCGTCGTCAAGGCGGCTCTGGACGGCAAGTCATCTGCCGGTTTCGATGTCCTCGACCGGAACGAACTTTCCGCGCTGAGCCCGGAGCTTGCAGAGCGAGCGCGGATTGCGCTTGTATCATCGACTGCAGATCCGAATTCCGGTACTCAACAGGAAAGCAGGGGTCTTGTTCTTCACTCCGCCACCGTGGCGACCTGGGGGAATGGGGAGCGCGGTGCATTGGTTGCCGGCGTGCTTCTGAACAAGAACACCTCGTTCATCGATACCATCAACAGATTGATTTACAACGAAGCCAGCCTGCCCGCGGACAGCCGCGGGACTGCCACCGTCTTCCTGTCGGATGTCCGGATCAGCACCAATGTGGATCTTTTCGAAGGACGGCGCGCGATCGGCACGCGCGTTTCGCCGGAGGTCGGCGAAGCGGTGCTCAAGTACGGGAAAACCTGGAGAGAGCAGGCCTTCGTCGTCAACGACTGGTACATTTCCGCCTATCAACCGTTGCTGGATACTTACAATCGCCGCGTCGGGATGCTCTATGTCGGTTTCCTGCAGAAGCCATTTACCGACGCGAAAAGAGAAACGCTGATCGCTATCGTCATCGCCTTCGGCGTCGCGGTTGCCGCGACCGTACCCTTGTTTCTTGTCTGGGCGAGCAACATCTTCCGACCGCTGGAGCGCATGACCCGGACGATCAGCGCGGTCGAAACCGGCGACCTCGCAGCGCGCACCGGCCTTCCGAAAATGAGAGACGAAATCGGTCAGGTCGCATCGGAACTGGACCGGCTGCTCGACCAGGTTCAGGAGCGCGATGCGGAACTGCGGCTATGGAACACGGAACTCAACCAGCGCGTCGAGGAGAGGGCTCGCGCGCTGCAGACGGCGAACGAGCAGCTCGAGACCACAACCAAGCAATTGATCATGTCGGAAAAGCTCGCTGCGATCGGTGAAATCACGGCCGGCGTCGCTCATGAGATCAACAATCCCATCGCCGTCATCCAAGGCAATCTCGAAGTCATTCAGAGCATCGTCGGAGACGAGGCCGAGAAAGCCCGGAGCGAATTCAAGCTGATCGACCAGCAACTGATGCGCATCAGCGAGATGGTCACCAATCTCCTCAAATTTTCGAAGCCTCAGGAATATGCCGGGGTTCTGGAGCGATACGATCCCGCCGATGTCATCGGCGACACTCTACCGCTCGTGCGGCACCTTCTGAAGAAAACCACCATTACGATCGAGCGGGAAAACGATGCATCCCGGCTCATCGCCATGCCCCGCACCGAACTTCAGCAAGTGCTGATCAATCTGATTGTCAATGCGTTCCATGCCATGCCTCAAGGCGGCAAGCTGACTCTGCGCACATTCGATTCAGAGGCGGATCGAACACCGGGGATAACGATTGAGGTCGCGGACACCGGTAACGGCATGGAACCGGACGTCGTCAGGAGGATTTTCGACGCGTTTTTTACGACCAAGCGCCGCGAGGGCACAGGTCTGGGCCTTTCCATCTGCCAGATGCTCGTGACGCGGCAGGGTGGCACCATCGCGGTCGCCAGCAAGCCGGGTGAAGGAACGACCTTTACGGTCTGGCTTCCGGAAGCCGCCTGAGATGGCGCTGCCGGGGACAAATAGTCCTGCCAAGGGACGACAGTTTGTCCGCAACCGGTGCCATCTGCCGCCGTGAACCGTTGAAAAGGCTTGAAAACAGCAAATGGCACGATTGTTGCGGCGTCGTTTCGCGACCCGCCAATCAAGCTGGGTGACGAACAGCGATCAGGCGGCGTAATATTCAACGCGGACGGAACCCTGGAGGTCCTCAATGACCGCCGTATCGACAGAACAACTTTCGAAAGACATGCAAGCCTCTGCACAAGAGCTCGAACAGGCCGGGTTGATCCCGCAATCGCAGGACCAGCCGCTAAACGCAAACGACCTGCTCTTCTACGTGACGGGGACATCCATGCCCATGGCCGATCTTCTGCAGCAGCATGGTCTCTTTCTGGATGATCGCGGGCTGAATTACGATCTCGCGCAATTCGACGCTATCGGCCAGATCGCCAACAAGGTGATCGCGGAGCGGCAGGCCGGCTACCTGGACGGCGTCTGGAAACAGCTCGATCTCTCGACAGACGAGGATATAGATTCCAACGGCACCTATATCCTGACGGCGCTCACGGCACTTGAAATCCTGTATGGTCCGAACAGGGCTACGCAATAGGCCTCGATGAAAAGACAATTTGTCCTGCATGGGCCGACACATTGTCTTTACCCGCGCTGGGTCAGGCGGACAAGCGTCTGATTCCAAAAGGTTTTATCATCTGGCACGATGGTTGCTCCAGTATTCCATACCTGAAGCCGAATGGTTTGGAACGAGGGAGATAGCTGTGTCCGATCTGATCGTTATCGTTTATCCGACCGAAGACAAAGCCGAAGCCATAAGGCAGAAGCTCGTGAACCTTCAGAAGGAATATTTGATCGAGCTTTCCGACGCCGTAATCGCGGTCAAGCAGGACAACGGCAGGATCAAGCTCATTCAATTGATGAATACGACGGCAGTCGGCGCCATTTCCGGCGGTTTCTGGGGTCTGCTGATCGGCTCTATCTTTCTCATGCCGCTTCTTGGCGCGTCGATCGGCGCCGCTTCCGGCGCGCTCGGCGGCGCGTTGACCGATTACGGTATCAACGACGGTTTCATGAGGGAGCTTGCAACAAATCTGAAGCCGGAGAACGCCGCATTGTTCCTGCTGATCCGCAAGATGACCGCCGACAAGGTGCTCGATGAACTCAAGGGCACAGGTGGAACCGTCCTTAGAACATCGCTGGATCACACCAAGGAGCAGGCGTTGCGTGATGCGCTGGCGGCGTCGCCCGGCTTTGGAAGCACGCCGCCCACCGGGACCTCCTCGCACAGCTGACGCTGACTTGTTCCAGCTTGCCTCAGTCGTCCAAACGCCGTTGTAGAAGGTGGCCAAGATGAACATCGAGAAATTCACGGATCGCGCGAAGGGCTTCATACAGTCCGCCCAATCGCTCGCCATGCGGGATGGAAACCCGCAATTTAACAGCCTGCATCTGCTCAAAGTCCTGCTGGACGATAATGAAGGTCTCGTTTCCGGCCTTATCGATCGTTCCGGCGGCAACTCCCGCACCGTTCTCGGCGCGACCGAGGATGCGCTTGCGAAATTGCCGAAGGTCTCGGGTTCCGGGGCGGGTCAGGTCTATATGGCCTCCGAACTCGCCCGCATATTCGACGCTGCGGAAAAGATCGCGGAAAAAGCCGGCGACAGCTTCGTGACCGTAGAGCGGCTGTTCCAGTCATTGGTCGAGGATCGCAACAGCGATGCGGGCAAGATTCTGTCCGATACCGGGGTGAACCTTCAGGCAATCACGGCGGCGATCAGTGCGCTGCGCAAGGGGCGAACCGCCGACAATGCCTCGGCCGAGAATGCATATGACGCGTTGAAAAAATACGCTCGCGACCTCACCAAGGCCGCACGGGACGGAAAGCTGGACCCTGTGATCGGCCGCGACGAGGAGATCCGGCGGACGGTCCAGGTCCTGTCGCGCCGGACCAAGAACAATCCCGTTCTGATCGGTGAACCGGGCGTCGGCAAGACCGCGATCGTCGAGGGGCTGGCGCTTCGCATCGTCAATGGCGACGTGCCCGAAAGCCTGCATGACAAGAAGCTTCTGGCGCTCGACCTCGGCGCTCTGATCGCCGGAGCGAAATACAGGGGCGAGTTCGAGGAGCGGCTGAAGGCCGTACTGCAGGAGGTGACGTCCGCGGAAGGCGGCATCATCCTGTTCATCGATGAAATGCACACCCTGATCGGTGCGGGTAAGACCGATGGCGCCATGGACGCGTCCAATCTGCTGAAGCCGGCGCTGGCGCGTGGCGAATTGCATTGTGTCGGTGCGACCACGCTCGATGAATACCGCAAGCACGTCGAGAAAGACCCGGCGCTGGCGCGGCGCTTCCAGCCGGTCTTCGTGCCGGAGCCGAGCGTTGAGGATACCATCTCGATCCTGCGCGGCCTGAAGGAGAAATACGAGCTGCATCATGGCGTCCGGATTTCGGATGCAGCCCTGGTGGCGGCCGCCACCTTGTCCAATCGATACATCACGGATCGCTTCCTGCCCGATAAAGCCATCGATCTCGTCGACGAAGCCTCCGCGCGCCTGAAGATGCAGGTCGATTCGAAACCGGAAGAGCTGGACACGATCGACCGCGATGTCATCCGTCTGAAGATCGAGCAGGAAGCGCTGAAAAAGGAGAATGACAAAGGATCGAAGACCCGGCTTCAGGCTTTGGAAAAGGAACTGGCCGCCCTGGAAAAGAGATCGGCCGACCTGACATCCAAGTGGCAGGCGGAAAAGGGCAAGCTTTCCGATGCGCAGAAGATCAAAAGCGAGCTTGAGCAATATCGCACCGAGCTTGCGAATGCGCAGCGCAAAGGCGAGTTCCAGCGGGCGGGCGAGCTTTCCTACAGCACGATTCCGGAACTGGAAAAGAAGCTTGCCGCCATCGAGGCGAGCGAAACCTCCTCGATCAGCGAGACGGTGACCGCCGACGACGTTGCCCAGGTCGTATCGCGGTGGACCGGCGTGCCCGTCACCAAGATGCTTGAGGGTGAAAAGGACAAGCTGCTCCACATGGAGGAAAAGCTCGGCGAGCGGGTCGTCGGCCAGGCGCAGGCAGTGCGCGCGGTATCGACCGCCGTTCGCCGTGCCCGTGCCGGCTTGCAAGATCCCAATCGTCCGATCGGCTCCTTCATGTTCCTGGGGCCGACCGGTGTCGGCAAGACAGAACTCGCCAAGGCTCTTGCGGAATTTCTCTTCGATGACGAAACCGCGATGGTTCGCATCGATATGTCCGAATTCATGGAGAAACACTCGGTCTCGCGGCTGATCGGCGCGCCCCCCGGCTATGTGGGCTATGACGAGGGCGGCGTATTGACCGAAGCCGTCCGGCGACGGCCTTACCAGGTCGTTCTCTTCGACGAAATCGAGAAAGCGCATCCGGATGTCTTCAACGTCCTGCTTCAGGTGCTTGACGATGGACGCCTGACCGACGGGCAGGGCCGGACGGTCGATTTTCGCAACACGCTCATCATCATGACTTCGAATATCGGCGCCGAATATCTGGTCAACCAGCCGGAGGGTGAAAAGACGAGCGTGGTGCGCGAAGAGGTCATGGCAATGGTTCGCGTCCATTTCCGTCCGGAATTCCTCAATCGCATCGACGCGATCATCTTGTTTCACCGTCTCCAGAAGGCCGAGATGGGCCGCATCGTCGACATTCAGTTCGCACGCCTCAAGAAGCTTCTCAGCGATCGAAAAATCAGCCTGTCACTCGACACGAAGGCGCAGAACTGGCTTGCCGAGAAGGGGTGGGATCCGGCTTTTGGTGCGCGCCCGCTGAAGCGGGCCATCCAGCGCTACGTACAGGACCCACTCGCCGAGCTGCTTCTGGGCGGAGAGGTTCACGATGATTCGACCGTGAAGCTCTCGGTCGGAAAAGATGGACTCACCTTCAACGGCAAGGCCGTCAAGATCATGGAGGATGAAGACGAATAGGCGCCGCAGATCGACCGCGTAGCCCGACTTGCCGCCCAAGCCCCCGATTCCAGCGCAGCCGCCCTGGATTCCCAGTCTACCAGCAAAGGAGAAGAGACGTGACGGACCATAAGATCAAAAAGGGAATGGAAGTGATCGGCGCCGATGGTGTCCACGTCGGGACCGTTGATGAACTGGAGGGCAATCGCATCAAGCTCATCAAGAGCGATAGCGGCGACGCGTTTCACACGGGCAGGCATCATCATTATATCGAACTCGGTTTCGTCGCCGGTGTCGAGGGCGATAGGGTTCGTCTTTCCGCCAACGCCGATATCGCGGTGACGCTCGAAGAGGAACGATCCGGCCGCCCCGTCCCGGAGCGTGAGTGAGCCAAGGTTAGTTCGGCAAATCTAACCTCGCTCGGGGCGATCATGATCGACCGCCTCGAGCCTGGAGAGCTTTTGGAATCGGTGTCGGACGCTCTCGGCGTGCGTACCAGTCCGCAGGCGCATCGGCCACTGTCCGATCGTAACGGCGGACAAGGACGGCCCCGATTGCGAATTCGAGAAGTTTATGCCGAACAGCGGAGATCGTCATATCCCCACCTTTTTGGCCAGCCACTATGGCGAGCCGCGAGGAGATATCGAGGTAGGCAAGATAATGATCAAGCGCTTCCAGATCGGTGATCATGTCAGTTGGAACTCGGAAGCTGGTCGGGTATCGGGGTTCATTATTTCCATCCATACGAGCGACTTTGTTTACAAAGGGCACATCCACCACGCGTCGGAGGATGATCCTCAGTACGAGATCAAGAGCGATAAGACCGATCATATCGCGGCTCACAAGGCTGGGGCCCTTCACCTCATTGGAGAAATATGAAGGCACCCTTTTTCACCATTGGTCATTCCGATCGTAGTTTGGACGCGTTTCTCCTGCTTTTGATGAGTTCCGAGATCGGCCTTGTCGCAGACATCAGGCGATTCCCGACGTCGAGGGCCAATCCTCAATTCAACAAGGAGGTTCTCGCTCGGGATTTGGCAACCAAGGGCATTTTCTACGAGCACATGATCGCGCTCGGCGGTTTGCGCGGAAACGCATATCATCTGTCGGCGGATGTAAACGGCTTCTGGGTGAACAGGAGCTTCCATCGCTATGCCGATTATGCGCTATCGGAACAGTTTCGCGCCGGTCTTGCTCATCTGCTGGCGCGAGGAAGAGAACATCGCTGCGTGATCATGTGTTCGGAAGCCGTCTGGTGGCGATGCCATCGGCGCATTGTTTCGGATTACCTGATCGCGAATGATGAAACTGTTTTCCATATCATGGGGCAGGGTAGGTTAGAGCTCGCCCAACTGACACCGGGTGCTGTCGTCCAGCCCGATGCAACGATTGTCTACCCTCCCGTAGGCAGCGGCGTATGAGCGGTGAGCGTCGTTGTGGTTGAAAACCATCATCGGGCGAAAAAGTGTCGGCGCCGATTGTCGAATTCCTGTGCTGCTGGCGGTCAGAGCAATATCGAATTGATCGGCACGGGCATTTCGGGGAGGTTTTCCTCTCCCAGAGCCTCTCTCAAGGTCATTTCGATGGATTTGGCGATCGCTGCAATCGGCAGGTCGTTGGGCATGGTTCCAAATGGCATTTCCAGCTCATCGCCGAGAGCATCCAGCCCGAAAAACGTGTAGGCGATGATGCCGGCGGCCAGCGGCGTAATCGGTCCAAGCATATTGGCGAGACCGAACGGCAGGAGGAAACAGAAGAGGTAGGCGGTTCTGTGAAGCAGAAGCGTGTAACCGAATGGAACGGGCGTGTTGCGAAGGCGCTCGCAGCCAGCGATGACTTCATTCATTCCCGAGATCGTGTGGTCGAGGATGCTGAACTCAATGTCGGTGACGTAGCCCTTGGCTGAAAGCACGGCGAGACATTCTCCCATCAATTGCAGGATATAGTTGGGTGAATTGGATGCTTTGAGAAGCCTAGCCCTTTCTTCATTCGAGAGCAGGGTTTCGGCGTTGTCGCCCAACCGATCTCCGCAGCGCAGATGGCGCACGAGATCCTCGACAAGGACGATATTCAGCCGGATCAGTCTTTCACGCTGTTTGGCCGCCTGATCGCCGCTCGGCAGCAAAATGATTGTCTGGCGGGCAAGATCGCGGCTGTATGCGAGAAGATGGCCCCAGAGCCTACGTCCCTCCCACCAGCGATCGTAGCAGGCGTTGTTTCGAAACCCGAGAAAAATGGAGAGCGTCAGGCCGATCAGATAAAACGGCGCGCCGTCGACCAGCGGAACGAGCGTCGGATGTCGCGTGTGCGCCCATACGACGATGGCCGACATGAACATAACGATCAGGACGCGAGGATAGATGCGTCTGATCACCGATCCGCGAACCTCAAGGAAGAGACGGAGCAGGTTCGGAGTTTCCCGGACGATCATGTTTCACCTGATTGCTGTGGAATTGCGTCTCGCGGCGAAGAGGAGCGGCTTCACGGCAGCAAGGGTGCATGAAACTGCTTCGTCCGATCTCGCACGCCAGGTTTGCTCCGCAAGAACCGTACCATTTCGCGCGGACAGCATTGTCAAAGGGTTAGCAGGGCGAGGCTGTCGCCAGATGGACAAACTGTCCGTCGACATAGGACAGATTGTCCATGGAAAACAATGGGATAACGTGCTCTACTGACGATAGTAACATGCGTGCGGAGTGCGGTTTATGGATGACAGGAAAGCGCAGTATAAGACCTATCATCATCCGGCTGGCGGATGGGGAGCCGCGGCCGCGACAGCAAAGGTGCTGCTGGAGCAAAGTGTCGTGACCAAAGGGTCGCGAGCGCTCCTTGCCATGAACCAGCCCGGTGGTTTCAAATGTCCAAGCTGCGCCTTTCCCGATGCCGATTGCAAGAAGACGCTCGAATTCTGCGAGAACGGTGCCAAGGCGCTGGCGCATGAGGCGACCAAATTCCGGGTCACACGGGAATTCTTCGCCAAGCACACCGTCTCCGAGCTCATGGAGCAGTCGGACTATTGGCTGGAGATGCAGGGCCGTTTGACGGAGCCGATGCGCTACGACGCGGCGACGGACAAATATGTGCCCTGCGACTGGGACACCGCCTTCGCAACGATTGGCAAACATCTGAGATCGCTTGAGAGCCCGCATCAGGCCGAATTTTACACCTCCGGGCGCACACCGAACGAGGCAGCTTTCCTCTACGCCATCTTTATCCGAGCCTTCGGCACCAACAATTTCCCCGATTGTTCCAACATGTGCCACGAGCCGACAAGCCGTGGCCTGCCGCCGGCGATCGGCGTCGGGAAGGGCACGGTGATTCTGGAGGATTTCGAACATGCCGAGGCGATCTTCGTCATCGGCCAGAATACCGGCACGAACTCGCCGCGCATGATGACGAATCTGGTCGAAGCACGAAAGCGCGGCGTTCCGATCGTCGCCGTCAATCCCATGCCGGAACGTGCGCTGATCCGCTTCACCGAACCTCAGGATATGGTCCAGATGGCGACATTCGGTTCCACTCCGATCGCCAGCGAATTCGTCCATATGAAGATCGGCGGCGATCTCGCTTTCCTGAAAGGTATCATGCGGGTGATGTTCGAGCGCGAGGCCAGGGGCGAAGCGATCCTCGATCACGACTTCATCGCCAAGCACACCGTTGGTCTCGATGCTATCCGCGACGAGATCATGACCCATGATTGGCCCGAACTCGTCAAAGCATCCGGTCTGGAGGAAGACCAGATCCGCCGTTGCGCCGAAATCTATATCCGCTCGCAAGCAACGATGATCTGCTATGGCATGGGCCTGACCCAGCATCAGGATGGGTCGCGCCTGTTGCAACAGGTTGCAAATCTGTTGCTGCTGAAGGGCAATTTCGGAAAGCCGGGAGCCGGGATTTCTCCGATCCGTGGACATTCGAACGTTCAGGGCGACCGCACCGTCGGGATCGATGAGAAGCCGACGCAGGAATATCTCGACCGCGTCCGGGACGTCTTCGGCTTCGAGCCGCCCCGCGAGCATGGCCATCATACGGTCGAATCCGTGGAGGCGATGGAGAAGGGGACCGCCAAGGTCTTCATCGGCATGGGTGGAAACTTCGTTCGCGCCATCCCCGATACCGAACGATCCTATGCGGCAATGAGCAAGCTCGCGCTTACCGTCGGGATTGCCACCAAGCTCAACCGCGGCCACCTCGTTCACGGCAGGGAGGCGCTGATCCTTCCGGTGATCGCCAGGTCGGAATGGATACGTACGTCGGCCGGCGAACAGTTCGTAACGATCGAGGACTCCATGTCGAACGTCACGGCCTCGCGTGGCGTGCTGACGCCGGCCGGTGAGCATCTGAAGCCGGAAGTGGAGATCGTATGCCGAATGGCAATGGCGACGCTTCCCGACAGCAAGATCCCATGGGAAGCCTATATCCACGACTACAATCTGATCCGTGACAAGATCGCAGCCGTCTATCCGGAAATTTACACGGACTTCAACGAAAAGATCAAAAACCCCAGGGGCTTCCACCTGGACGTTCCGCCGCGCCGGCTTGTCTGGCCCACGCCGAACGGCAAGGCGAATTTTCTTCTGCTGCCCGGCTTGGAAGTGAACGCACCGGTCGCGGACCCTGCCATGCTGAGGCTCGCGACAGTGCGCTCGCACGATCAGTTCAACACGACCATCTACAGCTACAATGATCGCTATCGCGGCGTCTACAATGACCGCATGGTCCTGTTCATGAACGAGGACGATCGAAAGCAGCGCAATCTCGGCGTGGGCGCACGCATCTGCCTGGAGACGATCACCGAGGACGGCGTTCAGCGTCGGGTCGAGGGTCTTACGGTGCTGGATTACCCGATGCCGCGCGGCTCGGTTGCCGGATATTACCCGGAACTCAACCCGCTGCTTCCGCTCGAATATTACGACAGGATCAGCGGCACTCCGGCGGCGAAGTCCATCCCGGTCAGGGTACTCGCGGCGTAGAAAGCACCGGGAGCGGTCACTTTCGAACCGATTTTCCCTTATCGCCTCGTGCATATGGTCTTCGCAGTCCACCTGACGACGACATTTGTCGTTGGCCGTGCCGGAGCACGGCATCTGCTCAGGGACCGTTCCAATCGCGGAGCGCGGAAGATGTTCTCAAGGGCGATGTGGATGGCGGCGATCGTCACGCCGATCCAGATTTTCGCCGGCGACGCACAGGGTCTCAACACGCTGGAACACAAGTCGATCAAAATCCTCGCAATGGAACGTCACTATCAACACATGCCGATGACGCCTCTCTGATCCTCTTCGGTCTGCCGAACAATGAGGAAGCACGCATGGGCGTGACGATCGAGACCAGAGCCATGCAGTTTAATGATGGTTTCGATACCGTTGGTTGGTTCAACAAAGGGATATTTTCTGTCGATGATGCAATTCTTAAGTCCGGATCGAATTTCGGGCGCTCTTCTGCTGGCGGCGTTCTTCATCGCTCAGGGCCTGATCCTGTCCTGGCTCGTGCGAAGAGTTCTCCAGGCGGTGCTGCGTCATGACCAAACGGCCCGTGTCGATCAGATCACCCTCTCGTTCCTGAGCCATCTTGCGGTCCTGCTGATCTGGGTGTTGCTGGCAACGTCTTACGCCCACCTGATCCCCGCCTTGAACAAGCTGGGCACTGCGCTGCTCGCCGGCGTAAGCTTGGCGTCGGTGATCGTCGGCTTCGCCGCGCAGGCTACCTTGGGAAATCTTGTTTCCGGGATCAGTCTTGTTCTCTACAAGCCGTTCCGGCGCGGTGATCGTCTGCAAATCCAGGCACCGACAGGCCTCGAAGTGGGTGAGGTGGAGGATATTTCGCTCGGCTATACCATCCTTCGAACCGACGATCAGCGGCAGATCATCATCGCCAATTCGACCATGGCGCAACAAACGATGATCAAGCTGTCACAAGCGTCTCCGGAAAACTCGTCCAAGACCTGAGCATGAGAGAACGGGAACGAAGCCGGCGATGAGCTTCGGTTCTGGGGCATAGCCGCTGTGCTTCAGAAAGAAAGGTCGCGCCCGAAGATGATTGGCCGTCCGAGTTCATACCCACGGGACATTTTGGCTGCGCGGTCTCGCTAAATTGTCCGGCGCAGGCAGTCCGCGCAATATAAACTATTGATTCTTATCAGCTAATATAATGGCACGCCATTTGCTTATCTAAGTACTGCAAAGCTTTCGATACCTAAGAAGCCAAACGGGATCGATGTTGATCGACACAGCCGACGGGATGACACCACGCGTTATCGCTTGTCGATTTCCGGCCGGCATTGTCGGTGCGCAACGGTCACAGCGGTATTTCCGGCCATGGAACCTGCCCGTCTGTTTCTCCACCACGACCGCGTGTTCGGGGTGAAAACAAACTCGCTATAGAGAGGATCATACAATGTCCAAGGATCATGACAGAGCATCGCATGGATCACAGGACGCCCGGCGTCATAAGATCGATCATCAAACGCGCGATCAATGGCTCGATCGAGATTCCAGCCTTCAAGCCGCATGGCTTGCCTCCAGACTGTCGAGAGATGAATTTATCCGACGCAATGAAGGTCTGATCGACAAGGTTATTGCTGAATATCGGAATCGATAGAGATATCGGCCGTCATCATATGGCACGCTCACAGAAGTGCCAAGAAGCGTAAACCGCGCGGTTCATTTTCACCCCGCGATCGCTGCGAGACAATCTTCGCCGCGCGCGACGTCCAGGCAATGCCGAACGACAGGCGTGAAGCTGTGGCGAAAGGCCAGCGATGCCATCAAAACAGCGAGTTGACCATCCGGGCGGCATTTTCCCCGATCTTGCGAAACGGCGACCGCGTTTTCCAGACTGCCAGCTCCAGAACGTCCGCCTTTTCCATGTAACCGCGCTGGATGGCGTCGACACGTTCAATGGAATCCGCGTCGTAAAGAAGCAGACTGACTTCCTCGTTCAACTGAAAAGAGCGCAGATCGACATTGCTCGATCCCACGATAGCGAGCGTGCCGTCGATGCTGACATTCTTCGCATGCAGCAGATAGTCACGATAGAGATGGATCTTGACGCCGGCGGCAAGCAGATCCTCGTAATAGGAGCTTTGGGATAGTCTGACGAGCCGCTGGTCGACCACCTTCGACAGGATGATATCGACCGTTACACCGCGAACGACGGCCGTTCGCAGCGCTCCGAGAATATCTTCATCGGGGATGAAGTATGGCGTCACGAGGACGACGCGTTCCCATGCCTGATGAATCTGCCACACCAGCAAGGATTCAAACCCTTCGAGCCGGTAATCCTCCCCGCTCGGCAGGAGCTGGGCCTGGGCGGACCCGGCCTGTCGAGGGTGAACTTGTCCTTTCACAGGCACCTCGCCCGTCTCCATGCTCCAATCGCCTCTGACGACGGCGTCCATGACCGCCACGACCGGCCCTTGCGACCGGACGACCAGTTCATGGTTGGTAATCCCCTTGCGGAAGTTTTTCGCGACGAGGTTCTGCGAACCGGCATACCCGATCTTGCCGTCGATGACGAAAAGCTTGCGGTGATTGCGCATGTCGCCCCGAGAACGAAACTTGATGAAGCGCAAGGGAAGGGCTTCACGAACCTGTACTCCCTGCGCGTGAAGCATGCGCAATGTGCCGCGCCGCCAACGATGCGACCCGACCGGATCGAACATGACCCTCACGTCGACACCCCGGACCTTCGCGCGTCCAAGCGCATCGGCAATCCTCTGGCCGACGGCATCGTCTGCAAATATGTAGACCAGCAGATGGACAGAAGTCGTCGAGGCATTGATATCCTCGACGAGCTTGTCGATCACCGCATCGTAGTCGTCTATCAGCTCAATCCTGTTTCCGTCCGTGGCGGGGAATCGGCCGAGAGCGGTTGCAAGTTCGGCGACTGGCTGCCTCGCATCCAGAAATGCCTGAAAAGGCCGCACGGTATCGACCGTGGCATCAAAGAACGGCCGAAGAGATTGAAACCGAGCCTTCCGCCATCCCGGAAAGCGATCGTTTCCGATAGCGAGAAACAGGATAAGCCCTGGAATCGGCAGGAAGAAAATCAACAGCAGCCACGCCCGGGCAGACGAAGGAGAGCGGCGTTGCGGGATGACGACAAGCGCACCCAGACGCACCACCCACTCGGTACTCAAGAGTAGCAATTCGTAAGTCAGCTTCATGCGAGCCCCGTTTATGTGGTATTATGTAGCAGGCTAACGGTGCAGTGCGGTGGCAAAAGCTCCCCGAATGAATTTCTGCACAAATAAATAGTAAAATCAAACAATTCGTCGACGTACAGCATTGTTTCAATTGGACATTTTGACCTGAAACTCGAGACATTTTGTCTGTGAGGACTAACGTTGATCAGGTAACTGTTTGATTTTCTGAACTCGCCGAAATGGCACGAGCGTTGCTCTATTGTGAAAGGCGATGCGATACGGAAATACAGTGGGAGATTGCTATGCGGATAGACCACGCTTTTCTTTTTGACCTCGACGGTACGTTGGTCGACAGCGTCTACCAACATGTTCTCGCATGGAAGCAGGCGCTTGATGAAGAGGGCATCGACCTTTCGATCTGGCGGATCCATCGGAAAATCGGAATGAGCGGGGGATTGTTCACCAATCAGCTCCTTCGAGAGACTGGCATAGAGATTACCGACGAGCTGAACGAGCGGCTGCGAAATCTCCACGCAGAGGCATATCGGCGACTGGGATACAAAATCCGTCCCTTGCCGGGCGCCAGCGAGCTTCTGCGCTGGTTGGCTGATGCTGGCATCCCATTTGCGATAGCGACCAGCGGTCGGATGGAGACGGCCGCGGTAAACATTGCTGCGCTCGGAGTGGACACGTCGTCGTTCCCCGTCATCACCCGGGATATGGTCAAGTATGCCAAGCCTGATCCGGACCTGTTCCTTGCGGCGGCAGATGCACTCGGCGTCGATATTGGAAAAGCAGTCGTCGTCGGGGACAGCATCTGGGACATGCTTGCGGCGGTGCGCGCACGGGCGCTGGGCGTTGGTCTCTTGAGCGGTGGTTACGGGCGGGAAGAACTACGGGATGCGGGTGCGATCCGTGTCTATGACGACCCAGCAGATCTGCTGCTCCATGTTGACGAAGTCGGGGGTCGGCGATGAGTGCAGCCGAAGACCCAACACTTTATCTCGCAGCAGATGGACTTATGCTGCCGATCGAGCCGGGCGATCCGGAGCTTCGTGACGAATACGAGGCATTGATCCGTGAGGACTACGCCCGTTGCCATCCCGGGGATACATTGGAATGGCTGAAACATAGGGCGCGTTTCTCCAAAGAGGATCAAGGTCTATTATACGATTGGATGGCCGTGGCCGTCCGAAAGGCACGGCAGATGGGTGCGGTGCCTTAAAGGTTTATGCTCGGCGGCAAGTTGTTGTGAGCCAGCATCTTCCTCGGCAATAACAATCCGTCTTACTTTGGAACGTCCCCTATTGGCGATGTGGCTAGCGTGTTTATTTCTTCGGCATGCCTTCCGGTCTGAGCGCTTTCTTGAGGGCGGCGATGCGGAAGATTGCGTTGGGGGCGCCGTAGCCGCGGTAGCGGCGGCGTTCGACGATCTCGAAGAAGAAGCCCTCGCCGTAGGTGCCGCTGTAGAGCTGGAAATACTCTCCATGCTCGTCGCGATCGTAGAGGATGTTGTGCGCCTTCAGCCGTTCGGTCAGCTCCGGCTCCAGCCCGAAACGGGCTTCCACGTCGCCATAATAGTTCTGTGAGATCGGAAGCGGCTTGAAGCCATTCTTCTTCAGCGCTTCGGCCGTGGCGAAAATATCCTCGGTGGAGAACGCCAGATGCTGGATACCGGAGCCAAATTTCTCCGCGATGAAATGGCCGGCAAGCGTCCGGCGGTTTTCTGCTCCGTTCAGCGTGATCCTGAGAGCGCCGCTGTGATTCTCGATCACCTGGCTGCGCACCACGCCGGCCGGGTCGATGATATCCACCATGGGAGTCTTGCCGGTTTCGAAAATCGATGTGTAGAACAGCAGCCAGGTCAGCATCTCGTCGTAGGCTACGGTCTGCGCGACGTGATCCACACGCTCCAGATATGCAGGCGCAACCGCATCCTCGTTCTCGTCCCGGACTGCTGAAAAATCGACCTCCGAATAGCGGCCGAGATCGCTTCCCCGGTCGATCAGATAGATCAGGCTGCCACCAACGCCATGGATTGCCGGGATCTGCGCTTCACCGTCGGCCACCGGCTGCTCGAACGGTTCGGCGCCAAGCGCCACGGCCCGGGCCAGTGCCGCCCTGGCGTCGTCCACCTCAAGCGCCATGGCATAGGCGGTCGTGCCATGCACGACGAAGGAGGCGTTGGCGAACCCCTTGTCTTCGGTATTGACGATGAGCCGAATCCCGCCCTGGCCGAACAGCTCGACCTTCTTCGTCCGGTGCCTTGCCAGCTTGCGGAAGCCGAGCGTTCTGAGGATGCCGATGAGGTCGGCGGCACCCTTCTCGTCGGCGGAGAATTCCACGAAGCCTACTCCCTGGACCTTGGCGCGCTCCGGCATCGGGGGCACGGTCAGCGCCGTCACGTTCGGGGAGCGGCGCACCTGATCGCCGAGATAGATCAGCGAGCGATGTCCGTCGGCTGCGATCGAGCGGGTCGAGCCGCCACGGAACTGGTCGTTGAAGATCTCCAGCGAGAAATAACCGTCATAGCCGGTTTCGGCGACCGCCGCGGTGAATGCGTCGACCGGCAGATCGCCTTCGCCCGGCATGTTGCGGAAATGACGGGACCAGTAGAGCAGGTCCATGTCGATCAGCGGCGCATCGGCCAGTTGTACGATGAAGATCCGATCCTTTGGAATAGAGCGGATCGAATTGACGTCGATCCTGCGCGACAGTGTGTGAAAACTATCGAGGATAAGGCCGATATTGGGATGGTCGGCGCGCCGGACGATCTCCCACGCATCGCGATGATCGCTGATATGCCGGCCCCAGGCGAGCGCTTCATACCCGACCCGGAGGCCGCGCTTCGCCGCCCGTTCGCCGAGTTCCCGGAAATCGTCCGCAGCCCGATCGATCCCGCCGAGCGAGACCGGCGAAACGTTCGAGCAGACCAGTACGAGGTCGGTGCCGAGTTCCTGCATCACATCGAACTTGCGCTCGGCCCTGTCGAACGTGCGGCTCCGGTGCGAGGCCGGCATGCCCTCGAAATCGCGGAACGGCTGGAACAGCGTGATCTCAAGCCCGAAGTCGCGCACCATCCGGCCCACATCCGCCGGACTGCCATCGAAGGCCAGAAAGTCGTTTTCGAAGATTTCGACGCCATCAAAGCCGGCATGCGCGATCGCTTCAAGCTTCTCAGGCAGTTCTCCGCTGATCGATACGGTCGCGATCGACGTCTTCATGGCGCACCTCCCCAAGCCGAATCCTATTTGTGTTCCGGCCAGCCGAAGCGGTCGTCGAGCGCATCGTAGTCCGCAAGGCGGGTCACGGCACTGAACTCCGCATAGCTGACCATGGCATCCTGCCGGCTCTTCGGTGTCCCCTCCGATTTGAGCGCGTCCAGCGTATCGCGCACGGCCTTGACCGCGGAGAACAGCGCCGAAAGTGCATAGAAGGCAATGTTGAAGCCCATCTCCTCGAGGTCTTTCGCCGTGAGCGCCGTCGTCTCGTTGCCGTCCACGATGCTCACCACTTTTGCGCCGGGCACACCCTTCGACACGGCCTCGACATCGGCAATCTTCTTGATGCCGTCCACGAAAACCAAATCGGCGCCGGCATCCTGGTATAGCCTGGCCCGGCGGATGGCCTCGTCGATGCCCTCGCTCTGGATCGCATCGGTTCTGGCAATCAGCAGCATCGGATTGTCGCCGCGCGCTTCGACAGCGCAGCACAGGCGGCGGACGTTCTCGTTCGCGGGGATGACGCGCACGCCGGCGCGCTGGCCGCAGCGCTTGGGCAGTTGCTGATCTTCCAGATGGATCGCGGCCACGCCTGCCTGGATATATTCCTCGACGGTGCGGACAATATTGGCCGGTCCGCCGTAGCCGGTATCTGCATCGGCGATGACGGGAGTGCTGACGGCACGAACCATGTCCCGCGCGTGGGTCGTCATTTCCGTCTGGGTCAAGAGACCGATGTCGGGAAGGCCGAGGCGGGATGCCGTTGCACCGAACCCGGTCATGTAGATCGCTGGAAAACCGGCCATCTCGACAAGGCGGGCTGTCAGCGCATCCGGAGCGCCGGGTGCCTGAAGCAGGCGGCCCGACAGGATATCGGCGCGAAGTCTTTCGGCTGCGTTCTTCATCATTGTCTCCCGATCAACGGCCGCCGGATACGTCGACGACGATCCCGGTTATGTAGGAGGCCTCGCCGGACAGGAGCCAGACGGCGGCGTCCGCCACCTCAGCCGCCGTTCCCAGGCGCTTCAGTGGAATGACACTTGCCATCGCTCCGATATTGGCGGGATCGGCAAAGACATCCTTCTGGATTTCCGTGTTGATGACGCCGGGTGCGAGGGCATTCACGCGCGCCTTGGGCGCAAGCTCCTTGGCCAGGGCCACGGTGAAGGATGCGATGGCGCCCTTGGTCGTCGCATAGGCGATGTTGCCCACCATGCCGCCGGTACGAGCAGCGATTGACGACAGGTTGACGACGGAGCGATCCTCGCGGGCAGACGGGGCGCGGATGAAGGCGCTGGAGACATAGAACGCGCTCTTGAGATTGACCGCAAGAACGCGGTCGAGTTCGAGCTCGTTCATGTCTTCCACGGTCATGCGGCCGCCAATGATGCCGGCATTGTTGAGAAGATGATCGATCCCGCCGAACGACGCGACGAGCGCCTCCATTGCCTCGTCCACGGCCTTGCGTTCGGCAACGTTGACAACTGCGGTCAGGACACGATCGCCGTGCTGTGCCCGGCATTCCGCCAATCGTTCGGCGTTAATATCCCAGACGGCGACCCTTGCCCCGAGCCCGACGAGCTTGTCGGTCACGGCTCGGCCGATACCGGAGGCGCCGCCGGTCACCAGGGCAACGCGATCATGAAAGTAACCGGCGCATGCTTCGGCTGATTGAGACTGCTGCACGTAATCCTCCCGCCGCTGTCGGCGTCGTTTTGAGTTCGGTGCGGAGGAAGAAAGACCCTCGGCGGAAAAATGTCAACTAGGGTTCTAGTTTATGTGCCCCACTTGTGCATTCCAGTTTCCTGTTCTATAGCGCTTGCGAAGATGCTGCGGAGGGCGGCATCCATTTGCAGGGAGGATGCCATGGCGGACGCGAGCAGCGCTGAAGGCACTTATTTGAATACCAGTCTCCGTGACCGAACGATCCGCAAGCTCAATCTGCGAATTGTGCTGTTCTGTTTCATCTGCTTTATCGTGAACTATCTCGACCGCGTGAACATCGGCTTCGCGGCGCTTCACATGAATGACGACATTGGGCTCACGCCCTATATGTTCGGCCTGGGTGCAGGCATTTTCTTCATCGGCTACCTTGCCTTTGAAATTCCCAGCAACATGATCCTTCACAAGGTCGGGCCGCGCATCTGGATTGCCCGCATCATGGTCACATGGGGCCTGGTCTCCTGTGCCATGGCCTTCGTACAGGGTCCGACCTCGTTCTACATCCTGCGCTTCCTGCTGGGTGTCGCCGAGGCCGGATTCGCGCCGGGCGTGCTGCTCTATCTGACCTACTGGTTCCCGGCTAAGGAGCGCGGCCGCGCCACGGCCCTCTTCATGACGGCGACCGTTCTTTCGATCGTCGTCGGCGCGCCGATTTCCGGCTGGCTGATCGATGCCGGCGAAGGTCTGTTCGGCCTGCACGGCTGGCAGGCGATGTTCATTCTCGAAGGTCTGCCGGCGGCTCTCCTCGGTATCATCACTTTCTTTTACCTCGTCGATTCGCCGGCCAAGGATACCAGGTGGCTGGCGCCCGACGAGCGCGCCTGGCTGCTCGGGCAGCTCGCGCAGGATCAGAAGAACATCAAGGCCGATGCCCGCCACAGCCTGCGCGAGATCTTCAGCGATGTCCGCGTCTGGCTGCTTACGCTCGTCTATATGTTCAACGGCATCGCGGTTTACGGCGTCATCATGTGGCTGCCGCAGATCGTCAAGTCCGTCGGGCTGTCGACTGTCCAGGCGGGCTTCGTTTCGGCGATACCGTTCGTTTTCGCGACCGCCGGCCTTGTCGTCATATCGCGCAGCTCCGACCGGACTGGCGAACGCAAGGTCCACACCGCGATTTCGGGACTCTTCGGCGGCCTGTTTCTGGCAGCCAGCGCGCTCGTTCCGAACCCGTATGTGGGGCTTGTGCTTCTCTGCTTCTGCGCATTCTTCCTGTGGTCCTATCTCGGCGTGTTCTGGACGTTGCCGACCCAGTTCCTGACGGGTGCCGCAGCGGCCGGCGGCCTTGCGGCGATCAACGGTTTTGCCCAGATCGGCGGCTTTGCCGGCCCCTATATCGTGGGGTGGGTGAAAACCGCGACGAACAGTTTCTCGCTTGCGCTTCTGACGCTTGCGGTCTTTCCGATCATCGCCTTCTTCCTCTGCATGAGCTTGAAAGCCAACCGCGACTAGACCAAACTTCCGGCAGCGTTCGAAAAAGCGCTGCCGGATTCGTTTCAAGGAATAAGCGCGTATGCCCAGTCCCACGGTGAAAGCCAACAAGAGCCTCGTCGCAACCATCGCCGACAAGATTCGCGCAGCGATCGTGGACGCCGAATTCGAGTTCGGCGAAAACCTTTCCGAGGATACCCTGGCTTCCGCTTTCGAGGTGAGCCGTACGCCCGTGCGCGAAGCGCTCAACCTGTTGCAGATGGAGGGACTGGTCACGATCATCCCGAAATCCGGCACCTACGTCTTCACGCCGACGCTGGAAGACATCGCCGAGCTTTGCGATTATCGGATCGGTCTGGAGCAGCAGGCCGTCGCACTTACCCCTGAAAAAGCGCTCAAGCAGGCGGTTGCGGAGTTGAGGCGGCAGCTCGCCGTCATGGACAAGGCCGTCGAAACCGGGGACATGCAGGCCTATGGCCGCGCCGACACGGCATTCCATCTGGCCTTCTTCCGCTATTGCGGCAATCGCTATCTGCAAAGCGCATACGACCTCATCCTTGGTCGCGTCGCCTCGCTCAGAACCCATCTCGCCATTCGTGCGGAAGGCGAGCCGGATCGGTCATACCGCGATCATAGGGACATGATCTCGCTGCTTGCCGAAAGCAGGCGCGGCGAACTGGCCGAAATGCTGACGGCGCATATTCTGCGCACGAAAGACAACTACCTCGATGCCTTCCAGAAGCTCTCGACGACGACCGGCAGCGCGCGGACTGCGCGGCTTCGCCGGCGCCTGGCACTTTCGGCCTAGATCTGCCTCGCAATTTGGCGCCGGCCGCCGCATCACTCCAATGTCATGACAGCAGCCCTTGCCGAAGCCGGCTTGTCAGAGCAGATTGCTGCGACAATGGAGATGGACGCATGATTCAGGACGATACTTCGGGCTCTGGTGCGGGGGGTATCGCTCCTCGCTGGACATCCAGCGCGAAGAGCGGGGTGGGCACGGCGCTTTCGCCGGCATGTCGCATCTGGTTCACCCTCAGCCACGGCATCCTCAACGAAGTTTATTTTCCGCGCGTCGATTGCGCCTGCACGCGCGACCTCGGCCTGATCGTTACCGGCCCGGATGGCTATTTCTCCGAGGAAAAGCGCGATACCGAAAGTGTCGTGACGACGGTGGAGGATGGCGTGCCGGCCTATCGGCTCGTCAATACGGCATTCGACGGACGCTACCGCATCATCAAGCGCGTCATCGTCGATCCGGTACGCAGCAGCCTGCTTCAGCAAATATCGTTCGAAGCCCTGCATGGTTCGGTTCACGATTATCGCCTTTTCGTGCTTGCTGCTCCGCATCTGGTCAATGCGGGTGCCGGCAATACCGGCTGGGCGGGAGATTACAAAGGCACGCCGATGCTTTTTGCGACCGGCAGCCACGGCGTTTCGCTGGCGCTGGCCGTCAGCGGCGGCTGGAAGGCGGCGTCTGCCGGCTATGTCGGCATTTCCGACGGCTGGCGCCAGCTGCAGGATACCGGAGACCTGGACCCGCGCGTCACCCACGCCGCCGACGGCAACGTCGCGCTGACGGGTGAAATCGACCTTGAAGCCGGCAGCGACACCGTGCTTCTCTCGCTCGGTTTCGGAAGCCGACCGGAGGAGGCGGCCTACAATGCGCTTGCCAGCCTGCAGGCCGGCTACAAGGATGCGGAGCGCAGCTATGTCGCCGACTGGCGGAGATGGCAGAGCACGCTCCTGCCGCTGGATGAGCCGAGGGCGCCGCCGCCCGAACTCAATCGGTATCGGATATCGACGGCCGTTCTGGCAACGCACCGGCCGCTATCCTTCGAGGGGCCGGCGGTCGCCTCGCTGTCCATTCCCTGGGGCTTTGCCAAGGGCGATGAGGATCTCGGAGGCTATCACCTTGTCTGGCCGCGCGATCTCGTCGAGACGGCCGGCGGTTTCCTCGCGGCGGGTGCCCCGCAGGATGCGATCCGAATTCTCGCCTATCTGCGTGCGATCCAGGAGGCGGACGGGCATTGGCCGCAGAACGCCTGGCTCGACGGCGAGCCCTACTGGACCGGAATTCAGATGGACGAATGCGCCTTTCCCATCCTGCTTGCCGATGCGCTGCGCCGTGAGGGGGCCCTTACCGGCGAGGCGCTCTTGTCCTACGTTTCGATGGTCGAGAGGGCCGCGCGCTATGTGGTCGTCAACGGTCCGGTGACGGGCGAGGACCGATGGGAGGAAGATGGCGGCTTTTCTCCCTTTACCCTCGCAGTCGAGATCGCGGCATTGCTTGCCGCCGCCGACATTCTGGAAATTGCCGGCCAGGATCACAATGCCGATTACCTCCGGCAGACGGCGGATGCCTGGAACGACCAGGTCGAGCGCTGGACCTATGTCGCCGCCGATGCGGCCACTGCAGATCTTGGAGTCCGGGGCTATTACGTGCGTATCGCTCCGCCCGACATCGCCGATGGCGCATCGCCCGCCGATGGATTCGTGCCGATCAAGAACCGCCCGCCTGCGGATTCTTATCTGCCGACGGCCCGCGTCGTCAGCCCGGATGCCCTGGCGCTGGTACGGTTCGGATTGCGGGCCGCCAACGATCCACGCATCGTCGACACGATAAAGGTGATCGACGCGCAGCTCAAATGCGAGCTGCCGCAAGGCCCGCTGTGGTATCGCTATACGGGGGACGGTTATGGCGAACATGCCGATGGCGGGCCGTTCGACGGCACCGGCATCGGCCGGCCGTGGCCGCTGCTCGCCGGCGAGCGAGCCCATTACGAGCTTGCCGCCGGCCGGCCGAAAGCCGCCATTGCATTGCTCGGCGCTCTTGAAGGCTCCGCCGGACCGGGCGGCCTGCTGCCCGAACAGGTATGGGACCAGCCGGATCTCCCCGAGCGGGGCCTCGTTTTCGGCGAACCCTCCGGCAGCGCGATGCCGCTTGTCTGGGCTCATGCCGAACATATCAAGCTGCTGCGCTCGCTGAGAGACAATGCGGTTTTCGATATGCCGCCCCAAGGGGTCGACCGCTATGTCAGGAACAAGACCACCGCGCCCTTCATGCTCTGGCGCTTCAACAACAAGATATCGCAGGTTTCCGTCGGCAAACGCCTCAGGTTAGAGGTGATGGCGCGGGCGGTCGTTCGCTGGAGCGCGGACGGCTGGGACAATGCGAGCGATACCGAAAGCCGCCGGAACGGCTTTGGCATCGACGTCGTGGAGCTCCCCACCGATCGGCTGCCAAAAGGCACAGTGATCGCCTTCACCTTCTACTGGCCCGATAGCGATCACTGGGAGGGGGTGGATTTCGCCGTCACTGTGGATGGCGGCGACGAATAAAGGCCGATTTGGCAACGGACGGAGATGCATCATGACCACGAAATCCAAATCTCTCAACCATACAACGACCGTCGCGCCGCAGGATCTCGTCGTGTTGGCGATCGATCTTGGCGGTTCGCACGTCAAGGTCCGGCTGAGTTCGGGCAGCGACCGGAGAGCCGCCGTCTCGGGCACGGCGATGTCGGCCCAAAAGATGGTGGAGACAGTCCAGAAGCTTGCGGGCGACTGGCAATACGATGTCATCGGCATGGGATATCCCGGGCCGGTCGCCGACAATAAGCCGGCGCTGGAGCCGCACAATCTTGGCCCCGGCTGGAAGGATTTCGATTTTTCGGCCGCTTTCGGCAAGCCTGTCCGGCTCGTCAACGATGCGGTCATGCAGGCCATCGGCGGCTATAACGGCGGCAACATGCTGTTTCTCGGACTGGGCACCGGGCTGGGCTCGGCGATGATCGTCAATCACGTATGTCTGCCCATGGAGCTTGCCCATCTGCCCTACAAGAAGAAAGAGACGTTCGAGGACTTCGTCGGCGAACGGGGCCTCGAAAAATACGGCAAGAAGAAATGGCGCAAATCGGTGGGGAAGGTCGTGGGCAAACTGCAAGCCGCGCTGATGCCGCATGAAATCGTCATTGGCGGCGGCAACGTCGAAAAGCTGGAGACGCTGCCCGAGGGATGCCGCGCCGGTGACAACGAAAATGCCTTTCTGGGAGGCTTTCGCCTGTGGAAGGACGAAAGCCTGATCTTCTAGTGCCGCCTCCATCCGACGGCTGCCGTCCTCCGGACGCATCGGCGGAGACGCGAAGGAACACGATAATGCCAGCCACCCTCCATGTCGCGGAAGATGGTGGAGCAAGGCTTTGCAAGCGATCTGATGTGCGTTGTCAGATAGTTCGCGGCCATATCCGGATTTCCTTTCCGGCGCGACGGTGCGAGGTTGTGCCGTCGATGTCGAAGGCGGCTTGACAAAGCGCATTATCGTATACGATATACAAATAATCTTGGTCGCGCCGTCTGACTTCCTTTGCAATCCTCAGTCACTTCCGGTCTTCAATACGCAGGTCAATTATGCGCACATCGAAAGTCGTCCATGTCGTGAGCTGTCACGCCGAAGGAGAGGTCGGCGACGTGATTGTCGGCGGGGTGGCGCCCCCGCCGGGAGCGACGATCTGGGAGCAGTCGCGCTGGATCGCCAAGGACGAATCCTTGAGGAACTTCGTTCTCAACGAGCCGCGCGGCGGTGTCTTCCGCCATGTGAACCTGCTTGTCCCGCCCAAGAATCCAAAAGCGCAGATGGCCTGGATCATCATGGAGCCAGCCGATACGCCGCCCATGTCCGGATCGAACTCGATCTGCGTATCGACCGTTCTGCTCGACACCGGCATCATTCCCATGCAGGAACCGATCACCCGCATGGTCCTGGAAGCGCCGGGCGGCCTCATCGAAGTGGAAGCCGAATGCCGCAACGGCAAGGCCGAGCGCATTCATGTGCGCAACGTACCGTCCTTCGCCGACAGGCTCGATGCGAAGCTGGAGGTCGAGGGTGTCGGCACGATCACGGTCGATACCGCCTATGGCGGAGACAGTTTCGTGCTGGTGGATGCCGCGTCGCTCGGCCTCAGCCTCACACCGGATCAGGCGCGCGACATAGCCCGCCTCGGCGTGAAAATCACCGAGGCCGCCAACGAACAGCTCGGCTTCCGCCATCCCGTCAACGACTGGAACCACATTTCCTTCTGCCAGATCACGGATCCGGTCCAGATGAAGGACGGCATCCTCTGGGGAAAGAACGCCGTCGCCATTCGCCCCGGCAAGATCGACCGCTCGCCGACCGGCACCGGATGCTCGGCGCGCATGGCGGTTCTTCATGCAAGGCGGCAGATGAAGGTCGGCGACCGGTTCGTCGGAACTTCGCTCATCGACACCGAATTCCACTGCAGCATCGACGGCGCCGTCGATCTTAACGGCAAATCCGCGATCAGCCCGATCATATCAGGCCGTGCCTGGATCGTCGGCACGCATCAGCTGATGGTCGACCCTGACGATCCTTTCCCTGCCGGATACAGGCTGTCGGACACCTGGCCGATGGACCTCTGACACGGAAGCGGCCCATCGCAACCGAAGGCGTACGATTCTGCAGGGGTTCATTTCGTTGATGACGGTCCGGTTCCCGCTGGGGACGCTGGGCCATCAGCTGGATGCATTCACGCGCCGCGCGCCGTGCGACCATGTCGATCCGGAAACCATTCCCTACCTTCTCGCCCATACCGGTCCAGTCGGAGAGCTGAAGCGGCTGGAGGGCCGAGCAAGCGCATCCTTGCCGTTCACGGGGTCGAAGATCAGGCTATATGGGCGACAGGTGGCCAGGGTGTTTCCTGTTCACTCGGATGTTGGCGAATGGACGAACCATGACGTCAGCTGTGCGGAATTGATGCAGCCGGTGATCTTCATGAGGCGGGCGCGGTGGGATTCCACGGTTCTGACCGAAAGCTTCAGTTCCTCGGCGATGCGCATGTTGGTTTTTCCCTGCGAGACCAGCGTCAGGATCTGATGCTGGCGTTCCGTCAAAGCGTGTTGCGGGCTGGTGGTCGGGCGGTTGAGCCTCTGGAAGCAATATAGCGCGTGGGCGAACGGATCGCTGTGCTGAAAGCTCTTGCCCGTGACCTGACACCAGAATCGCTGGCCCGTCACCGACATCATGATACGTTCGTCATAGTAGCTGCGGCTTCCCGGCAGGTGTTCGAGCCACATTTTGCCCGTGCGGATGAAATCCGAAATTTTGGGATAGAGAACGGCGAAGCTCTTGTCGGCCAGATCGGCACGCTCATAGCCGAAAAGCTCGGCAAAGGCATCGTTGCAATCGCGAATGATCCGGTGCGTCGCATAGACCATCGGCACGGGAATTTCATTCAGCGAAAAACGCAGGCCCGCTGCCATATCGGGGATTTCGATCGAACCAGCATGTCGTGTCATGCCGTATAAATACGGCTAACAGGCCTTGCCGTTCAAGCCGTACCTTTCCTCTCGAAACGAATGCGCGGGAGGAAGCATGCGAAAAGTCTACAGTGATGCGACGACGGCCCTGGCGGGGCTGCTCAGGGACGGAATGACCATTATGGCGGGCGGTTTCGGGCTGTGCGGCATTCCCGAAGCCCTGATCGAGGCGGTGCGCCTGTCGGGTGCCCGGGGCTTGACGGTGATTTCCAACAATGCCGGTATCGATGGCGTGGGTCTGGGACGCCTGCTGGAGACACGCCAGGTCGACAAGATGATCTCGTCCTATGTCGGCGAAAATGCGCTTTTCGCGCAGCAGTATCTGGCGAAGGAACTGGAGATCGAATTCAATCCGCAAGGCACGCTCGCCGAGCGGATCCGGGCCGGCGGCGCCGGCATCCCCGCCTTTTACACGCGCACCGGCGTTGGAACGCAGATCGCCGAAGGCAAGGACGTGCGGGAGTTCGGCGGTGAAAGCTACATCATGGAGATGGCGCTCGTCGCCGATCTTGCCCTTGTGCATGCCTACCTCGGCGATACCGACGGAAATCTCGCCTATCGCAAGACGGCGCGCAATTTCAATCCGGTCATGGCCACTGCCGCGCGCGCGACCGTCGCTGAAGTCGAGCGGCTGGTCGAACCGGGCGATATCGATCCCGACAATGTCCACACGCCGGGCATCTACGTTTCGCGCCTCATCGAGGTCAAGGACATGCGGAAGCGGATCGAAAAACGAACCGTTCTGCCGCGGCGGGAGGAGGCAGTCTGATGGCCTGGACACGGGACGAAATGGCGGCAAGGGCCGCGCGGGAATTGCGGGACGGGTTCTACGTCAATCTCGGGATCGGCATCCCGACCCTGGTGGCGAACTATATTCCGGCCGGGGTCCACGTTACCCTCCAAAGCGAGAACGGCATGCTCGGCATGGGACCCTTCCCCTTCGAAGGAGAGGAGGATGCCGATCTCATCAATGCCGGCAAGCAGACGATCAGCGCCCTGCCGGGCACCAGCTTCTTCTCGAGCGCGGACAGCTTTGCCATGATCCGCGGCGGACATATCGATCTTTCCGTCCTCGGCGCGATGCAGGTGGCTCAAAACGGCGACCTCGCCAACTGGATGATCCCCGGCAAGATGGTCAAGGGCATGGGTGGCGCCATGGATCTCGTTGCCGGCGTCAAGCGGGTCGTGGTCGTCATGGAGCATGAGGCGCGGGGTGAATCCAAGGTGCTGAAGCGCTGCAGCCTGCCATTGACCGGCAGCCGCGTCGTCGAACTGCTGATCACCGATCTCGCGGTTTTCACGCTGGCGACGCGAGGCGAGGAAATCATGACCCTCGTGGAACTCGCACCCGGCGTGACCGTCGACGAGGTGCGCGCCCGCACGGAAGCGCAGTTCCGCGTTGCGCGAGAATTGTGCCCATGATGGATCGGGGCATGCACGGACGGTAAACCGAACCGCCTTCCGGAGAAGCGATCCTGCCTCGCCCGATATGCAGCGGCGATATCGAGGAGAACACACGATATCGCAGCATCGATGCCATGGCTGGTATCGGGCGAGGCCGGACAGGCGCCGCCGTGGGGTTAGGCGTCACCCTGTCGCTGGGAACGGTTGCGTTCAGATCATGCCGATATAGGGATCGATGTAGACGAGATTGTCGAATACGGCGCGCACGCCGGGGACGTTTTCTGCGGCGACCTTTGCGGCCAGGCGCTCCCGCTCATCCAATATGCTGCCGGAAAGTTCGGCAACGCCGTCGGTGACTTTCACGCGGATGGAGCCGCTTCGGCTCCAGCTTTGCCCCGAAAGCTCGTTTATGATCGCGGCTTCGATCTCCTGATCCTTGCTGTCGGCCGTCCGGGTCGGAAGAAGTTTGGTGAGCGCTTTCAGAAGATCGGATCGGGAGACGATGCCGACCAGCTTGTCGCGGGAGACGACGGGAAGGCGTTTGATGTGGTGTTTTTCCATCAGTTCGACCACATCCTGCAAGGTCGTCGCAGACGTTACCGAGACGACAGTGGAAGACATGACGTCTTCGACCGTGCGGCCGTGGGTCGAAACATACTCATTCGCGAGCTTGCCGGGGCTGGTGAGAAGCTCGAGCAGCCAGGAGCGCTTGCGTTCGGTATTGAGTTCGGTCCGTCTGATCAGATCGCCTTCGCTGACGATGCCGACGAGTCTGCCGGCGGCATCCACGACGGGAAGGCCGCTGATATGATTGTCGAGCATGGTCTTTGCGGCATCCGCGATGGGCGTTTCGGGGCGGACGGCTATTGCGGGTGATGTCATGATCGCATGAACAAGCATGTAGAGCGCACTCCTCTTGGATAAATCCATGCCACTTGGTTCAGCATGTTGGCGACAGGATAGAGGCCCGGCAGCTTTTCACTTTGATCACGATCAAGGATGCGGGCGGCGTGCTCTCAATTTTGCCGGATCCTGCTCGTGCCAATCCGGGCTCGATCTGCCGTCGCCTGATGCATATCGTCATCGATACGACCCATCCGGCGGCCGTGGCGGAGAGATGGCCTTTTCGGCCTTCGCCGGAAAGACGAGCGGTTGCGTGCAGGCTCATCCTTGCGCAGCCGCCGCGATCGCGGACCGATCGGCAGGCCGCGGCAGAGGTTGATCAATCCAGCTTTCCGGTGAAGACATAGCCGACGCCGCGCACCGCCTTGATGAATTGCGGCTTTTTCGGATCCGTCTCGATCTTGCGGCGCAGCCGCACGATCTGGGCGTCGATCGTGCGGTCGAACGCTTCCAGGTCGCGTCCTCTCGTGAGATCCATCAACACTTCGCGCGTCAGCACTCTTCCGGCATTGCGCACGAGAGCCGTCAGCATCTCGAACTCCCCGGTCGTCAGTCCGATGTCCTGTCCCCGGGGATCGAGCACCTGACGCCGGCTGATGTTCAGCTGCCATCCCTCGAAGCGGATGATCTCCTCCGCGCCGGGTTCCGAATTCCGGACAGGGGCCTGGCGTCGACGCAGGATCGACTTGAGGCGGGCATGGACTTCGCGAAGGTGGAAAGGCTTGGCGATATAGTCGTCCGCGCCGATTTCCAGCCCGACGATGCGATCGACCACGTCGTCGCGGCCGGTCAGCATCATGATCGGCACGTCCGAGGTGGCGCGAATCTCGCGGGCGAGATCAAGCCCGTCCGTGCCGCCCGGCAGGACAAGGTCGAGAAGAATGGCGTCGAAGCTCTGCTGGCGCAGGCGCGAGCGCATTTCGTTTCCGTCCGCTGCCGAGGAGACCGTGTAGCCTTCGTCCTCGAAATAGCGGGTCAACATCTGGCGAATGCGAGGATCGTCGTCGACGACGAGGATGCGCGCTTCGTGCTGGAGTGCCGCCATCGTCGATCCGGTCAATGTATCAAGCCGCCATTGTTACAGACTGTTACCAAACAGCACCGTCTTTAACACGCACGGCATGCTGGTGTCACCAGCGACGGGTCATCTGTCGTCATCGACGACACAGGGGATTGGTCATGCTGCAGGCGAACAACGTTCATCATCTCAGGGAAGTCACCAGCGCAGCGCTCCTCGGCGCCGAGCCGAATTGTGTGCAAGCGCTTTTCCGAAAGCAGCCTGTCGAACACTTCGCCGCCGGCCAGACGCTGTTCTTCGAAGGCGATATGGCAAAACATCTCTTCGAGGTCGTCGAAGGCAGCCTGCGTATCTTCAAGATCACCTCGGACGGCCGGCGTGTGATCACCGGTTTCCAGCATGGCGGCGATATCGTCGGCATCTCTTTGAAAAGCCGCTATTTGTATGGCGCCGAAGCGATCGTCGATACCCGGATACGCCGCTTCTCGCGCAAGGCCTTCGATGCCGAGGTCGCCTGCTCTCCCGAACTGCGGCAAGAGGTCTTCGCGCGTGTTTGCGACGAGATGGCGGCGGCTCAGGACCAGATGGTGCTTCTGTCGTGCAAGAGCGCCGAGGAGCGGGTCTGCACGTTTCTTCTGAAGCGGATACCGCGTGAGCCGGGCGCTCGCGCATACAATGCCGTTGTCGACCTGCCGATGACACGGCTCGACATTGCCGATTATCTCGGCCTCACCATCGAAACCGTCTCGCGGACGATGACGAAGCTTGCGCAGAAGGGGATTATCTGTCCGGCGGGTCGCCATGCCGTCCGGATCATGAAATACGGGCTGCTTGTCCAGCTTTCCGGTGATGGCGAATATTATGGCGACGAGCGTGGCCAGATCGCTTACGCTGGAGCCAATCGCCACTGATCGCAATGAAGAAGGCCTATGAACAGCAAAAATGCCGCAGATGTGTCAACCGAAAGCAAATTGGATGACATCGTGCATCTGCTCGAGGGGGTCAACCTTATCGTACATGACTTCGATGGGGTGATCGTCCGATGGACCGATGGCTGCGAAGCCCTCTATGGCTGGTCGCGGACGGAGGCCGTGGGAAAGGTTGTTCAGGAGCTTTTGTCGACGCAATTTCCGGCGCCGCTCGAAAATATCCGGGAGGCGGTCCGGCGGGATGGAGCGTGGGAAGGAGAGGTGGTGCACCGGGCCAAGGACGGGCGGACGCTTTTCGTCGCCACGCGCTGGGCTCTCGTCACCCCGGCTGCCGGCGGCACGACGTTGATCATACAGACGAATAACGATGTGAGCGATATGAAGAGAGCTCAAGATGATCTTGCAGAGCGGGAGGCGCATCTGCGCTCGATCCTCGACACCGTGCCGGAGTCGATGATCGTCATCGACGAGGCCGGCACGATTTCCTCCTTCAGCGCCGCGGCGCAAAAGCTGTTCGGCTATACGACTGCGGAAGTTTGCGGAAAGAACGTGAAGATGCTGATGCCGCAGCCCGATCGCGATGCGCATGATGGCTATATCTCGCGCTATTTGACGACGGGCGAGCGGCGCATCATCGGTTACGGTCGCGTCGTGACGGGACGGCGCAAGGACGGTTCGGTATTCCCCATGGAGCTTTCCGTCGGGGAGGCGGTGACGAAGGGCAAGCGGATCTTTACCGGCTTCATCCGGGATCTGACGAGCCGTCACAAGATCGAGGAAGAGCTGCGCCAGGCCCAGAAGATGGAAGCCATCGGGCAACTTACCGGCGGATTGGCCCATGATTTCAACAATCTGCTGACGGTGATCAGCGGCAATCTCGAAATGATCGAGGGCAAATTGCAGGATGAAAAGCTCCGGCCATTGCTGCGCGAGGCGCAGGATGCCGCCGAGGATGGCGCCAAGCTGACCGGACAGTTGCTCGCCTTCGGCCGCCGCCAGCCGCTCAATGCGAAGCTCGCCGATATCGGCCAGCTCGTCTCCGGCTTTTCCGATCTCCTCCGGCGCACGCTCGGCGAGGCGATCGAGTTCCGCACGATCGTTTCCGGTGCGGCGAACAGGGCCTTGGTCGACGCCTCCCAATTGCAGAATGCGCTGCTCAATCTCGTTCTCAATGCGCGCGATGCCATGCCGCGCGGCGGTAGGCTTTCGATCGAGATTTCGCGCGTCCAGCTCGACGTCGATTATGCGCAGATGTATCCGCAGGTTCGCACCGGCGATTTCGTCCTGATCGCGGTGACGGATACGGGCCAGGGCATGTCGGCGGACATCAAGCAGCGTGCCTTCGAGCCTTTCTTCACGACCAAGGGCGTCGGTTCCGGTACGGGGCTCGGCCTGTCGATGGTCTATGGTTTCGCCAAGCAGTCGGGCGGTCACGTTCAGCTCTACAGCGAGATAGGACAGGGAACGAGCGTGCGCATCTTCCTGCCTGCCGCGCAGAAAGAGAATGCCGGGGCCGCCGACCGGCAGCCGGAGGAGCACGCTCAGCCCGGCATTCCTGGCGGCTCGGAGAAAATTCTCGTCGTCGAGGACGATCCACGCGTGCGGCGCGTTGCCGTTTCGCGGCTGCTCGATGCAGGATATCAGGTCGTCGAGGCGGCCAATGGCAGGGACGCACTCGACCGGCTGGATGAAAATCCCGATGTCGCGCTGTTGTTTACCGATATCGTCATGCCCGGCGGCATGACGGGTGACGAGCTTGCAAACACCGTCCGGGCATTGCGGCCGAAGGTCAAAATCCTCTTCACGTCCGGCTACGCGGAGCCCACGATTGCCGGTCGGGAACTTGCTCTTTCGGGAACCTGGCTGAAGAAGCCTTACACGGCGCGCGAACTGGCACAGCGGCTGCGCGAACTTCTCGATTAGGGCCTTCCCGCTTTTTCCGGAGCGGTTCCCCCTTTCGCGGAATCGCTGAACCGCTCTATCTCTTTGTTTTTACGCATTTGCCAGCGTACGGCATCGCTGCCGATGCCGTACGCGCAGGTGCCGGTATTGAAGATGTCATATGGCGGCCGAGTGACGCGCCTTGCGCGAACTCAAATAGCTGTCGAAGTGCGCCGCGATCGACCTTGCGAACAGGTGACTGTCGGCGCCGATGGCAAAGCGATCCCCGTTAGAGGCGAAGTGGGGCGACGTCTGCGCCAGCAGAGCCGCTTCGTGCAGAATCGCTTCCGCCCCGGCGCCGAACCGGCCGTGCAATGCGGTAACGGAAAAGCCGAAATCGCACATGAGGCGTTCGATCACCCAACCGCGCATGCGGTCCTCATCGGAAAGCGAAAGGCCACGCACGACGGCAAGGCCACCGGCTTCGATCAGACGCCCGTAGGCGGCGGTCGAAGGCATGTTCTGGGCGTAGCCCTGACGAAAGCGGCTGATCGAGGACGGTCCGAGGCCGATCAGGGTTTCGCAGCGCTCGTCGGTATAGCCTTGAAAATTCCTCGTCAGCCGCCCCTCGCGCGCGGCTGCGGCAAGACTATCGGCCGGAAGGGCGAAATGATCGATGCCTATCGGCAGATAGCCGGCTTCGCAGATGAGCCTGGCCGCGCCCTGCGCCTGCTCCAGCCGCGCGTCGGGGCCAGGCAGCGCGGCTTCATCGATCATGGTCTGGTGTTTCTTGAACCACGGCACATGCGCGTAGCCGAAGATCGCCACGCGATCCGGCCGCAACGACAGCGACAGCTCGATGGTCCTGTCCAAGGTCGCGAGCGTCTGGAAGGGCAGGCCATACAGAAGGTCCAAATTGACGGAGCCGACGCCTCGCCCTCTCAAGCCTTCCACGACCTCGCGCGTCGTCTCGAAACTCTGCTTGCGGTTGATGGCATTTTGAACGCGGCGGTCGAAATCCTGGATGCCGAGACTTGCGCGCGTGGTTCCGACTTCGGCCAGGGCATCCAGCCGCGCCTCATCCATGTCGTTGGGATCGATTTCAATGCTCACGCTCGCGTCGGCCGCAATCGTGAAGCTCTCGCGCAGCCGTCTGAACAGGCTTTGCATGTCCTTGGGCCTGAGCATGGTCGGGGAACCTCCGCCGAGGTGGATCGCGCGTACGATGCCCCGTCCCGCCAGCCGCCGTCCGACCATCGCGATCTCGCGGTAAAGCATCGCAAGATAGTCGGCGACGGGCGCATAGCGAAGAGTCTGCTTCGTATGGCATGCGCAGAACCAGCATAGCCGGTCGCAGTAAGGGATGTGCAGATAAAGCGATATGGCCTCGTCTGCCGGAACCGCGTCGATCCAGCCGGAGACCGTTTCAGGCGTCACGCCGTCGTGGAAATGCGGCGCCGTCGGATAGCTGGTGTAGCGCGGGACATTGGCGTCGATCAGGCGGTGAGTGGGGACGGCTGTCATGCGGAGAGTTCCAGGATCGTGCTGTTGCGGACCAGAAGCGGGCGGTGGGTGGACATGACGACGATACGGTCGCTGAGGTGCGCGGCAAGGCGCGTCAGGATTCGCTGGCCCTGCGCCGCGTCGAGATGTTCCGTCGGCTCGTCGAGCAGCACGATCGGCGTATGAGCAAGGAACGCGCGAGCCAGGTTGAGCCGCTGTGCCTCGCCGAGCGAGAGCATATCCTGCCTGATCCACGCATCGAGACCGCCGGCGGCCCGTATTCGTTCACCGAGCTCGACTGCCTCCAGCGCATGCCACATCGCCGCGTCGTTGCCTTCAGGCTCGAACAGATTGGCCCGCACGGTGTCGTCCAGAATTGCCGCGTCGTGCAGGACCAGGGTCGACAAGCTATGCCGCTCCTGTGCCGTGAGGCTTGCGTTCCCAGTATCGAACCGGTCTTCGCCGATCCAGCCGGCAACCTGTTTCAGCAGGCTCGTCTTGCCGGTGCCGCTCGTCCCGACAAGGACTGTCGGCGCACCGGCCCGCAGGCGAAGATCGACCGGATCGTCGCCGATCGGCGTGCCGGAGGGCGAAAGCCGCCTGATATGCCGACATTGCAGCTCGCGCGGCATTCCGGACGATGCCGCGCGTGGCGTCGGTGCTTCCTGATCCCCGGTCCAGCGGCCGACATCCGCGGCGGCGGCATTCTTGCGCAGCATGGCAACCAGAATTCGCGATGCGCCGTTCATGGTCTCGCCCAGCGCCAGCCACGCGAATGCGAGAGCGAGCGGAATAAGCAGCACCTCGCCACGGTCGCCGGCCCACCATGCCGCCGCAACGACGCATGCTCCCGCCAGCGGCCCGAAGAGAGAAGCAAGCCCATCGAACCCGGATTGCAGACGGCGCAAGGCGCGGGTCTCGATATCCGCATGGGAAAGCGCATTCATGGCCGCCTCACATTCTTCGGACCAGACGCGCTCCGCTTTCAGGGCAACGGCCGATGCCATGGCGCTCCCCATCCGCCCGGCCCCCTCCCGCCGGTACGTTCTGCCCTGCGACCAGGCCGCCGCGCCGTCTCGTGCCAGTCGGCGACCGGCAAAGGCGCCGAACGCCAGCATGGATAGGATCGGCAGCAAAGACAGGGGGGCGACGATGGCGGAGCACGAAAGCAGCCCGGCAAGGCCGATGGCGATCGTCAGCGAGGGCAGGCGAGCGCGCAGATGCGCATATTCGATATCCTCGACATCATCCAGATAGTCGGCAAGCCGCGCCTCGTCGCCCAGCTGCCAACCGGCCTTGCGAATGGAAGGTGCGGCGGCCATGGCAGCGAAAAGGCCGACCCGATGCGATACCTGATCGGCAAGGGCTGCCTTGTGACCCAGAAGCCGCTCGCCGTAGCGTGCCGCCGTGCGGCCGATGGCGAACAACCGGATGAACGCGGCCGGAACGTGGAAATTGAACGTCGCAGCCGCGGCGGTCAGGCCCGCCGTCGCCACGGCGCCCAGAAACCAGGCGGACACGCCGCCAAGCAGGATGCCGCAGAAAAGCGCACAGCAGCCAAGCAGGGCAGTCAACCGCCAGGTCTTTCGGCTTTCGGAAACGGGCTTGCTCATCATGCCGCCACCTCGAAGGTTCCGTCATTGCTCAGGTCGATCGTCACTCGGCTAGCGGCGGCAAGTTCCCTGTCATGGGTTGCCACGACGACGAGATGCGAATGTGCCATCCCGACGAGCGCTTTCCGGACAAGGCCGGCGGTGCCGGCGTCGAGCTTCGCTGTCGGTTCGTCCGCGATCACCGTCCGTCCGGCGAGAAGCGCGCGGGCGACCGATATGCGAAGCTTCTGCCCGCCCGAAAGATTGCCGCCGCCGCGGGTGAGCAGGGCATCGAGGCCGCCGGGAAGGAGCGCATCATCCAGCAGGCCCACCGCATTCGCCGCCTCGCGCAGTTTCTCGCGAGGCTGCGGCGGGAGCTTCCAGGCGATCGCCTCGGCAAGGGTTCCCTCGGGGATATGGCTATCGGTCGAAACCCAGACGACATCTGTGAGTTCGGGCTGAGCCGATGCGGCCTGCTCGATGCCTGCAAGCTGGCGCAACAGGGTCGACTTGCCGCAGCCGCTCGGTCCGACGACGGCGACGAGACCGTGCTCGGGCAATGGCGGGAGTGGCCGGTCGAGCGCCGCGATAGCCAATCTTTCCGGCGCGTCGACATCGAGCAGGCGGTCGAGGGCCGCCGCCGCGGCAAGGCCTTCGGCTTTGGCGTGGTACTGCTCCGAAAAGCGGCGGAAGGGGGCAAAATAATCCGGTGCGATCATGAGGATGAAAAGGCTCTGCCAGAGTTCCAGGTTGGAGAAACCGGGAATCATCATCAATTTGAGATGCCCGAGGCCGAGAAACACGGCGAGCAGGGCGATCGACAGCGAGGCGAAGAAATCGATGATGCCGGCATTTATGAACGCAATGCCGAGAACCCCCATCGTTTCGCGCGCATAGGCTTCCAGCCGGCCGGAAAGCTTGGCCTCCTCGCTGGAAAGCGCGTGGTTGGCAAGGATGGTCGGCAATGCGCGAATACGGTCGGCGAACTGGCCGGCGAGACGGCCAAAGGCGCGCTCCTGCGCGGTTGCCCGACTGCGGATAATGTCGCCCACCAACGCGAAGAACAGGATCATGACAGGCGTCAGACAGATGACCAGAATTGCCGCCTGCCATGAAACGAGAAAAAGCGCGGCTGCGGCGGCCAGCGGGCCGGCTGCCATCATCGTCGAGGCCGCGCGGTGCCCGATAACCAGCGATGCCATGGCTTCCGGGTGCCGTTGCATGGCCACGACCAGGGTCCCCACGGGCAATTGCTTCAGCTGCCGTGGCGGCATGGCGTTCAGTCGCGCGGAGGCGGCCTCGCGCAAGCGGATCGCGACATCCGCCTCCGCGGCGGCCTGGGCCCTGTCGGCAAGGAAGCCGGCGATCGCCGCGCCGGCAAGCAGAACGAGCCCGAGCGATATCAAACGCGGATCGACGGGATCGTTCATTACGAGCTTGCCGGCGGCCACGGCCGCCGCCGCCATGAAGCCGAGCCGCAGGACCATGCGGATCATCTGGATTGCGAGCACATGGCGCAAGCTGCCTTTGGCCAGCCCTTGTGCGAAGGCGAGCGCGCGAAACTTGGCGGCGCCCGCGTGATTGCATTCAGGATTTGCTGTCGATGCCTTGTCGTCTGTCATGCCGCTCTTTTGGCATCGTTCCTTGTCGCTCCCGTTGATCTAAATCAACTCGCGAAGGGATTTGCGGCGTTAACAGAGGTCGATCAAGAAAGGATGTTTCCATGTTCGACCCCCTCCTTGTCGACTTATCCCGGCTTCAATTTGCCTTGACGGCGCTTTACCACTTCCTTTTCGTACCCCTGACGCTCGGCCTTTCCATCATGATCGCCATGATGGAGACAGTCTATGTCATGACGCGGCGAACCATCTGGCGCGACATGACCAAGTTCTGGGGCGTGCTCTTCGGCATCAATTTCGCGCTCGGCGTCGCCACCGGCATAACGATGGAGTTCCAGTTCGGCATGAACTGGGCCTACTACTCCCACTATGTCGGCGACGTCTTCGGCGCTCCGCTGGCGATCGAGGGCCTGATGGCCTTCTTTCTGGAGGCGACCTTCGTCGGCCTGTTCTTCTTCGGCTGGGATCGCCTTTCTGCGCGCGCCCACATGATCGTGACCTGGCTGATGGCGCTCGGCACGAACTTCTCGGCCCTTTGGATCCTGATCGCCAATGGCTGGATGCAGAATCCGGTCGGCTCGGCCTTCAATCCCGACACCATGCGCATGGAAGTCACCGACTTCATGGCCGTTCTGTTCAATCCCGTCGCCCAGGCGAAATTCGTGCATACCGTTTCCGCCGGTTATGTATGCGGCGCGGTTTTCGTTCTCGGCGTCTCGGCGTGGTATCTGCTGCGAAACCGTCATGTCGCGCTTGCGAAGCGTTCTTTCGTAATCGCTGCGGCGTTCGGCGTCGCCTCGGCGCTCTCGGTCATCGTGCTGGGGGACGAGAGCGGCTACGCCCTGACCGATAACCAGAAGATGAAGCTCGCCGCCATCGAGGCCATGTGGGAAACGGAACCCGCACCGGCATCCTTCACGGCTTTCGGAATACCGAGCCTTGCAGACCGCAAGACGCATTATGCCGTCCATATCCCCTGGATCATGGGCCTGATCGGCACCCGTTCGATCGACAAGGAAATTCCCGGCATCGACCAGCTGGTGGCAAGAGCCGAGGAGCGCATACGCAATGGCCTGGGTGCCTACGATGCGCTGGAAAAGCTGAAGGTGAACCAGGCCGACGCCGCCGCGCGCTCCGTATTCGAGGCAAAGTCGCAGGATCTCGGCTATGCCCTGCTTCTGAAGCAATTCGTCGCGGACCCCCGTACGGCAAGCGATCAGCAGATCAAGGATGCCGCCTGGTCGTCCGTGCCGCAGGTTCCGTGGCTGTTCTTCTCGTTCCGTATCATGGTGGCCTGCGGCTTTGCCCTGCTCGTCCTATTTGTCACGTCGCTCTGGTACACGATGCGGGAAAAAGGTGCTCCGCGCTGGCTGTTCAGCCTGGCAGTGCTTGCCATGCCGTTGCCGTGGATTGCCATCGAGCTCGGATGGTTCGTCGCCGAGTTCGGTCGCCAGCCCTGGATCATCGACGGCGTCTTGCCGACCTTCCTCGCGACTTCGGAACTCGGCGTCTACAACCTTCTCCTGAGCATTGCGGGCTTCACGCTGGTCTATGGCGTGCTTGCCGTCATCGAGGTGCGGCTGATGCTCGCCGCGATCCGCAAGGGGCCGGACATCGCCGACATGATCACCGGCCGGCGGCCCGTTCCGGGCAGCGAGGCGGAACCGGCACTGCAGCCAGGCGAATAGCCAGTAATTGAAGGACCAATTCAATGATCGAATTTCTATTCAGCTATGAAACGCTGCGCATTACCTGGTGGCTCCTGCTCGGCGTGCTGCTCATCGGATTTGCCGTCATGGACGGCTTCGACATGGGCGTCGGAACCCTGTTGCCCTTCGTCGCGAAGACGGACCTCGAGCGCCGCGTCGCCATCAACACGGTGGGGCCGGTCTGGGAGGGCAACCAGGTCTGGTTCATTCTGGGCGGCGGCGCCATTTTCGCAGCCTGGCCGGCGCTCTACGCGCTCAGCTTTTCAGGCTTCTACCTTGCGATGTTCCTGGTGCTGCTTGCCCTCATCCTGCGGCCGGTCGCCTTCAAGTACCGCTCGAAAAAGCCGGAGAAAGCCTGGCGTACGCGCTGGGACTGGGCACTTTTCATCGGTGGCGCGGTTCCCTCGCTGATCTTCGGCGTTGCCGTCGGCAACGCGCTTCAGGGCGTGCCGTTCCATCTGACCTCGGACCTGCGGCCGATCTACGAGGGCACGCTGTTCGGCTTGCTCAATCCATTGGCGCTCTACTGCGGCCTGGTCTCCCTCTCGATGCTCGTCATGCACGGTGCGGCGTGGCTCGCCTTCAAGGCCGAAGGTATTGTCGCCGAACGCGCGAAGGCGGTCGGGTCGAAGGCAGCCATCCTCACCGGCCTGCTGTTTGCCGGTGGCGGCGGGCTGGTCTGGCTCGGGCTGCTCGGCGGCTATCGGATCACCTCGGCCATCAAATGGGACGGCCCATCCAATCCGCTGCTGAAGAGTGTCGCCAGGGACGGCGGCGCGTGGCTTGCCAATTTCCAGGCCCATCCGGTTCTCTGGCTGGTCCCCGCCCTCGGTATCGCCGGCCCGTTCTTCGTGGCATTGGGCTTCCGCACGCGCCGCGAGGGCCTGACCTTCATCGCGTCGAAGCTCTCGGTCGCCATGATCATCGCGACGGTCGGTCTTGCGATGTTCCCGGTCATCCTGCCGTCGATCACCAATCCATCGCATTCGCTGACCGTGTTCGACGCCTCCTCCAGCCGCGCGACGCTGCGCAACATGCTGCTGGCGACCGTCTTCTTCATGCCGATCATTCTTCTCTACACCGCCTGGGTCTACCGGGTTCTGTGGGGCAAGGTGAGCGAGAAGAGCATCGAGAAGGCCGGGCATTCGGCTTACTGAACAAGGAAAGGAGAGATTACATGTGGTATTTTGCCTGGGTTCTCGGGCTTGGTCTGGCGGCTTCCGTCGGCGTTCTCAATGCCCTTTGGTACGAGCTTCGCGTTCTGCGCGATGAGCCGGCCGACGAAGGCGTGTCCCTGCCGACGCCGTGAATTGCGTGGCTTCACCCACACGGCATGGCCGGAACCTGCGGGTTTCGGCCATGCATCCGCATCCAGCCTGCGCAAGTATCAGAACGCGCCTATTCCAGCGTCACGGTTGACCGGCCACTTGTCAGGTCCAGAATGCTGCCGACGACATCGTCGGCGATCGATGAGACGATCGTGACGTCGAGGATGGCTCCGGAGCCCGTGAAACGCTCGCCGCGGATCTCGACGCCCTCCTGTGCCGAGAGACGCGCCTTCAGCTTTGCAAGGTCGGAAAACTGCACATCGATTGCCGCCGCTATGGTCGGAAAGACTTTTCGTTTTTCCGCGGTCTGAAGGCAGATTGCGGCGGTGCCGCCATATGCGCGGATCAAGCCGCCGCTTCCCAGCAGCGTGCCGCCGAACCAGCGCGTCACCACCACCGCCACCATGTCCAGCTCGCAACCGTCGATGGCCTGGAGGATCGGCTTGCCGGCAGTTCCGCTCGGCTCGCCGTCGTCGCTGAACCGGTAGCTCTGGCCGATGCGCCAGGCCCAGCAATTGTGATTGGCTTCGATGTCCGAGTGCCGCGCGACAAATTCCTTTGCGGCTTCGATGTCCGCGACCGGACCGGCCGTTGCCAGGAACCGGCTTCGCTTGATGTCCTGGCTGGCGGTCGTCATCGATACGAGTGCGAACATGGCAGTCTCTTGGCTGGTTGCGCTGAGGCGCCTGCGATGTCTCTTACCGCAGCCTTGGGGTCGACTTCAATGGCTGCAAGACGCTCGAACCCGACCGCATGCATGCCGCCCGTTCCAGCGCTGGTACGGATCGTCATGACATCTGTTGCGGCAATGACCGTTCCGGTGGCGATCGTGCCAGTGCCGCGTCTTCGTGTCTCCTGCTTATCGTAGCGATCGAGCGGGCGCTGAAGAGGAGGAAACTCTCGACCACTGGTCTGTATTCGAGAGCGGTTCAGGCTGCCGGCAGCGGCCGCGCCGCTCGCCAGACCAAGGGTACCAACACCAATGCCACTGCGGGGAGAACGATCCAGTTGATCGTTTCCCATCCGGAACTATGCAGCAGGGAGCCTGAGAAGAAGGATGCGCAAGCGACAGTTCCGAACACCAGGAAGTCGTTGGCACCCTGAACCTTGCTGCGTTCAGCAGGCGTGTGGCAATCACCCACCATTGCGGTCGCCCCAATGAACCCGAAGTTCCAGCCGACACCGAGGAGGATCAACGAGATCCAGAAATGCTTTAAGTCGACGCCCGAAAGCGCGACCGCTGCCGAGCAGCCGATCAGGAGCAGCCCGGTCGCCGCAACGCGCTCCTTGCCAAAGCGGATCATGAGGCGTCCCGTGACGAAGGACGGTCCGTACATGGCCAGAATGTGCCACTGAATTCCCAATGCGGCCTGATCGATTGAATGGCCGTGGCCGACCATCGCCACCGGCGAGGCCGTCATGACGAAGGTCATCAGACCGTACGACACCACGCCCGTGGCGATTGCCAACAGATACCGCGCAGATGTCAGGATCTCGATAAGGGGGCGTTCGCCCGTATCCACACCGCCGTTCGATTTCCGAGTCGATGGCGGGCGGAGGAACCACAGCACGGGAAACGCGAGGGCGGCAAGCATGGCTTGACTGATGAAACTGCCCGCAAACGCCGTTCCGGGAACCGCGTCCCTGGTCCAGATGACAAGTTGCGGTCCGATAATAGCGGCGACAAGCCCTCCTACCATGACGCGGGCGATCGCCTTCTGTCCCTGCGCACCGCTCGCATTGTCCGCTGCCGCGAAACGGTAGCTCTGGACGTATGACGAATAAAAGCCCGCCATGCATGTGCCGAGGCAGAACACAATGAAGCTCGATAGCAGAATGCCCGACGCGGCGATCAGGCCGGAGATCATGCCGATCGTTGCCCCGAACAAATATCCGCTTCGGCGTCCGAACCGTCTCATGATGTAGGCCGCCGGCAGGGTTCCGAGCGCGAGGCCGAGATTCAGCAGGCTGACGGGCAGCGTGATGAGATCGGGGTCGGGAGACAGATGCTGCCCGACAAGACCGCCAAGCGAGATCACGATCGGAGCGTTGGCGCCGCCGAAGGCCTGGGCAATGGTCAGAATCCAGGCGTTGCGCCTGGCGACGCTCGGATCTGCTGTGGGCTGGACTGCGACGTTCATGGCTTTTTCAGATGCGAGAGGATTCGAGCCGCTGCGCGGTTGGCGGCTTCGACGGCGCCGGCCAGATATCCGGGTTCCGTGTCGCTGGTCTCGCTTCCGGCGAGAATGAGACGGTCGTCCCACTGTGCGGAAACCCAGTCGGGACTTCCGGGAGCTGGGTGATCTCCGCCGGTCGCGTCGGCTGCGGTCGCCGTCAGAGGGTCTGCCGCCCAATCCTTCAGCAGCGTTGCCCGCGGGCTGAGCGCCTCGGGACCGAAAAACCTGCCCAACTGCTTTACGCATGCCTGCTTCAGAAGGTCTTCGCCGAGAGAGGCGCGCTGCTCGGCGCCAAATCCAAGGAAGCCGAATAAGGCTGCTTTTCCGGAAGACGTCGTCGCATCATGGATTTCGACCATCGGGCCGACCATGCTCTGGGCGGTTCCGGCCAGTCCGTCCGCTCTCCAGAATGGCCTGTCGTAGACGGCGAAGAACTTCGCGTGCGGCGCCATCCATGTGGGCGTGTTGCGCCACCGCGCCGCTATCGCCGGATCCTGTGGGGGTGCAAAGCTCACGGTCGCTTCCAGAAGTCTTGGCGGCAGAGCCGCGACTACATATGATGCGGGCAGGGTGGCGCTACCGCCGCCGTCAGTCTGTATCGTCAGCTCGACTCCGGTTTCCGACAGCGTGATGGCAGTCACCTTCGTTCGAAGAAGGATGCGGTCCCCCGGAAGCTTGCCTGCCAATGCCCGAACCGCGGCTCCGGTGCCGCCTGCGATCCGCATGGACTGCTGGTTTTCCATTGTTGGAGAGTAACGCTGCGGCTGCTCCCGGGACATTCGTTCAAAGACGATGTCCCCCGTGCTGTTTTGCGCGAAGGACTGAAGCGAAAGGTCCTCCGCGAGCGACGCCATCGCCGGCTGCATGTTCGGCCAGAACCACGAGGGACCCAGATCGAAACCGTCGTCGGATGGCGCTCCCTCTTCGTCCGTTGTCAGAATCCGTCCGCCCAGACGATCGCGGGCCTCGATCACGACCACGTCGATGCCTGAAGCGTGGAGGGCTTGAGCCGCGCAGAGGCCCGCAAGCCCTCCGCCGACGACGGCGACCTTGTAACCATCCATCGCTATTTACCTTCCTGTGGAGCGCCGAAGGCGCAGACATCATCATGGAGCAGAGGCGCGGACTTGAACCAGACGCGCGCGCCGCTCGATGCCGTCTTCGCCGTGAGGTGCCGGCCGGGCGGAAGTCGCAACCAGCTCCAGCGGGTGAGGGTGTCTCCGGATTCGATGAATTCGCCCTCGATCACCAGCAGCTCAAGTCCTTTCGGGTTCGCCAGCCCGATTTCGCTCTCCGGCTGCCAGTCCTCGAGAGCGACCAGCTCGTCCGATCCGTCGTACAGGATCATGGAGGACGCCACGCCGGAACGGACCGGCCCTGGCTGCCCCTGGCCTGGACGCCGGACAATGCGATCGCGGTCTGCCTGCTTGAACTGCCATAGCTTGACGAGAATGGTACATCCCCCCTCGCTCCTCGGAGCGTGTCCGGTTCCAGGCGGATTACGGACGTAGGTGCCGGCCGGGAAATCGCCGCTCTCATCCTGAAACACGCCATCGAGCACGAGAAACTCCTCACCCCCGGGATGCTGGTGGTGCGAGAAGCTGCTCTCGGGAGCGTAACGAACGATGGATGTTGCCCGGGCCTTCTCATCGCCGATCCGGAACAGCATGCGGCGGTCGACCCCCTTGGCGGGGCTGGGAACCCAATCAAGACTGGCAGCGTGGACGAGCGTGCGCTTGGTGAGGTCTTCATTCAATAGCATGTCAGAGCTCCGATCTGCCGCCGTCGATCACCATTTCCGCGCCGAGCATGTAGCTGGACGCGTCACTGGCGAGGAAAAGCACGGCTGCCGCGATCTCCTCCGGTTTTCCCATTCGACCGATCGGAACTTGCGCGCCGACACGGTCGGCATAGGCACGGAACTCTTCCTCGGTCTGGTTGTTTCCGCGATGGATCGGTGTCTCGATCGAGCCGGGGCTGACGGCGTTGACCCTGATCCTGCGATCCAGCAGCTCGGCGGACATCGTTCGCGCGAACGAGCGCACAGCCGCTTTCGACGCGGACAGGATCGAGCGGCCCGGCGTTCCGACCCGGTTCAGCCAGGATGTGTTCAGGATGATCGAACCGCCCTCGCGAAGAAGAGGCAGGACTGCCTGAACGGTGAAGAAGACACCCTTCACGTTGGCATCCATGATCCTGTCGTAGGTTGCTTCGTCTGCGGTTGCCAGCGGAGTGCCGAGCGCGACGCCAGCATTGGCGAACAGGATATCCAATGATCCGAAGGCTTTCTCGACTTCCGCCTTCATCCGGCCGAGGTCGGCGGGCGAGGTAACGTCCGCCCGGATCGTCACGACATCTCCGCCGAGTTCGCCGGCAGCCATTTCCAGCTTTTCCCGAGAGCGCCCCGCGATTGCGATACGCGCACCATTGTCCTGCAGCAGCCGCGCAGCCGCCAGCCCGATGCCGCTCGACCCTCCCGTTACCAGCGCGGTCTTTCCTTCAAGAACCATTCGTCGTTCCTCGCATGTTCAATCATCCACACCTATCGTCCCGGGTTTGCATTCGCGAGGAAAATGGACCATATCGATAAGAAAGAAAATCTTTGTCGTGGTCGATATGAGAAATCTCACCAGACTGAAGTCCCTGCAAGCCCTCGAAGCATCCGCGCGTCATGGAAGCTTCGTGGGAGCGTCTTCGGAACTCGATGTGACGCCGCCGGCCGTCGGCCAGCTCGTGCGCTCGCTGGAGGATTGGGTCGGGTATCCTCTGTTCAAGAGAAGCCGATCCGGCGCGGAACGACTGACGCCAGTGGAAGAGGCGCGGGACGCGCTCGACGACATCGCGCAAGGATTGGACCTTCTCGAATCCGGTCTCCGCAAGCTCCGCGGTCGCAAGGCGCGTTCGGTCGTGGTCGTGACGGCATCGCAGGCACTGGTCGCCAACTGGCTCCTGTCGCGGCTTGAGGATTTCTCGGCCAACTATCCGAACATTGACGTCCGGCTCGACGTGTCGGACCGGGTGATCGACCTGTCCCAGGGCGAAGCCGACATCGGAATCCGGTGTGGGCTCGGGTCCTGGAAGGGTGTGAAATCCACCTTTCTCATGGGAGAGGAGATCATAGCCGTCTGTCATAGCAAGCTTCTGCCATCGGATCAGGACGTCACAGCGGGATGGATTGCCGGGCAGACGCTTATCCATGACGGCACGCCCCATCCGGGAGGTGACTTCCCGACATGGGAGGAATGGCTCGCCCGATCCGGCGCGAACCAGACCCCGCTCGATGGCGGACTCAAAATCAATTCAACGGCAGCCGTCATCCAGGCGGCGGTGACTGCTAGGGGCGTGGCACTGGTGCGGAAGGCGCTGGTCGCCCAGGAAATCGACGGTGGCCGTCTCGTTCACCTGCTGCCGGACGTCCGTTGGCCTGTGAAGTGGGCCTACTACGTTGTTGCATCGGCGAAAGCGCTGCGCCGATCCGAAGTCGCCGCGTTCTATCAGTGGGCGAGCTCCTTAACGACGCGAACCGGAGAGCGTCACGCGGCGGATTTCGAAGAAGTGTAGTGCTCGTCTCCGGCTCCGCGCTTGCGAATTATTCGCCGAGTCACCTGCAATCGGCCGCTGTCCCGTGAGCCTTGCAAAAGCGGCATGGCTATCGTGCAGGCATGTGCATTTTATTTAGGCGGATAAATGCATATCTAGCGGGCAGAAACAAAGGAGACAATACGATGAGAGTTCTTGAGACGATTAAACGTTTTTCTGAAAAGCGCAGAGCAATCCGCGAGCTTTCCGCACTGGATGATCATGTCCTTCGCGATCTCGGCATTTCCCGCGCGCATATTCCCTACGCTGTCAGCGGAAGCCGCGGTAACTGAGCCTTCGAGGCGCATATCCATCGGGATGCGCCTAGGCATGTAAAGTTTCATGGGTGCGAAATCATGTTTTCCGCACCCAATGTCGACCGCTCAACCCTGCGGCTGACGAAATCCAGCAATTCATCTTCATCTATGTCGTTTGACGGGCGAGGTCTCGCATTCTCCTCGCCGCGTTCATGGGCTTGCCGTCATCGGCCCGCTTCGCGCGCGTGGGGACTTCACGCCGTTCCCTTTATCATTGCCCGCAATCATGAGACCGCATTCTGCCGCTCCGGCCCCAACGTGAGGCTGTGATGCGAGATCGAGCAAAGCTGCGGGAGAAGCCAGCGATTGAGACTGCTTCGAGGTGCGTCCCGGTTCCCGTGATCAAGTCCGCGGTTGCCGGCGCGTGTATAACCTTCGCAGATAGATGGGTTTTTACTCATTCACGTAGAAGATATTAAGGGAATCATAGCTAATTGGACCGGTGATGCCATTGATCCTCCGGTTTTGCTATGCGTATTGTTTTGATCAAAGCCATTTTTTTGGGTTTTCTGTCTCTCGCGGCTTCCCTGGCGATTTGCTTCAGCATCGTTCCTCTTCTCGGTGGTCAGGTCGACGGCCTTGGTTTGATGATGGCAGTCCTGTGTCCGCTGGCCATAGCCATCCCGGTTTCCGCTTTCCATTTTCATCAATCCGAAAAGTTGCGCAGGGCCGAAGCGGCGGCGGCAGACGCGCTTTTGCGACTTGCCCGGGCCTATGAGGAGTTAAGGCTGCAATCGCGGCTCGACGGGCTGACGAACGTTCTCAGCCGTCAGGCCTTTCAGGAGGATCTGGCCGGCTTCAGCAGAGCATCCATGTCCGGAGGGTTGCTGTTTCTCGATCTCGATCATTTCAAGTCGATCAACGACCGATACGGGCATGCGGCCGGCGACGAGGTCTTGCGGAAGGTCGGCGAGGTGCTGAATGCTCACTGCGGCCGCTACGACATTGCGGGCCGCCTGGGAGGCGAGGAGTTCGTGCTCTTCTTCGGCGAACTGGCTGCCGAAGGCATGTTCGAATGCTGCGAAAGGATCAGGCTTGCCATAGCGCATCTGGAAGTACGCGCCGCCTCGGGAGCGATCGTGCACGTTTCCGCGAGCATCGGCGCGGTCTATTGCGAAGCAGGCTTCGATGCGGAAGACTGCCTCGATGCCGCGGATATGAACCTTTATGCGGCGAAGGCCGGCGGCAGAAATACCGTCGCGCTTGCCGCGCAGGCGGAAGCACAAAAAGCGAGCCGGCCTCCAGCGCGGATGTTCGAGGATCGAGCGCCGCGCGGCGCCGTTTAAGGCCGGTTGTTCCGGTTTCCGGCCGGAATATGCAGCGTCGACGACAAGACGCGGCCCGTGAATGACGCGGACGCCGGGCAGGGAGATGCCGGCATCCGGTTGGCGCATGTTACGCGGCAAATTTCGGGTCGTGCATGGGACCCTCCTTCACCATTGGCAGCGCTTTTTCGTAGGTATGCGGGGCCAGGCGATATGTGAGTATCATGACGATGATCACGTTCGTCAGATGGAGCATCCAGCCGGCCTGATAACCGTCCGTCAGATCATGCAGAACTGCGACGATCCACGGCGGAATGGCGGCGATCAGGAACCCGCCGCCCTGCATCAGGGCCGACAGGGCTCCGGCAAGGGCAGGCTCCGCCAGATGGTCGAGTGCCACCACCATCGACAGCGCGAAGCAGCCGCCGAGCCCGGCGCCGACCAGCGCGGCCCAGAGCGAAGGTGCAAGCTGTGGCCAGAACCCAAGGCCTGCAAAGCCCGCCGCCTGAAATGCGAGCGTCAGCCATACCCATTTCCTGCGATCGCCCTCCCGGCCGATCAGCATGGGAAAGAGCAATGCCGACGCGGCCTGGCAGGTCGCCATGACCGCCAGCAGATTTCCACTTGCGGGGCCGCTCCATCCCTGTGCCTGATAGGACGGCGCCAGCCATGCGACGGCGGAGGAGTAGCCGCCATTGACGAGCCCGAAGCAGGCCATGAGGAGCCATGCGCGCGGCCGCTTGAGCAGGCGCAATGCGACATTGCCGGCCGGCCGGGATTGACCGTCCGAGGGCAGATAGATCCATGCGAGCAGCACGGCGACCACCGCGGGGATGGCGAGCCAGGCGAGGCCCATCCGCCAATCGCCGGTCGCGTCGGCGATTATCGGCGAAATCTTTGCCCCGAAAGCGCCCCCGCCCATCAGCATCGAGGAGTAGAGGCCCATGACGCGCGCGGCATGCGCGGGGAACATGCGCTTGATCACGCCCGGGAAAACCGCCTGCACGATCGCAACGCCGAAGCCGATCACGGCCGCCGTGGCCACCAGCGCCCAGCCCGAGTCGGAAAAGAGACGCAGAACCGATCCGGTTCCCAGCACGGCCAGAGCTGCGATTATCGACCGGCGCGCGCCTATGGTACTTTGAAGGGACGGCCCGACGAAAGCGACGAGCCCCATCAGGATCATCGGCACCAGCGTCAGAAGGGACATGCCCTGAAGTCCAAGGCCGGTCCCCGCCCGGATATCCGCCGCGAGAGGACCGACGCCGGTGATAAAGGGCCTCAAATTGAGCCCGATGACCGCAACGACCAGCAGAAGCGGGGCCATGGAGGATGGCGAAATGGTCTTGCTCATAATTTAAGCCCGGCTTTCCTGCCGGCGCTTCCAGTCGGCATAGAGATCCGGCCACGCTTCCGGACGCACCGGAACATAGCGGATCTTCATCGACTGTTCGGAGAAGGGTTTGGCCAGATCCTCGTAGATCGCCGCCGTAGACAGGCCGAACGGCGCACCGTCGTCGTTGGAATAGGCGTAGAAGACTTCCGCGATGCCGGCCAGCCGCATCGCCGCCATGCACATCGGACAGGGATGGCCGCTGGCATAGACGGTGCATCCCTGGAGGCTGGCCGATTGGAGCTTCCGGCTGGCATGGCGGATCGCGGTCATTTCCGCGTGAGCGGTCGGATCGTTGGTGCTGAGGATTTCGTTGACGCCCGTTGCGATGACTTCGCCGTCTTTGACCACGAGGGCCCCGAACGGGCGGCCGCCCTTTACGGAATTCGAGTATGCGAGCTCGATCGCGTCGCACAGGAATAGCGATTCCTTGTTCATGATAGTCTCTCTTGCTTATTTGGCGCCGGATCGGAGGAGGATTTCGGCGATTTCCGCATAGCCGCGGCTCCGTGCGAGCTGCAGGGGCGTCGCCCCCTGTCCGTCGGCCAGATTCACGTCGGCCTTCGCATCGATCAGGGCTTGAACGATCTCCTGATGCCGCTTTCCGCCGTCGCTCAGGATGATGGCTTCGATCAGCGCCGTCCAGCCGAGATTGTTGATGTGGTCGACGTCGACGCCCGCATCGATCAGCGTGCGAACCGTTGCGACATGCCCACGCTCCGAAGCTGGGATGAGCGCCGTGCCGCCGAACCTGTTCGTGCTCTTGAGGTCGGCGCCGTGAAGAAGGGTCAATTTGAGGATTTCAAAGTGGCCCCGCGCTCCGGCGTAAAGATAGGGGCTGTCCAGGATCATGTCCTTGGCGTTCACGTCCGCGCCGGCTTCGATCAGTACCCGTGCCGCGTCGATGTTGTTCCTGTGTGTCGCGACCAGCAGCGGCGTTTCTCCCGCCTTGTTGCGCACATCGACATTGATGCCGCCGGCAAGCAGTTTCCGGATTTCGCCGACATCGCCGCTGGAGGCCGCCGCAAACAGTTTTGCTTCATTCATTGTCCGTTCCGATGCGAAAAGCGGAGAGGCGATCAGCGACATGAAGAACGCCAGGCAGATAAGCAGTCTTCCGTGCATGCATCACCTCCTCCTGTTTTCGATAGTGTCTATGCCGTACCGTTGTCGATACTCTATTTCAGCTCGTCCTTGACCTGATCGATCCCGGCGAGCACGCCGATCACCTCATGGTCGATCTTGATCGGAGCGCCGTTTCCCAGAATGAGGAGGTCGTCGACGGGAATGTAGGGGAAGCAATTCATATTCGGAAATTAAATGTTTTCATGTAAACTATTCAGATCGTGCATGTGTCGAATCGACACGCATGCGGGAAATTCCGAGTGCCGTGTCGCGGCTCGGGCCGTCGCGCGTCGTGCATATGCAGGGTCGATCATTCGAAAGCTTGATGGATATGCTGGACCAACGCTTGCTACGCGCCTTCGTGACCATCGCGGATACCGGCAGCTTTACCGCGGCTGCCGAGCGGCTGCACATGACACAATCGACGATCAGCCAGCAACTGGGCCGTCTCGAACAGGCGGTCGATCGCATCCTTATCGATCGAGCGGATCGCCCTGTCAGGGCGACCGAAGCCGGCGAGCGGCTGCTGGGGTACGCGCGGCGCATTCTTTCTCTGCAGCAGGAAGCCGAAACGCTGCTTGCGGATCCCGCCGGCACGGCCGCGATCCGCATCGGGCTTCCCGACGACATCGTCACCTTGCCGATGAGCAAGACCTTTGCGTCGTTCTCGGAGGCGCATCGGGAGATCCGTCTCGATGTGACGACCGGCCTCAGCCGCGATCTGACCAGGCGCTTTCGAACCGGAGAATTCGACATCGTCGTCGTCAAGGAACCGACGGCCAGCGCCGACCGTCGAGCGAGTTTTCCCGAGGGCATGGGCTGGTTTGAAAGCGCAAAATCGCCCCGCATCTGGGGCGACCCCATTCCGCTGGTCGCCTTTTCCGTGGGCGGCCTCTATCGGGAAACCATGTTCGAGCGCCTGGAGCGTGAACGTCGCCGCTTCTACGTCGCCTTCACCAGCACAAGCCTCAACAGCGTCCTTGTCGCTGTGGAAGCCGGTCTCGGCATTTCGCTGATCCCGATCAGCACGGTCGAAAACTATGATGTCAGGCCGGCCGAATTTCTGGGCATGGAAACCGCCATGGTCGTTTCGATCTATTCCTGGGAGAAGACAGGCCGGATTGCCGAGCTCGTCGACCTTATGTCCGCAGTGCTGACCGAGCGTTACCGGCTCTCCGGCCGATCCTGACCGCGGGCATATGAAAAAGCCGGAGCATGGCTCCGGCTCGTTTATGCTGTGCCTTGGTGTCGAGGCTTAATTGTTCAGAGCGCCACCGATGATCGCGCCGAGCGCGAAGGCGGCTGCGGGATACCAAAGGCCGTCCTTGTGGCGGCGGTAGCCAGGCCGCCGATCGTGATAACCCCGATAGCCGTGGTAGTAACCCGGGCCGTCCTTGCCGCGATGAGGTCCCCAGTTGCCACGTCCCGGTCCGCGCTGGGGAACGTTGCGGTGAACTTCGCCGTGGCGATCGTGGTGGCGCCGAGGCCATTCCTGCGCATTGGCAAAAGGCGCGGAAAGCGTTGCAGCGGCAACGACGGCAATGAAAATCTTCTTCATCGGTGATTCCTTATTATTGGCAAGGGAATCTTATTAATCATAAGGTGAACGAGGAGTAAAATTTCTCTCCGAAATGTTGTGCCCGCGAAGCTGAAGATCGCGACGCCGTTGCAAATATCGGCGAGGAGCCCTTCAACAAGAACCGAAACGACCTTTCAATCCGGGTGTGGCGACCCGGCGTGGGGCTACTGACCGTCGATGAAGTCCCTGAGCACCAGGGCGTTGTTGTGCTCCGTGTCCCTGGCGCCATAGAGAAGCGTTGCCGTCGATTGGCCGATCTGCCGTTTAAGCTCCTCGACAGCTGCCGGATTGCTCTCAAGTTCCTCCAGATAGCGCCGGCGAAATGCATCCCATTTGTCGGGATCGTGGCCGAACCAGCGCCGCAGTTCGGCGCTGGGCGCAATCTCCTTCAGCCAGGCGTGAACGTGAGCCTCCTCCCTGCTGACGCCGCGGGGCCATAGCCGATCGACAAGAATGCGCGTTCCGTCCTGCGCGGCCGGCGGTTCGTAGATTCGTTTGATCCGCAAAGTCATGTTCAAGCTTTCGTCATCGACGCATATCGAAACCATCGACTTTTAAAGTCAGATATTTCTCGCCCGAAGACTTTCAAGATGCCCGCTGCCGCATGTCCTTGCTAGTATTGCGCACTCTTCTTGCGCGCGCCTTCCAAGCGGCGTTCCCACAGGACCAGCAGCAGGCTCGACGCGATGATGAGAAGTGCGCCGATAAAGACGTTTGCGGCCGGAATCTCGGCCCAGATCAGGTATCCGTAGACGAAGGCCCAGACGAGGCCGCTGTATTCGATCGGCGCAAGCGTGGACGCCGGGGCATGCCGGAAGCCCTCGTAGAGCAGGAATTGTCCGATGGTCGCGATGACGCCGAGCCCGAGCATGAGCGCCCAGCCGCTGGCGTCCGGCGTTTTCCATATCCACGGGAAAGACAGTGCGCAGGCCAACCCGAACAGCAGGCTCGTGGCATACATTTGCGTGAGCGTGGTTTCGCTTCGGCTGACGAGGCGGATCAGGATCGTGCTCCAGGCCCAGCAGAATCCCGCGACGACACACATGAGCGCGGGCAGAAGGTTGGGCGAGTGGCTGGGGTTCGCCGCGATCATGACGCCGATGAAGCCGACTATGCAGGCGATCCAGCGGCCTGCGCCAATCTTCTCCTTCAGAATGAAGATCGAGAGGACCATGACGATGATAGGAGCCGAAAAGTAAAGCGTGGTGAGTTCGGCCAGTCCCAAATGGCGGGCTGCGTTGTAGAACAGAAGCCAGGCGATCAGCATCAGCGCGGCGCGCAGGACGACGGTGCCGCGATAGGGGCTCTGAAAGATCGACGGATGGCGTCGATAACGCACGAGCACGCCCGCCACGACGACGATGACGAGGCTGCGCATGAACAGGATTTCCGGAACCTCGTAACTGGCAACCAGCCATTTCACCATCGCGTCCTGCAGCGCAAAGCAGGCATAGCCGGCGCAAGCGAGCGCGATGCCGGCAATCGGGCCCTTTTCGGTTGTTCCGGAAATCATGGAACCTCGCAATGATGCTTCGAATCGATATCCACAACTCCATTGCAGGAAGCCGCGGCCGGCGCAACCGGTCGCAGGCGCGGCCCGGAACGGTCGGATGCCGGCTTCCGAATCTGTGCCACTCTTGCAACAGGCTACAGCTTAGAGCTTTTATCCATGAATAAACTCAACCTGCTTCATCCTTTCGCCTCTTTCTCGCAGTCGGACCTCTTCGCATGTGAATGCTATCGAACGAGGTTGGAAAATAGAATTGAAGAACTGGAAGATGACGTGGGCGTTTCTGGCTGTTGCATTGTTCATGCTGGGAGCCTGCTCGACCCAGGCCGAAGATATCGAGATCGCCAGCAATGACGTGGACATATCTTCGGCTGCATACGATACGCCGAGCCCGGCAGCGACCGCGGACAGCAGCGAAGACCCGGCATATTCATACCGCGAAATGAATGACGCAGGATTCAACATTCCAGCCGTCGACGTTGCGAAGATGAACCCCGACCATATTCGCCGTGAGGTCGATTTCGAGACGACCGAACCGCCGGGCACCATCGTCGTCGATCAGCGGGCACGCTTCCTGTATTATGTCAGGCCGGGCGGCAAGGCCATTCGCTATGCGGTGGGCGTCGGCCCCATGAGCCGGAGCTTTCACGGAACAGCGACAATCGCCCTGAAGCGCAAATGGCCGCGCTGGGTTCCAACGGCGAACATGATCCGGCGCAGCCCGGAGCATTATGGTCGATTCAGGGACGGAGTGGACGGCGGCCCCGGCAATCCTCTGGGCGCGCGGGCTCTCTACATATACAAGGATGGGCAGGATACTTACTATCGCGTGCACGGAACCAATGCGCCGTCGTCCATCGGCAAGGCGGTTTCCGCCGGTTGTATCCGGCTCCTCGCCCAGGATATCATCGATCTCTACGACCGTGTGAGCACCGGCTCGCGTATCGTCGTCCAATAAGGCAGGCATATCTGGCGTGACGGCGGTCGGCGCGAGGCTCGGCATTCGAAGGCCCTTAGCGCAACCGTCGTCTCCAAATCAGCCGGCCTGGACGGAATCTCCTTCGCTTCCTCCCGTTGTTGCGAATGGATGCAGCTTCCCCGGAATTACTCGGGCTATGCCCCTCGCTCATTTTCTGGTTCGGGGCGTTTCAAAGCGGGATCGCCACGGGATGGCCCGAGGCGGGATGCTGGACGATATGCATGTCGAGGCCGTAGATCGCGCGGAGCGCTTCGGAGGTAAGGATATCCTCCGGCGGGCCGTCGGCAATGATCCTGCCCGAGTGGAGGGCAATGATGTGGTCGCAGAAGCGCGCGGCCATGTTGACGTCATGCAGCACGACGACGACGCCAAGCCCCTTGGCATGGCTGAGGCTCTGCACCAGCGAGAGCACTTCGATCTGATGGGCCACGTCAAGGGCCGAGATGGGTTCGTCGAGCAAGAGGCATTCGGCATCCTGCGCGACCAGCATGGCAAGCCAGACTCGCTGACGCTCGCCGCCCGAAAGCGTGTCTACCAGGCGGTCGGCCATGCCGACCACATCCGTGAGCCGCATTGCTTCCTCGACCTTGTCGCGGTCTGTTTGGCCGAAACGACCGAGGGCACCGTGCCAGGGATAGCGGCCGAGCGCCACGAGCTCGCGCACCAGCATGCCGGCGGCCGCCGGCGTCGCCTGCGGCAGATAGGCGACCTTGCGGGCGAAGGCCCGGTCGCCCCAATCCGCCAGCGGCTTGCCTTCGAAGCGGATGGTGCCGCTCGCCGGAGGTTGTTGCCGCGCGAGCAGTTTCAGCAGCGTCGATTTTCCCGAGCCGTTGTGGCCGATGAGACCGACGGTGCGCCGCGGCGCGAGCGTCAGCGTCATGGGTTGAAGGAGCGTGCGACCGGATATGGCGAAGGAGACCGCGTCGAGCTGGAAGAGAGCCTCTTCACTCATTGCCGAAATGCCAACCGGCGGCACGGGCCGTGCTTCGGAAGCAGTCGTCATCATCTTTCACATTCCTTCGTCTTTTGGTGGCGTTCGATCCGCTGACGGATCGTCAATGGCTGCATGTCCGTCCTAGCAAGAGATCGGCCTCGATTGCTATAGTAAATCTTGAGTTTATCGCCCTTGTTTTCGCATCAGCCAGAGAAAGTAGGGGCCGCCGATCAGGGTCGAGACGATGCCGACGGGCAGCTGATTGGGAAACAGCGAAACACGCCCGACGAAGTCGGCAATCGTCGTCAGCGCCGCTCCGGCCAAGGCCGCTGCGATCATGTGGGGAAGCGCGCGCTGGAAGCCGAGCGTGCGGGCGATATGCGGGGCCATGAGGCCGACGAAGCTTAATGGGCCGATCAGCAAGGTTGCCGCCGCCGCCGAGAGGGCCGACAGAAGCAGAAGTACGGCCCGGCTGGCCGATATGTTGAGGCCGAGGCCTTTCGCCGAGGCAGCGCCGAGCGGCAGCAGATCCAGCCAGCGGGTAAAGAACGGCGCGATCGACAGCAAGATCGCCGCCACGACGACGGCGATCGTCGCCTGCGTCGGGGTCGTGCTGTATGTCGAGCCCGCCATCCACTGCAGGACGCCGTAGATTTTCGGCAACCCTGTACCGAGCAGGACGGCAATCAATGCGGCAAAGGCGGTATTGATCGCAATGCCGAAGAGAAGCACATGATCCGGATTGTAGCGGCTTCGCCGTCCCATCAGCAGAACGGCGACGAGGCTGACGATCGCGCCGGCGGCCGCCGCGCCCAGCTGCGTCAGGGGCGTGAAGGCCGGAGCCATGAGGACAAGCAGGAGGATGCCGAGCGCGGCGCCGGTGCTGACGCCGATGATTTCGGGGCTCGCCATCGGATTGCCGGTCATACGCTGGATGATGGTTCCCGAGAGCGCGAAGAGGATACCGGCCGCGGCCGCCGCCGCCAGGCGGGGCAATCGCCAGATCAGCAGCGATTGGACTTGCGAAGGCGAGGCGAAGCTCCATCCGGCAAGCGAGGGACCGAGCGACAGCGAGATCCAGATGAGCGCCAGCAGCACCACCCCGGTCATCGCGAGATAGAGGAGAGGGCGCCGGTTGCGTCGCTCGGCGGCCGGCAGCGTCGGTGTTTCCACGATAGGCAGCCGCGCCAGGAAGATGGCGATGAGCGGCGCGCCGAGAAGTCCGGTCGCAGCACCCGCAGGGATTTCCCGCATGAAGCGCGCGGCCTGCTGTAATGCTTCATCGGCGGCGAGCAGCAGGACGGCGCCGATGACGACGCTTGCGATCATGCGCTGCGGCAGCCTGCGTGCACCGCTCGCCCGGGCGATAAACGGCGCGGCGAATCCGACGAAGCCGATGACCCCGACGGCGCTGACGGTGAAGGCTGCCAGCATGACGGCAAGCAGGATCGACAGCAGCCGCACGGCCGAAAGCGAAAGGCCGAGCGATCTTGCGCCCTCGTCGCTTAGCGACAGCACGCCCAGCGGCCGGGCGAGAAACGCGGCGCCAAGGCAGCCCAAGGCAGCGTAAGGGAAAAGCCGCGAGACCGCGGACCAGTCGTTCTGGGTCAGCGAGCCGCTCGCCCAGACGAAAAGTCCGCTCATTCCCAGATTGTAGGACAGGCTGATCGCTGCCGAGACGGCGCCGCAAACGAAGGTGATGACGAGGCCGGCCAGGATCAGCGAGATCGGCGAGAGGCGATGCGGCCAGGCGATCAGGAAGACGAGCGCGAAAGCCGTCAGGCCGCCGGCAAGAGCAATCGCTTCCCGCATCGATGCCGCCAGCGCCGGTGCCCACAGGCCGGCTGCCGCCAAGGCAAGGTAGGCCCCTGCCGAGACGCCGAGCGTCGATGGGTCGGCAAGCGGCGTGCGCAGCACCTGCTGGAAGATCGTGCCCGACAGGCCGAGCGCGCCGCCGGCAAGCAGCGCTATGATGAACCGCGGCAGAACGCTGTCGTGAACGAGAACCTGTGCGTAGGAATCGAGATCCGGGCTGACCAGTACCTGCCACCAATCGTGGACGGGCAGCAATTCGGAAAGCCGTGTCGCGGTCGAAACGAGAGCGGCCGCCAACAGGAAGGCGACGACAATCGCGGCCGCGCCCGGACGGTGCCTGTCTTGCGCCGATATCATTGCGATCCCCCGGCGTTGTCGGTCAGGGCGGTGCTCAGCAGGCGCGCGAAGCGGGAGGCGGACGGCAGACCGCCGGAGCCGAGCACGGCAGGCAGCACATGCAGCTGTCCCGCGCGAACGAAGGGAAAAGTTCGCCACAGGCGGTTTTCTGTCAGCCGAACTGCCATTCCGGGCGCGGCGGGACTATCGAGAAGGATCATCGTGGCGTCGCCGTAGGCGCCGAGCTTTTCCAGGCCGACAATGTTGAATTCTCCCTGGATCGCCGTTCCGGCATTCGTCAGGCCGCATTGCCGCAGCACGCCGCCATAAAGACTGTCGGGGCCGAAGAGGCTGACGTGCCTCGCATCCAGCGGGCTTGCCAGCAGCAGCGGCCGGCTCGCATGGCCGGCAAGGCGCCGGGCCGTTGCGGCCAGTTCGTTGCGCGTCGATTCAACCAGGCTTTTGCCCGCTGCCGTTACGCCTATCCTGTCGGCCAGCCCGAGCGTTCCCCTCTCGGCTATTTCCAGAACGTCCGGCGCTGGCTGGAACAGCAGGTCGCCATATACGGGCGCGATGCGTTGCAGCATCGGAGCGGCCTGTTGCAGGAGAGGCGTTGCGACGATGAGTTGCGGGGAAAGGGCCTGCAGCAGTTCGAAATTCGGCGTAAACAGCAGGCCGACGTCGATGACCGATCCGGGCAGGACCGGATCGACGACGTAGCGGGCATACCAGGCAGGAGCCGGCACGCCGACCGGCACGACGCCGAGGCTCAGGAGCGTTGCGGCAATTCCCCAATCCAGGGCAGCGATCCGGGAAACCGCGCCGGAAGGCGTCTCCGGAACGCCGGCGGCTTTCGCGGCGATGCCGCCGATCCATGAGGTTGCAAGGCCGGCCAGTAGCGCCCGACGGCCGATACCGGCTGCCGGGCCATATCGGTATCGCGTCACCATTTGTATCCGAGCGTCGCGAAAACCGTACGGCGCATGCCGTAGACGCAACCGGCCGCCGTGCAATCGCTGATGAAGTGCTTGTCGAACAGGTTGGAGACGTTCAAGGCAAATGTGGCTCCGCGCATCTCGTTGGAAATCTTTCCGAGATCGTAGTTCAAGGCTGCGTCGAATACCACATGGTCGGGAATCTTCGCCGTATTGGCGTTGGTCACATAGCGGCTGCCGATGTATCGGACGCCGAGGCCGAGACCAAGTCCGTCGGCCACCCCATCCTGAAACTTGTAATCCGCCCATAGCGATGCGGTATTGGCCGGCAGATTCGCGATGCGATTGCCCGCCGTGCCGTCGCTCGCCTTCAGGATCTCGTTGTCGAGATAGGCGTAGGAGGCGGTGACGTTGAGCTCATCGGTAAGGCTGGCGACGGCGGAAATCTGGGCGCCCCGGCTTCTGATCTCGCCGACCTGCGTCTGGACGACCGGGGTCGTCAATGTGCTGGTCAGATAGTTCTGCTGCCGCAGATCGTAGAGAGATGCGGTTATGAAGCTGTCGAAGCCGGTCGGCTGGTACTTGAAGCCGATTTCATACTGCTTGCCGGTCGTCGGCTTGAAGGGGTCGCCGGAAGAGCTGACGCCGACCGTCGGGCTGAAGGAGGTGGCATAGCTTACATAGGGCGCAAAGCCGTTGTCGAAGAGATAGGTGAGGCCGGCGCGCCAGGTGAAGGCATGGTCGTTCTGGTCGGTATCGACGCCGGTCAGATAGTTGGTGCTGTCGGTCGTCGCCCAATCCTGTCGGGCCGAAAGCAACAGCGCCCAATTGTCGAGCTTGAACTGATCCTGGGCATAGAGGCCGACCTGGCTCTGCCGTTGCCGCGCACTCTGGAAAACGGGCGGCGTCGTCACGGCCTGGGTATAATCGGGATTGTCGAGATCGAGCGACGGTCCAAGGCCGTAGCGGGTGAAATTGTTCCAGTTCTTATATTGATAATCCAGGCCGAATAGGGCCTTGTGCGAGACCGCGCCGGTATCGAAATCCGCCTCGGCCTGGTTGTCGATCGCGAGCGTGTTGATCTGCTCCTGCGCCGTATAGGCCGACCGGCTCAGCGTGTGGCCATCGGCTGCGAGCGAAGCGGCCTGCAATTCGGCATAGTCGACGCTCATATGCTGGAAGCGCAGGTTCTGCCGCACGGTCCAGACATCGTCGAAGCGATGCTCGAGCTCGTAGCCGATGCTCTGCTGCTGGCGGCGCATATGGTCGAAATCCTTGTCGCCGGTAAACAGGCCCGTCGGAAAATAAGTGCCGCGGCTGGTTGGAACGAGCGTTCCCGTTGCCGGCAAGCGGCTCCAGAAGCCGCCTTTCGGGTCGTTGAGGTAATCGCCGAGAATCGTGAGCTTGGTATCCTCGTCCGGCTTGATCGTGACGGCCGGAGCGATTTCGACGCGTTGTTCCCGCTGATTTTCGACCTGCGTTCCCGTCGTTCGGCCCAATCCGGTCAGGCGATACAGCAGTGTGCCGTCATCGTTGACCGGCCCGCTGAAATCGAAGGCAGCCTGGGCGCGATTGTAGCTGCCGGTCTGCAGCTGGATTTCATGGAGCGGTTCGTCGGTCGGTTTCTTGCCCACCAGATTGAGGATACCGCCGGGCGAGCCCTGCCCGTAGAGAACGGATGCGGGGCCTTGCAGAACTTCGATACTGTCGAGGAAGAACGGATCGACCTTCGGCGTGCTCCAGGTCCCCTGCTGCAGCTTGAGGCCGTTATAGTACTGATCGACCTCGAAGCCGCGGACGATGAAATTGTCCAGGCGATTGTCGGGGCTGTCCGGCGTGGTGACGCCGCTCGAATAGGCAATGGCCTGGCGCACGGTCTGCGGCTTCTGAACCTCAAGCTGTGCGGCCGTGACGACCTGCACGGACTGCGGCGTTTCCAGAAGCGGGATGTTCGATTTCGAGGCGACGCTGCCGTCGGTCGACACGAAGCCGTTTTGCTTGCCGGCCTGCACGACGATGGGGGCGAGTGCGGTCGCCCCATCGGCGGCGGCCGAACCGCCGGATGGGCCTGCGGGATTGGAAATCGTCACCGTGGTCGGATTGGTGAAATGATAGACGAGGCCGGATCCCGCGAGAATTCGCTCCAGGGCTTCGGCTCTGGTGAGAGCTCCCCTGGCGCCTTTCGAGCTTAGTCCCCGGGCCAGATCGGCGTTGAAGAACAACTGAACTCCGGTCACTTTCGAGAACTGGACGAGAGCTTGGGACAAGGGCTGCGGCGCGATGTCATAGGAAACGCGGCCGGTCTTTTCGGCAGCCTGCGCAAATACCGGTGCGGGTGCGAGGGCGACGGTGCCGAGCGCGGTCGCGACCAGAAGCGCGATTGCCGGCGAGCGGTGGCGCCGTAGATTGCCACCCGTTTCGACCCGTCGTGATTCCCGATTTCCGTTTCCGCGGTACTGCATCGCCCCACCTGCATCCTGTCGCCCGCCAATCGCGGGATTTCCGTTCGAAAGGGCCTCTGATCGAGATCCCCGAAACGTTAGACACCCACGAGGACGGAGCTAATGAATGAGTTGAGAAAAAAATTCATGTTTTCCGATGTCAGCCGGCGCGATAGACGAGCGTGACGTAGTTGGCGGCATCGATAAGGCGGATGCCGAGCGTGTCGGCGATCGTCCGGAGGGCATTCCCGGTGTGCTTCGTTTCAAAGATCGCCGTGACGGGAATGTCGCCGATACCGCTGCTCATGAGGATGATGCGCCCATGCCGGTAGCGTTCCAGTTCCGCCAGCACGCGCCGCAGCGGCACGTCCTGGAAGACGATGCGATCGCTGCGCCAGGCTTCCACCGTGTCGAGGCTCGCCTGGGTCGGCTGGCCGAGCCTGCCGCCTGCGTAGCTGACCTGCCATCCTTCCTCGAGCCTCAGATTGGAAAGGCCCTCCGTCTGCACCTGCACGGCATGTTCGCTGACGGCGACGGTGACGAGATCGTCGACGAATTTCAGATCGAACTTCGTCCCCAGCGCTCGCGTCGTCCCGCCGCCGGCATGCACGAGGAATGCGCGGGAGGGATCGGGCGAAATATCGAAGAAACCTTCGCCGCGATAAAATTCGATGTGTCGTTCGGTCTCTGTGAAGCGGGTGGAAAACGCCGAATAACTGCCGAGTTCGACCGAGCTGCCGTCCTGCAGGCCGATCGTGCGGCGTTCACCGATATCGGTCGTATACTCGGCGAAAAGGCCCGGCTGACCAGCCGCGTAAAGGCCGCCCGCTCCACCGGCGAGCGCGATTGCGCCGAGCGTGAAGTTACGCCGTGAAAGCAATGATCGCCCACGGCGCAGCCGGTCGAATTCCGGTTGCATGATATCGAAACGAGCCCAAAGGGCCTGCGCATGTTTCCAGGCGGCGGCATGGGCATCGTCGGCGGCGAGCCAGGCCTCGAAAGCCTGCCGCTCGACCGCCGTCACCTTGTCGTCGCGCATGCGCACGAACCACTCCAAGGCTTCCATGACGATCGGATCGGTCGCGTCTTCGCTCATGTCGCTCCAAAATCCGGGTGTCTTCCAGGTCCCGGCATACCAATACCCTTAACCTTCATGACACCGCTGCAGGGCAATCCAATGAAGAGAGCGCCGGATTATTTGCCGCCGATTTTCCGATCGAGATCGGCAAGGGCGATCACGATGTGCGAAATTACGGTGTTTCGCGAAACACCGAGGCGAGCGGCTATCTCGTCGTAGCTCATGTCCTCGAATTTGTTGAGGACGAAGGCCTCGCGCCGTTTCGGCGGAAGCGAGGCGACTGCCTGGAGAACGCGCCGCAGCTCGCATCGATAGACCGCCGTCATCTCGGGGGAGGGCTGCAGGTCGGGTATGGCGTGAAGCTCGGCATCCGTGACGCCGACCTCGGCGTGCCGTTTGAGATCACGCAAATGGTTGAGCGCGAGGTTGCGGGCCGTTGTCCTCAGATAGGCCGGGCAATTGTCGATATTGCCGCCGTCCGCGGCTGCCAGCAACTTCACGAAGGTCTGGTGAACAAGATCTTCCGTGGTCGTCTTGTTTCCGACGAGGCGCCTGACGAGCTGGCGCAGGCGCCCCTGCTCCGACGTATACAAACCAGCAATGTCAAACGTCTTGGCGTTCATCGACCTTATCCGGACTGCGCGCTGGGCAAGGCCCATCCTTCGGCAGTAGGTGAACGACAAATCCCTTGCAATCTCAATATTCTGGATCGCTTCTAAAGTTGAGGCGACCGATATCGGATCATCTCCGAACGGACAGGGCAAGTGCCTGTTTCCATTCGCCTTTCGTCGTTCTCCATCTGGATATTATCTTGAATATAAAAATCATGTTTTTATGGTCCTGTTGCCGTTCGGCAACGCGGAGCCATCATGACGCGACACCTCGGTCACGGATCGCATCATCGCTTTGCGAGAAGAAAACAACAATCGGGCTCTGCCTTCGTATCGAATGAGCCGACAATCCGCATCGTTTCCAGTTCAAGCCTGACGGACTGGTTCGTATCGAGCGAGAGAAACGCCGTATTGGACAGATCGTCGACGCAGGCGGCGGCTGGGCGGCCCGGGAATTGCACCAGGCCGATCTCTTCGAGCGTGTCGGATGCAAGCAGCGAAGCGCTTCTGCCTTCGTAGTTCGCGATGAGCAATCGGTCGCCCGGCAGCGCATAGATTCGCGCCGGATCGGTGCGACATGATGCCCGCCTTGTGATCTCCATCGTCTCCGTGTCTATCGAAACGATCGTCCCTGACAGCCGGTTGCTGACGTAAAGCGTCTTCTCGTCTCCGCTGAGCAGGGTGCCCTCCGGCTTTTCGCCGGGTATGATCGCCACCGGCGCTATGGTCGCGTCCTGAGGCGAGATTTTCGTCACGGTATGGCTTAGGAGATTTATGCAATAGGCCCACCGGCCATCGCGGCTGAGCGCGAAAAGGTGGCTCTTGAGCCCACCGCTGACCACGGCACGCGATGGAAGCTCGGCCGTCGGCGGATCGTCGAATCGCAACAATACGCCCGCCGTCTCGCTAAGGGCGTAAAGGCGGTCGAGCCGGTCCATGCCGATGCCATGCAATCGGTAAAACGGCCTGCAGTCGATCCGCCTTTGCAGCTTGCGACCGACAAGGTCGATGACCAGGATCGAAGCTCCTCCCGGCTCGGTGCTCGATGAGGTCCGCACGCCGTAATGGGCGACGTAGGCATATCGTTGCGCCGAATCGACGACGAACTCGTGCGGAAATTCCGGCAGCGGGATGGAATCGACCAGGGCGCCGCTTTCACAGTCGTAAAAGCTGAGGCAATGGCTGCTTTTTTCGATCAGCATCAAAAGCCGATCTGCTGCACGATCTTCCGGCAATACATTCTTCCGATACATGGTTCACGACAGAAGAGGAGGCGGCACGGTCCCGCCTCGCTCAAGCGGCGTGGACGATGCGGGCTATTTGCCCCAGATCTTCCGATATTCGTCACGATATCCGTTGCCAGGATCGAAGACGTTTTTGTCTCCGCCGTCAAACGCAATATTGTCCTTCGTCACGAGATGGATACCGGGAATATAGCCGGACCAGGCTTGCTTTGAAAAGGCGCGGTTGAGCTCGTCGACGACCTGCCAGCCCTGCATGTTCAGCGGTTCGGGGACGGTCGCCGTCTGGAACTGGCCGCTGCGAATACGCTGGTAGGCCGATTCCGACCCGTCGCCGCCGGAGATGTTGAAGGGGGCACCATCGCCTTTCAGGCCGGCCGAGGTCAGCGAGGGGCCCATGAAATCGAAGTAGAGGTCGTTGATTGCCAGCGAATAGGTCCACTTCGCCCCAAACTTCTGCAAGAGGGTGGTCGTCAATTGCGGCATGCGCGTCGACGTGTCGGCAAGAGGCGTATCTTCGAATTCCAGTACCTTGCAGCCGCCGCATTTCTTGATGACGGCTTCCATGGCGCGCCCTTTGGCGATCGCAATCGCATAGGCGGAGTCCGCGAAGATCACCACGCCGGCCTTGCCGTCGGAATCGGCGATGGCTTTCATGGCGGCGACCTCGGCAACGTCCATGGCATTCGTGGTGACGTTCACGAATAGATGCTCGTCATCCATCGGGCCGGGAACCGGACCTGCGTGCCACCCGGCAATGATGATGCCCTGGTTGGCGGCGGCGGTGAGCGCAGCCTTCTGCTGGACGGCGTCACTGCCGCCGACGACGATCGCATCCGGTTTCAGGGCCACGGCTTGAGCGAGAGCGGCTGCCTGGCCGGAAACGGAGCCCTGACCGTCAATCGCGCGATAGTTCCAGCCGATTACGCCAGCCGCTTCCTTGATCCCGTCGGAAACGCCGAGAATGCCGCCATTGCGCATATCGCCGGCAACGTAGACGATCGTCTTTCCGGCCGCCGCCTTGGGCCCGGAGGTCGGGCCGTCCCATTTGTCCACCTTCTTGGATGCCGCCGCCACCTTGGCTTTGGCTTCGTCGACCAGCGCGTCCGCCGAAGCCACCGAGACATTCACCAGCATGCAGGCCAAGATGGCCGCGGTCGTGGCTAAATAACTGTTCATGCGCATGCTCTTCCCTCCCATTGAAAAACTAGTTGCCCTTCGAGTTTGTATCCTTTGGTGTCGAGAACCTGCGCCTCCTCTGCGCATAGCCCGCAATGCAGATGGCAATCAGCAGCGTCACCCCGTTGAACAGCGGCTCCACGAAGAACTCGCCTCCGAATTGCTGAATGCCGGAAATGCCGACGGCCAGAATGGTGACGCCCACCATCGTGCCCCAGACGTTGACCCGGCCCGATTTGATCGTCGTGGACCCAAGGAACGCGCCAACGAGCGCCGGCAGCAGATATTCGAGACCGACGCTTGCCTGGCCGATGCCGAGCTTGGACGCCAGGATGATGCCGGCGACCGCAGAGAGCACGCCGGAACCGATGAAGGCGCCCATGACGTAGCGCTGCACCGGAATGCCGTTCAGCGCGGCGGCGCGATTGCTGGCGCCGATCGCGTAGAGGTAGCGGCCGAGCGGCGTATATTCGAACAGCAGCCAGAGAGCGACCGCCAGGGCCAGGACGTAATAGCCGGTGATCGGCAGGCCGAAGAGCCAGCTGTTGTTGATCGCGGAGAAGCCTTCGGGAAGGGTGCCTACCACCTGTCTGCCGCCGGTGTGCCATAGGGCGAGCGCGTAGAGGATGGTTCCTGTTCCCAGCGTGGCGATGAAGCTGTCGATCTGGGCGACCTCGACCAGGATGCCGTTGACCATGCCGACGAACGCGCCCAGCAGCAGGACGACGATCACCGCCACCGGCCACGGAAAGCCGAACTGCGTTTGCAGGCTGATCGCCAGAATGTGCCAGAGTACGATGCCGTAGCCGACGGTGAGGTCGATCTTGCCCGTGACCATCGGGATCATCACGGCAAGCGAAAGAATGGCGATGATCGCCTTGTCGCTGATGATCGACCGCACGTTCAGCATGGTCGGAAACGTGTCGGGAAGAATGAGCGAGAAGATCACGATCAGCAGAAGCGTCAGCAGCACCAGACCGTAGACCGGCAGAAGGTGAAGGAGCTTTTTTCCGAGCGATTTCCCGCGCAGATCATATTTCGTCGGTTCGACTGCGTTGGATTTGATTGATTGCATGACCTGCGGCTCCTCCCGATACCGTCACAATTCAGCTGGCTTTAGCGGATGCGGAATAGATGAGGCGATCCATGTTCAGTGCATCGCCCGTCAATTCGTCGACGATCGCGCCACGGCTGAAAACCAGCGCGCGATGGCACAGCTTCTCCACCTCCTCGAAATCCGTGGAGATCAGGATGACGCCCAGGCCGCGCTTCAGCCCTTCCCGTATGAGCCCGTATATTTCGGCCTTGGCGCCGACATCGACGCCGGCGGTGGGCTCTTCCGCGATCAGCAGGTTTCCGCCCATCGAAAGCCAGCGGCCGACGACGACTTTCTGCTGGTTCCCGCCTGACAGGGCCTCGATCGGCAGGGAAGGTTCATTGGGGCGCAGTCCGACCGCCTTCCCGAGGATAGCCGCCAGTCCCGCCTCGCGGCGCGGCGACATGATGGACAGGAGGGGCCGCCCGACGGCTCCGGGGTTGATATAGGCGTTTTCCCGGATACTCAGCGCCGCGAACGTCGATTCCTCGGTCCGGTCACGGGCGATGAGGCCGACACCGCTCGCAATCGCTGCACGCGGGGTGGCCGGATTATAGATCTTGCCGTTCAGCGTCACGTCGCCGGAAAAGCGCAATGCGCCGAACAGGGCCCGCCCGACATTTTCCTGGCCCGCGCCGCGCAGCCCGACGAGACCGAGGATTTCGCCCTGCGAAAGCGTGAAATCGAGCGGCGGTCCGTCGTTGATCCGCATGCCGTGCACATGAAGCAGCGTGCGGCCGCCGACGCTGTCCGTCTTGGTGACGATGCGTTCGGGCAATCGTCCGATAATCATGTGGACCAGGCTGTCGGCATCGACATCCGCGACCTTCTCGTCGCCGACAAGCTGTCCGTCACGCAAAACGACCACCCGGTCGGCGATCTGAAAGACCTCATCCAGACGATGCGACACGAAGATCATGCCCATTCCCCTGTCACGCAGCCTTTTCAGCGCCGCAAACAGCCGGCTCACCTCGTCGGCCGGCAAGCTTGCCGTCGGTTCGTCGAGCACGAGCACATCCGCCTCGACGGCCAGTGCACGCGCAATGGCGACCAGGGATTTCTCGGTTCGGCTCAGATCCTGGACGCGCCGGTCGGGATCGATGTCGCTGTCGATGAGATCGAGGGCGGCGCGGGCGGTGGCGCCGGTCTTCTCCCAGTCGATGATGCCGGCCCGGCGTGGAAAGCCGATTGCCATGGCGATGTTTTCGGCGACCGTCATCCACTCGAGCAGTCCGAGATCCTGATGGATGAAGGCGACGCTCTGCCTCACGCCGCTTTTCGGGGCGGCATTCAGATACCGCTTGCCACGATAGCGGACTTCGCCTTCGTCGGGCGTGTAGACCCCGGCCAGAACCTTGATGAGCGTCGACTTGCCCGCGCCGTTCTCTCCGAGCAGAGCAAGGATTTCTCCGCCGGCGAGCGAGAAGGAGACGCCGCGCAACGCCTGAACCCCGCCGAACTGCTTCCTGATATTGTCGAAGCAGACCAGGGCGTCGTCCGCCGGCCGTCCGTCCGTTGCCTGAGAACCGGAGGAAGCATTCATGGCAGCACACTGCCTCTCGTCGCCAGCTCGATCGAAGAGGGCGAGGTGCTGGCCGTGATGAAAAGAGTCGATCGATCGGGCCCGCCGAAAGTGCAGTTCGAAATGACCTCCGGCACGACGATCTTGCCGAGCCGCGTTCCATCCGGTGCATAGACCTGGATGCCGTCGGCCGAACTCGTGAACAGGTTACCATCGGCGTCCAGCCTGAAGCCATCGGACAGGCCGGGCTCGATGACCGCAAAGACGCGGCCATTTCTCGGATACCGCCCGTCGACGACGTCGAAGCCGCTCCTGGTAACGGCGCCGTCTTCCCACCACACGGGGCCTTCACTCCATATGGCATCCGTGCACGGGCGTTCGAGCGCGGCACCGGGCCGCGGGAGCGGCCTCATGCGCGGATCCTCGATCAGCACCTTGTCGTCTTCCATGGCCTCACTCCCTTCCATGGCATGTCGCAAAGTCAGTATCTGCCGATTTCGGCTAGTGCGCCCTGCTTGCCATGCTGGCTGCAAGCAGAAGCGCCCGTTCGCTGGCATTCGGGTTGGCGATCCCTTTGCCCGCTATATCGTAGGCAGTGCCATGCGCGGGCGTGCAAACGGGAAACGGCAAGCCGCCGAGCATCGTCACGCCGCGGTCGAAGCCCATCATCTTCATCGCGATCTGCCCTTGATCGTGATACATCGTCAGGACGGCATTGAAACCTTCTTTCAAGGCAGTCAGGAAGACCGTATCGGCGGGGTAGGGGCCCTTGACCGACATGCCGCGGCGCACGGCCTCTTCGACCGCAGGCGCGATGATGTCGATTTCCTCACGGCCGAAGCTTCCGCCGTCGCCTGCATGCGGATTGAGACCGGCAACGGCAATCTTCGGAGATTCGATCCCTGTCTTCCGCAGGCAATCGAAGGTGAGCGCGAGCTCGGCCAGGATCGCATCGACCGAGAGGCTCGGGGCGACCTGGGCAAGGGGAATATGCGATGTTACGCGCGCATTCCATACGTTCTCCAAAACGTTGAACTCTCTTGCCTTTCCGCTGAAGCCGATCACGTCGGAGATGAAGCGTATCTCGTCATCATAGCCATCATAGGCGTACCGCATTGCCTTTTTGTTGAACGGCGTGAAGCAAACGGCATCCGCCACGCCGTTTTTGGCGAGCGTCAAGGCGAAGGCGAAATTCTCGGTCGCGAACCGGCCGCCAACGGGGGTCGCTTCACCGCGTACGATCGTATCGGGATCCAGATTTGCGAGATTGACGAAGACGGGACGAGCTGAGCTCGCACCGGGAAGCGCATCCGGCGCAACTTCCTCGAAGTCGAGGGCAAGCCCCGCCTCGTCCGCGCCGCGCTCGAGCACACGCCGATCGCCTATGACGATCAGCCGCATCGCCGCCTTGACCGGCTCCGAGATCATCAACCTCGCCGTCAGCTCGGGGCTTATGCCAGCCGGGTCTCCCGTGGCAAGCGCTATGATGGGGCTGCCGTTCATTCCACTCGACATCGGATTGCACCTGTCATTCGACTTCGGTGGGAGGCTAATTGGGAAACTTTGTGCCGTCAAGTATGTTGTATACAGAACGCAGAATTTGGCGCGCCGCGCATAATCAGGCGGATTTTGGCGAAAAGTCCAGCCGCGGGCCGCGTTAACCGGACGAGCTTCGAGAGGAATCGGAGAAGACGCCGGACGGCTGCCGGGTGCGTGTTGTCGTTCTACCAACAGTGCCGCCCGATGCGCCCAGGTGATCTGCCGTATCAGGGAGGCCGCTCTGGCTTCGATGGTCCAATATGGACTATTTGCTTATGGGCTGCCGGGATTTCTGGTTTAGCTTCTCTTTCATCGCTCGGAGGCGCGATGCTTGGGAGGAAATCATGGACAAAAGAGCCGTTCTGACGGTCAGAGACCTGCGCAAATCTTTCGGCGGAATCCAGGCGCTCAAAGGTGTCGACTTCGATCTTCAGGCCGGTGAGATCCACGCCCTGTGCGGAGAGAACGGTGCGGGGAAAAGTACCCTTGTGCGCATGATCGCCGGGCTGATGGCGCCGGATGCGGGCGAGATCCGCATCGACGGCGAACTCCTCAAGGCAGGCGAGCTCACCAGTCCGAAGCAGGTTTCCGTCGTCTATCAGGAATTGTCGATCATTCCGCACCTTTCCGTGCTCGACAACGTGCTCCTCGGAGATCCGGATATTTCGCAACTCTATTTTCGCAGGCGCTACACGGCGCGGGTGCGCGAAACGCTCGACCAGCTCGGCCTGGCAAATGTCCCGCTCGACATCGAAGCCGGACGGCTCGCGATCGCAGAGCAGCAGCTTCTCGAAATCTGTCGAGCCGTCATGCGCGGTGCCCGGGTTCTGATCCTGGACGAACCGACGGCGAGCCTTTCCGACGCCGAGATCCAGCGCGTCTTCGAGACGGTGCGGTGGCTGCGCGGCCAGGGGACCGCGGTGATCTATATCAGCCACCGGCTGCCGGAAATCTTCGCGCTCACCGATCGTGTCACCGTTTTCCGCAACGGTCAGCGCGTCATGACCAAGCCCACCGGCGAATGGACGAACGACGAGCTCGTCACCGAGATGATCGGCCGTGAGGTGTCGTCCGCGCATTCGATCCGCAACAGCGCCGAACTTGCCGCCGCCGACACGGTGGTACGGCTCGCAGGTCTCGGCGTGCCCGGTAAGTTCCAGCCGGTCGATCTCTCTTTCCGCAAAGGCGAGATCGTCGGGCTCATCGGCCAGCTCGGCGCCGGCGCCAATGCGATGGTCGAAACGCTCGCCGGCCTCGAAAGACATTATACGGGTTCGATCGGCATCGATGGACAGGCCGTGAACGTTACCTCGATTGCTGCGGCGACGCGTGCGGGCATCGCCTATGTCTCCGAGGATCGCGGCGGCAAGAGCCTCTTTCTCGGCGCTCCGATAGAGGTCAACCTGACCGCGGCGATCCTCGATCGCCTCAACCGTTTCGGCGTCCTGGCGCTTGCCGATGCCCGCCAGCGCGCCAACGATCTGGCGCGGCGGTTCCAGATCGATAGCCGGCGTCTGCCGCTCGCCGCATCGACGCTTTCGGGCGGCAACCAGCAGAAGGTGGCGATTGCCAAATCCGTTGCGCTCGAACCGAAAGTCCTTGTGCTCAACGAGCCGACCCGGGGCGTGGATGTGGGCGCCCGAACCGAAATCTATCGTGAAATCCAGGCGCTCGCCCGCCAGGGACTGGTCGTCCTGTTCTTTTCGACGGACCTGGAAGAGATCCGCGAACTGTCGCAACGCGTGATCACGGTCTTCCGCGGCGAGATCGTCAATGACCTGCCGGTCGAAGAAACGACGATGGACTCCGTCCTCGGCGATGTCGTGCGCGGTCCTGTCAGGAGGGCAGCATGAGCAGCAAAAGCAATACGACGCGTGGAGGCACGGCCTTGACCGAATTCGACCTGAAGGCGCTCGGCGCCAGCCTTGTCCGGCCGGAGCGCATCCAGTCGACGGCCGTGTGGATCGCCACCCTGCTTCTCGCCTTCTGGGCAACGCTGACCATTCCCGGCTTCTCGTCCAACGCCAATGTCTCCGCCATCATGTACTCGACATCGGCGGTCGGCATCGCGGCGGTGGGCATGGCGCTGATCACGCTCTCGGGAAATCTCTTCATGCTGTCGATGGGCGCAACGGCCGCCGTCTCGACCATCCTCTTCGCGTCCTTCCTTTATTTAGGCTTGCTCCCAAGCCTGGTCGTGGTGGTGATGATCGGTGCCCTGTTCGGATTTGCCCAGGGTCTCGCGGTCGGGCTCTTCCGAACCAATCCGATCATCACCACGATCGCCATGGCTTCGATCATCACCGGCGCCGGTTCCTTCTATTCCGGGGGGCTGACCGTCGTGGGGCAGGGCGATGCGAGCTGGCTCGGCGTCGGTCGCACCCTCGGCCTGCCCAACCAGATCCTCCTCTTCCTGCTCGCCGCGGTCGTGCTCGGCTTCGTCGTCGAACGGACCCGCTTCGGCCGGGAGCTGCGTCTGATCGGCCTCAATCCGAAGGCTGCTTCCTTCACCGGCCTTCGTGTGGAGCGTACTCTGGTTCTTGCCTATGTCTTCGCGGCCATGGCGGCGGCGTTTGCCGGAGCTCTCTACGGCTCCCAGGCCGCGCAGGGCAATCTGAAGCTCGGTGCGGGGCTGGATTTCGATGCCATCGCCGCCGTGCTCGTCGGCGGCGTGGCGATCAGGGGCGGCCAGGGGCGCGTGCTGGATGCCGCCATCGGCGCGGTCTTCCTCGCCATGATTTCCAATATCCTGCTGCTCAAGGGTCTCTCGCTGGAGATTCAGCTCATCGTCAAGGGGCTGGTGGTCATCGGCTCGGTTATCCTTGGCGCTCTTTCACTCGGTTTGCGGAGGTAGGCCCATGGCGACGCGCTACAAATCGAAGGCGGTCTCGGGCGCGACCCTTCTTCGCCTTGCTCTTCTGATCGCGCTGGTCGTGATCTTCGCCCTCTGGAACCCGGCCTTCATCAGCGGCCGAAATCTCTACGCGCTGATGCAATCCTTCGCACTGCTGGGCATGGTCGCGCTCGGCCTGTCGCTGACGATGATCGCCGGAGAGTTCGATCTGAGCGTCGGCTCGATGGTCGCCGTGGGCGGTCTCCTGACCTTGGTGGCCGGTGGCGACAGCCTTGTCAGCGGCATGGGGGTGGCACTCGTCTTCGCGGTCCTGGTCGGCGGCGTGAACGCAATCGTCATCAGCCGCTTCAACGTATCCTCGCTGGTCGTTACCGTCGGTTCTATGATGGCGCTCTCGGGGTTTGCCTTCTGGCTCGCCGGTGGGAAGGTCATCAGCACGGACGATTTCGATCTCGGTTTTGCGCTCGACGATCCGGTTCTCGTCGTCTTTTCGGCACGCAGCCTGATCACGCTTGCTGCCTTCGCACTTGTCGGCATCCTCATGCACTACACCCTCATGGGCCGCGATATCCGTGTGGCCGGCAGCAAGCGGCAGGTGGCCGCGGCCAGCGGCGCGAGGGTCGGGCGGTCGTTGCTGATCGTCTTCGTGCTTTCGGCCGTCGCAGCCGCGCTTGCCGGCAGCATGCTTGCGATGAGCCTTGCCAGCGCGGCGGCGACGACAGGCGGCAATCTGATGCTGCAGGCGGTCTCCGCCGCAATCGTCGGCGGCGTGGCGTTGTCCGGCGGTTCGGGGACGCCGGCGCATGTGCTGCTCGGATCGCTGATCCTGACGGTGATGAACAACGGGATGAGCCTGATCGGCATGGGCGCGACAGGCATCCTCTTCGCCAACGGCCTCGTATTGATGGGAATCGTGCTGCTCGACGGTCAGTTGGGCGCATGGATGAGCGAGCGGCTCACAATGTTGCGGGCCGGGCATTCCGCTTAGCGGAACCAACCGTACGACCTTCGTAAAATCACCGCCGGCGCAATCGGCGGGCAAGGAGGCGTGCACTCTTTAAACGGGAGGAAAGAGCAATGAGGCTTTCAGGACTGACGAAACTGGTGATGGCAACGACGATGCTCGGTGCGCTGATGGTGCCGGCAATGGCGAGCGCCGCCGCCAAGGGATCGAAGGTGATCCTGCTGACGGTGACGGAGGAGTGTGAATATTGCGCTCTGCACCAGCGGGCCTTCAAGGAGGTCGCAGCCGCCGCCGGCATCGATCTGGAGGTGAAGATCACCAACTACGATGCCGCCGAACAGGCATCGCAGGTCGATCAGGCCATCGCGCAGAACCCGGCCGCCATCGTGCTGTGGCCGGCGGATTCGAGCGCCATCGTGCCTTCCCTGCGCAAGATCAAGCAGGCCGGGATTCCGCTTGTCATCACCAATTCCGAGCCTGACAAGAAGTATGCCGACTATTGGAATGTCTTCACTGGTCCCTCGGATCTCGGCAACGGCCAGTCCGCGGCGGAAGCCATGATCAAGGGCTTTGCCGAGAAGAAACTCGGCAGCGAAGGCAAGATCTTCATCGTCGAAGGCGTTCCGGGCACGCCGCCCCAGATCCTGCGCTCCAAGGGCTTCGAAGAGGTTCTTGGCCAAAAGGCCGGCGGTATCACCGTGGCCGGCAAGCAAAATGGCAACTGGGACCAGACCAAGGCCACGGATGCCGCCGCTGCTCTCTTCACGCAGATCGGTCCCGAGGTGAAAGGCGTCTACGCCCAGGCCGACAATATGATGTCGGGTGTCATCGTGGCCGCGAAGCGCGCCGGAATCGATCCGGCAAAACTCGTGCTTGTCGGCTCCAACTGCTCGATCGAGGGCGTCAATCAGATCAAGGACGGCACGCAATATGCCACCGTCCTGCAATCGCCCATCGACGACGGCAAGTATGCGGCAAAAGCCGTGGTCGATCTTCTCGACGGCAAGCCGGTCGAAAAAGAGATCTTCCTGCCGCACGAGATCATCACCAAGGACAATATTTCCGAATGCGACGCCGCCATCGGCCGCTGAATTGAACCGGGGCACGGCGTCGAGCGCCGTGTCTCACCTCTCCAGATTTCAGAAAAGGAATATCCCATGGCTTCGGAGCCAGTCTTCAACAATGCTCTTCCGGAACTCGTCGTTGTGTCCGGCACGGCCTCTGGTCTTGGAACCAACATCGCCCGCCTGCTGGCGGAAAGCGGCGTACGGACGATCGGCGTGGATCTGGCCCCGGCTCCGGAAATCCTTTCGAGCGATCTCTACTCCCACGTTCAGGGCGACGTAACCGATGAGGCGACGTGGGAAGGCATCGTCGCGACGGTGAACAGCGAGGATCCCGGAACGGTCGGTCTGGTCACGTCCGCGGCCATGCTGAATGTCGGAACAGTGCTCGAATTCGACAAGGCGGCCATGGAAAAGACCATGTCGGTAAACTTCATCGGAACAGCGCTTGCGTTCCGGGCGCTGCTGCCGCTGCTGATCGCACGGGGCGGCGGTCCGATCGTCGCCGTCGCCAGCATCGACGCGACCTTTGCCGAGCAGCAGCTTGCCATCTATGCCGCTTCGAAAGGGGCAGTCCGCCAGCTGACGCGCACGGTTGCCATGGATCATGCCCGCCAGGGCGTGCGGGCAAACGTTCTGAGCCCGGGGCCGATGCTGGCCGGCCTGTTCGAGCGCCACATGAAGTCGGCCATCGATCCTGACCGCTTTCTCTCGACCCGCGCCAATCGCCAGCCCTCGGGCCGCATTCTCGATCCTGCAGAAGTCGCTCGTGCCGCGCTTTTCCTGCTGTCCGACGCCTCGACGGCGCTCAACGGCGCGGAGATCGTCGCCGATGGCGGGCTGACCACGAGCTTCGATTTCCGCACGGGCTCCGAAGGCGCATCGGTGTGAGGAGGATGTCATGAGCAAGCCAATTGAACTCGTCGCCGCATACTGGACCATCTCGGGCGATGTCTATCCGTTCGCCGAAAACGAAATCAGCCCCTTTTCCTTTGCCGAGCGCGTGGAGGCGGCGGCGAAGGCCGGCTACAAGGGTGTCGGCCTTATCCATGCCGATCTTCAGGCCACGAGGGAGAAGATCGGCCTCAAGGAAATGCGCCGCATCCTCGATGCCAACGCCATGCCGCATGTCGAGCTGGAATTCATCACGCACTGGTTTGCTTCGGGCGAGCTGCGCATCGCTTCGGACAAAGTCCGTCGGGAACTCTTCGAAGCGGCGGAAGTGCTCGGAGCGCGCGATGTGAAGATCGCGCCGGAATTCGAGGCCGACGCAATCGACCTGCCGCATGTCACCGACAGCTTTGCCGCGATCTGCGGGGAAGCTGCACGTCATGGAACGAAGATCGCGCTCGAGGTCATGCCTTTTTCCAACGTGCGGACGCTGGAAACGGCGCGTGCCATCGTCGAGGGGGCAGCGCAGCCGAACGGCGGGCTGCTGCTCGATATCTGGCATATCGCCCGGGCGGGCATTCCTTACGAAGCCGTTGCCGGCATTCCGAAGCAGTATGTCGTCTCGGTGGAGCTCGACGATGCCGATGGAACGGTCGTCGGCACGCTATGGGAAGACACGATCCATCAACGCCGGCTCTGCGGCGAGGGCGTGCTCAATCCGCCTGCCTTCATCGACGCGATCCGCGAAACCGGCTTCGACAGCTTCTACTCGGTGGAAGTGATCTCGACAAAACATCGCGTTTTGCCGCTCGAAGAGGCGGCACGTCGCTCGTTCGAAACCACGATGGCGCAATTTGCCGCAAAATAGGGAGGATCTCATGGAAACCAATCTTAAAGGGAAGGCGGTCTTGATCACCGGCGCGGCCAAGGGCATCGGCCGCGAGACGGCCGTCGCTTTCGGTCGCGAAGGAAGCCGGGTCGCGCTCTTCGATATCGACGAGACCGGGCTTGCCGAGACGGCGGCCGCCGTCGACGCGGCCGGCGGCAAAGCGACGACCATCAAGGCGGATCTCTCCTCCGCCGGGGATATCGAGGAAAAGGTGGCGGTGGCCATCGCCCATTTTGGCGGCGTGGTCGATGTGCTCGTCAACAACGTCGGCGCCGGAGCGGTGCGGACCTTCGACCAGCTGACCGATGCGGATTGGGACAAGACCTTCTCGCTCAATTTCATGAGCTATGTGCGCATGACCCGCGCCGTCCTGCCGGTCATGCGCAAGCAGGGCCATGGCGCGATCATCAACAACGGCTCGGATCTGGCGCGACAGCCCGAAGGCGTGCCGATCGACTACTCGGCGTCGAAGGCGGCCGTGCTGGCGCTGACCAAGGGGCTTGCCCGCACGGAAGGCGTCAACAACATCCGCATCAACGCCGTTGCGCCGGGGCCGATCTGGACGCCGTTCTGGACGCAGCCGGGCGGCTTTGCCGAAACCATGGGCAAGTTCCACAACATGGAGCCGCAGAAGGCCGTCGAGCACGAAATGTCCTTGCGCCAGCTGCCGCTCGGTCGCCTCGGCAAGCCCGAGGAAGTGGCCAATGTCATCGTGTTCCTCGCCTCAGACCTTGCCTCCTTCGTCACGTCTTCCGTCTGGGGCGTCGACGGCGGCTCGATCCGGGCGATTGCCTGACGGGTCAGCCGTCGATACGTTTGCGATCGATGATCCGGTCGAGCCGGTCCTGAGCATGCTTCAGGGCCGCCCGGTCGGATTTCCTGCCAGAAAGCGCATCATGGATTTCCTCGCCGATGATGCGCTCCATGCCGGTGTAGAAAGGAACCGGCGGGCGCTGCCAGTTGCGCAGAAGATTGCGGTTGCCGAGGCTGCCGACGAAGCGCACGAGCTGCGATCTTCCAATAGCTTCGGGATCCGAACTGACCGAGAAGCGCGGTGCGACCGGAAAGCCGTTCTTCACATGCTCCTTCATCGCCTCGCGCGAGGCCATCCAGGCAAGGGCTTCGGTTGCCAACGGCAGCCGCTTCGGATCGATGTTCGAGGGAATGCACAGCAGAAAGCCGCCAATGGGCGATGTGTTGGTGCCGCCCGGCCCGGATGGCTGCGGCACATAGGAGACCCGCCGTTTCACGGCGGAACGCACTTCCGCCTCGAACTGCGCCGCACGCATGGTCCAGACGTAAGCCATGGCGCTCTGCCCTTTGAGAAAAATGGCGCAGGCATCGTCCCAGTCCGCCTCGAGGACACCAGGCTGCGCGATTTCGACCAGCCGATGCATGTAATCCAGGACCAGCAGGCCTGCCTCGCTGTCGACTTGCGGCCGCATGTGCTGCGCATCCAGGTTTTCGGTGGAGTAGCCGGTCGGCGTGCGCCGGATCGAGAGCACCGTCTGGCCGCAGCAGCCGAGAAAGAACATGAAGCTGGAGGCAAGCGGCATATGCGCCGCGTTCCAAGCGATGCCATACCGATCCGCGGCCGGATTGTGAAACGAACGGCCCGCCTGGATGACGTCGTCGAAGGTGCGCGGCAGTGCGAAACCGGTTCTCTCGAAAAGATCGGAGCGGCATGCCAGCACTTCGATCGTGCAGTAGATCGGCACGCCGTATTCCACGCGCTGCCACGTTGTCGTCGACCAGATCGACGGGTGAAAGTCCATGGGGTTGATACCGGATTCGCGGATCATCTCGCCGATGGGAAGAATGAGCCCTTTGCTCGCAAACTCCCCCAGCCACGGCATGTCGATTGCGATGATGTCATAAGCCGAAACCGCGCGCGCGCCATTGGCGAGGCCTTCCCGGTAGAGGTCGTTCTGGTGGACCAGCTTGAAGCTCTTCGCCGTCGCCAGATTGTTGCGGAAGTCCGACCACATGTTGCGCATGGCGGCGAAATAATTGTCGTCGTTCAGCAGGAACTGGAGTTCGACGCCCTTCGTGATCCTGTTGGTCAGCAGATTGATCGGCGGGATGACGGAATTGCCGCGCCTCGGCGCGCCGAAATAATAGTCCGCCTCATGCTCCTCGACGTGGCGTCCACCCAGAATTTCCGCGATCAGAGCCTTTGTCTGCGCCGCATAGTTCACCGCCAGGGCGGAAAGGCGGGCCGTCGGATGCAACGTTGCCCGCTTTGCCGTTTCGGAGGACGATCGCCGTTCGATCAGCCCGTCTTCGATCATGCCCTGGATCCGCCGGATGGCCGTGCCCCGCGGCAGATTGGAGACAAGCGCAAGCTTGCTGATCGTTACGGGATAGCCTTCGAGCTCGGACGTCATCAGGTAGTGAACGATCCGCCAGGATGCCTCGTCTTCGATACCGGCGACGTCTAGGAACGGCTTGCGCAGTCGATCCACGAACTCGAAAACACGCAGAAACTCGTGGTCGTTCATCCAGCTATCCTCAGGAACTCAGCGGGAAGATACAAGTTCGGGCGCCCGACTCCAGCCATGGTCCAGATTGGACCGATCCGGAATCGCGCCAGTCAGGAGCGGCTTCCTCTGTTCAGTCGCGATTATCGACCCGCATCAGGAAGGGATTGATGCTGACGCTCTGCCAGACATCGGCCGCATGGAACGGATCGCCGGCATTGAAGGCCTTCACGTCCTCGATGGTGTTTGCCGAGAACACGAAGAGCGAGCCGATCATCGTTTCGCCATCGGCCGCCACGAGCGGTCCGGAAATCACGGTTTTGACCGCGCCGGTTGCCAGATAAGCTTTGTGTGCATCGTAATTGGCCAGCCGACGCGGCAGCGCGTCAGCGTGATCGAGGCAGTGAACGGCATAGAGCATGATAGTCCTCCCATTGCGGCTTGCGGCCGGCGAAGGTCGCCGGCCAGCGTCTCTCCCTTGGACCGCGAAAGAATAGGTGCAGAATCGCCGGGCGCGAAATCGTAATGGTCCATATTGGACTAAATCGGATGAGCCAACGGAAGCGCTTGATACCGTCCGTCCATTCGGGTCTGTCCCATGGGAGCCGATCCAGCCTTCGCTTCTGTGGCATCTCGCGCGTTTGCTGGCACCGGCGACGCTCGGGTCTTGCGCAAACGGCAAGTTGCGCGCTTTTATGTAGGCGCGTCCCGCTGCAATGAAAGCGCTCGCAACGGCCATGGAGGTGGGACCGTATGCGATCGCGCGGAGGATGCGGATCTGTGCCGAAAGTGGCATTCAAGGGGAGGACTCGATGGCTGCCAATCATCTGACGCTGTATCGCGAACGCCTGCGCTCCGCACATGAGGCCGTCGCCCTGATCCCGTCCGGCGCCAAGATCGCCATGCCGCTGGCGGCCGGCCAGCCGCCGGCCGTCCTTGCCGCGCTGGCCGAGCGTGCCCGGGCAGGTGCCATAGAAAATGTCAGGCTTCATTACCTGCTTTGCACGGGTATCGCCGGCACCAGCGTATTCGAACACGATCTGCGCGACCGGATCATTCCGATGAGTTATTTTCACGGAGCGGTGGAGCGCGCGCTCGACAAGAGGCGGCTGGCGGAAACGCTGCCTGCCGTCGACCTTGTGCCGTGCCATTTCAGCCAGGTGCCTCGCTCCCTAGTCGAGCATGTCGGGGTGGATACGCTGATCGCCACCGTCTCCCCCATGGATTCGGACGGAAACTTCAGCCTTGGCATCAGCACCGATTATTCGGCGACGGTCTCGCGCAAGCCCGGGATCCGGCTGATCCTCGAAGTCAATCCCAACATGCCTTACGTGCGCGGCAATTGCATGATTCCCGTGTCGAGCGTCACGGCGCTGGTCGAAAATGACGCCAGCCTGCCGGCACTCGCTCCTGCTCCCCGTTCCGAGGTCGACGATGCCATCGGCGCCATCATTGCCGGGCTCGTGGACGATGGCGATTGCCTGCAGATGGGCATCGGCGCGCTGCCCGACGCTGTTTGTGCCGGTCTTTCGCAGCACCGTCACCTCGGCATTCATACCGAGATGATGACGCCGGGACTTGCCGCTCTCATCAAGGCCGGCATGGTCGACAACAGCCGCAAGCAAACGCATCTCGGCCGATCGATCTTCACTTTCGCGCTGGGAGACAAGCCGCTCTACGATTTCCTGAACAACAATCCCGATGTCGAGGCGCATCCCGTGGATTACGTGAACAATCCGTTCGTCATTGCGCAGAACGACCGTGTCGTGTCGGTCAATGCCACGCTGCAGATCGATCTCAATGGTGCGTGCAATTCCGAATTCGTCAACGGGAGACAGTTCAGCGCAACGGGTGGGCAGGTGGATTTCGTGCGCGGCGCCTATGCTTCGCGCGGCGGCCGCTCGATCATCGCCTGCCATGCGACGGCGGCGAAGGGAACGCTTTCGCGGATCGTTCCGACGCTGACGGGCCCGGTGACGACGCCGCGCAACGATATCCACATCATCGTCACGGAATATGGCTGGGCCAATCTCAAGGGCAAGTCCGTGGCAGAGCGTGCAAAGGCACTGATCGCACTGGCTCACCCCGATTTCCGCGAGGGGCTGGACCGGGCAGCGCACGAGGCAGGATTCTACGCGCCGGCCTGACGGATCGGAATCTTCGACTGGAGCGATTCCGGACGGAAAGCCGCTGCGCACTTTTCCTGAAATTGCTCCAAGTGCGGGGATATCGTCACTGGCGGCAAATCGTCCGGATGCTTCGATATGCCCGGAGGCATTTCTCCGAAAATCGCGATAGGTTCCAGGCTGCGTGCACGCAGGAAGAAAAATGCCGCCCTCCGGCAATCGTCGACGGGCGGTCGATCGTAGCGTAGAGGACAGAATGCGGAATATCGAGGAAGCCGAACATTGGATCGCAACGCCAAAGGGAGATTTGTTTGCCAAGTCATGGACGCCGCGGTCGGAGAGCGGCGGGGTGCCCATCGTCCTGCATCACGATTCACTCGGATGCGTCACGCTCTGGAGAGATTTTCCGGCGTTGCTGGCGGCGGACCTGCAGCGGCGCGTGATTGCCTATGACAGGCTCGGCTTCGGGCAATCGTCCGCGCGTCATGACAGGCTCGATTTGAATTTCCTGCGCGATGAGGCGGTCCATCAGCTTCCGTTCGTTCTGGACAATCTTATGGTCGATCGCTTCGTGGCATGCGGCCATAGCGTCGGCGGCGGCATGGCCGTGGAGACTGGCGCCTTCTTTGCGCAGCGATGCGAAGCCATCATCACCATCGCAGCGCAGGCTTTTGTCGAAGACAGGACGATCGAGGGCATCAAGGTGGCTGAAGAGGCTTTTTCCCTGCCGGGAGCCTTGGACAGGCTCACCCGCTATCATGGTGAAAAGGCGGAGTGGGTTCTGAAAGCGTGGATCGGGACCTGGCTTTCTCCTGCATTCGAATCCTGGAGCCTGGAGCCCACGCTCGCCAGGATCAGCCGTCCGGTTCTGGCCATCCATGGCGATCGCGACGAATACGGCTCGCTTGCCCATCCCCGCATCATCGCCAACGGTCGCGGTATCTGCCGCGTCCTGCCCGATGTCGGACACACGCCGCACCGGGAATGCCCGGATCTGCTTGTCGACGAAATAGCCGGATGGCTGAAAACTTTGAAGGGCTCCGACGCGGCGGCCTAAGAGCAGTTCCGGGGAAGGACACGGCTCGCGCCGACGTTATCCAGGCATTGCCGCGTTCATGCTCACAGCCGCCTTTCGCTCGATTTCGAGAATATCGAAGCTTTTGCCATGTTGAACCGGAGGCTGACGTGTTTGCGCATGGAGCGTGCCGCTTCGATGCTCATTCTGACGCTGAAGCGCTTGCCGAGGCAGTCGAACCAGCCGAGCGCATCCGCTCCCAGTAGCTCGGTGAAGGCCAGGGTGGCCGGAATGCCATCCGGCGCGTTCTGTTCCAATACCGAAACGTCTTCGCATCGGATGCCGAGAACGGCGTCTTCGGCTGCCGGTGGCGTTCCGAACCGATAGCCGGAGATATCGATGGAAACGGCATCGGCCAGGAACCGGGCCGCGCCATCGAGCCTGCCGTCGAGAAAATTCATCGACGGCGAGCCGACGAACCCGGCGACGAAGAGACTATCCGGCTTTTCGTAGATCGATTGGGGAGGGGCAAATTGCTCGACCTTCCCCTTGTGCATGACGGCGACCCTGTCTGCCATGGTCATGGCCTCGATTTGATCGTGCGTGACGTAGATCATCGTCGATTTCAGGGTTTCGTGAAGCTGCTTGAGCTCCACACGGGTCTCGGCCCTCAATTTTGCATCCAGATTGGAAAGCGGCTCGTCGAACAAGCAGATGCTCGACGAGCGCACGAGCGCGCGTCCGATAGCCACGCGCTGGCGTTGTCCTCCGGAAAGCTGGCTCGGCTTGCGCTCCAGCAGGGTTTCGAGCTGCAGGAGCTTGGCGACCCAGGCGACCTTTTCCGCTATCGTCTGCTTCGGTATGCCGGCGATCTGCATGCCGAACGACAGATTGCGCCGCACCGTCATCGCGGGAAAGAGCGCGTAGGACTGAAACACCATGGCAAGGCCGCGCTCGCTCGGCTCCAGCCCGCTTACATCGCGGCCGTCGATGACAATTTGGCCGGCGTCGCAATCATCCAGACCGGCGATGACGTTGAGCAGGGTCGATTTTCCGCAGCCCGATGGACCGAGAATCACGATGAATTCGCCTTTTTCGATTTCCATGTCGACCGATTGCAGGATGGTCAGGCCGGCGAAGGATTTCTTTATCTGGTGGAGAGAAATGCTGGACATGTTCAACCCTTGACGGCGCCGGCGGCAATGCCGCGGACGAAATAGCGGCCGGAGACGAAATAGACGACGAGCGTCGGGATGGCGGTGATCAGCGCCGCGGCCATGTTGATGTTCGGATTGGCTGCGCCGCGCGCATTGTTGACGATATTGGTCAATTGGACCGTCATCGGAAGATTGTCGTTTCCGGCAAAAATCAGACCGAGCAGATAATCGTTCCAGATGCCGGTGAATTGCAGGATGGCCACGACGATCAGGATATTGGTCGAAAGCGGCAGAATGATCGACCAGAAGGTGCGCAGGAAGCTCGCGCCCTCCATACGTGCCGCACGACTGATTTCATCGGGAATGCCGACATAGAAGTTGCGAAACAATAGCGTCGTATAAGGCAGGCCATAGATGACGTGCACGAAGACGATACCGGGATAGGTGCGAAACAGCCCGACGTTGCTGAGGATCTTGACGGTCGGATAGAGCATGGCCTGATAGGGAATGAACAGGCCGACGGTGATCAGCAGCATCGTCATGTTGGCATGTCGCGATCGCCACTGGGCGAGCGCATATCCATTGAGCGCGCCCGCCAATGTCGAGATCACCACGGCCGGGACGCTGATCTTTATCGAGTTCCACAGGCCGGGGCGAACCCCGCCGCATTCCAGGCCGGTACATGCGCTCTTCCAGGCGGCCACCCAGGCATCGAAATTGGGGTTGACCGGCAGCGCCAGCAGGTTGCCCTGCCTAATTTCCTCCATTGGCTTCAGCGAATTCATGATGACCAGCAGGAGCGGCAGCAGGAAGAAGATGGCCGAAACGATCAGGAACGTATAGAGGCCGGCGCGTGCGACGCGGGCGCCGTAAGCCGGTTTCTGTGCTGCGGCCGTCATGTGCGCCTCCGGAATTCGCTCAGGAAATAGGGCGTCAGCAGGACCAGCGAAAGCACCAGCATCATGATCGACGCCGCCGAGGCAAGACCGAGATTGACGCGCGCGAAGTAAAAGTCGACGGCGAACTTCGCCGGCATTTCCGTGGATATGCCGGGACCGCCTTTCGTCATGGCGATGACGAGATCGTAGCCGCGAATGACTTCGGACATCAGCAGCACCACGCAGGACGCGATGACCGGACGCATGCCTGGAAAGATGACCTGGAGATAGGCACGCCAGACCGGAATGCCCTCCATTCGGATCGCCTTCCACAAGTCGCTGTCAATTCCGCGCAGTCCTGCCAGTACAATGACCATGACAAGGCCGGCCGAGTGCCAGATACTGGCGATGACGAGCGTATAGATGGCCCGATCGGGGCGGGTCAGCCAATCGAAGGTGAAGCTCTCCCAGCCGATGGCGCGCATCAGTGCCGGCAGACCGTTCACAGGGTCCAGAAGCCAGCGCCAGGAAAGGCCGGTGACAATCAGCGAAACGGCAAGCGGATAAAGGAAGATGGTGCGAAAGAGCGACTCCGCCTGGATCTGCCGGTCGGCAAAGATCGCGAGCAGCATGCCGAAGACCAGCGTGCCGAGAATGTAGAGAACGCCGAAGATCACCATGTTCAGGCATGAAACGAGCCAGCGATCGTTGGTGAACAGCTTGACGTATTGCTCGAAGCCGACCACCTGATAGGTCGGAAGCAGCGTCGAGCGCGTCAACGACATGTAGAAGGTCCAGGCAATCGAGCCGTAGAAGAAAAGTGCTACGATCGCGAAGAATATCGCGATCGTGATGTCCGGCCTGAAGGCTTGCCGGTTGAGCCAGTTGGTCATTTCAAGTCCTCGTACGGTACGGTAGGCCGCAACCGTTTTCCTCACCCCTGAACATGTCCGCGATCCCTCTTCCGCCTGTCGGCGGAGAAGGCGGGGCGGACGATCGGCCACCCCGCTTCCAGCGATTACTTACTTTGAAGAATTTTGCTCAGTGCATCCACGGCAGCCTGGGTCGACATGGAAGGGTCGGTCCAGAATTGCGTCGCAAGGTCGGTCATCTGCCCGTTCAGATCGCCGGGAAGAGCGTCGTAGGATGCCGATACGGCCGCAGCCGGATCACCGAGCAGTTTGACGCCCTTCGCGGCGCAGGCGTCGAGCGTGCTGGTATCGACATCGGAGCGGGACGGTACGGAGCCCTTGACGGCCGCGATCTTGGCTTCGACCTTCGGATCCATGATCGTTTCCGCGAGCATCGTCTGCCCCTTGATGCGATCCGCATCCGTGTTGACGGGGAAGGCGAAGATATCGACGATCACGGCATAGGCGGGCTTTTCTCCCGGTGCGAGAAAGCAGCCGAAATCCTTGCCGGCGACCTGACCGGCCGCGAGGAATTCCCCGCGCGCCCAATCGCCCATGAACTGCATGCCGGCCTTGCCCGTTATCACCAGGTTGGTGCTGTCGTTCCACGAGCGGCCCGGGCTTGCCGGATCGGTATAGGTTGAAACCTTGCGGTAGAGGTCGAACGCCTTCGAGAGGATAGGCGATTTCATGGCCTCCGGATCGCGCTTGATGAAGAGCTGGTTCCAGTATTCCGGACCACCGAGGGCAATGATCATGTCTGTGAGGATGGACACTTCCTGCCACGGCTCCCCGCCCACAGCAAAGGCCGTATAGCCGGCCTCCTTGAGCTTGTCCGCGGCGGCGAACATCTCGTCAAGGTTCTTGGGTTCCCCGAGCGCCAGCTTGTCGAAGAGCGGCTTGGAATACCAGATCCAGTTATCGGCATGGATGCCGACGGGCAGGCCGACGAGGTGGTTGTCGACGCTCAGCTTGTTCCAGACGATCGGCGGCATCACCTTCTGCCACCCGCCGGCGGCGGCGAGATCGTCGAAGTTGCGCAGCTGTCCGGACGTGGCGAGGTCGCGCATGGCGGCGCTTGGCGTCATGAGCACGGCCGAAGGCGGCTCGCCGCCGGCAATACGGCTCGTCGCAGCCGCAACAGCGGAATCGAAATCGGCCGCCGGGCTGTCGATCCATTTGCCGCCGCGTGCCTTGTAGGCATCCGCAATGGCGTTCATGGCCTTGGATTCGCTGGCGCTCGTCCAGTATTGCAGCACGTCGACAGTCTGAGCAAAAGCGGAAGTCGACGCCGCAAACAAGCCGAGAAAAGCGACTGAGGAAGTTAAGTGCCTGAGTGTCATATCAATCCCCTCCCTTTGGAGCTCCCTTATTCTTGATCTTGTTGCGAAGCGCCGGGACGGCCGGCGCTTCGCAATGTCATGCGGCCTTGCCGACGACCACGCCCATGTCCCTGTTCACGCCGTCGAGGAAGTCGGCCATGTCCTTCTTCGAGATCTTGTCGCCGGCGACCCAGGCGACGGTGTTGTAGATTCCGAGGAAGGAGCCGCCGCAATATTCCAGCATCTTCTCCGTTTCCTCGTCATCGAGGCCGAGCTGCTTCTGCAGGAATTCGCCAAAGCGTTTGCGGGCGAATTCCTGCTCCAGCACCATGAAGGGCTGGCTCTCGACATTGAGGATGCTCAGCGGCAGGGCCGGCGCCTTTACCTCGATCGTCGTTTCGAGGCGAATGTCGCGGGAAGACGCCCCGACCTCGATCGTCAGCTTGCCGGCGTCCAGCAGCCACTGCCGGTAATCGGGATCGTAGTAGCGAAGGTCGCGTGCATCCAGCGTGACGACGACCCGCCTGGTTTCGCCGGGCTGCAATTCGATCTTGGAAAAGCCCTTCAGCTCGCGAATCGGCCGGATCAGGCGCGGTGCGTGGGGCCGGGCATAGATCTGGGCGATTTCCTTGCCGGCGACGCTGCCGGTGTTCTTGACGTCGAACGAAACCTGGAACGTGCTCGATGCATCTATCGTCGCGACATCGACCGCGACATTCGCGTATTCGAACGTCGTATAGCTGAGGCCGAAACCGAAGGGGAAAAGCGGCGCGAGCTTGCGCTTGTCGTAGGAACGATAGCCGACGTGAATGCCCTCGCTGTAGATATGCCGGTTGTTTTCGCCCGGGTAGGAGAGGAAACCGGGGGTATCCTCGAGCTGTGCCGGGAAAGTGACCGTGAGCTTGCCGCACGGATTCTGCTTGCCGAACAAGATCTGCGCCAAGGCATGGCCCGCTCCCTGGCCGCCAAAGAAGGCGGCAAGCACCGCCGGCGTGCTCCCGAGCCAAGGCATGACGACCGCATCGGGCGTTGCAAGAATGACGACGAGCTTGTCGTTGCGTGCGGACAGGCGCTCGATAAGGTCGTCCTGACCGTCATGCAGGTTCAGATGCGTGCGATCCGACCCCTCGCCGTCATAGCCGACTTCGGTGTTTCCGAAAAACAGAACGATATCGGCGGCATCGATCTCGGCGAGGGCCGCCTGTTCACCGGCGCTGCCGGCGTCGAAATCGGAAACCGCATGGAAGCGGATGTGCGCCCCGGACGCCATCTTTTGAATCTCGTCGAGCGGGATGTCGACTTCGGTGGGGCGCGTGGTTGCGCATCCCGACCCCTGGATGACCGGTTCGGTCGCCGCCGCTCCGACAACGGCGATCTTCCGGAGCTTCGCGCCGCTGAGCGGGAGAAGGCCGTTGTCGTTCTTCAACAGAACGATCGATTCCGCTGCCATGCGCTGCGAGAGGGCATGATGCTTCCTGTAGTCCGCAATCACGTCCGGCCGGATATTGTTCCTGGCCGTGCGAACCAGCTTGAGCACGCGCAGGCAGGAACGGTTGAGCGTTTCCATCGGCACGCGCCCCGCCTCGACGGCTTCGATCAGTTCCTGCTTGCGGGCGCCGCTCTCCGGCATGTCGAGATCGTTGCCCGCATTCAGGGAGGCGGGGCGATCCTTGATGCCGTGCCAGTCGGAAACGACGACGCCGTCATACCCCCATTCGTCACGCAGGACTTCGGTAAGCAGCCAGTGGTTCTCCGCAGCCTGCACGTCGTTCAGGCGGTTATAGGAACTCATGACCGTCCAGGGATTGGATTTGCGGATCGCCCGCTCGAAGCCGGCAAGATAGATTTCGCGAAGCGCGCGCTCCTCGACCACCGAACTCATGGTGGTGCGCTGGACCTCGGAGTTGTTGCAGGCGAAATGCTTGAGCGAAGCGCCGATGCCGTTTTCCTGCATGCCGTTGATGACGGCGGCGGCGATTTCGCCCGTCACGACGGGGTCTTCCGAGTAGTATTCGTAGCTGCGGCCGGCGAGCGGCATACGACGGATATTGATTCCAGGCCCGAGCAGAATGTTGACGCCGAAAGCCTGGCACTCGGCAGCGAGCGCTTCGCCCAGTTCATGCGCGAGATCGACATCCCACGAGCAGGCGAAAGACGAGCCGTTGGGAAAGCAGGTTGCCGGCCGGGTCGAGCCGAAGGCGCCCTCGACGCCTCGCGAAAGGTCGGCATTGACCACGCCGAGGAACGCGGCAAGCTGGCTGTCGCTGTCCTGCGGCCCGTCGATCTGCTCGATCGAATAGCGCACGCCATAGGTGCCGTCCGTCATCAGCACTTCCGGGATATTAAGGCGGTAGTTGGCAGGGGTGCGCCAGAGGCCGGAGCCGCTGACCATCGCCACCTTTTCCTCAAGCGTCATCTGCTCCACGAGCTGAGCGAGTTCCTTGTCGGATATATTCCACGTCATCGGCATTCCATCCCATCCTGTCAGGCATTCCGACGGCCTTTGCAGGCCTCCTCGCCTGTGCGGCATCACCGTCCGCGCCAAAGAATGATGGATTGATGGCATAGGACGCCGGTATCATCTAGCCGCGAAAATTGCTCTGGAACTACGACAGTTTTTGATGTTTATTCCTCGCCGGAGCGAGGAGGACAGACGATGAACGTTGCCTATTTGAGGACCGAGCAGTGGCAGGAGGTCCGCGACTGCGGGTTTGAAAATCACGGGCCGACGGCGGGATCTCACTGCCGCCCGTTCGTCCACGGCTATGCCGACGTGCCCTATCACTGGCATCGGGAAATGGAGATACTTTTCGTTCTCCGGGGCAGCTTCCGTCTGGTGGTCGACGGCCAGACTTGCGAGATGAATCAAGACGATATGATTATCATCAACGCCGACGTCCCGCACAACTCGACGTCGATCTCCCGGGACGCGCTTATCTGCGGAGTGCACCTCGATGCCGGGCATTTCGAGCGGCTGGGCCTGCCCGGTTTTGCCTCGCGGCAATATCTCTGCCGCACCTTTCTGCACAGCCGTTCGTTCATGAACCGCGTTGCCCCGATCAAGGCTCTGATGGCGCGGCTGATCCTCGATCAGACGAACCACCCGGAAGAGGCAATGGCGCGGCAGACGATCGCCAATCTTCTTGCCTGCTTTATCTATCGCTGGATTCCGTACGAAAAGGCGGACGCCGCCGGTACGCAACTGCGCTCCGACAGCCGCAATCGAATCCTGAGAATCATGGATACGCTTGGAGACAACGACGAAAATCAGCATCTGAGCGAGATTGCCGAGGCAGAGGGTCTGACCCTCAGCCACCTTTCACGCCTTTTCAAGCGTCATCTCGGCATCGGCTACCGTGACTATTCCCAAAATCTTCGCCTCGACAGTTCCGCGGACGAGCTGCGCACAACGGATCATACGATCAGTGTGATCATGGAGCGGAACGGGTTTGGCAATCCGGCTGTCTTTTACAACAAGTTCCGTGCCCGTTTCGGCTGCAGCCCGGCCGAGTTCCGCCGCGGCAGCAGGCCGCTTAAACCGCAAAGCATGCTGACGGAAGAGGATGCCGCCGAAGCGCAGCGAATCCTTGCCGCGCATACGGTCAATGTCGGTAAGGCGGCGGAGCTTGCCGTGGGCCTGACGGCGACCGGAAAGAAGCAGGTCGTATTGAGTGCGCCGCATAATGCCGCCCTGAGCTGATGTGATGGAACACGTCTTCATGGGAGCATGGGCAGCCGGCCGACGGTAATATGGACGAGCGGGGCGCTGCCGCAAACGCGGGGATGACACTGGATGCAGCCTGACATCGGCGGCAGGCGATGAAGAGCGCCAGCCCATGTGATCGTTTGTCTCGCGCGGTCGGGCAGAATGCGCCTCAGCGGATGAGCGTGAACAGTTCCATCGGGTCGGCAAAACCCTTCAAGTGATGCGTCCCGATCGAGACCGCATCCGTGATCTCGGCTTTTTGGCAGAAGGCGTCGGACAGCAGGAGCGCTTCGCCCCTCTCGCTGCAGACGCTCTGGATGCGGCTGACGACATTGACGTCGGGGCCGATCAGCGTGAAATCCAGGCGGTTGCCTGAGCCGACATTGCCGTAGCTGACCTCGCCATAATGCAGCGCGATACCGACCTTGATGCCGATGTCGTCATACTGGAAGCCATCCGCTTCGTCGAGGATCGTCTTTGCCGCGTTCAGCGCAGCATTGCAGGCCGCGGCCGCGTCGATATTCGGGAAGAAGGCGAGAACGGCGTCGCCCATGAATTTCAGCACTTCGCCGCCCTCGCGGCTGATCGCCGGTACGACCTTGTCGAAATAGGCGTTCAGGAGGCCGAGGACGGTGGCGCCGGGCAAGCGGTTGGAGAGTTCGGTAAAGCCGCGCAGGTCGCACAGCAGAAGTGCGGCCTCCATGGATTCGATCTCGCCGCGGCGGATATGTCCGGCAAGGATACGGCTCGCCGTCATGGGACCGATATAGGTGTCGAGCAGACTGAGCTCGCATTGCCGCAGAACGTGTAGCTCGCAGGTGTTGCGCAGAGCCGGCAGGATCCGCTCGAGTACGTCCTGTTCGACGGGTGTGAAGCCGCCCGGCCGCCGCGTGCCGAAGACGGCGGTGCTGATCGGCCCGTCGGCATTGCACAGCGGCGCTATCACCAGCTGCACAAGATCGCGGCCGGAGAAGATGTCGATGTGCTGCCATGGACCATGCGCGCTTTCGCCGGGGCCGACGATCAGCGGTTCGCGCATTCCCTGCGCCTTGAGGAGCGGCGTATTGGCGAAAGCCAGGCGCGTGCCGTGTTCCCGGTCGTGTATCTCGACCGGTTCGCCCGGCGCCCAGGCGAAGGTGCGGCCGACAAATTCGGGATGCAGCGTCGTCAGATGCAGCGTCAACCGGTCGACAGGCAGCCCAAGCGCTCGCAGGCGCCGCCCAAGCCCGGAGACGAGGCTTGCCTCATCGAGAGCATGGCATTCGTCGCCGGTCAGCCATTCGATGAGGCTCAGGGCGGCGGTGGGATTGATCCCGCCGCGCGGCGATCTGGACTTGCGGGTGGCGGTTTCAGGCATGTCGTAGATCAAGGTCATGTCGATGTCCTCCCCTTTTTAAATGCGGCGCTTAATGCGCGCCGCCGCCGGAAAGATGACCGGGTTTCTTGAGAAGCAGGCTGGCAAGCAGGGCGACGACGAGTGCGACGCCGAGCAGAAAGAAGGTGTCGCTGAAGGCCATGATATTGGCTTGTTTGCGCAGGCTGGAGGCGATCGCAACGATTGCCTTGTGGGTGGCGAGCGCCTGGTCGCTGATGCCGTGGTTCATGAAATAATCGGTAAGCCTTGCAACCCGGTCGCGCGTGGCGTCTTCGAACACGGAAACCGAATTGGTGAGAATGTTCGAGTGGAACTGCTCGCGCTTGGCGAGAAAGGTCTGCAACGCCGCGATGCCGACCGCGCCGCCGAGATTGCGCATCATGTTGAAGAGCGCCGAGGCGGAGCCGGCATTTTCCTGCTCGATGCCGGCGGTGGCGATGGCCGTCAGCGGCGTGAAGGCAAGCGCCTGACCGATGGCGCGCACGATGTTCGGCCAGAAGAGCTGATCGCTGGCATAGTCGCCGGTCATGTGGACGTTCATGAAGTTCGAGGCGGCAAAGAGCGCGAAGCCGATGACGACCAAAATCCGGGCGTCGACACGCTTCATCAACCGCGGCACCAGCGGGATCAGGATGAGCTGCGGAATGCCGGTCCAGGCGAGCACCATGCCGATCTGCTCGGAATTATAACCCTGGATGCGTGTCAGATAGATCGGCAGGATGAAGACCGAGCCGTAGAGGGCGACGCCCATCAGGAAGTTGGCGACGATGCCGAAGCCGAAGTTGCGGCGCACCAGCAGGCGCAGATTGAGGAGCGGGTGGGACGCGCGCAGTTCGATGACGAGAAAAAGCGTCAGCGAAACGGCGGCGATGACGGACAGGCGCACGATGAAGGGCGAACCGAACCAGTCGTCCTTGTTGCCTTCCTCCAGCACCGTCTGCAGAGCGGCGAGGCCGATGGCCATGGTGATGATGCCCGGCCAGTCGCCCTTGGCGAGCAGCGACAGGTTCATCGGCGTGCGGTCGAGCGATACCCAGAGCATGCCGACCATCAGAATGCCGGGCACGAGATTGACGTAGAAGATATATTCCCAGCCCCAACTTTCGGTGAGATAGCCGCCGATGGTCGGGCCGATGGCCGGCGCGAAGGTTGCCGAGAGGGCGAAGAGGGCAAGGCCCATCGGTTGCTTGGGTTTCGGCAGCAATGTGATGATGATGGTGAAGGCCATCGGAATCAGCACGCCGCCGGAAAAGCCCTGGATCGCGCGCAGGATAATCATCTGCTGCAGATTGGCCGCAAAGGCGCAGCCGACCGAAAAGACGAGGAAGAGAATGGCGTTTGTCAGCAGGTAGATGCGAACCGAAAAGACGCGGGCAAGCCAGGCGCTGAGCGGGATGACCACGATCTCGGCAATCAGGTAGGAAGTCGATATCCAGCCGCCGTCGTCCGTGCCGGCGCCGATGGCGCCCTGGATATCGGCAAGCGAGGCGTTGACGATCTGGATGTTGAGGACAGCCATGAAGGCGCCGAGCGTGGAGCCGATCACGGCGGTCCACATGCGCAGCGGGCTCATGGCCGGCCGGGCGGCCGCGGCTGCGGCCGAATTGTTGTTTGCGGCGATCTGAAGAGTGGCCATGGCGCGTCTCCTTTCGGCCGGAGCCGAAAAAATCTTGTGACGATGTTGTCGCGACGTTCGACGAAGAAGGCCGGGATCAGCCGGCGTGGCCGGACGATGCTTCGGCGTTGGCTGCCGAAGTTTGAACGGCCTTGGTATCGATTTCAGGCTCGACCGACATGCCGGAGCGCAGCAGCCCCGCCAGATGCTCGTCATCGATGACGATCTTGACCGGGATGCGCTGGACGATCTTGGTGAAATTGCCGGTCGCGTTATCGGGCGGGAGCAGCGAGAATTCCAGCCCGCTTGCCGGCGAGACGCTGTCGACATGGCCCTTGATGGCAACGTCCGGAAAGCTGTCGACCTTGATCTCGACAGACTGGCCGGGGCGCACATAGGTCAGCTGCGTTTCCTTGAAGTTCGCGACGACGTAGACCGAATGCAGGGGAACGATCGCCATCAGCTGCGTGCCTGCGGTCACGTATTGCCCGACGCGGATCGAGCGGGCGCCGACCGTGCCGTCGACCGCGGCGACGATATTCGTGTAGGACAGATTGAGCTCCGCCTGCTGGACCGCGGCGGCGGCGCGGTCGCGCTGGGCAGCCGCCTGATCGCGCTGGGTCTGCAGCACCGGCACCTTGTTCTGAGCGGCGACCAGCGCGGCCTGATCGCGCTCGACGGCGGCCGCCGCCTGCTTGCTGGCCGATTGCGTCTCGTCGGCGCGCGATTGGGTGCCGGCACCATTGCTGATCAACCGGGCCTGACGGGCGGCATCGGACCGGGCAAAGTCGAGCGAGGCCTGCGAGGCTGCGACCGTCGCCTTGGCCTGTCCGATCAATGATTGCTGCAGCATGATCTGCGCGTCGATGTTGGCGATCGCCGCGTCGGCGGCCTTGAGGTCCGCCTTCGCCTGCGAGAGGGCGGCCTGGAAGTCACGGTCGTCGATGCGGGCGAGCACCTGGCCGGCCTTGACCGTGTCGTTGTCGTTGACCAGCACATCCTTGATGTAGCCGGCGACCTTGGGAGCGGGCGCGGTGTAATCGGCCTTCACATAGGCGTCGTCCGTCGATTCGATGAAGCGTCCGACCGTCCAGTAGTGATAGCCGAAATCGGCGCCGAGGGCGACGCAGGCCAGCAGGGCGGCAATGAGGACACCGCGCTTGACGAGCTTTCGGCCCGCCCCGGGAGCGGTGACGGCAGCCGGTGCCTTCGGCGCATCGGCGGCGGGGGATTTCGCAATCTCGCCAGCCGGAGCGGCATCGGCATGGCTTGCGTTTCTGAACGCCTCGTTGCGGGGTAGTTCGACCATCGTCCGTTTCCTCTCGTATCGCTACCCCTTCACGAGGGGGCATTTTTGATGCGGTGAAGATGCGTCGGAACGGTCCTTCTGATAATCTCCTCAAATCTGGAAGCATCATCAACTCACAGTGGATAATCCGAGGGCGATATGGATCGGCTGACCAGCCTCACAGTCTTTGGCCGGGTGGTGGAATGCGGCGGTTTTTCCGCGGCCGCTCGCCGGCTCAACATGTCCGTCACCATGGTAGGCAACCATGTGCAATCCCTGGAGGACCGTCTCGGCGTGCGGCTTCTGAACCGCACGACGCGCCGTGTCAGCCTGACGGAAACGGGCAAGTACTATTACGAGCGTTCCTCGCAAATCCTTGCTGATCTCGAGGAGGCCGATCGCGCGGCGGGCGCGCTCAGCACCATGCCGCGCGGCACGCTGAAGATCTACACGAGCGGCGCCATCGTTCGTTTCCTGCTTCCCGTCATCAACGAATTCATGACGCAGTATCCTGCGATCGCGCTCGACTTCAACGTCGGAGAACGATCGATCGACATGATCGAGGAGGGCTACGACCTGATGATCCGCACACTGCCGGCACAGGATTCGACGCTTGTCGCGCGCAAGCTTACACCCTGGCGTCACATGCTGGTCTGCTCGCCCGAGTATCGCGACACCCATCCCATGCCGACGGTTCCGGCGGATCTCGCGGCGCATAATTGCCTGCAATATGCTTACTATCCCTATGGCGACGAATGGCGTTTCGAAGATGCCGACGGCAATCAGAAAGGCGTCAAGATTTCCGGCAATGTCGTTTCCAACAGCGCCGAGACGTTGCGGTTTCTCCTGGAGAGCGGGCAGGGCATTTTCCTGGCGCCGAGTTTCATCGTCTTCGACGATGTCGCCGCCGGACGTCTCGTGCGCGCCATGCCCGATTATCGGGCGGTGGAGTTTACGATCAGCGCGATCTATCCGAACCGCAGTCATTTGCCGACCAAGGTGCGATTGTTCATCGACCTGCTGGCCGAACGCTTTATCGAACACCGCAAATGGATGACCTGATCGGCTGCCGTTCCGCGCTGCCGCATGGTCCGGGATGACAACCGCGGCCACCTTTGCCGATCAGACACCAAGTTGCCGATAATGGCAGACTTGGCGGATGTCGTTTCAATAGTTTCGCGAAAAATAGAAGACTAATTCCATAGAGTATATTGGAATGCTCCAGTCGCTTCGATACCCTTCCGGAACGTTCGGTATCCGAGGGATTTCAATGACGATCGCAGCAAATTTGAAGGCATTTGTTCTGACTGCCGGCTTCCTGTCGCTTGTCTCGTCAGCCGCGTTTTCGGCTGACGAAGGCAAACCCGTTCAGGGCGGCACGCTCATCTATCTGGAGCAGCAGGCTCATACGAACCTCTATCCGCCCGCAGGCGGCTTCTATCCGAACGGCGGCGTGCTGAACCAGATAACGGACAAGCTGACCTATCAGAACCCGGAAACCCTGCAGATCGAGCCTTGGATAGCCGAGTCGTGGACGGTCAATGACAATGCCACCGAATACACCTTCAAGATCCGCAAGGGCGTGACCTTTTCCGACGGGTCGCCGCTCGATGCCAGTGCCGTCGCCAGGAACTACGATACCTTCGGCCTTGGCAACAAGGAGCTGAAGCAGCCGGTTTCGGAGGTCATCAACAATTACGATCACAGCGAGGTGATCGATCCCTATACCGTGAAGTTCTATTTCAGGAAGCCGTCGCCCGGTTTCCTGCAGGGAACCTCCGTCATCGGCTCCGGCCTCGTCTCCCTGAAGACGCTGGCCCTGCCTTTCGACCAGCTCGGCGATGCGACGAAGATCATCGGTTCCGGCCCGTTCGTCGTCGCGAGCGAGACGCTCGGCAAGCAACTCGAACTGAAGGCGCGGCCGGACTACGACTGGGGTCCGGTCAAGCTCGCACATCAGGGCCGCGCCTATCTGGACGGCATCAAATACATCATCACCGGTGAGGACAGCGTGCGTATCGGCGCATTGCTTTCCGGCCAGGCCGATTTCATCCGGCAGCTTCAAGCCTATGACGAAAAGCAGGTAGCCGATCAGAGCTTCGCGATCTATGCAGCGCCGACGCGCGGGGTGAACGACAGCGTTGCCTTCCGGCCGGATAATCCGCTCGTTGCCGACCTCAAGGTTCGCCAGGCGCTTCTGCATGCCACGAACAACAAGGAAATCGTCGATACGTTGTTTTCGGCGAATTATCCGCAGGCAAAGTCGATCATTTCGTCGGCTGCGGCCGGCTATGCGGATCTTTCCTCGAAGTTGAGCTACGATCCGGCGGCGGCGGAGAAACTGCTGGACGAGGCGGGCTGGAAGAAGGGAACGGACGGCGTTCGCCAGAAGGACGGCAAGCCGCTTTCGCTCGCCGTCTACGAATCCCTGCCGCAGCCGCAGAACAAGGCCGTGCTGCAGCTCGTCGCGCAGCAATGGGCCAAGATCGGCGTGAAGCTGCAGGTTCTGGCCGGCACATCGGGAAATCTCGTGACCGACAATGTCGATCCGGCAAAGACGCCGCTGGTGGTGGCCGAAGTCGGCCGCGCCGATCCCGATGTCATCAAGAGCCAGTTCTATGCGAAAAACCGGGATGCGCTGCTGCAGAAGGGCGGCCTCAATCCCAAGGCGGTCTTCTCCGACGACAAGCTGAACGGCATTCTCGAGACCGTTGCGTCCGAAACCGACAGCGGCAAGCGCCTGGCCGCAGCCAAGGCCGCGCAGGAATATCTGCTGGATCAGGCCTATGTCATCCCGTTCTTCGAGGAGCCGCAGGTCTTTGCGGGCGCACCCTACGTGAAGGGGATTGCATTCGAGGCGGTCGGCCGCCCCTCTTTCTACGGCACATGGCTTGCCGCGCATTGATGAACGATGCGGGCCCGTCGTTGCGCCGGGCTCGCGGAATGTGAAGGCGCAAGATCGGTATGGCGAGATACATATTATCCAGAATCGGGCAGGCCCTGTTCGTGCTGTGGGCTGCATTCACGGTGTCCTTCGTGCTGCTGCAGTCGCTGCCGGGTGATGCGGTGCTGATCAAGTTCCAGAATCCCGACTATGGGCTGAGCCCCGAGCAACTTGCCGATATCAGGGCCGCTTACGGCGCCAACGGATCTTTCCTGCAGCAATATCTCCATTCCGCCTGGAATTTCCTGACGGGCGATTTCGGCTACTCCCTGCAGGCGGGGGTTCCGGTGAACTCGCTGCTGGCGACCAACGTGCCGCCGACCCTGCTGCTTGCGGGGCTGGGTTTCGCGGTGGCAGTGAGCCTTGCCGTTCTCATCGCGATCGCCTCCAATCTATCGGGCTTTGCATGGCTGCGCGGCCTGATCCAGTCGATTCCGTCGCTTTTCGTTTCTGTGCCGACCTTCTGGCTCGGCATCATGTTCATCCAGATATTCTCCTTTCGGCTTCGTCTCGTGCCGGTCATCAATCCCGGGCCTTGGGAAGGTCTTTTCCTGCCTGTCCTGACCGTGGCTGTCCCGATCTCGGCGCCGCTGGCGCAAATCCTGCTGAAGAATATCGACGAAGTGCTGACCAGGCCCTTCGTGCCGGTCGCCCGCGCCAAGGGGCTTTCCCATGCAAGGGTCTTGTGGGCGCACGTTGCCAAGAACACGCTGCTGCCGGTCCTGACCGTCGCCGGGCTTTTGTTCGGCGAGCTGGTTGCCGGAGCCGTCATCACGGAAACCGTCTTCGGGCTCAACGGCATCGGCGGCCTGACCAAGCAGGCGGTCGACGGTCAGGATGTCGCCGTTCTCCAGGCGATCGTCGTCATTGCCGCAGGCGCCTTCGTCATCATCAATCTCGTCGTCGATCTGCTCTATCCGGTGCTCGATCCCCGTCTGAAGACCAAATTGGGGGCCGCATGATGGCAAGTATCGAAACTGTCCAACATCATCCAAGCCTCGATCCGTCCGAGCCTGAAGGCAGCCTGTCGTCGGCAACGCTCCGGGGAAATTCTCGAAAAACCGTCCCATCCGGCCGGCGGTGGCCGGTCATCCAGCCCGGGCTCATCCTTGCGTGCCTCGTGCTCGCGCTGGCGGTACTTTGGGCGATCTTTCCCGGCCTCTTCACGATCTGCGATCCGGTTCAGGGCTTGCCGGGCCAGCATCTTCGCCCGCCGGGCACGGCACATCTGCTGGGTACGGATTCGCTCGGTCGCGATCTCTATGCCCGCATCGTTTACGGAGCCGTGCATTCGTTGTCCGGCGCGCTCGCCGCCGTGGGCATCGCCCTTCTGGTCGGCACGACGCTTGGCGTTCTTGCCGGCTCACTGGGCGGAAGGCTTGAGACCGTCATCATGAGGCTGGTGGACGTCATGTTGTCCATTCCGGATCTGCTGCTGTCGCTCAGCATCATCGTTCTCCTCGGCTTCGGCACGGTCAATGCCGCAATCGCCGTCGGCTGCACGCTGATCGCCAAGTTTGCCCGGCTGGTGCGTTCCGAGGTCGTGACGGTGCGGCGAAGCGAATATGTCGAAGCCGCGTTCGGCAGCGGCGGCACCTTCCTCAAGGTCCTGTGGCGTCATATTCTTCCCAATTCGCTGACCTCGGTGATCGCCTTTGCCGCCCTTCAGGCCGGCTGGGCCATCCTGCAGCTGTCGACCCTCGGCTTCCTCGGCTATGGCGCCCCGCCGCCGACGCCGGAATGGGGGCTGCTGATCGCCGAGGGCCGCAATTACATCGCAACCGCATGGTGGCTGACGGCGGCTCCCGGTCTCGTCGTGGTCCTTGTCGTCATTTCCATCAATCGCATCAGCCGGGCTATCGGAAGGATCGGGAAATGACGGTTCCATTGATTGGCTCGCTCGAGAGCAAGGCCGTTCCCATCCTCGACGTGGCGGGCCTGCGGATCGGCTATCGCGACAGGAGCGGTCTGCGCACGGTCGTTCACGATATCGATTTCCAGGTTCATGCCGGCGAAGTCGTCGCTCTGGTCGGCGAGTCCGGCTCGGGCAAGAGTTCGACGGCTCAGGCGGTGATCGGCCTTTTGCCGGAAGGCGGCCTTTTGCAGCAAGGTGCCATCCGCCTGAACGGCGAGGAGATCGGCGACTGGCCGCAAAGACGGCTGGATGGCATTCGCGGGTCGGTTGTCAGCCTCGTGCCGCAGGACCCCGGCAACTCCCTCAACCCGGTCAGGACGATCGGCGATCAGGTGGCCGAGATCCTCGTCGTCCATGGTAGGGCGTCGGGGGCGGCCGCGCGCGTCCAGGCAATCGATCTTCTGGAGCGTGTCGGTCTCAGCCAGCCTCAGTTGCGTGCGAAGCAATATCCGCACGAGCTTTCCGGCGGCATGCGCCAGCGCGTGCTGATCGCCATCGCCATGGCCTTGAAGCCTTCCCTCATCATTGCCGACGAGCCGACAAGTGCGCTTGACGTGACCGTACAGAGGCACATTCTGGACCTCATCGACGATCTGAGGCGCGAATACGGCACGGCGGTCCTGCTGGTCACGCATGACCTCGGCATTGCCGTCGACCGATCGGACCGGCTGATCGTCCTGCAGCATGGCCGCATTCAGGAGCAGGGGCGTACCGCCGACGTCGTGAGGCATCCGCAGAGCGCCTATACGCGGCGTTTGCTCGCCGACGCGCCATCGCTCAACGCCGAGCGGCAACGCATTCCCCCTCGGCCGATCGCGTCTGCGCCGCAGCCGACCGATGACATCATCGTCGTCGAAGGGCTGGTTCAGGATTTCGGCCATGGCGGAGATGCGGATAGGTTCAGGGCCGTCGACGATGTCTCGTTTCGCGTGCGCCGCGGCAGTACGCACGCGATCGTCGGAGAATCTGGTTCGGGCAAGACGACGACCATACGGATCGTTTCGGCCTTCCAGCGGCCGACTTCCGGAAAGGTTGTGATCGACGGGCTGGACCTGTCTTCGCTGCGCGGCGAAACGCTCCGGCTTTTTCGCAAGAAAATCCAGCTCGTCTATCAAAATCCCTATGGATCGCTTGATCCACGTCAGACGATCACGAGCATCGTGGAAGAGCCGTTGCTGAATTTCGAGCGGCTGCCGCGCCGGGAGCGATTGGCAAAGGTGGCCGCGACCCTCGACAGGGTCAAGCTGCCGGCCGAGGTATTTCAGCGGCGGCCGCACGCGCTTTCGGGAGGGCAGCGCCAGCGTGTCGCGATTGCCCGCGCCCTGGTGCTCGACCCGCAGATCCTGGTGCTGGACGAAGCGGTCTCGGCGCTAGACGTGACGGTGCAGGCCCAGATTCTCGAACTTCTCGACGAGTTGCAGCGCGAGCTGGGGCTGACCTATCTGTTCGTCTCCCACGATCTTGCCGTGGTGCGGCAGATCGCAGACACGGTCTCCGTCCTCAACGGCGGGCGGCTGGTCGAGACGGGCGCGATCGGCGATGTCTTCAGCAATCCGCAGAGCCCCTACACGCGTGAGCTGATCGACGCCGTTCCGGGCAAGAAGTTTCCGCGATCAATCGATTTCCCCCTCAGTGCAGGATAGTTTCATGAGTACGTCACCGAAAAGACTGGGCTTCTTCAGCCGCGTCCTCGATCAGGCGGACGCCGCGACCCGTTACCGGCTTGTCGCCGAACAGATCGTTCACGCGGAGAAGCATGGCTTCGACAGCGCCTGGGTGGCACAGCATCATTTCAGCGGCGAGGAGGGCGGCCTGCCCGCGCCTTTGGTGTTCCTTGCATCGTTGGCGCCGCGAACCTCCCGCATCCGCCTCGGCACGGGCGTCATCACCCTGCCGATGGAAAACGCGGTGCGGGTGGCCGAAGACACCGCCGTGCTCGATCATCTGCTCGACGGGCGGCTGGAAGTCGGTTTCGGCACCGGCGGCACCCCGCAATCGTTCCTGCCTTTCGGCCTGGAAAGCGGCGAACGCGGACAGGTTTACGGCAGACACCTCGCCCTGGTGCGCGAGGCCTGGGCCGGAGGCGAGCTTGCCGGCGGCAATCGCCTCTATCCCGAAGCGCCGCATCTGCGCGATCGCGTCTGGCAGGCCACTTTCTCCGTCGGCGGCGGCATTCGTGCCGGCGGCGATGGCGATGGGCTGATGCTGTCGCGCACGCAGCCGCGACCGCCGGAAACGCCGGACGCCGAGCTCTGGGACCTGCAGAATCCGATTATCGATACCTATCTCGCGGCCTTGCCTGCCGGGCGTCCGCCGCGAATTCTGGGTTCGCGCAGCCTGTTCGTCTCGGAGAGCAGGAAGGAAGCCCTGCACTTCGCCGAGATCGGCCTGAGGCGCAACGTCGAGCGCTTCAAGGCGAGCGGCTTTACGTTTTCGGGCGAAACGACGGCCGATCTGATCCGGGCTTTCGACGTTCATGTCGGCACGCCGGATGACGTCATTGCATCGCTGCGGGCCGATACCGCGCTATCGCGGGTCACAGATCTGGTCTTCCAGGTGCATTCCGTCGATCCGCCGCATGAATACATCCTGCGCTCGCTGGAACTTGTCGCAAAGCACGTCGCGCCCGCACTCGGCTGGGCGCGGCAAGGCTCCGCCGCGAACGAACCGCGCCGGGCCGCGCGGGTCTGAAGACCGGCATTTAAAGGGAAGGACTCAACCATGACGTCACAGACCACGGATACCATCGATCTCCTTGCGGGAATTCACGCCGGATCCCTGCTGGATCGCCTGCGGGCGCAAAGGCCGGAGACGCGTCTCAATGCGCAGAAAAGCTATCAGGCGCTCTTTGAGCCCGCGCATCAGGGCGATGTGACGCTGCTGGAGCGCTTTGCCATCGCTGTCTTCGTTGCGGGGCTCCACGGCGCGGACGAGGCCGGCAGCTTCTACGCCTCCAGGCTGAAGGAGCAGGCCGGCGGCGCGGCGTTCGCCGTCTCCGTCGATGTGGAAGTCGAGCGCGGCCGCACGAACGGCCCCTACGGGCACTATCCCGCCGGTCCGCTTTCCGGCGAGGACCGGACCGGACTCGTCTACGAGGTTACGAGCGAGAACCGGGATGCGCTCGGGCCGAAGCTGGCGACAGCACTCGAACACAGCCATCTTCTGGTGTTCCGTCCGAGAGAGGCGAGTGCCGCGGCGTTGCAAAAATTGCTCGATGCCGGCTGGACGGCGACCGGCATCGTGACTCTATCGCAGATCGTCGCGTTTCTGGCGTTTCAGATCCGCGTTGTCGCCGGCCTCAAGGCATTGGCAGAGAACGCGGCGAATGCCGGGCAGGCGGCTTCGGCCTAGTCGAATCAAGAGGAATTCCCATATGACCGAAATCGTCATTCATCCCGCAATCGAGAACCGGCCGAATGCCTTTACCCAGGCCGAAATCGGTTGGACCCCATGGCTGCAGCCGCTTGGCGAGGCGGATCTGACCGAGCGTCACTGGGCCGGCCTTGTGGATGCGTCCCGCGCGAAATCGCCCTACTTCATGTTGCTGGCGCGCGACCCCGATATTCTCCAGGCCCGCACCAGGACGGACAAGGATATCTTCTACAACGTCTCGGCCGGTCTTCCCCGCGCCGAGCGCGAGCTTGCCGCCACGGCCGCCTCGCGCGCGAACGGCTGCATCTTCTGCGCCTCCGTTCATTCGCGGTTTGCCTCTCATCATTCCAAACGGGCGGATGACGTGCAGCGTCTGCTGGACGAAGGTCTCCAGGCCGATCTCGGCAGCCGGTGGAATGCCGTTGTCGAGGCGTCGGCGGCCCTGACGGCGACGCCGCCGCAATTCGGCACGGACGAAATCGAAAAGCTGCGCGCGGAAGGACTGGACGATCTGGAGATCGCCGATGTCATCCATGGCGCAGCCTTCTTCAATTGGGCAAACCGGCTGATGCTGTCGCTGGGAGAGCCGACGCCGCCGGCCGGCTGAGATTCTTGGGCGATATACGGCCTGCGCTCGCCGTCAGGAGCCGCGTTGCTGCAAGCAGACATCGCGACTCTGCGGCCTCCGCTTCAGCCAAATCGATCCGGGGTCGCCGCTACGATTGCACTTGGCTTGCCGGCTGTCGTGTTTCCGCCTGGCGCGCAGCCGAGACCAGGCGCCGCTGCGCGCGCATGGCGCTCCACTGCTGGTCGATCAGCACGCCGAGCATAATCACGCCGCCCATGACGGCGAAGTTGAGCGAGGAGGGGATGCCGAGGAGGTTCACCAGATTCTGAAGCTCCTGCAAGAGGATGGTGCCGAGCACCACGCCGATGAGGGACCCTTCGCCGCCACGCAGCGAAAAGCCGCCGAGAACAGCCGCGGCGATGGCGTAAAGCTCGTAGAATTGCCCATGGCTCGCCGGCGAAATGGAGCGCGTGTACATGGCGAAGTAGATCGCGGAAAGCGCCGTCAGCACACCGCATATGACGTAGGAAACCGTCACCATCTTTCTCGTGCGGATGCCCGAATATTTGGCGGCCTCCTCGTTCTTGCCGATGGCGTAGAGATAGCGGCCGTAGACGGAGCGATGCAGGACGATCCACATGACGGCAGCGATGATCACGAGCGCGATGAAGGTGTTCGGCACGCCGTAGAAACGGCCGGCCGTCAGGAATTCCAGGGTCGGAAAGTTCTGGCCGAAGGCGAAGCCGGCCGTACCGTCCGCCGTGTAGAAGCGCGCCGCGCCGCGATAGATCAAAAGGCCGCAGAGCGTGACGACGAAAGGCTGAAGATTGAGCTTGGTGATCAGCCAGCTGTGGATCGCGCCCAGGACGCCGCCGAGGATCAGGATGAGCGGGAGAGCTACCGCCCAGGGTATGTTCTGGACGGCAATGAAGTCGATGAACAGGACGCCGAGCAGAGCGACCAGCGAGCCGACGGAGAGTTCGATGCCGCCCGTGATGATGACGAAAGCCTGGCCGATCGACAATATTCCGAAAAGGCCGATGAGGTTCGACGTGTTGGCGAGGTTGATCGGCAAAAGGAAGCGCGGATTGATGATCGCGACGACGATGCCGACGACGATGATCAACAGGAGCAGGCCCAGATCTTTCTTACTCATCGATTTCCATTCCCATTGGCCGCAGCCGTTAGAGCAATTCCAGGAGAAATACGCAGCGGCTTTCCGTCCGGAAGTGCTTAAAACAAGGAGATAGAACGGTTCAGAGATCCCGTGGATAGCTGAACCGCTTTAGTGTAGCGCCTTGCCGACGGCCAGCAAAAGCACGTTTTCCTGACTGAATTGATCCTTATCGAGAATGCCGGAGATCTGGCCCTCGTGCATGACCGCGATGCGGTCGGAGACGCCGATGACCTCCTCCATGTCGCTCGAGATCATCAGGATCGCCACGCCGGCATCGGCGAGCTTGCGCATCAGGTTATAGATTTCGCTCTTCGCGCCGATGTCGATGCCGCGGGTGGGTTCGTCGAAGATCAGCACTTTCGGATGCATCGCCAGCCATTTGGCGAGCACGACCTTCTGCTGGTTGCCGCCCGACAGCGTGCCGGTGCGGGTCGAGATCGACGGCGCCTTGATGCCGAGCTGCCGGCGCTGGCTTTCGGCCACTGCATTTTCGCGGTCCGGCGAAACCATGGAGCGGCGCGCATAGGCCGGAAGATTGGGCAGGGATATGTTCTGCGATATCGGCATGTCGAGCAGGATGCCGTTGAGTTTCCGGTCTTCCGGCACGAGGAAAATGCCGTTGGCGACGGCGTCTCTGGCAGAACGCAGCCGCAGATCCTGCCCGCCAAGCGCGATGGTGCCGCCGTAGCTCCGGTCGACCCCGAAGAGAACGCGGGCAAGCTCGGTGCGGCCCGAACCGACAAGTCCGGCGAGGCCCAGGATTTCGCCGTAGCGAATGTCCAGGTTGACCGGCTGCATCGGGTAGGCGGCGGTCTGGACTGCGGAAATCCTGAGCGCAACCTCACCCGGCGGCCGGGCGGCTTCTATCGAGCGCGCGGCCAGGGCGCGGCCGATCATCAGTTTCACCATGCGGTCGTGGTCGATCGAATCCTTCGGCAATGTGCCGACCAGGGTTCCGTCGCGCAGAACGACGACACGGTCGGCGACGCGTTCGACTTCGTGCAGGCGATGCGAAATGAAGATCACGCTGATGCCATCCGCCTTCAGCGACGAGATGACGGCCAGCAGTTTCTCCGTCTCGGCCAGCGGCAGGCTCGATGTCGGCTCGTCGAGGATGACGAGACGGGCATTGATGGAGAGCGCCTTGGCGATTTCGACCATCTGCTGCTGCGCGAGCGATAGCGAAGCCACCGGCGTATCGGGCGAAAAATTGGCGCCGACGCGCTTGAGCAAAGGAGCGACCATGTCGCGCAGGCGGCTCCGGTCCACAAGCTTCAGGACGCCGCCCCGCAGAGGCTCGCGGCCGAGAAATATATTTGCCGCGACATCGAGATTTTCAAACAGGTTGAGCTCCTGATGGACGAAGGCGATGCCCGAGGCGATGCTGCTTTCGACCGTGAAGGCGCCCTGCTCGGCCCCATCGAGACGAATGGCTCCGCGATCCGGCTTGACGACGCCACCGAGGATTTTCATCAGTGTCGATTTGCCAGCGCCGTTTTCGCCGACGAGGCCGATCACCTCGCCGGGAGCGACGTCCATCGAGAAATTATCGAGCGCCACGACGCCAGGGTAGGTCTTGCCGATTCCCGAAAGGCTGAGAAAAGGCACCGTGCCTGCCGGCGCTACCAGTGTATCCGATCGTTGATTCATGACGAGTATCGCGCCTGTGCGACGTGGCTTCGAAAGCCGTCGCGTCGTGAGCATTTATCAAGTCCAGCAGCGCCGGTCCTCGTAACCGGCGCTGCTGCGGGATGGCCTCAATTGCCGGCCATCGCCTTGAGATTGGCGGCATAGGCGTCAACGTCATCCTTGCCGATGATCTTCGTGGGGATGATGATGAGCTTGTTGTCGGGAATGCCGGACTTGTCGCCCTTCAGGTAGGCGGCCATCAGCTTCATGCCCTGGTAGGCCCAGAGATAGGGCTGCTGTACGACGGTGCCGGCAATCGTGCCTTCCTTGACGCCGCCGAGCGTGATCGGATCGTCATCGAAGCCGACGACGGTGATCTGGCCGAGCTTGCCGGCTTCGCGCAGCGCCTCGTAGATGCGCGGCGTGTTGTAGGAATAGAAGCCGACCATACAGGTGACGTCCGGGCTTGCGACCAGCGCATCCTCGACGTTCTTCTTCGCTCTTGTCTGGTCGATGTCGTCGCCGCGAACGTCAACCAGTTCGATCTTCGTGCCGGCGATGCCGTCTTTCATGCCCTGGATGCGCTCCTTGGCATTGTCCGCACCGAGAAGACCGACAAAGCCGATGCACTTGCCGCCGTTCGGCATGGCTTTCTTGGCGATTTCGGCAGCCTGCTTGCCGGCGTCGACGTTCGACGAGCCGATATAGGCGACGCGGTTCGTATCCGGCGCGTCGCTGTCGGTGGTGAACAGAGCGGTTTCGGAGCCGATCTTGTTCAGGCCCTCCGTCGAGGTCTTGGGATCGACGGCGGAAACCATGATGCCCTTGACGCCCGCAGCCACAAGGTCTTCCATCAGACGCTGTTGGATCGCGACCGAGGATTGTTCCGGATACTTCAGTTCCATGTTGAAATCGGGCAGCTCGGCCTGGGCCTTCTTGACGCCGGCTTCGGCAGCCTTCCAGAAGTCGGATGCGCCGTTGACTACAAATGCGAGCGTCGGCTTGTCGGCGGCGTAAGTTGCCGATGCATAGCTTAACATCAGCCCTGCCGCAAAGGCGGCAGCACCCCGTCTTAGGTACTTCATGATCATCCTCCCATAGACCCGCTGGCGGGACTAGTTGCAACTCGTAGCGGCCCGTCCTGCACCCCCTCCTAGGGTTTCTCGCAAAGCGAGACGCGGCACGTCCAACCACGAGGCAACGGTATACGACTAATTTCGATTAGTAAATAGAATTAGTAATACAAATCGGAGAGCATGGCCGGGGATCGCGAGGAAAACGCTGTTTTCTGTGTCATTCCAAGACCATATGGGTGCTGAATTTGTGGATGGCGTGCCGATTTATCATTGCACCGGTTGCCGAACTCCCACCATTGATGGTAATAAATATTAGCGAAGCTGGCGGTGGGGTTGTTGGCCGGCTTCGTTTCACGGGAGATGAGGCGCCATCATGAAGAAGATATCGGCCGCAAACGGCGATCAAACGGCCGACGACAGCAGAATTTCGAAGAGAAACGGCCGCCGTCCCGGCGCGCGCGTCACGATGACCGATATCGCCAAGGCGGCTGGATGTTCGCAGACCGCAGTGTCCTTCGTCCTGAACAACACGCCCGGCATGCGCCTGTCGCAGCAGACCCGCGAAAGGGTCATCGAGGCCGCCCGCCAGCTCGGTTACGTCGCGCCGGTTCTTTCCACTCCGCCCGCGCTTCTGTCGCCCTCGCAGCTGGACGGGGTCATCGGCTTTGCCGTCGACCAGCTCGCGACCAGTCCGGAAGCGGTCGTTGCGATCGAGGGCGCGCGCCAGGCGTCCTGGAATGCCGGAAACGTGCTACTCGTCGCGCAGACCATGAGCGATCCGGTCATGGAGCCGAGAGCGCTCCAGGCACTGAGCAACAGCGGGATTTCCGCGCTGATCTACATGACGATCTTCACCCGCGAGGTCGAGGTTCCGGATTATCTCTACGACCTCAACATTCCGATCGTCCTTCTCAATTGCTACACCTCCGACTATGCCTTTCCGGCCGTCGTTCCAAGCGAGATTGCCGGCGGTCAGACGGCGACAAGGCATCTGATCTCGCATGGCCACCACCGCATCGCGACGATCACGGGCGAACCGTGGATGCAGGCGGCGCAGGATCGCCTCACCGGCTATCGCCGGGCTCTGGCGACCGCCGACATTCCCTTCGATCCGGAACTGGTCATCGAGGGCGACTGGTCGGCGAGTGCCGGCTATTCCGGCACCATGAAGCTGCTTTCGCTTGCCGAGCGTCCGACCGCGATCTTCTGCCAGAACGACCGCACCGCCATCGGCTGCTACGAGGCGCTGAAGGAGGCCGGGCTTCGCATTCCGGAGGACATGTCGGTCATGGGCTATGACGATGAGGACATCTGCCGCCATCTCGTGCCGCCTCTGACGACATCCATCCTGCCGCATATGGCCATGGGCCAGTGGGCGATAGAGCATCTCGAAACCGCTGTCTTGCCGCGCGAGCGCCGCTACCAGATCACCAAGCTCGAATGCTCGCTCGTCAAGCGCGCATCCGTTGCGGCTCCGGCCGGCGCCACGGTCGGGCGCAAGGCCCGGAAGATCTGATCGCGGCCGCGCCGGTGCCCGGACAGGCGTCGGTGGCGATCCGCCCGTCCGGAAATCACGCCGGCATCAGCGCTTCTGGTGCTGGCCGACCAAATTCCGGCAGGCGCGGATCGTCAGCGCCATGACGGTCAGCGTCGTGCCGGCGATGCCGCTGCCGGGAAAGGCGCTCGCATCCGTGACGACGACGTTCGGGACATCCCAAAGCTGATTGTAAGAGTTCAGCACCGAATCTCGCGGGTCTTCTCCCATCCGCGCGCCGCCCGTCTCGTGGATCGCCGCTCCCATGCACATGGTCTTGCGGAACCATTTTCGGAACATGAAACGGCTGAAGGGATCGGCATCGGGAAAGGCGCCGCGGCCCATTTCCCTCAGGCCGGTCGGGGAGCCGATGAATTCCAGATCTCCGCCGACGCCATGCACCATGTCGACAAGCACTTTCTCCTGCTGGCGGAGCAGCGCGTGCTCCTCCTCGCCCATGACGCAGCGAATATGAGGCGCGGGAATGCCCCAGGAATCCTTGCGCCGCGTATCGAGCGTGATGCGGTTGTCCGCATAGGGCAGCATGCGGCCGAAGCCGAAGAAGGCCAGGCGGGCCGGTTCGTCGTCGGGCGTCGGCGCGCGGCCGATGCTGCCCTGATAGTCGAAATCGCCGCGGCCGGCGTCGCCGGTTCCAAAGCGTGGCACGAATATGCCGCCGGAGGGGTTGTAGAACGGATCGACCGGGGCGGAATCGTCGACTGCCCATCCCTTTGCCTTGGAAAAGGAGCCGAAGGCGAGGCATGGAAGCTGGTCCATGAAATAGCGCCCCAGCGCACCTGAGCTGTTGCCCAATCCCCCGGGATGCCGGGCGGATGCCGAATTGAGAAGCAGCCGCACGCTTTCGATCGGAGACGCCGAAAGCACGACGAGCGTTGCCCGTGCGGTTTCGACCTGGCCGGTGGTGCGATCGATGAACTCGGCACCCGTTGCCCGGGCGCCTTGATCGTCCGTCACGATACGCCGGACGATGGCATCGTGGCGGATCGTCAGCTTTCCGGTCGCAAGTGCCTCGCGCAAGGGTTTTGGCGTGCGTTCGGCATCCGGCGCGATATAGCGCCAGGAAACGACATGCCGCTGCGGCCAGCGGCTTTCCACTTCGTTCTTGAAGACCTGTTCGGCCGGCGTCAGCTTGGCAGGGCGGACATAGATGCCATCAGGTAGGGTCTCCACGCCGTCGGGATTGCCGTAAAGCCCGAGGCAGGTCTCGACCTCCTCGTAGTAAGGCAGGAGATCGTCATAGCCGACCGGCCAGTCCACGCCCTTGCCGGTTCGCGACTTTATCTTGAAGTCGTCATCCGTCCAGCGCAGCAGCACACGGCCGAAGCTGTGCAGGCGACCGCCGCCCTGACGGCCGCGAATCCACAGGAACGGCGCGTCTTTCGGGGTCGTGTAAGGGTTTTTCCGGTCGTTGACGAAGAAATGGCTGAAGCGCTCCGTAAAGAAGGCGGCGCGTGCCTGGATGGGCTGCCCCTTCAGCGTGGCGCGGGCGCGCTCCCAGATGTTGATGCTGCTGGCCGGCTGCTTCTTGCGGGTCGGATCGAAATCCTTCCCGGTCACGGCAGGGCCGGCCTCGAGCAGAAGGACAGAAAGCCCCTGGGCGGTCAGTTCTCTGGCGGCAAAGGAACCGGCAGCGCCGGAGCCGATGACCAGCGCATCGTAAACAGTCTGAGACATGAATATTTTCCGTAATGATCCGAAGGCGGTTTAGAGGCGGACGCCGTTGGCGTCGAAGAGCGAGGCCCTGGCGATATCGAGCCCGGGTGCGATCGCCGCGCCGGGCTGGAGCGTCGTGTCGCCCATGAGGCGGTAAGACAGGCTCTGGCCGGCCCAGTCGAACCAGACCACGGTATCCGCACCCATCGGCTCGACCACCGAGACCGTACCGGCGAGGGTCGGCAGATGCCTTGTTTCCCCGGCTGGAACGATATGTTCCGGCCGGATGCCGAGCGTGGCGGGGCCAGCCTTGGCCGCCGCCAGAAAAGGATAGTCGGCCAGATGCGCGGCCAGGCTGTCGCTTTCGAAGAGCGGGCCGTCCGCCTTGATGGCAATTTCTCCCTTGATGAAGTTCATCGCCGGTGCGCCGATGAAGCCCGCGACGAAGAGATTGGCGGGGCGATGATAGATCTCCGACGGGCTCGCAAGCTGCTGGATGACGCCATCCTTCATGATGGCGATGCGATCGGCGAGGGTCAGCGCCTCCACCTGATCGTGAGTCACGTAGATCATCGTGTTGCCGAGGCTCTGATGAAGCTTCTTGATTTCGACGCGCAGTTCGTTGCGCAGTTTGGCATCGAGATTGGAGAGCGGTTCGTCGAACAGGAAGACATCGACCTCGCGCACCAGCGCTCTGCCGATCGCGACACGCTGGCGTTGCCCGCCCGACAGTTCGGAAGGGCGGCGGTCGAGCAGGTTCTCCAGATGCAGCAGCGACGCCGTGCGGGCAACGCGCGCCTCGATCTCAGCCTTGGGCAGGCCGGCGACGCGCAGGCCGAAGGACAGGTTTTTGCGCACCGTCATCCGCGGGTAAAGCGCATAGGACTGGAAAACCATGCCGATCCCGCGATCTTTCGGCTCCTCCCACGTCACGTTCCTGCCCGAGATCCACATCTCGCCGTCACGGATGTCCTGCAGGCCGGCGATCGCATTCAGCAGCGTCGACTTCCCGCAGCCGGACGGGCCGAGGAGCACCAGAAATTCCCGCGGGGCAATGTCGAGGGAGAGTCTTTCGATGACGGTATGGTCACCATAGGCAATCTTGAGGTCTTTTACCGCTACGGCAGGCTGCATGGCGTTACCCTTTGACGGCGCCGGCTGCGACACCGCGCAGGAACCAACGGCCGGAGAAGAAATAGATGGCGAGCGGAACAACGGCGGTCAGGATCGTGGCGGCCATGTTCACGTTGTAGGCGCGTTCGCCCATGGTGGTATTGACGATATTGTTGAGCTGGACCGTCATCGGCAGATTGTCGCGCCCGGCGAAAACCAGACCGATGAGGAAGTCGTTCCAGATGCCGGTGAACTGAAAGATGGAGGCAACCATCACCATCGGCACCGACATCGGCAGCATGATCTCGATGAAGATCCGCCAGAACCCGGCGCCGTCGACGCGGGCTGCCTTGCAGAGCTCTTCGGGGATGGCGACGAAATAATTGCGGAACAGCAGCGTGACCAGCGGCAGGCCGAAAATGACATGAACGAGGACCACGCCGGCCACGGAATTGTAGAGGCTCAAATTCGCAAGCAACCGCACCAGTGGATAGAGGAAGATCTGATAGGGAATGAGGCCGCCCGCCATCAGCAGCCCGAACAGGAAATTCGAGCCCTTCGGCCGCCAGAGCGACAGCGCATAGCCGTTGATCGCGCCGATGAAGACGGAGATGACGACGGCGGGCACGGTGATCTTGACCGAGTTCCAGAAGCCGACGCGCACGCCGAGGCATTGCGTGCCCATGCAGGCCCCGGACCATGCGGTCTTCCAGGCGTCGAGATCGACGGTGCCGGGCAAGGCGAAGATATGGCCCTGGCGGATTTCCTCCATCGACTTCAGCGAGGTCACGAGCATCGTATAAAGCGGCAGCAGGAAGAAGAGCGCCGACAGCACCAGGAAGGCGTAAAGCCCGATCTGGCCGACCGTCAGCCGTGACGGCCTGGGGCCGCGAGGATGCCGAAGTGCTGTCATCATTGCGCTCCTCTTCTTCGGGCGCGCATGGCAAGCGCATAGCGGAACGGGGTGACGGCCATGACGACGGAAAGCACGAGGACGGTGGCGCCCGCGCTGGCAAGCCCGAGGTTCTGGCGTTCGAACAGATTATCCATGATGAATTTCGCCGGCACCTCGGTCGAATAGCCCGGGCCGCCGCCGGTCTGCGCCACGATGAGATCGTAGGTCTTGATGACCCCCATGGAGAGCAGCATGCCCGATGCCGCAAGCGCCGGACCGAGTTGCGGCAGGATGATCGAAAGGTAGATGCGCCAGACCGGGATGCCGTCGATCCGGGCTGCCTTCCACTGCTCCTCCCCGATGCCGCGCATGCCGGAGAGCGCGATCACCATGACGAGCCCGGCGCCCTGCCAGACGCCGGCGAAGACCACGGTATAGATGGCCATCTCGCGATTGACGATCCAGTCGAAGACGAAGCCTTGCCAGCCGAGCGCCCGGACCGTCGCCTGGATGCCGAATGTGGGGTTGAGCATCCATTGCCAGATCAGCCCCGTGACCACGAAGGACATGGCATAGGGGTAAAGGAATATGGTTCGGAAGACGCTTTCGAAGCGCACCTTGCGGTCGAGCGCGGCCGCCAGCACGAAGCCCAGGGCAAGGCATCCTGCGACATAGAGCACGCCGAAGATCAGCACGTTTTCCAGCGATGCGAGCCATCTCGAATTCCTGAACAGCCTCGCATACTGGGCAAAGCCGACATAGTTGGACGACGGAAAGATCGTCGAGTCCGTGAAGGACAGCCGCACGGACCAGATCATGGTGCCGATGTAGACGAAGATGGCGGCGATCCATGTCGGCAGTAGCGCACAGGTCGCAGCAAGGGAACGTCTGCGCTTGGCTTGCATGAGCAAACTCTCTCAAGGGGAATGAAGGGAGCCGAACGGCGAATCCGCCGCCGCCCGGCCCGGAAGCGTTCTATTCGAAGATTGCGAAGAACTTTTCGGCGCCGGAAGCGCTATCCTCCGACGGGTTGCTCCAGAACTCGTCGACAAAGTCGTTGAGCGCGCCTGCCTGCTGCGGCGAGAGGATCAGGGCCTGATCCGGCACGATCTTGCCGGCGCTCATCAGTTCCAAGCCCTTTTGCGCGCAAATATCGAGCTTCGACTTGTCGACATCGGTGCGCATCGGCACGGAACCCTTTTTCAGGGAGAACTCGACCTGCACCACAGGATCCATGGCGACTTCCGCCAGCAATGCCTGTCCCTTTTGCGATGCCGGATCGGCAATTTTCGGGAAGGAGAAGGAATCGGCGACATACACCATCCCCGGTGATTGCGGGACGAGCATGCAGCCATAATCCTTGCCCGGCTGCTTGCCGGCGGCGACGAACTCCCCCTTGGCCCAATCGCCCATGAACTGCACGCCGGCCTTGCCGGTGATGACCATTGCGGTGGCGTCGTTCCAGTTGCGTCCCGGCGCGCCCTCGTCGACGTAGGTTCGAAGCTTGCCGAGGATATCGAGCGTCTTCTTCACGCCCTCGACGGATGCGTCGCCATTGTCCTTGTCGGCATAGATCTTGAGGAAGCCGTCGATGCCGACCTGCGTCAGCAGGATCATGTTGAAGACCTTGGATTCCTGCCAGGACTGGCCGCCCCAGGCGACCGGCTGCACGCCGGCGGCCTTGAGCTTGTCGAGCGCCGCGAAAAACTCATCCCAGGTCCGGGGCTCCTCGGTCACGCCGGCCTTGGCGAAGGTGTCCTTGGAATAAAAGACCCAGCTCTCGCCATGCGCGTCGGTAGGGGAAAGATAGACCTGGCCATTGTAGGAGATGAGGTCGAGGATCGACTTCGGCAGTACATCCGCCCATTTGCCGGCCTTGGCGGTATCGTCGATCGGGCTGAGCAGGCCCTGGTTGACGAAATCGGTATTGGCAAGGCCGATCACGGCCTGCTTGGCCGCGGGCGGATCGCCGGCGACGAGCCGGTTCTGGAAGGCGGCGTCGGCGGCGCCGAAGCCGGCGATGGACGAATCCTTCCAGACGCCGCCGCGTTTTTCGAACTCCTGCTTGATGACATCGAGCGCCGCCGCCTCGCTGCCGGACGTCCACGACGTCATGACTTCGGCCTTCGGCTTGTCGGCTGCGCAAGCGGGAGCGGACGCGGCGGCAAGGGCCGCACCCATCATGAGCAGTTTCATTGCGTTTCTCATCGTTCCACCTCTTCAAGAAGGCCCTCTTTGCGGGGCCGTTTGTCGTCAGGTCATGAAATCAGCGATAGATCGGCAGCAGCGCCTGCCGGATAAGCGTCAGCCCGTTGGCGATGTCGCCGACCGGATCGGGGGCGGCGTCGAGTTCCAGGATCGCCCAGCCTTCGTAGCCGCGGTCGCGCAGGAGCCTGATCCAGCCGGGCCAGTCGACGCGGCCAAGCCCGAAGCCGCAGAAATAGGGGCGATGACGATCGTGGATATGCTTGTCGATCGGCGTGTCGGCGGGCATCGGCCCGAGAGCGTCCTTCCAATGGGCGATGATGACCCGTTCGTGATGACGGCCGACGACATCGAGCGGATCGGAGCCGGCTACGATGATATGGGCGGTGTCCGGGCACATGTGGACATAGGCGGGGTCCGTCAGCAGCATCAGCAGATCGACATCGCGCGAAGCGGCAAAGATCGAATGCGCCTCGGTATGGAGGGCAAGCCGCACGTCCTTCGCATAGAGAATAGCGCCGAGGCGGTTGAGAAAGTCGGCAATCTTGCGTGCCTGTTCGAAATCGAAGAACCGTGCGGGTTGCTCGCCGGGCGTCTGGCGCAGCGGCGCACCGATGACCATGATGTCGCTGCCGCACGCCTTGAGAAACTCGGCATATTTCTCCGCTTTTCCGATGATGGCGGCCTGGGCCGAGGCTTCGGTAAAATCGCCGGCGGCCTCGAGTTCGGCAAAGAAGCCGCTCGCGAGTGTCAGGCCGCGCTTGCGCAGCTCGCCCGCAAATGCCTCGACCGAACCGTAGGTTTTCGTCGCATCCTGCCAGTTGAAGGGAGAGAAGGTCAGCTCGACGCCGGTGACGCCGGACGCCTGCACGGCATCGAGGATCTTGTCCCAGAAGGCGCGGGGCTCGTTGCGGGACAGGGCGATGATGCCGTCGTAATCCTCGACGCCCCAGAAGCCGGGATGGAAGAAAGTGACGAGATCCACGCCAAAGCGAAGTCGTTCGGTCGAGCTCATGATGCTGTCCGTTCTCAAGATAGGGGCCATCGCACACGGAGCGCGCTCCATGGCGAATAATTCTCAATTATTTCAATACACTAGCATTTGGCAATCGTTTGCCATTCCTTGATAGTAGACAAGTCGTTTTCATATGCAAGCGATTTTTGGCAAACGTTTGCTAAACGAGCGGGATTACCGTAGCATCCGGCGCGGCAGGCATCGGGAAGGAAACAAAAAAGTGAAAAATAACAAGGATATGCCCGTAGAGGAGCATTCCGGACCCTTGATGGCGGATGTCGCGAGGCTGGCGGGAGTGGCAATCTCTACGGTAAGCCGCGCGCTTGCCAATCCGGGACGCGTGAACGAGAAGACGCGTGCCAAGATCGATGCCGCCGCGAAGCAACTGGGCTACACGCCCAACGCCATGGCCCGCGGCTTGCGGGTCGGCAAGTCCAGCACCGTCATGATCATCCTTCCCGGGTCGCTTTATTACGGCGTTTCCCAGGTCATCCCCCAGGTCCTGCAGAGCATCAACAAGGCGCTGCTGCAGAATGGCTACACCCTGATGATCGCCAATCTGGGTCGCGACGCGGAATCGGAACGGCATATTCTCGACCTGGCTTTCGGCGGCACCGTTCGCGGTGTCATCATCCTGTCGTCCAAGCTGCCCGAGGTCGACGGGAGGTCGCTGGCCAATGCGGGCCTGCCGATCGTCTCCATGCTGCTCGACATGAGCGATGCCGGCGTGCCGAGCGTCGTCACCAACGATCGTGAGGCGGTGCGCGACGCGACCGCGGAAATGATCGGAATGGGCCACAGGCGCTTTTTCTATATTGCCGGTCCGAGGGGTAATTATCACGATGTCGAACGCCATGCCGGCGCGCTGGAAGCTCTTCGTGACGCGGGAATTCCGCAGGACGCGCTTTCGCTGTCCGGCGGCGATCTCGACTACCATGAGGGCTTCGAAATCGGCATCCAGGCCGCTGCCGATTTCGCGCGCCTCGAGGAGCGTCCGACAGCGGTCATTGCCACCAGCGACGACATGGCGATCTCCTTCGTCAGCCGCATACAGCAAACGGGACTTCGCATCCCCGGCGACCTGTCGGTGGTCTCCTTCGACGGCGCACCGGTTTGCGAATTCTGCTTCCCGCCGCTCTCGACGATCGAACAGCCATTCGAGGAGATGGGGGAGATCGCCGTGGCGCGCCTGCTGGATGCCATCGGGCAAGAGGGGAGGGAGTGGGAACCATGCGTCGTGATCCGCAGCAAGCTCATTCTGCGCGAGAGCATGGCCCCTTTCAAAAGCTGAGCAGGCACAGGGTTGCGAGCCGGCCGGAGGTCGCAATCACTTGGCGATCGCCGCTTCGGTTGCTACTATGGGTCTCATGACGGCACTCTCCCAGGATACCGGCTCACCGATCCGCCACCTGTTCCAGCTGCCATTGCTGACCGTGCAATTGCTGTGGCGTTTCTGGCCGCAGCTTATGGCGCTCTGGCTCCTCGGCCTGATTGGAAATTCGCTTCTCAACGAACTTGCCGTGATGATCGGCCGGCTGAATGCGCTGGCCGGTCTTTCCACGCTGGCGCTTGTCGTGCTTTTGAAGCTGGTCATCATCGTCGCGCTGTTCGAGACCGTGCGGCCCGGATTGCCGGCACTCGACGCCGCCTCGCGCATTGCCGCGGCGCGACCGGAAACCGAGAGCGGCGACGGCGCCGGGGCGCCGGGCTTCGCCTCGATACTGGCGCTGACGCTCGTGCCGTTCTTCGCCTACTATGCCGCCTGGGGCTTTCTCAGCGATACGGTGCGGGAATATTCCAAACTGTCGCTTGACCTGATGCTGTTCGGCGAAGGCTACAACCCCTTGAAGTTCGGCAGCAGTGCATGGCTTCTCATCTCGGTTGCCGGCGCATGGCTGGTCAGGCGCTTTGCCAAGCTCATGCACAAGCGATCGAAGGCACCTGTCTGGGCGATCGTCATCGTCATCTGCGAGGCGAACTGGGCCTTCATCGGTCTCTACGTCATTTCGATCTGGCAGGGCGACATCCGCGCCTGGGTGGCCAAGCTTCCGGAAACGGTCGGCCATTTCCTCGGCTTTCTCAATCCGGTTGGCGATGCCGCCGCGGCAACCGTCTTTCCGCCGACGGCCGAGGAAGCTTCGATCTCGCTTTCCAGGCAGGCGCGCGGCCTGTTCCTCTATGCTCTCTATCCTGTGGTCTGGCTGACCCTGGCCGCGCTGGTCTATGGCTATGACGTCAATGGCGAGCGCCCGCTGGCAGACGGGCGCGCGGCGCGCGCGGTTTCGCGCTGGCAGGCACTGCCGAAAGCCGTCCGCGACTTCGTTTCGCATTTCATCGCGGGAACGGCCAAACGCTATAGAGCGCTGGCGGAGGGGGTGGGTCTTACCCTGAATTCCGGTCTCGGACTGACGCTCGCCGTCGTCCTGCTGTACAGGGTGCTGGATTGGGGTTCCGCCTGGGCATGGTATGCCACATCGCGGCTGATCGGCCCGCATGACCTACCCTTATGGCAGATGATCGCTCAAGCCATTTCGCTTGTCTTCGGCAGCCCCAGCGCGCCCGGCGATGGCGTTCTCATCATGCCGATCAAGATCTGCCTGCTGGCCGCCGCGCTGGAGATCGGCTTCGCGCGGGGACGCCAGTGGCGCCGCAGCGGCAACTGACGTTATTTCAATCCCAATGGAAGGGACAGGGCATCCGGTCTTGTCGAGGCGAAGCTCAGCCGTACCGACAGGGAAGGAATCGCATCCGCCGGCACGACGAACTTTTCCTCGATGAGCGTGTCCGCGCCCTTGGCCGGCGGCTGGCGGGATACGGCATCGCAGCCATCGACAGGTGTCGCCTGCGGATCGAGATCGCGGCTGATATTGCCCGAAAGAATGAAATTGAGGGGCAGCCAGCGGTGACCCCCGGGGTCCGTCAAGGTCAACCGGCATTGCGTCCAGGAATCGCCGATCTCATCTTCGGCTTTTGCAGCCAGCCGCACGATCACGAGGCGCATCTGTCCGGGAAAGGTAATCTTTGCCTCACGCCCGTCGCCGATCAGCCTGGCCTGAGCGAGCGTCCATACTGCCCCGGCATAGGCTTGTCCGGCAATATCGTCATGGACCCGCAATTCGCTGCGCCGGACGTAGTCCTCGACATTGCGCCACGCGCCGATGGCGTAGTTGCCGGCCAGCAATGCGGGCAGACCGAGCAAGGACAACAGCCAAAGCCGCCTTTCCCGTCTAGACACCATTATTGGCGATCTCCGTATGCTGGCGCGTCTCGATGCTCCCCGGGTCGAGCCTGACGCGAATTTCCGATTCCAGTTGAGGCGACGGCTGCCTGGAAACGACCAGGGTCATATCGCGCGTTTCATCGTCCGGCAGTTCGAATATGAGGATGCCGGTGGTCGGCAGGCCAGGCTGCAATTCCTTGGCGGAAACGAGGCGAGGGGCGCCGTCCGCGCGATGGGTCTGCCGGTAAAGCCGGCCGGAGGCTCCCTCGATCGCCGCGGCCTGGATCGTCATCGTCTCGTATTTCGATTGCAGTTCGACACTGACGATCAGCCAGCTGCCGTCCGTTTGCCGCTCCACCGGTTGGCCGTAGCGTGTGAACGAGATCGTCTTGGCGCGCACAATCTTGTCGACCTTGACGCTGAACGCCCGGCTCGACACCGTGTCCTTCTGCAGGCCGGCAGTATCGATCGGCCCTGTCAGGACGGCATAGCTCGGGGTGGTCGATTGCAGGAAGGCCAGAATCACCGCCGTCGCACCCATAAGCAGAAGGGAAAGAAGCAGCCGCATCAAGGGAGGGTTCCTCCCGTTGCCGGAGAGAGCGGTAGATCGACGCGTGCCACGTCGGTCGGATTGAACCATCCGGGCGCGGCATAGAGATTGTCCTTGGCCTTATAGGTGGTGCCGACGATCGTCACCTTCACAATGTCGGGCAACTTCTGGCTTGCGGGCAGTTCCCAGGCCGCCTTCACGACCTCCGGCATCCTTGGCTGGAGATCCCAAAGCACATCGCGATCCCGGGGAAGGTAGAATTGTGGAATGGGCGCATTCGGAATGTTTTCGAGCTTCAGCGTATCGCGATACAGATTCGAGCTTTCCGCGGTTAGGTTCTCAAGCGTCAGGTCGATCGTCAGCACTTTCTTGCCGTCCGCGACATGCAGACCGTCCGGCGTCTGGTCGGCGGTGTTGGCGGAAACGAGAGTAACCTTCCACTGACCGGTATTGACGGCGGTGCCGGAGGCGACCTGCTCCACTTCCGCGCCCGTGCGGGTTTCATAGATCGAAAGCCCGAGGGACAGCGCGCCGGCGAGAAGTCCGCCGACACCGGCGACGATACGCGTGTAGAGTGCCTTGTTGGCTTTCCTGATGGCCGATTGCTTCATTGCCGGGTCCGACTTGGGATTTGCCCTTGTCGCCGGTCTTTCCAAGGGAGCCCGGCGACAGGGCTTATTTGGCTCATGCACGCGCTATGGCAAGGGCGGCTCCGCGGTCGCGGCCGTCCATCGGCTTCGCAAGTCGCAGATTATAGCTTGTAAATCGATTTGCAAAACCATTTGCAAATCGATTTACAATGACGTAGCGTGCTCGAATGACAACCATCGCCAAAGTTGCCAAGCGCGCCGGAGTTTCGCCGACCACTGTGTCGCATGTGCTGAACCATGCCGACCGGGTGTCGGTGGATTTACGCAAGCGGGTCCAGGAGGCGATCGCGGAACTCGGCTATGTGCCAAACCCGCTCGCGCAGAGCCTGCGAACCGGCCGCACCAATCTGGTTGCCATGCTGATCCCGGATATCCGCAACCCGTTTTATCCGGAAATGGTTCAGGCGGCTCAATCCGATCTCGAGGCGATCGGGGTCGATCTTCTGGTCTTCAACACGGATGTTCCGGGCGGCCACTCGCAAGAGCATGGCAAGCATTATCTCCGCCAGATTCGCAGCCGGCGGATCGACGGCCTCATCGTCGGCGATTTCGCCCTGCACGGCATGCACGATACGCTGTTCGAAATCGATCTGCCGACCGTGTTCATCGGCGATCTGCCGAACCAGGCGGTCGACAGCGTCAAGATCGACGATTTCGGCGGCGGCCATCAGATGGGGACTTACCTGGCCGGGAAGGGGCACCGGCGCATCGCGCATCTGACCGGCCCGTCGTTCTTTGCCGAGGCCATGGCGCGCGCCGCCGGCTTCGAGCAGGGATTGCGCGACAGCGGCATCGAGCCGATTGCGGAACTGCGGCGCGAAGGGACTTATCTCGGCCCGTCGGGCGAAGAGGCGGTGGATTGGCTTCTCTCGACCCATGGAAACGATCTGCCGTCGGTGATCTTCTTCGGAAACTATCTGATGGCGGCCGGCGCGCTCGCGGCTTTTTTCGATCGCGGCATCAATGTGCCGAAGGATATCGGCATCGCCGTGTTCGGCGATCAGCCGCAGCTCGAATATGTGCGGCCCCGCATTACGAGGGTCGGCAATACGCCGTCGCTGCTTGCCCATCGCGCAATCGAGATGCTGCTGGAGAGGCTTTCGGGAGCTTATGCCGGGCCGGCGCGCTCGGAGGTGATCCCCTGCAATCTGCACGCTTTCGATACCGCATGAATTAAGGTGCCGTCGCCCGGGAGGAGTCGTGGCGGCGGTCAGGCAAAAAGGGAGGAAGTCATGACTGGTAAAGACAAGTTCATTGCTGCCGCAACCCGTCGCGGCGTGCTCAAGGGCGGTGCTGTTCTCGCCGTCGGCGCCGCTGCCGGGTTGAGCGGTTTCCCCTATGTGTCGCGCATGGCCGTGCGGGCTCAGAGCGCGCCGCTGAAATTCTGGCAGTTCTATGCGCCGGGTGGCCCGGTGCAGAGCCAGATCGACTGGTTCGAAAAAGCGGTTGCGGCCTGGAACGACAGCCACCCGCAGAAAGTCGAGCTCGAATATGTGCCCAACGCCGAATACATCAACGGCCCGAAGCTCGCCACCGCCTTCGCCTCGGGCGAGGGGCCGGACATTTTCCTCATCTCGCCGGGCGATTTCCTGCGCTATTACAATGGCGGCGTCCTGCAGGACCTGACGCCGCACATCGACGCCAAGGAGGATTTCCCGGAAAGCGTGATCGCCAACCGTATGGTCGACGGCAAGATCTACGGTATCCCGATGGAAGTCGAGCCGATGGCGATGTACTATTCCGTCAAGGCTTTCGAAGAGGCGAAGCTGAACGAGAACGATGTTCCCAAGACCTGGGACGACCTGCTCGAGCTTGCCAAGAAGCTGACGACGCCGAAGCGCTTCGGCGTGCTGTTCGAGACCCAGCCCGGCTACTACCAGAACTTTACCTGGTATCCTTTCCTCTGGCAGGGTGGCGGGGAGTTCCAGGGCAAGGACGGCAAGAGCGCCTTCGATTCGCCGGCCACGGTGCAGGCGTTGAAATTCTGGCAGGATGCCATCAATTCCGGCGCGGCACCGCGTCAGGTCATGGGCAGCGGCGCCAACGATACGGTCGCCAATCTCGCCTCGGGCTATTGCGCCATCCAGAACGTAGGCATCTGGGGCATCTCGCAATTGCAGAGTAATGCCAAGGATTTCGAATACGGCGTCTTCCGCCTGCCGACGCCACCGAACGGCAAGTATGTGACCGTCGGAGGCGGCTGGGCCTTCGTCGCCAACGCGAAGGGCAAAAATCCGGATGCGGCTGCGCAGTTTTGTGGCTGGGCGCTCGCTTCCAAGGAGAAGGATTCCGTTCAGCGCGTCGCCGACTGGTGCACCAAGGGCAAGTCGGACATGCCGCCGCGCGAAAGTGCGCTTGCAGCCGGCGGCGATGCGTTCAAGACCGGCATGATCGGCAAGTTTGCCTCGGACGTCTATCCGGGAGCGCGCGCCGAACCGCGCGTGCCGCCGGAGGTCTACAAGATCATCTCCGATGCGATCCAGCAGACACAGCTCGGCGGCGCCGATCCTCAGGCAACGGCGACCTCGGCTTCGCAACAGCTCGACTCGTTCCTCGGCTCTTATAGCGGTGCGCCGATCCTCTAGGAAATGCCGGCCGCTGCGCATCCAGCCTAGCGGCCGTCTCTCTTTTCGGGGCGAAATCATGACGACAATTGCAGATGCGACGACACGCCATGCAAATGGTAGACGCAAAGGCCTATCCGCCCGGCATGGCGAATGGATTGCCGGCTATCTCTTCGTGTTGCCCGATGCGCTCGGCCTCTTCCTCTTTCTCGGCGTGCCGATGCTTCTGTCGCTGGTTCTGAGCGTATACGAGGTCAATGGCTTCGGCGGTTACAATTTCGTCGGCGCCAAGAACTATATTCGCATGTGGCACGATCCCCTGTTCTGGAAGGGGGCGAGAGTGACTGCGCTTTATGCCCTCATGCTCGTGCCGTCGCTTTATGTAACGGGCCTGGGGCTTGCGCTTCTCGTCCAGCAGACCAACCGCTTCAATGCGGTCATGCGCTCGATGTTTTTTGCGCCGAACATGGTCAGTCTCGTCGTCGTCGCGCTTGTCTGGCAATTCATGGTCATCGACAAGATCGGCGTCGTCGGCCAGACCATGTCCAGCTTCGGCCTTCCTGCAATTTCGTTCCTCGGCGACCCGAACTTTGCCTTGATCACCGTCGTCCTCGTCAGCGTGTGGTTCCTGATGGGCTTCTACATGCTGATCTTTCTGGGCGGCCTGCAGGACATTCCCAAGGAGTATTACGAGGCCGCGATGATCGATGGTGCGGGGCCGGTCGAACGCTTTCGATACATCACGCTGCCGCTTCTGAAGCCGACCAGCTTTTTCGTGTTCATGGTATCGATGGTTGCCGCCGTCGCCGGTGCACAGGCTTTCGACATCATCTATGTCATGACCAAGGGCGGCCCGGCCAATTCGACGGCCGTGCTCATCGTCTACATCTACCAGCAGGCTTTCTCGTTCGGAGCCTTCGGCTATGCGGCTGCGATGTCGTCGGTCCTCGTCGTCGCGCTCATGGTCGTCACCGCGATATTCTTTGGTGTGACGCGCGGAGGGCGGTTCGATCATGCGGAATGATCATTCACACGCCTATCTTGGCCGATCACAGATAACACTGGTGCGCTGCCTGTGGATGCTGATCGCCGCCATACTGGCCTTGATGACGCTCTTTCCCCTGCTCTGGATGGTGTCCATCGCATTCAAGCCGGCCGCAGAGTCGTTTTCATCGACGCTCATACCGCAATCGCCGACCTTTGATAATTTCATCTATGTGCTGACCGGCGTTCCTTTCGTCCGATACATGCTCAACAGCTTCTTCGTCTCGGCGACCGTGACGATCGTGGCTCTCTTCTTCCATACCATGGCCGGTTATGCGCTTGCGCGGCTACGGTTTCCGGGCCGCGAGATCATCTTTCTTGCCATCTTTTCCACATTTCTCGTATCGCTACCCGTTGTGATCGTCCCGCTCTTCATCATCGTCAAAGCAATGGGCATGATCAATTCCTATGCGGGCCTGATCGTGCCGGCGATCTTCAATGCCTTCGGTATCTTCCTGCTGCGGCAATATTACCTCTCGCTGCCGCGCGAGATCGAGGAAGCGGCGGTGATCGACGGTGCCGGCTATTGGCGCATCTACTGGAGCATCATTCTGCCCTTGAGCCGGCCGATCATATCGGCGCTTGCCATCCTGTTTTTCCTGGCCAACTGGAATTCCTTCCTCTGGCCCTTGACCATTACGTCCAATCCCAACCTCTGGATGGTGCAGGTCGGCATCGCCAACTTTAAAAGCCAATATTCGGCGTCCTGGAACTACATGATGGCGGCCTCGACCATCGTCGCCATTCCCACGCTGATCCTCTTCGTGATTTTCCAACGGCAGATCATGGATTCGCTGAAGACCAGCGGCCTGAAATAGCCGTCTTCATTCAAGACAGGAGACCTTCATGAGCAATCTCGGCCTTTCCCCCCTGCGTGGGCTGGCAAAACTGCGCGAGGCAAAAACGCACCGCTTTTCGAGCTACGACCGCACCGGCGGCAATGACGACCGCTTCCATATCGAGCCGGGCAAGACCGAGATCATCGCCGAACATTCGGGCGCCGGCATCGTCACCCATATCTGGGCGACGCTTGCCTGCGAGAGCGAGAATTTCCTGCGCAAGATCGTGCTTCGCGGCTATTGGGATGGCGAGACCGAGCCGAGCATAGAGGCGCCGATCGGCGATTTCTTCGGCATGGGCCATGGCCGCACGGCGAACTACGCCAGCCTGCCCATGCAGGCAAGCCCGGAGGACGGCAAGGCATTCAACTGCTATTTTCCGATGCCCTTCGGCTCGCATATGAAGCTGACGATCACCAACGAGGCCGAACAGGATCTCCTGTTCTATTATTATGTCGATCTCGAACTGCACGAAAAGCTCGAAGAGGGCATGGGGCGCTTCCATGCGCAGTACCGCCAGTCGCGGCCGCAAGGGCTGAGCGATGCGGGCCTCACCAACGAGGAATATCTTTTCGGCGGCGAGAATGTCGACGGCGGGGAGAACTATACGATTCTGGAAGCCGAGGGCCGGGGTCATTATGTCGGCGTGCTCTATAGCGTCTATTCCCGGCGCCGCTCCGATGTGTGGGACTGGTACGGCGAGGGCGACGACATGATCTTCATCGATGGCGAGCCGGGGCTTTCGGTGCCCGATACGGTGCGCAAGCCCGATCCGCGCATCGGACCGAAGGCGGCGCTGATCGAGCCACGCCCCGAATCCGCGCCGGGCGCCAACGATGCCTGGCCGCCGACGCTGCATGGCACCGGCACGGAGGATTATTTCAACACGGCATGGTGCCCGACTCAGGAATATAGCGCTCCCTATCACGGCATCATTGCCGGCGGCGGACCGAACTGGACCGAGCCGGTGACGCTCTACCGCTGGCATATCGAGGACCCGGCCATTTTCCAGAAGCATATCCGCGTCACGATCGAGCACGGCCATGCCAACCGCCGGTCGGACGATATTTCCTCGGTGGCCTTCTGGTATCAGGCCGAGCCGCACAAGCCGTTCGGCGCATTTCCCGAAGTTGCCGAGCGCGTGCCGACCTTTCGGCGTCCGTTCAAGGAAATGGAGATCGCCGTCAAGAAGGCGAGGGGATGAGCGGCAGGCGAGGTCACATTGACCTATTCGGAAAGCTCGTCCCGACATAAGTCGGTTTGAACGATGCCAAAGCGCCGTCCCCTCATGGCGTTGCGGCGCCGGGACGTGTGCGAGAGACAGGCCATCGCTTGCAGCGCGGGGCCGTCTCTGCGTGATTGCGCGCGATCCGCCCGATCGGGGCGAGTGGAATAGCCCCTGCGGTCTGGCGGCGTTTCTATCCTCCGCATGGATGAGATCCTGTGGATTCAATCTGAAAGCGGGATACCCTCGTGCGAATGGATGAATTGAAAAGCCACCGGAATAGGGCGCTTTATATATTGGGCGCGAGACGCAGGAGAGTGGTTTCTTTCGTTCGGCCCGGGTAACACAAGCGGGCGAGTTGTCGGTCTCATGCGTCTCATCCTTGTCAATGATGTCTCGACCGTTCGCGGTGGTGCAACCAAGGTGGCGTTGCAATGTCTCGACGCCAGCAGGGATGCGGGCCTGACATGCGCCATACTGGTCGGCGATGATGGCGAGGGCCTGAAGCCGCGGTTTGCCGGCATCCGGACTGTCGCGCTCGGCGAGCGGCCTCTTCGGGAAGGTCCGACCGTCACCGACGTCTTTGCGAAAAACTACAACAGGCGCGCTTACGAGGCCATGGAGGGATTGCTTCGCGAGTCGCAGGAGGAAACCGTCGTGCATGTCCACGGCTGGTCGCAGATCCTGTCGCCGTCGATCTTCTACGCGCTTGCCAAGCATGAGGCCAAGGTCATCGTCACGGCGCATGATTTCTTTCTGAACTGCCCGAACGGCGGGCTCATCAATTTCCACAGCGGCGATATCTGTCATATCAAGCCGCTGTCCGCCGCATGCCTGGCGACCAATTGCGACAAGCGCAATTATTTTCACAAGCTCTGGCGTTTCCGCCGTGCCCTGACGCAGCGGGGTGTCGGCGAGGAGTTCTGGAGCCGCGTCGGCATCGTGCTGGCGCATGAAAACATGGAAGCGCATCTCCGCGCCGGTCCCCTGCGAAACTTCACGACGCTGCGCACGCCGACCGAACCGTTGACGCGAGGACCGGTGGCGGCATGGCGCAACCGCCGCACGGTTTTTCTCGGACGCATGTGCTGGGAGAAGGGCGTGCGCACGCTGGCGGACGCACTCAACAAGACGGGCAGGGCGGCCACGCTCATCGGACGCGGCCCATTGCTTGCGGAGATGCAGCGCGCGCTGCCGCATTGTTTCGTGCCCGGCTGGCTGAGCGATGAGGAGGTCGCAAGGCTTGCCGGCGAAGCGCGCGTTTTCGTCATGCCGTCCCGCATGCCGGAGCCTTACGGGCTGGTTGCGGCCGAAGCGCTGATGTCCGGAATTCCGGTCATCGTCAGCAGCAACGCACTGATCGCAAAGGAAGTCGAGAGGAGCGGCGCCGGCCTGGTTTTCGAGAGCGGCGATGCGGATTCGCTGGCGGGGAGACTGGCCGAGACCGATGACGACCATCTGATGCGAAGGCTGAGCGTAGGCGCATTTGCCCTCGGCAAACGCATCGCGCCGAGCAGAGCGGAATGGGAGCGCCGCATGGTGGATATCTATATGGGGCGGAGCGGCTTTTTCGCGCATTAGAGCAACTCCAGGAACTGTGCGCAGCAGCTTTCCGTCGGGCATCGCGTGCAAACAGAGAAAATAGAGCGGGTCCGCGAAACGCGGAACCGCTCTGGCGGGGGAGGGTGGACCATGGGACGTGCTTTGGTGACGGGCGGCTGTGGTTTCGTCGGCCGACATCTTGTCCGGCGACTTCTGGCCGAAGGGCTCGATGTCGTTTGCGTCGATGCGCTTGTGGCCGGAACGGGCGCGCTTCACCCCGATCTGTGGCAGCGTCTGCCGCGTTCCCGTTTCGCCTTCCTTCAGGAGGATTGCCGCGCCTTTTTTGCGCGTCCGCCGGAGCAATTCGACTATGTCTTTCATCTGGCAGCACTGGTCGGCGGCCGCGTGACGCTGGAGACGCAATCGCTCGATGTCGCCGAGGACCTTGCGGTCGATGCGGCGCTATGGCAGTGGGCGACACGCGCAAGGCCGGGCGCGGTGATCTTCTTCAGTTCCAGCGCGGCCTATCCCGTATCGCTGCAAACCCTTGAAAATCATCGGCTGCTGTCGGAGGAGATGATCAACTTCGATGCCGCCGTCGGCGTGCCTGATCTCAGCTATGGCTGGGCGAAGCTGACCGGCGAATATCTGATGAAGCTCTATGTCGAACGTTATGGCCGAAGGGCAATCGCCTACCGGCCATTCAGCGGCTACGGCGAGGATCAGGATGCCGCCTATCCCTTTCCGGCGATCTGTCGCCGCCTGCTTGCGGAAAAGGGCGCGGCGGAGGTCTTCGTTTGGGGGTCGGGCCGTCAGCGCCGTGATTTCATCCACATTTCCGATTGCATCGAGTTCATCTGGCGGACCAAGGAATTGCTTCCGGACGGCGCCAGCCTCAATCTTTCGACCGGCACGGCCACCTCTTTCATCGAACTGGCGGAGACCATCAGCCGGCAGATCGGTTGGCAGCCGGCCGTCGTCGGCCGGTCGAGCCATCCGGAAGGTGTTTTCTACCGCTGCGGCGATACGGCCATGCAACGTTCCTACGGGCTGACGCCGCAGGTCAGCCTGGAGGCGGGGATCGCGCGAACGCTGGAGCATCTGCGGGGCCTGCCTGCGGCCTATGCCCTGGCGATCTGAACATGAGCGATCGACACTCCCGCAGCTTGCGGCGAAACAAGCGCGCCTTTGCAGGCGAGCGTAGCAGTGGCTGCATAGCTGCATTGCACAAAATTTAGGTGCAATGCGGCGAAAAAAGCGGCATAAAGCACACAGCTGATGCACATGGCGGCTTTCCTCCCAGTTCCGCCGCAGCAGCTGTTCCCCTCTGGAGGTTTTTGACCTTCACACCTTATGGGCCGCGGTTTTCCGCTGGCCCTTTTTTCTTTTTAATCACCGCGCCCGCTTTACGATTCCGATTCGAGAGCATGCTTCACGCGCCACACGGCGATGATGACGGCGCAGATGACGATCGGGATCGACACCAGCATGATCACAGGACTGAGGTGATAGCCGGCGTGATCCAACGCTTCAAACCCTGTCTTCAACAGGCTGAGCAGGTAATAGCTGATCGCGATGATCGAAAACCCCTCCACTGCCCTTTGTATCTTCACCTGCGTCGCTGCGCGATCGGCCATGGCCTGGATCTGAACCAGATTCTGATATTCGATTTCGACCTGAATGCGGGTTTGAAGAAGATCAATCAGATGCATCGTCGCATGGGATAAGCGATCCAACCGCACGGCTGTCGCGGCGCATGTGCGTATTGCGGGCTTGAATCTCCGCGCGACAAATACTCCGAAGCGCTGGAAACCGTCGACATGTGCCTCGCGCAATTCGGCGATGCGTTCTTCGACAATCTGCGCATAGGCGGCTGTTGCGCCAAAGCGATTTCGAGTTGCCGCCGCCGCCGAAATGATTTGAGACGACAGCCCCGTGATCTCGTCGAGCAGCGCCTTGTGCTCGGACGACGATGTGGCCAGGTTTCGATCCGTCAGTTCGACGAGCTTTGAATCGAAGGCATCGAGCCGGGGTGCGAGCCGGCGCGCTTCGGGTAGTCCCAGGAGCGCCATGGACCGGTAGGTCTCGATTTCGTAGATCCGCCGCACCATTCTTCCCAGTCGATATGCATTCAGCTCCTTGTTGAACAGGACGATGCGGCTCGTCTCGTCGGGGCGCACGCGGAAATCGGAGCAGATCTGGGCCGCTCCGCCGCCGATCGAAGATGCAGCGGTGTCGCCAAAGCCAAAAGCGCTCAGCGCCGGGCCGAGATCGGAAGGAGCAGCGCCCGCTATCAGAATGGACGTCCTGCAGACAAGGCTGGCGCCCGGCGCCCCGGCCAGTTCCTGTGCTTCCGAAAGCGACAGCCCGCCGTCGGGCCAGTCGGTGACGTCTTCGTCGAGTTCCCGGACAGTGGTGATGGTGACGAACTCGGTGTGATATTCGACCTGGCTGCGGATCTTCTCGCCTTGCCCTTCGGCTGCGGCGACCACGGCCTGGGTTTTGTGCAGCCCCACGAACTCCTTCGGAAGAAGAGCGACGTGCTCGACGAATGCGGGACCGTTGAAATAGATTGACGGCCGGGCATGTAGTTCTGCATTGAAATCCGTAGACACCTGCCTCGCCCCCCACGATTTTCAGCATCAGCTTGCTTTACCAACCGCACGATCGGTTTGCCAAGAATTTCGCGCGCTGCGACCCGATGTCGCCCGTGGACGCAGAAATGACGCATAGGGCGTCTTCCAGTCGAGCGATGGCAGCGACGGCCGCTTCGTCTGGTAATAACCGCGCAATGCGGGGTTCCGACAGGGCAAGGGAGGGGCCGCATCGGTTTCGACGGGGCCGAAGACTGCCCCGGCCGCGCGCACAAGGGTCTCCGGCTGTCGCCGTATGACTTGCGCGATCGCCGGACAAACAGTACCGTAATATTCATTCGAATATAACGCTGCTGTCGACCATGTCTCTTCTTCTGAATTACAAGCGCGCCCCCGGGTTGACGATCCCCGATCTCAATCCGCCGCAAAGGTTGGAAAAGGCCCTGAATTTGGATTCGGGGGCCAAGCAGCAGCGGTTGAAGACCTGGGATCTCTCGCCGATGTTTCATTGTTCGATCGTCGGGACGTGCCTGACGACGGGCGAGCTGCGGCAGGTGCTGGCCAAGGTTGGCGACATCGACGTGAAGACGGCTTCGGATCACGCGCTGCACAGCCGGGGCGTCAGGGCGGCAGGTCAGCGCGACATCGCCGGAAAACTGCTGAACAAGGCTCTCGACAAGCGCCACGAACGGATCGTTAAGCGTTTCGCCGCGCTTGGAACCGCCGAGGAGATAAGGCAGCACTGGAATGCGGCGGTCGACGAGGGGGATATTTCAGGCGCCTATTGGGCGGCGATGAGCCATCCCATGAGCGATCGTACCCTCGTCCAGGCCATATTCGGCGAGGTGCATATGCTTTCGCATATCGTCGGCAGTTCGAGCCGGCTCGATCTTGCCCGGTTGCGCAAGCTTCAGATCGACCTGGAGGCGAAGGACGAAAAGCTCGCGAAGCAGGAAGATCGCATTCGTAACGTGTCGGAGGAGCGAAACGGGCTGCTACAGCGCGTCGAGCAATTGGAGGCGAGCCTGGCCCGTGCGCGGGCGCTTGCGGTCGAGTCACGACCGGCTTCCGGCGATGCGGGAAAGGATATGGGTCTGCTTGGAAGGCTGGACAGTGCCCAGCAGCGGGCGGAGGAGCTTGGTATCCGCCTGGCTGCGATGGAGGCGAAGCTTTTTGAGGCCGAAAGACGGTCCTCGCAGTTCGCGGAGGAAAATCAGGCGCTGAAGCGCGAGCTCGATGTCGTGGCAAATCTGCTCGAGCCGGAGGATGGGCCGGCTGCCGCCGACACGATGACGGCGGCGGGTGGTTCCATTCTTTATGTGGGTGGGCGGCGCAATCTGTCGGAGCGCATCCGCGCGATCGGACGGAGCCGCGGCTTTGACGTGCTGTTCCATGATGGCGGGATGGAGGACAATCTGTCCCTTCTGCCGGCTCTGGTCGGCCAGGCGGCGTCCATCGTCTTTCCGGTCGATTGCATCAGCCATTCGGCCGCTGGCATCGTCAAGCGCCTGTGCCGCGAGAGTGGCAAACGCTATCTGCCATTGCGGTCAGCCAGCCTCGCAAGCTTCATGGCCGTCGTCGCAGAGATTGCGGCCGCCGGATAGTAGCGCTGTATGTCCTGGTATTTTCGCCGGTTCGCGCGCCGGCCGGCTTTCCTGTGCCGGTCGTTTGGCGGTGATTTCGCCATTGCCTCAATCGGCTGGCCGCGCGCCTGGATCATCCTTGGGAGCGGGCAAGACCAGCCGCCAACGAAAGAGCTTGATCGGGTCATCGCTATATTCCATGAAATATAACGCTAACCCGACGAGGATTGCTTATGCTGATCAGACATCTTTCCTTTTTCGTCACTCTTGCGGAAGAGAAGCATTTCGCGAGGGCAGCGGATCTCTGCAATGTTACCCAGCCGACGCTATCGGCCGCCATCCGCAAGCTTGAGGACGACCTGAAGACGACGCTGATCGTGCGGGGGAACCGTTACATGGGCCTGACGCCGGATGGCGAGCGCGTCCTCGAATGGGGGCGTCAGATCCTGTTCGATTACGACAGCCTGCAGAAGGATCTCAGCGGATCGCAGAAGGGACTGGCCGGTACTTTGCGCCTTGGCGTCGTTCCCGCCGCCATGCCCGCGGTGTCGTTTCTGTCGGAGCGCTTCAGCGAGGATCATCCCGACGCGACGATCGAGATCAGGTCCATGACCTCGCGTGCCATCCAGCATGGGCTCGACACTTTCGAGATAGACGGCGGCCTGACCTATCTCGACAACGAGCCGCTGGAAAATGTCAGGCGCATCCCGCTTTATCATGAGCGCTATGTCTTCATCTGCCGCTCCGATCATCCCTTCGCGGACCGCCGCTCCATCACCTGGGCGCAGGCCGTGTCGGAAACGCTCTGCCTCCTGAGCGAGGACATGCAGAACAGGCGCATCCTCAATGACATCGCCGCATCGGCCGGCCTTACGATGAAGCCGCCGGTGGTAAGCAACTCCTTTCTCGCCGTCTGCGCCCATATCCGCAACGGCCTGTGGTGCAGCATCGTGCCCCATACCTTTTTCTACGTCTTCGGAGACAGGTCCGACTTGGTCGCCATCGACTTGACGGATCCGCATCAAACGCACGCCGTCGGTCTGGTCATTTCCGATCGGATGCCGCAATCGCCGATGACGAAGGCATTGATCCGCTGCCTGCACGGAGCTGATTTCGACCGCGAGTTCCAGGACCGGATGCCGGCAGGCTCGGTGCAATCGACGTTGTCTATCGCGCGGTAGAAAGCTTTCATTTGCCTGCTTTCGGATGCCGTGAGAGCATTCACCTCGTTGAAACGATGTTCCGTGGAAACGGAACGCGGCTTCGGGAAACACCGGCGACTGACCTGCCTCGGGCAACCGGGTGCCGGCCAACTCCTCCAGAAACGATTTCTGCGAACGGCGGATAACTTCACGCTGCCGGCGGTGTCTCCTGTTGCCCAAATCCAAGGAGATGAACATGGCTAAGGTAGTTTGCGTTCTTTATGACGATCCGATCAACGGCTATCCGGCATCCTATGCCCGGGATTCCCTGCCGGTTGTCGAGCGCTATCCCGATGGGCAGACGCTGCCGACGCCGAAGGCGATCGACTTCGTTCCCGGCAGCTTGCTGGGCAGCGTGTCCGGCGAGCTCGGACTGCGTAACTATCTGGAATCGAACGGTCACAGTTTCGTTGTCACCTCGGACAAGGATGGGCCGGATTCGGCGTTCGAACGGGAACTGGTCGATGCCGATGTCGTCATCTCCCAGCCGTTCTGGCCCGCCTACCTCACGGCCGAACGCATCGCCAAGGCGAAGAAGCTGAAGCTGGCGCTGACGGCGGGTATCGGCTCGGACCATGTGGATCTTCAGGCCGCCATGGAACGCGGCGTCACCGTGGCGGAAGTCACCTACTGCAACTCGATCAGTGTCGCAGAACATGTGGTCATGACGATCCTCAATCTGGTACGCAACTACACCCCGTCGCATCAATGGGCCGTCGACGGCGGATGGAACATCGCCGATTGCGTCGAACGTTCCTACGATGTCGAAGGAATGCATGTCGGCACGGTGGCCGCCGGGCGCATCGGCGTCGCGGTGCTGCGCCGTCTCAAGCCTTTCGGCATGCATCTGCACTATACCGACCGTCACCGCCTGCCGAAAGAGGTGGAGACGGAGCTGGACCTGACGTGGCATGAGACGCGTGAGGACATGTATCCCGCTTGCGATGTGGTGACGCTGAACGTGCCGCTCCATCCGGAGACGGAGCATATGATCAATGACCAGACGCTGAAGCTCTTCAAGCGCGGCGCCTATCTGGTCAACACCGCACGCGGCAAACTGTGTGACCGCGATGCCGTCGCCCGGGCGCTGGAGAGCGGGCAATTGGCCGGCTATGGCGGCGATGTCTGGTTCCCGCAGCCTGCACCGAAAGATCACCCGTGGCGGAAGATGCCGCATAACGCCATGACGCCGCACATTTCGGGCACGTCGCTGTCGGCGCAGACGCGCTACGCGGCCGGCACGCGTGAAATCCTCGAATGCTTCTTCGAGAACCGTCCCATTCGCGATGAATATCTCATCGTTCAGGGCGGCAATCTCGCCGGCGTCGGCGCTCACTCCTACTCAAAGGGAAATGCGACCGGCGGGTCTGAAGAGGCCGAGAAATTCAAGCGTAGCTGAAGCAATTCCGCGAAAAGTGCGACGCGGTTTTCCCGGAATTGCCTGAAGACAAAAGGATGGGAACGGACGCTGCCCGCGATCCGTGCGCGTCCCATTCCTGAGCGAGAGCGAATGGATTTCGTGGCCACTCAATGAGTGGCCACTGTCCAGAAATAGTAGGCGAGCGGAATGGCAAGAAGGTACATGCCGATGGACACCTGCTTTGCTTCTCCCGACAACACCTTGACGATGACGTAGAACAGCAGTCCTCCGGCGATGCCGGTGCCGAAGCTGTTCGAGACCAATGTCAGCAGGACCATCATCAAGGCGGAAAGACCGTCGGAGAAATTCTCCAGATCGACCCGTTTCAAAGCGCTGAACATCGACATGCCGACGAGGATCAGGGCCGGTGCGGTCGCTGCGGCCGGGATCATCAGCGCGATCGGCGTGAAGAGCAGCGTGAGGGCAAACAGGGCCGCGGTCGCAAGCGAGGCGAAACCGGTGCGGCCTCCGGCTTCGGCGCCGGTGGCGGACTCGACAAGGGCCGTTGCGGACGGAATGCCGAGCAGAGGGCTGATCGTGGCCGCGATCGAGTCGACGAGGAACGGCTTTCCCAGATCCTTCATGTTGCCCTCTTCATCGACCAGGCCGGCCTTCGCGCCGACGGCAAGCGTCGTGCCGAGCGTCGAGAAGAATTCCGAAGCGAAGAAGGCAAAAAGATAGGGGAAATACTGTATCTTCAGGGCACCGAGGAAATCGAGCTGAAGCCCGGTTTCCGCAATGCCGTGCGGTACTCCGAAAAGCGTATCCGGTACTTTCGTGATTCCAAGCGGAATGCCGAGCAGCGTGCTGCCGAGAATGGCCCACAAGATCGGTCCGGGCACTTTGCGGCCGCGCAGGAACACCGCCAGGAAGATGCCGAAAATGGCAACGATTGCCTGCGACGAGTTGAGCGAGCCGAGCATGAGCGCGTGGCTGCGGGCATTGACGTCGACCAGGCCCGCATTCTTGAAGCCAAGCAGCGCTATGAACAATCCGATGGCCGCGCCCAGACCAAGCTTGATCTGGGCTGGAACCATGCGCGCGATGACCTGCCGCACGCCCAGCACGGTCAGCAGAACGAAGACGACGCTCGACCAGAACGAAATGGCAAGGCCGGTCTGCCAGGGAATGTGCTCCACGGCGGCCATCGTCGGCCCTACCAGAACCGATCCGCCGATGCCGGGGCCGACCACGAAGGGCATATTGGCATAGAGCGCCATGAAGAGCGTCGCACCGATGATGACCAGAATGGTCGCAGTCGTCGCGGCGGCGCGGTCGATGCCTCCAGCCGAAAGCAGGGATGGGATCACGACGAGTAGGTATGCCGAAGCCAGGAAGGACGTGATGCCGGCAATGATCTCCGTCTTCGTATTGGTGTTGCGCTCGCGCATGCGAAAATAGCTCTTCCACCGCGCTTCGGATGCGCCGTCCGGCTGCCCGACATTCATATTTGTGGCCATTGCACGTATCTCCTAAATCGGCAAACGCTGCCGCGCGGCGAGTGACATCAGTTTTGGCTTGCAGCCAGAAGCGGTCTGATTTCCCGGGTCGTCCCATCCGTCAGCCCAAGGTCGGTGACGTGCGGGCCGGGGTTGCATGCGAGGCTGGCTCCGACGACTGCCTTGAAGGTACGGATTGGCGGCATCCAGTCGGCGATCGAATCGGCTGCCGCACGGAGCCTGGCAAAATCGTCGGCGACCTCCTGCGCGGGGGCGTCCGACAGCAATCCGCAGACGGGCAGCGGCAGCACCGCCGTAACCTTGCCGGCGGCCGCGGTCGCCATGCCGCCGCCCGCGTCGATGACCGCATTGGCGGCAGCGGCCATGTCTTCCGGATCGCGACCGAAGACGGTCAGGTTATGGCTGTCATGCGATATGGTCGTCGCCAGGGCGCCACGCCAATGGCCCCAATCTTCCAGAATGCCGATGACGGGCGAGGGGTCTTTTCTTCCGTGGCGGTGGATGACCGCCATCAAGAGCATGTTGTCGGGCAGAACGAGCTTGCCCGCATCCGTACCGACGACGGCCTCCCCCCATTTGGTGAAACGGGGGCTGACGACGGTATTGACGCGCGCCTCGGTCATGCCCGGCAGCGCGATGGCAAAGTCGGCGGCGGAAAGTTTTTCAAGTTTCACGGTGTCGCGATAAGCGTCCGTGGACGGGCGATCGGCGCCTGCGATGAGCCTGCCGTCTCTGGCAACCTCGGCTCCCGAGGCATAGACACGGTCGACCACGATCTTTTCCAGATCGGACAGGATGACGATATCGGCGCGGCGGCCGGGCGCGATCAGCCCCAGATCGTAGCGATTCAGCCACATGGCGGCGTTGAGCGTGGCGGCCCGGATGGCATCGATCGGGTTCATTCCATAGCCGATTAGACGCCTGAGAACGGAGGACATCGCCCCGTCGCGCACGAGGTCGTCGGGGAAGACGTCGTCGGTGCAGACCGTCAGCGTTTGCGGCAGATGCGGCAGTTTCTTCAAAGCCTCGATCACGCCGGGCAGGACATAGTCATGGGAACCGCGAAGCTCTATGGTAAGGCCGGCCCGCAATTTCGCCAGCAGGTCTTCGCCCGAGGTGATCTCGTGATCCGATTGGATGCCGGCGGAGGCAAAAGCCTGCAATTCCGCGCCTTCAAGGCCGCGCGCGTGGCCGCAGACACGCTTGCCGCTGGCAAGTCCGGCCTCGACGATACCGCGCATCGGCTCGCTTCGCTCGAGGACACCGCGCATATTCATCACTTCGGCAACGCCGGTAATCTCCGGCCAGCTCAGCATGGTCGTCATTTCACCGGCCCTGAATTCCGCGCCGGCGAGCTCAAGCTCTGGTGCCGAAGGCACGCAGGACGGCGCCAAAGTCAGGAAGCGCAGCGGCAGCTGCCGCGTTTCCTCGAGTGCCCAGCGAATGCCGCCCAGGCCGGCGACGTTGCCGATTTCATGCGGATCCCAGCAGACCGTGGTCGTTCCCTGGGGAACGACGGTTTCCGCATACCGCCTCGGCGTCACCATCGAGCTTTCGACATGCATATGCGTGTCGATAAATCCGGGAGCGATGCAGCGTCCCGAGGCATCGATGGTCTGCCCGGCGTCCGTCCTGGTCGCGGCGGCATGCACGCTCGCTATCAACGGGCCGACAAGACCGATATCGGCCGGCCTCATCTCGGAGGTCGCCACGTCGACAAGCGTTCCGCCGACGATGAGGACATCGAACGGCTCCAGCCCGCGCGCGGCCCGCACGGCACGATCGCGCAGTTCGGAGGAATTGAGGTCATGGGGTTCATTCGGCATTTTTGCCTCCCTTGGCTAAAGCCGACGGGCGCGCTGTGGATCGTCTCACAACAAGGTCGGTCGGGAAAATTCTGCTGGCATCGGATTCGCCGACAACGAAGGAGAGCGCGTGGTTGGCCACCGCTTCGAGATCCTGTCGGACAGTGGTGAGAGGAGGAGAGACGATTTGAGCCCACATCAGATCGTCGAAGCCGGTGAGCGACAGATCGTCCGGAATGCTGCATCCCCTGTCTCGCGCGGCAATGGCAAAGCCTATGGCGAGGGCGTCATAGGCGGCCGCGCAAGCCGTAAAGCGATGCAGGTCGAGTTCGCGGCCGAGGGTGCATCCTGCTTCGAAACTTGCATCGCTATATTTCAATGCCGGTTCAATCCCGGCAGAGCGGAAGATTTCGCACATCCCTCCGACGCGTTCGTGCGCCACCAGCGAATTCTCCGGGCCGGCGAGCACGAGAAGCTTGTCATGACCGAGCTCGATCAGGTGGCGCGCGATCATGCGCCCGCCCTCGCGGTGATCGCTGGCCGCAATGTTGCCGGCGGTGGCAGCGCTGTCGATGACGGCTATCGGGACGGAAACGTTCTCCGGCGCAACGGTCGTGCCGCGCGTCGGTATGACGATCAAAGCATCGACGCCGCGGGCGATCATGTTTCTGATTTCGAAATCCTGCTGCCCGGGGTCGCCTTGACTGTCGCCGATCAGGACGGCAAGGCCCCGTTGCTTGGCAGCCCGCTCGATGGCCTGGGCAAAAGCGGGAAACAAAGGCTGTCCGATGTTCGGGACCAGCAGGCCGACCGTATTGCTCTTGCCGGTGCGCAGAGCGCGCGCGGCGTGATCCGGCACATAGCCCAGCAAATCCGCCTCGACGCGAATTTGGCTGGCAAGGGCGGGCGAAACGCGCCCCTTGCCCCGCAGCGCATTGGACACGGTTGCCGTGGAGACACCCAGCCGGTTTGCAATTTCGCGAATGGAGGAGGGGCGTGCCTGGTTCATTTGACGGGCGCTCGAACTATATTGATTAATCGATTAATCAATATGGCGCGATTTTGCAAGCGAATCTTTGCGGCTCCGTTCAGCCCGCCGAATTCCTCGGAGGGATACATACGGTCCTGCGATGCTGTGATGAAATGGAAGCCGTCGTCCCGTCAGCTTCTCGGAAGCTTGGCGGGAAGAGGAAAATACATTTTCCGCAGGCGTTTAGCCATGAAACGGGACTACGCGCTGGCCGCGCCGTCTCCAGGGGCGGCATGAATGGCGCGATATGCCGGAAGATGAATTCGGGCTTTTCGATTATCTCGATTCGCGGTCGATATCTCGTCGCAGCACCACCGCCGTCGTGATATCTTCCACCGTCTCGTGGCTGGCGATCATGTCGCGGACCTGATTGAGGTCGTTGATGGATGCGGCTTCCAGTTCGATGACGAGGTCGAGCTGGCCACTCACGGACGAAACGCGGCGTACCTCGGTATGGCGCGCAAGGAGATCAAGCAGGCCCAGCGCCGGTGTGCGCTTGAGGCTGACGAGGAGGATAGCACGAATAACGTTGGCATCGATTTCGCCGATGTCGGCACGATAGCCCCGGATCACGCCGCTGCGCTCGAGGTTGGTGACACGCTCGCTCGTCGCGCTTCTCGATAATCCGATCCTGCCGGCCAGAGCCTTTACCGCGATGCGTGCCTCTTTCGACAGGATTTCGAGTATCTCGCGATCTTTGACGTCAAGGTCACGCATCATCTTCTCACTTTATGGCCGACGGTTTGACGGTCCGTTCCGACAAACTGACGGTTCGCTCCGACAGGATACTGGCGGGATCCGGCAGGATACTTGATGCCTGAAAACGGATTGCGTGCCAAGCTGTCCGGGAGAAAAATAGCTTGGAAAAACAATACCTATGACCGACCTCTCCCACCCAGCTCCCCAGTTTTCGGCAGGCGATGCCGAGACGCTCGCCCGCGACATATTTGGTGTCACGGGCAAAGCCTCGCCGCTCGACAGCGAACGGGATCGCAACTATCGGCTGAAGACAGGGGGCGACGCCGATTGGATCCTGAAGATTGTCAATTCCAGCGAGCCGAGGATCGAAAGCGAGTTTCAAACCGCCCTGCTTCATCACCTCGCGAACGCCAACGCCAAGCTGGCGGTCCCGCATCTGAAATCCAGTCTGGCGGGCGACTTCCTGGCGTCTGTGACCGGTTCGAACGGAGAGACGCATGCCTTGCGCCTGGTCGGCTGGCTGAAGGGTACGCCCCTTGCCCAGGTCGGCAGGACATGCGAGCTGATGCGCGGCCTTGGCCGTTCCCTTGGCGAACTCGACCGCGCATTGCAGGGTTTCATTCATCCCGGCGCCTTGCGTGATCTCGACTGGGATCTCCGTCACGCCGCACGCGCGCGTTCGCGCCTGCACTTCGTACGCGACCCGGAGAAGCGAGCCATCCTCGAGCGGTTCCTTGAGCGCTTCGAAACCCTTGTCGAGCCTAAGCTTCCGCAGCTCCGCGCCCAGGTCATCCATAACGACGCCAACGACTGGAATGTCCTTGTCGATGATCAGGATAATCAAAGAATTTCGGGCCTCATCGATTTCGGCGATGCCGTCCACACCGTCCTGATCGCGGAGGTCGCCATCGCCTGCGCCTATTCCATCCTGGACATGGACGACCCGATCGGCGCAGCGGCGGCGCTCGCTTCCGGCTTCCATGAAAAATATCCGCTGCAGGCCGAGGAGCTCGACGTTCTTTTCGATCTCATCGCCATGCGCCTCGTAACCAGCGTCACCTTCTCCGCCTCCCGCCACGACCAGACCGGGGACAATCCCTATCTTGCGATCAGCGAGGCGCCGGCATGGCGCCTGCTCGAAAAGATGGATGCGATGAATCCCCGGCTCGCGACCGCCATTCTGCGGAAGGCTTGCGGCCTCGATGCGGTCGATGGAGCAGGCGCGGTGCGCCGCTGGATTGCCGACAGCAGCAAGACGTTTGCCGCTATCGTGCGTCCGGCGCCCGCCACGATGAGCAAGGCGATCGTTCCTTACGGCGACGCGTCGCATGTCATGACCGTTGCTTCCGCCGATCAGCGGCCCCAGGAGGCGACCAGATGGTGGACGGATTTTTCCGATCAACACAAAGTCGAACTCGGCGTTGGACCGTGGGGGGAGAAAAGGACGGTTTATACGGACAAAGCCTTCGAATCGCGCTTCATCGAAGGCCAGCGGCGCATTCACCATCTCGGCGTCGATCTCTTCATGCCGGCTGGAACGCCGCTTTACGCGCCTGTGGCCGCGACCGTCAAAAGCGTCGAGATCGAACACGAGCCGCTCGGCTATGGTGGGCTCATCGCGCTTGAGCATGCTCCCGAGGGCTGCCCGCCCTTCGTCACTCTTTGGGGTCACATGGCGCATGAGGCGCTTGCCCGGCTGAAGCCCGGCGATCGCCTGGAAGCCGGTGCGCTCGTCGGCCATATGGGCGATATCCACGAAAACGGCGGCTGGACACCGCATTTGCACTTCCAGATTTCGACCGACGTTCATCTGACGGCGACTGAAATCATCGGCGTCGGCGAATCCGCCTATCTCGACGTGTGGGCGGAGATTTTCCCGGATGCGTCGGTGCTCGCCGGTCTTCCGCCGGAGACCTTTGCGCAGCATGGCCGTACGAGAGAGGAGCTGGTGGCCAAACGCAGGGAGCTGCTGCTGCCCAACCTTTCGATCTCCTATTCTGAGCCGATCAAGTTCGTCCGCGGCGACGGCGTGTGGCTGATCGACAATCATGGCAGAGCCTATCTGGATTGCTTCAACAATGTTTGCCATCTCGGGCATGTGCATCCCGACGTCGTCGAGGCCCTTTCGCGACAGGCGGGGCTACTCAATACCAATACGCGCTACCTGCATGACGCCATCGTGGAGTATGCCGAGCGTCTGACGGCAACCTTGCCGGAAGGCCTGGCGGTGGCTTCCTTTGCATGTTCTGGAAGCGAGGCGAACAGCCTGATGCTCCGGATGGCACGCAACCATACCGGACGCGACGAAGCGATCGTCCTTGACTGGGCCTATCACGGTACGACGCAGGAACTGATCGATCTCAGCCCCTACAAATACAAGCGCAAGGGCGGCAAAGGACGTCCCGATCATGTCTATGAGGCCGTTATCCCGGACGGATACCATGCCCCTGAAGACTGGCCCGCGGAGGAGCACGGCAGGCGCTTTGCCGAAAGCGTCGCCGAACAGATTGCCGCCATGCGCAGCAAGGGGCGTGCCCCCGCGTTCTTTCTGGCGGAATCGATCCCCAGCGTTGCCGGGCAGGTCTTCCTTCCGGAGGGATATCTGAAGGATGTCTACGCCATGGTGCGCGCCGAAGGCGGCCTGTGCCTTGCCGACGAGGTGCAGGTTGGATTCGGTCGCGTGGGAAGCCATTGGTGGGCCTTCGAAACCCAGGGCGTGGTTCCGGACATCGTTTCCATGGGCAAGCCCATCGGCAACGGTCATCCCATGTCGGCGGTGGTCGCGACGCGCGAGGTGGCGGAGAGCTTCAACAACGGCATGGAGTATTTCAACACCTTTGCCGGCAATCCGGTTTCCTGCGCCGTAGGGCTGGCAGTCCTCAATGCGATCGAGCGCGACAAGCTGCGGGACAATGCCCTGGACGTCGGCAATTATCTCCTGAACGGCTTTAGAAAGATGCAGGAACGGTTCGATATGATCGGCGACGTTCGCGGTCTTGGCCTGTTTTTGGGAATCGAGCTTGTCACGGACCGCAAGACGAAGGCGCCGGCGACGGATCTGGCGCGGAAAATCAGCGATGGCGCCCGGACGCGCGGCGTCCTGATGGGGACGGAGGGGCCGCACGACAATGTCCTGAAAATGCGGCCGCCCATGATCTTCAGCCGGGCAAACGCGGACCATCTGCTCGATGTCCTGAGCGCGAGCTTCGAGGCTACCCTGAGGTAGTTCGCAAAGCACTGGCATGCCGCCTTTGAAGGCCACATTCCCGTTCCGGAAACGGTCGGGAATGTGGCCTTCTGCTTTATGGGATCTGATCGGCCGCCGTTGCGACCGTTGTCCCGGCACGCCTTGCCTTGCTTGCCGGGATCGGGGATGCGTCGGCGACATAATGCCGGTCGATTCCGGCAATGTGTCAGGCGCGCTGACACCTTGCTTGGTGCTTGGACAAAACGGCTATGCAAAACTCCGGCGGTGAAGGTTGCTGGCAAACCGACAAAACGAAACAAAATGCCAACAGAGGAAACCGGACGTGTTGAATCATAAGCTTACCAACCTGATAGCCGCAGCAGCGATGGCTATTACGGCGACATTTTCCCTTTCGCATGCGCATGCCGATGAACTGAAGGCATTGCAAGAATCCGGCGAGCTGCGCGTGGCCATGAGCGGGCAGTATCCGCCCTTCAGCTTTGCGAATGAGCAGAATGAAGTCGTCGGATTCGATGCCTCGATCGGTGAGGCCATCGCCGAGCGCATGGGTCTGAAAGCCAAGATCGTGACGACGCCCTTTGACGGAATCATCGCCGGCCTGCTGGCGAAGAAATACGATGCTGTCGTCGCCTCGATGACGATCACGCCGGAGCGGGAGAAGGCGGTCGATTTCGTCGGCCCTTATTACCATGCCGGCAGAGCCATCGTGGTGAAAGGGGATTCTCCTATCCAGAAGCTCGAAGACCTCAATGGCAAGACCGTGGGCGTCACTCTCGGAGATGCCCATGAGAAATGGGCAAGAGCACAGGGGAATCTGACCGTACGGTCCTATAAGGGTCTGCCCGAAATGCTCGTCGATCTCGATGCCGGCCGTATCGACGCTCTTGTGATGGACAGCATTCCGGTCATGGTGGCGGTCAAGGAGACCGGACAAAAGGTCCGCATTCTCGACACTCCGAACATCGAGGGCGGGCGCGTCGCGCTTGGTATTGCGATCCGGAAAAATAACCCGGAGCTCAAGGCAAAGATGCAGAAGATCCTCGAAGACATGTTCGCCGACGGCTCGTACGAAAAGATCTCGATGAAATGGATCGGTCGCGACATTCGCTGACCCGGCTCCCTATGGGCCGGATTTTCCGGCCCATTCACCATGACTTTTCGGAGCGTTTCTATGGATTTGGCGCTAATGCAGCGCGTCCTCCCGTTTTTCCTGGAGGCCGCGTGGGTGACATTGAGTATTTCCGTCCTCGCGATTTTGCTCGGGTTCGTCATTGCGGCGGTGCTGGTGGCTGGCCGGCTGTCGGACTTCATTGTCGCCCGATGTCTTTCCCGGGCCTATGTCAGCGTATTCCGGGGTACGCCCTGTCTCGTTCAGTTGTTTGTCCTTTACTTCGGTGGCCCGCAAATCGGGCTTGAGCTCGAGCCGTATTCGGCTGGGGTAATCGGTCTTGCGCTCAACATCGGCGCCTACATGGCCGAATCCATTCGCGGCGCCATCGCAAATGTGGACCGAGGCCAGGCCGAAGCCGCGCGCTCCATCGGCTTCGGCCGCGGTCGGACCCTCTGGCTGGTGGTCTTGCCGCAGGCCGCGCGCCTGATGATACGGCCGCTTGGGGTGAATGCGGTCGCGCTGATCAAAGGGTCGGCTCTGGTGTCGACGATATCCGTCGTGGAGCTCACCTACACAGCTCAACGGTTTATCAGCTCGACTTACCGGCCGTTCGAAATCTTCGCCGTCTCCGCCGTGCTCTATATCGTGATGGTCTACGCGGTTCGATTCATCGTCGATCGTCTTGATCGCCATTTCGCGCCAAGGTGAGGATGCCTCCATGCAAAATCTCGATTTCAGCGTCGTCATGCCCTACACCGGCCTTCTCATGACCGGTCTCTGGTGGACGATTGTCATGTTCGTCAGTTCAAGCATCCTGAGCCTCGCGTTCGGCATAGTCTTCGCGCTTGTCGTTCTTCATGCGCCGGCAGCGCTTGCCCTTCCCGTGCGGTTTCTCACTTGGCTGCTCATGGGAACGCCACTCCTTCTGCAATTGTATCTGATCTATTACGGCCTCGTGCAGATCGGGATCGACATCCCTGCTCTTGGTGCCGGCATCATCGGCCTGAGCCTGCACTTTGCCGTCTACAATGCCGATGTCTTCCGCGCCGGAATCCTTTCGGTCGACCCCGGTCAGATCGAAGGCGCGCGGTCTATCGGCCTCAGCCGCGGCCAGGCCCAGCGTTATGTTGTCGTGCCGCAGGCGCTCCGCAAGACGATCGCGCCGGTCGGCAACAATCTGATCGTTCTTCTCAAGGACACCTCGCTCGTTTCGATTATTGGGATAGCAGAGCTCGTTTACAGTGCGCAGCTTGCCATCAGCGAGACCTATACCCCTTTCGAATTCTATCTGACCGTGGCAGGCATTTACTACGCGGCCAACCTCGTTCTCGAAGCCGGCCTGCAATTTCTTGAAAACAAAGTGGAGATGTCGCGATGAGCGCTGCAACGCCTATGGTTGAAGTCAAGGGCGCCCGCAAGGCCTACGGGGCGCTCGAAGTCCTCAAGGGGATCGACCTGTCCGTTTCCCGTGGACAGATCATCGCGATCATTGGCCCGAGCGGGTCGGGCAAGAGCACGCTTCTGCGATCGATCAACCATCTCGAAGTGTTGAATGGCGGCGAAGTCTGGCTCGAAGGCGAGCAGGTCAACCGCGCGCTGAAAGGAAATGCTTTCGAAAGGCATATCAACGCCGTGCGCCAGCAGATGGGCATGGTCTTTCAGCATTTCAATCTGTTTCCGCACCTCACCGTCCTCGAGAATATCACGCTCGGCCCTATCAAGCTCAAGGGCCTCAGCAAGCCGGCAGCCCGCGAACTGGCAATGGGGTTCTTGTCCAAAGTCGGGCTTGCCAACAAGATCGATGACTATCCGTCCAGGCTCTCCGGCGGCCAGAAGCAGCGCGTCGCCATAGCGCGGGCATTGGCCATGCAGCCGAAGGTGATGCTTTTCGACGAGGCGACATCGGCACTCGATCCCGAATTGGTCGATGAGGTCAATGCGGTCATGAAGCAGCTTGCCGCCGAGCATATGACGATGCTGATCGTCACCCATGAAATGCGCTTTGCAAGCGAAGTCGCGGACCGCATCGTCTTCATGGACAAAGGAGTGGTCGTGGAGGAAGGCACGCCGCAACAGGTCCTGCAAAATCCGTCTCAGGATAGAACGCGTTCCTTTCTGAAGAAGTATCTTCATAGCTGACCGCCCGGTCGGGCGTGACCCGCATCGCGGGGAGCGAAAGGGCCGCACCGCACGCTTGGCGGAGACGTCAATGCCGCGGATTGACCGTTGTGAGCCCGACCGTCTCGTAGCCACACCCGGCGCTGATGCGCCGGGATGACCGGATGCCTTCATCTCCATCCCGATGAAGGCGAGCGTGCCGCTGTTGATGGCGGCGCCCTCGATATTGCCGGCACGGCGGGCGAAGCCCTTGAGGGTTACTGCGCTACGGTCTTGGGCGCGCCTGCCTGCAGGTCCGCTTCATCGGCCAGAATGGCCGCAGCCTCGTTCAGCAGCACGTCCTTCGCGTTCTTGCGGGCTTTCTCGATGGCGATATCGGCACTCAGGCTACGCTCGTTGGCCTGGAGGCCGTCGTCTTCGCCGGTGTCGACGCCGTCATTGATCTGGCCGCTGGACTTCAGCCGATCTGCCTGGGCAGCCAGTTCCTTGCGGCGTTCGGCTTCGTTGAGCGAAATGACCTTTTTCTCGCGCTGCGCTTTCAAGACGGCAACGTCGTCGACAAAGCGCTGGAAATCCGGATCCTTCTTCACCCGGGCATCGTGACGGCTCTGCAGCTGCGGCAGAAGCGCCTTTATATCTCCCTCGGGCTGATATTTGGCGGGCTTCACCTGCGTCCACGGCAAGGCGTTGTCGTAACTCGATTCACCGAAGGTCGTCAGATCCGAAAGACCCGGCAGGCTGATGTCGGGCGTCACGCCGCGCAACTGCGTCGTACCGCCGTCGATCCGGAAAAACTGGGCGACCGTCAACTTCAGCTCGCCGAATTTCGGCTTGAGATTGTGGGCGACCTGGTCAAGGTTGACGACGGTCTGCACCGTGCCCTTGCCGAAGCTGGGTTCGCCGATGATCACGCCCCGGCCGTAATCCTGTATCGCCGCTGCGAAAATCTCGGAAGCCGACGCCGAGCCGCGATTGATCAGCACGCCGACGGGGCCGGTCCAGGCCGGCGTGGGAAGATCGTCGCTCTCCACCTCCACGGCGCCGCCTGCATCGCGCTGCTGCACCACCGGGCCCTTGCCGACGAACAGGCCCGTCAAGTCGATCGCTTCGGACAGCGAGCCGCCGCCGTTGTTGCGCAGGTCGATCAGCACCCCATCGACCTTGTCCTGCTTCAGTTCGCCGAGAAGCTTGGCGACGTCGCGGCTGGCGCTGCGGTAATCCTTGTCGCCCTTGCGGCGGGCTTCGAAGTCTTCATAAAATGCCGGAAGGGTGATCACTCCGATCTTGCGGGTGGCATCCCCATCCTTCACCGAAAGCACCGTCTTCCTGGCGGCCTGCTTGTCGAGGCTGATCTTGTCGCGCACCAGGCTGATGAGGCGATGCTTGCCGTCCGGCCCCGCGTCAGCCGGCAGGATGTCTAGGCGCACGACGGAGCCTTTCGCCCCGCGGATCATCTGCACGATTTCATCGAGGCGCGTGCCCACGACTTCCTTGACCGGGCCGTTCTCGCCCTGACCGACGCCGATGATGCGGTCGCCGACGGCCAGTTTGCCGGACAATTGCGCCGGGCCGCCGGCCACGAGCTCGCGAATGGTCGTGTAGTCGTCCCTTTCCTGCAGGACCGCGCCGATGCCGACCAGCGAAAGCTTCATCGAAATATCGAATTCAGCCGAGGCGGTCGCGCCGAAATAATCGGAATGTGGATCGACCGACGTCGTATAGGCGTCCATGAACGTCTGGAACACATCGTCGTTCTTGTACTTGTAGGCGCGTTCGAGCGAGTTCTCGTAGCGTTTGTCGAGCGTGTCGCGAATGGAGGCGTCATCCTTGCCCGCCAGCTTCAGGCGCAGCCAGTCGCTCTTGACGCGCTTGCGCCACAGGTCGTTGCTTTCGGCCTCCGAGCGGGGCCAGGGCTCCTTGTCGCGCGACAGGGTATAGTCTTCCTGCACGCTGAAATCGAATTTCTGCTTGAGCAGGCTGCGCGCGTAGCTCATGCGGTCGACGACGCGCTGTTCATAAAGGTTGAAAATGGAAAACGGGATATTCAGGTCTTCCTGATCGATGGCGTCGTCGATCTTGGTGCTGCTGGCCATGAACTTGTCGATATCGGACTGCAGGAAGATGACGCGGTCCGGATCCAGCGATTTGATGAACCGGTTCATGATCTTCACCGACAAGGCGTCGTCCAGGGGAACGGGCTTGTAGTGAAAGCGCTCAAGGAATTGCGATGTCAAATGAGCGGCTTGCGCCTGTTGCGGCAGCGGTGTCAAAACAGGTGGTGAACCGGATTCCAGAGCATATGCCGATGGAGCAATTGCCAGGAATATCCAGAGGAAACCATATTTCATACGCATCAAGCTCTGACCCGATTCTCAATGTTGACTGTTCAATCTATAATCTAGGTGGAACAATTATGGTTTTTTGGCAACCAGACAGATGCATTCCTTGAGGAAAGATTTCCGGGAAGGGAAGGGTCGGCCCGCTGTAAAGCGGCGTCGTCGATGCGCCGGGACCGGAAATCGCAGCTGAAAATTGCCCCGATACGGCGACTTCAGGCAGCGCTGCCGGGCGATTTTGCCGCCCGGCAAATCCTGATCCTGCCGGATGATGAGGGGCACCTGGCGCATCGGTCAATCGGGGGCGACGATCAGCGTCTCGTCGATTTCGACGCTGTCTTCCGGAAGGGCGCGCTGGCGGGCCAGTCGCAGGAGCGTGGCCGTCAGAAGGATCGCCATCAGCCCGAGTTCGACGGCGATGGCCGTAACCCCGGCCGCGAGGTAGAATTCCGAATATTGCAGGACCTGCGCGAACACGGCGCCCAGAATCGCCGGCCCGAGGCCAAGCGAAACCTGCTGCATGGTCGCCAGCATGGCGCTGCCGGCGCCGGCATGTTCATGCGGGACGTCGGCAAGCCCGAGACGGTAAAAGCAATTGACGATCAGCGCCTGGCCGAAGCCGATCAGGATGGTTGAGGGAATGAGGTTGATGACGCCCGGCTGCGGCCAGACCATCTCCAGCGTCACGATGAGCAGCACGAGTCCTGTCATCTGGATCAGGCAACCCGTCGCCAGCATGGCCTCGCGGCGAATGCCGGCAAGCCGGCGGGTGACGAAGACGGCGGAGATGAAATAGGAGCCGCCGAGCGCGATCAGGGCATTGCCCGATTGCAGCGGTGTCAGCCCGGCGCCCGCCTGCAGCGTCAGGGCCAGGATGAACATGAAGCCGCTCCAGCAGGTGAAAAACAGGATCGCGATCAGTCCGCCGAAACGCATGCTCGAAATTCGGGTCAGGGACGGCGGCAGGATCGGGAAGGCGCCGCGCATCTCCTTTATCCGCTCGATGCGCCAAAGGAGCGCCATCAGCGGCAGGATCGGCACGAAGCCGAGAAGGCATAGCCAGTTCCAATGCAGGGATGGACCGAGCGCCGTCGGCAGCAGCACGGAGAGCGTCAGCAGCGCCAGCGTCACCATGCCGGTCCAGTCCACCGGGACTTTGCGATGGCCGCGCGTTTCCGGAACGTAGCGCCACATGCTCACAAGGATCAGCATGCAGATCGGCAGATTGATGAGGAAGATGCTGCGCCAGCCGGAGCCGGCGATATCGGCCGAGATCAGGAAGCCGCCAAGCACCTGGCCGACAATGAAGGCAATGCCGCCGATCGCGCCGTAAAGCGCTACGGCACGGGCATGGTCGCGCCCCGTCAGGCTGACGTGGATCGTCGCCAGCACCTGCGGCACCATCAGCGCGGCCGCAATTCCCTGCAACGCGCGGGCGACGATGAGGAAGGCCACGGATGTCGCCACGCCGCAAAGCAGCGAGGCAAGGCAGAACATCAGGACGGCCAGGCCAAACATGCGCCGGCGGCCGAAATTGTCTCCGAGACGCGCGCCCATCGCCAGGCAGACGGCAAAGGCGACACCATAGGCGGCGACGAAAAGTTCGAGCTCGGTCTCGCCGGCGTGCAGCGAAACAGAGATGGCGGCAAGGCCGACATTGATGATGGAAAAATCGAGCTGCAGCAGCAATTGCCCGGCAAGCAGGATCATCAGGCCGGCTTGGCCAAGCCGGATTGGTGCGGGGGACATAAGGACCTCAGAGCATTTCCGAAACAGGTTTCATGCCCTTCTACACCTATGATAGACTGGTACAAGATACCTGTTTAGACTGGTATAAAAAGTGATAGGCTGGAGAAGGGACATGCACGGCACGCTCGATATCGTCACCAACCACCTGCTGTCGCGGGCGCAGGAGCTCGGTGAGATGCTGCGCCGGCGGCGGGAAGCGCTCGATCCCGCGCGGCTCGGCCTTGGCCGCGCCGGTCGCGTTCGTACACCGGGATTGCGTCGGGAAGAAGTGGCGGCGCGCGCCGATATCGGCATCACCTGGTACACGAAGCTCGAACAGGGCCGGTCCATCCGCGTCTCGCCGCGTGTGCTTCTCTCGGTCGCGCAAGCTCTCGAATTCAACGAGGTGGAGACGGAGCACCTGTTCAAGCTGGCCGGCCTGCCGGCCCCGCCGCGGCTCGAAAGTCCGCGGGTCTGCGAGCCGCTCACCACGGCAAGCCAGCACATTCTCGACCAGCTCTGTCCTTATCCCGCCCTTATCCAGACGAAGCGCTACAACATACGCGGCTTCAACGAATCCTATCGCCGCCTCGTCGGCGTCGATCTCCATGCAGTTCCGCTCGAGGATCGGAACTGCATCTACCTGTCCCTCGTCAATCCCGCCTGGCGCGCGAGCCAGGCCGACCCCGACGAAATGCTGGCCAATATGGCCGCTTTGTTTCGCGCCTCCATGGCGGAGCATCTCGACGATCCGGCCTGGGAGCGGCAGTTGGAGCGCTATATGAGCGCTTCGGATCAATTCCGCATCGTATGGGACCGCTACCAGCTCAAAGGCATCGAAAATGCCGTAAAGCGGTTTCGTCTGGCTGACGGCACGATCCTCGCGCTGCAATCCAACAATTGGTGGGCAAGCCCGAGCAATGACGACCGGATGATCGTCTACACGCCGATCGACGAAGCGGGTGCCGAAAGACTGAAGACCATGATGAAGCGCAAGCGCAACTGTTGAAAGACGGGGCGCCGGGCTTTATGGGCGATCAATGTCCCAAAGAATTGCCGGTCTCCGCTAACCCGTTGCCGTGCCGGCCTCTTCGCTCGATGAAGCGCTGAAGGCGGCTGGAGATCGGATGCGGCATGTCGCAACCGGCGGCATCGGCTTGTGTGGTGTAGGTGAGCGGCTCACCTCTGCCTGGTGCGAACCCGGCGGGCGGCGCGGCGCCGACGCGTTTCTTCCAGCGCGCGTTGAAAGTTCGTATCTGTCTGCGCGTGATGCGCGAGATCGTCGAGAAATTCGGTGACATCCTGAATGCTTTCGACGACCACGTATCGCAGACCGGCTCCGGCATCGACGGAATCATGGCCGATATTGACGCCGAACCCTCCCGCCACCTTGCGGAACCATGCCGACCGCCAGCTGTCGAATCCCGCAGGGTCCGCGTGGAATTCGACGAGCAGCGCCTTTTGCCGCTCGATCCGGACAAGGAAGGCCGCAACGGCATCGGTGCCCTTGGCGCTCGGCCTTTCGGCCATTTTCTCCGACCATTTCCGGATAAACCGGGAGGTGGATGGCGCGGCGGCGGCGTCTTCGTCGCAAACGGCTACGGTTGCTGCCGGCAAGTCCGGTGCCGTCGCATCCTGCTGCGATGCTGGCGAACCGATCGACGTCTCCTGCTCCTCCGCCAAATTCTGCTGCAGTTCGATGGCGAGGTTGCCCCAGATCGATTTCGGCTGTTCGAGCGGTTTGGTTCTCTTCCGGCGGGAGGATTTGAATTCGACGATGAAGGGCTTAGGCTGCTTGGGCATGGCTTCCGGACGTGATGTCGACGATGGGGCTGCGGGGCTTGCGGATGCTCAACTTGGGGATGCCCGGGTGATGTTGACGCCCGAGATCGCGATAGACTGATTGCTTCCGGTCAATACAGGGCAACGCCTACACGAAACGGCGCGGTCGAGCAATGCCAAGGTTCCATTCAAATTGAGCCGTGCAGACGGCGCCGCGCGCGGTTTGGATCGCCTTCCAAGCCGCACGATGCCGCCGTCGGTCATTCCTCCGTCGATGCATATCCTTCCGGCAACGCCGGCGGACATGACGCCCTCGTGGAGGGCACAGCCGGCCGCAAGCGGGATCGAGTTGCGAGATGGAGTTTTCCGCTCCTGTTACGCCGGTCGCTTCCGAATTGCCGAAGACATGCCTGCCTGAAATCATCCGAAGCGATGGTTCCCTGACGGCATCTGCTCCTCACCGTCCGGGTTGACGGCGGCGGTGCCCTTGTAAACGCGTGCGGGTCGGCATCGACCGCAGCAAAGGTAAACTTGACTTGAGTTCCCCGAACAATAGTATCGGGAAACAAGCAGTCGAGACAAGGAGGCCAATCTATGAATGTGGATCTCTCTCGGCGCAGCTTTCTGAAGCTGACCGGAGCAGGGATTGCGGCTACATCGCTCGGTGCGATGGGTTTTGGCGAGGCTGAAGCGGCAGAGGCCGCGCATGTGCGGCCCTTCAAGCTGACGACGACCACCGAGACGCGCAACACCTGTCCCTACTGTTCTGTCGCCTGCGGCATCATCATCTATTCCAAGGGTGACATCCGCAAGGGTGAGGCGGCCGACATCATCCATATCGAGGGTGACGTCGATCATCCGACCAATCGCGGTACTCTCTGTCCCAAGGGCGCGGCTCTGAAGGATTTCGTAAAGTCGCCCTCGCGTCTCAAATATCCGATGCAGCGCAAGCCCGGTTCGGACAAGTTCGAGCGGATTTCGTGGAACGATGCGTTTGACCGCATCGCGCGGCTGATGAAGGATGACCGCGACGCCAACCTGATCACCCACAATCAGAGCGGCATTCCGGTCAACCGCTGGACGACGGTCGGAATGCTTGCCGCGTCGGCCACCACCAACGAGACGGCCTGGGCGACCTTCAAATTCGCCAAGGGATTGGGAATAGTCGGTTTCGATAATCAGGCACGCGTCTGACACGGCCCCACGGTGTCCAGTTTGGGCCCAACATTTGGCCGTGGCGCGATGACGAACGCCTGGACCGACATCAAGAATACCGACCTCGTCGTCGTCATGGGCGGCAATGCGGCGGAAGCGCATCCCTGCGGCTTCAAATGGGTGACGGAGGCGAAGGCGCATCGCGGCGCCAAGCTGATCGTCGTCGATCCGCGCTATACCCGCACGGCATCGGTGTCGGATTACTATGCCCCCATTCGCCAGGGCACGGATATCGCCTTCCTGAACGGCGTGATGAAATACTGCATCGACAACGGCAAGGTGCAGTGGGAATACATGAAGGCGTTCACCAACGCCTCCTACATCGTCAAGGACGGCTTCGGTTATCAGGACGGCCTGTTTACCGGCTACGATCCCGAGAAGAGGGACTATGACAAGTCCAGCTGGGAATATGTTCTCGGAGAAGACGGCTTCGTCACTGCCGATCCGACGCTTGCGCATCCCCGATGCGTGTGGAACCTGCTGAAGGATCATTTGGCGCCCTATACGCCCGAAATGGTGGAGCGCATCTGCGGCACGCCGAAGGACAAGTTCCTGAAGGTCTGCGAGATGATCGCGGAATGCTCGTCGCCGACCAAGACGATGACCTCGATGTATGCGCTCGGCTGGACGCAACATTCCAGCGGCTCGCAGAATATCCGAGCCATGGCCATGCTGCAGCTGATCCTCGGCAATATCGGCGTGCGCGGCGGCGGCATGAATGCGCTTCGTGGCCATTCCAACATTCAGGGCCTGACGGATCTCGGCCTGATGTCGCATCTTTTGACCGGTTATCTCACCATGCCGACCGAAAAGGATGTGGACTTCACGACCTATATGTCGACCCGGCAGTTCAAGCCGTTGCGGCCGGGGCAGACGAGCTACTGGCAGAACTACAGGAAATTCATGGTCTCCTTCCAGAAGGCCATGTGGGGCGACAATGCGCGCGCCGACAACGACTGGGCCTTCAATTACATCTCCAAGCTCGACGTGCCGTCCTACGACGTGCTGCGCATGTTCGAGCTGATGTATGACGGCAAGGTCAACGGCTATATCTGCCAGGGCTTCAATCCGATCCTTGCCTTCCCCAACCGTGAGAAGAATACCAAGGCGCTGGCAAAGCTCAAATGGCTGGTCACCATGGACCCGCTGGAGACTGAAACGGCGCGCTTCTGGGAAAATCACGGCGATTTCAACCCGGTCGACACGGCATCAATCCAGACGGAAGTGATCCAGCTTCCGACGACGTGCTTTGCCGAAGAGGAGGGTTCGCTCACCAATTCCGGCCGCTGGCTGCAATGGCACTGGGCCGGCGGAACGCCGCCCGGCGAGGCGCAGCACGATACCTACATCATCGCGCAGATATTCCTGCGCATCAGGGAACTCTATCGGAAGGAGGGCGGTCCCTTCCCCGATCCGATCGTCAATCTGTCCTGGGATTATGCGGACCCGAACGAGCCGACGCCGGAGGAACTGGCGAAGGAAATCAACGGCCGCGCTCTGACCGATATCAAGGACCCCACGGACCCGTCGAAGGTTCTGGTCCCGGCGGGCAAGCAGGTATTGAATTTCTCGCAGCTTCAGGACGACGGCTCGACGATGTGCGGCTGCTGGATCTACTCCGGCAACTTCAACGAGCAGGGCAACAACATGGCCCGGCGCGACAACCACGATCCCGACGAAACGGGTGCCTATCTGGGCTGGACGTTCGCCTGGCCGATCAATCGCCGCACGCTTTACAATCGGGCCTCTGCGGATCTTGAAGGCAAGGCCTGGGATCCGACGCGCAAGATCATCGAATGGGATGGTGCGAAGTGGGCGGGCTATGACGTGCCGGACATCGCCCCGACGGCAAAGCCCGGCGATGTCGGACCCTTCATCATGAACCAGGAAGGAACCGCACGTCTCTTCGCGCGCGCGATGATGCGCGACGGGCCGTTCCCGGCCCATATGGAGCCGTTCGAATCGCCAGTGCCCAATGTCTTCAATCCGAAGATGCGCGGCAATCCGGTCGCCCGCATCTTCGAGACTGATATAGCGCAGCTCGGGACATCGGAGGAGTTCCCCTATGCCGGCACGTCCTACCGTCTGACGGAGCACTTCCATTTCTGGACGAAGCACAACCGGGTGAATTCCGCCCTGCAGCCGGAATTCTTCGTCGAGATATCGGAGGAGCTCGCCAGGGAAAAGAATATCGCCAACGGCAGCTGGGTCCGGGTGTGGTCGAAGCGCGGCTCGGTCAAGGCGAAGGCGCTGGTGACGAAGCGCATCAGGCCGCTCATCTGCGACGGCAAGCCCGTGCATGTCGTCGGTGTTCCGTTGCACTGGGGCTTCACAGGGTCGGCAAGGAAGGGGTTCGGTCCCAATTCGCTCGCGGTTTTCGTCGGCGATGCCAATATCGAGACGCCGGAATCCAAGGCATTCCTTTGCAATATCGAGCCGACCACGGCACCTAAAGACAAGGAAGGTCTGGCATGATGGACAGTCCGCGTACAGCCGTCAGCAATCCTCCGGTCCAGCCTATGGAAAGCAACCTGACCGAGCGGGACCTCATTCGCCGCTCGGCCAGCAGCGAACTGCCGCCGCCGGAGCGGCAGCTCACGCAGGTCGCAAAGCTCATCGACGTCTCGAAATGCATCGGCTGCAAGGCGTGTCAGTCCGCCTGCATCGAGTGGAACGACACGCATCCCGATATCGAGGAGAATGTCGGGGTCTATACGAACCCCCACGATCTCACCGAGAACATGTTCACGCTGATGCGGTTCACGGAATGGGTCAACCCGGAGACGGACAATCTCGAATGGCTGATCCGCAAGGACGGCTGCATGCATTGCGCCGATCCGGGCTGCCTGAAAGCCTGTCCGTCGCCCGGAGCGATCGTGCAGTATTCCAACGGCATCGTCGATTTCATCCACGAGAACTGCATTGGCTGCGGCTATTGCGTGAAGGGTTGCCCGTTCAACATCCCGCGGATTTCGAAGGCGGATCATCGCGCCTACAAATGCACGCTCTGTTCCGACCGTGTCGCCGTGGGGCAGGGACCCGCCTGCGCCAAGGCCTGCCCGACACAGGCCATCGTCTTCGGCACCAAGGACGACATGAAAAAGCATGCGGACGAGCGGATCGCCGACCTGAAGTCGCGCGGTTATGCCAATGCCGGGCTCTACGATCCTCCGGGCGTCGGCGGCACACATGTCATGTATGTGCTGCATCACAACGACAAGCCGCATATCTATGCCGGATTGCCCGACGATCCGAAGATCTCCGGCATCGTGCAGGCATGGAAGGGCGTGACGAAATATGCGGGCCTTGCCGCTATGGGTCTTGCCGCCGCCGGAGTCATCCTGCACGGCATCTTCGGCAAGCCCAGCCGCGTTCATCCGGAGGACGAGGAAAACGCCGAGAAGTTCGTTGAGAGTGCGCAAAGCAGCAGGGAGGACACTTGATGCCGAAGTCGAGCGACGTCCAGTCCGGAGATGCGATCCGCCGCGGCCCGCCGGTGACGGTGGTTCGTTACAGCCCGCTCAAGAGGGTCAACCACTGGATTACGGCGGGGTGCCTGATCCTGCTCCTGCTGTCGGGCCTCGCCATGTTCCATCCGTCGCTCTTCTTTCTGACCGGCCTCTTCGGCGGCGGCCAGAATACAAGGATGCTGCATCCCTGGATCGGCGTGGTGCTCTTTGTAAGCTTCTTCATCTTTTTCGCGCAGATCTGGCGTGCCAACCTGCCCAATCGCGTCGATGTGCAATGGGTCGCCCGGATCAACGAGGTGGTCGCCGGCCACGAGGAAAAGCTGCCTGAAATAGGCAAGTACAATGCCGGGCAGAAGTTCATTTTCTGGGGCATGGCATTCTTCATCGTCGTGCTGATTGCGACCGGGATCGTCATATGGGACCAGTATTTCGGAGAATCGTCCCCGATCGAACTGCGGCGCATCGCCATTCTCATCCATTCGATCTCGGCGGTCCTGATCATCCTGCTCTTCATTCTGCACGTCTATGCCGCGATCTGGACTCGCGGGACTCTCCGCGCCATGACGAAGGGCACGGTGACGGGCGGCTGGGCCTGGCGTCACCATCGCAAGTGGCTCCGGGAATTGGCTGGACGCGGAAGAATTGATCCTGCAGAATAGTCTAAAATGACCTGTGGCCGGTCGGCCCAGCGAGGTGAAATGTCGATATCTTCGATCCAGCCCGATCCTTCAGCGGTCGGTGGTATCAGCAAAGCGCCATTTGCCTTGATGCCGAATCCGCAGCGCCTTTTCGGCGAGCGTGCAGCACGTTTCGAGGCGCTGGCGGAAGGCAGTCATCTCGGTCCCTATCTCAGCTTCCTGTCCGGACTGGCTCGGATACAGAACGAGCTGGCGAGTGCCTTGCCGCCTGTGGAACCGATCGCAGCCGACCATGCCGAACGGTCGCGCGCCAATGCGATGCCACCGATCGATCGCTCCGCATTGGCCTCGTCCGGCGATTGTCTTGCGACGCTTCGAGCGCTTCTTGCCCGCGCGGAGAGCTTGGAAAAGCCGGCCGTGGCGGCCGAAGCGCTTGCACAAGTCGTCGCGGCGGATGACGAGACGCTTGCCTGGATGATCGGCAATATCGCCGCCGACACGCTCCCGCTCGAAAGCCTCGCCCATCATCTCTACGTCGCCGCCGCCGTGCAGGTTCATGCGGCCCGATTGGCCGCCAGCCTCGACGGCGGCCGGCTCGTACCGATAGGGACCGGCGTGTGTCCCGCCTGCGGCGACCGGCCGGTCGCATCCGTCGTCGTCGGTTTTCAGGGGGCGGAAGGCGCCCGGTATGCCTGCTGTTCCACCTGTGCGACGATGTGGAACGAGGTTCGCGTCAAATGCCTTGCCTGCGGCTCCACCAAGGGCATCGGCTACCGGGCGGTAGAGACAGGCGGGGAGGAGGCAACGATCAAGGCCGAGATCTGCGATGCCTGCACCGGCTGGGTCAAGATCCTCTATCAAAACAGGAATCCCTCGATCGTGGTTGCGGCGGACGATGTCGCCAGCCTCGGGCTCGACCTGTTGATGAAGGAGACAGAATACAAACGAGCGGGCTTCAATCCGTTCCTGGCAGGTTATTGATCCGATGTCGGAAACCGTCGATCTCAGTGCCTTGCCGTCGGTCGACCGAGTATTGAAATCGGCGGCGATTTCGCCGCTGCTTGCGCGCTACGGCCGGTCGGTCGTTACAGATGAATTGCGCAAGACCCTCGACGAGATCCGGCAGTCGGCGCGCGAACAGGGGACAGTGCCGGGGGAGGACGCCGTATTCGCCTCGCTGACGAGCCGGCTCGAATATCGGGATCGCTCCAACCTCCGGCCGCTTTTCAATCTCACCGGTACGGTGCTTCATACCAATCTCGGACGGGCGCTGCTCGCGGAAGAAGCGGTCTCAGCGGCAATCGACGCCATGCGGGAGGCGGCGGCGCTGGAGTTCGACCTGGACACCGGCAAGCGCGGCGAGCGCGATAGCCACCTGCGCGAACTGTTGCGCGAGCTGACCGGCGCGGAAGATGCCACCATCGTCAACAACAATGCTGCCGCCGTGCTGATCGCGCTCAGCACCGTCGGCGGCGGACGTCAGGCGATCGTCTCGCGCGGCGAGCTGATCGAAATCGGCGGCGCCTTCCGGATGCCGGACATCATGGAAAAGGCCGGGGTCGAACTCGTCGAAGTGGGCACGACCAACCGCACTCACGCCCAGGACTATATCAAGGCAGTTCGTCCCGAAACGGCGCTCATTCTGAAGGTGCACACGTCGAATTACCGGATCGAAGGCTTTACGGCGGAGGTATCGGGCGCGAAGCTTGCAGCGATCGCGCGCCAGGCGGGTATAGCACTGCTCAACGACCTGGGTTCGGGGACGCTGGTCGACCTGTCGCGCTACGGCCTCGCCAGGGAGCCGACCGTGCGCGAGGCGGTTGCCGAGGGGGCCGATCTCGTTACCTTTTCCGGCGATAAGCTGCTGGGCGGCCCGCAGGCCGGCTTCATCGTCGGCCGCAAGGAGCTGATTGCCGAGATCAATCGCAATCCGTTGAAGCGGGCGCTTCGTATCGACAAAATCCGTATCGCGGCAATGGTCGCCACGTTGAAGCTCTACCGCGATCCGGACCGGCTGGCCTCTCGACTGCCGACGCTTCGCATGCTCTCGCGTCCCGAGCCGGACATACGCATGCAGGCGGAGCGGCTTGCGCCGCAGATCGCCAAGCTTCTCGCACCGAAAGGATACGCGGTCGAGCCGTGCCGCTGCTCCAGCCAGATTGGCTCCGGCGCGCTTCCTGTCGATACGATCGCGAGCGCCGGGCTGAGGATCACCGCATCGAGCGGCAGTGCGCTCGAAAGGCTTGCCGCCTGTTTCCGATCGCTTTCGCGGCCGATCCTCGGGCGGCTTCAGGACGGCGCGCTCGTTCTCGATCTACGCTGTCTTCAGGACGAGGCCCAGTTCATGAGGAGCCTGTCGGAAGGATTCGGCAATGCGTTGGCTTGAGCGTATCGCCGCACGCAAGCGGGAACCGTCGCCGGCCGATCCGATGGCCGTGGCGTTGGCAGCCGCCAATGCCGGCGACTATGAAACCGCGCTGTCGATATGGGAACCGCTGGCACGAAACGGCGTGGCACGAGCCCAGAACAATATCGGGGCCTGTTTTGCCGAAGGTCTCGGCGTGCCGATCGATCGCCAGCTCGCGCTTCGGTGGCTGCGGTTGGCCGCCGAGGCAGGCGATCCCGTCGGCGAGCGAAACTATGCCGCATTCCACCTGCAGGGGCTGACAGGCGCCGATGCCGATTACGGCACCGCTGCCGAATATTACCGGCGTGCCGCGCTGCAGGGCGACGCGCCGGCCCAGGATATGCTGAGCTGGCTGCTGCTCGAAGGCGAGGTCATCCCGCCTAATCCGGAGGAGGCACGGCGCTGGGCTGAAAGGGCCGCGGCGGCCGGCATCGCATCGTCCATGACGCGTCTCGGCATGCTCTACCACAATGCGCTCGGCGTCGAGCGCAACGCGGAAAAGGCGGCCTGCTGGTGGCGCAAGGGCGCGGAACGCGGCGATGCCGACGCGCAGGCGATGCTCGGCGCGGCGTCCCATATGGGAGCCGGTACGGCGCGCGACGGCGTGGCGGCACTGGCCTGGCTGATCCGCGCGGCAAATGGCGGCAGCGCGCTGGCCGCATCCTTTATAGGGCAGGTGCGCGACAGCCTGTCGCCGGCCGAGATCGAGGAGGCGGAGCGCCGCGCCGGCAAGCCCCTGCCGGAGGAGACGCCATGATCGTCGGGACGGCGGGACATATCGATCACGGCAAGACGACGCTCGTCAAGGCATTGACCGGTGTCGATACGGACCGATTGAAGGAGGAAAAGGCGCGGGGCATTACCATCGACCTCGGCTTTGCCTATTGCCGCTTCACGCCGGAAGCCGTCACCGGCTTCATCGACGTTCCCGGCCACGAGCGCTTCATCCATACCATGCTCGCCGGTGCCGGCGGCATCGACTACGCCTTGCTGGTCGTTGCCGCGGACGACGGAATCAAGCCGCAAACGCTTGAGCATCTGGCCATTCTCGATCTGCTCGGCATCGGCCGCGGCCTGGTGGCGATCACCAAGATCGATCTTGTCGAGCCGGCGCGGCTTGCAAGCCTCATTGCTGACATCGCCGAGCTGTTGGCCTCAACCGCGCTGGCAGGCAGCGAGATTCTTCCCGTTTCCGCGATCACGGGGGAGGGAATTCCTGCATTGAAGCAGCGGCTGGCCGAGGCTGAGCGCGAGACGGCCGCCACCTCGGCGCAAGGGCGGTTCCGGCTTGCCATCGATCGCTGTTTCACGCTTTCCGGCGCGGGCACGGTTGTAACCGGCACCATACTTTCCGGGGCGGTCGCGATAGGCGATCACGTCGCCATATCGCCGCCCGGCCTGTCCGCGCGGGTGCGTACCATCCATGTGCAGAACCAGCAGGCCGAAATCGGCTTTGCCGGACAGCGCTGCGCGCTGAACCTGGCGGGCGAGAGCATATCGAAGGAAGCGATCGCACGCGGCGATATGGCGGTCGATCCGCTTCTCGACGCGCCGACCGAGCGCATCGACGCCAGGCTCCAAATATTGGCAAGCGAACCGAAACCGATCGGCGATTGGTTCCCGGCGCGTTTCCACCATGGCAGTGCTGAAACAGGCGTGCGTATCGTTCCCCTTCAGGGGCCTGTCGCGCCCGGTGAAACAGGCTTGGTGCAGCTTGTACTGGACCGGCCGATCGCAGCGGCGGTCGGCGATCGCTTCATCCTGCGCGATGTCTCGGCCCGCCGTACGATCGGCGGCGGCCAGCTCCTTGATTTGCGCGCGCCGGCACGCAAGCGGCGGTCGGCCGAACGCTTGCAATATCTTGGCGCCGCGGCTCTCGCGGACCCTGCGGATGCCCTGTCGGCCATGCTTGAGGTTTTTCCCTTTGTGGTCGATCTCGACGCCTTCGCCCGCGACAAAGCCCTGTCCGAGTCTCTCCTGCAGGTGGCCGTCGGGCTTGCGGCCGCCAAAATTATCGTCACGCCAACGGCCCGTCATGCACTTTCCGACAAGCGATGGTCCGAGTTTTGCGCGGATGCGCAGCATGTTCTTGCCGCTTTCCATGCGGAAAACCCCGATTTGCAGGGGATTGGCCGCGAGCGCTTGCGGCTGCAGCTCGTTCCAAGGCTGTCGCCCGCTGCCTTCCTTGTGGCGCTGAAGGCCGAACAGGCCGCCGGCCGGCTGGTCCTTGAAGGTTCGTTCGTCCGCCTGCCGGGGCATGAGGTCCGCCTCAGCGAGAGCGAAGAGGCGCTTTTTGCGCGGCTGCTGCCGCATCTTGAAGGAGAAGAGCGGTTCCGGCCGCCGCGGGTGCGCGATTTCGCGGAGATGCTGGGATTTCCGGAGGGCGAAATCCGGCGCGTGCTGAAGCTCTGCGCGCGACTGGGCCGTGTCGACCAGATCCGGCACGATCATTTCTTCACGCGCCGGACGACGGCCGAGATGATGGACATCATCAAGGATATTTCGGCACACGCGGCAGATGGGGAATTCGCGGCCGGTCTCTTTCGCGATCGTGTCAACAACGGTAGAAAAGTTGCGATCGAAATCCTGGAGTTTTTCGATCGGCATGGCGTGACGATCCGGCGGGGCGATGTTCGTCGCGTCAATCCGCACAGGCTCGACCTGTTCGGAGAGCCTGCCGCCGGGGAAAATGATGGAAGAGAGTCGTCCCCGGTGGGGCGTCCGGACTTCAAATCCGGGTGGGGCAGCGAGGCTGTCTTGGGTGGGTTCGACTCCCATTCTCTTCCGCCACCATCCGGAGGTGATCCGTGATCGCGTCGGCAAACGAGACCGATTTCGACGACTGGATTCTCTCGGCTTTTGCCGAAACCGGGCCGTTTACGATGCTTTTCGTACTGTTGCGCGTCGAGTGTATTCGCATCGATCTTCTTCGCTCGGCCTATCTTCACGTCGTCGGCGATGAATTGCGCTGGCCTGACATGGTGCATCTTTTCGGTGGGGCCGGCGTCGACTGGTCGGGCGTGGTTTTCTTTCGCGCCGGCCGCGAGGGACTGGTGGACGATCCGCAGGCCAAGGCCAGGCTTTCCGCCCTGGTCCGCAAGCTTCACGAAGATCGATTGCTGATCCGGGATGGCGAATTCTTCAATTCCGCTGGCTTGAGGCTGGCGGTCGAGGAAATCAAGCCGCACTGATCGGACGATGCGAAGGATGCGATTTTGAAATCCCTTTCCCGGTGGCTCCTTGAGCAGTACCCGGATCAGGCGAGGACCTCTATGCTTGGCGCCCCCGCCTTTGCGTGCCCGATCATCCCGGCCAAGGGATAGCCGGCGCCGCGTATCCGTTCCACGATGTCCTGCGCCTTGTCCGGTGCGCACGCGATCAGCAGCCCGCCGGATGTCTGCGGGTCGGCAAGAAGCTGGCGCTTCCACTCCGGCAGCCCCTCCGGCACGGCGACATCCTGTCCATAGCTTGCCCAGTTGCGGCCGGATGCGCCGGTAACGAAGCCTTGCCCGGCAAGTGCTTCGGCCTTCGACAGAAATGGCATGCGCGACAGCTCCAGCGTCAGCGAGACGCCGGAGGCTCTGGCCATTTCGAGCCCATGGCCGAGAATGCCGAAGCCGGTCACGTCGGTCAGCGCATGAATGTCCGGGTCTGCTCCAAGCTCGGAACCGATGCGGTTGAGCAGCGTCATGGAGCCGATCATTTCCTCGTAGCAGTCGGCAGGCAGCGCGCCCTTCTTGATGGCGGCCGAATAGATGCCGACACCAAGACCTTTCGTCAGGATCAGCGCGTCGCCGGGCTTGGCGCCGTCATTGCGCCGGATCCGATCCGGCCTGCTAAGGCCGATGACCGCGAGACCGTAGATAGGCTCGACGGAATCGATGGAATGGCCGCCGGCGACAGGGATGCCCGCTTCGGCGCAGACCGACGCGCCGCCTTCCAGCACTCTGGCGATGGTTTCCGGCGCGAGCCTGTTGATCGGCATGCCGAGAATCGCCAGCGCCAGAATCGGCTTGCCGCCCATGGCATAGATATCGGAGATCGCATTCGTTGCGGCGATGCGGCCGAAGTCAAAGGGATCGTCGACCATCGGCATGAAGAAGTCGGTCGTCGCAATCAGGCAGGTGTTCTCGTCGATCTGCCAGACAGCGGCATCGTCGGCCATTTCGTTGCCGACGAGAAGCTGTGCGAAGGGGCGCGCGGCGGGTTGGGCGGAGAGCAATTGCTGTAAGACAGCCGGCGAGAGCTTGCAGCCGCAACCGCCGCCGTGCGCGAGTTCCGTCAGTCGAGGGGCAAGGGAATCCATTGATCCTCCTATCAGGATAGCGGGCCGGCGCCGGCAAAGGCGATATTCCGGCCAAGCATGAACTTTGCCCGAAAACTCGCCGGATGGCTATTCCTAAACCGTCGGCGGCCGAAACTGCGGCTTTTGCCTCCCTCGTGATGAATGTGCCGGCGACAATCGCCAATGCCCGCAAGGCAATCGGGGTTGCAACAACGGGTGGCCGGTTGCTTGTGGGGCAATCAAATGCCGCGGCGGTATTTTCAGAAAGATCGGCGAGATCGATCCCCGGCTCGATGCCGATCAAGCCGCTTTCTCATTCACCCCGCACACCCGCGCCGGAGCGCGATCTTCTTAGGCTGGACATACGATGCGAAGGGTTCCTCTCCTGCCGACATGGTCGTGGATCGAAGTGCGCCGATGTGGTTCGACTGCGCCGGCAGCTTGAAACGGGCCACCATCTGCCGCAGCTTCTCGGCCTCCTGGGCGAGCGTCATGCTCGATGCCGTGGCTTCTTCCACCATCGCCGCGTTCTGTTGCGTCACCTGATCCATCTGATTGACGGCGGAGTTGACTTCGGTCAGGCCGGTCGACTGCTCGTTCGCAGAGACCGCTATTGCCTGCATGTGTTCGTTGACCGAGGTGATATTGTCCTGGATCGTCTTGAGCGCGTCGCCCGTCTCGTGGACCAGTTTCACGCCATGTCTGACCTCTTCCGAAGAGTTTCGGATCAGCTCCTTGATTTCCTTCGCGGCCTTTGCCGAACGCTGGGCGAGCTCGCGCACTTCCTGGGCGACGACGGCAAATCCCTTGCCCGCGTCGCCGGCGCGCGCAGCCTCGACCCCGGCATTCAGCGCCAGCAGGTTCGTCTGAAAGGCGATCTCGTCGATCACGCCGATGATGCTGGCGATGCGGTCGGAGGATTGCTCGATGCGCGCCATTGCGCCGACGGCGTCGGCAACGATCTGGCCGGAGCGGGTCGCGCTGACATTTGCCGTCTCGGCCGCCTGGCGAGCCTCGTTGGCCCGCTTCGAGGCGTTACCGACATTGGCGGTGATTTCATCCAGGGCGGCGGCCGTTTCCTCCAGCGCCGCAGCCTGTTGCTCCGTGCGCCGCGACAGGTTGCCGGCGCCGTCGCTGATCTCGCGCGCGCCGTCATCGATCAGTCCGGTCGAGCGGGAAACGGAGGCGAGCGTCTGGCCGAGCTGCTGCATGGCCGAGTTCATATTCTCCCGCAAGGCTTCGAAGTCCTTGGCAAAAGACCGATCGAGGGAAAAGCTCAGGTCGCCCAGCGCGAGTTTCGACAGGGCGTCGCCGACCGTCCGAACCGCGAATACACGCTCGCTGACATCGGTCGCAAACTTGACGACCTTTACGACCTTCCCGGAATCGTTCGTGATCGGATTGTAGGATGCATTCAGATAGATGGCCCTGCCGCCTTTGCCGAAACGCACGATGTCGCCGATATGCGGCTTGTTGGCGCGAAGATCGGACCACAGTTGCTCGAACTGGCGATCTCCCGTCTCGCCCTCTTCGAGAAACATTCGGTGATTGCGTCCCTTGATTTCGGCAAGGGTGTAGCCGACGGCGGCAAGAAAGTTATCGTTGGCGCTGACGATCTCGCCGGCCGGCGTGAACTCGATCACCGCCTGCACGCGATTGATTGCCAGCAGCTGGTTGCGATAGTCGGTATTCTGGATTCTCGCCCTCGCGTCGGCCCACTCCACGACGAAGCCGATGATGCCCTCTCCTCGCTTGAGCGGCGTCACGATCAGATCGAAGACGCGATGCCCGATGGCTATCGTCGCCCTGTGTTGAGACCTCAGGGTCGCGAGCATGCCGCGCTGATGCGCCGGATTCCTATGGAAGATATCGATATTGGCGCCGACGAGGGTCGCCATGTCGAAGCGCGGCAGTTCTTTCTTCAGATCGCTTTCGGCCTCCTGCAGCAATTCCCGCGTTGCCGGATTGATATAGACGATATTGAGCTTGGCGTCGGCGATCATGATATTGGCGCTCATGGCGTCGAGCGCACCGGTTTTCATCGTTCCGGCAGCACCATGGATTCCTAACATGGTCGTGACATCCTTCCGGCAATTTCAACTACTGATTTATTCGAGGCGGGAACTAATTGTTAAATTTAGCATTATCAATTTTAATAAACCATAATAATTAACAAAAACTTTAGCATTCGGAATTACTTCCTCTTTACTTCCAAAAATTACAGAAATACGCACCGTGCCCAGAATATACGATTGAATATGTAGATTTTTTCGGGAAATACAGGCGCTTTGCGCCCCCATGACGTTCGAATGCATACTCATGAGGGTTGGATAGCTCCCCTTTCCAACGCGGAGGCAGGAGGCGGCTTTATGCCCGTAGTGCATCGGAACACCCTTGGGCAAAACCGGCGTATTCGCACGGAAAACGAGAAATGCCTGCTGGACAAATAAGTTCGTCGACCTAACTTTGCCGTGTCGGAACACGCATAGATCGCATTGCCCGCCGCTCCATGCCGACAGGGCAGCCGGGGAATTCCATTTTCATATTTTGTCAGCGAACTGAAAAAAACGGCAGATCAAACATGGGATTAGCACCACTCACACGGCCTATCGGCCAGTCATCGCGAACGGATTTGGATCGCTTTCATCTGATCCCGCTCTCAAGTTGCCCGATCCTGGGTGGTGATACGGCATCGGGACAGCCGTCCGGCGTGGTCTTTTCGGGTCGCTCCTTCGAAGCCGCGAGCGACAATACTCTGTCGTGCTGTGGCCGGTACAATATCAGGAACAGTCTGCATCAGGGCATTGCCGGAATTGCGGACGACGGATATCTCATCTTCGCCGTCAACAGCTGGGTAAGCGGCCGTCGCTGTACGGTCATGGGAGCGTTCGATCCAGTGGGCAAGCCCGTCGCCCCCACCAAGCCTCAGCAGGATCTGCTCGGAAAATACTTTCCATCGACCGAACGTCCCATCGTGCTCGATACCAAGGCCAAAAGCGACATCGGTTTCAAGACGAACGGGCTCAATCCGAATGTCGGCGTCTATGTCGGCAACAAGACGATCATTTTCGACGTCCATGCACGATTGGCGGATGGCAAGCGTTCGCTGGAAGGCGGCGCCACGGTGACGACGGACTTCGACGGCAAGGTTCAGGATCAGGCGTACACGCTGGCCGCCAAGGACGACAAGGCGTCGTTGAGCGCCGGTTACGAGCGCAAAGGCACGCAGACGATCGAGTCCCTGGAGGCATCATGGGACAAATGGTCTCTGGCGGGCAAACGCTCCAGGAATGGAGCGAGCAGGGATCGCCAGCTCGATCTCTCCTATCGTCCCACGGACAAAATAACGATCAAGGCTTCCTGGCGGCCGGATGTGAAGCCGCCTTCCACGCCGCCGCGTATAACGTCCTACTCGATCAACAATCCGCCGGCTGTTCCCAACTACAGCAACTACATGATCACGCTCGAAATCAAACTGCCGTGAGGCATGCCGCCGGCAGCGCTCATGTCAGGTGTGACTGAGCAGGCCTTCGACGAGGCATCGCAAAGCGCGGCTGCAACGGCCGCCGTTTCCGGCGGCCAGCCGAAGCATTCAGCGCGCCGGCCCCTGTTGGGCAAGCCTCCGGGCCGTGATCCGCGGGTGGAAATTCATACGCGAAGCGATGCTTTGCCCGAACGGCTCTCTATCTCTTCAGCCCAGCTGCTCCTTTGCCAGGTGGTAGAAGTACATGGCGCCGCGCTCGAGGATGTCGTCGTTGAAGTCGTAGGTCGTGGTGTGCAGGCCGGCACTGTCGCCGTTGCCGATCAGGACATAGGCGCCGGGAACCCGTTCGAGCAGGAACGAGAAATCCTCGCTTCCCATCAGGGGAAGATCGAGGTCGACCAATGCGTCCTCGCCGAAGCGCTGGGCGATCACGGATCTTGCAGCCTCGACGGCCTGCCCGTCATTGATGGTCGCGGGATAACCGACTTGCCAGTCGAATGAGATGTCGGCGCCATAGCTCCTGGCCTGGAGCGTCGCGATCTGTTCCACGCGCTCGCGGATTTCCTCGCGCACCTTCGGATTCATCGCCCGCATGCTGATTTCCAGAACGGCGGCGTCGGGAATGATGTTGGAGGCCGAACCGGACAGGAAGGCGCCCACGGTCACGACCGCGGGCTGGTGGGGGGAAATGTTTCGCGAGACCAGCGTCTGCAGCGCCATGACGATGCTGGAGCCGACGACCACCGGATCGACGGTCAATTCCGGCTGCGCGCCATGGCCGCCCTTGCCCTTGACCGTGACTGTCACCACGTCGATCGAAGCCGCGATCGGTCCGGCGCGGGTTGCAAAGGTGCCGGCGGGAATGCCGGGCCAGTTATGCAGGGCGAAAACCTGGTCGCAGGCGAAGCGCTCGAACAAGCCGTCCTCGATCATCAGCTTGCCGCCGCCGAAATTCTCTTCGGCCGGCTGGAAGATGAAATGCACCGTGCCGGAGAAGCTCTTGTCACGCGACAGCGCCCAGGCTGCGCCGAGGAGCATGCTGGTGTGGCCGTCATGGCCGCAGGCATGCATGGCGCCCGGATGCCGGCTGGCATAGGGAAGATTGGTTTCCTCCTGCATCGGCAGGGCATCGAAATCGGCGCGGAAGCCGATGGCGCGATTGCCGTTGCCGGCACGAAGGGTCGCGACGATGCCGGTCCTGGCGAGGCCGCGGGTGATCTCGAAGCCCCATTTTTCAAGCTGCCCGGCAATGAAATCCGAGGTCTTGAATTCGGAAAGGCCGATTTCCGGCATCTGATGCAGCTGATGCCGGATTTCTACGAGTTCGGGGAGAAAGCCCTGGAAATCGATGTCGTTCATTGCAGTCCTCATCCCATGCGGAGAAATTGACGGAGCCGGTCGGATTGCGGGTTCTTCATGACGGTATCGGGGGCGCCACGCTCTTCGACCAGGCCTTTGTGAAGGAAGATGACCTCGCTCGAAATGTCGCGCGCAAGCGCCATCTCGTGAGTGACCATCACCATGGTACGGCCTTCCTCGGCCAGTTTCTTGATCACCTGAAGCACTTCGTTGACGAGCTCGGGATCGAGCGCCGAGGTCGGCTCGTCGAAGAGCATCACTTCGGGTTTCATGGCGAGCGCACGGGCAATGGCCGCGCGTTGCTGCTGCCCGCCGGATAGCTGTGCCGGATATTGATCGCGTTTCGGCGTGATGCCCACTTTTTCCATCAGGACTTCCGCCTCGGCGATCGCGTCCTTGCGCGACGTGCCAAGCACATGGATCGGTCCTTCGATGATGTTTTCGAGGATCGTCCGGTGTGACCACAGGTTGAAGCTCTGGAAGACCATGCCGAGCCGGGTGCGGATATGTTCCAGCTGCCGGGGATCCGCGGCATGCATCTTGCCGCCGCGCGAAGGGACCGTGCGGATGATTTCGCCCGCAACCGAGATTTCGCCCTTGTCCGGCGTTTCGAGATAGTTGATGCAACGAAGCAGGGTGCTCTTGCCCGAGCCGCTGCTGCCGATCAGCGAGATCACGTCGCCCTTGCGGGCTTCGAAGGAGATGCCCTTCAAGACCTCAACGCCGCCGAAACTCTTGTGGATGTCATTTACCGAAAGTGCAGTTTCGACCATTTCAATTCCTCCCGAGGCTTTCAGGCTCACGCCCGAGCGGCGCGATAGCGCGTCATGCGGAACTCGACGACATTCATGACCCGGGTCAGGATGAAGACCACGACGAAATAAATGATGCCGGCGGCAATAAGGGGTTCAAAGATCAGCAGCGATTGTCGTTGCAGCATCCGCGCCGTCCCCATGACTTCGAGAATGGTGATCGTCGAGGCGAGCGATGTCGTCTTCAGCAGGATGATGAGATCGCTCGTCAGGACCGGCATGCAATGGCGGAACGCCTGCGGCAGGGTGACGCGGCGAAGGATCGTCCAGGGCCGCATGCCGACCGAAAGAGCGGCTTCGATCTGGCCTCGCGGGATCGCCTGGATCGCGCCACGGATGACTTCGGCGTTGTAGGACGCCTGGTTCAGGCTGAGTGCGGCGATGGCGTACCAGAGGCCGTCACGCAGGTAGGGCCAGAGGAAGCTGTGGCGAACCCAGGTTCCCGGCAGGATCTGGCCGAGGCCATAGTAGATCAGATAGATCTGCACCAGCAATGGCGTCCCGCGGAAGGCGAAGGTGAAGGCAAAGGCCGGCCAGGCCAGCAGCTTGTACTGCGACAGGCGGGCGAGCGCCGTCAGCGTGCCGATGACGAGGCCGAAGATGCCGGCCGTTACCGTCAGCAGCAGCGTAAGCGGCATCGCCCTGATGAGCGCGGGCAGGAAGGAGATGACGTTGGTGATCGTTTCCATCAGCGATGCCCCCGGTTCAAGTGCTTTTCGATGCGGCTGATGATGAAGACGGAAACCAGTGTGATGAGCAGGAAGAGCAGGGCCGTGAGGCCATAGAAAAGGATGTACTGCTTGGTGCTGGCGGCTGCGCGGTAGCCTGTATAGAGCAGTTCGCTGAACGAACCGAGCACGGAAATGATGGCGCTTTCCTTGGTGATCGACAGCCAGAGATTGCCCATGCCGGGAACGGCGTGGCGCATCATCTGCGGAAGGACGACGCGCGTCAGGATCTTGCGCCGGCGCATGCCGATCGACACGGCCGCCTCGATCTGGCCGGGGGGAACCGCGAGATAGGCGGAGCGCAGAACCTCGGTCATGAAGGCGCCGGAGACGAAGGCGAGCGCGACGATCGCCGCCCAGAAGGGGCTGAACTGGAAATTGGCGCCGACGAGGCCGGCATATTTGAGGAAGCGCTCCGCGCCGCTGGCGACGGAAAAATAGAGCAGCAGGATGACCAGCAGTTCCGGCAGCGAGCGGACGACGGTCGTGTAGAGCCCGGCAATCAGGCGAAGCGACCGACGATGCGAAAGCTTGCCGGCGGCTCCCAGGAAGCCGAAGATCACGGCCACGATGTAGGAGACGATCGATACCTGGAGGGTCATCAGAAAACCCCAGGCAAAATTGGCGCCCCAGCCTTCCGGCCCCCAGCCAAGCAAGTGCCAATATGTATCCATGCGATTACCTGCTCGATCCGGCCTTGCTTGCGGCGATCAGCCGGACAGCCCTTGGTGTTGCCGATGGTGCGGGATCAGGCGCCGTCGGGCCTGTAAAGCCCCGATGCGTGGGCAGACGCGATGTCGCGATGGGAGCGGCAAGGCATATTGCCACGGCGCCCGGGCGCAGCCGAAGCCGCGCCCGGTATCACGCGGTTACTTCTTGCCGAAGATCCACTTGTCGACCAGCTTCTGCGTCGTGCCGTCCTTGTTGAGTTCGGCAAGGGCATTGTCGATCTTGCCGAGCGTGTCGGCATCGCCCTTGCGGGTCGCATAGGCAACGCCTTCGCCGAGCGCGGCGTTCTTCGGCACGTTCAGCTTCACCTCGTAATCGGCGCCGGCATCCGATTTCAGGAACGTCTGGATGTAGAGGTCCGGGATCAGCACATAGTCGACGCGGCCGGCAACGAGATCGGCCACGGAATTGTCGGCGGTGTCATAGCTCTTGGCTTCGGCGCCCTTCAGATATTTCGCGACATAGGCGGCCTGGACGCTGGAGGTCTGGACACCGATGATCTTGCCCGAAACGACGGCCGGATCGATGATCTTGCCCGAGCCGTCCGGCGCGTCGACCGTGGTGATCTTCGTGCTGTCGGACTTGGCGCCGACAAAGGATGTCCCCTCGGTGTAGTAGGGCGTGCTGAAATCCACCACCTTGCGGCGGTCGTCGGTGATCGAGAAGGCGCCGATGATGAAATCGACCTTCTTTTCGTTCAGCGAAGGGATCAGGCCGTCCCAGGCCATCTGCTTGATCTCGCACTTTACCGGCAACTTGGCGCAGACCGCGCGAGACAGATCGGCTTCCAGACCTTCCCACTCGCCGGCGGCATTGACCTGGGTAAAGGGCATGTAGGGTTCAGGCGTCATGCCGAGGCGGATGGTGTCCTCGGCGTGAGCGAGGCCGGCGGACAATAGAATTGCGACGCCGGCGATGATTTTCGATTTGAAGCTGTGCATGCTGTTCTCCCGATTTATTCTTGAGGGTGTTTAACGGCCGTTGCGATACCAGCGCAGCGACATGCAGGACAGGCCTGCGTCGATCTTTCCGATCTGGGTCGTTTTCATCGGCACGACCTTGTAGCCGAGCTTGTCGAGCATCTCGATCGTGCGCGGGAAGTCCGAGCCGACCATGACGACATCGTTGACGCGCAGAGCATTGGCGGCCGGCTCTTCACCTTCCGGAATGATGATCTGCTTGAAATCCTTGAAGACGCCGGAACGGGCGAGACGGGCGGTGGAAAGCACGCTTTCGTCGTCGAGCAGCGAGCAATCGGTCTTGAAATGCAGCACGCCTTCGGGCGTTGCGACGATCTCGGCCTTGCGGCCGAGCTTGGCGATGCAAGCGGAAAGGGCTTCGGCTCCAACCTTGTCGGTGCGCGCCGACAGGCCGATCATGACGCTCTTGGGCGTCGTCAGCACGTCGCCACCGTCGGCAAAGCCCGGGTTCGGCAGGTCAAGGACGGTTTCGAACATGTCGCGCAGCGTCGGCGCGATCTCGACGGTCTCGCCGACGCGGCTGGCCGCACCCGGGCGAAGCAGGATCGCGCCTTCGGTGAAGACGAGGGCCGGATCTTCGACGAAGATCGAGTCGGGAAAGGCTTCCAGCGCCGGAAGGACAGTCACTTCGACGCCGGCATCGCGCATGGCGGCGATATAGGCGTCATGCTCGGCCTTGACGCCCTCGTAGGTCGGGTTGCCCCGATCATCGGCGCGAAGGCCGTTCACGACCGAACGCGAAGGCTCGCGCACGATCACCGAATTGAAGTGATAGACTGATCTTGCTTGCGACATTTCCAGATACCTTTGTTTTCGTACGGGCTTCTCTATCCGGCTCAACCGGCGGCGTAAAGCAATTGTGTGGCTGCGGGTTCCCGGCGCGACAGATGGATGCCGGCGAGCATGCAGCGAACCGATCCGCCCGCCAGTTCGATGGTGGAGACATCGAACGGCAGCAGCTTCGCAGATTGCTCGATCGCCTCGATCTGGGGGGCATCCAGCGCGGAATGAGCCCTGGCGGACAGCACGACCAGCCTGCCGTCGCGGCCGTCCAGCTCGATGGCATTGCCAGCGAAGTTCTCGATCTGCTCGATCGAAAGATCGATCACCTTGCGTCCGGTTTCTTCGAGGCGTGCGATGATTTCGCGCCTGCGGGCGACATCCGGGATCATCTGCGACCCGAGGAGCGCAAAGTCGGTTCCGATGCACATCAATACGTTCGTATGGTAGATCGCCTTGCCGTTGCGATCGACGGCATCGAAGACCATCGGTTCGAAGTTGAAATGCGTGCAGAAGCGCTCCAGCGCAACTTCGTTGGTACGGTTGGAGCGGACGGCGTAGGCAACGCGGCCGATATGATCGAGCACCATGGCGCCGGTGCCTTCGAGATAGACGTGGTCCTTTTCGAGGCCCGAATAGTCGATGACGTCCTGAACGCGATAATCGGTCTTCAACATCTCGATCACGTCGCTGCGCCGTTCGGACTGGCGGCTGGCGGAATACATCGGATAGATGGCGACATGCCCGCCGGAATGCGTCGAGAACCAGTTGTTCGGAAATACGGAGTCGGGTGTCGCGGCCGTCTTGTCTTCGAAGACGTGGACGGTAACGCCGGCGGCGGCCAGGCCCTCGGCCATGCGCGTCACCTCATCGAAGGCGGTGCTGGCGATCGCCGCCGCTGCCCGCTTCTCATCGTTCGACTGGAACGAGTTGTCGTTCGCGGTCATCGGATTCGGCGTAAAGTGATGCGGCCGGATCATGACGACGGACTTCGGCGCCTGTACGGAAAGCTTGCTCATTGCTCAGCCGACGCTCCGTTGCCGGACAGCTGCCGTCTCGCCGGACAGGAATGCCTCGATGCCGATGGATCGGACCAACTCAACGGCATTGCTGCCGCCTGCATATTGAACCACGTTTTCAGCTCCCTCAGGAAGTTCGATGAGGCAGCGTAGGTAGGCATAGCGTCAGATGAAATTTGAGAACTGCAGAAATTCTTACAGAAAACCGAGCAGATTGCTCAATCGATTTGAGCAAGTTGCATGGTAAGTCGCCGGAAGTTTCGGGTGCCCTCTCATTTCCATTCCGAAGGAGGGGAGATTGAAGCTCCGCTCCGCTAAACCGGGAGACAGGCGCCCATCCGTTCAGGCGCCACGGGCAAGGGCGATCGGCCCAGCCACCCGGGCCGCCGTCAGACCTCCATCACGTCCTCGAAGGATTCGGGAAAATTTTCCCGTGCCAGCTTTTCGTTGATGACCAGCATCGCCTCGTAGGAGGTCGGATCGAAATCCTTGTCGGCGGCGATCACCTCCCGCCCGAAGAACAGGTTCAATCGCGCGGCATCCAGATTGCCGCGCTCGAAAGGTTCCGCTCCGAAGTGATGCCAGAGCGCGTGCAGGAAAGCCGCATCGACCCGGTGTTCGGCCGATCCCGGCCGGGCGCGGCGCGGCAGAGACTTGATCGGCGTGACACCCTTGGGATTGGCGCGACGGATGGTGAACTGGATGCCCGTCCCCGGCATGCCAGAGGGGAATCCGCGGTGCTTCGTCATGTCTGGAAGCTTGCCCATGGCTGCTGCTCCTATCTTCTTACGGTCCTGTATATGTTTACCCAATGCCGGCGGACCGGTCGACCGCGTTACAACCCGTCATCGTCCTCCCGTCAACCTATCATGGGAATTTACCCAGGCCATCGGCGCAGTCGCTTCTGAGATCGTTGCGGCATCGCCGCGCGGAAATCCGCCATCCCGGAACGCAGGAAATTCCGGCGCGATGCATGCCGTGCCGGCGCCACACGCGGCGGTGTTTTGCGGAGAAAGATCGGAAAAATATCCGCTGTGGACGAATCATTTCCGTCCCTTGTCGAAAGCCAAGTCGCCTCTACATTCGCGAATCTCTAATGATTTGCGAGGGTTAGTGATTGTGAGTTACGATTGGAGCGGTGCCAGGACACGGCGCATCAAGGCAATCAAGATGGCTGTTTCTGTGGCGATCGTAGTGGCTGTACTGGGCACTCCGACCATGCTTTGGCTGAACGGCTCGTTTTGATTTTTCCGGCCGCAGCCGCGTCTGCCGGTTCCTCGTACATGTTCCATGAAACGGGCCGACAAGGAACCTGCATGTTTCCGGTGCCGGCAGAATCCGACAGGTCGGCCTGATTTCGGGCCGCAGGGAGCTGGCGGTAAGTGGAACCCGGCCAAGGCGTACGCTCCGCGCACGGGCAGCAAGCGACGAGCGCACCATTTCTCTGAGACCGTCAAGGTGCGGCAGCTTCTTCGAGATCGGCATAGACCAGATAGCGAAGCGGGCCGGACGTCACGGCGTCGAAGGGAAAGCAGGTCGCCAGCACGAGATGAACGCCGGGCGCGCTGGTATCGATTTCGGCCTCGTCCCAGCGTGCGACGGCCATATGGGTGACGCGGAAGCTGAAAATCCGGCCATCGCGGCGGGTGATGCGGATACGGTCATTTTCCTTGATGTCCTTGAGAAAACTGAAATGCGTGTCGCGATGCGCGGCATAGACCGCCGTGCCTTCCTCGCCCGCCTGCGGCGTATTGTCGAGATGGCCGGGGCCGAAGGCGAGGGCCTGGCCGCTTGCGCCTTTCAGCGCTATCGCGGAGGCGCCAAGGCGCGGCACCTCTATGCGCGCCACCGGCCAGGTGTCGGCCCAGCTCCATGGCTTGACCGGCACGCCGGACGTCATGCTCCGGGCAAAGGCGCGCTCCAGCAGAACCTGCGCCAGCGCGGCTTTGGCATAAATCCATCCGCCCTGCGCTGCAAGGAGGAGACCGGCCGCTATCAAGATGGCGGCGGCCAGCGTCAGAAGGGAGCGCGCTGGCGCGCTCCCGATGGCTTGGGTCCGGACGGCGGCGATCATGCCCTGTTCCTTTTCGATACGAAGGCCAGCAGCGAAGAGCCAAGCAGCAGGGCAAGCAATCCCTCGAGAATGAACAGCGTAGCCGGGGTTGCCGTTTGCGGCAGCGGAACGCTGGCGGGAGGTGCCGCGGAGATCGGTTCAAGCTCGGCGGCCTCGTCGTCACCTTGCGCGTTGCCGGCTGCCTGGCGGTGTCCGGCGTCAGCCTCCGCATTCCGGGCCGTGCCGATGCCGAGGAGCTTGTTGTAGTCCCAGCCGGCGGGCAGCTGCAGCGGAATGTCGGCCTCGGTCAGCGGCGCGTTCGCCGGGCGCAGGCGCCTGGTATCGACCGCGACAAGGCTGGTCAGGCGGGTGACCAGGTGATGCTCCAGCGCCAGTCGAAGGATGCGCTTGTCGGCTTCCGTCTGTGTGATCTTGCCGAGGGTGAGATTGACCTCGGCATCGTCGATCTGGCGGCGCGCCCAGATCTTTGAGATGCCCTTGGCATTGCTGGCCTGATCGAGCGGCAGCGAAATCGTCCATGGCCGATCGCCGACCATGCCGCTGACCGTCAGGGTGCCGGCCGCCTTCCCCATTCGGGCAGCCAATACGAGCGGTTCGCCATGATAGATGTCGGGCAGCAGGTTCGGCGACAGGCTGACGTTCTTTTCCGAAAAGACCGCCGCGACATTGGTGACGGCAGGGTTCTCCAGCTTGTCGAAGAGGGCGTGCATGCGATCGTTCACTTCGGCGACCGAGCCGATGTGGGTGAAGCTGCCGCGGCCGAGCTCGGCGGCGCGGCTCATCAGATAGGTGTTGGGCGCCGAGCCGATGCCGACCATGAAGATGCGCGAGCGTCCACGCGATGCCGCGATCGCATCGAGAAGCTGCTGCTCGTTGTTGACTTCGCCATCCGTGAGAAACACGACCTGGCGCAATCCGTCGGCCTGATGGCTGTCATCGAGCGCGGCCTGGAGCGGCGGCAGCATTTCGGTTCCGCCGGCAGCCTCCAGGCTGGTGACGAAGCGGCGAGCCTTGGCAATGTTGTCAGCCGTCGCCACGACCGAATCCGGGAAGAACTTGGTCATCGTGTCGTCGAAGCGGATGACGTTGAAGCGGTCGTTCGGCTCCAGCCGGGACAGGGCGTAATCGAGGCTTGCCCTTGCCTGCTCGATCGACGTGCCGCCCATGGAGCCGGAATTGTCGATGACGAAGACGACTTCGCGGCCAGCCTTTTGCGGCGTCGCTACGGCCGGCGGGGTTACATAGGCGAGTACGTAATCATCCTTGCCGACGCGTTCGCGGAAGAGGCCGACGCTCGGCACGTTGCTTGCGACCGCATTCCATTCGAGCACGAAATCACGCTCCGCCGTCGTATCGCCGTCCAGAACGATGCGGCGTGCCTGGTCGTTTATCTTGTCGATCCTGACTGCGTGATAGAGGCTTTTGACATCGTCGACCGGGAAACCGGCATTGAGGTTGACTTTGAGCGTGACGGGATTGGTGCGGTCGCTATCGGGAGCGATCAGCGGCGCGGACACGGGCTTGCCGCTGCCTTTGCGCGAGGCGCTTTCCCGGGTGCTTCCCCAGCCGGCCTTCAGGTCGGCATTCTGTGTAATGGGCGATGTGTCCTGCGGGGTGTAGCGCGGGGCGACGACCAGCGGAACCCGCAGGGAGAAGCGGCCGTCCGCCAGGCGCACGGCTTGCTGATACTCGATCTGCACGACGATCTTTTCATGCGGGCCTATATTTGCGACCGCGTTGGTGAAGACGTTCGGGCGCTGCTGCTCCACGAGGGTCGCCTTCTTGCCTTCACGGCGCGCCTTCTCGTAGATGGCGCGGGCGGCCTGTTTTTCCTTGATGTCGGCGACGATCACACGGTTGCCGACGATCATCTTCAGGGAATAGACCGCGCTGTCTTCGGGAAGAGGGAAGACGTAGAGGGCCTCGACCCATTTGTCGGTCGAGTTTTCGAAAGCCTGCGTCAGGACAGCCCGTGCAGTCGGTCCGTTGACGTCGATGTCGACATCGGTCGCAAGCCGGGGTGCCTCGATATATTTGCCGTCCTGCGTCGTTTGCAGCAGAAGGCTGCCCGCGCCCATTTCGTTCGGCGTGACGAAGGCTGCCGGCTGTGCATGCGATTCCAGAGGGTGCAGCAAGGCGAAGATGACGGCAAGCACCGGCAGCAGGATGGCATTGCTGAACCATAATAGCAGGCCGAATCTTGTGAGGACGGTTCGCCGATGTTGACGGCGCGAGAGGCTTGGCAGGGCTGACATGACAGGCTCCTTGTTCGTTGAGGAATGACTGAAGCCATTGTCAACAAAGGCTATTTTCCCGCCAGCGTAAGCTTTGCCCTGTTTCGTCCGCATCTTGCCGTAAACGGTCTTGTCGATGGCGGGCATGTGTGGAATTGTGAAGAAAATTACGCAATCAGGAAATGAATGAATGGTCCAGGGCGACCCCTACCTATCCGATCACCAGAACAGTGCCGTGGCGGAGCGGGTTCGCGAAGAAATCGCCCGGAGGCGTATTTCCAGGCAGCGTCTCGCCAACGACGCGCGCATCAGCCTTTCGACGCTGGAGAAGGCTCTTTCCGGACATCGGCCCTTCACGCTTGCGACCATCATCCGCCTGGAGCAGGCGATGGGCGTGGTTCTGCGCGAAGCGGGAGGCGCGCAATCGTCTTCGATCAACGACAGGCCGGGCCACGCTCCTGAAGAGCTCGGCGCCTATTCGCGCGCTTCGGTGTCCTGGCTCGAGGGCATCTACCTGACGCTTCGACCGTCCTTCGGCGATCCGGATGCGATCTTTGCCTATTGCACGGAAATCGCCTGGGATGGAGAAAGCACGCGCCTGAGCTTCAAGGAGCGCGAGCGCAGCGATGCGTCTTTTTCACAGCAAGGCTCGGTATCCGTTCCGCATCTGTCGGGGCATATCTATCTCGTGACGAATTCGTCCGGGCAGTATCGCATGGCGATATTGTCCCGGCCGAGCATAACGGGTGAGATGTTCGGTCTCCTGACGACGTTGCGCGCCGGTCAGGGTTCGCATCTCACGCCGGTCTCGACGCCGTTGGCGCTGCTGCCGATCTCGGCTTTTGCGCAACCGTCGCTGGGGCGTGTCTCGGCAGGGGACCGCAATCACGAAGCCTACTCCGCCATAATGCGCAGAATTACCGGCGAGAGCTATGCCGGCTTCGTCGGCTGAGACCTGCCGGCGGGTGCGCTGTCAGCGGGCATCGTGAAAAATGATGCCGACCGTATGGCGCATGCCGGAACGGACCCGGCTGACGCCATGCCTGAGATTGACACGGTAGTTTCCCTTTGCTCCCCGCACAGGGCGATTGTGAACGGCGAAAGCGACGGCATCTCCCTGCCGAAGCGGCACCACCTCCGCACGGCTTTGCATGCGCGGCCGCTGCTCGGTCAAAACGAACTCGCCTCCGGTAAAGTCCCGTCCCGGCTCGGAAAGCAGGATTGCGACCTGGATGGGAAAGGCAAGCGCGCCGTAGAGATCCTGGTGCAGGCAGTTGAAGTCTCCCGGCACGTATTGCAGCAGCAGTGGCGTCGGGCGCGTCTGGCCGGCCTCATGGCATTGTTTCAGGAAGCAGGCGTGGTCCTCCGGGTAGCGTTGCGCGATGCCCATGCGTTCGTTCCAGCCGTTTGCGATGCCGGCCAGACGGGGGTAAAGCGTGCTGCGCAACCCGGCCAAAAGCGCCGGCAGCGGATAGCTGAAGTCGCGGTATTCGCCTTTCCCGAAGCCGTGACGCGCCATGACGACATGGCTCCGGAAGTGATGTTCCTGCGGATAAAGCCCGGAGATCGCATCGCACTCCTGCGGTGCGAGAAGTTTGGGGAGAATGGCGCAGCCGAAGCCGTCAAGCTCTGCTGCAAGAGCCTGCCAATCATAGGTGTCGACCCGCGCCGCGACAGAACGTTCCGCGGGGATCGGAGCGATGGTGGATGTCGATGTGTGCATGTCATGTCCTCGGTCTGAGCGGCATTCGATACGTCCGGGGCCGCGAGACCTCGAATGCTAGCGTCCGAAACGGATCGGCAGCCACCCGATTTCCGATGGAATGCGAGGGAGAATTGATGTCGTCCGCGCTTTACGCTTTTGCACGCTGCAGAACATGCAGGATGTGTTTCCGAAGCCCGTGAGGAGAATGAGGCGGTCGGCGGGGTGCCAACGGCGGGATAGCCGTTATCCGCGCCTCAATAACGCGCCTGCAGCAGCAGCCGGAAGAGATGTGCGCGGTTCTCCGCGCCGAAGCTGCCGTTATAATCCAGCGCAAGCGAAATCTGCTGGCTGAGCGCAATGTCGAAGCCCGCATCGACCACCAGCGCGTCCCGGTCGACCACGGTCCCGCTTTCGGTGAAGATGTCTCCGCCGGCGAAAGCCATGCGGGAGGTGATATCCAGATCGCCGAATGCGTGCCGCCAGCCGAGCGAGCCATAGAGTTTTGCCGGCATGTCCGCCAAGGCGATGTCCCGCTCCGCCCGCGCGCCAAACGTGGCGAAGGTAATTGCCGATTGATCGGCGCTGCCGCTCAGGGCGGCCGCACCGCCGCGCTCTGAAAATGAGCTCGTTCGAACATCGGTGAACGTCACGTTCGCAAACGGCTCGAGGCGCGTATCGCCCATGGAAATCTCGTAGGCCAGTTCGCCGAACGCCTGCGCGGTATAGGCATGATAATCGGCTCGCAGCGAATCCGCATAGCCGGAGAAGTCGATGTCGCGCAGGGTGGAAACCGATTGCAGGCTATAGGTGCCTCCGAGCCGCAGCGCCAGCGGTCCCCATTCTCGCCCGGCATAAAGCCCGATATTGTAGTTGTCGGTATCGGCATGGGCCGAGACGCCGGATTGGGAGAAGCGGCTGCGGCCGTAGCCGGCGAGCGCACCGACACGCCAATCCGAGTCGTAAAGCGTGGTATCGAAGCCGAACAGCACGCCGCCGGTGCTGCTGCTGCCGCCGTCCGAGGAGGTCCATCCTCCATAGGGCGCGCTCCAGAATGCGGCCAGGCCATTGGCGGGATCGGAGAGAATGCCGTCGATGGCTTTTTCCGATGCCGTCGTCTCGTGCCGGTCGCCATTTGTGTAGGCAAGGCCGGCATCGCCCGATACCCGTGCCTGCTTGATGCTGACGGCAATGCCTCCTTGCATGCCGCGAAGGCGATCGATGGCGGCATCGCGGACAAAACGGCCATTGTCGAAGGCTACCCCGGCGAGCGACGTATGAATTTCGCCGGCAAGCTGCTTCAGCGCTCCGGATGCTTCATCCATGCTCAATACCGAGACGGCATCGTACAGACTGTTCGAGGCTCCAAGGCTTTCGATGCCGCCCGCTGCCGCGCGCTGGTTTGCATTCGTGCCTGCGGTCGCAAAGGAAGTGTCGTTGCGTTGCAGGGTGAGATCGATCGTGCCGCTGGAATAGTCGAGAACAGGGGTGACGAAAGCGTAATTCGACTTAATCGTGTCGAAGCTGCCGGAAACTCCGCCGGCGGCGGAGAGAATGGTGTAGCTCGTAAAGGCTTTCAGGCCGCTGCCGGCCAGCGAAAGCGTTCCGCCGTTCAGGCTGGCCGTTCCGGTAACGTCGATCCGATCGGCGGCGGTGTCATTGCTTTCAATGAGAACGGTCGAGCCGCTTTGAGTGGTCAGATCGCCGTCGATCGTCAATGTGCCGATGCCGTTGTCGCCCGGAGACAGGGTCGCGCCGGCTCCCACCACGGTCGAGCCGACCGTGCCCGTACCGCCGAGCAGGCCGTAGCCGCTGAGATTGATCGACCCGCCAAGCGTGCCGTCGACGATCAGGCTGCCGCCGGAGACCGAGGTCACGCCACTGAACGCGCTGGAATTGCCGGTCAGGGTCACGTCTCCGGATGCGACATAGAGCGAGCCATTGCCGTCGATCGCCGCATTCACGGTTTGCGGCGTACCGCCAAAATTGAAGACGAGAGAGCCATTGCCGCTGCCGAAGTGAATGGCATCGACGTCGAGCGTCGCCGCGCCTGTTGCCGTCTGGCCGAGCGCTGAACCGATATTGACCGAGGCGGTGGAACCGGCTTGAGCCGCAATCGTCACGCTCGGGGCAGACAGCGTCGAGCCGCCGCTCAGGGTGAGGCTGGCATCGCCTGCATTGCCGACCGTCAATCCGTTGTCGACCGAAAGCGTCGATCCGTTTCCGGTTACGGTGACTGCGCCGCTGCTGCCCGCCGCATCGCCGATGGTCGCGCTTGCCGTGTGGACCGTGCCTCCCTGGATGACGTCCAGCGTGCCGCTTCCGGCATCGCCGATGATCATGTCGCCCTGGTTGCTCCAGGTCGAGCCGTCGCCGGTGACGGTGGCCGAGCCGCTGGAGCCGGAAGACGTGCCGATGCTGGCGCTCTGGCTCGTCAGCGCACCTTCCGACGACACCGCAAGGCTTCCCGTGCCTCCGCTGGCGCTGCCGACATCGAGCTCGCCGTCGATCGACCAGTGGCTGCCGCCGCCGCTGACAAGCGCCTGACCATTGCCGCCCGCGCCGGTGCCGAGCGATGCGTCGCCCGTCGAAAGGGTTGCGCCCGCCAGGACCTGTAGCGATCCGCTTCCGGCCGCGCCGTCCTGCAGCTCGCCGCTCATGTCGAAATGGCTGCCATTGCCGACGACGACGAGCGTGCCGCTGGACGAGGCTTCCTTGCCGAGCGTCGCCGTTGCCGCACTGGCGCTTGCCGATCCGGAAACGGTCACGGAGCCGGATCCCTCGTTGCCGACGGTCAGGTCGGCATTGATATCCCAGTGCGAGCCGGTGCCATCGACCGTCACCGCGCCAGCCGAATTTTTCCCGTCGGCAATGACGGCCGAACTGCTCGTGACCGCGCCGCCGGTGCTGATGTCGAGCCTGCCGTCGGCACCCGAGCTGTCCGCATCGGCATGATCGCCGCCGACCAGCAACGCGCCGGTATCCCACAGCGAACCGACACCGCCGACGGTGACGGAACCGCTGGCAAAACGGCCGACGATGGCAGACCCGCTCGACACCGTTGCACCGGAATAGATCGAAAGCGCGCCGTCTCCGCTGGAGCCGACCGTCAGAAGCCCGCTGGTGGTCCATTGAGAGCCCAGGCCGGACACCGTCGCCGAACTGGCGCCGTTACCGCTTCCAAGGCCGATCGTTGCATTGTCGTTCGAAACGGTCGCACCGGTTGATATGACGATCGTGCCGGTGCCGTCGCCACCGACGATCAGGTCCCCGTCGATCAGCCAGCTTGTTCCCGCGCCTGAAACCGACGCGTCGCCCGAACTTCCCGCGGCATATCCGAGCGTTGCATCGCCGGTGCTCGCCGTGGCACCATCGGCCAGATCGAACGAGCCTTGCCCGTTGTAACCGACGAACAGCGGCTGGCTGCCGGAAAGCGTGAACGAGGATTGGCCGTTGACGACGATGCTGCCGCTGCTTCCGGCCGCGGAACCGATATAGACGGGCCCTCCGCCCTCATATTGACCGCCGGCGCTGATCGTGAGCGTCGCGGTTCCCTGGTCGCCGACCAGGAGCGTGCCACTGTTCTGCCAGTCCGCGGCGGCACCGGTCAGATCGAAAACGCCGCCGGCACCCGCATGCGAACCGATCGAAGCGGAAGAGGTCTGCAGCGAGCCGAGAACCGTCAACGCACCGTCCCCATCGAGCCCGACGGTGAGATCGCCTGCCGAGGCGGAACTGCCGGCTATGATTTCGGGGGCAACGGCGCCGCCGTCGATCGTGACGGAATCTGTGGAGCCGGGCACGGATGCGGCCGACCAGTTGCCCGCATTGTTCCAGTTGCTGTCTACCCCGCCCGTCCACGATAAAGACGCCGCGAGGGCAGCTGCCGAGGCGAGGCAGGCCGACATCGGTACGAGAAAGGTCGATATGCGCAGGGCGGCGCGCGCAGCAGCCAGCATTGAAAAGCGTCCTACAACGTGTTGTTGCACATTGTTAGAAACAGCATTTATGGTTAACGATCTGTAAACCCGGCTCAAAATTCGGTGTTTCCTGCGCCGACGCGCCGCGATTTCCAACCCTCCGTGACCATCATGAAGGCCGGCCGGCATTTCACGGCATGACAGCTGGCAAGTGGCCTCGCCGGATTGCGAGGTGGAAGCCGCGCCCTTCCGAGAGTCGCGACGGCGAAGGTCGGGTGCCTTGATGCTACACTTCGATACAGTTTGGCCGTTTCCGGAAATTTGGCGGATACAATTTGCCGCGATCCTCCACCCAGACCATCGATCTGGCCGGAGTCAAACATGAAGCTCGCTCTCCTTGGCGCATTTGCCGTTTCAAGCCTTGCCGTCGGCATCGCCGCCTCGCAATCCGCCCCGACCGTTGCGCCGCCGGAAAACGCCTCGCCGATCTATGGCGTGACCATCCCGGAGGGTTATCGGGACTGGCGGTTCATTGCGCCGGCGCAGGAGGCTCCGCCGCTCGACGAGCTGCGTGCGGTGCTCGGCAATGACATCGCCGTCGACGCCTACAAGAAGGGCATCCTGCCTTTTCCGGATGGATCGATCCTTGTCAAACTTGCCTATAAGCGCAAGCAATCGACGGAGTTCGCGCCGGCAACCGTGCCGGGAACGCCGACTACCGTGCAGGTCATGGTGAAGGATTCGAAGAAATATCCCGACAGTCACGGCTGGGGATTTGGACGGTTCGTCAACGGCAAGCCGGTCGATATCGCTCAGCACGAGACCTGTCTCAGCTGCCATGTCGGCAATGTGAAGGATCACGACTACGTCTTCACGCGCTACGCGCCGTAAGTCCCGTCAACTGCGCTGAACTGGAATTGCCGGCCCGAGCGCGCCGCATTGGGGCTGGCCGGCTATCCACGGCTTCCCCTCCCGCCGGGATAGCCGCTCATTCCGAGACCGGGATGCGATTGTCGCCGCATCCCGGTCTCGGTCGTATCGAGGCGACCATTGTTCCATCCCATCCCATGCCGGTAACAGGGCTGCCGCCGAAAACGGTGAAGGTGCGCCTTGTCCATTTGGTCGCGTTTGCCGCCGACACCGGGAAATGTCCGGTCTGTATTCCATTGTAGTTTTGGACGGTTCGGACACCGCAAGATACAATTCGACGCAGTTGAAGACACAACCGGGATACACACGGCACGCAAAACTTCGCGGCAATCAACAAACCTCCCGAACCTATGGAGATGCAGATGCCGCCTTTTTCATACCCATTGAACCGACGCGCCTTCGTGACCGGAGCCGCCGTCGCCGGAGCAGCCGCCATGCTGAAACCGGCAATGTCCCTCGCCGGCTCCGAAGCCTTGCCGGACGGAATCAAGCCGTTCAAGGTCCATATCCCGGACAGCGCGATCGCAGATTTGAAGCAGCGCCTCGCGATGGCCCGATGGCCGCTCAAGGAAAACGTTGCGGACGACTCCCAGGGCGTGCAGCTGGAGCGTCTGCGCGATCTCGTTGGATATTGGGCCGAAGGCTACGATTGGCGGAAGGTGGAGCAGAAACTCAACTCCCTTCCGATGTTCATGACGGAAATCGACGGGCTGGATATTCACTTCATCCATGTGCGCTCGCCGCACGACAACGCAATGCCGCTGATCATGACCCATGGCTGGCCGGGCTCGATCCTCGAAATGCTCAAGGTCATCGATCCGCTGACGAACCCGACGGCTCATGGCGGCAAGGCCGAAGATGCATTCCATCTCGTGGTGCCGTCGATCCCCGGCTTCGGTTTCTCCGGCAAGCCGACGACGAAGGGGTGGGGGTCGGACCATATCGGCAGGGCATGGGGCACGCTCATGCATCGCCTCGGCTACGAGCGCTTCGTTTCGCAGGGCGGAGATTGCGGCTCTGTCATTTCCCAGCGCATGGCGCTCCAGAACGTGCCGGGATTGCTCGGCATCCATCTTAACATGCCTGGCATCGTTCCCACGGAGATTGCCCATATTCTCGCCGCCGGCGACCCGGCTCCGGCAAACCTGACCGAAAAGGAGCGCGCCTGCTTCGACAAGCTGGCGGCATTCTATCGGGACAGCTCGGGTTACGCGAACATGATGGTAACGCGACCGCAAACCATCGGCTACTCGCTTGTCGATTCGCCGGTCGGCCTCGCAGCATGGATCTACGACAAGTTTGCGACCTGGACCTACAGCGACAAGCACCCGGAAAAAGTTCTGAGCCGCGACGAGATGCTGGACGACATCTCGCTTTACTGGTTCACGCAAACCGGAACCTCCGCGGCCCAGATCTACTGGGAAGATCATTCCAACAACTTCAACGCCATCCGGATTCCAACCCTGCCCGTCGCGGTCAGCGTCTTTCCGGGGGAGATCTACCAGGCGCCGAGGAGCTGGACCGAGCGTTGCTACGGCAACCTGATCTACTTCAACGAGGCCGATAACGGCGGACATTTCGCGGCTTGGGAACAGCCGACGATTTTCACCGGCGAAGTCCGGGCTGCGTTCCGCTCGCTGCGGTAAGCGCAACGCAGCCTCTTATCCGGTGAAAACCTCGCAGGCGAGCAATGCCCCAAGTTCGCCTGCGAGAGGAGCCGCCTTGGCGGGCCGTATTTGCGAGGCCCGATGGCACGGGGACTGCCGATCTGCTTCCTACCCACCGCAGGGGCGCAAGGCCCCTATGCAAACGCGTTGCGGCGTGCCGAAAGCGAGCCGATGCCCATCAGCGCAGCCAGGATGACCGGCATGCACACGAGATATGCGGTGCGGACACCCGCATGCTCGGCGACGAATCCAAGCAGCGGCGGGGCCAGGAAGAAGACGACGAAAGACATTTGCCCAAGGGCGGCAACGTTGACGTGAGCCGGACGGTCGGTGCGCTGGGCGGCCGCGGAAACCGCAAGCGGATAGACTGCGCTGCATCCGGCGCCCATGCAGGCAAAGCCCAGGAGCGCCAGATGGGGATGAGGCGCGAGCCAGACGGCGCAAAGCCCGGCGGTCGAAAGCAGCAGGAGGAAAAGCGCGACTGACCGGGAGCCGAAGCGGTCGACGAACCGATCCGCAAACAGTCTCGCCAGCGCCATGAAAAAGGTAAACAGCGTCAGTCCGAGGCCGCCGATGAACGGCTCGACGTGAAAGACGTCGCGCATGTAGATCGCCGACCAGTCGATGCCGGCGCCCTCGACGAGGAATGCGGCAATGCCGATCACGCATAGCGGCAGCAATCCAAGCGTCGGAAGGGCGATATGGCCGGTGTCGACGTGATCATGCGTGGGGCGGGCCGGCGTATTGCGCATGCCGGCTATGGTCAGCGAACCCACGACGAGGACAAAGGCGAATGTCAGGGCAAGGTGCAGTTGCATCGGAATGCCGGCCTGCCGGACCGCCGACGATACGAGGGCGGTGACGAAAAAGCCGAGGCTCCAGAAACCATGCGCGCGGTTCATCACGCCTCGTCCGAGCTGCGCCTCGATGCGATCGATCTCGACATTGAGGTTGATTTCGAGCGCCCCGGCCAGCAGACCCTCGCAAAACAGCACGGCGAAAACCAGGGGAGCGGCTCCCATCCATGGCACGAGCGCCAGGGATGCGGAGGTCCCGAGCACGGTGATGAATGCCGTCCTGCGCGCACCAAGCCGTGCCACGATCGGCGACGCGAAGGTGAGCGATATCAGGGCGCCGATGGCGGCGCCGATCAGCGTCAGGCCAAGCTCGGACTTGTCGATCGCTAGGGCATCCTGGAGGTCGGGAAGGCGGGACAGCAACGCGCCGATCGACACCGCAAAGAGGAAAAAGCAGACGTAAACCCGCTGCTGCGGTTCAAGGCGCATTTGAGGCTCCGGAGAATCTGGACACAGGTGAGATAGACAGGGTCTATCCGAAAGCAACCAGCGCTGGCAATACGACCGGCCTCAAATGATCCGGCGAACGTAAACGCCCGGCTCCCGCAGTACCGGAGCTGGGCCTTCTGGCCGCAGAGATTCACGCTGTCCCGAAGCTCGTCCATCTTGGAAGAAGGGGCAGCCGGAGGTCAAACTCGATGGCGGGCGTTAGTCGAGGCTCGCCATGCCAAGCTCCGCCTGACGGCCGAGACTCGTCATCCATTCGACGAATTCCGGCCGTGCCTTGATCTGCCGGGCGTAATGGCGCGCAAGCGCGGTTTTCAAATCGCCCTTCCTGCCAAGCTGCTCGTCGGCAAAGCCAATCATCTGGGAGTTCGGCCAGGCCTGCGGCCGGATGGCAACCAGGCGGACGAACAGGTCTTCGGCCGACTCGCCCGGATTTGCCTGGGCCATCAGCGAAAGCATGGCCGCCGTCGAGCGGGATACGCCCATATGGCAATGTACCAGCAGATGGCTCGAGGCTTGTGCGTCCCGTTGCGCCTGAAACTCCGAGCCGAATTTCAGAATTGCTTCGACATGTTCCGGTTGCGGCATCACGCGTCCTTGGGCGGCATCGATGATGTCGTGGAAGCGCAATGTCGTGCGATGATGCTCGCCATAGGAGTGAAAGACGTCCAGATCCGGGAGTTCTGGATCAAGCAGGGAAAGCACATGGGTAACGCTTCGAGCGCGCTGGTTCGGTAGCTCCTCGATTCCACAAACCGTAAGTTCCGGAGTAAAAAGCACGCTCATTTTCTATATCCTTCAAATCAACCCGAGATTTTGCAGTACCTCGGTACGATATAACGTCATCGCGCTGAAGTGAAAGTGCTTTTGCCGATCTCGGCGGGCAGGGATGCTGCCGATGCCGGGCATTGTCGACACTATTCCCGAGGAAGCCGCTGCGAGCGGCACCCGCCTGCCGGTATCTTCGCAGATGGAACGGCCCCTTTTCAGACACGGCAGCCGAACGTTTTGCGGAACGAAAAGCGCTCAACGCTGTTGGATGAGGGAACGGTAACGGATCTGCCGCCGGAGGAGGTCGTGCCTGAACTGATGACGGATATCATGCCCATGAATCCGGGCTGGCTGGATATCGTCGCGCGTCTGGTGCTGGTTGTTGCCGCCGGGGCACTCATCGGCATCAACCGCGAGACAGGCGGGCATGCGGCCGGATTTCGTACGACCATCCTGGTCGGGCTTGCCGCTTGCCTGTCGATGATCCAGGCCAACCTCCTGCTCTCGACCTTGGGAAAAACGCCGCAATCGTTCGCCTCTATGGATGTGCTGCGCTTTCCGCTCGGCGTGCTGACCGGGGTGGGTTTCATCGGCGGCGGCGCCATTCTCAAGCGCGGGGATCTCGTCACCGGCGTTACGACGGCGGCTACCTTGTGGATCATGACCGCCGTTGGCCTTTGTATCGGCGGCGGACAATTGCTCGTCGGCTCGGCTGGCGCGATCATCGCCTTTATCGTGCTGTCGCCTTTCAAGCGGCTCGACAGGCTGATATCGCGCCGCCGGAAGGCCCGCCTCGTGATCGAACAACCCCGCGAGGCCGATATCGCCGTCGCCGGTCTGGAAACAACGTCCGGGCCGCCTGGCTATGCTTTCTTCTTCCTGGGCAAGACGGCCGGGCCGACCGAGGCCACGGCTCATGTTTCCTACGAGGTCCGGTGGAAGCAGGCAGGAACGGATGACGGCGGCGCGAGGCTCCTGGCCATTCTCCAGAAACATCACAAAATCATCTCCTTCGAAATGCTGACCATAGGAACGTGACGGTGGATGGCGGCATCGGAACATTCGCCATCGGCAAAGGTTTTTCCTGCAAACCATGGGAGAAAACGATGAACGAGCTCAAGAATACGAAAAAGGCAGAGAGTTCTCCCGATCGTGGTGACATCCGCACCCTGCCGGCCCTGGATCAGGCTGCCGGCGGTTCGGGAGATATAGTGCCGGAACAGCAGGCGAGGCCGTCTTCGGCGCCGTCGACCGGGCCGGAACGCGGCACCGACGATGCGCGCTGCGAGGATTCGGTCGAGCGGGACCGATGGCGCAAGCAGACGGTCGATGAGGTGTCTTTCGGGATATCGCATCCAAAGGCAGCTTCTCGTTTTGATGACGCGCATGAAGAAGCCGCATCGGACGTTCCCGCGCCGGATCAGAAAAGAACGGATGCGGAAATTCGCAGCGAAATTGAAGGCAGGCTGAAAGAAGACCGGTTGCTGGATGAGACCAGCATTTTCGTGACCGTCAGCCGCGGGCGTGTTCTGATCGAAGGCTCTGTCGACAATCACGAAGCCAAGCAGCGAGCCGAGACGATATCCCGCCAGGCAACCGGCATTGTCGGGCACGACAGCAATCTTGCCATCCGCAAAGCGCCATAGACCGGAACGCCGATATGCGACCGCTTTTACTTATCATCTTCTTTCTGATGATTGCTTCCGTTCTGGCCATTCTGGTGATCAAGCCGTTCAGCTCGAATGACGGCCGGGACTCCGGCGCCGTACCGCACGGTCCCATAGAGCAGCCCGAGCCGAAGCCCTGACGATGGCCGCTCATTTGCCCGGAGACTGATCGTTCTGCTGTTTCTTCTGCGTGTCGTCCGGCTTGATGACGGGTGTCCTGCCGACCTTCGGCGCCGGCTTTTCCATTGCACCGTCTCCAACCGTCGGCGGTTTCAGCACGCCGCCGCAATCCGATAGTTTTGCGCTCGGATTGCTATCGGGTGCCGGCGCTGCCTGACCGTTCCCGGCCTGGCTGCCCTCCGTTTGCCGATCGGTCTCCGTCGCCTTGCACCGGTCGTCGTCCGGCTGCTGGGCGTGTGCGAAGGATGACGACAGGACAATCGCAAGCGCCGTTCCGAAAAGGATGCGACCGCATCCGGACAAGGCCCGGCCATTCGGGTTGCTCCCCCATTCAAACCTGGGTCGAAATGATCGTATCGACGCCGATGGAGCCGTCGATGACGCCGCGTTGATGATATTCCTGACCATTGTTCACCTCGATGACGGTGTAGAGTTTCTCATTGCGAAAGACGCTCGCCATTGTCGTCGTCTTGTCTTCCGCGGGCGCGGCATCGATGTCCATGAAATCCAGCTCCCTTTCGGATGCGACGATACGGGCGTCGCCTGCGGTTCGGGCGGCCACGAGAACCTCGCCGTGCGATTTCGCATCCAGCCAATTGGGATCGTCGTCGGCCGCGACCGGAACAAGTCGGTAAAGCTTGAGAGTTTCATCCATCTCCAATCTCCTTACATCGGAGAGGTCGCAGAGCGGATGGATAGGAAGCTCGACTGCCGTTTCGTCGGCTATGGAGAGAAAGCGGAAAAATCTCCATATTCTTCAGCACCATCATGTCCGCTTGGCACGATCTGCAACCTCATGAACCTAACGCCGGGCGGCAAGCATTGTTCCGGTTCGCGCCGGTCGAACGCCGCCGCGCCGCAATGGAACCATCTCCACCCATGCTGGTTAGTCCAGTACGGCATTTGCAACAAATGGAGGCTTGTGATGGTATCGCAGGAGCCCAAGAAGCCATTGTCCGCGACCGAGGCCCGGCAGGGCGTACGCGGCGTACATCTCTTTACCGTGCTGGTCACCGCGCTGGTGCTGGTCGCGATCGTGTGGGCCGGGGTTGAAGTCTGGGGCCGCTATATCGAACCGACCGGCTCTCAAAATCCGCAGCCGACCATAAGCTCCTCCAGCGGTCAACCGCAGGGGGGTACGATCGACAATACGCCGCCCGCCGGACAATCGGCCCAGCCGGCTGCCGGCGACCGCACGGAAAACAACCAGCAGGGCATAAACAGCACCCCGGCACAGCCAAGCCGCGACGGCACCCAAAATTAGGCGACGGTCTTTCGCAAATCGAACGATCGATGATTGGCCCATGGTGGCCGGACCTGGGCCGGCCGGGGGAGGGGATTTTCGGGAACCGATTATGAGCAGACGCTAGCCGACATGACGGCCTTCAGGATGCTTATCTTCGCCGGTTTCGCGTGTATCGTTATCCGGGCGATGCGTTGCAGCTTTCTTCCGAAGCTTCACCAGCACCTCTGCGCCATCGGCGGAGGCCCGCGTCCGCTCCATCATCTCGCGCTCCCTGACGGCCTGCTCCCAATGATGCTGATTGCATCCCCAAGGCCGCCCGGCCGCTTCCCAGATGGCGTAAGCCCGCTTGCTGATCCACTCGAACCGTTCATCCGTCATTTTCTTCTCCTTTGTGGATGTTTCGAACCGCGGTCGAGGGGGAATGTTCCGTGTCGGGAACAATAATCATGCTGACGGGTTGCACCTTAAATCCAGAACGTCACAGGCGTATGAATCCGCAACACGGAGAGGAAGAATCCGATGGCTTTGACGTTGATCAGCAAGGCTTTTGCTGAAGACGAACCGATACCGACCAAGTACGCGCTGACCGGCGAGAACGTGTTTCCGCCTCTTGCCTGGAACGGTGCTCCCGACGAGACTCGCAGCTTTGCGCTGATTGTCGAGGATCCGGATGCGCCGAGCGGCACATTCCGCCATTGCGGCATCGCCAATATCCCCGCGCGATGGGATGGCTTGGCCGAAAGCGTGGATACCCTCCAGGAGCAGGCGCTCCGCTTTTACAAGAACGATTTCGGAAACGCCCGCTATGACGGTCCGCAGCCGCCAAGCGGCGACCCTCCGCATCGCTATATTTTCCGGCTTGCGGCCCTCGACGTACCGCGGGTTACGCTCCCCGAGGCCGCAGGAGCCGAGGCGATGTGGCGGACAGTGAGGAAACACATGCTGGCAGAGGCGAGTTTGACCGGCATCTATCAGTCATAGACTGCGATCCGCCGGCCGCCGGGCTTGCGCCGGTCGCATCGGCGCGTGCCGGATTCCGCTTGAGCAGGATGACGGCAATGAGAAAAGGACAAGACGATTCAGGCAGAAATGAACCCCGCACGTTCGCGTCGGAAGATGTCCGCCAGGGCGAAATCATTCTGAAGCGGCGGTGGCAGCGCCTGATATTCATTTTCGGCCTTGCCGCCGGGGTGCTCGTGATACTGCTGGTGCACTTTGCCGGATAGGGCATTTTCCGGAAAGCGCTTCACGACATGGCGTCGCCAAGGCAAAAGGGAAAGCCGCAAAACGACTGCCAATTCTGGCGTTTTGGCGGCTGTTCCCCTCTATCGCCGGCTCAGGATTGTCCTATCGTTTCCATCGCCAATCGCTGATCTCCGGCATGTCCTCCCCGTAGCGCCGGACATAGTCATGATGCTTGATGAGCTTTCCCTTCAGGGCATCTATGACATCGGGAACTTTCTCCGCCAGTCCCGGCACGCGATCGATCGCCTCCAGCGCAAGATGATATCGATCGAGCTCGTTCAGGACGGTCATGTCGAACGGCGTGGTCGTGGTGCCTTCCTCGATGAACCCCCGCACATGGATGTTGTCGTGATTGGTCCGCCGGTAGGTCAGGCGGTGGATCAGATAGGGATAGCCGTGATAGGCGAAGATCACCGGCTTGTCCGTGGTGAAGATCTGGTCGAACGCCTGGTGATCGAGGCCGTGCGGATGTTGCTCGGGATCCTGCAGGGCCAGGAGGTCGACCACGTTGACCGTGCGGATCTTCAGGTCCGGGATCGCCTCATGCAGCAGCATGACGGCGGCCAGCGTTTCCATGGTCGGAACGTCGCCCGCGCAGGCCATGACGACATCGGGGGCAATCGTGTTGTCCTCGTAGCTTGCCCAGTCCCAGATGCCGGCGCCGGCCTTGCAATGGGCGATCGCCTCATCCATGCCGAGCCACTGCGATTCCGGCTGTTTGCCGGCAACGATGACGTTGATCCGGTCGTAGGTCCGCAGGCAATGATCGCCCACCCACAGCAGCGTATTGGCGTCCGGCGGCAGGTAGATGCGCACCACGTCGGCCTTCTTGTTGGCGACGAGATCGACGAAACCCGGGTCCTGATGGGAAAAGCCGTTGTGATCCTGCCGCCAGACATGGGACGTCAGCAGGTAGTTCAGCGACGAGATCGGCTTGCGCCACTCCAGTTCCCGCGAGACTTTCAGCCACTTGGCATGCTGGTTGAACATGGAATCGACGATATGGATGAAGGCCTCGTAGCATGAAAAGAGGCCGTGACGGCCGGTCAGAAGATAGCCCTCCAGCCAGCCCTGGCACAGGTGTTCGCTCAGAACCTCCATCACGCGTCCATCGCGGGCCAGATGGACGTCATAGTCCTCGATCTCTTCCATCCACACCCGGTCGGTGGCTTCGAAGACGCTGCCGAGCCGGTTCGATTCCGTCTCGTCCGGGCCGAATATGCGGAAATTTTGCGCGGCGTCGTTGAGTTTCAGCGTGTCCCGCAGGTAATGGCCGAGGATCTCGGTCGATTGCACCTGCTTGCTGCCGCGCTCGCCGATCTCGACGGCATAGTCACGAATGGAGGGGACCAGTAGCTCCTTGCGCAGCAGGCCGCCATTGGCGTGCGGATTGGCGCCCATGCGCCTTTCGCCTTGCGGCGCAAGCGCGCTCAATTCAGCCTTGAGCCGGCCGTCACCGTCGAAGAGATCGTCCGGGTTGTAGCTGCGCATCCAGTCTTCCAGGATCTTGCGATGGCCCTCGTCGCCGCGGCAATTGGCGACCGGCACCTGATGCGCCCGCCAGAAGCCTTCGACCTTCTTGCCGTCGACCTCCTTGGGGCCGGTCCAGCCTTTCGGGCTGCGCAGAACGATCATGGGCCAACGCGGCATCCCGTCGGAGGTCCCCTTTTCTCGTGCCTTTCTTTGTATGTCGCGAATGCGGTCGAATACCCGGTCGAACGTGTCGGCCATCGCCTGATGCATCGCGGCCGGCTCGTGTCCCTCGACAAAGAAGGGCTCGTAGCCGTAGCCCGAGAACAGGTCGCGCAGGTCGTCGTCGCTTGCCCGGCCGAGGATTGTCGGGTTGGCGATCTTGTAGCCGTTGAGGTGGAGGATCGGCAGCACGGCGCCGTCGCGCGTCGGATTGAGGAACTTGTTGGAATGCCAGCTTGCCGCCAGGGGGCCGGTTTCGGCTTCGCCGTCGCCGACGACGCAGGCAACGACGAGATCCGGATTGTCGAAAGCGGCGCCATAGGCGTGCACGAGCGCATAGCCGAGTTCGCCGCCCTCGTGAATGGAACCGGGCGTTTCCGGAGCGGCATGGCTCGGAATGCCGCCGGGGAAGGAAAACTGCTTGAACAGCTTCTGCAATCCGCTCGTCGTCTCGGGTATGTCCGGATAGACTTCGCTGTACGTGCCTTCGAGATAGGTGTTGGCGACCATGCCGGGACCGCCATGGCCGGGACCGCACATATAGATGATATCGAGATCGCGCGCCTTGATGACGCGATTCAGATGAGCATAGATGAAGTTCAGTCCCGGTGTCGTTCCCCAGTGTCCCAGCAGTCTCGGCTTGATGTGCTCCGGTTTCAGCGGCTCGCGCAGCAGCGGGTTGTCCATCAGGTAGATCTGGCCGACGGACAGATAGTTGGCTGCCCTCCAGTAGCGGTCGATCAGAGAGAGTTCTTCGGGCGAAAGCGGTGTGGTAACAGCATTCATTTCCGGTTCCTCGTTTTCGTCACATGATGAGAGCCATGGCCTCGTCGGCGATCACCTGTTCCTCATCGGTTGGAATTACGAATAGCTTGGCATTGCTGGACGCTGCGTTGATCGAGGTCAAATTGCGCTCGTTCGCGTCGTCATCGATTTCGATACCCAGCCATTGCAACCTCCGTGCGACGCGCGCTCTGATCTGCGGCTGGTTTTCACCAATGCCCGCGGTGAAGACGAGAGCGTCGAGACCGCCGACCGTCATGGACAGCCGGCCGATCTCGCCGGCGATACGCAGGCAGAACAGGTCTATGGCTTCAGCCGCTTCCGGTCGCCTGTCGTCAAGCAGAACCCGCGTGTCCCCGCTGATGCCTGACACGCCGAGCAGGCCGCACTCGTGGTAGAGAAAGTCCTCGATCCGTTCGGGCTGGAGCCTTCCGGCCCGCAGGAGATAGAGCAGGGCGCCGGGGTCCAGCCAGCCGGGGCGTGTCGCCATCGGAATACCGTCCAGCGCCGAAAACCCCATGCTGGTATCCCTGCTGATGCCGTTTTCCATGGCGCACAGGCTGGCGCCGCTGCCGAGGTGGCAGGCGATGACCCTGCCTTTGGCGGCGGCCGGATCGATCTGCCGAAGCCGTGAGGCGATATATTTGTAGGACAGGCCGTGAAAGCCGTAGCGGCGCACGCCATCGTCGTGCAGCCGGCGCGGAATTGCCAGCCGCCGCACGAGGTCGGCTTGCGATGAATGGAAGGCCGTGTCGAAAGAGGCTATTTGCCGGACGTCCGGTCGAAGCGTTTCGATCGACCGGATGACGCGCAGGGCCTGCGGCTGATGGAGGGGGGCAAGGGGAACGAGCTCTTCGATCCGTCCGATTTCGGCTCCATTCAGCAGCGTCGCATCCCGAAACGTCATGCCGCCATGAACGACGCGATGGGCTACGGCGCGCAACCTGCCGGGAAGATGCGCCAGCATATGCTCCAGGGTTTCCGACACGACGGAAACGAAATGCGCGTCGTTGTCGCCCCCGATCGCCTTCTCGTACCGATCCGGACCCACGGAATAGCGAAGCGTCAGCGGATCTTGATCGAAATCGATCTTCCCTCGGCCGACATTTCTTGCCAGGCCGGGCTTCAGCTCGAAGATCCCGATTTTCAAGGTCGAGGATCCGGCATTGAATGTCAGCAAGACATCGTCGGTCATGTCAGCCTCGGACTAGGGGTGTCGACCACCGCAAGTTAGTGCATTCGCAGGCGGAAGCAACCGCCCACGCTGTCGAGTGTGACTCTTTATCGCTACGGCAGGCTTTGCCGCCGGGCGCCGGCTGAAGCCTCCCATGCGGGCCAAGGCGGCAATCGGCGAATCTGGCGCGAACCGGCATTTTTGACCTGCCGGCGGAACCAGATCGGGGCAGGCAGGTTCGATATGGATAGGGCCGGACAGGGCTCGCGCGCCGGCTTCATGAGGTGCGTCCCATGCCTCGCGGCTGCCGCTACCAGGAGGTGAGAAATGGAAATCTATCACCGATATCGCAAGAATGAGGCTTCACCGGGCTCCATCGTCGTCAAGTTCTATCACTCCGGAGACCAGATCAGAGGGTTCCTGCGCAAGGTCACGCCGCCGGGAGAGGACGATGCGGTCTTTCCCGGTGAGGAAATGGAGCCGGACGACGCCTTTCGATCCGCCCGGAACAAGATGACCGGCAAGCAGATGCGCCCGATCTATGTCGAGTTGTCGGAAGGCGTGCAATGGAACCCTGCCTGGGGCCGGCTGGAGTAGCCTGATGCCGGCTTTCTGGAGCAATTCCAGGAAAAGTGCATACCGGTCTTCCGCCCGGAGTTGCGTGAGCGCGTTCGCGATTCCGCGAGCCGAGGAACCGCTCTAGACGGACCCGTGCCGGCGGGCCTCTTCGGAAATCTCGCGCCTGCGCAGCCGCTTGCGCGCTTGCGGGGACCGGGCGTCTGCCGGTGTGTCCAATCCAAGCTTCAGGCTCAATTGCCGCGCATCCTCCGGTGCCCGCACCTTTACGTCATTGTCGAAATAGACGTAGACATCGCGGCCTTTCCGCGACCATTTCAATGGTTCCAGTACGCGATTGGCATCGGCGGGCTCCCGACCGTGCGCCCAGTCATCGATACGGCTCGCCCATCTATCGAGGGCTTCGTCGTCGTAGCCGCTGACATAGAGTTCCTCCGAACCGTGCAGCCGGCAATAGACAAAATCCGACGTGACATCCATGAGCAACGGCCATTCGACGGTATCGGCGCAGACAAGCCCGATGCGATGTTCCCTCAGCATCTCGATGAATTCGGCATCCTCAAAGCTCTCGTGGCGAATTTCGAAGGCATGACGGATCGGCCGCGTCTCGTCGCTTTCAAGCCACTCCTGCCCTTTCAGCCGCGCATCCCGCTGCTCGGCAAGCTTCGCCGCGGCATGGGTGTCCTTGGGCAGCATATTCATGAAGGCGGAAAAGCGTTGCGGATCGAAACGCAGCCGCGGAGGGAACTGCCAGAGGATCGGCCCCAGTTTCGGACCCAGCCGCAGCAGACCCGAGGCGATGAAATTGGCAAGCGGCGTCTCGACATCGCGCAGCCTGCGCAGATGCGTTATGTAGCGCGAGCCTTTGACTGCGAACACGAACCCATCCGGTGTCTCCTCGCGCCATCTCGCGAAAGTCTCGGGCCGTTGCAGGCCGTAGAATGTTCCATTGATTTCGATGGATGGGAATTGGCTGGACGCATAGGCCAGTTCGCATTTCTGCGTCAGATCCTTTGGATAGAAAACCCCGCGCCAGGGCGCATAGGTCCAGCCGGATATGCCGATGCGGATCGTGCCTGTCTTTGCCATGCCGTCAAACCCGAGCTGGATTGATGTCTTGCTCTTCGGAGAAGTCCCGTTCGGTGCCTATGCCCGGCTGGTCAGGTGACATTGATCGAAGGCAGGAAGGACATCACCTCGCTGCGTCGCCTCGGTGCCAGAATCTCGATTTCCCGGTTCCAGAAAGTCTCGGCTTCGGGTGGATCGGCCTCCCAGCTCTTGGTCGAGAGAATATTGTCGTCCATAACCAGAAGCCTGCGTCCTCCGAGCCGGAGATATTCCTCCGCGAGGTCTTGAGCGCTGTTCATCATCACCATGCTCCTCGAATAATGTGCCGGCGTGCTTCGCTTTGTTGGCCGCCTGTCGCCGTCCGTCTCTCAGTGTGGCGTTCGTATTCGCCCAAGAGGCTGCCGTTGGCTTGGGAAAGCGGTCAAGCTTTCCCGAGCTTGCCGTCATTGTGGACAATTCGCGGTCGCCGTGCCGTCGTTCGACTGCGTGCCTTGCGTATCGTTGGTCTGCGTCGTGTTCTTGCCGGTCTTCACCGCATTGCAGTCCTGCGACTGGCCGTTGGAGTTGGGTGTGCCGCTGGTGCCGGACGTGGTATTGCCGGCCGCGCCTCCGCTTCCGCCGGATGTGTCGCCGTTTTGGCTGCCCGTCGCCGCGCCGTTGCTGCTGCCGGAACCTCCCGAACCCGTGCCGCCGGAACCCGATTGCTGGGCCATGGCGGTCGTCGCCATGCCAATCGACAGGGCGCAGACTGCGATCATCTTGGTCAACATGGGTATTTCCTCTCTTTCGTTTGCCGCCTTCAAACTCGACAAGGCGGTTGTTGTTTCCAGGCTTTCGGATTTTTGTCATCCCGATGTCCTCTATCCACGGCGCCTGAGGGGATCGAGCAATGGGCGTCATGCTCCGTCTCAGCCGAATGGCTGCGGGGCCTTGTGATTTTTTGAAAAGGTGGGGAACAAGCTCGGTATGCAGCCGTTCCCCGGAAGGATGCAAGGAACATCTGAAACCTGAAAGCCAATGCCAGGCATCGCGAGGGTCGCGGCGCAAAGAGAGTGGCATTGCCTGCTCGAACCAAAATCAATGGCGGCTTCGTCCGGCGATAGCCGGGATCATCCACTGCGGGCCAGCGCCGGTAGGAAGTCGCACCCTTCACTGGCTCCCAAGGAGGAAAGTTGTGACCGATATGCTTCGATCAGCCGGTCTGCAGTCCGAAATAGTGGACCTCATTCCAGCCCTTCGCGCTTTTGCGCGGACCTTCCACAGAAACGCCAACGATGCCGATGACCTTGTCCAGGAAACGCTGGCGAAAGCGCTGGCCAATCTCAACCAGTTCGATCGCGGCACCCGACTGAAATCCTGGCTGTTCACGATCATGCGCAATACGTTCTGCACGAAGTTCCGGATTGCGAAGCGGGAGGCGCCCGGCAACAAGAAATGCGTCTCCGGCGATGGCGTCGCCCCGCCGTCGCAGGAATGGACCGTCCGGGCAAAGGAGCTGGCGGCGGCCTGCAATCTTCTGCCCGAGCATTACAGGGTGGTGCTCGAATATGTCGTCATCGAGGGCCGTTCCTATGACGATGCCGCCGAAAAGTTCGGCTGCGCGATCGGCACCGTGAAAAGCCGGATCAATCGAGCCCGCCAGCAATTGGCCGCTCGGCTCGACGAAGACATGCATTGAGGGCGCTCATCGCGTGGACGCGCGTCTAGATATCCCGCTTTCGTACGCCGAACAGCGCCTCGGCGATATGCTCGATCGCGGCCGGTTTCTCGCATAACACAAAGCCGGCAAATCCGGTGGTGACGCCGCGCGGCTCCCGGCCGATCGCGAAGAGGTAGGGGAGTTTCAGTGTCTCAAGCCGCTCGACGAGCGGAAATGCGCACTCCGTGGCGAGATGCAGATCCAGGATAGCGGCATCCGCCTCGTCCGCTTCGGCCAGTTCCGCGGCATGTTCGACATCGCTGACGGGACCGACGACGATGGCGCCGAGCATATGCAGCTTCTTACGCACTTCATCGGTGAGGAAATATCCGTCCTCCACGATCAAAAGCCGCTTGCCCGACAACATCGAGCTATGGGGAGTCGTTGAATTGACCATCCATCGATCCAGGTTATGCCTGTTTTATACGCGACGGCGTGTGAACCGGACGTGAACTGCAAAGATGCCTTTGCCGCCTGCCCGTCGGTCCTTCAGCTCTCGGCCCATGCCGTCCGGAACATGGCGCCGCACAGCGTCACGAACCCTCGGCGCGCGCGGAAGTTTCCGCATCTCGCTCGCCGCATCGGAGAAAAATCCCACCCGACACCTGGGTCGAAATCGGGAACAACGGAGTTTGCACGACGTTAGATTGCTGTGGGAACACGTCTGCGGTTTGGGAGCATAAAATGTCTGAAGTCATTGATGTTGAATTCAAAATTCTCTGGAAGGCGCCGGTCCGGCTTGCAACGGCTGATCGAGCCGGCTACGCGGTTCGCGGGCCGGAAGACGCGATCTTCTTCCTGTCGCGGCGATGGCCCTGCGAACGAGGAAGGTCATACGCTCATGCCAGGGAGAAATGCGTCGCGGCCGTCTCGCATAGAATCCCGATCGAGACTTCCAGAGACGCATTCGTGGCTGCCTGTGTGGATGCGCGGCTGATGTCGATGGACGAGCGCCAGTCATGACACGCCCATCGAACACGGTTACGGAAGAGGAAGCCTACGAGCTTGGTGGAAAAGCCTTCGCGAAGGGAGCAAGCGGCGACAACAATCCGTTTGAGGAAGGCGACAGGTGCCGGGACAAGTGGGCGCAGGGATTTCTCGACGCGCAAAAGATACGCAGCGATCAGCATCTGCCCGGCCATCCGCCGAATTGAGGGGCCGTCCGCGATACATGGTCTTTCAACGATAATAGCGCTCCGCTCTCTCGGGGCGCGTCTTAGCGCTATCCCGGACGGGTTGCGCCCGCATGCAGCATTGGAAACAACCGCGCGACGCCGTCAGATGGCAAGCCCGCCTCCGCGCTCTAGCGCTCCCGTTCGTCGATATCGATCTGGCCTTTCTCGGCCAGGATCGGCAGAGCGATATTATGCTGAGCCTCGTTCATTTCCTGCACCGTCACAAGCGTTCCGCCCCGTTCCAGGGCTGCGGCATAGGCGGCACGCTGCTCTTCGTGAAAGAAGATTCCGGTCAGGGCGTCCAGAAACCCCATGTGATCGATCGGCGACGTATCGGGGCGATTGCCGGGCGTCATGGTGATGACATCCCTGGGTATGCCGGCATCGATCAATGCCTGGACCGTTGCCTCCGCGTCATATTCGTCATTGAAAAATGCGCTGAGCGCAAGTGAGCCGATCTTGCTTTCGCTGCTCATGGCCGATTCCTCCGTTGGCGTGGTCCTATTGACTTAACGAGCGCCGCGGGAGCGGGTTCCCGCAGGGTCACGCTTTTGCCCCTATATGGAACAAAGAGAACGGCGATTAGTTGATCGTGGGAATGTCTGGAACCATTGCGAGCCCCCAATGCTCGAAAGATTTCCCCTGGCCGGCACAGGCCCTTCGCTGGCGTATGAACATGCGGACGCGGAAACACTCGGCGAGCTGCGCGATGACGCTTGCTCGTGCACGCGCTGCGACCTTTATCGCAACGCCACTCATCTCGTGTTCGGCGAGGGGCCGGGCGCAGCCGATGTCATGCTTGTGGGCGAGCAGCCCGGAGACCGCGAAGATCTCGCCGGTCGTCCGTTCGTCGGGCCGGCGGGCCGGCTGCTCGATCAATGTCTGGACGAGGCGGGCGTAGATCGGCAGCGGTGCTACGTCACCAACGCCGTCAAGCATTTCAAATACCAGCTGCGCGGCAAGAAGCGCCTTCACGCAAGGCCCAATGCGGGAGAGGTGCAGCGTTGCGCCTGGTGGCTGGGTGCGGAGCTCGACCTTCTGAAACCGAAGCTGGTCGTCGCGCTCGGCGCGACAGCGGTGTCGTCGCTGCTCGGATCGAAAATCAAGGTCATGCGCGATCGCGGCCGGATCCTGCATCCCTCGGGAAAACCCGATGTTCTGGTGACTATTCATCCCTCGGCGCTTTTGCGGATCAGGGAGGCGGACGAGAGGGAAAAGAGCACGCTCGCCTTCATCCGGGATCTGAAAAAGATCCGGCATTTTCTGCGGCGCTGACAATCGTTTTACCCGCCGGTCGGGCGTTTTACCTGCCGGTCGGGAAACGAACTCCGCCCGACAATAAACAAAGGTCCTGTCATGGCTGACAATCAACCCGATATCATGGAAACGAAACCGGATCGGCCCAGACGGCAGCCCAAGGACGGCGCTTCCAGCCGCATCGAGGCGCCGCCGGAACCGAAGCGACCGTCCTTCATCCGCCGTCACCCGTTCTGGGTGCTTTTCGGCGTGGTGGCGCTGGCGGTTCTCGCCGTTGCCGCATGGTTCGTGTGGAAGATCTACTTCTATCCCTATGAATCGACGGACGATGCCTTTGTCGATGCGCGCAGCTTCTCTGTGGCCGCCAAGGTCTCCGGCTATGTGGCCGAGGTGCCGGTGACGGACAATCAGCACGTCAAGCCTGGCGATGTCATCCTGCGCATCGACCCTCGCGATTATCAGATCGCGCTCGATCAGGCGAACGGACAGGTGGAGGTCGCCAAGGCCTCCATAGAGAGTGCCGATGCGCAGATCGAAGCGGCCAATGCTTCCGTCGACGTCGCAAGAGCCCAGCAGAATTCCGCCAGCGCCGCGCTTCAATATGCCCAGCAGGAAGCCAATCGGCAGCAGCAGCTGGTCAAATCCGGATCCGGCAGCGTGCAATCGGTGCAGCAGGCAACGGCGACCCTCCAGCAGGATCAGGCCGGCCTCGCGCAAATGCAGGCGAACGTGACTTCGGCATTGAAGAACAAGGCCGTGGCCGAGGCGCAGAAATCCAGCGCGCTGGCAAGCCTCAAGCAGGCGCAGGCGCAAGCCGAAGAGGCGCAGCAAAACCTGAATTATACGACGATCATCGCTGTCCAGCCCGGTCGTATCGTTCACCTGACCGGCGCCAGGGGCCAATTCCTCGATGCGGGGCAGGCGATCGCGACCTTCGTTCCCGACGAGGTCTGGATCACCGCGAACTTCAAGGAGACGCAGCTCACCGATATGCGGCCGGATCAGCCGGTGGACGTCACGATCGACGCCTATCCGGATCATACGCTTCACGGCAAGGTGGCGTCGGTTCAGCCCGGCTCCGGCACGGCCTTCTCCCTTCTTCCGGCCGAGAATGCGACAGGCAATTACGTGAAGGTGACACAGCGGGTGCCGGTCAAGATCATCGTCGACAAGTGGCCCGCGGATGTCGCCATCGGCCCCGGCATGTCCGTCGTGCCGACGGTGACGGTGCGGCCGAGGACCTGACATGAGCGACGCAGAGGCAACGGCAGGTGGAACGGCGCCGCCTTCCACGCAAGCCACCAATCCCTGGCTGATCGCCATCGTTGTGTCGCTGGCGACCTTCATGGAGGTGCTCGACACCACGATCGCCAATGTGGCGCTGCGCTATATTTCCGGGGGCCTTGCCGTCAGCTCCGACCAGGCCTCCTGGGTGGTTACGACCTATCTCGTCTCCAACGCGATCGTCTTAGTTGCCAGCAGCTATTTCGCGGAGCGGTTCGGGCGGCGGCGGTTCTATCTCCTCTGCCTGGCGACGTTCACCATCGCCTCCATTCTGTGCGGCCTATCCTGGAATCTCGAGGCATTGCTGGTTTTCCGCATGATCCAGGGTTTTGCCGGCGGCGGAATGGTGCCGACGTCACAGGCGATCCTGGCGGATGCGTTTCCGCCGGCAAAGCGGGGCCAGGCCTTTGCGCTCTTCGGCGTGGCCGTCGTGGTTGCGCCGGTCATCGGGCCGACATTGGGCGGCTATCTCTCCGACAATCTTTCCTGGCACTGGTGCTTTCTCATCAACGGGCCGGTCGGTGTCTTCGCCTTCGCGCTCGTCTATGCGTTGCTGAAGGAAACGCCGAAGACGAAGCAGATGCGCGAGGAATTCCGCCGCAAGGGCGTGCGCTTCGACATTGTCGGCTTCCTGCTGATTGCAACCTTTCTCGGCTCGCTGGAGCTGACGCTCGATCGCGGCCAGACCGACGACTGGTTCGGCTCCAGCTTCATCATCATGATAACGGCCATCTGCGTGCTTTCGTTTCTGCTGGCCATTCCCTGGGTGCTGACAAAAGCCAATCCGGTCATCGATGGCCGGCTGCTGGGCACCCGGCAATTCGGCTCCTGTTTCATCGTCATGATGGCAATCGGCGCGATTCTGATCGCAACCACGCAGTTCATTCCGCAGGTGGTGCAGCAGAATTACGGATATACCGCGACATGGGCCGGTCTGGCGCTATCGCCGGGTGGTCTGGTAACAATGGTCATGATGTTCGTCGCAGGGCGCATCAGCTCCCTGGTTCAGCCGAAATATCTGATCGCTATCGGTTCCGCGGTCATCGCCATGTCGATGTGGCAATTGACGGAGCTCTATCCCGGGCTGAATTTCGGCTTTTTCGTCTGGTCGCGCCTCTATATCGGGCTGGGCCTGCCGCTGATCTTCATCCCGATCACGTCCGCTTCCTATTACGGCCTGAAGCCGGAGCAGACCAATCAGGCTTCCGCAATGATCAATGCCGCCCGCAACATTGGCGGTTCGATCGGCGTGTGCATCGCCTCCAATGTCCTGGCCCATCGGGAGCAATGGCACCAGAGCCGGCTGGTGGAGCATGTGACGCCGTCCTCACCCGCCTATCACGAGACGCTGCAGACCATGACGCGCTATTTTGCCGAGAGGGGAGCGACGACGCCGGATGCGCAGGCGCAGGCAACAGCCTGGATCGGTCAGCAGGTGCAGACCCAGGCGAGCTATCTGGCCTATATCGATGTGTTCCATGTGCTGATGCTGATCGTGCTCTGCGCCATTCCGCTGGCACTGATCCTCAGCAATGTGGATCTCAAGGAGAGCGGCGGTGGCGGAGCGCATTGAGAGCGGAAGGCCGGCCTCGTGCGTTCGGCAGCCGCAGCGCGTCCGCCACCTCGGGCTTGTCATGGCGAACCTCGCCTGCCTCGCTTTCCGCATCCATCCGGTCGAGTTGCCTTGCGGGCGAGGCGGGTGCCGCGGCTCGCCCGGCGGAACCAAGCGAGGCGCAGGCCGTTTCCTTTCGGGTATCGGAGGGAAATCTCATGGCGCCGCGCTCATTCTGGAAAGGCTACCTCAAGCTCTCGCTCGTCACTTGCCCGGTCGCCATGGCGCCTGCGACGAGCGATAACGAAAAGGTTCGTTTCCATACGCTCAATGGCAGGACCGGCAATCGCGTCGTCAGCCAGTATGTGGATTCGATCACCGGCAAAGCGGTGGACGAGGACGACGAGGTCAAGGGATACGCGCGCGGCGAGGATGACTATGTCATGCTTGAGGACGAGGAGCTCGATGCGGTCGCCCTGGAAAGCACGCGGACGATCGATATCGAGATGTTTGTGCCGCGCGACAGCATCGAGTGGATATGGTTCGATACGCCGCATTACCTGACGCCGGACGACCCCGTTGGAGAGGAGGCTTATTGCGTCATCCGCGACGCGATGGCGGCAAGCCGCATGGTCGGCATCGCGCGGCTGGTGATGTATCGCCGCGAACGCGCCGTCATGCTGGAACCTCGCGACAAGGGTATCGTGCTTTGGACATTGCGTTTTGGCGATGAGGTCCGCGACGAACAGGACTATTTCGAGGATATCGGCTCGAAACCGGTGGACACCAAGCTGATGAGACTGGTCGAAGCGCTGATAGAGGAGCGAACGAAGCCGTGGGAGCCCGGCATGGTCTCGGACCCGGTTCAGGAAAAGCTGCTCGATATCATCGCCTCCAAGAAAAAGGGACGCAAGCGCCCCGCAAAGGCGAAGGCGGAGGAAGACGCTGCGCCGGGCAATGTCATCAGCATCATGGATGCGCTTCGAAAGAGCCTTTCGCAGGAAAAGGGCGCGAAGAAACGATAGCGTGTCTCAGGGTCTTTCCGTTCCGAGCCAGCCTCCCCGTTAGGAGCCGCGCTTGCGCCTTCCCTGCGATTGGCGCAGCGGTTCTGAGGCGGCCTTGAACTCGCTCCAGGGGTCGGAGCGAAGCGCGGCAAGGCGTGTCGCTGCATTGAGCACGGTAAAATAGTCCGGGCCGATCGCAGGGCTCAATTCCTCCCATGAAAGCGGCATGGAGACGGCCGCTCCCGGTCGCGCACGGGTGGAATAGGGTGCGACCGCCGTCGATCCGCGTTGGTTTCTGAGGTAATCGACGAGAATCCTGCCGTGACGTTTCGATTTCGTGATGGTCGAGACATAGCGGTCCGGACTGTCGGCAGCCATGGCGTCGGCGATGCCTTTGGTGAACGCTTTGACGGCAGGCCACTCGGCCTCGGCGACGAGGGGGCAGACGATGTGCAACCCCTTGCCGCCGGATGTCTTGACGAAGGGGACCAGACCGGCCTGTTTCAAGCGCTCTCCGGTCTCTTCGGCGGCGGCGATAACGTTGGTCCAGGCAACGCCCGGCCCCGGATCCAGGTCCATGATGATCATATCCGGCTTTTCCCAGTTGCCGACCATCGATCCCCAGGGGTGAATTTCGAGGACCGCCGCCTGCACGAGGCCGATCAGCCCGTTCAGGTCTTGAATGCTCACATACGGTTCTTCGTCCTGCGGATCCTTCGCCAATGCGATGTTCCGGTTCATGCCGTTCCAGGCATGCTTTTGAAAGAAGTGCTGTCCATGAATGCCGTTGGGGCAGCGCACCAGCGCGAGTGGCCGGCCGACGACAAAGGGTCCCATGTAGCGCCATACTTCCGTGTAGTAATCCGCCAGCCCCGCCTTCGTGACGCCTTCGTCAGGCCAGTAGAGACGATCGCCATGGGTCAAGGTCACGCTGCTTCGGGCAGGCTTCCCGGCCGGGGGTTTCATACCGCCTTTCGGCGCTTCGCGAACGATATCGAGCGGGCTCTTGTCCTCTCGCAGGCCGCGGAAGGAGGCATGACGCAGGTGGCCGTCGGCCGTCCAGGCGCGGAATTCGACTTCCGCGACCAGTTCAGGCCGTACGAAGCGCACGCCGCGATTTTCCTCCGCCGTCAGCTTCGTTGCAAAGGGACTCTGCTCCGCTTTCAGGCGGCCAAGCGTCTTGAACAGCTGTTCGGCAACCATGTGCGTGTAGCCGGTGCCGACGCGGCCGACATGTTCGAGCTTGCCGTCTTCGTAAACACCGAGAACCAGCGAACCGATCGCCTTTCGCGATGTGGTGGAGGGAACCCAGCCGCCGATAACGAATTCCTGCCGCGACGAGCATTTCGACTTGACCCAGGTCTTTCCGCGACCGGAGCGATAGGGATCGTTGGCGATCTTGGAGACGATTCCTTCCAGGCTCAGGCGGCAGGCATGCGTCAAGAGCAGGTCGCCATTGGCATCGAAGTGGCTGCTGAAGCGGAGCTTCCCGGTTTCCGAAGAGATGATCGTCTGCAGCAATTCCTTGCGGCGGATCAACGGACATGCCGTGAGATCGTAACCATCGAGATAGAGGAGATCGAACGCGTAGAAGACGAAGCGGTCGGTGCGGCCCTCGCTGAGGTCGGCCTGAAGCGCGGAGAAGTCCGAGGCGCCGGCGGCGGGCTCGACAACCAGTTCTCCGTCGATCAGGGCCGTGCCGACAGGCAGGTCCCTGAAGGCGGCAAGAATCTCCTTGCCAAATTTCCCGGTCCAGTCGAGGCCGCTGCGGGTCAGCAGCCTGATGCGGCCGGCCTCGATGCGAACCTCGAGCCGATAGCCGTCGAACTTGATTTCGTGCAGCCAGCGCGTGCCCGTGGGCGGCTTGGACACCAATGTCGCCAGGGTGGGCTCGACGAACGCCGGCAGGGCGGCCTTTCGGGCACCCTTCAGGGACGATGGGTCGATGGAAGGCGGATCGGGTTCCGGCGCGGTCTTGCCGGCCTTTTCCTCGGCGGCGCCGTTCTTCGTCCCGGCCTTTCGGCGATCGATCCTGCCCGTCCTTGAGGACCAGCCCGGCGCTTCGTTCTCGACCTCGCCGATGATGCGGCCCGTCTTTGCCGACTCCGGCCGCTCTTCGAGAATGTCGGCCGCGCCTTGCGGGCGGGCGGCATCGTCTTCTCCTTTGATCAGAAGCCAGTTTTCCCGTTTCTCGCGCGGTTTTCCCGCCATGCGGATCAGGTGCCAGCGTCCGCCCAGCTTCTTTCCGTGAAGCTCGAATTCGAGATGCCCTTTTGCCAGTCCCTTGTGAGGGTCGCCGATCGGAGTCCACGACCCCCTGTCCCAGACGATGACGGTTCCGCCGCCATATTCACCCTTCGGGATCGTGCCTTCGAAATCGCCGTATTCCAGGGGATGATCCTCGGTTTGAACCGCGAGCCGCTTTTCGCCGGGCACGAGGCTTGGCCCCTTGGTCACGGCCCAGCTCTTCAAAACGCCATCCAGTTCGAGGCGGAAATCATAGTGGAGCCGGCGCGCATCATGCTTCTGGATGACGTAGCTGTTGCCGGCGGAAGCCGCTTTCTTCCTGCCCGCGCGACCCTTCGGCTCGGACGTCCTGGTGAAATCGCGTTTACGATTGTAGGTCTCGAGTCCCATTGTCAGCCTGCCTTGCGTTGCGGCCGCGACGTAGACGATGCCCTTGATTTCGCTGCCTTGCGAGGTGCCGAGCCGGCTTTTTTCGCCGAGGGCTTCGAACTTGCCTTGCCGCTGCCGCCAACACCCGCGCTCTGCCGCAGAGCCTCCATGAGATCGGCGACTTTGGCAACCTTGGCGGGTTTGCGGTGCGGGATGGCCCTGCCTTCGATCTTGGCTTTGACAAGGTCTGCTAGGGCCGCTTCATAACGGTCGTCGAATTCGCCGGCGTCGAAGATGCCTTTTTTCGTGTCGATGATGTGCCTGGCGAGATCGAGCATCTCGCCTTTGATCCTTATGTCGGGTACGCCCTCGAAAGCGTCCCTGGCCGGCCGAACCTCGTAGTCGAAGTTCAGGGTGGTTGCGATCAGTCCCTTGTCATGGGGACGGATCATGAGCGTCCGCAGGCGGCGAAACAGGACGGTCTGCGCAATCGCGGCTACCTTTTTCCTGCGCATGCCTTCGCGGATCAAGGCGAACGCTTCCTCGCCGGCCGGGGCGGAGGGGGTAAGGTAATAGGGTCGGTCGAAATAGACGTCATCGACATCCGAACATGCCAGGAAGGCCGTTATCTGCAAAACCTTGTCGCTTTCCGGCACTGCGGCGGCGATTTCCTCCGGCTTCAGCGTGACGTACTCGTCCTTGTTGAGTTCATAGCCCTTGACCTGATCTTCGCGCGGAACCGGCTTTCCGGTCCCGCTATCGATGAATTCGCGCCTGACGCGATTGCCCGTTTCCCGGTTCAGCGTATGAAAGGAAATCCTCTCCGAGGTGGAGACGGCCGTATAGAGCGCGACAGCGCAGCTCACTTCTCCGAATTTCAGATATCCTTTCCATTGGGCGCGCGGGCTCATGTTCCAGCTCCAGACCGACAATGGGTGTGAAACGGCAACCGAGGGTCATTGTTCCCTATGCGCGCGCAAAGCTGGCTGCATATCGTGGGGGAGACGCACGGCCTTTGGCGCCGCAGGCCAAACAGGATGGCTGCATCAACCTGCCGCGATCAGTTCATCCGGCCGTTTCATGCCAAAAACATTGGCCAGATGGTTTGCCGTCCTGCGATAATGCTCCTCCAGAAGCGTCGTCGCCTTGTCGGCGTCGCGAGCGAGGGTCGCTTCGGCGAGCGCGCCGTGTTCCCCCTGGACATCCCTTCCTGCCGGGTGCGCGGCGGCGAGAAGCACCGGAATGCGGTATCGTTCCGTTGCCGCATAGAGGCGCTCGAAGAATTCCAGGGTCCAGGGCGAGTTGCAGGCTGCCAGCAGGGCGCGATGGAACGCGTAGTGGCGCGCCTCGAGCGTCCATATATCGGCGTCCGGGCCCGTTCTGTCGACCTGAAGATTGAGCGCGTAGAGAGCCGATACGATCCCGGCAGCCCACCCGTCGTCGCCGGACCGGATCGAAGCGCGCAGCGCATCGCTTTCGATGCGGATGCGCACGTTCACGGCGTCAAGCAATTCGTCGAGCGACAAGGGCGCGACGCGGAACCCGCGCAGGGATTCGGCCGTCACCAGGCGCTCCGCCTGTAACCGGTTCAGCGCCTCCCGCAGGGGCGAGAAGCCCATCTCGTAGCGCTCGCTCAAGTCGGAAAGACGCAAGGGGCGTCCTGGCGGAAGCTCTCCGCGGATAATGTCGTGACGCAGGGCGTCATATGCCTTTTCGGCGAGAGTCATGATGATGAGTCCTTTGCTTCGGGAACAGTAGTCTATCGGGCTGTTTGTCGGCAATTCCAAAAATTTTCGAAAATATGTATTGCTTTCGCAAATATGATCGCTCATGTTGGCGCTATCCAAAATGACGGAGAGGAGGGTTCGATGACGAAGCCCCGTGAGAATCATCGTGAGGATGTCGTCGGGCGTGCCAATGTCGAAGATACGCCCGAGCTTTTGGCCTATTACGGCGATCTCGAACGGTACAGCGCCGGCGCGCTGTGGACCGTGGCGAACAAGATCGAGCCGTGGGAGCCGAAGTCGCGGTCCGTGCCTGTCGTCTGGCGCTACAAGGATCTTCGCGACCATGTGCTGCGCTCTGTCCAGCTGGTGACGCCGGAAAAGGCCGGCCGCCGCGTCATCTACCTCAACAATCCCGGCAGGAGCGATGTTGCTGCGGCCGTGGGCTGGCTGTATGCGGGGTTGCAGGTGATGAATCCGGGCGAGGTTGCCAGCGCGCATCGCCATTCCGCGTCCGCGATCCGCTTCATCATGGAAGGAGCCGGCGCCTATACGGTCGTCGATGGCCACAAGATGACGCTCGGCGCAAACGATTTCGTGCTGACTCCCAATGGCACCTGGCACGAGCATGGCGTCGAGGCGAGCGGCTCGCCCTGCATCTGGCAGGACGGCCTCGACATTCCGTTCGTCAATGCGATGGAAGCGAACTTCTACGAAGTCCATCCCGATCTCTCGCAAGCGGTCGGCTTTGCCGTCGACGACATGACCAAGACCTGGGGGAACCCCGGATTGACGCCGGCCGGACAGGCCTGGAACAAGGGCTACAGCCCGATGTTCAAGTACGAATGGGCGCCAACTTACGAATCCCTGGTGAAATATGCGGGTTGCACGGATGGCTCGCCGTTTGACGGCGTACTGATGGACTATGTCAATCCCGTCACCAACGGGCCTGTCATGCAGACCATGGGCGCCAGCATGCAGATGCTGCGTCCGGGTGAACATACCAAGGCGCACCGTCACACCGGCAGCGGCCTCTATCACGTCGCCAAGGGCGGCGGTCACTCCATCATCAACGGCAAGCGCTACGACTGGCAGGAGCACGATATCTTCTGCGTGCCTTCCTGGGCGTGGCACGAGCATGTCAATGGCTCTGAGCGGGAGGACGCGTGCCTGTTCTGCCTTTCGGACCTGCCCGTGATGCGGGCGCTGGGTCTCTATCGGGAGCAGGCGTTCGGCGACAATGGCGGCTTCCAGCCGCTTCTTTAGGGAAAAAGATATGAAACTTGTGACTTACCGAGCCTCCGTCGAGGCCGCGGCCCGGCTTGGCGTAATCGTCGACGATCTGGTGGTGGACGTCGAGGCATTGGCTGCATCGCAGGGCGAAGACCTGCCCGATACCATGCTCGGCCTGATCGATGCGGGCCGGCCCGGTGTCGAAACATTGCGCGCCTGTCTGAGCGAAGCCAACGGGCAGTTTCCGGCCGGCGCCGCCACGGCGCTTGCCAATGTGAAGCTGCTCGCTCCGATCCCGCGGCCGCGCAAGAACATCTTCGGCATCGGACTGAACTACGTCGAGCATGTCGCCGAAAGCGCCAAGTCGCTCGATACCGCGCGGGATTTGCCCAAACAGCCGGTCATCTTCTCCAAGCCGCCGACCACCGTCATCGGGCCGGGCGAGGGCATCGAGCACAATGGCAGGATCACGCAGCAGCTGGATTGGGAGGTCGAGCTCGCCGTCATCATCGGCACCACGGCCAGGCGTGTGGCCAAGTCCGAAGCCCTGCGGCATGTCTTCGGCTACTCCGTGATGATCGACGTATCGGCTCGCGACAACAGGCGCGCAGGCCAGTGGATCTTTTCCAAGGGGCAGGACACCTACGCGCCGTTCGGCCCCTGCATCGTCACGGCGGACGAGATTCCCGATCCGCAAGGTCTCGATCTGTGGCTGACGGTCAATGGCGTCGAGAAGCAACGCTCGAATACCCGCCATATGCTGTTCAAGGTCGATGAACTGATCGCGGATATATCGGCCGGCATCACGCTCGAGCCGGGGGACATCATCGCGTCGGGCACGCCGGAAGGCGTGGGAGCGGGCCGCGATCCGCAGGAATGGATGTGGCCGGGGGATGTTGTCGTCGCCTGTGTCGAAGGGATAGGTTCTCTGCGTCATCCCGTCGTCGACGCAACGCCGGAGTAACCATGATGCAACCATTCAAGGTGGCCGTCGTCCAGATGGCGTCCATGCCGGGCGACGCGCCAGCCACCGCCGCTGCGGCGGCTGGGCGACTGCGCGAGGCCGCTGCGAACGGGGCAAGGCTCGTGGTCTTTCCCGAGGCGTTGATCGGCGGCTACCCCAAGGGGGCGAGTTTCGGTGCTCCGATCGGCATGCGGAAAGCTGAGGGGCGTGAGGCCTTCGCACGCTATCATGCCGCCGCGATCGATCTCGATGGAGAGGAAGTTGCAATCCTTGCCGAGGCTGCGGCGGAAACGGGCGCGTTTGCCGTTGTCGGCGTGATCGAGCGTGACGGCGCGACGCTTTATTGCACGGCACTCTATTTCGACGGTGCCAAGGGGCTGGTCGGCAAGCATAGAAAGCTCATGCCGACGGCCGGCGAACGGCTGATCTGGGGCTTCGGCGATGGTTCGACCATGCCGGCCTTTCGCACGGAGCTTGGTGTGATCGGTGCGGTGATCTGCTGGGAAAACTACATGCCGGCGCTGCGGATGCACATGTACCATCAGGGCGTTACGCTTTACTGCGCGCCGACGGCGGACGACCGCGACGGCTGGCTGCCGACCATGCGGCATATCGCGCTCGAAGGGCGTACCTTTGTGCTGACCGCCTGCCAGTACATTACCCGCGCGGCCTTCGGGCCGGACCATGAAAGCGCCCTCGGCGACGAGCCGGACCGGGTTATGATGCGCGGCGGTTCCGCTATCGTCGATCCGCTCGGACAGGTCCTGGCCGGTCCGGATTTTTCCGGCGAAACCATTCTATATGCGCAGATCGATCCCGGCGACGTCATGCGGGCAAAGTTCGATTTCGACGTCACCGGTCACTATGCGCGGCCCGATGTGTTCAGCCTGTCGGTCGATACACGCGCCAAGCCGGCCGTGCGTGAAATCTGATGCGCTTCGATCTCGACGATGCCGGCAGCCAGAATACCTATAAGCTGCTGGCTGCCACCGTCATGCCCAGACCGATCGCCTGGGTGGTGACGCTCGATGAGCAGGGCCGGCTGAATGCGGCGCCCTACAGCTTCTTCAACGTCATGGGACCATCGCCGCCGACCGTGGCGATCGGCATCATGGCCGACCCGGAAAGAGGCTTCAAGGACACGGCGCGCAACATCCTCGACACTGGCGAATTCGTCGTCAATCTCGTGCCCGAGCGTCTGGTCGAGGCGATGAATATCACTGCCATCGATGCGCCGCGCGGCATCGATGAACTGACGCTGGCCGGACTTGCGACCGCGCCGTCGGCTCATGTTCGTCCGCCGAGGATCGCCGAAAGTCCCGTCGCTTTCGAATGCGTATCGCTGTCGTCGGTCGTCACCGGTCCCTCTCAGGTCGTGGTAATCGGCCGTGTGCTGGCCGTTCATGTCGCCGACGATTGCGTGCTGGATGTCGAGCGCGCCCATATCGATACGCCAAGGCTCGATCTCGTCGCCCGCTCCTACGGCAGCGACTACGTGCGCAGCCACGATACCTTCAGCCTCGTTCGCCCGAAATGGAGCGACCGGCAGGGCCCGAAACCGGAATAGCCTCCTCCAAAATCGTCTTGCCGATCGGTGACGGCGTACCTGCGTCGTCACCGGTCTTGGCGTCTTTTCGTTTGGTTTCAATGGCCCTCCGGAGAAATCATCGAATAATTCAATATTTTCGAAAATCTCCGTTGACAGTTGGCGGGAAGTGAAAGAAACTTAACTCCGGAGTTAAGAAATTCATCGAATTGGTGGTTCGTCAAGGGAGGAAATGCCGCGATGATGCAGGAGCGCGTCGAAGGTCGCTGGCTGGATTCGTTCCGCCGCGTCTTCAAGTTGAACGGCATTGGCCAGGGCACGCAGGTTGCCATTCTGTCCGAAACCCAGTCGCGGCCGGTTCTCGTCCATCTTTCGGATCTGGCGCTGCACGACCTGGGGGCGGAATACTGCATGATCCAGATGCCCACGCCGCGCCAGACGGCGCCGGTTCCGGTAAAATCGACCGGCACCTCCTGGGCGATCCAGCAGAACCGCGCCGTCATCGAAGCTCTGAAGCGGGTCGAGGTCATCGTCGATTGCACGGTGGAGGGCCTGATTCACGCGCCGGAATGGCCGGAGATCGAGGCATCGGGCAATACGCGGCTTCTCGTCGTCTGCAACGAGCATCCCGAAATTCTGGAGCGCACCGAGCCGACAGCCGAACTCGGCCCCAAGGTCGCGCTCGGCGTTGAAATGCTGCGCCAGGCGAGCGAAATGCGCGTCACCTCGGCTGTCGGCACCGATCTTCTGATCGACCTGCGCGGCGCTCCCTGCGGCGGCACGCCGGGCTTCGGCACCAGGCCGGGCGACGTGGCGCACTGGCCGGGCGGCCTTTGCCTTGCCTTTCCGGGGCAGAATTCCGTCAACGGCCGCATCGTCATGGATGTCGGCGACATGAACCTGACCTTCAAGACGGCGCTGACAAGCCGCATCGATTTCACCGTCGAAAATGATTTCGTCACCGCCATCGAGGGCGACGGCATCGATGCCATCCATTTCCGCGAATACATGGAAGCCTGGAACGACAGGAACGCCTACGGCATGAGCCATGTCGGCTGGGGCATGCACCCGCGCGCCCGCTGGGTGTCGGCGGCCATGTACGACAAGCGTGACATGCAGGCGGTCGAATTCCGGGCGCTTGCCGGTTCCTTCCTGTGGTCCACGGGCGCGAACCAGTATGCGGGCCGCTACACGCTCGGCCATTTCGATCTGCCGATGCGCAATTGCACGATCGAGCTCGACGGAAAGGTCGTCGTTAGGAACGGCGTCCTGCAGGGTGAACTGGCGCTTTGACGCCTTCGAAGAGAGAAGAAGCATGAGCGAAATTGCCGATTACTACGACCTCTCCCGCATCCGGCCGGAAGTCCAGAAAGTCCTCAACCGCGTGAACGAGCTTGGCCGCGAACGCTTCGCCCTTCGTGCCAAGGCTGTCGATGACGACGCTTCCTTTCCGGTCGAGAACTACAGGGATCTGGCCGAGGAGGGCTTCCTCGGGCTCTGCATTCCGCAGGAGTTCGGCGGCTGGGGCTTTTCGATGTTCGAATACGCCATGGTCGGGGCCGAGATCGGCAAATATTGCGGCGCCACGGCGCTCACCTTCAACATGCACAATTCCTCCATGGCCTGGTCGCGCTTCATGTTCGAAATGCCGAACCTGACGCTCGAGGAGAAGGCGACTTTCGCCCCCTTGCGCGAGCGCCAGTTCCGCCGCGCCATCGCGGAAAGAGCCATTTTCTCGCAGCCGATTTCCGAAGGCGGGCAGAACTGGACCTCCAAGCCGAACCAGACCCAATGCCGCAAGGTGGAAGGTGGCTGGAAGATCAACGGCTTCAAGAAGTTCGCCTCGCTTGCCGGCTATTGCGACTATTACACCATCGTCTGCACCGAGACGTTCGAGGGTCAGGAGCCGCGCCATGAGGACACGATGCTGTTCGTCGTCCACAAGGACACCCCCGGCCTGACCGTCAAGGGCGAATGGGACCCGCTCGGCATGCGCGGCACCAACAGCCGCGACCTCATCCTGAAGGATGTCTTCGTCAAGGCCGACGATCTGCTGATGCCGCGCGGCATTTTCAACAAGACCCTGCCCAACTGGCCGCATATGATGATCACGCTGTCGCCGACCTATATGGGCGTGGCGCAAGGCGCCTATGATTTCATGGTGGACTATCTCAAGGGCAAGATTCCCGGCCAGCCGCCGATCGATCGGCGCATGTATGCCACCAAGCGCATTGCTGTCGGCAAGATGTATGCCCGCCTTGCCAATATACGCGCTTTGTGGTGGCAGGCTTTCAGCGAGGCCAAGGGGTTCCCGAGCAAGGCGGAGGTGCTGCGCATGTATGCCGCGCAATACAACGTCATGGAGGGTGCCGCCGAAATGACGTCGATGGCGATCCGCACCTGCGGCGGCCAGTCGATGCTGAAGTCGCTGCCGCTGGAGCGCATGTATCGCGACAGCCGCTGCGGCGCGCTGATGCTGCCCTTCACCTCCGAGATCATGGAGGATTATCTCGGCGTGCTCGCGCTCTACGAGATGGACGAACTCGATCATGCTCCCGGCGACGAAGGCGGCGCCCGTACGTCGCTCTGGCGCGGCGATGCCGGCGGCGCGGGCGGAGTGAGGTAGTCCCCATGCCGCGCGACCGGGTGCAGATCATCGGGCAACGCCCAGCCTCTCCCGAGGCGGTCTGGGCCATCGCCGGCGATTTCTGCGGAAAATGGCATCCCGCCATTGCCGGCATCCGAGCCGAGCACGATGCGCGCGGCAGTCTTATCCGCGCCTTCACCGTGCACGGCGAGGATACGCTCTACCGCGAGCAGCTTACCTGGTTCAGCGATAGCGACCGCTCGCTTGGCTACACCCATCTGGAAGGCATTTCCGGCGTCGATCGCTACGACGGCCGCGTGACCGTCTCCGGCGATGGTGCCGGCGGCAGCCTTGTCGAATGGACCGCCGATGTCGATGCTCCGGACGCGACGCGTCTGGCCGGGATATGCCAGGGTACGAAGGTTATTTTCGAGGCTGGCATCGCCGCCCTTTCGGATCGAGCCCGGCGTCATGAGGCGGTTCCGTCCCGGCAGCGATCCCCGGCGCCGGTCACTTTCGAGGACATATCGCTCGGCAGCCAGCCGCGGCTGGCGTTGACGGCAACGCCGCGGAAGGATGGGCCGCTCTGCCTCTTCCTGCACGGTATCGGTGGCGGGCGGGCCAATTGGCTGCCGCAGCTTGCCGCCGCCGGGACCGTCATGCGCGCGGCGGCTCTGGACTTGCGCGGCTATGGCGACAGCACGCTCGGGGCGGAGCCCTCGGTGGTCGATGATTATTGCGCCGACATATTGCGTATCCGCGAGGCGCTGGGTGCGGAAAGGCTGGTTCTGGTCGGCCTGTCCTATGGTTCGTGGATCGCCACGTCCTTCGCCATGCGCCATCCCGACCTGCTGGCCGGACTGGTTCTCTCCGGCGGCTGCACCGGCATGTCGGAAGCGTCTCACGAAGAGCGCGAGGCGTTCCGCGTCAGCCGCCGGGTGCCGCTCGATGCCGGTTTGGCGCCGGCGGATTTTGCGCCCGATGTGGTAAAAGTGCTGGCCGGTCCGAACGCCTCGGTTGAGGTGAAGGAGCAACTGCTGCGCTCCATGGCGGCGATCCCGGCCGCAACCTATCGTGACGCATTGATGTGCTTCACCGATCCGCCGGAACGATTCGATTTCTCCCGCCTGACCATGCCGGTGCTGATGATGACAGGCGAGTATGACCGGCTGGCCGCGCCGGACGAGATCCGTGGCGTGGCGACGCGTATCCATGCCGATGCCGCCTTGCCCGACCTTCGCTATGAAACGATCCGGGATGCGGGCCATGTCTGCAATGTGGAGCAGCCCGAAGCCTATAATCGCATACTTCTCGACTTCCTTGGAAAGCTTCCGCAATGAATGGTCTTCCCCGCCGCCAGCAGAACAGGATCATGCGCGAGCGGCGTATCCTCGATGCCGCTCTGAAGGTGTTTGCCGAGACCGGCTATTCGGGAGCGACCATGGACGCGGTCGCCATCGAGGCGGGCCTGTCGAAGCCTACGCTCTACCAGTATTTCGCGTCGAAGGAGGCGCTCTTCTCGGCGATGATGCTCGGCGAGCGCGACCTGATGCTGGAGTTCTTTCAGCATCCTTCCGGCAAGGGGATGGTGGCCGACCTGCATGGCTTTGCCTGGGACTACGCCGACACGGTGATGCGCCCCGACCTGCTGTCGCTGGCGCGTCTGATCATCGGCGAGGTGCAGCGCTTTCCCGAGATCGGCCGTGCCTATCAGGAGTCCGGCCCCGACCGGCTGTTGCGCGGGATCATGGATTATCTGGAGGCGCAACGAACCGCCGGACGGCTTGCCTTCGAGGATGCGGAGCTGGCGGCACAGGACCTCTGGGGCCTGATCCTGTCGGCGCCTCGAACCCAGGCTCTCTACATGCCGGACCACCCGCCGGGGCGGACCGAAATCGCACGATATCTGAACAACGGCCTCAAGGTATTCCTGAAGGCCTATTCGACCCGGCCAGAGGAGGATCTGGCCAAATTAGAGGCGCTGATAAACGCCCATTCCCTTCAACAGGTGGAACATGACGATTGAAAACTATCTGGCCGACCCGGCCAGTCGATTTGCCACGGTCGCGATGACCGATACGAACGGGCTTCTGCGCGGGCAGATGGTGTCCGTCGGCAGCCTCAAGGGGATCGCGAAAAACGGCATGGGCATGTCGCCGGTGACGCTGGCGCTCGATCCGACCGACGTGGTGCTGACCATCCCCGGCGTCTCCGACGGCACGTCGGACTTTCACGACGATCCGCTGATCATCGATCCGGCCACCGCTCGCCGGCTGCCATGGTCGAAGCCCGGCCATGATCTGCTGGTTCTCTCCAATTATTCCGGCGGTACTTCCGAATTGTGCCCCCGCTCCATCCTGAAGCGCGTGCTCGAGCGTGTGGGCAATGCCGGATATGCCCCCCGCTACGGCATGGAGCTTGAATATACCCTCTTCGATGAAACGCCGGAAAGCGCCCGCGCCAAAGGCTATCGCAATCTCAAGACCGCAACGCAGCACAACAGCCACGATCTGGTGCTCTATCAGGTCCAGCAGACCGAATGGTACGAAGCCGTCGCGGCGATGTGCGAGCCTCTGCGGATCGATCTCGCCAAGATGCACGAGGAAATCGGCGGGGGCTTTCTGGAGGCCTGTATCGCGGCCGGCGAGGGGCTGGAGCCTGCCGATCAGCTCGTGCTGCTGAAGAATTTCCTGCGTTCGCTGGCGCAGAGGCAGGGAAGGTGCGTCACCTTCATGCCGCGCTGGACGGAGGCCGCCGACAGCCAGTCGATCCATGTGCACATCTCGCTCAAGGACCGCGACGGCCGGCCGATCTTTCACGATCCCGCGCAGAAGAACGGCGTGTCGCAGACCTTCCGCCACTTTCTCGGCGGGCTGCAGACCTATATCGGCGACATGACGCTGCTCTTCCAGCCGACCGTCAATTCCTACCGCCGCTTCGCACCGGGTACATTCGCGCCGCCCGGCCTCAGCTGGGGTTATGAAAACCGCACGACCTGTTTCCGCATCGTCGGCCACGACGCCGGTTCGCTCAGGGTCGAAAATCGCCTGCCCGGCGCCGACACCAATCCCTATCTGACCGTGGCGGCCACGATCGCCGCCGGCATCGCCGGCATATTGGAGCAGATAGAACCGGAGCCGGAGACGGTCGGCAACGGCTACGCGCAGGAGCCGGAGCGCGATTTCGCACGTTCGATGCCGGAGGCGATCGAGCGGCTGCGTGACTCGGCCTTTGCCAAGGATTGGCTGGGCGCCCGGTTTGTCGAGGCTTTCACCTCGACGCGTGAAACGCAGCACAACGAGTTCCGCCGCAAGATTCCCGATGTGGAATTGGAACGCTTCTTCGATTTGGGGTGAACGCATATGGACGCAGATCTTCGTGGTCTTTTCCTGGAAAGCATGAGCCGGGTCGCCTCTGCCGTTACGGTCGTGACGACGGATGGCGATGCGGGCCGCTTCGGCGTCACCGTCTCGTCCATGACGTCGGTTTCGGCCGATACGAGCCGGCCTTCCTTACTGGTCAGCATTCATCACCTCAGTCCTGCCGGTGAAGCGATCCGGAAGAACAAGCGGTTTTGCGCCAATGTGCTCAGCGGCAACCAGAGCTTCGTTTCGGACCTTTTCTCCGGTCGCCTCAAGCATCTCGCCGACGACAGGTTCTCGGCGATCGGCTGGCACAGCAGCGAGACGGGGTCGCCCGTCATCGACGGCGCCATCGCCTCCCTCGACTGCGAGCTTAAGACGGCCCTGCTTTGGGGCACGCATTTCATTCTGATCGGCGAGGTCGAGCGGATCGAACTGTCGCGGCAACGCTCGCCGCTCGTCTATGCCAATCGGGGCTATCGCCGCGCCATTCCGATCGCGCCGGACGACGATCAGCCGCATAGTCCGGAAAGCCAGTTGCGTGTCGGTTTCTTCATCACGCTCGGCCCGGAGTTCGTGCCGCCGCTGGTCGCCGAGTTTGCCGGCAAGACGCCGGGGGTCGACATCCGGCTGTTGGAGGCGGACCACGACGATCTCATCGAGCAGATGCGTGCCGGCAAGATCGAGGCCGCCGTCACCTTCGGATCGGTGGAAGAGCCGGAACTCGATAGCGAACTCCTGTGCGCTCCGGCGCCGCATGTGCTGCTGAGTGCGGATCATCCGCTTGCCGCGAAATCCAGCCTTCGCCTTGCCGATATCGCCGATTTGCCGATGATCCTGCTCGATTATCCCTCCGTTCGCGCCGCGATCGCCGCTCTCTTCAAGCGCAATGAGATGAAGCCGGTCGTCCGTCTGCAGTCGCCATCCTTTGCCATGGTGCGGGGACTGGTGGCCCAGGGTCTCGGCTATTCGATCGTTCCACAGAAACCGCAAAACAGAACGGGGCCGGACGGACGTGAAATTCGAGCCGTGCCGCTGGACGAGGAATTTCCGGAGGGTGCTGTCATTGCCGTTATGCAGAAGCCGGATGACCAAAGCCGGCTGGCCAGGGACTTCATTGAAAAATGCAGGATGTCGTTCAAGCGCGCCTGACGGGGAGGGAGGGCGCTGCCGACGTGAGAATTAACGGGAGAATACCGCAATAGACGCCGCCAGGAGCGGCAGAATGGAGAGGGGAATATGGCTCAGGAAGAAGCTATCGGCATGACCGGTGCAGGGAGTAACCAACTTCGTAAAAATTCGCTCGGACTGATCGCCGTCACTTTCATGGTGATCTCGGCGGCGGCCCCCCTGACGGGCGTTGCCGGCGCGATGCCACTGGCATTCATGCTGGGGAACGGTGCGGGCATTCCGGCGACCTTCGTCTTCGTGACGCTGGTGATGCTGGCCTTTGCTGCCGGCTACGTCACCATGTCGCGCTACGTTACCAATGCCGGCGCTTTCTACGCCTATGCGGCGCGCGGCCTTGGTGGCCGTGTCGCCGGAGCGGTCGCAGTCACCGCATTGGTCGCCTATAACGCCATGCAGTTCGGGCTCATCGGCCTGTTCGGCGGCATCGCAGCCGGCATTTTCGGCTCGTTCGGGCTGGTTCTGCCCTGGTGGGTCTGGAGCCTGCTCGCCATCCTGCTGGTAGGTTTCCTTGGCTATCGCCAGGTCGACCTGTCCGCCAAGGTGCTCGTCTTCGTCGTGGCCCTGGAATATCTGGTGGTGCTGGTCGTCGATTTCGCCATTCTGGGCAAGGGCGGAGCGAACGGGCTTGCGCTGAATTTCTTCGACGCAAACGCCGTCTTCTCGGGTTCGCTCACCGCGGCGGTCCTTTTCTGCCTGGGCTGCTTCATCGGTTTCGAGGCGACGACCATCTATGCCGAGGAGGCGCGCGATCCGGAAAGGACGATCCCCCGGGCCACCTATCTCTCGGTGCTGATGATCGGAATCTTCTTCATCTTCACCACCTGGCTGATGATCGTCGGCATCGGTGCTGACAAGCTGGTTCCGACCATCCAGGGCCTGCCCGATCCTTCGACGTTCTTCTTCGATCTGGCCGGTCAGTATGCCGGCGGCACGATCGCCAATATCGCGGGCATCCTGCTGGTCTCCAGCCTGTTTGCCGCACTTTCGGCTTTTCATAACTACATCGCGCGCTACAGCTATGTCGCCGGCCGTGAGGGATTGCTGCCCGATATCTTCGGCCGCACGCATGATATCCATCAAAGCCCGCATGTCGGCTCGGTAACGCAGACGGCGGGGGCGCTGATCGTCCTGGCATTGTTCGCCGGGCTGCAACTCGATCCGGTCCTGAACATGTTCACCTGGATCAGCCAGATCGGCACGCTGGGTGTTCTCGGCATGATGACGGTCACGTCGGTCGCAGTCATCGCCTTCTTCCGCCGTGCGGGTCACTCCGCATCCGTGCTGACGACGCTGGTGCTGCCGCTGGTTTCCGGTCTGGTGATGGCGGCGCTGTTCGTCTACATCTTCCTGCATTTCGGCGATCTGACCGGCACGACCGGCGGCGTGCTCGGCATCGTCCTACCCTCGCTGATCCCGCTTGCGGCAATCGTGGGCTATCTCGCCGCCATGCGTTTGCAGCGCGTCGATCCGGCCCGCTTCGCCCGCATGGGGCACAATCAGGGCTGAAGCCGCTTATGCTTGCGGGATGCCGGTTTGGCCGGCATCCCGTCCTGGATCCGGTTCGGGGGCTTACGAGAAACTCGGCCGCCTAACGATCTTCCCTCGTATGCCATAGTCTCAGGATACAGATCGTTGACTGCTGAATTTCGTAGCGTATCTCGTAGTGGCCAACGAGCAGCCGCCTGACCTCGCGTGGGTCGAATTCAAAGAGTCGTTCGCCAATTCTTGGATTGGCCAGCAGAATAGTCGGCGCTTTGGTCAGGGACTGCACCGTGCGAACGGCTGCAGGCTTGTTTACAGCCGCCAGAAATTCATACAGACGACCGAGCTCGGATAGCGCCTTGCTGGTCCATTTTGCTTGCATCAGCGAGGAACCGGCAAAGGTTCGTCGCTGCCGAGGCTATCGGCCCATGCCTGCACTGCCTGATGGTCGATCACACGGTCCGCGTCTACGTCCAGAAGCGCTTCCCGGGTGAGTCTCTCGCGCTCTTCTTCCTGGTCGAGCCAAGCGGTAAGAGCCTGCTTCATGATCCAGCCGCGAGAACGCTCAAGCCTTTCAGCCATCAAATCGACTTTTTCGGCCAAGGAGAGTGGGACATGCGCGGTCAAGACTTTGGTGCCGGAACCTGACATGCGATCATCCTTTTCATGAGGTTCGATTTAATCCTAATCATAATGATTAATTTTGAATCGATCAATGAAGCCTGTCGATTTGAACGAGCTGGCGGCTTTGTCTTTCTGACGAGACATCTAGAGCGGTTCCTCGTTTCACGGAATCGATGAACCGCTCTATCCCTTTGTTTTTACGCGATTCCGGACGGAAAACCGCTGCGCACTTTTCCTGGAATTGCTCTAGCGACAAAAAATATCCGGCGGAGAACCCCTAGCGGTAGAACTCCGACGGCGGCTTGCCGAAATGGCGGCGGAACATCGCGGTAAAGGCGCTCTGGCTGGCGTAGCCGCAATCGAAGGCGACGTCGATGATGCGTTCGCCGCTCGCCAGTTTGCGCAGCGCAAACAAAAGTCGCGCCTGTTCTCGCCATTGCGCGAAGCTCATGCCGGTTTCCTTGACGAAGAGGCGATGCACCGTCTTGGCCGTCACGCGAAGGCGTTCGGCCCATTGGCTAGCGGTCGACGTATCGGAAGGATGTTCGGTGATCGCTTCGCAGATCAGCTTGAGTCGCTCGTCTTCCGGCATGGGAAGATGCAGGGGCAGTACATCGGAGACGCGTACTTCGTCCACGAGCAGCTGCATGAGGCGATCGTCGCGGCTGCCTTCCGCATAATCGAGGGGCACGCGAACGGCGGCGACGATGAGCTCGCGCAGCAGCGGCGAAACCTCGATGACGCAGCTTTTTACCGGCATATGGCGGATCGCCGTCGCGTCGATGAAGACCGTGCGGATCTTCACCTCGCCGGCCATCTTCACATCATGCTCCAGTCCGGCCGCCAGCCATAGCGCCCGGCTCGGCGGCACCACCCAGGACCCCTCCGCCGACCGCACGATCATCACACCCTCGATCGCGTAGAGCAGTTGGCCGCGTGGATGCGAGTGCCAGCCGGTGGAGGCCCCGTCCGGATAGTTGACGTCCATCGCCGCCATGGCGCGATGGGTATCGTGAAAATCGAGATGTTTCCGCGTCGGGTCGGTCTGCATGTCCCAATCTCTACAGTCTTGGTCATCATAAAGCGATACGGACCGATATCGAAGCAGTAAGCCAGGGTCTCGAAATGGATCCATGGGTATCGCATATGAAGAACAAGCTCGCATTTCTCTATCCTCTCGTCGCCATCATCCTCTGGTCCGGCAACGTGATCGTTTCCCGAATGTCCGCGCATACGATCGGGCCGGAGGCGATCACCTTCTATCGCCTGCTGCTCGCGGTCCTGCTGATGAGCACCTTCGTCGCTGTCCCGGCCTGGCGAAATCGCTTCGTCATCTGGCCGCATCTGGGGCAGTTCGCCATTCTCGGCTTCCTCGCCATGTGCTTTTTCCAGAGCCTGTCCTATCTGGCGGCGGAAACGACGACGGCCACGAACATGGCGGTGTTCACGGCGCTGACGCCGCTGCTCACCGTGGCCTTGAGCGCTTTTTTGCTGAAGGATACGCCGACCGTCGGAATGGTCGGTGGCGGCGTGCTCTCGCTTGCCGGGCTTGTCTATCTGGTCAGCGCCGGCGACCCGGCCGCGCTCGCACGCAACGGCGTGCACCTTGGCGATCCGCTGATGTTCATTGCAGCGCTGAGCTATGCCATTTACGGCGTGCTGCTCAAGCGCTGGAACCTGCCGGTCGCCGGCTGGCAGTCGACCTATATGCAGGCGATCTGCGCTCTGGTGATCATGTTTCCGGCATTCCTTGCCACGCCTGCATCCATGCGTGCGCTGAACGCAGAGACCTTGCCGCTCATCGCCTACGCCGGAGGGCTGGCCTCCGTCGTTCTTCCGTTTCTATGGGTGCGCGGCGTTCATATCCTCGGCCCCAATCGGTGCGCGGCCTTCATGAACCTGTTGCCGGTTTTTACCGCGGCGGGCGCCATTGTAGTGCTTGGCGAACCGGTACGCGCCTATCACGTCATCGGCGGCGGGGCCGCGTTGGTGGGGGTGGCCTGCGCCGAAGTTTTTCGCAGACCATTGCGCAGTGCGCCGCCCGCCATGCCCGAGATTGTCGAATGAACGGGCGGAGCGTGCCGCGAATGGCATCGGTGTCGAGGTTGACGCGGGTTTCGAGGAAGCCCGCGTCAGACAGTATTCAATCCGTGACCTTCGGCGTCATTTCCAGCTGGTGAAATCCGACGCGGCGCATCCGAAGGGCGCGCGTTGATCGCCGAAACGCTTCTTCAACTGATCGCAGCCCCAGCGGTTGAGGGGAGCCGGCATCATGTTGTTGATGTCCATGCCGGGAGAGGTGAACTGCGAGGCCGCGCTGGTCACATACCAGAGCCAGTAGCCGATGACGCCGCCGATGATCAGCAGAATCACCAGGACGAATCTGGCGAGCCGCGCTTTGATGGATGGGCCTTTCTTCCTCTGGGCGACGAGTTCCGGCGGGTGTGCGGCCAGTTCGGCGCCCAGTGGGGCGAGAATGGTTGCGCGTTCTCCTGCCGTCATGTCGATCCGCTCCAGCCGTTCATCGAGAAGCACAGGCAGCGCCGTGCTTCCGTGCCAGACGGCGAGCGCCACGGTCTTGCCGTCCTTTTCGCCGACGAGCAGCGGCTCCTGCCCCGGTTCGAAGCGGGTATGCGCCACCCGTCCGGTCTTCCTGCCGGCAATTTTGTCCGCGTAAGTGACCGTCAATCGCTTGCGCCGGCGGTCGAATGCCGTGATCTCGACCGGAACCGGCACGAGTTGAGCGGGATGGCGAAGCTGCGCGCGGGCGCGCCAGATACGCAGGATCTGGAAAACCATCGCGATGTAGGCGCCGCCAAGAAGGGCCACGAACGCGGCGAGCGTTATGATCCGGTTCCAGAGCTTCTCGATGCCGAGGCTGAGCGTCGCCAACTCCGGATGGTCGCCGGAGATGACGAGATCCGTCTCATAGTCGCCGGCATGCGCATCGACGAACATGATCTCGATATCCTTCTCGTAGCTCTGGCCCTTATAGACATAGTTCAGGTGAGCCGAGCAGTTGGTGAAGAAGCCCTTTCGCGTCGAGCATTTTCCGTTGCTGATATCGCCATCGTCGAGCCTGACGGGATTTTGATTGATCGTCCAATCCCGCAAGATGCCCGGTGTTTCGGAAACCGCCATGAAAACGGTGAGGGCGATCAGGATCGGCAAGGAGAAATAGCTGGCTTTCGGCGTGGAAATTACGCCGCGTGCAAGCATGAGCGCTCTCTGGGGAAGCTGTATCGTCGGGAATGTCATTATCTGCCTGGAACTCCGAGTAACTGCGTAGGCATCTGCAAAGCAGGGGGGCGAAGCACGAGCTTCGCGAAATCCCGGGGGTTGGCTTTGCACCTACATTTGCAGCGCGGAAAAATAGACATTTTACCCTCGGGCTCAATACCTGGTTGTGGACCATCCACCGACTTCGCAACGACGAGGCCGCCAGATGCCTGCAGGTTAACCTTTTCGACCGCCAGCGTTGATCGCACGAGCTGGGCGCGTCTGGAGGCTTTCCGCTTTCTTCGAATCGCGAAAACGCTCTCTCCTTTTGTCTTCACGCAATTCCGGACAAAAACCGATATGCACTTTTCCTGGAATTGCTCTAGTTTTCGTTCCATTACGGAATTCGAGATGAATGAAGGAACCAGCATGACCAACGTCGCCTGGCACGCGGATTCTCTGACCTGGGGTCACGGGCCGCGCATTTTCGAAGTATTTCTGGAGCCGACCTGCCCCTTCTCGGTCAGGGCTTTCAACAAGCTCGACGATCTCCTGAAGCAGGCGGGCGAGGACAAGATCACCGTCAAGATCCGCCTGCAATCGCAGCCGTGGCATCTGTATTCAGGGGTCCTGGTGCGCTGCATTCTTGCTGCCTCCACGCTTCCCGGAGGCAGGGAGACGGCGAGGAAGGTGATGGCCGCGATCGCCGCCCATCGCGAGGAGTTCGAGTTCGCCCATCATGCGGGCGGCCCGAACATGGACGTAACGCCGAACGAACTGATCGAGCGGCTGGAAAATTACAGCGGCGTCAGGCTGAAGGAGGCCTTTGCAATTCCGGATCTCGACCGCGCGATCAAGTGGCACTGCAAATATGCCCGGCAGAACGGCATCCACGTATCCCCGACCTTCATGATCGACGGTCTTGTGCAGGCTGACATGAGCAGCGGCGACGAAATAGAAACCTGGGTCAGGAAGATATCGGCGACGTAAGGAGCCGGCATATCCGCAGGCCTGCTTGCGGCCACCGCCTGAAAGTGCGTAGCGCTTTCCGTTCGGAAACGCGTGCAAACAAAAGGAGAGAGCGGTTCCGTGAAATACGGAACCAGCTCCAGCTGGCGCTTGACGTCCGGCATCGAGGCTCGAAGCCTCGATTCGAGCAGGCCCAAGGCGTCGCCGTTTCCGTATCGATGCCTTGGGCGTCTTTAGTTCTTCAGTTTTCCACGTTCGGCAGCAGGATGGTCAAAAGCCCGATCAGCGGCAGGAAGGCGCACAGCTCGAAGACAAATTCGATGCTCGTATGGTCGGCAAGCACGCCGAGCGCTGCCGCTCCGATGCCGCCCATGCCGAAGGCGAAGCCGAAGAACAGGCCCGAGACCATGCCCACGCGGCCGGGCAGCAGCTCCTGCGCATAGACGACGATTGCCGAAAAGGCCGATGCGATGACCGTGCCGATGATCGCGCTGAGGACGATCGTCGTTTCGAGATTGGCATGGGGCAGGACGATGGTGAAGGGTAGGATGCCGAGGATGGAGCCCCAGATGACCTTCTTTCGGCCGATGCGGTCTCCAACCGGACCGCCGACCATCGTACCGACGGCGACGGCGGCGAAGAACACGAACTGGCAAAGCTGCGCCGTCCGTTCGTTGACGCCGAACCGCGCCATCAGGTAGAAATTGTAGTAGCTGGTGAAGCTCGCCAGATAGAAATATTTGGAGAAAATCAAGGCGATCAGGACGGCAATGGCAAGGCCGACGCGGGCGCGCGACAGGCTCAGCGCCTTGTGCGGCTTGCCGGACTTGGCCGGAGCGCGCAGATGCCCGCCGTTTACTTGATACCAGCGGCCCAGCCCGCCGAGAACGAGGATGCCGATGAAGGCCAGGCTCGCAAGCGCGGCCATTCCATGCTGACCATGCGGAAGAATGAAAAAGGCGGCCAGCAGCGGCCCGAGCGACGTGCCGAAATTGCCGCCGACCTGGAACAGCGACTGGGCAAATCCGTGCTTTCCGCCGGACGCCAGGCGCGCGATGCGGGATGCCTCTGGATGGAAGATGGAAGAACCGAGGCCGAGCAGCATCGCACCCATCAGCAGGGTCGGATAATTCGAGGCCATTCCGAGCGTGATCATGCCGGTGCAGCTGCATGCCATGCCGAACGGCAACGAATAGGGCTGCGGCCGTCCGTCCGTATACCAGCCGACGAAGGGCTGCAGGATCGAGGCCGTGATCTGGTAGACGAAGGTCAGCACGCCGAGCTGCGCGAAGCTGAGATCGAAACCCGTCTTGAGCACCGGATAGCTCGCCGGCAGCAGGGACTGGGTGACGTCGTTGATGAAGTGACCGAGACTGGCCACCAGAAGGACCGGGTAGATTGTTGTGGCCGCGCGTGGCGCGTTCATGGCCTGGCTCATGGCTCTCACTTTCAAATCATTCGCCGCGCTGATATTAGAAAACGCAATCGCCCGCTACCGCGATAAGGCGCAATTACTACGAGACTGGGCCAGAATGGTCAGGAACAGCCGCATAGATCCATTCATCGATGTCGACCGGCCTCTTGTCGCGCTCGGCAACGAATACAGAGACGGACACCGTGTCGATCCGCACCAGCATCGCCGCGCCCAGCTCCTGTATGGGTTTTCAGGTGTCGTGGTCGTGACCACGCCGGACGGCACGCTGGTCATGCCGCCGGAGCGTGGCATGTGGATTCCTCCCGGCGTCATCCATAGTGTGCGGATGCTCGGCAATGTCAGCATGCGCAGCGTCTATATTCAGCCTCAGGCCATCGAAACGATGCCGGATCGCTGTCAGGTCGTCGAAATATCGCCGCTGCTGCGAACTTTGATTGCCGAGGCGGTGGATATTCCCGTCGACTATGACGTCAACGATCGCGCCGGCGCCTTGATGACGCTGCTTCTGCACGAGCTGGCAAGGCTTAAGCCGCTGCCGTTATCCCTGCCGATCCCGCGCAACAGCATGCTCGCCCGGAAGTGCCAGGATTTCCTGCGTCAGCCGACAACGCATGATACGATCGACGTGTGGGCCAGCCATATGAGCATGAGCCGGCGCGCATTTACCCGGATGTTTCGCCTCGAGACGGGCCTCAGCTTCGTCAAGTGGCGCGAGCTGGCGTGCCTGCATGCCGCGCTTCCGAGGCTGGTCGCGGGAGCGCCGGTGACGACGATCGCAATCGACCTCGGCTACAAGAACCCGGCGGCCTTTACCACCATGTTCAAACGGGTTTTTGGCTGTTCGCCGCGGGAAATGGCGCGCCAGCATGCGCGAAATGATTCAGCGGGCGCGGTTCTTCAGCCATGAAGATCGGCCGGGGCCGTCGAACCGAGCGTAGCCCAACACGAGAGGGTATCGGGCGGCGCCGTCATGTCGCGTCGAGATAGGGCTTCAGTGGCATGTCGTCGTGCCTGGGGACCGTCTGCCGTTCGATCATGTGGTGGATGACCGGCGCCTGACCGCCGCGGTGAAGCGCATCGAGGTGCTCGGCCACCTCGACGTCCGCATGCGTCTGGCGCTGGCTGTGGCGAACATAGTCTATCCATGTCGGCAGATGGTAGCTTTCCGTCCAGGTGTTCGGCTTTTCCAGATCGCGCAACAACGACCATTGTTTCGCGCCATCCCGGATTCGCATCCTGCGCCGCTGGGCCATGACCGCCAGGAATTCGGGCACGTCTTCCTGATCGATGTTGTAATCCACCATGACCAGGATCGGACCGCTTCTGGAACGCAGGTCAAGCTGCAGCTGCGGTTCGCTGAACGTGTTCGTCGGGTCGAGGTTGAGGGATTCGAAGTCCGGCTGGCGCAGCAGCACCCCAAGCAGGCCGCCTATCACCAGGGTTGCGCTTGCGATGAACAGGGCACCGGTCACGCCATGGGCATCGGCCAGTTCGCCCCAGAGCCAGCTTCCGGCCGCCATGCCTCCGAAAGTGGCGGTCTGATAGAGCGACAGGGCGCGGCCGACGACCCAGCGTGGCGTGGAAAGCTGTACGGTCACATTGAATAGCGAGAAAGCTTGCACCCAGGCGACGCCGGCGGGCATGAGGAGAAGACAGCTCAGCCATACCTGATGGCTCAATGCCAGGAAGAAGCAGCTGACCGCGAGCGTGAAGAATGCGCCGCGAATGACCCATTCGTTGCTCAGGAGATCGCGGATGCGCCCGATCAGCAGCGCGCCGCAGATCGCGCCGAACCCGAAGAAGCCGAGCATGATGCCGTAGGTAATTGCGGTGCCATGCACATGATCGCGCGCGACCAGCGGCAGCAGGGCCAGGATGACGATCGCGGTCAGGCCGAAGACGAAGCCGCGGCACATGACCTTGAGCAGGTTGGGCGACATCAGGACATAGCGGAATCCGGCAGACATGGCGCTGCCGAAAGGCTCGCGCGGCAGCATGTTGCTGGCAGGCGCCTTTTTCCACCGCAGCAATGTGATAATGAGTGCGAAATAGCAGAAGACATTGAAGAGAAACGCAAAGGCCGCGCCCGCTGCCGCGACGATGACGCCGCCGATCGCCGGGCCGATGCTGCGCATCAGATTGTAGCTCATGCTGTTGAGAGCGACGGCGCCCGGCAGGTGGTCGCGCGGCACGACATCGCCCATCGAGGCTTGCCATGACGGATTGTGCAAGGCGCCGCCGCAGCCGATCAGGAATGTAAGGCTCAGCAGCAGCCAGGGCGTCAGGGCATTGCTGTAGGACAATACCGCGAGCGTTGCCGAGACGCACAGCATCAGCATCTGCGCGATCAGCATGATCCGCCTGCGATCGTAGTTGTCCGCCAGCGCTCCGGCCGCGAGCGAGAAGATCATGACAGGCAGGGTGGTGGAAGACTGCACCAGCGCCACCATGCCGTGGGATGTGGCAAGGCTGGTCATGAGCCAGGCCGCGCCGACGCCTTCTACCAGCCCGCCGAGATTGGAGACGAGCGTGGCCGACCAGAGGGAGCGGAAGGTTTTGGACTGAAACGCGACGAGCGGAGAGGTTCTTTTGGGCATGTCGGCTTTTCTTCACAGCAAATATCTTGCTCGACGGGCGCAACGAACTCGCTCGAAGCCCATGCGCAGCCGAGTCGATGACAAGCCTATAGTGATTTGCTAATTTCCGAAACGATCTTGGAATAATATTCTCGGTAATGACCGCGAAATCATCCGTTCCATTTCACAGCCGACTGTTGGAATCCTTATCGGTGCCGGCAACTGCGAAGGCGGTCCCGGTTTCGCGCCGTGAACGACGCGATCGATATGGCCGGATGGAAGGGATCCTCGTTGCGGGAGCGGCCATGCGGCGGACGGCGCCTCCTTTCCGACAGGTCGCCGCCGCATGTATTTGGAAAATTCTAGCCGATGAGAATCGCGCGAAAGTCGTTGACGTTCGTGCCGGTCGGGCCGCTCACGAAGAGGTCGCCAAGAGCGGCGAAGGCCGACCAGCTATCGTTACGCTCAAGGAATTCCGCCGCATTTTTCCTCTGGTGGGCAAGGCGCGACACGGTGGTGCCGTCGGCAAAGGCGCCGGCATTGTCCTCGGAGCCGTCGATGCCGTCCGTATCGGCGGCAAGCGCGAAAATGCCCTCACGGCCGGATATGGCGCAGGCGAAGGACAGCAGGAACTCGCTGTTGCGACCGCCCTTGCCTTTGCCGTTGATCGTCACGGTCGTCTCGCCGCCTGACAGCACAAGCACGGGGTTCTTCGATGCGAGGCCGCGATGTGCGATCTTTGCCGCGATCGACGCATGCTCCCGGCCGACCGCGGATGCTTCGCCTTCGATTGCGTCGGAAAGAATCATGGGCTCGACGCCGGCGTGGCGCGCAACATCGGCCGCCGCCTCCAGCGCAATGGCGGCCGAGGCGACGAGTTTCACCTCGTTGCGGACGAAACGGGGGTCTGACGGCAGCGGCGGTTCGTCTTCGCCATTCTTGAGATGGCACATGACGGCTTCCGGCAGGTCGAGCCGATAGCGATCGATGATCTCGAGCGCATCGACGCGTGTCGCCGCGTCGGCAATGGTCGGCCCGGAGGCGACGAGGGCGGGATTGTCTCCCGGAATGTCGGAAACGACGAGAGAGACGACACGGGCCGGATAGGCCAGTTCGGCCAACTGTCCGCCCTTGATGCGCGAGACCTGCTTTCGTACCGCATTCATGGCGCTGATCGGCGCACCGGAGGCAAGCAGCGCCCGGTTGACGGCAATCTCGTCGGCAAGCGTGAGATCGCCAGCGGGGGCCGGTAGCAATGCCGATCCGCCGCCGCAAATCAGCGCTACGACCAGATCGTCTTTCGTCAGCCCTCTGACGGCCGCCATCAGCCGGTCGGACGCGCGCAGACCGCTTTCATCCGGCACGGGATGGGCCGCCTCCAGGATTTCGATGCGCTCGCATGGCACGGCATAGCCGTAGCGTGTAACGACGACGCCGGAAAGCGGCGCGTCCCACAGACGCTCGAAGGCACGCGCCATCTGTGCCGCGCCCTTGCCGGCGCCGACCACCACCGTCCGGCCCTTCGGCTTCTCCGGCAGATGGGCGGCGAGCGCCTTGTCCGGATCGGCGGCAGCGACGGCTGCATAGAAGAGCTTTTCCAGAAAGGCGCGGGGATCGGCAATGCTCGGCATCGGGTTTCTCACATTTCAGGATTTGGAAATGCTTCAGGCGACAGGATGGTTCGCCATGCGCTCCAGCGCCTTGACGAGGCCGGAGTGATCGAGCCCGCTGTCGCCATTGGCGGCGCATTGATTGAAAAGCTCCTGCGTCGCTGCCGTGTTGGGCAGCGAGACGCCGAGCGCCCTGGCACCCTGCAAGGCAAGGTTCAAATCCTTCTGATGCAGGGAGATGCGGAAACCGGGCTCGAACGTGCGCTTGATCATGCGCTCGCCATGGACTTCGAGGATGCGGGAGGAGGCGAAGCCGCCCATCAGCGCCGAGCGCACGCGGGCCGGATCGGCTCCGGCCTTGGAGGCAAAGACGAGCGCCTCGGACACGGCCTCGATCGTCAGTGCGACGATGATCTGGTTGGCGACCTTTGTCACCTGGCCGTCGCCGCAATCGCCGACGAGCGTGATGTTCTTGCCCATCAGCTGGAAGAGCGGCAGCGCCCGCTCGAAGCTTGCCTCCGAACCGCCGGCCATGATGGAGAGCGAGGCGCCTTTGGCGCCGACCTCTCCGCCGGAGACGGGCGCGTCGATATACTCGGCGCCGGTCTCGCGAATCTTCCTGGCGAATTCCTTGGTCTCGATCGGCGAAATCGAGCTCATGTCGATGACGAGCTTGCCTTTCGACAGGCCATAGGCAACTCCGTTTTCGCCGAAGAGCACATCCTTGACCTCCGGCGTGTCCGGCAGCATCAGGATGATCGTATCGACCGTTTCGGCGAGCGCCTTCGGCGTCTCGGCGAACTGGAGTCCGTTGTCGAGCAGTTCCTGGCGTGGCGAAATGGAAAACCTGGATGTAATGACGGTGTGGCCGGCATCCTGCAGGTGACGCGCCATGGGTGTCCCCATGATGCCGAGGCCGATAAATCCGATATGTGCCATGGTTCTTAGCTCCTGATATTGAGAATGGCTGCGCTTTCGCCGTGGCGGCCGGCTGCGGCAAACCAGCCGAGCCCCGCTTCCGTCGTGGTTCGCGGCTTGTATTCGCAACCGATCCAGCCCTCGTAGCCGAGCGCATCGAGCGCATTGAAGATAAAGGGATAGGCGATTTCGCCGGTGCCCGGTTCGTTGCGGCCCGGATTGTCGGCAAGCTGCACATGGGCGATCTGCGCCTGATGCTTCTTGAACGTGCCGATCAGTTCGCCCTCGGTACGCTGCTGGTGGTAGAGATCGTATTGAATGAACAGGTTGTCGCCGCCGACTTCGGCGATGATCGAGGCTGCCTGGTCAGGGGTATTGAGGTAGAAGCCCGGAATGTCGAAGCGATTGATCGGTTCGATCAGCAGGCGGATGCCGTGCTTGCCGAGTTCGGCTGCGGCATATCTGAGATTGACGACGAAGGTGGTCCGCAATGTCTCGTCGGACATGCCCGATGGCGCGATGCCGGCGAGGCAGTTGACTTGGCTGCAGCCAAGCGTCGTTGCGTAATCGATCGCGGAGGCGACGCCGCGACGGAATTCGTCGATGCGATCGGGCAGGATCGCGATGCCGCGTTCGCCGCCGGCCCAGTCGCCGGCCGGCAGATTGTGAAGCACCTGGGTCAGGCCGTGACGATCGAGCTCGGTACGAAGTGCATCCTTGTCGAAGTCATAGGGAAAAAGATACTCGACGCCCTCGAAGCCCGCCTTGGCGGCGAGTGCGAAGCGCTCCGGAAAGGGCGCTTCGTTGAAAAGCATGGTCAGATTGGCCGCAAATCTCGGCATGATATCTCTCCTTCAATCCAGCAGGGCGAGGATCGCGGTCGGGGCATCCTCGCCGCGCTCGGCAAGGTCCTCGAACTCGACCACGGCATTGATGTCGGCGCCCATGGCGATGTTGGTGACGCGTTCGAGAATGAACTCGATGACGACGGGAACCTGATGTTCCTTCATCAGCTTCTGGGCCGTGGCGAATGCCTCCTGGAATTCGTTCGGGCTGCGAACGCGGATCGCCTTGCAGCCGAGACCCTCGGCAACCGCGACATGGTCCACGCCGTAGCCCGGTTCCGCGTCGCCTGATGCGTTGATGTTGTCGAAGGCGAGGCTGACCTCGAAATCCATGTTGAAGCCGCGCTGCGCCTGGCGAATGAGGCCGAGATAGGAATTGTTCACGACCACATGCAGGTAAGGCAGCTTGTGCTGTGCGCCGACCGCAAGCTCCTCGATGAGGAACTGGAAGTCGTAGTCGCCGGACAGCGCAACGATCGGACGGTCGGGATCGGCGGCACGCACGCCGAGTGCTGCCGGCAGCGTCCAACCGAGGGGGCCCGCCTGACCGCAATTGATCCAGTTGCGCGGCTTGTAGACATGCAGGAACTGCGCGCCGGCGATCTGGCTGAGGCCGATGGTGGAGACGTAGCAGGTGTCGCGGTCGAAGGCCTTGTTCATTTCCTCGTAGACGCGCTGGGGCTTCAGCGGCGTCTGGTCGAAATGCGTCTTGCGCAGCATGGTGCGCTTGCGCTCGCGGCTTTCCTCCGCCCAGGCCGACCAGTCGCGCAGCTTACCGGCGGTCTTCCATTCCGTTGCAACATCGAGGAAGAGCTTCAGTGCGGCGCCGGCGTCCGAAACGATGCCGAAATCCGGTGCGAAGACCCGGCCGATCTGGGTCGGCTCGATATCGACATGCACGAAGGTCCGGCCCTCGGTATAGGTGGAGACATTTCCGGTGTGGCGATTGGCCCAGCGGTTGCCGATGCCAAAGACGAAGTCGGAAGCGAGCAGCGTCGCGTTGCCGTAGCGATGCGAAGTCTGCAGGCCGCACATGCCGGCCATCAGCGGGTGATCGTCCGGGATCGTGCCCCAGCCCATCAGCGTCGGAATGACCGGAACGCCGGTGATCTCGGCGAATTCGACCAGCAGGTCGGAAGCGTCGGCGTTGACGATGCCGCCGCCTGCGACGATGAGCGGCCGCTCGGCCGCGTTCAGCATGGCGAGCGCCCTTTCGGCCTGCGCCCTCGTTGCCGACGGCTTATAGGGTTCGAGCGAGGCGTAAGTCTCGATGTCGAACTCTATTTCGGCGAGCTGGACGTCGACAGGCAGATCGACCAGCACCGGGCCGGGACGGCCGGAGCGCATCGTATGGAACGCCTTCTGGAAGACGTAAGGGACCAACGCCGGCTCCATGACGGTCACGGCCCATTTGGTGACGGGCGCAGCGATCTTTGCAATATCGACCGCCTGGAAATCCTCCTTGTCGAGCCGCGCCCGCGGCGCCTGCCCGGTAATGCAGAGGATCGGGATCGAATCGGCGGAGGCCGAATAGAGGCCGGTGATCATATCGGTGCCGGCCGGGCCCGACGTTCCGATGCAGACGCCGATATTGCCGGCCCGGGCGCGGGTGTAGCCCTCGGCCATATGGCTTGCGCCCTCGACATGGCGGGCAAGCACATGGCGGATCGAGCCGCGCGCCTTCATTGCCGAGTAGAAGGGGTTGATCGCAGCGCCCGGAACACCGAAGGCGCAGCTGACGCCTTCCTTTTCCAGAACCAGCACTGCGGCATCGACTGCTCGCATCTTTGCCATGGGACTTCCTCCGTTTCTGACGTGAAGGTAGCGCATGCATCGATGGGCGCAATCATAAAATGGAAATTAATCCCACTATGTGGAAATAAACATTTTCAACGAAACTGGAACAATCGATGCGAAGCGGATATGGGATGAGGCACAGGCGCCGAGCCAAAATGCACGGCGCTTTCCAGTCAAAAGTGGGCATCATGGCGAACAATCGGGAAAAGACGAGGGGGAGGGCGGGCCGAAAGCCTGCCGAGAATGCGGCGGCTTCGTCCGTGCAGGTGCTCGATCGCAGTTTGAAGTTACTGGAGCTGGTGGCCGAAGCCGACGGCGCGGTGCTGACCGATCTGGCCGACAGATCCGCCATGGCGCCGTCTACCGTCCATCGTCTGCTGACCTCCCTTGCCCAGCACGGCATGGTGACGCATGACGGCGAGACCGGCGCCTGGACGATCGGGGTCAAAGCGTTCGAGATCGGAACGGCCTACCTGCGCTTCCGCAAGCTCGGCACGATCAGCCGGCCTTTCCTGAAGCAGTTGATGGAAGAGTCCGGTGAAACCGCCAATATCGCCATCGAGGACGATGGCGACGTCGTGTTCATCTCGCAGGCGGAAAGCCATGCGCCGATGCGCGCTTTTTTCCGCCCGGGCCGGCGCGGGCCGATCCATGCTTCCGGCATCGGCAAGGCGATCATTTCGACATGGCCGGATAGCCGGATCGAGGCGGTGCTCGGCGGTCGCGTGCTGCAGCATTTCACCGATAGGACCTGCGATACGATTTCCTCGCTGCTGGAGGATATTGCCAGAATACGGTCAAGAGGCTGGTCGATCGACGATGAGGAACACACGCTCGGCATGAGATGCGTGGCGGCGCCGATTTTTGATGAATACGGCGAGGCCGTTGCAGGGATTTCCATCTCAGGCCCGGCGGTGCGGTTGCCGGACGAGAGGGTCGCGGCGCTCGGCCCCGTCGTAAGAGCAGCCGCGGAGGAATTGACGAAGGCAATGGGCGGGAAGGCAAGGCGTTTCTGAACGGCTTCGCGAATGACCGGTTCTGATGAAAGGCGTTCTCGGATAGGCTGCCGGCGCCCCTTTCCATCCGGAAACGGCGCCGACGAATCGCGGCATTGTTTGATCAGGCGAGTTGCAGGGATTCGCGTGCCGCAGTTTGCGGCTTCTCCGTCTTCATGGCCTTGCCGGCGACATAGACCTCGGCGACGCAGCGGTCGTCACCCATGGTCTGGAGGATGAAAAGCTCCTCGGCCAGCGAGGTTGCCGTGCGCATGCGGAATTCCATTGCCGACTTGGCGCTGGAATCGAGCACGACGATATCGGCATCCGCTCCCGCCTGCAGCGATCCGATCCGCCTTTCGAGGCCGAGCGCGAGCGCATTGCCGCGCGTCATGCGATAGAAGGAATTGAACGGCGTCAGCCGCTGTCCCTGCAGATGCAGCACCTTGTAGGCCTCATCCATGGTCTCAAGCATGGAAAAGCTGGTGCCGGCGCCGACGTCCGTCGCAACCGACCAGCGCGCGCCTAGCCTGTCGAATTTCGCGGCGTTGAAGAGCCCCGAGCCAAGAAAGAGGTTCGACGTCGGACAGAAGACGCCGACCGCGCCGGTTTCGGCCAGCACGGCAACTTCCCGTTCGCTCATATGGATGCAATGACCGAGCAGCATGCGATCGTTCAGCAGGCCATAGCGGGCGTAGATATCCGTATAGTCCGTCGCTTCGGGATAAAGCGAGGTGGCAAAGGCGATCTCGTCGCGATTTTCGGAAAGATGGGTCTGGACGTAGCAGTCCGGATGTTCGGCTACGAGCGCCGTGCTCATCTCCATCTGCTCGGGCGTCGAGGTGATGGCAAAGCGCGGGCTGATCGCATAATGCGCGCGGCCGCGGCCATGCCATTTGGCAATCAGCCGCTTCGTCTCGTCGTAACCCTGCTGCGGCGTATCGCGCAACGCGTCCGGCGCGTTGCGATCCATCATCACCTTGCCGCCGATCATGCACATGCCGCGCGCTTCCGCCGCTGCGAAATAGGCGTCGACGCTTTCGGGGTGGACCGAGCAATAGGCAACCGCCGTCGTCGTGCCGTTCGACAGGAGCTCGTCCATGAAACGGTCGGCCACTTCGGCCGCATGAGCGGCGCGGGCGAACTTCTGTTCCTCGACGAAAATATAGGTGTTCAGCCATTCGAGCAGCTGGGCGCCATAGGAGGCGATCGCCTGCGTCTGCGGGAAGTGCAGGTGCGTGTCGATGAAGCCGGGCAGGATGAGGTTCGGACGATGATCGGCGATCCTGGTGTCGGAGCGCGCCAGTTTGAGGATGTCGCCGTAGGCGCCGATCTCGACGATCTTTCCATCGCGAACGAAAACCGCACCGTCTTCGATATAGCGATAGGAGGCGGCATCATCGATGCCTTGCGGTTCGGCCAGGAAGGTCAGCACACGGCCACGGATCAGAACTTCGTTCATTGGGTCTTCTCCCCGTTGACGGCGCTCTCGTACCAGGAGACGAGCAGGCGGCGCTCCTCGTCGGTGATATGCGAAGCGTTGGCCGGCGGCATGGCATGGCTGCGGCCGGCCTGCAGATAGATCTCGCGGGCATGGGCGGCGATATCGCGGTCGGTCTCGAACATCACGCCCTTCGGAGGCGCGATGATGCCCTCCCAGCTCGGTTCCTTCGCATGGCACATGGAACAGCGCCCCATGATGGTATCGCGAACCTTGGGAAAGGCCTCGGCCGTGACGAAGGGCTGCTGCGTGGCGGAGAGCTTGGGCTCGGCCGGTTCTCCCGTGAGGACCTTCGGCACGGTGGAGAGCCACATGATGACGATGAAGAGGACCACGGTGACGATCCAGGTCCAGGTCGGTTTGCCGGCATCGGCGTGGCGGGTGTTGAACCAGTGGCGGATGGTGACGCCCATCAGGAAGACCAGCGAGGCGATGATCCAGTTGAACTGCGTGCCGAATGCCAGCGGATAGTGGTTCGACAGCATCAGAAACAGCACCGGCAGCGTCAGGTAATTGTTGTGCGTCGAACGCTGCTTGGCGATCCTGCCGTATTTCGGATCTGGCTTGCGGCCGGCGAGGAGGTCGGCGACGACGATCTTCTGGTTCGGAATGATGATGAAGAACACGTTGGCCGACATGATCGTCGCGGTAAAGGCGCCGAGATGCAGGAAGGCGGCGCGGCCGGTAAACAGATGCGTATAGCCCCAGGCCACCGCCACCAGAATGAAGTACAGCGCCACCATCAGCCGCGTATTGTCGTTGCCGAAGGGCGACTTGCAGATCAGGTCGTACATGATCCAGCCGCCGGCGATCGAGGCCAGCGAAATGCCGATCGCCACCGGCTTGGAGACGTCGAGCACGGCCGGGTCGATCATGTAGAGGTCGGCGCCGGCATAGTAGACGAGACACAGCATGCCGAAGCCGGATAGCCAGGTGACGTAGCTTTCCCATTTGAACCAGACGAGATGGTCCGGCATGTTGGCCGGCGCCACCAGGTATTTCTGAATATGGTAGAAGCCGCCGCCATGAACCTGCCATTCCTCGCCATAGGCGCCCGGTGGCAAGGCCGGATGTTTTTTCAGGCCCAGGTCGAGCGCGACGAAATAGAATGACGAGCCGATCCAGGCAATCGCCGTAATGACGTGCAGCCAGCGGACGGCAAATGTCAGCCAGTCCCAGGCGATGGCGTATTCATACATGGGAACTCCCTCCCGAATTTTACGGGCCCGATCTTTACCGGATTGTTTGCCATCGCTCGATTTTCTCGGAAATCCCGGTGAATCCGCAACACTTTCAAAAAAATCTATAAGATGCACCCCGGTTTGTTCCTCACGCCGATGTGATAGAAGGGGTCATGTCCTATCTTGATAACGTGCGTGTCTTCGTTCGCGTGGTCGAACTCGGTACTCTTTCGGCAGCAGGGCGCGACCAGCGTGTCACGCCTGCGGTTGCGAGCAATCGCATCAAGGAACTTGAGCGTCATCTCGGCGTGCGTCTATTCAACCGGACGACGCGCAAGCTCTCGCCGACCGAGCACGGCCGCGTCTTCTACGAGAAGGCGGTGAAGATCATCGAGGCTGTCAATGAGGCGGAGGCGGCGATCGCCGATCTCTCGCGCAACCCGAAGGGATCGCTCAGGATCACCGCGCCGCTCGGCATCGGCCGCAGGCTGATCGCATCGGGCATTCCGGAATTCCACGACAAGTATCCGGATATCGAAGTGCGCGTCCGTCTGTCGGATCACAATGTCGATATTCTTGCCGAAGGGGTCGACGTCGCGTTCAAGCTCGGCGTGCTGGAGGATTCGAATCTGCGCATGCGCGGCATCCTCAATTGCGAGCGGGTGCTCTGCGCTTCGCCGGCCTATCTCGCGCGCCGCGGCGTGCCGTCAGGTGCGGACGCCTTGATCGCCGACAAGCACGACTGTCTTCTGCTGCGCTATCCCGGCTCGAAGGAATATTTCTGGACGCTGATGACGGCTGAAGGCCCTCGCAAATTCGAGGTGGCCGGCCCTTACGACAGCGATGACGGCGATGTGCTCACGCAATGGGCGCTGGAAGACCGCGGCATCATCAACAAGCCGCTATTCGAGGTAAAGGCCTATCTCACGGAGGGCCGGCTGGTGGAAATTCTGAAGGAAAGTCCGCCGGCGCCCGTTCAGCTCGCCGCCATCTATCCGCACAAGCGCTTCCAGGATCCGAAGGTCCGCCTCATGATCGACTTCATGGCGGAGCGATGTCAGCGACTGATCGGCAAGCTGCTGGAAGACGAGCCGGTGGCCGCAGCGTCGCGATCCGAGGCCGCAGGTTGATCTCCGCTTGATTCAAACCGGACGAGATCATATATGACTACCGATGGTCATATGGAGGCGCGGCATGAAGGAAATCCAGCTCAAGGATGCAAAGGCGACGCTTTCCGCTGTGGTCGATCAAGCCGTGGCCGGTGAGCCGACGGTTATTACCCGCCATGGCCGGAAGGAAGCCGTGCTGGTTTCCTTCGAAGAATGGCAACGGGTTTCCAAAGTACCTGATTTCGCCGACCTGCTTTTGGCCTTTCCCGGCGAGCCGGCGGATATTCCGCAACGATCGCGGAAGCCCGCCCGTGCGTTGCGTGAAAATGGCTTTTGATCTTGTATCTTCTGGACACCAATATCGTGTCGGCCGATGCGCCGACCAAGCGCCAGGTCGGCGCCGACGCGTTCGCGGCTTGGATGCGCGCCAATAGTGACCGGCTTTATCTTTCGGCAATCACCATAGCCGAGATCGAGGCCGGCATCGCCCGTGCCGTCCGGATCGGGGCGACGACGAAGGCGGAGCATTTACGCCGCTGGCTTGCAGCAGTGGAACATTTCTATGCCGGCCGCATCCTGTCGTTCGGAATTGAAGAGGCAAGACACGCTGGCCTGATGCTTGACCGGGCGCGCGCTCACGACCCCGGCTTTGAGGACATTGCCATCGCCGCGACCGCTGCTGCGCATGGCCTCACCGTCCTGACGGCCAACGAGCGCCATTTCGAGCCGCTTGGCGTGCCGCTCGCCAATCCCCTGAAGCAGTTACCCGTTGTCCAATAACAGGTTTTTCGGAAGCCTGCGTGGGACTACGGCAAGCAAGATTACCGGGGAGTGGTTTCGGAGGATCTATCCTTTTGTTTTTATACAATTCCGGACGGAAAACAGCTGCGCACTTTTCCTGGAGTTGCCCTAGCGGCCGACGGCTCCGGCAAGCCTTGCCCGGTCTGACGCCCAGCTCAGCGCCGCCGTCATGATCTCGGCGGCGGCAAGGGTCGCGATGACGGTCGGGCGCTTGTCTTTCACCGCCGTTCCGCCGATCGGGCAGATGAGACGGTCGAAAAGATCCGCCTGGCCGGTCTCCCGCGACAGCCAGTTGCGGAACGTGGCGCGTTTGGTCTTCGAGCCGATCATGCCGACATAGGCGGCATCCGCGCGCTTGAGCGCTTCGGCAGTGATGAGGAAATCAAGCGCGTGGTCGTGGGTGAGGATCACGAAGCTGCTGCCTGCCGGCGCGTCGCGCACGACCGCTTCCGGCATGGCGGTCAAACAGGTCTCGATACGCGGCACGTTGGAGGCGGTCAGCTCTTCTTCGCGCGTGTCCACCAGCACGACGCGCAGCGGCGCGAGCGAAAGCGCCATGGCGAGCGCATCGCCGACATGGCCGGCGCCGAAAACATAGACATGAGGCCGCGCCGCCATTTCCCGATCGCTGCGGGCGACGAGGCCGTTCGCAAGCTCCGGGTTGAGCGCCGTAAAGGCAAGCCCCACCCGGCCGCCGCAGCATTGTCCGATCTCCGGGCCGAGCGGCACGTTCATCGGCTCCGCCGCAAGGCCGGAACGCAAGGCCCGGCGCGCCTGGTCTATCGCCATATATTCGAGCTGGCCGCCGCCGATCGTCGCGAAGATTGCCCGTTCCGACACCAGCATCCAGGCATCCGTATCGCGCGGCGCGGAACCTGCGACCCCTGTCACCTCGACGAGGATCGACGCCGGTTCGCGGCGTAGAAAATCCCGAATGTCCTCGCGCGCGGCGGGCATGACTTCACTCCTTGTGCATCGCCTTCAGGCGCTCGACCGCCATCAGGACCCGCTCTGGCGTTGCCGGCGCGTCGAGACGCGGGCAGATCTTGTGGTCGGCGACGCTCGCCACGGCATCCGAAAGAGCGTGCAGGACGGCAAGGCCGAGTGGCAGCGGCGGTTCGCCGACCGCCTTGGAACGATGGATGGTCGGCTCATAGGCCTCCGACCAGTCGGTCAAGGCTACATTGAAAATCTTTGGCCGGTCGGATGCAAGCGGGATCTTGTATGTCGAGGGCGCATGCGTTCTCAGGCGCCCCTTGCCATCCCACCAAAGCTCTTCCGTCGTCAGCCAGCCCATGCCCTGGATGAAGCCGCCCTCGACCTGGCCGATATCGATGGCCCTGTTCAGCGAACGGCCGGTATCGTGCAGAATATCCGTGCGTTCGACAACATATTCGCCGGTCAGCGTGTCGATCGACACCTCCGAGCAGGCCGCGCCGTAAGCATAGTAGTAAAAGGCGTGGCCGCGGCCCTTGGAACGGTCCCAGTGGATCTTCGGCGTCTTGTAGAAGCCTGCGGCGGAGAGCTGGATGCGCGCCATATAGGCCTTTTTGATGAGATCGTCGAAGGACATCTCGGTATCGCCGATCCGCACGCGGTTGGGCAGGAAAACGATCTGCTCGCGCGGCACCTGATGGCTTTCCGCCGCAAAGGCGATCAGCCGGTCCTTGATCTGGCGCGCGGCGTTCTGTGCGGCCATGCCGTTGAGATCGGCACCCGAGGACGCTGCGGTCGGCGAGGTGTTCGGCACCTTGGCGGTGGTCGTTGCGGTGATCTTCACCCGGTCGAGATCGATCTGGAATTCTTCCGCCACGACTTGCGCCACCTTCAGATGCAGGCCCTGCCCCATCTCCGTGCCGCCATGGTTCATGTGCACGGAACCGTCGCTGTAGACGTGGACGAGAGCGCCGGCCTGGTTGGATTCGGTCTTGGTGAAGGAAATGCCGAATTTTACGGGCGTCAGCGCGATGCCGCGCTTGACGATGCGGCTTTTCGCATTGAATTCGGCGATGGCCTTGCGGCGTCCGGCATAATCGGCGCTTTCCTCCAGTTCGGCGACGATGCGCTGGATGATGCAATCCTCGACCTTCTGGTGATAGGGGGTAAGATTGCGTGCGCCGTCGACGCCCATCGCGTCATAAAAGTTCAGCTTGCGGATTTCGAGCGGGTCCTTGCCGACGGCAAAGGCCACCTCGTCGATGACGCGTTCGGCGCCCACCATCCCCTGCGGTCCGCCGAAGCCGCGAAAAGCCGTGTTGGAGACGGTATTGGTATATAGCGGCGCCGACTTCGCGTGAACGTGCGGAAAGAAATAGGCATTGTCGCAGTGAAACAGCGCGCGGTCGCCGACGGGGCCGGAAAGATCGGCGGAAAATCCGGCACGAAGCGCGAAGGTGTAATCGATCGCGAGGATGCGGCCCTCGTCGTCGAAGCCGATATCGTAGTCGATGGCGAAATCGTGCCGCTTGCCGGTGGCGACCATGTCCTCGTCGCGGTCAAGCCGGACTTTTACGGCGCGTTTCAGCTTCTTGGCAGCGATGGCGGCTATGGCGGCACATTGGTTGGCCTGCGTTTCCTTGCCGCCGAAGCCGCCGCCCATGCGGCGAACCTCGATCGTCACGGCATTGCTGGATATGCCGAGCGCATGGGCAACCATGTGCTGCGTCTCGCTCGGGCCCTGGGTCGAGCAATAGACGGCGACCTCGTCGTCCTCGCCGGGAACGGCAAGCGAAATCTGGCCTTCGAGATAGAAATGGTCCTGTCCGCCGAGCCGCATGCGGCCCGTCACGCGCCGGGGAGCGCTCGCAAGATTGGCAGCCGCATCGCCGCGCTTCAGCGTCAGCGGCGTGACGACTTGCCGATGCGTCGAAACATCGAGATCCCAGATGTCGATATCGGCGGGCAATTCCTCGTATTCGATCTTTGCCAGCCGTGCGGCGCGGCGGGCCTGTTCGCGCGTTTCGGCGATCACGCAGAAGATCGGCTGGCCGTGAAACTCGACCTTGTCGGCGGCAAGCACCGGGTCGTCATGCATGTTGGATGGCGAGATGTCGTTGACGCCGGGCACGTCCTCGTGGGTCAGGACGGCAACGACGCCGGGAGCGGCGCGCACGGCGGCAAGATCGACGGACTTCAGGATGCCGTGCGCCACGGTCGACAGGCCAAGACCGGCGTGCAGGGTGCCGGCGGGCTCGGGGATGTCGTCTATATAGACGGCGGCGCCGGAGACATGCTTGTGCGCGGAATCATGGCGCGGACTGGAATGAACGCCACCAACGATGGTTTCGGCCTTGATGTCTGAAGTGTGCTTGTTCATGGCTCACGCAGCCTCATATCTGGACACCTGGGCGGGTGCCGCACTGGACGTCGTTTCCAGGTAGAAACGCAGCAGAAGGTTCCTGGCTGCGAGCGCGCGATATTCCGCGGTGGCGCGCATGTCGGATAGCGGGGCGTAGTCCTCGGCGTATTTTGCCATCGCCGCCTCCACGGTCTTTTCATTCCAGGGCTGGCCGAGCAGCGCATTTTCCACGGCAAGAGCGCGTTTCGGCGTTGCGGCCATGCCGCCATAGGCAATCCGGATCGCGGCGACCGTGCCGTCGGCGGCGAGTGCCAGACGGAAGGCGCCGAGCGTCGCCGTGATATCTTCGTCCCGGCGCTTCGTTACCTTGTAGACGGCGAAATTTTCGCCCGCAGCCGGAATCGGAATATGCACGGCTTCCACGAATTCGCCGGGCTGGCGGTCCTGCTTGCCGTAGGCGATGAAGAAGTCTTGCAGCGGAATGGTGCGTCGGATCGTACCCTTGCGCAAGGTCAGCGATGCTCCGAGCGCGATCAGCGCCGGCGGCGTGTCGCCGATCGGCGAGCCGTTGGCGATGTTGCCGCCGATCGTGCCCATGTTGCGGACCTGCTGGCCGCCGATGCGGGCAATCAGCGGGCCGAGCTCTGGAATATGCTGCGAAAGCGTCGCGATCGCTTCCGAATAGGTCACGCCGGCGCCGATGCTGACGACGCCGTCCGCTACGGTGACAGACTTCAATTCCCGAAGCCCGGCGATGAAGACGACCGGCGTGATGTCGCGCATGTGCTTTGTGACCCATAGGCCGACATCGGTGGAGCCGGCAACCACGGTTGCAGTCGGCGACGCCTCGAGAACCGAGGCGAAATCATCGAGGCTGGCGGGCACGATCAGCCGCTGGCGTTCCCCGCCGATCTCTACGCGTGCACCGTCGCCCAGGGCCTTGAGCCGCGCGATCATCGTTTCGCGCTCGACAAGCAGGGGATCGTTCTGCGTTCCGCCATAGCTGGAAATGGAGCGGGCGGCGCGCAGAATCGGTTCGTAGCCGGTGCAGCGACAGAGGTTGCCCTGAAGCGCCGTTTCGATCTGCTGATCCGTGGGGTTCGGCGTCTGCATCCACAGGCCATAGAGCGACATGACGAAGCCCGGCGTGCAGAAGCCGCATTGCGAGCCGTGAAAGTCGACCATCGCCTGTTGCACGGGATGCAAGCGGTCGTCGCCACCTGCAAGGTGCTCGACGGTGACGACATGGCAGCCGTCCAGCGAGCCGAGGAAGCGTATGCAGGCATTGACGCTTTCATAGACCAGGCCATTCGACGGCGACAGCCGGCCGACCAGCACCGTGCAGGCGCCGCAGTCGCCTTCGGCACAGCCTTCCTTCGTGCCCTTCAGCGACCGGGAGAGGCGCAGCCAGTCGAGCAGGGTCAAGTCGGGCGCGACGTCGGTGAGCCTGACGTCCTGGCCATTGAGGATGAAACGCAGTTCCGAACGGATTGTCGTAGCGGTCATCGTTCAGCTCCCCCGATAGGTAGAATAGCTATAAGGCGAGAGCAGCAGCGGCACATGGTAGTGCGCGCCCTCGTCGGCGAGGCCGAAGCGGATCGGGATGATGTCCAGGAACATGGGAGCTTCGCTCGTGCGGCCCAGATAGTCGCCGGCGTGGAAGCGCAGCTCGTAGGTGCCGGCTTTCATGGTTTCGCCCGAGAGCAGCGGCGCGTCGCAGCGGCCGTCGTCGTTGGTCTCGGTGGACGTCAGGAGCTGCGGGGCTTCGCCGTCGATCCGGTAGAGATCGATGCGCAGGCCCTGGGCCGGCTTGCCGAGCGCCGTATCCAACACATGGGTCGTGAGCCGCCCGGCTCTCCGCAAATCAGACTGCATGTTTTTCTCCCGAACGTAGCACTCCTGCCTCTACTATCCGACAGGTCCATTCCACTGAAAAGCAGCGGGATCGTTCGAGACTTTCAAAATTTCCAAGGGGAATGGCGCGCGTGATTTGCGGCTAGAAATCTGCCATCGAAAACGTTTGGAGGAGCGTTTCATGCGATATCGCCTTGACATGCATGGACCCAGCCGCCGCCGGCAGCCCTTCAAAGGCTGAGCGGCAGGGATAGGCGTAATATTCGTTCAGACTGCAGGCGCGGGCGAATGTCGCGCCGGTAAGCCACTGTGCCTGGCGGATTTCGGAAATGCCCGGGCAGACATCTATCGGAAATCCGGTCTTCGCCGAATTCGCAGGCGGGAAGAAATGAACGTGTGCATTCCCGGATACAGAACCCCGCCGGATCATGAGGTCCGATTTTCCTGACGCGACATTGGCGAAATGCAGCGTGGACGGGGCGTAAAGATTTCAGGCCCAGCAAGGGCAACGATCGAAATATGGAAGCGGCCAAGGCTGCCGGCCGGGCGGAGCGCACTTTGCGCTCCGGTTGAGCCCTGCTGGCCGCGTTGCAGCCCACGCATTGAACCTCGCCAACATGTCGCCGAACGCGGAATGGGGCAACGTCGAAGAACGCAAACGGGAGACCATGGATGAAAGTGATCGAGATTCAGCCGCTGACCAAAGCCGCATTCGCCCCCTTCGGCGACGTGATCGAAATCGACGGGGCGCAAAGCTATCCCATCAATGCCGGGAAATGCGTTCGCTATCATGACCTCGCCAAGGTCGAGGCCATCGGCGAGGAGGCACGAACGATGATCAGCTGGCTGCGCGGCGAACCCTATGCTCTGCCGCTGGAGCTGCGGATGGTGGAGCGGCATCCTCTCGGCAGCCAGGCGTTCGTCCCGCTGACGAGCAATCCGTTCCTGGTGGTCGCGGCCGAGGAGACGGAGAATGGTCCGGGCAAGCCGCTGGCGTTCCGCACGAAGCCGGGGCAGGGCGTCAATATCTGGCGCAATGTCTGGCATGGCATCCTGACGCCGCTTGACGGCATCTCCGACTTCATCGTGGTCGATCGCGGCGGCAAAGGCGTGAATCTGGAAGAGCATTTCTTCGAAGAGCCCTTCCTGATCCGCTGAGCGGATCGGAGCCGGTCCAAATGGCAAGAGGGGCGCCGCGGCCGCAGCGCCCCTCGATCTGTTTCCATCAGGGCAGCGCTCCGGCTTTCATCCGATGCGTTGTCTGTACGATATGAAGGGATGCCGCCCCGCAAGAACCAGAAAGGCCCGGGACATTCTGTCGAATGACCCGGGCCATGGATCGGCGGCGCTGCCGGGGCAATTCCGGCAACAGCGCCTGGCGGCTTTCCGTTCGGAATTGTGTACGAACAGAAGGATGCAGCGTGTTCGCGATTCGACGAAAAGCGGAAAGTCTCTAGTCCGCGAAGAAGGCGAAACGCACGATGAACAGGGCGGCGACGATTTGCGTCGCCAAATGCAGCGTCGACCAGCGACCGGTGAAAACCTTCAGGACGACATAGCTGATGAAGCCGAAGGCAAGGCCGTTGGCGATCGAATAGGTAAAGGGCATGGCAAGCGCGGTCAGCGCCGCCGGTGCTGCTTCGGTCAGGTCATCCCATTCGATTTCCGTCAGTTCGCGCATCATCAGGCCGGCGACATAGAGCAGGGCCGGCGCCGTCGCATAGGCCGGCACGGAGGCGGCGAGCGGCGAAATGAAGAGCGAAGCCAGGAAAAGCACGGCGATCGTGAATGCCGTCAGACCGGTACGGCCTCCAGCCTGAACGCCCGAGGCGCTCTCGACATAGGCCGTCGTGCTGCTGGTGCCCATCAGCGAGCCGGCGACGATGGCGGCACTGTCGGCGAGCAGGGCGCGGCTCAGGCGGTTCGGCTTCCCTTCCTCGATGAGTTTTGCGCGCTTGGCGACGCCGATCAGCGTTCCGGTGGCGTCGAAAACCTCCACAAGCACGAAGACGAGGATGATATGGACAAGGCCGCCATGCAGAGCGCCGACGATATCGAGCTGCAGGAAGGTCGGCATGATCGAGGGTGGGGCCGAGACGATGCCGTGGAATTCGCTGACGCCGAAGATCCAGGAGAGGACGGTGACGGCGAGAATGCCGATCAGGATCGAGCCCTTTACCTTCAATGCATCGAGAGCGGCGATGACGAAGAAGCCGAAGATCGCGAGAAGGGTGCCGGTCTGCCTCAGGTCGCCCAGTCCGATCAGCGTCGCCTTGTTGGCAACGACGACACCGGCGCTCTTGAGCGCGATGATGGCCAGAAACAGGCCGATACCGGCGGCGATCGCGCTGCGAAGCGAGTGTGGAATTCCAGCAATGAGCCAGCTGCGTACGCCTGTGACCGTCAGCAGGACGAAAATGCCGCCGGAAATGAAGACCGCGCCAAGCGCCTGCTGCCATGTGAAGCCGAGTGCCGCGACGACCGTGAAGGCGAAGAAGGCATTGAGCCCCATGCCGGGCGCCATCCCGATCGGCCAGTTGGCGACGAGGCCCATGATCATGGAGCCCAATGCGGCGGCAAGACAGGTGGCGACGAAGATCGCATTGCGGTCCATGCCTGTCGTCGACAGAATGTCCGGATTGACGAAGATGATATAGGACATCGTCAGAAACGTCGTCACGCCCGCGATGACTTCGGTGCGGACGGACGTGCCGTGCTCACTCAGTTTGAAAATTCGTTCAAGCATTGTTCCTCCCTAAGCGCTTCAGGCGCTCGTGACCTCATGGGGCTTGCCTGCATCTCCTCCGATGCGGGTTGCGGGAAGCGCCTGTAAACGCTTCGCAGCGAGGGGGGATTGTGCGCTTTTAAAGGCTTTGGGCGCTAGAGCCGGATTTCCCTGCAATTCGCGAAAGTCATTCTAGTTTTTCAGACCATGTCTGCGCGGCCGGAAGCTCGTTCCGGCTGGTCGTCCGCTGAAAATGGCCGAGGGGCCGGACGAGAATCGCCCGGCGTCACCGACGCGAAGAGCGATACCCACCATATCTATCGCGGCAAGGCGGCAAAGCCAACCTGTTTTCAGCGGAAAGATAAGATGGGATCGCGGGCGACGTTCGACCGCGATCCTGCTCGGATGGTGCTCCCTACGTCTTCGCAGGGAGTGTCAGTGCGGCCGATCAGGTTTTCGCGGCCTTTGCGAAGGTCGGATCGAACGTCTTGTCGAACGGCACATCGGCATTGGCGAGTTCCGGATCGAGCGTCTTCAGGACGCCCATCATGGAATCATAGCCTTCCTTCGTCACCATGCCGTCCGGGGAGTACATCTCCTTGGAGTTCTTGAAGGCCTGCATGTAGAGATCGCGGTTGCCGAGCAGGTATTCTTCCGGCACGACACCGGCGACATCTTCCGGGCTTGCGGTCGAAATCCATTTCAATGCCTTCATGAAGGCATTGACGGTCCGCTGCGTCGTGATCGGGTTCGCCGCGGCGAATTCGCGCTTGATATAGACCGTCGCGGCCGGGTTCGGGCCGCCGAACAGGGCGCGTGTGCCAGCCTCCGTGCGGGTGTCCAGAAGCACGGCGATATCGCCATCATATTGCAATTGCGCAATGACGGGATCGAGATGGGAGAGCCCGTCGATCTGTCCGCTCTTGACCGCGGCGACTGCCCCGGCGCCGCCGCCGACACCGATCAGCGACGCGTCGTCGACCTTGAGGCCGTTCTTCAGCATGGCATATTGGAACATCAGGGCCGTCGAAGAGCCGGGCGCCGTCACGCCGATCTTGCGCCCCTTCATATCCGCCATGGATTTGATCTCGCCGGCCAGATCCTTGCGCACGGCGATGACGATTCCCGGGAAGCGGCCGAGATTGCAGATCGCGACGATGTCCTGCCCCTTGTTCTGCATGCGGATCGTATGCTCGTAGGCGCCGGCCACGACATCGAGGGAGCCGCCGATCAGGCCTTCGAGCGACTTCGAGCCGCCGGCGAAGTCGTTGATGGTGACATTGAGACCTTCTTCCTTGAAGAAGCCTTTCCGCTCGGCGATCGTCAGCGGCAGATAATAGAGCAACGGCTTGCCGCCGACCCCGATCAACAGATCCGGCTTTTCCGGTTTCGCGTCCTGCGCCGCAGCCGGCAGAATTCCGGCGAGCGATGCGCCGATCCCGAAGCTTGCCGTTCCGATCAGAAATGTCCTGCGTTCCATGTTTTCCTCCTCCGCGTTGCTATTTTCTCTGCGTCACTGACCGCGCCAGGCCAGCAACCGCCGTTCGACAATCGTCATCAGCCAGTCCACGAGCAGGACGAAGGCCGTCAGCACGACCATGCCTGCGAAGACCCCCGTCACGTCAAAGACACCTTCGGCTTGCTGGATCAGATATCCCAGACCGGCGGCAGATCCCAGATACTCGCCCACGACAGCGCCGACCACCGCAAAGCCCACCGAGGTATGCAGGCTGGAAAATACCCAGGACAGGGCCGAGGGCAGGTAGACATGGCGCAGCAATTGCCGCTCGTTCATGCCCAGCATGCGGGCATTGGAAAGCACCGTCTGGCTGACTTCCTTGACGCCCTGATAGACATTGAAGAAGACGATGAAGAAGACGAGCGTGATGCCGAGCGCGACCTTCGACCAGATGCCGAGGCCGAACCAGAGTGCGAAGATCGGGGCCAGCACGACGCGGGGAAGCGCATTCGCCGCCTTCACGTAGGGATCGAACACGGCCGCGATCACCGGCCTTCGCGCGAACCAGAAACCGAAGACGATGCCGCCGAAGGCGCCGAGCAGAAAGGCCAGGATCGATTCCGACAGCGTAATCCAGAGATGATACCAGATCGATCCGCTTGCGAACCATTGCACGATGCGCTGCGCGACCTTCAGCGGGTCGGCAAAGAAGAAGGATATGGTCTTCGGATTGCCGAAAAGGCTGGTGTTCGTCGCCAGGTGCCAGAGCGCCAGGACGACCAGCGCCACCAGGATCTGCAGCAGAAGGAGGACTGAGCGATTCATGCGGTCTCTCCACTGCTCTGCCGATAGGCCGTCATGACTTCGTCCCGCAATGCTTGCCAGATATCCCGGTGCAGCTGGATGAACACGGGATCATGCCTGATCTCGGCGATATCGCGCGGGCGTTCCAGCGGCACCTTGAAGTCCCCTATGACGCGCGATTTCGGGCCTGCGGACATGATGACGACACGGTCGGCAAGGGCAATGGCTTCGTCGAGGTCGTGCGTGACGAACATCACGGCCTTGCGGTCTTCGGACCAGAGCTTCAGCAGCAGATCGCCCATGATCAGGCGGGTCTGCGCATCGAGCGGCCCGAAGGGCTCGTCCATCAAAAGCAGCTTGGGGTCGCGGATCAGAACCTGGGCGAGGCCGACGCGCTTGCGCTGGCCACCCGACAGCATGCGCGGAAAGCGGTCCGCGAAGGCGGCAAGGCCAACGCGCCCCAGCCATTCGCGCGCTCTCTTCCGTGCCTCGACGGCGCCCACGCCCGCGATCTCCAGCCCGATCGCGACATTCTCCAGCACCGTCTTCCAGGGCATCAGCGAATCCTGCTGGAAGAGATAGCCTGCCTGGCGATTGATTGATTTCAGCGGCTGGCCGAAGACGTCGACCGTGCCCGATGCGGGTGTCAAAAGGCCCGCGGTCGCATTGAGAAGAGTGGATTTGCCGCATCCCGTCGGGCCGACGATCGCCACGAACTCATGCGCCCCCACATCCAGATCGGTAGCCGAAACGGCGTCGAACCGCGTTTTCCCGGCAATTTCAAACGAAATCGCCACCTGTTTCAGGCTGACCGCCTGCACAGCCTCCATCATCATGCCCTGCTGTCCCTCCCGGACATCCCAATCCTGCTGGGTGTCAGGTATTGTCATATCCGGTCAACAGATCAAAGCAGGACGTCCCAGTCAATATGCGATCGCCATGTCACGGGGAGAGAGCAGCAATGAAAACCCGGCTGTGGCAGCCGGGTTTCGAGGGGTTTTTCCGGTTCACGCCACGCGCCGCTCATGGCGGCCTTCCCGGATCTCTTCGACGATCTTGTCGACGAAGGCTGGAAGGTCGTCGGGAGACCGGGACGTGATGATGCCCTGATCCGTCACCACCATCTCGTCTTGCCATGTCGCGCCGGCATTTTCGACGTCGGTCCTGATCGACCGATAGGAGGTTGCCTGACGGCCGCGCAGCGCGTCGGCCTCGATCAGAAGCCAGGGCGCATGGCAGATGGCGGCGACGATTTTGCCGGAGCTCAAAAATTCTCGGACGACGCGCATGGCATCGCCATCGATGCGCAATTTGTCGGGGTTGATCTGGCCGCCCGGCAGCACCAGCGCATCGAATTGACCGACATCGACGTCTTTTGCCAGCAGGTCGACGCCAACGCTGTCGCCCCAGTCGGTCTTGTCCCAACTCTTTATGCTGTTCTCCTTGATGGAGGCAATTTTCACGTTGGCGCCGCGCTTTCGCAGTTCGTCGAGGGGGACACGGAGCTCGGACCGCTCATAGCCGTCGGTGGAAAGGATGAGAATATGAGCTGAATCGATGGAAGGCATGATCTGTCCTTTCGTTCTTTCGTTGATCCGGATACCCGTCCAAACCGAGGCGACGGCCGATCGTTCCCGGGTTTCTCGTGGAACCGCCGCCGGGTTGCGCGGTTATGGCGAGGCGACGAGGAGAGAACGGATGGAACAGGCGATCAGGCTCGAACCGCGTGACTGGGTTCCCAACAACCGGAATTTCCCGGTTGTCGTCTATCGCGCCGTGCTCGATATGCCGGCGCGGGCGGAAGAGTTCGAACGGCTTTTCCGGGCCAACGGATGGGGCGGGATCTGGCGCAATGGCGTCTATCCCTTTCATCATTATCATTCCACGGCTCATGAGATACTGGGAATAGCCGAGGGACGGGCGACACTGTTGATTGGCGGGCCAGGCGGCAAGGAGATTCATGTCGAAGCCGGCGATGCCCTGCTGTTGCCGGCCGGAACCGGGCATTGCAGGCTCGAGGCCAGTGGGGATTTTCTCGTGATCGGCGGCTATCCGCCGGGCCAGGAAGCCGATCTCTGCCGCAACATGCCGTCGGCCGAGCAGAAGGCGCGGATCGAGCAGCTCGGCGTGCCGACGACGGATCCGTTAAGGGGAAAGGCCGGCGGGCTTCGGTCCTTGTGGCATGCGAGGACGTAGAGCCATGCCTTGGAAAGGATGCCGCGGCTTTCCGTCCGGGACCGCGTAAAGCGAGGGAATGGACCGTTGGCGTCTCATGGGATCGCCAAGCCGCCTTCACAGGATCGGGTCCCGGTGTCCGGGCATTGGACCTGCTCGATGGGCGGACCGAGCCTTACCAAAGGCCCGGCAGCAACCGAAACCGCACGCGTCGGGAATATTCGACATAGCCTTCGAGTTCGTCGCGCAGCAGCGCGTCCTCCCAGCGCGTGCGCAGGATCAGCAAGGCGGTCGCCCAGCCGGCCGGCAGCAGAGCCCACCACGATGCCAGCGACAATGCCAACCCGAGAAACACCATGATGGCGCTGACATAGCCTGGATGGCGCACGAATGCGTAGGGGCCGTTGCTGACGACGTGCTGCCCGCGCTCGCGCTGCAGGCGCACGCCGGGTTCGAAGAAGCGATTGATCGCCTGCGCCCACGTCGCAAGCGCGATACCGGCGGCAAGCAGCACATAGCCCAGGGTCATCACAGGCATTGGCACCGCCGACCATGACATTCTGCCGGCGTCCAGGGTTGCGACCGGTATTTCGGTTACCATGCCGAGGCACATGAGGGAAACCAGAATGAGGTCCCAGCGCTTGGTGCCGGTTTGAAAGCGGCTGCGTGCCCTGAAGATCCCGGGGTTTACGCGCCTCAGAACGAGGAGCGACGCTCCGTAGGCGAGGGCGAGAAAGGCGACGAAGATCCATCCGGGCGGCCAGTCAAGACGACCGGCCGGCAGGAAAACGAGCGCGAGCAAGGCCAGCGGCAAGCCGATCGCATAGGATATGGCGGCGCTGCGCGACATGGGTTCTGGTTCGGTGACGGTCATCCGTTCTGCTCCTTGCAAGGCGACCAGGCCGCACACAGAACATTCGAGGACGCCGGTCGATGATGTCGATGCCCGCGCGGGACTATATCGCTCAAACAAGGCGACGGTGCGCCGATGGTTCGGAAACCGCGAAATTCATATCGGATATCGGCTGTTGGCCGTGCGATCTACCGGCTCAAGGGCTATCGCCGGGCGCCGGCCATGAGACCGGTGACTTCATCCCATGTCGGCATGGCCTGTCCGGCGCCCTTGCGGGTAACGGCAACCGCGCCGAAGGCGTTGGCAAGGCGGCAGCAATCGGCGCCGCCGAGTCCGGCGATGCGTCCATGGATGTGGCCGGCGGCAAAGGCATCGCCCGCGCCGACGGTGTCCACCACATCGACGGGAAACCACGGCGCGCTTTCTTCGATATCGATCTGATGAAGCAGCGAGACCGTGCCGCGACCCTTGATCGCCACCCGTTTGACGCCTGCGTCCAGCAGGGCGGCGATCAGGCTGTTATGATCCGTGTGTTCCGGCCGGTTCAGAAGCCGGGCGAGATCGCTGTCGGCAAGCAGGATCGTGTCGAGCTTGGACAGGAGAGATCGCACCTTTTCCCCCAGCGCGCTCACCACGCCGCTCGGAATGTCGAGCGTGACCGGAATGGCGTTGCGGACGGCAATGTCGATCGCGCGCAGCGCCGCCCCTGCCTGCCGGGGCTGCAACAGCGCATAGCCCGAGAGGTGCAGGAGTGCCGCATCGGCAAATGCGGTCTCATCGATCATCTCCGCCGACAATTGCGCGTTGGCGCCACGATAGGCAAACATGGTCCGCTCGCCCGTCGCGCCGACGGCGACAACGTTCAGCTGGGTCGGTTCGGTCGCATCCCGGCCGATCCAGTGCGTCGCAACGCCCGCTGCCTGCAATTGCGACAGCGCCTGACTGCCCCATGCATCCTGCCCGACCCGCCCCAGCAGGCGGCATTCATGCCCGGCGCGGGCAAGCGCGATTGCCGTATTCGTCGCCGACCCGCCGATCGCCACCGTTTGAGCGGTGGCGATCGCTTCCCCGCCCTCGGCGGGATAGTCGGGGATATCGAGCACCAGATCGATATTGATATCGCCGAGCAGGACGATGACGGCCATTCTCATGCGCCTCAGAGATCGGTATGCATCTGCTCGATGGCCTGATCGACGTCGGCAATGATATCGTCGATGTGTTCGATGCCGACGGAGAAGCGGACGAGGCCGTCGACCACGCCCATCGCCTCGCGCTCCTGGCTTGGAATATCGAGAAACGCCATGGTGGCGGGAACCTGGGTGGTCGTGCGCAATCCGCCGAGGCTGGCTGCGAAGGAGCACAGTTTCAGCCGCTTGAGCAGGCGCACGCCGGCCGCCTCGCTATCCACCTGGAAGGACAGCATTGCGCCGCCGCCGCGCAGCTGTTCGCTGGCCGATTCGTAGTTCGGATGCGAGGGCAGGCCGGGATAGAAGACGCGCTTGACGCGCGGATGCGCCTCCAGGTGCCTGGCGAGCGCCAGCGCATTGGCGCACTGCTTTTCAAGGCGCAGCGCCAGGGTCTGCGCACCGCGCAGGAGTAGCCAGGCATTGAAGGGCGAAAGCGGTGCGCCGAGTTTGTTGAGCGTGTTCCAGCGCACATCCTCCAGCCAGTCCGCCGGCAGGATATCGGATTTCTGGGTAATGACGCCGCCGACGGCGTCGTTATGGCCGCCGATGAACTTGGTGGCGCTTTCGACCACGACGTCGACGCCGAAATCGTGCGGGCGGCAGACGGCCGGCGAGGCGAAAGTGTTGTCGCAGATGACGACGATGCCACGGCTATGGGCAAGTTCCACCAGCTTGCGCAGCGGCGGAACCTTCATCGTCGGGTTGGCGATCGCCTCGACGTAAAGCACCTTCGTCTGATCGGTGAAGGCATTCTCGACGGCGCGCACATCGGTGCAATCCACAAGGCTGACCTTCAGGCCGAAGTCCTGGGCGCGGTGGTCGAAGAATTCATGCGTGCTGGAATAGGTCGTCAGATCCGCGACGATATGATCGCCGGCTTTCAGAATGCCGAACAGGGCGTGCGAGATTGCCGCCATGCCGGAAGCCGTGGCGAGGCAGGCCGTGCCGCCGGTCAGGCCCGCAATATGCTCTTCGAGCTTGTATTCGGTCGGGTTGCCGCAGCGGGAATAGATGTTCACGTCCTTGCGCGCGCCGTCCACGATCTGGTCGTAGATATCGCCGGCGTACTGGAAGTTGGCCGACATGTAGATCGGATAGCTGATCGATTGCGAATGTTCTTCCGGCTCGTAGAACACGGCGCGGCTGGCGAAATCGAGATCTTTGGAAGACATGGCATTTCTCCTGGAAAATAAGACCCGTGGGTCATTCTTTCACGGCGCCTCCGATGAGCGCGGCCGTGATCTGACGTTCGAAGAAGATGAAAAGGATGAGAGGCGCCACCGCGGCGAGCAGGATCGCTGCCAGCATCACGGGGTAGTTGGTGATGTGCTCGCCGACGAAGTCGGTGAGGCCGACGGGCAGGGTCTTGCGTGCGGGATTGTTGATGAAGACCATCGGAAAAAGGAAATCGTTCCAGACCCAGATCATGTTGACGATGCCGACCGTGAACATGGCGGGGCGGGCGATCGGCAGGGCGATCTTCTGAAAGATGCGCCATTCGGATGCGCCGTCGACACGGCTGGCGTCGAAAAGCTCTCGCGGCAGCGTGTTGAAGAAGGCCTGCATGATGAAGATCGACACCGGTATATTGAAGGCCGCGGTCGGCAGGATGACGCCGAGATGCGTGTCCAGCAGCCCGACGCTTCGCAGCATGACCACCAGCGGCACCAGCGCCACATAGGCAGGGATCGCCATCGCCGCCGTCAGCGAAAGCTCCAGCGCCGGCATCCAGCGCGGACGATAGATCGCCAGCGCGTAGCCGGCCAGCGTCGAGAGGAAAACCGTTATCAGCGTCGAGCCCGCCATGATGATCAGCGAGTTGAGCGCATAGCCGCCCAGCGCGCCGCCGCTCCAGGCACCGACATAGGCATCGAAATTCAGGCTGGTCGGAAGCGACCAGACAGAGCGCATGAATTCCTTGTTGGTCTTGAACGTGCTGTAGATCATCCAGATGAAGGGGAAGATCACCAGCAGCACATGCAGCGTCAGGACCACAAGGACGATCGTGCTCGTCAGGCTCCAGCGGCGAACGACGGTCGTCATGCCTCACCCCTGCGCTTGAGAAACCGGAAGATGATCCAGGCGGCCAGCGCCGTCAGCACCATCTGCACGAAGCCGATCGTGGCCGCATAACCCATCTGGAAGCTGCTGAAGCCCACTTTATAGAGGTAGGTGGAAACCACTTCGCTGGCATGGCTCGGACCGCCATTGGTCAATACGAACACGAGGGAGAAGGTCTTGAGCGAGCCGATGATCGCAAGCAGCGAATTGGCGCGAACGGCATCCCAGACCATGGGGATGGTGATGGAGAAAAACTTGCGGAAGTCGCCGGCGCCGTCGATCTCGGCAGCCTCGTAGACGCTTTCCGGCACGCTGCGCACCGCCGAGGTGAACAACAGAACGTAGAGCCCGAGATAGGTAAAGCTCATGACCACGACCACGGCCAGGAAGGCGGTATCGGATTCGCCCAGCCAGCCGCGCTTCAGGCTATCCAGTCCGGCGAGTTTCAAGGCGGCGTTCACCAGGCCGAAATAGGGATTGTACATGAACCGCCAGAGGAGGCCGATGCAGATCTCGCTCACCATGACCGGCACGAGATAGAGAAACAGGAAGATCCGGCTGAAGGCGGGGATGATGCGGACCAGGCAGTAAGCGATCGCCAGCGCCAGAAACACCTGGAAGACAATGGCCGACAGGGCGACGAGCAGATTGCGCCCGAGCGACGCCCAGAAGACGGAATCGGCTGCGAGACGCAATATATTGCCGGCGCCGACGAAGATGGGCGCGGAGGCGCCGTCCCACTGGAACAGCGTCAGCCAGCCGGCATAGGCAACCGGATAGGCGACGAAGACGCAAACGAACAAGAGAGCTGGCGAAAGGAACAGAAGTGCCGCCCGATTGTATCTTTTTGCTAGGCCGTCAGTGCTCATGATCCCGCCGGTTCTCTGAACTTTCATCAGGCCGCCGCACGGGGTCGGCGGCCTTGTCGTCGTTTCATGTCCCGGGCGTTATTTGCCGGCTTTCAGCGCGTCTTCCAGACGCTTGGCGGCATCGGCCGGAGCGACGGAGCCATCCAGAACGCCCTGCAGGGCGCTGTAGTAGGTGTTGGTCGCGGCCGGCGGCATGGCCGTATCGTAGAAGGAATCGAGATGACCGGCGGCGCTGACCAGGCCGTTGCTGATGCCGTAAAGCACAGGGCCGGCCGCGGCTTCGGTGGTGGCGCCCTTGACTGTCACCATCGTCTTGCGAAGCTCCACATACTTGGTCATCACCTCCGGCGAGGTGAGGAACTTCAGGAGCGTCACGGCGTCCGCCTTATCTTCGGCCTTCTGCGAGATGCCGAAGGAGGCGGCAACGCCGGCAAGAACGTCGGACTGGTCGCCCGCGCCGCCCTGAACCGTCGGGAAGGAGAAGAAGCCGAGATCGAAACCTTCAGGCGCGTCGGCGGAAGCGCCGATCTGCCATGTGCCGTTCAGCATCATCGCGGCCTGACCGTTCAGGAACAGCATGTTGGCTTCCTGGTCGCTCATGCCGTTGAAACCGGTGGGGAAATAGTCCTTCTTGGCGATGTCGGCGACCTTTTCGAAGGCCTTCTCGCCTTCCGGCCCGAACGTTGCCTTGGCGTCGCCATTGACGAAGGAGGCGACGACGCCCGAACCTTTGAGGCGCATTTCGAGATACTGGAACCAGAACGTGGCCGGCCAGGAATCCTTGTTGCCGAGCGCGAAAGGAACGGTGCCGTCGGCCTTGATCTTTTCGGCCAGCGCCATCAGCTCGTCGTAGGTCTTGGGAACCGTCCAGCCCTTTTCGGCAAACAGCGCTTTGTTGTACCAGAAGACGACGGAATCGACATCGATCGGCACGGCATAGGTATGACCATCCTTGCTCGTCTGCGCGATGGCGCTTTCGAGGAAGCTCTGGCGCCAGCCGTCCTTGGCGAGGTCCTGATCCAGTGCGTACATCTGCCCGCCTTTGACGAAGGCGTTCAGGAAGCCGCCGGGCAGGGTGTAGAATACATCCGGAGGATTGCCGGACGCCATTGCCGTGTTCAGCTTGGTCTTGTAGGCCGATTGCTCCGCAGCCACCACGTCCAGCTTGATGTCAGGATGCTTCTTGGCGAATTCGCCCAGCGCAAAGTTGATGAAATCGACCTTGTCCTGCTGCCCCGCATAAGCATGCCAGAAGGTCAGTTGGCCGGCCATCGCCGGAAATGCTGCAAGCGCCAGGGCCGCGCCTATCAGAAGACGTTTGAGCTTCACGGTATCCTCCCCATCCTCTTCGAGAAGTGTTCGCAGCCCCTCAGCTGCATCGTGCAGTGATGCCACAACAAAAATGTATTGTCTATAGTGACACCACAACATCACCATGCTAGCTTTCCGGTCGACAGCGTCCGCCAGGGAAAGAACCACCATGACCGTTGACCTGCGTGGTCCAGTGAACCCAGCCAGCAGCCGGCTGCGAAGCGTTCTGCCGAAATTGTCCGAGTCGGAGCGGCGTGTGGCGTTGTGGGTCCTGGAAAATGTCGACGCCACCATTCGCAATTCGATGTCGGCCATCGCCCAGGCGACGGATGTCAGCGATACGACCGTGCTGCGCATGTGCCGCACGGCCGGCTTCGAAGGATTTACCGATCTTAAGCTGGCGCTGGCGCAGGAGCCGCGCGACAGGCGCAGCGAAGCTGGCAACGAGCCGCATGCCAGCGATCTTCAGACGGCCGTTCGCCTGTTTCGCGCGGTCGCCCAGGCTATCAGCGATACTCAAAGTGTCCTGCACGAAGCGACGCTCGCCAAGGCGCTCGACCTGATGGCCGGTGCGCGCCATATCCTTGTCGGCGGCGTCGGCGGTTCCGGCATTGTCGCGCAGGCGCTCTATCAGCGCTGCATCCGTCTCGGGCTGCGGTGCGACGCGCCCATCGATTCACAATTGCAGATCATGCATTCGGCACTTACCGGGCCGGAAGACCTCGTCGTCGTCATTTCCTATTCCGGCATTACCAGCGATCCCGTGCTGATGCTTCAGGAGGCCCGCTCCCGGGGAGCGGCGACACTCTGTATTACCGGCAACAGCGCCTCGCCGCTCGCGCGGCTCGCCGATGTCGTTCTCGTCAGCGTTTCTCATGAGCAGGGCAGCGAGCCGATGGCGGCTCAGATCGCCCAGATGGCGCTTATCGATGCCCTCTATTCCGCCCTCGTCGCACGCAATGCCGAGCGGGCTCAGCTTACCGAGGAACGCATGGTCAACGCCATTCTTCCCAAATCGATCTAGCCATTGAAGCAGGTACTTCCGTGAAAGTTCAAATCTATACGATGCAGACCGTCTCCGAAGCCTTGGCAGCAGCTGCTGCGGGCGTGGATTATCTCGGCGTGACGCCGTCCAACCGGGGTCTGCCGGGCGAAATCAGCTTCGAGACGGCGCGGGAAATCGTCGATGCGCTGAAAGGCAAGGCTCAGCGCGTGGCATTGTCCGTCGAAAGCGATCTCGGCCTCATCGCCGACATGGTCGGCTCCGTGCGTCCGGACGTGCTGCATCTGTGCGGGGATATCAAGCTGGTGACGCCGCAGCATGTGCGCCAGTTGCGCGAGCGTCTGCTGCCGCTTTATCCCGGGCTGCAGATTTTGCAGGCCATTCCCATGACCGGACCGGAAGCGCTGGATCATGCCGCCGCTTTCGAACCTTATTCGGACTCCTTCATCCTCGATTCGGTCGCAGCCCATATCGATGGCATCGGCGCCGCCGGCGTGACGCACGATTGGTCGCTGAGCCGCGAAATCGTCAAGCGCAGCAAGCTGCCTGTCATTCTGGCGGGAGGGCTCGGACCGGACAACGTCCAGGCCGCCATCGCTGCCGTTCAGCCATGGGCCGTGGATTCGCTGACGCATACCAACAAGCCGCTGCCCGATGGCGGCTTTCGCAAGGATATCGACAAGATCGCCGCCTTCGTAAGAGCCGCCAAGGCCATCTGAGCGAAGCCGGGCGGGCATGAGCAAGGGGCGGCGCGGAAGCGTCGCCCCGTTTTCGTGCCGACGCGGCGTCAGGCTGCCCCCATCCGCATCTGCACGGTGGCATCCGTGCGCATCAGCGATTCGGCCGCCTCCATGATCGCGTGCGTGTCGATGCCGAAATGGGCATAGAGATCGGCGATCGTGCCGGTCTGGCCGAAGTGCTCGACGCCGAGCGACACGGTCCTGTGACCGTGAACGGAGCCGAGCCAGCCGAGCGTTGCGGGGTGTCCGTCGGTCACGGTGATCAGGTTTGCGGTGCGTGAAACGGCGGCGAGCAGCGTTTCCGCATGGCTGGAGGCGGAGACGTGGCCGTGTCGGCGCGCGCGCTGGGCTGCCGTCCAGCCGGCATTCAGCCGGTCGGCCGAGGTGACTGCCAGCACGGCGATATCGCCGTGCGCTTCGGCGAGCTGCCCGGCCGCCATCAGCACTTCCGGCGCGACGCAGCCCTGATAGGCAAGCACGATGCGCGTGCGCGCAGACGGCTGGCGCAGCCAGTAGGCGCCATCGATCACGCCCTGCCGGAAGACAGAATCCTGCCGTCTTATGGCGATCTGCTCCAATGGCCGGGTCGTCAGGCGCAGATAGACGGATCCGCCCGTCTCGTCGCGCAGCCATGTGCGCTCGTCGTGCTTTGCCTCGCCGTCACGCTGCATGTAGTCGAACGCCCAATCCATGATGACGGACAGTTCGTCGAGGAAGGCCGGCTCGAAGCTCGCAAGCCCATCCTGGCTCATGCCGATAAGCTGTGACCCGATCGACTGGTGCGCGCCGCCTTCCGGCGCCAGCGTCACGCCCGAAGGCGTGCCGACGATCATGAAACGCGCATCCTGGTAGCAGGCATAGTTCAGGGCATCGAGGCCGCGGGCGACGAAGGGATCGTAGACGGTGCCGATCGGCAGCAGGCGTTCCCCGAACAGCGAATGGGAGAGGCCGGCGGCGCCCAATAGCAGGAACAGGTTCATCTCGGCGATGCCGAGTTCGAGATGCTGGCCGCCCGGCCCGAATTCCCATTTCTGCGCCGATGGCACGCGCTCGTCGCGGAAGGTGTCGGCCAATTGCGCGCGCGCGAAAAGGCCGCGGCGATTGACCCATGGGCCGAGATTGGTCGAGACGGTGACATCCGGCGCCGTCGTGACAATACGTGCCGAGAGATCGTCGTCCCGCTGGGCGAGCGCATCGAGGATCTTGCCGAAGCCCGCCTGCGTCGACAGCTCGCGGTCGTCGAGGAAGACGGGGCCGGAGGAAGGCAGGGCGGGAGCCTTGAACCGGCGTCTGCCCTCGGCAAAGAACGGCACGGTCGCAAGGAAGCGGCGCACCGGCTCAGGGGAAGGGATCGCGCCGAATATCTCCCATTCCTGGCCCGCCTTGACGCCGATGCGGCTTTGGAAAGCCTCCATCTGCGCCTTGGTCATCAGCCCGGCATGGTTGTCCTTGTGGCCGGCAAGCGGCGTGCCCCAGCCCTTGATCGTGTAGGCAAGGAAGACCGTCGGCCGGTCGTGGTCGATGCTTTCGAAGGTGTGGATCAGCGTCTCGAGGCAATGGCCGCCTAGATTGTTCATGAGGTCGGAGAGCTGATCATCGCTGCGCGCGGCCAGCAGATCGGCAACACCCGGTTCCGTGCCGATTTCGTCGGTCAGCCGCTTGCGCCAGGCGGTGCCACCCTGGAAGGTCAGCGCCGAATAGAGCTGGTTCGGACAACGATCGATCCAGCCGCGCAAAGCGTCGCCGCCCGGCTCCTGGAAGGCGGCCTCTTGAAGCACGCCGTATTTCATCACCTTCACGTCCCAGCCAAAGGCCGTGAATATGCCTTCGATGCGCTGCCACAACCCCTCGCGCACGACGCCGTCGAGACTCTGCCTGTTATAGTCGATCACCCACCAGGTATTGCGCAGATCGTGCTTCCAGCCTTCCTGCAGGCATTCGTAGATATTGCCCTCATCCAGCTCCGCGTCGCCGACCAGCGCGACCATGCGCCCGGCCGGCCGCGTTTTGGACCACGGCTTTGCACTGATATAGTCCTGCACGATAGAGGCAAAGGCAGTGATGGCGACGCCGAGGCCGACGGAGCCGGTGGAAAAGTCGACGTCATCGATATCCTTGGTGCGGCTCGGATAGGATTGCGCGCCGCCGAAGCCGCGAAAATTCTCCAGCTTCTCCCGCGTCTGGTTGCCCATCAGATATTGGATGCCGTGAAAAACCGGCGAGGCGTGCGGCTTGACGGCGATGCGGTCTTCCGGCCGCAGGACATGGTAATAGAGCGCGGTCATGATCGAGGCGAGCGATGCCGAAGAGGCTTGATGGCCGCCGACCTTGACCTCTCCCTTCGCCCGCAAATGGTTGGCATTGTGGATCATCCAGCATGCATGCCAAAGGACCTGTCGCTCCAGATTCTTCAGGCATGCCAGCGTTGCTGGTGTTATGGCCGGCGCAGTCATCGTGGTCTTTCTCCTCCAGGGCAGTTTTGCGAAATGCTACACCTGAATTCGAGATTAAACTGGTCTCAGTTGACCCGGATTTGAGAAAATGCGAAATCTTCTTTCGAAAAATCTTCTCTTGTCGGTCAATTATGCCTGTTTTCAGATCATCCCTCGATACCGCTTCCATCCGCATCCTCGACCTCCTGCAGCAGAATGCCGAAATGAGCATTTCGGACCTGGCCGAAGCGACCGGCCTTTCGGCGTCTCCCTGCTGGCGGCGGGTCAACGAACTCAAGGAAAGCGGCCTCATCAAGGGTTCCGTGGCGCTGGTCGACGCGCAATCGCTCGGGCTTGCCGTTAACGTCTTCGTGCAGGTCTCACTCAAGCAGCAGGACCGGGAATCGCTCGATGTCTTCAACGCCGCGATCCGGACGAAACCGGAAATCGTCGAATGCTATCTGATGACGGGTGAAGCCGATTACATGCTCAGAGTGGTGGTCGAGGATCTGATGAAGTTTCAGGCGCTGGTCGTCGATTTCCTCACCCGTATTCCGGGCGTCGCCAACATCCGCTCCAGTTTCGCGCTCAGCCAGATCAAATACACCACGGCGCTGCCGACCGACCATTTGAAGTCGAGAACTTAAAGGCCGTCATGTTGGAAGGGCAGGCCGCATGACGCGGCTGCGTATCCGTCAGCCCAGCGCGCAGGCAAGGGCGCAATAAGTCGGCTCCTCGGCCGGTGCGGCAAGCCGGACGACCGATACGGCGATCGCTGGCAGTCGCGAGCCAGCGTCAAGGCGAACGGTTGCGCCGTTTATGCGGACGCAATCCAGATGCTTCGCCAGATCCGGTTCGTCCAGCCCGTCGAAAATACCGCGGCCACTGATCTTCAATACAGCTTCCTTGGCAACCCAGAGACGATAGCAGGTATCCAGTGCCGGAACGATATCAAGTCCGGCAATGGCCGCCGCCTCGCCTGGCGAGAAGTGATCGGCGGCAAAGGCGATCGGGTCGAAACCGCGATCGTCTCCGATCTCGATATCGACGCCGATTGCCTTGTCTGGCGAGAAGCCCGCCAGCAGCAGATCGGCGCGGTGCGAAAGGGAAACGCCCAGTTCATGATAGGGAGGCTTCAGCGCCGGCCGGGCACTCGGCCGGCGGTAGATGAGCAGATCGTCCCGTTGCGTCGCACCTCTCAGCGCGGCCTGCGCCGCTTGGTCGCGCTCTTCGCGTCCGCCCGGAGCCGGGCGAACGAGGACGGCCATCGCATCCGCAACCTTCAGAACCACCTCGAAGCGAGGAGTCATCACGGCAGCACTCATGCGGCTGCGGACGGCAAGGCTTCCTTCCGAACCGCTGGCGCAGGTTCCTGCTCGGCTTGAACGGCCTGAGCGGGCGTGCCGACCCATGATGTTCCCTGCGGAATGGCCTCGCCCTTCATGACCAGCGTCAGCAGCCCGATCTCGGCGAAATCGCCGACATTGGCCTCGTAGAGGACGGTGCTGCCGGAGCCGACGGATACGCCTTGGCCGATCTCGATGCGGCCCACCTTCATGATGCGGTCCTCATAGAGATGGGTTTGCGGGCAGGACCCCATGTTGAGGACGGCATGATCGCCGATATGGGTGCAGTCGAACTCGCAGATATCGGTGCTGTTGATCCATGTGCCTCGGCCGATATGGGCGCCGAAGGGACGCAGAAGCCAAGGCAGGAAGGGCGTGCCGCGCAGATAGTCGAGCAGCATCTTGCTGGCGAGCCCGCCGTAGAAGACCGCGACGGCCTCGGTGCGCATCGCCCACCAGGACCACATCGGCCGGTTCATGGGCTTGTAGGTGCCGATCAGGGTCCATTTGAAGGCGACGGCGACCAGATAGAGGATGCCGGAGGTCGCCAGGCCGGATGCCATCAGTGTCCAGAACAATGTGCCCCAGGCGCGGTCGTCGATCGCATCCGCCAGCATGTCCGACATGGCAAGCGCCATGACGATCAGGATCGCCGTCGGCAGAGAGGTGTGCATCGCCTCGAACAGGATGCGGACGAGGCGCATGCGCAATGGCGGCGCATAGGTCGCGGTGGCTGCGGCCTGCAGCCTTTCGCGCGTCGGGAACTGGAAGGCCGGGCTGCCGCACCAGGTTTCGCCCGCCTTGACATGCAGGGAGTCGGGCAGGCGCGTCTTGATGCCGACCAGCGAATCGCTCTCGATCACCGCGCCCTGCGAGATGACGGAGGAATTGCCGAAGAAGCAGCGGTCCCCGGTTTTCAGGCGCTTGAGCACCATCCAGCCGTTCTGGATTTCCTCGTCGCCGAAAATGGTCTCGTCGCCGATGAAGTTGTCGCGGCCCATTTCGATGAGGTCGTAGCGGCCGGCGAAGTTTGCGGAGATTTCTGTGCCCTTGCCGATCTTTGCGCCCATCAGGCGATACCAGTTGCGCATGAAGACGGTGGCGTAGAGCGAGTTCAGCGTCTCCAGCATCGCTTCGGTCGTCAGGCCGACGACCCATTTGCGGAAATAGAGATTGCCGAAGATGGAGTAGCGACCGGGCACGACGCGCGGCAACAGCACCCATCGCAGCGCCACGACCACCGCCATGGATACGACGATCAGCAGCAGCGCGGCCGGCCAGGAAAGCGCGGCGATCATACCCCAGGACAGGGACTCGTCGGTGCCCGGCGAGACCATCTGCTGGACGGCCGAGAACAGGAAGAACGCCGGGAAGATCGGCAGCAGGCCGACGACAAGGCTGAGATTGTAGGCGACGAAATAGGCGGCGAACTGGAACGCACGGCCGACGGCTCCCAGCTCGGGATGCGCCGGCATGGCTTCGCGTTCGGCAGGACCCGTCAGGCGAGCGGGCGAGCCGTCCCATTGGGTATGGGCTTCGACCTTGGTGCCGGCGGCAAGCGCCGTCAGGTCGCCGATGACCGCGCCGTCGCCGATGCTGACATTATGGCCGATGACGCAACCATTGCCGATCTGCACGCCTTCGCCGATGTCGATCGTGCCGACATGGATCTCGTTGCCGATGACTTCGACATTGGCGAGCTTCAGCTTGACGCCGAGGCTGGATCTTGCGCCGACGCGCACCAGATCGATTGCGCCTTCCTCGAATTCGTCGATCATCGCGTCCTTGCCGACCTTGGCGCCGAGGGCGCGCATGTAGACGCGAATGAGCGGCGAGCCCTTGAGGAATTTCGGAGCGGTGAGCTGAACGATGCGCTGCATCAGCCAGATGCGGAAGTAATAGGTGCCCCACAGCGGATAGACGCCGGGACGCGTGCGGCCGATGACGAGCCATTTGAGGGCTACGACCATCAGCTTCTCGCCCAGATTGAGGCCGAGATAGACGCCGCCGAGGACAAGGACTTCGTTCCAGACCGATGCGCCGTCACCGATCAGCAGGATCGAGGCCAGCAGCAGGCCGATCCATTGCAGGGTCGCAAGCGCCACGATGAAGGGCAATACCACGGCCTGGGCCAGACCGCAGAAGAAGCGCCGGCGCCAGGGAGCCGGCTCGAAATTCCTGCGCTCCTGCCCGGAGGCGCGCTCGGTCCGCTGCTCCAGGAGTGCCGCGATACCCCGCAGGGTGCGGCCGGCATAGACGTCACGCAGGGCGATGCCCGCCAGCAGCGGGATCTTCCGGACTTCGGATACGAAGCGGGCCGCCAGCATGGAATGGCCGCCGAGCTCGGTGAAGAAATCGGCTTCGAAATTGATGGAGCGCAGGCGAAGCGCCTCGGTCGCCGCCTTCAGCAGCTGTGCTTCGGTCCATGTGCGGGGCGGCTCCTGCGCCTGGGCCGATTGATCGGTTGCCAGCGGAATCGCGGCGAGTGTCTTGCGATCTATCTTGCCGGAAGGCAGCCGCGGCAACGACACATGGCTGTGCCAGGCGGCGGGCACCATGTAGGGCGGCAGCTTGGCAGCCAGAACGGCGCGCGCCTTTTCGCGATCGAAATTGTTGCCCGTCGTCACGATATGCGCGACCAGCATGTCCTCGCCGTCCGGCGGGCGATGCACGACCACGGAGGCCGCCTTGACCTCCGGAAGCTCGCCGACGACCGTTTCGATTTCGCCGAGCTCGATGCGATAGCCGCGTATCTTGACCTGATCGTCGATGCGCCCGAGGAAATGAAGCTGGCCTTCCTCATCCATCAGGACGGCGTCGCCGCTGCGGTAAAGCACAGGGTCGCCATTGGCGACGAAGGGATTGGCGACGAATTTGGCGGCGGTGAGCTGCGGCAGATTCCGGTATCCGGCAGCCACGCCCGGCCCGCCGATCAGCAGTTCGCCGGTGTCGCCTCGCGCAACCAGCTGCTGGTTTTCATCGACAACATAGGCGGTTGTGTTGGCGATCGGGCGGCCGATCGTGATCGGTCGCGAGGGATCGAGTTCGGCATAGGTGGCGACCACCGTGGTTTCCGTGGGGCCGTAGGTATTGATCAGGCGCCGGCCGGGCTTGCAGAAACGGCTGACGATTGCCGGAGGGCATGCCTCACCGCCGACGATGATGACGCGCAGGCTGTCGACGTCGCGCTCCAGCATGGTGAGCAGCGTCGGGACGGTGTCGATGACCGTGATCTTTTCCGCTTCCAGGACATCGGCAAGCCTGTCGAGTTCCGCCATCACGGCCGAGGTCGCGACCTTCAGGGTTGCGCCGACCAGATAGGGAACGAATATTTCCTCGAGCGAAAGATCGAAGGCAACGGAGGCCTGCTGAAGAACGACGTCCGATTCGACGAGGCCCAGAACGTCGTTGCCTGCCCGCAGATAGTGGCAGATGTTCCGGTGCGTGATGACGATCCCTTTCGGCTTGCCCGTGGAGCCGGAGGTGTAGATCGCGTAGGCGGGATCGTTGCTGCCCGCGGCACGCGGAACAACATCCGAACCGTCCTCGGCAAGCAGGGATTCGAGGAGAAGAGTCTGGCCGTCGAATGCAGGCGCAAGAGCCGCCTTTTCGTCATGTGTCAGCAACCATCTCGCACCGCAATCGGCTAGGCTCACCGCGACGCGGTCGGCAGGGGCCGCGGCATCGAAGGGGATGTAGGCGGCGCCGGCCTTGAGGATGGCGAGAAGCGCGACGTGGAGATCGAGGGAGCGCTGGAACCACAGGCCGACAAAGTCGCCGGGGCCGATGCCGCGGCGACTCAGCGCGTGCGCCGCTTCGTCGGACAACCGGTCCAGCTCGGCATAGCTCATCGCCTGGTCGGTTCCGATCAGGGCAAGGGCCGTCTTGTCGGGGCTGCGGGCGACCGTCGCCCTGAATATGTCCACGAGGGTTTCGTTGCGAACGAACTCGGGCCGTATGCCGCCTGAAAATACGGAGAGGCTGGCATTTGAGATAATCGACGAAATCTGGATAGTCATGGTAACTTCTGCGAAACGAAATTCGGCACAATCAGCGTGCCATCTCTCAACGCTTATACACCTTTCAATTTGCAGCTCTCTTACGGGGGTTGTCAGGGAACTGTAATGTTGAGAAAGTTATGGTTGGGCCGAGGCGCAACACGGCCCGCGTGCAATCTCGAAAGAAGGATGAACATCGTTGCACATATTCGGGCAAAGAGCCGGTCGGCCCCGCCGGCTGTCCGTTCTCCTGGTGGCGGCTTTGCTGAGCTGCATAGGCATGGACGCATCGGCCCGTTCGCATAGCAGCGTCCTGGTGGAGGATTCCGGCCCGCTGCGGCCGCTGCGCGACATCTATGCAGTCGTCGCGCGCGAAATGCCGGGAAGGGTACTGCGAATCAAGCGGGTTCGCCGGGCCGGACGCCAGGCTTACGCCGTGCGCGTGCTGAAAGCCGACGGCAAGCGCGGCGATATCGTGCTCGATGGTGTTTCGCTCGCCGTGATCGAGAGACGCTGACGATGCGCATTCTGATTGCCGAGGACGAGCCCAGTATCGTGGCGGATATGCGCCGCTGCCTGGAGGATCAGCATTATGTCGTCTCGACGGTCAGCAACGGCGAAGAGGCGTGGTATCGCGGAGACATCGAGCATTTCGACCTGGTGATTCTCGATCTCGGACTTCCGAAGCTCGATGGGCTGACGGTGCTGCGGCGCTGGCGCGCCGAACGGCGCGGCATGCCGGTGATCATCCTGACGGCCAGGGACGGCTGGCGCGACAAGGTCGACGGCATGGACGCCGGCGCGGACGATTACCTCACAAAGCCCTTTCGCATGGAGGAGCTTCTGGCGCGCGTGCGCGCCCTGATGCGCCGTGCGACCGGGCAATCGTCACCGATATTGTCCAATGGCGTTCTCGAGCTCGATACCCGTCAGCGCACGGTGTCGTTTCGCGGCCAGCCGGTTCAGGTCACGGCGCTCGAATACCGGCTTCTCGCCTATCTGCTGCACAATGCCGGCACGGTCCTGTCGCGCTCGCAGATCGCCGACAGCATCTATGACGAGGAGACGGAGCTTCTGTCGAATGCGCTCGAGGTCGTCGTCGCGCGCCTGCGGCGCAAATTCGACGGAACCGTCATCGAGACGCGCCGCGGCCAGGGCTATGTCATTCCGCGCGAGGCGCCGCCCTCATGACACCGTTCTCGTTGCGGGGACGGCTGCTGCTCGGTTCCGTGGTGGCGATCATCGTCGCGACCTTTCTTGCCGGTGTCGGCATCAACGCCATCTCGGGGCTGGCCGTCCGGGCGCTCGCGCTCTCCGAGATAGACGAGGAATTGCGCGTCCTGCTGGCCGCCGTCGATATCAATTCATCCAACCAGCTCTTTCTCGACGATACGCCGACCGATCCCCGCTTCGGCATCCCGAATGGCGGTTTCTACTGGCAGATCGGGCGAAACGGCAATGTCGAACTGCGCTCGCAATCGCTCTGGGAGCAGAACCTGCCATGGCTGCGTTCCCGCTCCCGCCCTCGCGACGCCGACAGGGCGACGGATATGAAGGGGCCGAACGGCAGCCATCTTCTCGCTGTCGAACGATCGATCTCGATCCCTTCGGCGTCAGGCGATCAGATCGTCGATATCGTGATGGCGCTCGACAATAGCGAGCTGGCGCCGGCGCGCTGGCGCTTCTTTTATGCCATGGCGCCCTCGCTCGGCGTGCTCTCGGTCGCCCTCATCGCGGCCGTCATGGCGTTTCTGCGCTACGGTTTGCGGCCGCTGAACGATCTTCGCACGGCCTTGATGGCCGTGCAGGAGCGCTCCGCGCGCAAGATCACCGGCCAGTTTCCGCGCGAAGTCCAGCCTCTCGTGGACGACCTCAACGGCCTTCTGGCGTCGCGCGAGACGCAATTGACCCAGGCCCGCGCCCGCGCCGGCGATCTGGCCCATGGCCTCAAGACGCCGCTGGCCGCGCTCGAGGCGACGGCGCGCATCCTTTCGGAAGAGGGGATGTCGGAACGGGCGGCGGCGATCCAGACGGAAGTCAGCCGCATGGAGGCGCAGATCAAGCGAACGCTGGCGCAAACCCGCGCAAGCCTGGCGGCCGCCCATACGGTGGGTGTCCTGAACGCCAGCGCCGATCTGCAGAAGATCATCTCGGTCATGCGCCGCCTGTCGGTCGAGCGCGAGATCGAGTTCGATCTTGTCGCGCCGGGCGAAATGTGGCTGGCGATCGACGAAGCCGATTTCGCGGACATTACCGGCAACCTGATCGACAATGCCAGGAAGTGGGCGGCGGGCAGGGTCAAGGTCTGCCTTTCGCTCCTGCCCGAGCACGAAGGCGTGGAACTGCTTATCGAAGACGATGGTCCCGGTTTGCCGGAGGACGCGGAGATCGCCTTCATCCGCCGCGGCAGGCGGCTTGACGAAAGCGTCGCCGGCACCGGTTTCGGGCTCGCCATCGCGAAGGATCTGGTGGAGGCCTATGACGGAAAGCTGACACTCGCCCGCTCCGGCCTCGGCGGCTTGTCGGTGACGGTCAGTCTGCCGATGCGGCTGATCAAGGACAGGCAGGCGGCGCTGGAGGAGTAGGGCGATCCCAGGAAAAGCGGAAGGGCTCTAAAATACGATGCCGAAACGTATAAGAGGCCGGCATCGTGCCCTGTTTTTTGCCTCCGGAGCCGCGTCGGTGCCCGCTCGCCACCTTGCTTTCGCATAAATGGCGGGCGGAACGGGTTTCGGATCGCGGCTCTTCAGGCTGCGTGGCGACCATCCGGCACTGCCGGCATATCGGTTCCAGCCTTAAACGCCGGCGATCCTGCGTAGATCGTCGATAGCGCCCGGGGCCGCCCCCAGAACCACCGATCCCTTGGTCAGGCGTTCGCCTTCCGTGGGGAAGGGATGATACCAGCCGCCGGCTTCTTTCACGAGGCAATAGCCGGCAAGGCAATCCCAGGCATGCATATAGGGTTCGTAGTAGCCGACCAGCCGGCCGGCCGCGACGTAGGCGAGCATGAGGGCGCCCGATCCATTGCGGACGAAATTGCCTCCGGCCTCCAGAAGCTGCTCGATCATTCTTGCGACGAAGGCGGGGGTAACGTGATTGTTGGCGCCGATGCCGGTGACGGCATTGCGGATGTTGCGCGCAGAATCGAGCTTGAGGCTCTTGCCGTTCAGGGTAGCGCCCTTTCCGAGCGCGGCGGCATAGAGCTCGTCGTGGCAGGGGGCCGAGATGACGCCCACTACCGGAACGCCGTCGTGCAGCACGGCGATGGAAACGCACCAATTGGGCATGCCGTTGACGAAGGGGCTGGTGCCGTCGATGGGGTCTACGACCCAGGTATAGCCCGACGTGCCCGTCTCCAGGCCGTATTCTTCGCCAAGAATGCTGTCGTCAGGGTAGGCCTGGTGGATACGGCCGCGGATGAGATTTTCGACATCGCGGTCGGCGATCGACACGACGTCCTGCAGGTCGCGCTTGGTTTCGATGATCAGCGTCTCTCGACGTTTGAAATAATCGAGGGCGAGCTTTCCTGCCTCGCGGCCGATAGTCTCGGCAAGCGCAAAACGGGTTTCGAGATCGGCGGGAGATGCGGATGTCATGCGATATGTCCTTGATCGTCTGATGTTTGACGGCATTCAGCCGCCGATGACTGCGATGCCGCGATCCTTGAAGGCGATCGCGACGTCCGTGCGGGGAGGAAGAGCTGCGTCGACGGTCGTGTCGACGACGAAGAGGGAGCCACGCTCGGTCTGCACCTCATACTCGACGTGATCGCCGAGATAGGCGGAATGGACGATCTGGCCGTTGAACGGGCTATCGTCCCTGCGCGGCGTCAGCGTGATGGCGTTCGGCCGGACGGCGAGCTGCGCGGGGCCGCGCTTGACGGAGCGGCCGTTCACTTTGTGGCGAAGTCCCTCGATCGCAATCGTCGCGCTGTCGCCATCGACCTCGATGATATCGCATGGCATGACGTTGGCCTCGCCCATGAAGTCGGCGATGAAGGCGGAGGCGGGAGCGTCGTAGAGCTCGCGCGGCGCGCCTTGCTGGGCGATCCCGCCATCCTTCATGACGATGATGCGATCGGAAACCGCAAGGGCCTCGTCCTGATCATGGGTCACGTAGACAGCGGTGAAGCCGAGGCGCTGCTGCAATTCGCGGATGTCCGTCCTGACGCGGCGGCGCAGCCGAGCGTCGAGATTGGAGAGCGGTTCGTCAAGAAGCAGGACCTGAGGCTCGACGACGAGGGCGCGCGCCACGGCGACCCGCTGCTGCTGGCCGCCGGATAATTCTGCCGGCAGACGCACGCCCATGCCCGCCAACCCGACGAGGCTCAAGGCATTTTCCGCCTTTTCGCGTGCCTCCTTGCGCTTCATGCCGGAGGATTCGAGCCCGTAGGCGACATTGTCGAGCGCGGTCATATGCGGAAACAGCGCGTAGCTCTGGAAGACCATCGAGACATCGCGCTCGTTCGCCGGGAGCATGGTGACGTCCTTGCCGCCGATCAGGATGCGTCCGGAGGAGGGATGCTCCAGCCCCGCCAGCATGCGAAGCGTCGTCGTCTTGCCGCAGCCCGAAGGGCCGAGCAGGGTCACGAGCGTCCCAGGCTCTATGGTGAGCGACAGGTCGGGAATGGCGGTGAACGCGCCAAAGCTCTTGCGGACATTCTCGAAGACGACGGAACCGGGAGCCTTCGGGTTCATGCGGTTTTCTCCTGAGCGAGGGATGCGGGCGTCGTCGGCGTCGTTGCGACACGGTTTACGCGCCGCAGGCGTCTTTCGCCGACGAGCAGCTGGAAGCCGGCGATGATGGTGATCATGACGACGATGAGAGCGGAGGAATAAGCGATCGCGACGCCGTATTCGCCGTTTTCGACGAGGCCGACGATATAGGCGGTGGACATGTTGTACTGGGCGCTGACAAGGAAGATGACCGCGCTGATCGAGGTGATGGCGCGCACGAAGGAATAGACCAGCGCAGCATTGATCGCCGGCCGCAGCAAGGGCAGGATCACTTTCCTTATGGTTCTCAGGCTGTCGGCGCGCAGCGTCAGGGATGCCTCGTCGAGACTCTTGTCGAGCTGGCTCATGGCCGCCACGCCGCCGCGAACGCCGACCGGCATGTTGCGGAAGACGAAGCAGGCGACGAGGATCAATGCCGTTCCCGTCATCTCCAGCGGCGGCAAATTGAAGGCCATGATGTAGCTGATGCCGATGACCGTGCCGGGGATGGCAAAGCTCATCATCAGCGCGAACTCGAACAGGCCGCGGCCGACGAACTTCTGGCGCACGATGAGATAGGCGGTGAGCAATCCGACGGCGGCCGTCAGCGGCGCGGAAATCAGGGCGATCTCCATCGTCGTCCAGAAGGAATTCCAGGCAACGCCGCTCCAGGCAAGGCCGCCATCGTCGCGCAGGCCGATGGAGAAAGCCTTGACGTAATGCTCGACCGTCAGCGTGTTGTCGAGACCCCAGGTGCGCACGAAACCGCCGAAGAGGATCATGAGGTAGACCACGACCGTAAAGATCATCCAGGGAATGACGAGCGCATGAATTGCGATCGAAAGGCCGCGGGGAAGGGCTGCGTGGGCGCCGGAATCGCCTTTGCCCGTCACCGTCGCGAAACTCTTGCCTTGCAGCCACAGGCGCTGGGCAAGGAATGCGCTCAAGGTGAAGAAGAGCAGGACCATGGCGAGGACGGCGGCACGCGACGGGTCGTTCTGCGCGCCGACGACGCTGAAGAAGATCTCGGTCGACAGAACCCCATGGCTGCCGCCGAGCACCATCGGATTGCCGAAATCGGCCATGCTCTCGATGAAGCCGATCAGGAATGCATTTGCCAGGCCGGGCTTCATCAGGGGCAGGGATACCCGCCAGAAAGTGCGCCAGCGGTTGGCGCGCAGGGTCTGCGACGCTTCCTCCATCGACGGGCTTACGCCTTCGACGACGCCGATGAGAACCAGGAAGGAAATCGGCGTGAAGGAGAGGACCTGCGCGATCCATATGCCGGTCAGGCCGTAGAGCCAGCGGCCTGGCTCCGTGCCGAAGATCGATGCTGCTGCCTGCGTCACCACGCCCGCCCGCCCGAACAGCAAGGTCAGGGCAAGGCCGACCACGAAGGGCGGCGTGATGATCGGGAGAATCGTCAGCAGCCTCAATCCCTTCTTGAAGGGAAAGTTGGTACGGGTGGCGACAAGCGCGAAGCAGAGACCGAGCAGCGTCGATCCCCCGGCCGTGAGGATGGCGAGCCAGAGCGTGCGCCAGGCAACGCCGCAACGGTCGCCGCCGACGATGCAGCTGAGGCTCCAGATGGATGGATCCTGAATGTTCGTCGTGAAGCCGGTCGGATCGAACGAGCCATCGAACGACTGGAAGGCCCCGATGAACATGCTGCCGACCGGGTAGAATACGAAGATCGCCACAAGGACGACCAGCATGGTGATGGCGCTGACGACGAAGGCATCACCCTTCATCACGCCGCGTTCCGCAAGGCCGAAGGAGAAGAGCAGCACGAAGACGATGCCAAGCGTGATGGCGCCGGCGCCCATCGCCGGCTGACCGTCCGCCAGTGCTCCGAACATGGTTTCGCTGATCGTCCAGCTCCAGCCCGACGAGGCGATCGCAAGGCCTTGCAGCGATAGAAAGACGCAACCCAGTGCACCGGCAAGGGCCATGAGCGCGCCGCGGCGCATGGGGTTGGAAACGAAGCGCGCGATGCCGCCGAGCACGAAGAGCCCGGCGGCGATCGCGAGCCACCATCGGCCATAACTGGCGATCTGCAGGATTCCAGGCGCTGTGGAGGGGTCGCGAGGAAAGCTGCCCAGCCAGTCAAAGCCGAAGAAGCCGCCTTCGATGCGATACCATGGGAGTAGTATCAAGGCGGCGATGCCGAGAACAAGTGCGACATCCAGCCGGCGTTTGCTATTGGTCATGGTCGGATTCGCATCCCATTCAGCAAAGTTCAGATGTGGTGCAGGCCGGATGCATGTGCGCCCCGGCCCGCAGGATCGAGGGGACGATCAGTTGGCCTTCGCGCCGATTTCCTTGTCCCATCGGGCAAGCAGGGCTTTGCGGACGGTCGGATCGCCATATTTCTTGAAGTCGTAGTCGATCAGCTTGATGTCCTCGAACTTCGGCGCTTCCTTCGGAACCTCGGCCGACTTGTTGGAGGGGAGCTGATAGGACTTGGCGTCCTTCATGTGCGACTGCGCCTCGGCGCTCAGCGCCCAGTCGTACCACTTCTTGGCATTCTCCAGGTTTCTGGCGCCCTTGATGATGGACATGGAGCCGATCTCGTAGCCGGTCCCTTCGCAAGGCGCGACCGCCTTGATGGGGAAGCCTTCGACGGTCTGGGCAACGGCATCATGCATGAAGACGATGCCGATCGTCGATTCCCCGCGCGCGGCCGCCTTCACCGGAGCGGAGCCCGATTTGGTATATTGCGAGATGTTGGCGTTGAGCTTCGACAGGTAATCGAAAGCCTTGTCCTCGCCCATGATCTGAACGAGCGTCGCTAGCGTGTTGTAGGATGTGCCCGACGAATTCGGGTTGGCGATCTGAATCTCGCCCTTGTAGGAGGGATCGAGCAGGTCGGCCCAGCACTTCGGCTCCTTCAGGCCCTTTTTCTTCAGGATTTCGGTGTTGTATCCCCAGCCGAGCGCGCCGGCATAAACGCCGACCGTGCGGAAATTGGCGCTTTCCGCCTGCTTCTTGGCCCAGTCCTGAAGCTGGTCGAAGAGCGGCGATTTATATTCCAGGGTCAAGCCTTCGGCTGCGGCCTGCAGATGTGGGTCGCCGGTTCCCGCCCACCAGATGTCGGTCTTCGGATTGCGCGCCTCGGCGCGGATCTTGGCATAGGTTTCTCCGGCGGAAAGCCGAACCATGTTGACCTTGATATCGCTCTGCTTTTCGAACAGACCCTTCATCAGGTCGCAGACTTCGGGATCTGCGGAGCAGATCACGTTGAGATCGCCGGCAGCGTGCGCCGACCAGGCAATAAGAGATATTCCCGCGGCAAGTGCCGCCGCAGCCATGTTGACCAATCGCATGATGTCCTCCTGCTTTGCGGCGCCTCCACGCCGAGCGCTTTTGCAAGCGTGTGCAAATGCTGCATTGGTTGCTTCACCATGTCAACCAGCATTGTCACAAAAGTTTCACAATACTGACATGATTGCCATGTTGCACGCGATTGCAATCTATGCTCAAGTCCATCGAAGACTAGGGAGGCACCGTGTCGCAACGAGATTTTGTCAGCGCTGAGGAAGTGGCGCAGCGAGCCGGCGTCTCGCGCTCGGCGGTGTCGCGCGCATTCACCCCCGGCGCCAGCGTTTCCGAAGCGACGCGGCAAAAGGTTCTGCAGGCGGCCGAAGAGCTTGGCTATCAGGTCAATCATCTCGCCCGCGGGCTCATGCGCAATGAGAGCGGTATCGTGTGCCTCATCGTTTCCGATGTTGCGACGCCCTATCGCTCCGCCCTGTTGCGTGAGCTGACCTTGCAGTTGCAGCATGCGGGGAAGGTGGCGATGCTGATCAATACCGATCGCTCCGACGGCAGCGTCAACAGGGCCTTGCAGCAGGCTATCCGTTACCGTGCCGATGCCTCCGTCATCCTGTCCGGCCTGCCGGACAAATCGATCACGCAGCTCTGCCTGCGCAGCGGGCAACGGCTCGTGCTGATCAATCGCGATGAGGACCAGTCGGGACCGCTGCACATCAATCTCGACGACCGCGAGGCGGCGGCGCGTGTGGTGACGGCCTTCGTTCGGGCCGGGTGCACCCGGCTTGCCTTTGCGAATTCGGAGGCCGGCACGCCGAGCCTGATGGCAAGGGAGGAGGGTTTCATCGCCGCCGCCAGGGATCACGGCCTGGACGTCGTCGTCGAGCGGCATGGCTGGACTGGATATGAGGCCGGCCGGATCTTGGCGCAGCGCTTGCTCACCCGCAAGGAACGGCCCGACGGCGTCTTCTGCGCAACGGATCTGCTGGCTTGCGGATTCATGGACGCCGCCCGCCACCAGTTTTCGCTTTCCGTTCCGCAGCAGCTCTGCGTCGTCGGCTTCGATGACATCGAGCAGGCTTCCTGGTCGTCCTATCGGCTGACGACATTTTCGCAGCCGGTGACGGCAATCGCGCGCGAGGCGGTGACATGGCTGTCCGGGAGTGGCGTCGCGCAGGGCAGATCGCTGAGGCTACAGCCCGAACTCGTCTGGCGCGATTCGGTCAGGGGCGGCTGACCGCAGGTCCATAACAGAAGGATTGCAGAAGAATTTACCTTCTATCTTTTTGTTTATAAATGCATAAATAAAATTTATGACAGTTTTGTGACAATTCGCCTTGCAAAAGATGCAAACAGGGGAGAAACATAGTCGGCTAATGAAAACTTAGCGAACTGAGATATTGTCGTCCGGCATCGGATCGGGCGTCACAAGCATACGGAGGACCGTTATGGCGCTTATTTTCGGCCTTGTTGCTCTGGCTGGCCACATCGCCCTTTTGCTGTGGGGCACGCGCATGGTCCAGACGGGCATCCAGCGCGCCTTCGGCCCCGATCTGCGCTCCTTTCTGGGCCGCGCGCTGAGCAATCGCATCAAGGCGTTCTTCGCCGGCATCGGCGTTACCGCCATCCTGCAAAGCAGCACGGCAACCGGTCTGATGGCCTCCGGCTTCGCGGCGGGCGGGCTGGTGGACCTCGTGCCGGCGCTTGCCGTGATGCTGGGCGCCAATGTCGGCACGACCCTGATCGTCCAGGTGCTGTCCTTCGATGTTGCCGCTGCTTCGCCGGCGCTCATCCTTATCGGCGTGCTGATGTTCCGCCGAACCGCGAATTCCCGCGTGCACGATCTCGGACGCGTCATGATCGGGCTTGGCTTCATGCTTCTGGCGCTGCACCAGCTGCTCGACCTGATGACGCAATATGAGGGATCGAAGGCGCTGGCCTACGTGCTGGATGCCATCGCGTCGACCCCGGTTCTCAGCCTGCTTCTGGCCGCGATTCTGACCTGGGCGGCCCACTCCAGCGTTGCCGTGGTGCTGCTCATCATGTCCCTGGCAAGCAAGGGCCTCGTCAATATCGACCAGGCATTTGCCCTCGTCCTCGGAGCCAATCTCGGAACCGCGATCAATCCGCTGATCGAAGGGCAATCGGGCTCTGATCTGTCCGTCAAGCGGCTGCCGATCGGCAACATGCTGACGCGCATTGTCGGTGTGGCTGCGATGATCGGCTTCCTGGAGCCGGTCACACGCCTGTCGGCGATGATCGACAGCGACAGCGCCCGGGCCGTCGCCAATTTCCACAGTGCCTTCAATATCGTGCTGGCCGTCATATTCATGCCGCTCCTGCGGCCCTATGCCGATCTGCTGACGAAACTGCTGCCGCAGAAGATCGACGAGGCTGACCCGACGCGCCCGAGATATCTCGATCCTGCCGCCAAGGAGACGCCAGTCGTGGCTCTCGGCGCGGCTGCGCGCGAGGCGTTGAGACTGGTCGACGTGCTCTCGGAAATGCTCGCGGGGGCGAAGCTCGCCCTTTCCGAGACGGACCGAAAAGCCCTGACGCGCCTGCGGTCTCTGGACAACATCCTCGACAGTCTCAACACGGCGGTAAAAACCTATCTGACCTCGATCGATCCGGATGAGCTCGGCGAAGCCGACAGGCGGCGGCTGAACGAGATATTGCTGTTTTCGATGAACATGGAGCACGCCGGCGATGTGCTGGACCAGAACCTTCTGCCGCATCTGGCCAAACGCCTGCGCCGGGGTCTGAGCTTCTCCAAGGAAGGCCAGCTCGAGCTGGCAAGGCTGTTCGACCGTCTGCAATCGAACCTGCAGACGACGGCCGCCCTGTTCATGACGCAGAACGAGAGCGCCGCCCGTATGCTGGCGCAGGAGAAAGTCATCTTTCGCAAGGCGGAGCGCGAGGGAACGGAAGCGCATTTTCAGCGTCTGCGCCAGGGCGGGATCGAGACGGCAGAGACCAGCTCCCTTCATCTCGACCTGCTGCGCGATCTCAAGCAGATCAATTCCCACTTCGTCGCCGCTGCCGCCTATCCCGTTCTGGAGGAGCGCGGCGAACTCTTGCAAAGCCGGACGCCAAGCCCGGTTCCACAGGCGGCAGTGACGGCGAATGACTAAAAAGACCTATCTCAGACGCCTGGCGGGCGAAGCGCAGAAGATCTTTGCCGGCCGTTCGATAGAGCAGTATGCCGCGATCTGTTACAGGCGCCTGCCGGGGCAGAAGGATGTCGAAATCCTGCTGATCACATCGCGCGAGAGCGGCCGCTGGGTGATCCCCAAGGGATGGCCGATGGACAAGAAGCTGCCGCATCAGGTCGCCGAGCGCGAGGCCTGGGAAGAGGCGGGGGTCAAGGGAAAAGCACGAAAGAAGAGCTTCGGTCGTTATACCTATCTGAAATCGCTCGATACCGGCGAGACCGTTCCATCCATCGTGCAGGTTCACCTTCTCGAAGTGTCCGGATTGGACGACCGCTTTCCCGAGCGGAGACAGCGCCAGCTTCAATGGTTTTCGCCAAATGAGGCAGCGGCGCGCGTGCGCGAGCCGGAATTGAAGAGCCTGCTGCGCATGGTCGAAACGGCTCTCGCGCAGGACAAGTGAAGGCACCCGATCCCTCTGGGCCGGGCAGCCGCAAGCACCGCGGTCTGCGCTGAAACCGTACCGCCGGCATGCGCGATTTATGCATGTGGCGCATAAATCGCATGTTCAAATCTCGTTTGCGGATGAATTCAAAAGCAACGTAAGTTTTCCCCACTAGAAAACGGAAGCTCACCAACGAGCTCAGGGGATCGAAACTTGACGAACTCAGCGCCACTCGACGTGAATGCGCTCGTGATCGTGCCGCAGCGAAAAATCGGCACCAAGATCATGGCGGCGATCTGCATCATCCTCCTTCTTCTTCTGGCGAGAGCCTTCTGGAAGGGCGATATTGCCTGGGAATATGTCGGACAGAACCTGTTTGCCAGGGCGGTCATGATCGGGGTCGGCAATACGATCATCATGACCTTCTGTGCCATGATCGTCGGCATTGTCCTCGGCGTCGTCGCGGCCATCATGCGCATGTCGGACAATCCGGTTCTACGCAGCATTTCGGTCGGCTATGTCTGGCTCTTCCGTGGCACGCCGGCGCTGCTTCAGCTTCTCCTTTGGTTCAATCTCGCCCTGATCTTCCCGACCATCGGCATTCCGGGATTGTGGTCGATCCGCACCGTCGACGTCATGACGCCGTTCGTCGCCGCCCTTCTCGGCCTTGGCATCCAGCAGGGCGCCTATACGGCCGAAGTCGTGCGCGCCGGCCTTCTGTCGATCGACAAGGGTCAGATGGAGGCCGCCCAGTCGATCGGCATGACGAAGCTGCGGGCAACGCTGAAGATCGTGCTGCCGCAGGCCATGCGGGTCATCGTTCCGCCGATCGGCAACGAGACCATCGGCATGGTCAAGCTGACCTCGCTCGCCAGCGTCATCCAGTATTCCGAAGTGCTGAAAAACGTCGAGGACATCTACTATGTCAACTCGCGCGTCATCGAACTGCTGATCGTGGCCGCCATCTGGTACATGATCGTCGTCACCGTCCTGAGCGTCGGGCAGATCTACATCGAGCGGCATTTCTCCAAGGGATGGGGGCGGCGCGATGCGAGCGCCCAGCAGGCCGCCAACCAGGCTCTGGCCGGGGAGGCTTCCTGATGGATGCGATCATCAAGGCACACGGCCTGCAGAAATACTTCGGCACCTTTCACGTCCTCAAGGACATCGATTTCGAGATCAGGAAGGGTGAGGTCGTCTGCATCATCGGGCCTTCCGGCTCGGGAAAGAGCACGTTCCTGCGCTGCATCAACCAGCTCGAACAGATCGATGCCGGCTATGTCACGGTCGAGGATGAAATCGCCGGCTACCGCCGCGAGGGCAACCGTCTCTTTCCGCTGCCGGATCGCGAGATCGCCCGCCAGCGGCAGGCCGTCGGCATGGTCTTCCAGAAATTCCATCTCTTTCCGCATCGCACGGTGCTGCAGAACATCATCGAAGGCCCGGTCGGCGTGCAGAAGCGGCCGAAGCAGGAATGCATCGCCGAGGCGCGCATTCTCCTGCAACGCGTCGGCCTCGCCGACAAGGCGGGCGCCTATCCGGGCGAACTGTCCGGCGGCCAGCAGCAGCGCATCGCGATTGCCCGCGCGCTGGCGATGAAGCCGAAGGCCATGCTGTTCGACGAGCCGACCTCGGCGCTCGACCCGGAACTCGTCGGCGAAGTCCTCGGCGTCATGAAGGAGCTTGCCGCTTCCGGCACGACGATGATCGTCGTCACGCATGAGATCGGTTTCTGCCGCGAGGTTGCCGACCGCGTCGTCTTCATGGATGCCGGCATGATCGTCGAGACCGGCACGCCCGGCGAAATTCTGGAGAACCCCAGGAATCCCAGAGTGAAGAACTTCATCTCTGCGGTGCTTTGACAACAAAAACCTGAAGAAAGAACATCAGAGGAGAATTTCATGAAACTCATTCGTCTCGCCGCCTCAGTAGCCCTGCTATCTCTCGCTGCGACAGCCGCCTCCGCGGATTCGAGCCTGAACCTGCTCAAGGACGGCGAACTGCGCATCATGACCAACCCGATCTATCCGCCGATGGAATTCGTCAATCCGGATACCGGCACGATCGATGGCTTCGACGTCGATCTGGCGAATGCCATCGCCAAGAAGCTTAATCTGACGACCGTTTTCGTGACGTCCGCCTTTCAGGAGCTGCAGAGTGGCCTTCAGACCGGCCGTGCCGACATGATCATCTCCGGCATGAGCGACAACGTGAAGCGCCAGGCCGCCATGGACTTTGTTGACTACATCACCAGCGGTCCGATCCTTTTCACCGTCAACGCCAATGCCGGAACCTACAAGCAGGCGAGTGATCTCTGCGGCAAGACGGTTGCCGGAAGCCGCAGCACCTCCTTCGGCGACAACGTCAAGGCCTGGAGCGCGACCAATTGCGAAGGCAAGGGCAAGCCCGCCATCAAGTTCGAGGGAACCGCGGATTCGAACGCCGCCCGTCTCGGCATGAAGCAGGGCCGTTATGACGCGGTCGTGCAGGGCATCGAAACGATCGCCTACCAGATGCGCATCGAGCCCAACACTTATACGCTCGTCGGCGAGCCGCTGCTCAGCAACGACACGTTCGGCATAGGCTTCAAGAAGGACCATACCGCCCTTCGCGATGCGGTTGCCGGCGCTCTCGACGGACTGATCAAGGACGGCACCTACGATGAGATCCTCAAGAAATGGGGTCTCGTTCACAACGCCGTTCCGAAGGCCGTCATCAACGGCGTCAAGTAACGCTTGAAGAAGCGCCGCGATCACTGCGGCGCTTCCATCTTCCATGCAGACAGCCATCGGCCGGGGCGCTTCAGCGCCCGCGGGTGGACGGTTGCGACCCAAAACATCTCGAAACGCATGCTGAGTCCCATGACTGCGAAGAATGCAACCAAATCAGCGAAACCAGGCCTGTGGCCGGCAGGCCGGCAGTCGGCCGTGGCACTCGCCTTCGATGTCGACGGCCCGACGGGCGATGCGATGCTCGACGGCTCGCTGCTCTCCAATCCGCGCTATTTCACGCAAGGCGCCTATGGTCCATGGCGGGCGCTGCCGCGGCTTCTCGATCTTCTTCGTGAATACGGGCTCAAGGCGACCTTCTTCGTTCCGACCTGGGTGGTCGAACACTGGCCGTCGCGATGCGAGCGCATTCTTCGCGACGCCCATGAAATTGCCTATCACGGCCATTATCACGAGGTCTTCATCGACTGCAGCCGGCAGCAGCAGCTGGATATCATGGGGCGTTCCCGCGACATTTTCCAATGCCGAATGGGTGTGACGCCGGTCGGCTTCCGCACGCCGTCGGGCGACTGGAGCGACGAGACGGCGCAGTTGCTGCACGAGTTCGGCGTGATCTATTCCAGCTCGATGCGCGGTGACGATCGCCCTTACTTTCATGCGACGCCGCGCGGCCGGGGTCTGGTCGAGATTCCGGGGCGCTGGGATATCGACGACTATACCGCTCTCGCCTATAGCGAGGACCCGGATTTCCCCATCGGCCTCGACCGGATATCGGGCTATGCCGATGTTCGGAAAAACTGGTGCGCCGAATTCGAAGGTTATCATCGCGAAGGGCTCTGTTGGACGACGATCCTGCATCCGAAGGTCTGCGCGCGGCCCGGCCGGCTTGCCATCCTCGAAGGGCTTTTCAAGGCGATCGCTGCCCATGGCGATGGCGTCTGGGCAACGCATTGCGCCGAAATCGCAAGATGGTGGATCGCACGACATCCGGAGATTGCGGCATGACCAGCACGGTTTTTGAAGGCTTCTGGCCTCATGGCAAAAGATGCGCCGCCATCGTCTCCGTGATCTTCGATGACGGGCTCGATGCCATCGCGCAGGCACCGGATCTGAAAGCACGCAGCAAGAGCTTTTCCGTCTGGCAGTATGGCGCCACACGCGGCGTCGAGCGCCTCTGCAACGCCTTTGCCGATGCCGGTGTCTCCACGAGCTGGTTTGTGCCTGGCGTGGTAGCGGAAAAGCATGAGCGGCTGCTGCGAGATGTCGTGTCGCCCCACCACGAGATCGAAAGCCATGGCTGGGATTTCGAGCGCTACGACGCGATGGATGCGCCGACGGCCGTGGCGCTGCTCAAGCGCAGCCGTGAGAGGTTGAACACAGTCGCATCGAACGAGGTTTCCGGCTTCCGGCTTCCGGCCGGCAACTGGCCGCGTCGTTTCGACCGCCTGCTCGTCGATGCCGGCTATACCTGGTCGGCATCGCTGAACGGCGATGATGTACCCTACAGCCATTCGTCCTCGCTCGTTGAAATTCCAATTCATAACGAGCTGGAGGATCGGCCCTATTTCCAGTTCAATTTCACGCCTGCGTTCCCGAAGGGGCAAAGCCGCATTCCGTCTTACGAGGCGGTACTCGGCAACTGGATCGCCGAGTTCGACGCCTACCGCAAATACGGCCTCTGCTACGTCATTCAGCTTCGCCCCGAATGGACCGGCACGCCGGGCCGGATCGCGCTGGTCGAAGCCTTGCTCGCGCACATCGGAAGTTTTGACGACGTGTGGCTGGCGACAGCGGCCGAAGTTGCCCGCTGGCACGCCGGCAAAGGCGTCTTCGCGCCTGCCGATCACCCGATCAATGTCTATGACGCCTATGTCGACGAGGAGCGAGCCGGTGAGCGATAATCTGACCCGCACGCTTGCCGGCCTCGTATGTGCAACGGGCTTCGATGCCTTTCCCGTCGAGACCGTTCACAAGGCGAAGCTTCATATTCTCGATACGCTGGGTGCCGCGATTGCCGGCTCGGTATCTCGCGAGACGGATGCCGTCGTCCGGATGCTTGGCATTGAGGCCGGAGCCGGGCGCTCGCCAATCTGGGGCCGGCCCATTTCCTCTGACGCAAGGACGTCAGCCTTCGTCAACGGCGTTTCGGCTCATGCGTATGAGCTTGACGATAGCGGCGGCTGCGATCATTCCGGTGCAGTCGTCCTGCCCGCCGTGCTGGCCGCGCTCGGCGATCGTGACCGGCCGTTCAGCGGCCGTGAACTTCTGCGCTGCGTTCTGCTCGGCTACGAGGTCGGTCGGCGCGTGCTGGAAGCGGTCGGCGGTTACGAAGAGCATAACGCCCTCGGATGGCATTCCACCGGCACATGCGGTGCATTCGCCGCCGCCGCCGCCGTCGGCAGCATGGTGAACCTCGATATGACTGCTATGGCGTCTGCCCTCGGCTCCGCCTGCTCCTTCGCTGGTGGCACCTGGGCCTTCATCCACAATGGCAGTTCGACCAAGAAGCTCCATGCCGGCCGCGCCGCCGAAGGCGGGCTGATGGCCGCCTGTCTCGCGAGGCAGGGTTTCGAAGGTCCCGACAGCGTCTTCGAGGCAGAACGCTGGGGCAGCTTCCTTGCGACCTTCGGCGCGGGCAAGGGCGATCCGCAGGCGCTCGTTCGCGACTTTGGAGACTACTGGCGCTTGAACCGCTGCTCCATCAAGCCGCACGCCACCTGCCGCGGCACGCATGCGGGGATCGATGCGCTGGACCTGATGCTTGAGCGCCATGGCCTTTCACCTGCCGATATCGCCGCCGTCGAGGTCGATATCAGCGGTTTCCAGTATGGCATGTGCGGCGGCAAGGTCATTGAATCGCGCGCGCAGGCGCAGATGAGCCTGCCTTATGCGCTGGCCGCCCGGCTGCGTTACGGCAAGGTCTTTCTGGCCGAACTGGAAGAGGCGGCCTGGTCGGCTGCGGAAATCGGCCAGCTGATGGATCGCATCGCCGTCCGCATCGATCCTGCCATGAAGGACGAGGACGAACCGGCCATCACGATCGTCACCGCCGCTGGCGAGCGGCATCGGCTCGTCGTCGAGTTTCCGCTGGGAGGCCCGCAGAACCCTCTGAGCGACGAGCGGCTGATCGGCAAATATGCCGAGCTTGCCGGGATGGTGTTACCCGCATCCAAGGTCGATGCCCTCAGCGAGTTCGTCCTCGATCTCGAAAACCAGACCGATGCCCGCACCCTGCTTGCTCTGCTTCAATAGAAGATGCGCCCGGAGGAGGGCGGCATCCATCCAAAAGGGAAGACCGAGATGAGAAATCAGAAAGAAGCTACATGGTCGCCGCTTTTCAAGGAGGCCGTGTCCAGGGATTTCGAGAGCTTTCACGAATGCCTTGACCAGGACAAGCGCATTGCTCTGCACGATGTCGCCGGATCGAAGGTTCACGCCGAAATGCTGGCCCGCGCCGGCATCTTGACCGCCGCGGAGAACGACCAGATCCAGACCGGCCTCGATCAGGTCGCCGAGGAGATGCGTTCGGGCACTTTCGAGTGGAAGACGGAACTCGAGGACGTTCACACGAACGTCGAGAACCGGTTGATCGCGCTGATCGGCGATGCCGGCAAGAAGCTGCACACCGCCAGATCGCGCAACGATCAGGTCGCGACCGACATCCGCCTCTATGCGCGCGAGCAGCTGGATCTTCTGGCCGACGATCTGAAGACGCTGATCGGCGCCTTCGCCGATCTTGCCGAACAGCATGCCGATGCGATCATGCCCGGCTTCACGCATTTGCAGGTCGCCCAGCCCGTCACCTTCGGGCATCATATGATGGCTTATGCCGAAATGTTCCGGCGGGATCTCGATCGCGTCACCGCCGCCCGGGAGCGTCTCAATATCTCGCCGCTCGGTGCCGCCGCGCTGGCCGGCACGGGTTATCCTATCGATCCCGAATACAGCGCGTCCCGACTCGGTTTTTCCCGGTCCTTTGCCAATTCGCTCGATGCCGTTTCCGACCGCGACTATGTGGTCGATGTCTGCAGCGCCGGTTCGATCATCATGGGGCACCTTTCGCGCTTCAGCGAGGAAGTGATCCTGTGGTGCACGCCGATGTTCGATTTCATCGAGGTCGGCGACCAGTTCTGCACCGGCTCCTCGATCATGCCGCAGAAGCGCAATCCCGATCTGGCGGAGCTGGTGCGCGGCAAGGCGGCTCGTGTCATCGGCAACCTCGCTTTTTCCGCGGCCCTGATGAAAAGCCAGCCGCTGGCCTTCAACAAGGATCAGCAGGAATCGAAGCCGCCGCTGACCGATACGCTCGAAACCGTTCGCGCCGCCGTCAGCGTCACGGCCCAGATGCTTCCGACCATCGCGGTGAAGCGCGACAGGATGCTCTCCGCCGCCAATCAGGGCTATTCGACGGCGACCGATCTTGCCGATTACCTCGTGCGCGCCGGGATGCCGTTTCGCGATGCGCATCATGCCGTTGCGGCGATCGTGGGCGCGGCCCGCGACAAGGCGCTGCCGACGCTCTCGCAGCTTTCCCTTGCCGATATGCAGGCCTTTGCGCCATCCATCCGCGCGGATGTCTTCGATGTTCTGACCGTGGAAGGGTCGGTTGCCAGCCGGGATCACAAGGGCGGAACGGCCCCGCGCCGGGTGAGGGAGGCCGTGGAGATCATGCGCCGCGCGATCGCCTGAGCACATCGGTTGCCATTCGATCCGCATGCTTTAAAGCTTGTCGCTTCCAACAGCAGCGAGAAAGCCGGATAGGGAATGGAGCCGAGATTCGATCATAACAGGTTGCCGCCGCTGCAAACCCTGCAGACCTTTTCCGTCGTTGCGGAAACGGGCAGCTTCACCGCGGCGGCAACCGAGCTCAATCTCAGCCAGAGCGCCATCAGCAGGCAGGTCCAGCAGCTCGAACATTATTTCGGCTGCAGCCTGTTCGAGCGTCACACGCGCAAGGTGGCGCTGACGGAGCGCGGCATGGCGCTCATCCCGATCGTCGACAGTCTTCTCGCCTCGCTGAAGACCTCGTTCGAGGCGACCAGAACGACCGTGCGCTCATTGACGATCCGCATGCCGCCGACATTCGCGCGCAAATGGTTCCTGCCGCGGCTGCCGGATCTTCACCGCCATCACGAAGACCTGAATATCAATATCGACACCGCCTGGTTTCTACGCCCGACCTTCTCCGTCGGCGACATCGATATGCTGATCACCTATGGCAACGGCCATTGGCCCGGCATGGACGTGCTGCCGCTGCTGCGCGAGCGCCTGACGCCGATGTGTTCTCCGCAGCTGCTTTCCAAACTCGGGAATCCGCCCGAGGTGCAGAACCTGCAGAACTGCGTGCTGCTGCATTCCAACCCCCGCCACAGCGACTGGACGCTATGGTTGCAGGCCGAAGGTGCCTATTCCTTCCAGGCGTCCCGTCATCAGGTCTTCGACACCCAGGATTTCGCGATGACCGCGGCGGCAAGCGGCTACGGCGTGACGATGGGCGATCTCGCTTTTTCGCGGCAGGACCTGGAAAGCGGCGAGCTTGTCGCGCCCTTCGAACGGATCATCGACAGCGGCTATGGCTATTATGCCCTTTGGCCCGCCCGGGCGGAGGCGCGCCAGAAGGTGCGTGCCTTCGCCGATTGGCTCGGGCACGCCTGCAGCGCAAGTGCAGACGGCTTTGGCGAAGGCCAGACCTGATGCTCGGCGGGAACTTCGCTCGGTTTGCCGTCGAGCTCGGCCCACCGCTGTCAGTGCATCGATCGTTGGGTATTCCCGGGCGGTTGCTATCCGCGCGAAGCCACTGGATCCGCCATTCCCGCGCGCGCCGCATCGGTGCGCAGGAATGACGAGATCGCGATGGGGGGACCGCCTGTTGCCGCCGTCGTTATGGGAATGCGTCAGACACAAGCCTGGCATTCCGCTCCCTTGATGCGCGGATAGTCGTAGGCATTGACCTTGGAGGTCGCATAGCCGGCCCCGACCAGAGCTTCGGCAAGCTTGATGGCAGCGGTGACGCCGTCGATGACCGGAAGACCGGTTGCCGCCTGCAGCCGGTCGCAGAGAGAGGACATGCCCGCGCAGCCGAGAATGATGGCTTCGGCGCGATCTTCTTTCTTTGCCCTTTCGATTTCATCGATCAGCAGCCGTTCCGCTTCGGCGGGATCTTCCTCCAGGCCGAGAACCGGCAGGTTGATGGCGCGCACGTTGCGGCAATGGCGCTCCGCACCGTAGTCGCTCACCAGATCCTCGATGATCGGGATCGAACGGGGCAGGGTGGTGATGACGGAGAACCGGCGGCTGATGGTCATGGCAACCTGCACGGCGGCCTGGCAGATGCCGATGACCGGCCCGCGCGCGACTTCGCGGGCGGCGTGCAGGCCCGGATCGTCGAAGCAGGCAATGACATAGGCATCGATGCCGAGGGCTTCTCCCTTGCGGATTTCGGCGAGCATGCCCGGCACGGAAGAGGCCTCGTCGGCGGCGCCTTCGATGCTGACGGGCGTGTCAGCCGGATTGGCGGCAGATACCTGCGTATCATGTTGCTTGACGCGCATGGCGCTGTCCAGCGCCTGGGCCGTCATGGACGCTGTCGAGTTCGGATTGATGAGACGGATATGCATGGAGACGGGACCTTTCATCAATCCTTGTCTTGCGGCTTCAGGAAGTCGGCGATCGGCGGAGCCTTGAGGACGAACTGGCGATCCGGGACGATATAATTGTCGGCATGCAGCCGGGCGATCGGCTGATAGTTCTCCGGATCGACGTAGTGCCCGGCGGCATCCAGGCAGTTGCGCCGCACATGCATATGGACGACCTCGCCGAGAACGAGCGTGCGGCGTGGGTAATCGATGAGACGCTCCACCCGGCATTCGAAAACGCAGGGGGATTCGCCGGCATAGGCCGCATCTATCTTGCGGCAGGGGGCTGCAGAGAGGCCGGCCATCGCCAGCTCGTCGACGTCGCTGCCGAAGCCGAGACCGCAAACCAGCATCTGCTGCGAAATTGCCAAATCCACCATGTTTACGGCGAATTCCTGCGTCCGGCGGATATTGGCGATCGTATCCTTTTCCTCGCCGTTCAGACGCGGTTGTATGCCCAGCACCACGATCGGCGGATCGTGCGAGAAGACATTGAAGAAGCTCATAGGCGCGGCGTTGTTGTGGCCGGCGGGCGAGCGCGTCGTGACCAGGGCGATCGGGCGGGGTCCGACGAAGTTCGTCAAAAGCCGATAGCGGCTTTGAGGTTCAAGCTCGGCAAAGTCGAATTCCATCGCGCCATCCATATGTCGATTTATGATTGACAATATCATTCCATATTGTTGACAATTCTGCAATCAAAATCCAATGGCCCTGATTGACTTTTTCCGCCGCATCACGCTTCTCTAGCTGCAACGAGGAGTAAAAGCATGACTGACCAAAACGGGGCCTCCGTGGAGCAGATTGTCGAGAAGGTCTGGCTATCGATCGCCGAGCGGAGGCTCAGGCCCGGCGTTCAGCTCAAGGAAGAGCAGATGGCCGCGATCTTCAATGTCAGCCGCGCCCGCATCCGCCAGGCGCTCGCGACATTGCAGCGCGATGGGCTTGTCATGATCATCCCCAATCGCGGCGCCTTCGTCTCCAAGCCGTCGGTCGATGAGGCCCGGGATGTATTCTTCGTTCGGCGCACCGTCGAGCGCTGCGTGGTCGAGCGGCTCTGCAAAGGTATTTCCAAGGCTGACGCAAAACGCCTTCGCGAGCATGTGGCCAAGGAACGTATCGCCAACATGGAGGATATCACCACCGATATCATCAAGCTTTCCGGTGGCTTCCATCTGTTGCTGGCGGAGACCGCCGGCTCGGATTTTCTGTTTGCGACAATGCGCGATCTGATCGCCCGTTCCTCCCTGATAACAGCTGTTTATCGCAATACGAACCGCTTCAACTGCGGACCGGACGAACATGCGGAGATCGTCGAATCAATTGTCGGCAATAATGTCGACAAAGCGACGCGCCTGATGGCGCATCATCTCGAGCATGTCGAATCCGAACTCGACCTGACCGAGCTTCGCGATCTCTCCCATGATCTGCGCGCGGCATTGGCCTGAACGGCCCTGCGCCTTGTCCGTCAATCGTCGCTTACCAGATGGCAGGCCACGCGCGTTCCGTTCGACAGAGAGCGCACCGCCGGCATCTCCACCGAACATCGGATCGTCGCCAGCGGGCATCGCGGATGAAAGGTGCAACCCGAAGGCGGCTTGAGCGGACTTGGCACCTCGCCGCTGGCTAGCTCGTGATCGCGCTTCGGCGCCTCGATATTCGGAATGGTCTGCAGCAGGAGCTGCGTATAGGGATGGCGGGGCCGGGAAAACAGCGCCTCGGTTTCCCCTTCCTCGACGATCCTGCCCAAGTACATGACCGCGATGCGATCCGACATATGGCGGACGACGCTCATGTCGTGGCTGATGAAGAGATAGGTGAGGCCAAGTTCGTCCTGCAGCCGTCGCATGAGGTTCAGCACCTGGGCCTGCACCGAAACGTCGAGCGCGGAGGTGGGCTCGTCGCAGACGAGAAATTCCGGCTCGCTGGCAAGCGCGCGGGCAATGGAGATGCGCTGGCGCTGTCCGCCGGAAAACTCATGCGGGAATTTTTCACCGTCGGACACCGAGAGGCCGACGGTTAGCAGCAGTTCCTCGACGCGCTCGGTGATTTCGGCGGCAGTGCTGCGCAGCTTCAGTTCGCGCAGCGGTTCGGCGATGATATTCTTCACCCGCCAGCGCGGATTGAGGGATGCATAGGGGTCCTGAAAGATCATCTGGGCAGAAAGCGGCTCGCCGCTGCGCCCGGGCGCGAAACGGATTTCGCCGCTTGTCGGCTTGTAGAGGCCGGTGACAAGCCGTGCCACCGTGGATTTGCCGCAGCCGCTTTCGCCGACGATGCTGAGACAGCCGCCGGCGGGTACGGCAAAGCTGATGTCGTTGACCGCCTGCAGGAACTGGCGCGGCTTGCGCTCCACCACGCGGTTGAGCCAGGGAGCCGAGACGTCGAATGTCTTGACCAGCCCGTCGACGGCCAAGGCGGATGTTTTTTCGGACGATGCGGTCATGCCGTGCCTCCCGCGTTGAGCCAGCAGGCGCTCGAACCATCGCTGGCCGTGATCAGTTCTGGCCGTTCGCGCAGACAGCGCGGACCGGCGGATTTGCACCGGGGATTGAAGGCGCAGCCATCGGGAATGGCATCCAGCCGAGGCATCGAACCATCGATCTGGTTCAGTTTTTCGACACGCGCACCGAGCGAGGGAATGGAAGCCATGAGGCCCTGCGTATAGGGGTGACGCGGCGCATGCAGCACCTGCTCCACCTGGCCGATCTCGATGAGCCGGCCCGCATACATGACCGCCACGCGGTCCGCGGCTTCGGCGATCACGCCCATGTCGTGCGTCACCAGCATCACGGCTGCCTGCTTCTCCTTGCACAGCCGGCGAAGCAGCGAGATGATCTGCGCCTGGATCGAGACATCGAGGGCGGTGGTGGGCTCGTCCGCGATGATCAGCTTGGGCGAGGCGGCGAGCGCAAGCGCAATCACCACGCGCTGGCGCATGCCGCCGGAGAACTGATGCGGATAATGGTTGATGCGCTCCTCCGGCGCGGGGATGCCCACATCGCGCAGCAGCTGGACGGAACGCGCGCGGGCTTCGGCCCTGCCGAGCGGCAGATGCTGCCGGATCGTCTCCGTCAGTTGTGCGCCCACCGTGAAAAGCGGGTTCAGCGAGGTCAACGGATCCTGGAAGATCGCGCCGATCTCGCGGCCGCGAATCTGCTCCATGGATCGGTCGTCCAGCGTGTCGATCCGCCTGTTGCCGAGCCAGATCTCGCCGCCGGCGATGCGGCCCGGACGTTCGAGCAGCCCCTGGATGGCAAGTCCGGTCATGGACTTGCCGGCGCCGGATTCGCCGACCACCCCAAGGATTTCGCCCGGACGGATGGAGAGGCTTACATCCGAAAGCGCCGTGACGGTGCCGCGGCGGTTCGGAAACTCCACCTTGAGATTTTTGACGTCGATGACCGGTTCCCTTGCCTCAACCATTGTCGGCCTCGATCGGATAACTGGGCGGGAAGATCTCCGAAACGGGCGGATGGTTCCAGCTCCGTTCGGGATATTTGGCAATCAGCCCGTCATATTGCGCCTGTGCCCGCTGCCGTGCTTTTTCCATGTCGAAGCTTGCCAGCCGGCGATCCAGCATCGAGAGGCGGCCATCGACGAAGACAGCCCGCGTCGCCTTGCCGGAGCCGCCGATGACCAGCGTCGTGATCGGATCGACGGAAGGCGCCATGATCGCGTCGTCCAGGCCGAAGACGGCGATGTCGGCGCGCGCGCCCGGCGACAGGTGCCCAAGATCCGGGCGTCCGAGCGCGCGTGCGCCGCCCAGCGTTGCCGCGTCGAAGAGATCGGCGCAGCGGACCCGATCGGGTGCATGATCGTTGATGCGGCAGGTGATCAGCCCGACGAGCAGATTCATCAGCATGTCGGGCGGCGTGGTATCCGTGCCCATGGCGATGTTGATGCCGCGCTCGCGGCACTTCGAAAAGGAGTTGAGCGTCGAACCGCTGCGCCCCGAGACGAGGGGACAGTGCACGATGGAAACGCCATGCTCGGCGTAAAGGCCGAGATCGTCCGCGGTCGCATTGGTGGCGTGCGGTGCGATCAGCCGTTCGCTCAGCAACTTGTTCCTGGCGAGCCAGGCAGGAGCGGTCGAGCCGTGCAGCATGCGCACCGTATCGACTTCCATCGTGCCCTGCGCCATGTGCAGGCGGAACTTGCAGTCGAGATCGCGCGCGGCGGCATCCGTGCGCTGCAGCAGGGCGAGCGTCGATGTCTCGACCCGATCGGGCGCCAGCATGCCGCGCACGAGATCCCCATGCCTGCCGTTCTGCCGCTTGATATAGGCAACGGCGTCATTCAGGCCCTGAAACCCGCGCTCCTCGTCGAAGACAGGCACCATCTTGCCCGGCGCTTCCAGCACCATTCCGCCGGAACGATAGGCGGGGCTGAGATAGACCCGAAGGCCGAGCTCGCCGGCCGCATCGGCGGCGGCATCGAACTCGGCGACGGTTTCCCCCCATTCGCGATAGAACAGCGATGCGATGGGCGCGGCGGTCGTGATGCCGTTCAGCAAAAGCTGGCCGAAGGCGAAGCGCTTCTGGAACGCCAGCTCTTCTTCGCCGTACATTTCATAAGGCCCGGCTTCCACATAGGAGCGCGGCCAGACGCGGCCCTTGGCCCAGCCCGGATGGTTGTCGATGCCGAGGATCGTCGTATCGAGATCCGACAGGGCGTCGAGATCGATCAGGCCGGGGCTGATGAGCGCATTGCCGAAATCGATGCGGCGCGCCACCTCGCCGGGAAAGCGATGTCCGACGAACAGGATGGCCCCATTCTCGAACACGACCTCGCCGTTGCGCAGCAGCGTGTGGCCACCGTCCGTGTGGCCGACCACCCAGCTTGCCGTGATCAGAGTGCGCCCTTCCGGGCGACGACCAAGCGAAAGGTCTGCAAAATCCTGCGACATCAAGGCATCTCCACTGTGGCCTGTCCCTGGCGTGCCACCACGCGGCCGCGCTTGACGACCAGCGGGCGCGGGGCGACATCGACCACGGCATGGGCGAGCGTCTGGCCGGCCAGCAGCGTGAAATCGGCGTCACAGCCGACCTTCAGGCCATAATTCTCCAGTTCCATGACGTCCGCGCCGCCCTGCGAAACGACATGCAGAACATGTTCCAGATCGCGATCCGAGCGCAGGCCGTTCTTCATGCCGATCACCTTGGCGCGGTCCAGCATGTCGGGCTGGCCCCACGGACCCCAGGTGTCGCGGATGCCGTCGCAACCGCCGCCGACGCGGACGCCGGCTTCCTTGAGACGCATGATGGAGGGCACGGCCGCCGAAGGCGCGCCGGTGGTCAGGATCGCGACATCGAGCTTTGCGATCTCGTCGATCAGCTTGCCGACGCGCAGGTAATCGTTCATCCCGAGAGCGAAGGCATGGCTGATGGCGACCTTGCCCTGCATGCCGTTGGCGCGGATGCGCTCGAACATCATCTCCATCGTGAAGGCGCCGAGATCGCCGGCCTCATGCAGATGAATGTCGATCGGAACACCGTGCTTGGTGGCAAGGGCGAACAGGATATCGAGCTGGCCCTTGGGGTCGCGGTCGATGCCGCAGGGATCGATGCCGCCAAGCACTTCGCAGCCCTGGCGCAGCGCCTCGTCAAGCAATTCCACCGTGCCCGGCATGACCATGACGCCGGATTGCGGGAAGGCGACGATCTCGATGTCGATGATGCCGTCCAGTTTCTCGCGCGTTTCCCAGACGCCTTCGACGAGGCGCAGGCCATGGGTCGGATCGATATCGACATGGCTGCGAATATGGCTGGCGCCGTGCGCCGCCAGACCGATGGCATGACGCATGGACTGGCGATGCGGGTCGATGCCGATCTCCAGGCGGTGCTCGCGCTCGAAATCGATGCGTTCACGCAGGATCGCGGCGCGGTTGTTCACATGCCAGGGCATGCCCCAGGTCGTCTTGTCGAGATGGGTATGCGCGTCGATCAAGCCCGGCGCCGCGATGGCATTGCCGCCGTCCTCGACGGCCATGCCCGGCTCGGCCTCGAAGCTACCGAAGCCGGCAATCTTCCCGTCGCGGATCAGAATATCGCAGGTTTCGCCCGCCATGGGCCGGACATTGCGCAGCAGAAGATTGTTCATGAACTTACCTCAGTTTCGGATTGAGCGCGTCGCGCAGCCAGTCGCCGAGGAGATTGACGGCGACGACGAGCAGGCAGAGCTGAATGACGGGGAACAGCACGATCCACCACGAACCGGAAAACAGGAACTGGTTGCCGATGCGGATGAGCGTGCCGAGCGAAGGCTGGCTCGGCGGCATGCCGATGCCAAGGAAGGATAGCGTCGCCTCGGTGAGGATCGCCATGCCGAAATTGAGCGTCGCGGCGACCATGATCGGCGTCAGCGTATTGGGCAGGATATGCTTTGCCATGATGCGGCGGGCAGGCACGCCGATCAGCCTTGCCGCCTGTACGTAGTCTTTCCCGCTTTCGACGATGGCCTGCGCCCGCACCGTGCGGGCATATTGCACCCAGCTCGACAGCGCGATGGCAAAGACGAGCACGGCCGAAGCGCCGATCTCGCGCAGGCTTTCGGGCAACATCTGCCGCACGACGGTCGAAACCAGAATGGCGACGAGAATGGTCGGGATCGAGAGCATGACATCGCCGATACGCATCAGCAGATTGTCGATGAAGCCCCCGAAGAAGCCGGCAACGAGGCCGGCGATCATGCCGATCACCAGCGACAGCACGACCGACGCGAGGCCGATGACGATGGAGATGCGCGTGCCGTAAAGGATGGCCGACAGCATGTCCCGGCCCTGTGTATCGGTGCCGAGCAGATAGGGCATCTCGCCGCCATCATGCCAGATCGGCGGCAGTTCGGCCTTCCACATGTCGAGCTGGGCGCCGTCATAGGGGTTTTGCGGCGCGATCAGCGGTGCCAGGATCGCCGTCAGGACGAGGATCGCAAGCACGGTCGCGCCGATGATCGCCGCCTTGCTGTGCGTGAACGACCACCACAGGTCGCTGTTGCGGAGCCGCTTGAGGCGCGACGGACGCGCGGCCTTTTCCGGCTTTGAAATTTCCGACAGTTCCATGGTCATCGACGGGCTCCTGGTTTCGATCAGCGTGCGGTGCGCAGGCGGGGATCGATCACCGCGTAGGCGATGTCCACCAGCGTATTGAGCACGACAAAGATGAAGGAGATGATGCAGAGATAGGCCGCCATCACCGGGATATCGAGGAAGGTGACGGCCTGGATGAAGAGCATGCCCATGCCCGGCCACTGGAACACGGTCTCCGTGATCAGCGCGAAGGCGATCAGCGACCCGACGTTCATCGCGGTCATGGTGACGACCGGCATCAGACAGTTGCGCAGGGCGTGACGAAAATAGATGCGCCAGCGCGGAATGCCGCGCGCTCGGGCGAATTTCACATAGTCGGAGCGCAGCACTTCCAGCATTTCGGCGCGCACCAGACGCATGACAAGCGTGATCTGATAGAGCGAGAGCGCGATCGACGGCAGGATCAACGCCGCGCGGCCCGACGGTGTCAGGAAGCCCGTCGACCACCAGCCGATCTGCACGACGTCGCCGCGGCCGAAGGCGGGCAGCCAGCCCATGGTGACGGAGAAGGCCAGGATGAGCAGGATGCCGACGACGAAGCTGGGCAGGGACACGCCGATGATGGAGAGAAACTGCAGACCCTCGGTGTACCACTTGCCGCGCTTGATGGCCGTCAGCACGCCCAAGGGAAGGCCGAGCACCAGCGAAATCAAGGTTGCGACGAAGACGAGTTCCAGCGTGGCGGGGAAACGCTCGGCGATCAGCGGCAGCACTTGCTGGCCGTTGCGATAGGAGACGCCAAAATTGCCCTCGGACGCATTGACGACGAACCGGATATATTGCGTCGGCAGGCTGTCGTTCAGGCCCAACCGCTCGCGCAGCGCGGCGCGATCCGCCTGAGACGCCTGCTCGCCGACCATCATTTCGACAGGGTCGCCCGCAAGCCGGAAGATCAGGAATGCCAGCAGGGCGACGGCAAGCATCACCAGAATGGCATTCCCGAGGCGCTTGATGATGAAAACCAGCATGAGAACCTCCCGGCTTCGCTTGGTCTTTCGGCAAGGCTGCCCGATAAGACCCGGCTGAATTCAGTCGAGGAAGTGAAGAAAGAACAGCCGCAGCCGCGCGCAAACGATGTGTCGTCCGACCCTGCCGCAAGCCGGCAGCCACCGCCACACGAACATCGCCCGCTGCGAACAAACCTCCCTCGCTCCCTAGTCAGCATTAACGCAGATATTTGAAAGTTGTCAACTTGATTGTCGACAATATTGAACACTTATGTATCTCAATCAGGTTTTCCACCGGTAAGCCGGCGGGCCGTTCTGCCGCAGGCGGAGCATATGCCCGCCATTGTGGCGGCGATTGCGGAAATCTTGTCGAAGGATCGGCCGGCCGACGAAAAAAGCGCCTTGCAGGGTTTGCAAAGCGCTCCGTCTTCCTTCGTCGTCGCGGTTTGGCGGCTGCTATTCGGCCATCTGCGTCAGCCACAGGCGCGGCTTGTTGTCGGCCCGGAAATCGATGCTCTTGACCTTGTTCAGCAAGGCCCAGGCGATGGGCTGCTGATGCAGGGGAATGAGCATGACCTGATCCTTGGCGATTTTCAGCGCCTGCGCTTCCAGGGCCAGCCGCTTGTCATTGTCCGGCTCCTGCGCTGCCTCCGCGACCAGCTTGTCAAGGTCGGGGTTGGACCAGCCGCCGTAGTTGGAAACGCCCATGGCGCCGTTGCGCGTCGAAAGGACCTGCGAGAGCAGGGAGTAGGCATCGAGGGTCGGCTCGTTGGCCCAGCTCAGGTTGAAGACATCGGCCTTGCCGTTGCTGCGCTTGGATGTCTGCACCGCACGCGGAGCGATATCGATGTTCGGCTGGAAGCCGCCGCGCTTCAGCATGTTGGTGACGCCCGAGCAGATATCCTCCTCGTTGATGCTCTCGTCGTTCATGCACATGTAGGTGAAGGCCAGGTTCTTCTGGCCGGCTTCCTCCAGCAGTTTCTGTGCGAGCTTGGGGTCGGCCGGCTGGTAGGTATCGAGATCCTTGACGTAGCCGGGAAGCTCCGGCGCGATCAAGGAGCCGGACGGTCGCGCCAGGCCGCGCATGACTTTCTTGTTGATCAGATCGCGGTCGATGGAGGCTTCGAAAGCCTGGCGCACGCGCAAGTCGTTGAATGGATTGGGACGTCCGTCCTCCAGCTTTTCCTTGCGGTTGAAGGCGATGAAGACGGTACGCAGCTCCGTGCGCTTCTTCACGGTGATATTGGGCGTGGATTCAAGACGCGGCAGATCCTGGATCGGCGCGGAATCGATGAAGTCGATCTCGCCGGACAGCAAGGCGGCGACGCGCGTGGCGGCGGAGGCGATCGGTACGAACTCGATGCGGTCGAGATTGTGCTTTTTCTGATCCCACCAGCCGGGATTGACGACCAGCACCGTCTTGCTGTCGGGTACGCGGCTTTCAAGCTTGAACGGGCCGGTGCCGTTGGTATGCATCGTCGCATAGCCTTCGACCTTCGAGGCGAAATCGGTCGGCTTTTCGCTGCCGTTGTCTTTCAGCCATTTGGCATTGAATATGAAGATATTGGTGATGTCGTTCAGGAACAGCGAGGTCGATGCGGAAACCTCGATATCGACGGTATAGTCGTCGACTTTCTGGATGCCGACATAGAGCGGAATGTTGCCGCGCAGCGGCGAAGCGGGATCGGATGCACGCTTGAAGGACGCGACCACATCGTCGGCGGTGAAGTCCGCGCCGTTCTGGAACTTCACGCCCTTGCGCAGGGTGAAGCGCCAATGCTTGTTGTCGATCAGCTTCCATTCGGTGGCAAGCGCCGGTTCGATCTTGAAGTTCGCGTCGTAGCGAACCAGCCCTTCGTAGATATGGTTGAGAAAAGCGAGATTCGACGTGGACGGGACTGAATCCGGGTCCAGCGAATAGATGTCCGCCCGGCTGCCCCAGCGCAATGTGGCTGCGTCCGCCGGCGCGGCGATGGCCGCCGCCGCCAGTGCGGCAATGATGACCTTTTTGAAATGAAGCATTGATTCCTCCCTCCGGTATGATGGGCTCTGTTCCCATTTGCTCCGAAGTATCGATGTGACCTTTTCTATTGTCAATAAAATTGTTGACAATTATCGTATCCAAAGTCCGAACGGATCAGCGGCACTTCACGCGTAGACACAGAGGAGGAAAGTGTGGAAGGTTTGTTACTGGTGCATGGAACGATCGTTACCGTCGATGGGGAACGACGCATCATCGAGGATGGAGGTCTGGCGATATCGGCGGACCGGATCGTCGACATCGGCACCGCCGCGGAGCTGATGCCCCGTCATGCGGACAAGAGAATTATCGATTGCCGCGGCAAGCTGATCATACCGGGTCTGATCGACGCCCATGGCCACGCCGGACACGCGTTGATCCGCAGCATCGCCGCCGATACCAACGGCATGTGGATGCGGGTGGTGACGCCAACCTATTATCACTATGTCACGCGCGACTTCTGGTATGCGGACGGGCTCGTGTCGGGGCTTGAGCGGCTGCGCGCGGGCGTGACGACGGGTGCGAGCATCATCACCTCGATGCCCCGCAGCGACGACCCGGTCTTCGCCATCAACCACGCGCGCGCCTATAGCGAACTCGGCCTGCGCGAGATCGTATGCGTCGGTCCTTCGGGGCTGCCGTGGCCGCATCCCGTCACGCGCTGGGAACGCGGCAGGCCCGAGCGCCGCCATATCGCCTTCGAGGAGATGATCGAAGGCTCGGAGGCCGTGATCGAGGCGGTGAACGGCGGCGCGGATGGCCGTATCAGCGTATTCCTGACCCCCTTTACCATCGTCCCATCGGTCGAGCCGTCCAATGCTTCGACGCCGGATCAGGCGGTCAATCTGACGGATGACGATCGCATGCAGGCACGCCGGGTTCGGGAGACTGCCCGTAAATGGAATGTACGCATCCATTCCGATGCTTTTGCCGGCCAGATCCGCATGGCGTTTCAGGACAAGGAAAATGCTCTTCTCGGACCCGATGTGCATCTGCAGCACTGCTGGGGGATTTCGCATGAGGAGATGGATATCCTGGCCGAGACCGGAACTCATGTCACCCATGCGCCGCCAGGTCGATCCACGCCGATTCTGGAAATGATGGCCAGAGGCATTCCGCTGGCGATCACCTCGGACGGCGTCTCGCCGAGCCGGCATTTCGACATGTTCCAGACCGCCAGGCTCGCCCAGTCGACACAGCACATCCTGCATAACCACGATCGCTATCTGCTGCCGCCAGGCAAGATCTTCGAGATGATCACCATCGATGCCGCGAAGGTTATCGGCATGGAACATGAAATCGGTTCGCTCGAGATCGGCAAGAAGGCGGACATAGCCATCATCGACATGCGAAAGCCGCATCTGATGCCCAACTGGATGCCGGTCCACCGCCTCATCCATCAGGTTCTGGGAAGCGACGTCGACACCGTGATCGTCGACGGCAAGCTGCTGATGGAAGCCGGCAAGGTGCTGACCGCCGACATCGAAGCCGCACTTGATTTCGGCCAGCAGGAAGCCCTGGCGCTTGTCGAGCGCGCCGGACTGCAAGCTCATATGCATGATCCCGGCTGGGGCAAACTGCAACGCACGTTCCGCGAGCCGGTCCATCCGCCCCAGCCCCCCGAATGCTGGAATACTTGACCGGCGCGGATCCTCTGGCAGCCGGCATGCCGGTCATGCAGACGTGCCTCGATGCGCAGGATTGAGAGATGGAGGTCCTTTCCGATGGAGAGGGTGATACCTCCGTTGCGAAGGACGTTTTCTCCGGTGACGAGATGCGGCGGCCTGGGTGTTTCCTGAAATGGGCGCCACTTCCTCTCGGCTGGCTGCGCGTGTCCACAGCGCGTATCTCCTCGCTTGCCGTCCAAGAATTGAAAAGCCGCGAAACAAATCGGATTGCAAGGCAAAAGGGGCTGGAGCGCCGGCCGCGGCATTGCCTTGCGGCGGACGGTCGCCTTCCGTCATCTGCCGCTTGTATGCGTCGATGATCTCGCCGCCCGTCGCGAGCCGGACTTCGCTTCGTGACGCGATATGCTTCAGCGCCTCGCCGGAATGTTTCGCGCGATGCGGAACGCCGGCAAGGAAGGCGTGCAGGCCTGTGGCCATCATCCGTCCTGTCTTTGCCTGTCATTACGCTCATGGGAGGGATGGGCTGTTCGTCATTGGTCCAGTCGGCAATACAGCCGATGCCGTTCCCGCCCCGGTATGTCGAGCGTGTGATTACTTTCGCTCGGCGTCCGTCGCCGACGGCGCCGAACATCGGATGACCGAACTCCACCATCCTTAGCCGACAATCCGAAATCGTGTTCTGCCGGGCCTGCCGGGCCTCCGATCGGCGCGTTCCAGAGGTTGCGCTTCTTATCGTCATGTCCGGTACCGATTGCACACGGGCCAGCGGTTGTGGGTCGCGATGGTGATAAAACTAACAAAGATGTTGACATTTGTTGGTAATATAACGAATATGCCGCCTGTCAATTATTCCGTTTGCGTTGGGAGGCGCGACCATGGGCATATCAAAACGATTCTCGTTGGCATCGGCGGCATTCGCACTGGCGATCTCCGCCTTTGCCTCCGATCCCGCCTTGTCGGCGGATCTAATTCGTATTGTTTCTCCTTACCGGACGACGACGCTCGACCCTATGCGCTCGGCGTCGGCGGGCAACATCGAGACCTACGGGCAGATCTATGCGCGTCTCTTGCGACGCGACCCGGAAAGCGGAGCACTCCAACCGGGTCTCGCCGAACGCTGGGAAATTTCCGATGATGGCCGCGTGTATACGTTCCATCTTCGTGACGCCCAGTTCTCAAACGGAACTCAGATCACGGCGGATGACGTGGTGTTCAGCCTGTCGCGCATTCACGGCGATAAGCAGTCAGCCTATCCCGCGCCGCTGGAAGCGATGGATACGATCGTGGCAAAGGATCCAAAGACGGTCGTCATCACGCTGAAGTCCGCCTTCGCACCGTTCCTGGACAATCTCGAGATCTGGAATATGGGCATAGTCTCCAAGGCGGACGTCGATGCGCGAGGCGTCGAAAAGGCCTTTGCCGACATGCCGGTGACTTCGGGTCCATACAAGGTCAAGGAATGGAAGCCGAATGAGATGCTCGTGATTGAGCCCAATCCTCATTACTGGCGCACCGGTTATCCGAAGTCGGACGCAACCGTTGAATTGCGGGAAGTGACTTCGCCCGAGACCCGGATCGCGATGCTCAAGGCGGGCGAGGCTGAGGTGGTGCGCAGCGTGCCGTGGACCCAGATCGCCGACCTGAAGGCAACGAAGGGCATCGACATGCGGCTCGAGCCATCGACGACCATCTACATGACGCTGCTCGATCACAAGCGCGAACCATTCTCGAATCTGAAAGCACGGCAGGCCGCGGCGGAAGCGCTCGACAGCAAGGCGATAGCCAAGGCGGTCACGCTTGGCAACGCCCAGGTCGCGAACACGACCCTGCCGATGATCGATTTTCACGATAATGATTATCCCGGTATTCCCTACGATCCCGTCAAGGCGAAGGCTCTTCTGCAGGAATCCGGTATGATGGGTCACGAGGTCAAGATCCTCGCGATGTCCGGTCCGACCGAGCAGGTCGCTTTGCTTCTCCAGGCGCAGTGGCAGGCAATCGGCCTGAAGCCAACCATTGTTAACGTCGACGTCGGCGCGTGGTGGGACGCGATCGGCAAGGGCGACTACGATGCGACCCCCTCTTCCTGGTATAACGAGACGACCGATCCCGATCTCGCCGTTCGCTGGGCGGTGTGCGGCACATGCGGGTCCAATTCCTACAGCACGTACTACAACAACCCAAAGGTCAACGATCTCGTGGAGCAGGGAACTCGGGAAACCGATCCTGTCAAGCGCGCGGCGATTTACAAGGAGATTCAGAAAATCTCCACCGAAGAGGTATCGCAGATTCCACTCTTTTACGCGCCCAATACCAACGCCTATTCGACAAAGCTGAAGGGTATGAAGCTGACATCTGCGCTGCAATGGACGCTAGAGGACGCAACGATCACCAAATAGATAGATGGACACCAGATGGCGCCGCCGCCAAGCCGCGCCATCTTTCTTCTTCCGGAGAGCTATATTGACCTTCCTGTCACTCATCGTCAGGCGACTGTTGCAACTTTTTGCCGTTATGTTCGGCATCAGTGTAGTGACTTTCGTTCTGCTACATCTTGCGCCGGGTGATCCGGCACGTCTCCTGGCAGGGGATCGCGCCAGTCCGGAGACGCTCGCGGCCATTCGCGCCCAATATGGTCTCGATCTGCCGCTTTGGCAGCAATATTTTGCCTATCTCCTCAATCTTGCGAAAGGCGATATCGGTCTGTCGCTACGCTTTCAGCGGCCGGTGATCGAGTTGATTGGGCAATTTATGTGGCCCACCCTGTTTCTGACGGGCTATGTAGTCGTGCTTGCCGTTCCGCCGACCGTGGTGCTGGCCATAGCAAGCGCGCGCCGGCCGGGCGGGTTTGCGGATCAGCTTATCCGCCTCCTCGGCATCATGGGTCTGACGATTCCCGTCTTCTGGCTCGGCCTCATGATGTCGCGCTTTTTCGGCGTCTCGCTTGGCTGGCTGCCGGTGTCAGGATACGGCGATTCCTTCGTGGACCACCTGTATCACATGCTCTTGCCGGCGATCTCCACCTCGCTCTGGCTAATTCCGGTGCTGACGCAGAGCCTCAGGGCAGCGTTGATCCAGAAGACAACAGCGGATTTTGTCACCGCGGCGCGTGCGCAGGGGGCGAACGAGCGGGAAATTTTCTGGCGAACGATCCTACCGAATGCCGTGCTGCCAACGATCAACCTGCTCGGCGTGATGGTCGCCTATTTGATCGGCGGGGCAATCATCGTGGAAACCGTCTATGCCATACCGGGGCTCGGTTCCCTGATGGTCGGCGCCCTGCTCGGACGGGATTACTATGTCGTGCAGGGGCTGACGCTGGTCTTCGCATTCGCCACTGTCCTCATAACGCTCGCCGTTGATCTCCTGTCGGCGTCCATCGATCCACGCATCCGGCTGTAAGGTTTAACAATGTCAAACATTCCTATTTCGGGCGTGGCCAGAACGGCTTTCTTTGCCTGGTCTCCGACGATGATTATCGCTGTCGTCATATTGGCAGGATGGTTCGTTGTCGCGCTAACCGCTCCTTTCATAGCTCCTTACGATCCGGATGCTATCGATATCGCCAATATGCTGACGGGTCCGAGTGCTGCACACTGGTTCGGCACGGACCAGGTCGGGCGCGATATCTTCTCGCGGGTCCTTTATGCGGCACAGGTCGATCTTCTCCTTTGCGTTCTCGGCGTATTGCCGCCGCTTATCATCGGTACTTTCGTCGGACTTCTCAGCGGCTACTTCGGAGGGATCATCGATTCGATCTTCATGCGCATCTACGATCTGACTGTGGCTTTCCCTTTCTTCGTACTCGTTCTTGCCATTGTCGGCGTGATTGGTCCCGGACTTGTTAATTTTATCATCGCACTGACCGTGGTTGGCTGGGTCAGTTATGCCCGGTTGGTCAGGGCCGAGGTTCTGACAGTGCGTGAAAGCGAATATATCCGCGCCGCGGAATGCCTCGGTTATCCCAAACGCGCGATACTCCTTCGTCATGTTCTGCCCAATGCCATTGGCCCGGTCATTGCATATGCGGTGAGCGACGCAGTTCTCGTGATGCTTGCCGGCGCGAGTTTCGGCTATCTCGGCATGGGTGCGCAACCTCCCACCGCCGAATGGGGAGTCATCATTGCAGATGGCCAGGCCTTCATTCAGCAAGCATGGTGGATCTGCTTCTTCCCCGGCCTCGCAGCCATCTCGCTTGGGCTCGGCTTCGCTTTTCTCGGAGACGGTTTGGGCCACCTGCAACGACGGGAGGTGACTGTATGACCGGCCGTATCGACACCGCGCAGCCTTTGCTGGAGGTCGCAGACCTGACCATTGCCTTCGGTGCGTTCAAGGCCGTTAAGGGCGTATCCTTCCATGTCAACGCCGGCGAGATTTTGGGGATCGTCGGCGAGAGCGGTTCGGGAAAATCGCTGACCTGTCGAGCGCTGATGGGCATTCTGCCGCGCTTGGCGAATGCGACCGGCTCGGTGCGGCTCGCCGGGGACAGCCTGCTCGACCTTACCGAGGCGAAGTGGTGTGCTCTGCGTGGCAGCGAGATTGGAATGATCTTCCAAAACCCCGCGTCTCATCTCGATCCGTTACGCCGCATCGGCGCGCAAGTGGCGGCTCCCATGAAACGTCATCTCGGCCTGTCGCAACGCGCGGCGGAGGAAAGGACGGTTCGCCTGCTTGAAGACGTGGGAATCCGCGATGCCGCGAAAAAAGCCCGCAGCTATCCTCACGAGTTTTCCGGAGGGATGAAGCAGCGTGCGATGATCGCTGCGGCCATCGGCTGCAACCCGAAACTGCTGATCGCCGACGAGCCGACCACAGCGCTGGACGTGACGGTTCAATCCCGTATCCTGAAGCTGTTGCGCGACCTCAACAGGGATCGGGGTCTTTCCGTCATCCTGATTTCCCATGACCTTGCCGCCGTCGCCGCCACCTGCACGCGTGTCATCGTCATGCGCAACGGCGAAATAGTCGAGGAAGGGGCGACCGCCGACGTCATCAGCCGTCCCCAGCACGAATACACCAAGCTACTGCTCGCCTCGCAGCCGAATGACTGGAGTAAAGCTTCGGCCGACCCTTCACCCTCTCTCGCGGCGCCGTTACTCAGTGTCGAAAAGCTGGGCGTCTCCTTCGCCGGGAAGGGTAGCATATTCTCTTCACGCGAAGCCAGGGCGCCGTTCCGCGCTCTTGAGGGCATCGATCTTCAGATCGCGCCCGGCGAAACCGTTGGTGTAGTCGGGGAAAGCGGATCGGGTAAGAGCACCCTGGCACGCGCGATCGTGCGCCAGATCCAGCCGAGCGCCGGCCGGGTCCGCTTCGATGGAGAGGACATCCACAAGCTGCAAGGCGGAGCGCTGTTGGCGTTTCGGCGGCGCGTCCAGATGGTGTTCCAAAATCCGTACGATTCTCTCAACCCGCGCATGACGGCTCGCGACGCCGTCGCGGAGCCCATCTGGCGGCACGGTCTCGCGGATCGGCGCACGGCGTTGGCCCGGGCCGATGCGCTCCTGGACAGCGTGGAGCTGGCAGCGACCCTGCGCGAGCGCCGGCCCCGGCAACTCTCCGGCGGCCAATGCCAGCGCGTGGGACTGGCGCGCGCGCTGGCTCTGGAGCCGGAATTGTTGATTGCCGATGAGATCACGTCGGCGCTCGACGTGACCACGCAGGCCCAGATCCTGGAGCTGTTGAAGCGACTGCAGCGCGAGCGCCAGCTCGCTCTGTTCTATATCTCTCATGACCTCGGCGTGGTGAACAGTATCTGCCAGCGGGTCTACGTTTTCAAAACCGGCCGGATTGTGGAAAGCGGCCCTGTAAGTCAGGTGCTGAGCCGACCGCAGGACCCCTATACCCAGGAACTGATCGGCTCGATTACCCATCTCAAGACAGCAGCAGAACAGGAGCATGCCCATGCGTCTCGATGAATATGTAACTTATGACGGGATCGGCCTGGCGGAGCTTTTGGCAAAGGGAGAAATAACGCCGAAGGAGCTTGGTGGCTGCGTCGTCGATGCGGTGGCAGCAGTGAATCCCGTGCTCAATGCGGTCGTCGAACTCTATCCGGATGCACTGGATGCTTTGCCGCAGACCCGCGGCGCCGGCTCGTTTTACGGCATTCCGACGTTGACGAAGGACTTTCCCGTGGAGGCAGGCAGGCCCGGAGAATGCGGCAGCAAGCTGGCGAAGGGCTTTCGGGCGCTCCGGGATACCGTCGCCTGGCAACGCCTCAAGGCTGCGGGCCTTGTCAATGTCGGCCGCACCACCACCTCGGAATTCGGGGTGGCGGCCGCCACGGAGACATCTCTTTACGGCAACACCGCCAACCCCTGGGATATCCGGCGAGGAGTTTCCGGTTCCAGCGGGGGGGCGGCGGCAGCGGTCGCTGCCGGCCTCGTCCCCTTTGCCCATGGCGGCGACGGCGGCGGTTCCATCCGCAATCCGGCCTCCTTCTGCGGATTGATCGGCCTCAAACCTTCCCGCGGACGCGTCACGGGGTCGCCGGGAGCGAATGCACCGCTGTTCGGACTTGCCACCGCATTCATGCTGACAAAATCGGTCCGTGACACGGCTCTGCTGCTCGACGAGTGCCATGGGCCGGATGCCGGCGACGGATACGAAATCTGCGCACCGCACACCCCCTACAGCGAAGCAATTCGGCGTCCCCCCGAAGCTCTGCGCATTGGCTTTTGTGTCAAGTCATGGTCGCAAACCACCTGTGATCCGGAAATTGCGGAGTCCGTCCTGAAAACCGCCCGGCTGCTCGCCTCGTACGGCCACGAGGTGGAGGAGGCGGCGCCCGAGTTCGACTATGCGGCATTCCTGGAGGCGCAGAAAGTTATCTGGGGCGCCGACCTGGCTGCGGGCTTGCCGCAGGTAGCGCAGCAGATGCAACGGGAGATCGGGCCCGAAAACCTCAGTGCCACCGTTCTTGCGGTCTATCATTTCGGCAAGGATCTTTGCGCTTCGCGGCTCGTGAACGCATTCAAGGTTTACGACGAGATGACGCGGCGGGTCGGACGCTTCTTTAATCGCTACGATCTCTTGCTGACGCCGACGAGCTGCATCCAGCCGGAGATTCTCGGCACTTATGATCCGATGCGCGCTGGCATTGACATCGACACCGTCTTTGCGGACATGGAGTTGAAGGAGACCTTTACGGCTCTGTTCAACGGTACGGGCCAGCCCGCGATATCGCTGCCGACCGGGACTTCGTCGGCGGGTCTGCCGATTGGTAGCCAGTTGGTCGCAAGGTTCGGACGCGAAGACCTGCTGCTTGGGGTGGCGAGGCAGCTGGAAGAGAATTTCGACCGAAATAACGGCGTCTGGGGACAAGGTCTCCCCCCGGTCTTTGCCGGACGGCCCCGCGCTTAGGAGTTCGACAGGAGACATGCGCCTCGACAATTCCATGTATCCGTGAAACTGGACCTTAGCGATGCGACTTGATGAATATGCCGCGCAGGATGGCATCGGCCTCGCCCGTCTCCTCCGGGAAGGGGAAATAACGCCGCGTGATCTCGGGCAGTGCGTGGTGCAGGCAATCGAATCCGTCAACCCGGCACTCAATGCCGTTGTGGAGGTGTTTGCCGATGCTCTCGATCGGTTGACGAACCAAAGGGGGGCAGGTCCGTTTTACGGCATTCCAACGCTGATCAAGGACCTGCCGATCGAGGCCGGACGACACGCGGAATTCGGCAGCCGCCTGATGAAGGGCTTTCGGGCACAGCATGATGCCGTATACTGGCAGCGGCTGCGCGAAAGCGGCTTGATCAGCGTAGGGCGCACGACGACATCCGAGTTCGCCATCCCCGCGGCCACGGAAACGCTGCTGTATGGCGCAACCCGCAACCCATGGGATGTAAAGCGAGGGGTAGCGGGCTCCAGTGCTGGCGCTGCCGCGGCCGTAGCTGCTGGCATAGTGCCCTTCGCTCAAGGCAGCGACGGTGGTGGATCAATCCGCAATCCCGCATCGTTTTGCGGCGTCATCGGCCTCAAGCCCTCCCGCGGTCGCGTGACAGGTTCCCCACATGCAAACGCTCCGCGCTTCGGCCTGGGGACCGGCTTCATGCTTACGCGATCGGTTCGCGACACGGCCGCCCTTCTGGACGTCTGCCACGGCCCCGATGCGGGCGATGGCTATGAGATCACGCGTCCCTCCGAGGCTTATGCCGGAACCATGCATCGTTCGCCAAAGGAATTGCGTATCGCCGTGTGCACGCGCTCCTGGTCCGGCACGCCTGTCGAGCAGGATGTTCTGGACACCGTACGGATTACGGCGGACCGGCTGAGCAATCTCGGCCATCATATCGAGAACGCCTCGCCGGATTTCGATTATTCCGCTTTCCTTCATGCGCAAAAGATCATCTGGGCAGCAGGAGCTGCCGCTGACTTGCCCGTTCTGGCGAAATTAGCCGGCGCCCCATTGGATGAAGATACCCTCGGGCCTTCCGTTCATGCCGTTTATCGCTTTGGATGCACATTGCGCGCTTCCCAGCTTAGGGAAGCGCTGGAGGTCTACGATCACATCACAAGGCAGGTCGGGCGTTTCATGCAACGGTACGATCTCCTGCTAACGCCGACAAGTGCGATTGCGCCGGAGCTGATCGGCACCTACGACCCCAACAGGCCAGGTCTGGATATCGACGACGTTTTCGCGGACCTCGAGCCCAAAGAAACCTTTACCGCCCTTTTTAACGGCACCGGCCAACCGGCGATCTCGTTGCCTCTTGGCCGTAGCGGCAATGGCCTTCCGATCGGAATGCAATTTGTCGGTCGTTTCGGGCGTGACGATCTTTTGCTTGCGATCGCGCGCCAACTGGAGGAACAACTGGAAGGTAAGCCGGGTATATGGGGGCAGGGATTGCCTGATATCTACGCCGGCCACTAACAGGAGGACTGCGAGTGGCAAAGCCGCGAAACGGGGAAAAGAAAAAGCGTGCCATTGAAAATGGCAAGAAAGTCGATATCGAAGCGCTCCTGCGGGCGCATATTGCGACCGCGACGCCTTCCGAGCAAAGCGTCGCTGCCTTCATGCTCGAAAATTTGCAGATGTTGTCGTTTGAGACGGGCGGCAGTATCGCCAAGGCGGTTGGCGTAAGCGAAATGACGGTGCTGCGCGTCGCGCGGGGCCTTGGCTTCCAGGGCTTCCGCGACCTGAAGAGCAAGTTGCGCAGCGCGGTTGAAAAAGAAGGGGACCTCGACGATTACACATCCCGCTTCAAAGTGCGGGATAAGCGGCATGAGGTATTGCAGGAAAGCCTGCGTCTGGAACTTGATGCGATTGTCAAAGCCTATGCGCTCGCAACGACCGAATTATGGGACGATGCGACCAGCGCGCTGGCGAGAACGCGAACGATCTATGTCGTCGGATTTCAGGCGATCAAAGGCCTCGCAATGGACTTTGCCAGTCGCTTGCTGTGGACGCGCCCAAACGTGATTTTCGTCGATAGTGCAAGCGGTACTTATGGGGAAATCATCGCCGCCGACCCGGCGCACAGCCTGGTCGTGCTCATTGACGCCGCAAACTATGCCACACGCAGCATAAAGCTGGCGCAGCGTCTGAAAGACATCGGCATGCCTTTGATCATCGTAACGGACATGTTTAGCCACTGGGGCTTTGCCTATACCGAGTTTGTTTTCGAAGCCCACGCCCATGTCCAGACCTATTGGGATTCTTCGGCGTCGATAAACGTTGTGCTCAATCTGCTCATCAATACCGTGGCCATGAAGCTCGGCTCAAAGGCGACAAAGCATTGCGAGGTCCTTACGAAACTGATGGCGGACTTCGACGAATTCGTAAGCGTTCCAACTCTCAACCATAAACAGGAAACTTGATATGACTATCGATGAAGCACTGGAAGCCGATCGCAGACGGCTGGATGCCTGCCTGGCTGCCGATATTCCTGTCCTGGAAGAGCTTATGGCCGAAGATTGCCTTTATATCCACACCGCCGGCAATATCGATTCGAAGTCCGAGTTCATCGAAAAAGTCAAAACGGGCATGCTTCGCTACATGCGCATCGGAAACAATATCGAGCGGTCGGGGGCATGCGGAGAGACCGTCGCCATTGCCGGTATTCTGGAGATGGATCTCTACAGGGGTGACGTCCCGGCCTCGATTCGTATCCGTTATTGCTGCACATGGGTAAGCACGGCTTCAGGTCCAAGAATGCTGACCTGGCAATCGACGCCGCTTGCCAACCATAAATGAGTTGAGAATGGCAGGGAAATCCACGTCCGTCGACATCGGGGGCAGGTTGCGTCATTTGCGCATGCAGCACAACCTTTCCCAGCGCGAACTTGCCAAACGCACCGGTGTTACCAATTCAACGATCTCGTTGATCGAATCGAATGCGTCCAATCCATCCGTCGGTGCGTTGAAACGGATACTGGATGGAATTCCGATCGGGATGGCAGAGTTTTTCGCGTTCGAGCCGGAACGGCCAGCGAGCGCTTTTTACCGGTCCGATGAATTGGTCGAGATTGGCAAAGGAGCAATTTCGTATCGGCAGGTCGGCAAGACCCTCTTTGGCCGCAGCCTTCAGATCGTCAGGGAATGCTATCAGCCCGGGGCAGATACAGGCAAGGTATCGTTAGTCCACGATGGCGAGGAAGGCGGCATCGTCCTCTCGGGTCGTCTGGATGTGACCGTGGGCGACGAACGCCGCATCCTGGGGCCGGGGGATGCATATTATTTCGAAAGTCGCCGCCCGCACCGTTTCCGCTGCGTCGGTTCGCTACCCTGCGAAGTCGTAAGCGCCTGCACGCCTCCGACATTCTAGCGAAGAGCGCGGAAAGCACACGGCTTTCTCTGTGATATCCGCGCCGGTCCATGCGGCCTGCTTCTCCAAACGACATCCGGTCTGCCGGCGCTTGCGCGCCGAGGCAGACCGAGAGCGATGGAGCTCCCATCAGCCTTCTTGGCAAAATGCCTGCACATTGTCCGGGGAAGCGTTCATTCCGTCGATCGTCGCTTGCATCGGGAGCGGTCTGCCTGTTGCCCGCACCGGTGCTGCGGGCAACAGGGAAGAAAACCTCTTCCGGGCAGAAGTGCCGATTGGGCGATTGAGCGATCGCCGCCATGGCCGGGCGATAATCATAAAGGATCACCGCCCGTAGGGTCTCCCGCGTCCGTCAACGACATTGTTACGGAGTTTGGAGAGTCCGCGGAAAATCTTCGCCCGCGCAACAATTTGAGCCGCCAGGGCTTTTCCTGGAATTTCTCTAGAAAAATCAAGCAGTTAACCGCCTGTCCGAGGAAATTGGCGTGCCAACATCAGAACATGGTGTTGGTATTGGCCGATTTCTCGGGCACTTTCTGGATAACGTCCCAATGCTCGACGATTTTGCCGTTCGCGACGCGAAAGATGTCAACGACGGCCGAGCCCGGATCGGTCGGTCCGCTTGTCGCATGGACATGGAGATAAACGAGGTCGCCATCCGTTGCGCTGCGAACGATCTGCGATTTGCGGGCGGGATTGTCCTGAAAGGCCTTGGTGAAATAGTCAACGAAGGGGGCTTTGCCGTCAGGAACGTTCGGGTTGTGTTGCTTGTAGTCGTCAGCGACCACTTGGGCGGCTTCGGCGACGTCATGCTGATTGAAAAACTTGTCGTAAAACGAGACGACAAGCGCTCGGTTCGATTCTTCCATGCTCAGGTTGCGCTCGGCGGCGAATACGCTGCAGACATTGAGCGATGCGGCCATTGCCGCAGAAATTGCAATCATGTGAGGGAAGGACATTTTCATGGATACCTCTTTCCTTTTCGGATCATGACCGCTTTTTAGGAGCGGATCGGTTTCGTTGTAGCTGCATGATTTCCATGCGAGAAATGCGGTCCCGCGTGTTTCAAGTCGGAGTTGGCACGCGGCTCCCCGACGTCGGTCTTGAGCTCATGGGACATCGCATCTCCAACGCCGCACAGGCGTTCGCCATCGGGCGAAGAGTGCGGCGGTATTGCACGGTCAGCGGCAAGAGTTATGCGAGTTTTCCGATAAATTCCCGTCTATATATTGGTGAAGCAGATATATAGATTGTCGCGCATGACATCATTCCGCTCCAAAGATTGTATGGCGGAAAGATGTGCCGGCCTGCCGAAGAATTGAAAAACATGAACTTATATCAGCTGTTTATAAGTATCATGCTGATGTCTTCGCGACGGCGCGCTCTTGCGGGAAATTATGGCAGGTCCTGGCCTCCTTTCAAATTATCGCAATGATTCGCTTTGGCTGCGTGACCATATATCGTAATTATCGATCATTCGCGATAGGGTCGATTTTCACATCTATGTGTTGCGTGGTCGGAAATACCGATTTCTCCAAGGAAGGGCCTCTTTGTGGCGCGAGTCGCGACTGCCGGTATGTGGCGATGGGGGCCGTCTGGAAAGCGAATATCCGCCTGCGCCACGGCGTTCTTGGGAGCATTCATCCCAGCGCAACCGGAAACGTGCAATCCGGCCCGAGATTCAGCGTGCAGACGGCGAAAGATGCCGACCTCCGCACGTCGGCGGGATTGGAGACCGCCCGGCACTTTCGAACGTTCCACCGAGGCTTCTGTCTGAACATGTTATTTTTCAATGAGATAGAATGATTTTCCCATTTATATGTTGTATTTCCACCAATTCTGTTGACTAATGTTTTAAAATCAACATTATGATGGACACCAAACACTGGGGAGGAGTGTAAGCATGGGTGTCTGCAGGATTTTTCGCGCTTGCGCGTTGCGCGGCTCGGCATTGTTGGCGATCGTGTTCAGCACGACGGCAGCGGCAGTCGCCGCTGATACGATAACCCTCGCGACGCCTAATCCGATCACCACCCTCGATCCGATGCGATCGACAAGCTCGGGGAATATCGAGGTCTATTTTCAGCTTTACTCGGGCCTAATGAGACGGAATTCCCAAACCGGCGAGCTTGAGCCGGCTCTGGCGGATCGTTGGGAGGTTTCACCGGATGGTTTGACCTATACGCTTCATTTGCGTGACGCCCGGTTCTCGGACGGCTCGCCGATCACCGCCGAGGACGTGGCTTTCAGCTTGAACCGCGTCCATAGCGATAAGCAATCAGTGTATCCCGCCGGATTGAGCGCGGTCGACACAGTGACCGCTGCAGACCAGAAGACCGTTCTGATCAAGTTGAAGTGGGCGCGCTCGTCGTTTCTTCAGAACCTTGCCGCCTTCAACATGGGCATCGTGTCGAAGTCCGATGTCGAAAAGCAGGGAGACAAGGCTTTCACCAGCGATCCGGTTACGTCTGGCCCATATATCGTGAAGCAATGGAAGCCCAATGAGGGGATAGAGCTGCGGCCCAATCCGCATTACTGGCGCGCCGGCCACCCGAAATCCGATGCTACCATTCATTTCTTGGAAACGTCCTCGGCCGACACGCGTATCGCCATGTTGCGAGCAGGCACTGTGGACGCGGTGAGGTCGGTCCCATGGGCGAATATCGCGGAACTCAAGAAACTGCCTTCGATCGTCGTCCGGATGGAATCATCCGGTGTCATTTACGAAGTACTGCTCAACCATAAACGCGAACCTTTTTCAGACATGAAGGCTCGCCAGGCGGCAGCCTACGCCATCGACAACAAAGCAATGACCGCCGCGCTGACATATGGTTATGCCCGGCCGGCCAATACCACCTTGCCGGATGGCTTTGATTTCCATGACGATGCGTATCCCGGCATTCCGCAGGATATCCAGAAGGCAAAGCAGCTTTTGACCGAGTCCGGGATGCAGGGGCACGAGGTGAAGATCCTCGCATTGCCCGATGCGACAGGGCAGCAGACGGCTCTGCTTTTGCAGGCGCAATGGCAGGCCATCGGCCTGAAGCCAACGATCGTGAATGTCGATAGCGGTGCATGGTGGGACGCGACCGGCAAGGCGGACTATGATGCGGCCGTCTCCTGGTGGTACCAGGAGTCGCCTGATCCCGATATCGGGGTTCGCTGGTCCGTATGCGGCTCCTGTAAGTCGAATGCCTTTAACACCTTCTACAAGAATCCCAAGGTGGACGACTTGATCGAAGAAGGTGCCAGGGAGGCCGATCCCGCCAAGCGCCTGGCGATCTATAAGGAGATTCAGAAGATCACCACACAAGAGGTCTCCCAGATCCCGCTCTACTACGCACCGAATGCGGTGGCATATTCCAAACGAGTGGAAGGTCTGAAACTCACGCCTTCGCTGACATGGACGTTTGAAGATACGACCCTCACCAAATAGTTCCTTGGCGGCTTGAAAGGCCGCAGCGCCAAGTCTCCAAAACCTCGCCTCGGTGTGACGGTGTTTGGTCGGCGGCGATAGTCGGCATTCGATTCAAAAATGCGAGGTGGTTTATGAAGACGGGATTTCTCTGGCACGAATATTTTGCATGGCATTCGTTTGGAACGGTCTCCGGATCGATTCCGGCCGGAGGTTTTGTGGAGCCTGGAGCCCCTTTCGAAAACGAACAGACGAAGCGCAGATTGCGGAATCTGCTGGAAGTCAGCGGCCTGCTTGACGACCTGAGCATTCTGCCCACGCGGCTTGCCACGGATGAAGAACTTCTCCGCGTTCATACGGTGGATTATCTGGAAAAGCTGAAGCGGCTGAGCAATGCGGGCATCGGCGATGCCGGCAGGGGAGCCTTGGTCGGCAAGGGCTCGTTCGAAATTGCCCAACGTGCTGCGGGTGCCTGTATCGTCGCTGCCGACGCTGTATATGATCGTGTTGTTCGCAACGCCTATGTCTTGTGCCGTCCTCCGGGACACCATGCCGAACGCGATTGTGGGATTGGCTTCTGCCTTCTCGCGAATGCATCGATCGCGACGGAGCATTTGCGCAAGGCCCGCGGTGTGAAGCGTATTGCGTTGGTCGATTGGGATGTCCACCATGGCAATGGGGCGCAGTCAATCTTCTACGACGATCCGGATGTTCTGACGATTTCCATTCACCAGGATCGCCTGTTTCGGTCCGGGTCAATTGAAGAAAGAGGCGTCGGGGACGGATTGGGAGCCTCCCTCAATATTCCACTGCCCGCAGGCTCGGGCCATGAAGCCTATGTGGCGGCGATTGAGCGGGTGGTGGTTCCCGCTCTCACGCGCTTCCAGCCTGAAATGATTATCGTGCCGTCGGGTTTTGATGCCAGCGTGTTCGATCCCCTCGGCCGCCAGATGGCGGGTTCGGAGACATTCCGAATGATGACCCGCCTGCTGATGTCCGCGGCAGACCGGCTTTGCGAGGGTCGGCTGATGATGACCCACGAGGGCGGCTATTCGGAAACGTATGTCCCCTGGTGCGGATTGGCCGTTCTGGAGGAAATGTCCGGCATTAAAACAGAAGCGCAGGATCCTTATCTCGGTTGGTTCGGCCTAATTGGCGGACACGAGCTCAAGCCGCATGAGAACGAGGTTCTGATCCAGGCTGCGGCTCTTGTCGATCAGATACCAAGGCCCGGCAAGTAGAAGTCCGGCACGCTGTTGGAGGACTGCCGAGCTAGGCCTCTGCGTTGCATGGCAGGCTCGAGCCGGCAGTTGGTCTCATCTATCCGTTAACTGAGTTCGAGAATGCCGAAGCCGTCTATTTCAGGCACTATCCCGCCGCAGGCGCAGCACCAGCGGTGGGCCATGACGATGCTGATCGCCGGAGGCATCGCTATCGGCAGTTCCCCGATATTCGTACGCTTGTCTGAAGTAGGGCCCATCGCCACCAGTTTCTGGCGCCTGGCGTTGGCCATGTTCCCTCTTTTCATGTTTGGTGCCGGTGAACGCCGGAAGCTCCAGGAGCGCTCGCCGTTCAACCTGATAAATTGCCTTCAACTCATTTTGCCGGGAATTTTCATCGCTGCCGATCTCGGCGCATGGCATTTCTCGCTGCATTTGACGTCCGTGGCGAATGCGACCTTGCTCATGAATCTGGCGCCGATTTTCGTCAGCATTGGAGCATGGCTCCTATTCAGGATGCGAATTAGCGGCAGGCTCATTGCCGGACTGGCAATCGCCATCGCCGGTGTCGTTGTTCTGAAAGGTGGTGTGGGCGAGATAGTGCACGAGCAGTCGGCGGGCGATGGCATCGCGCTTCTCTCAGCCGTCTTCTACGCGGGATATATTCTCTTGGTTGGACGTCTGCGCAGCCGCTTTTCGACCAGATGCATCATGCTGTGGAGCACTGCGACCGCAGCTGCCATCTCCCTTCCAGTGGCCTATTTCATGGAAGGTAGAATCTTGCCGATGACAATCCACGGCTGGCTCATACTCGCCGCGCTGGCATGGATGACACATGCTGCCGGCCAAAGCATGATCGCCTATGCGCTCGCTTATTTGGCGCCGTCGTTTTCATCGCTCACGCTTATGCTTCAGCCGGTTGTGGCAGCGCTTCTGGCTTGGGTTTTCCTGACCGAACCCCTTGGCCTCATGCAGGCGATCGGCGGAATGATTGTCATATTCGGAATATTGATTGCTCGCGGGGACTAACCGGTTTTGCCAATGCAGGTCTTACTTTCGCAAGCCTGAAACAGCGATGGCGCGACGGGGCAAGCGCTTCCACGACGTTGCCATGGTTGATGGCAGCGGCCGTGTTCGCCGCCCGGCTATTTCAGCTCATAGGCAAGGAGACCGCGCCTGCCGTGATTCACGCTCAGGCGACGTTTGAGCGGTGGCATCGTGCGGCTGGCGCAATTTGTACGTTCGCAGATGCGGCAGGAAATTCCTATTGGCTCGAAATCGCTGCGGTCCGACAGATTCAAGCCGTCCGCATACACGAATGCGTCTGCATAGGTCGACTCGCATCCCAGCGCCAAGGCGTAGACGGGCCGGTCTGCGTGAAAGCCCACCACGCCTTTGCCGACCTGGGTGGCGATGGAAAGGTAGCGCACGCCGTCAGGGGTTTCCGCAAGCTGGCGTAGTATTCGCCCTGGTGTTTCGAATGCCTGATGCGCGTTCCAAAGGGGGCAGGCAGCTCCGAAGCGGGCAAATTGCAATTTCGTCGCGCTGTGCCGTTTCGTGATGTTGCCGGCGCGATCGATGCGCGCGAAGAAAATGGGAATGCCTTTGTTATTAGGACGTTGGAGCGTGGAGAGCCGGTGGCAGACCTGCTCCAGAGACGTGCCGAACTTCAATGCGAGCAGCTCGATATCGTGGCGTAACAGCCGGGCGGATTCAAGGAAATCGCCGTAAGGCATCAACAGGGCGCCGGCGAAGTAATTGTGCAGCCCGACGCGACAGATGTCTCTGGCTTCCTGCGTGCGGAAGCTCGCGCTTTCGATGATGGTCGTGATCGAGTCCTGAACCGCCAGCTGTGCCAGCGCGACAGCCAGCTGAAACGTCTGGGTCTGCGGTGCGGCGAAACCGTTGAGCGTAATCCTGCGGTGCTCATGGTCTAGGTCACGTAAAGGCGCATCGGCGGGGCCGAAGCCGATGTTCATTTTATATTCGTTTTCAAGCCAATGCATGAGCTTCGAGCGCGGATCGGCCAACAAGTTCAAACTCTTGGCCAAGGCCTCCGCGGCGACATCGATATCGTGAATATAATTGTCGACGAAATGGAAGAAGTCGCGCACCTCCTCGTATGGCGTGACTTCGTTCAGCCCGCGGCCCACCTCCCGGTCGAGGCTTACCAATTGCTCGCTATTGGTTCGATAGGCCTGGTGACAGGCGATCAGGGCATGGGCAAACCCCGGCGCATTGTGAGTTATGAGCTTCAGCTCCTGCAGACTCGGCGAATATCCCTCGAATATCGGGTCATCAAGGGTTTCCGACAGTGCCGAGAGCAGCCTGTCGGTTTCCCCGCTCGCAAGCTCGGAGAAGTCCATCTTGAACTTGTCCATGAGAGCAATGAGAACGGTGGCGGAGACCGGGCGCTGATTGCTCTCAATGTGGTTGAGGTAACTCGTGGATATGCCGAGCCGTTCGGCGAACTGAACTTGTGTGGCGTTTGTGCTCAATCTGAGTTCGCGCACCTTGCGGCCGATGAACAGCTTGCCTGTCGCCATTTTCACAAATCCCCAATTTCACTTTCTCAATTTTGATAGTTTCACCTAAGCGCATTCTCAAGTGTTTTCTTCTCGAATGAATGCAGCTAGCCAGATATGGCGAAAGCAGGAGAAGAGCTATGCGGGCGATATTGGCGGAAGTTGAAAAGCGGCGGAGCGAGGCACGGCTCGGCGGAGGGCAGCGGCGTATCGATGCTCAGCACGCCAAGGGAAAACTGACTGCGCGCGAACGGATCGAAGTCCTTCTGGATGAAGGCTCGTTCGAAGAGTTCGACATGTACGTCACCCATCGCTGCACCGATTTCGGAATGGCCGACCAAAAGATTGCCGGCGATGGCGTCGTTACCGGCTGGGGCACCATCAATGGCCGGCAGGTCTATGTCTTTAGCCAGGATTTCACGGTGCTGGGTGGCTCCTTGTCCGAAACTCACGCCCAGAAAATCTGCAAGATCATGGACATGGCGGTCAAGGTCGGCGCACCGGTGATCGGTCTCAACGATTCCGGCGGCGCGCGCATTCAGGAAGGGGTCGCCTCGCTGGCGGGCTATGCCGACGTGTTTAAGCGCAATGTCGACGCATCGGGCGTTATTCCCCAGATTTCCGTCATCATGGGACCATGCGCCGGCGGCGCGGTCTATTCTCCCGCCATGACCGACTTTATCTTCATGGTGCGGGACAGCTCGTATATGTTCGTCACCGGTCCGGATGTGGTGAAGACGGTGACCAACGAGATCGTCACCGCAGAGGAACTCGGTGGTGCATCAACCCACACAAGGAAATCTTCGGTCGCCGATGCGGCCTATGAAAACGATATCGAAACGCTGGAGCATGTTCGCCTGCTCTTCGATTTTCTGCCGCTCAACAATCGCGAAAGACCGCCGGTCCGCCCCTTCCACGACGATCCGGCTCGGCTTGTTTCCCGCCTCGACAGCCTGATCCCCGACAGCTCGGCCAAGCCCTACGACATGAAGGAGCTGATCCTTGCGATTGCCGACGAGGGCGATTTCTTCGAGCTTCAGGAAGCTTTTGCAAAGAACATCGTCACGGGCTTTATCAGGCTCGAGGGGCAAACGGTCGGTGTCGTTGCCAACCAGCCGATGGTACTGGCGGGCTGCCTTGACATCGATAGCTCTCGCAAGGCGGCGCGCTTCGTTCGCTTCTGCGACGCCTTCAATATTCCAATTCTGACCCTGGTCGACGTTCCCGGCTTCCTGCCGGGTGTCGCCCAGGAATACGGCGGCGTCATCAAGCACGGCGCCAAGCTGCTCTTCGCCTACAGCCAGGCGACGGTCCCGATGGTGACGCTCATCACCCGCAAGGCCTATGGGGGCGCCTACGACGTCATGGCCTCCAAGCACATCGGCGCCGACATCAACTATGCCTGGCCGACGGCGGAGATCGCGGTCATGGGGGCCAAGGGCGCCACCGAAATCCTCTATCGGTCGGAGCTTGGCGACCCGGACAAGATCGCCGCGCGCACGAAAGGGTATGAGGAACGTTTCGCCAACCCCTTCGTGGCCGCCGAGCGGGGCTTCATCGATGAAGTGATCATGCCGCACTCGTCCCGCCGCCGCATCGCGAGAGCCTTTGCGTCCCTGCGCAACAAACAGGCGACGGCGCATTGGAAAAAGCACGACACGATCCCGCTGTGAGGAATGAATCCATGATCAAGAAAATCCTCATCGCCAATCGCGGCGAAATCGCCTGCCGGGTCATCAAGACCGCGAAGAAAATGGGAATTGCAACCGTCGCGGTTTATTCGGACGCCGACCGTGACGCCCTGCATGTGAAAATGGCTGACGAGGCCGTTCGTCTCGGGCCGGCACCCTCGAGCCAATCGTACATCGTTCTCGAAAAGATTATCGGCGCAATCCGTCAGACCGGCGCTGACGCGGTTCATCCGGGTTACGGTTTCCTCTCCGAGAATTCAGCGTTTGCGGCCGCACTTGAGGCGGAAGGCGTCGCGTTTATCGGCCCCGGGGTCGCCGCGATCGAGGCGATGGGCGACAAGATCACGTCGAAGAAGATCGCGGCTGAAGCCGGCGTCAACACCGTGCCCGGCCATATGGGCCTGATCGAGAACGCCGACGAGGCCGTGAGGATCGCCTCTTCCATCGGCTATCCCGTAATGATCAAGGCCTCGGCCGGCGGCGGCGGCAAGGGCATGCGCATCGCCTGGAACGACCAGGAGGCGCGCGAAGGCTTTCAATCGTCGAAGAACGAGGCGAAATCCTCCTTTGGCGACGATCGCATCTTCATCGAAAAATTCGTGACGCAGCCGCGCCATATCGAAATCCAGGTGCTGGGAGACAAGCATGGCACGACGCTCTATCTCGGTGAGCGTGAATGCTCGATCCAGCGGCGGAACCAGAAGGTCATAGAGGAAGCGCCTTCACCTTTCCTTGATCCGGAAACCCGAAAGGCCATGGGCGAGCAGGCCGTCGCGCTCGCCAAGGCGGTCGGTTATCACTCCGCCGGCACGGTGGAATTCATCGTCGACGGCGAGAAAAACTTCTATTTTCTCGAAATGAACACCCGCCTGCAGGTCGAACATCCCGTGACTGAGCTCATCACCGGTATCGATCTCGTCGAGCAGATGATCCGCATCGCCGCCGGCGAAAAACTATCCTTCGCGCAGGACGATGTGAAGCTTAACGGCTGGGCGATCGAAAGCCGGCTTTACGCCGAAGATCCCTATCGCAATTTCCTGCCCTCGATCGGCCGCCTGACGCGCTACCGCCCGCCGGAAGAAGGCGAGGCCGCCGATGGCTCCATCGTCCGCAACGACACCGGCGTCTATGAGGGCGGCGAGATATCGATGTATTACGATCCCATGGTCGCCAAGCTCTGCGCCTGGGCGCCCGGCGAGGGTGCTGGCGCGCGTCTGGCCGCTGTCGATGCCATGGCCCGCGCGCTCGACGATTTCGAGGTCGAGGGCATCGGCCATAACCTGCCCTTCCTTTCCGCCGTCATGCAGCAGGAACGTTTCCGGGAAGGACGGCTGACGACCGCCTATATCGCGGAGGAGTTCCCCGACGGTTTCCATGGGGTCGAGCCGGATGCCGCCGCTGTCCGGCTGCTTGCCGCGGTTGCCGCCATAGTTCATCGAAATGTCCAGGAGCGCGCCTCGACGATCTCCGGCACAGTCGGTAACCACCGGCGGGTTGTCGGATCGAAATGGGTTGTAAAGCTTGGATCCATCGAGGAAGCGGTTACGCTTCGCACCGAAGAAGGAAAAACCGTCGCTCTGTTCGAAAACGGTCCGAACCTCAGCGTGATCGGTTCCTGGGTGCCCGGGCAGCGCCATGCGCTCTTCACGATTGACGCACCGGATCTCGCCGCCCGCCGAACGATCGGGGTGAAAATCGACCTTATTGGCAGCTGCATCCGGTTGCGCTGGGCCGGCATCGACATCGCAGCACGGGTGCGCAGCCAGCGTGTTGCGGAGCTGGCTCGACACATGCCGGTGAAACTGCCGCCGGATACGTCGAAGATGCTCCTGTGCCCGATGCCCGGCGTTCTGACTGTGGTGACGGTCAAGGTCGGCGATAAGGTCGAGGCCGGCCAGACATTGGCGACGGTCGAAGCCATGAAGATGGAAAATTCTCTCAAGGCCGAGCGGCAGGCGATCGTGAAGCGAGTGGTCGCAACCAGCGGCCAAAGCCTGGCCGTGGACGAGCTGATCATGGAATTCGAGTAACGGGGCAGCAGTATGGATGACAAGCTCGAAGTATGGCGATCGATGGCTGAGCGTGAGTTGAAAGGCTCAACCGAGGCCCTCACCTGGCGCACGCCCGAGGGCATCGACGTAAAGCCCGTTTATACCGCCCACGATCTTGAGGGTATTGGGCATCTGGATACGATGCCTGGAATGAAACCCTTCGTGCGCGGGCCGCGCGCCACCATGTATGCCGGCCGCCCGTGGACGATCCGCCAGTATGCCGGCTTTTCCACGGCTGAAGAGTCCAACGCCTTCTACCGCCGCAATCTCGCGGCCGGCCAGAAGGGTCTGTCGGTCGCATTCGACCTTGCGACCCACCGCGGCTATGACAGCGACCATCCGCGCGTGGAGGGCGATGTCGGCAAGGCGGGCGTGGCGATCGACAGCGTCGAGGACATGAAGATCCTCTTCGATGGCATTCCGCTGAAGGAAATGTCCGTTTCCATGACGATGAACGGTGCGGTCATCCCGATCCTCGCCAACTTCATCGTTGCCGGCGAGGAGCAGGGCGTCTCGCGCGCCGAACTGTCCGGGACTATCCAGAACGACATCCTCAAGGAGTTCATGGTCCGCAACACCTACATCTACCCTCCGGCGCCCTCGATGCGCATTATTGCCGACATCATCGAGTACACGGCAAAGGAAATGCCGCGCTTCAATTCGATCTCGATTTCCGGTTATCATATGCAGGAAGCCGGGGCGACGCTGGTGCAGGAACTGGCCTTCACCCTGGCCGACGGCCGCGAATATGTGCGGGCCGCCCTCGCCAAGGGGCTGAATGTCGATGATTTCGCCGGTCGGCTGTCCTTTTTCTTCGCGATCGGCATGAACTTCTTCATGGAAGCCGCCAAGCTGCGCGCCGCGCGCCTTCTGTGGACCCGCATCATGGAAGAGTTCGAGCCGAAGAAGGCCGGCTCGCTGATGCTGCGCACCCATTGCCAGACTTCGGGCGTGTCGCTGCAGGAGCAGGACCCCTACAACAATATCATCCGTACCGCCTACGAGGCGTTGTCGGCCGTGCTCGGCGGCACGCAGTCGCTGCATACCAATGCGCTGGACGAAGCAATCGCCCTTCCGACGGAGTTTTCCGCCCGCATCGCGCGCAACACCCAGCTCATTCTTCAGCACGAGACGGGCGTGACCAAGGTGGTCGATCCGCTTGCAGGCTCCTACTACGTGGAAACCCTGACGAACGAGCTGGCGGAAAAGGCCTGGGCGCTGATCGAAGAGGTCGAGGCGATGGGCGGCATGACCGCGGCGGTGGCGGACGGCCTGCCGAAGCGCCTGATCGAGCAAGCCGCGACATTGCGCCAGGCGAAGGTCGATCGGGGCGAAGAAATCATCGTCGGCGTCAACAAGTATCGTCTGGAAAACGAAGATCCAATCGACATTCTGGCGATCGACAATACCGCGGTGCGCAAGTCGCAAATCGCGCGGCTGGAAAAGACCCGGCGCCAGCGCGACCCGGAGACCGTGGAGCAGGCGCTAGCCAGGCTGGCCGAGGTCGCGCGCACCGGCGCGGGCAATCTGCTCGAGGCGGCAGTCGAGGCGGCGCGCGCGCGGGCAACCGTCGGCGAAATCTCCGACGCCATGCGCGAGTCCTTCGGCGATCATGCCGCCGTGCCGGAAGTCGTCGGCGATATTTACGGCCCGGCCTATGAGAACGATCCGGAATACAGGACGCTGACCAGCCGGCTTTCCGACTATGCATCCTTGCACAGCAGGAAGCCGAAGATCATGGTGGCGAAGCTCGGCCAGGATGGTCACGATCGGGGCGCGAAGATCATCGCCTCTGCCTTCGGGGATATCGGGTTTGACGTGCTGGCCGGCCCGTTGTTCCAGACGCCTGACGAAGCGGCGGAGATGGCGGTGCAAAACGGGGTTCAGGTCGTGGGAATGTCGTCGCTCGCGGCAGGCCACAAGACGCTTGCGCCGCAACTGGTCGAAGCGCTGAAAGCGAAGGGCGCCAGTGATGTGATCGTCGTCGTTGGCGGGGTCATACCACGCCAGGACTATGAGTTTCTGATGGAGAATGGCGTTTCGGCCGTCTTTGGGCCGGGCACCAATGTTCTCGATGCGGCAAATGCCGTCATCGACCTTCTCGAAGGCAAGCGCCGCAACCAGTGAGGATTGGATGATAAGTTCGCTCAATCATGTGGCGATCGCCGTTCCTGATCTGGAAACGGCAGCTGCCCAGTACCGTTCGCTCGGAGCAGATGTTTCCGAGGCGCAGGATCTGCCGGAACATGGCGTAACCGTCGTTTTCATCAAGTTGCGCAATACCAAAATTGAACTGCTTTATCCGCTGGGCGACGACTCTCCGATCGCAAGCTTTCTAAGCAAGAACCCGGCGGGCGGTATTCACCACCTCTGCTTCGAGGTGGCGGATATCGACGCCGCACAGAGCAGGATCACCGAGATCGGCGCGCGCGTTCTGGGAGACGGCAGACCCAAAATCGGCGCGCATGGCAAGCCGGTGATCTTTGGCCATCCCAAGGACTTCCAGGGTGCGCTCGTGGAGTTCGAACAAACATAATCCGTTTCGCTCGAGCCGACATGGGAAGGCGCCGCGTTCGCGCCGGATTTGCCGTTCGCTGTCGCTATTCCGCACCCCCTGTGTGTGGAGGTTTCCCGCCTCGCAGCGTCAGCTCTTTCGTGCCCACAATATCCAGATGAAGAATGGCGCACCGATCAGGGAAGCCATCAATCCGGCAGGCATTTCGTAAGGGAAGAGCAGCGTTCGGCCCAGCCAATCGGCGGCGAGCATGATGACGGCACCGATGGCTGCCGCGCCGAAGAGCTGCGCCGTCGGTTGCCGAATGCCCCAATGCGCGGCGAGCCGGGGTGCCATCAGGCCGACGAAAGCGAGCGGCCCGACGATGAGCGTGGCGGCTGCGGCCAGTGCCGCAGCGAGGAGAACCAGCATGAACAGCGCCCGCTGTGCATGAAGTCCCGCGGCCCGGGCCGCCGCATGCCCTAGCGGCAGGAGGTCTAGCCAACGCCGCAGCAGCGGCACGACGGCGAGGAAGGCAAGCGCCAGAGCGAGGCCCGTCAGCGCCTGCCCGGCACTGACCTGACCGGTCGAACCGGCCATCCATAGTTTCAGGTTCTGTAACGGCGGCGCCCCGGTGGCAAGCGCAGCGACGACGATGGCGTTTGTTAGCGCCGCGATGGCGACGCCGCTGATCAGAAACCGATCCGAGCTGAAGCTCGTGCTGCGTCCAAGCGCCAGAAGGGCCGCAGTGACCGCGCCGGCGCCGCCGCACATCGCGGCAAACTGCCATCCGGCTCCGGCAGCTGGAGCAACAAGCGCAAGGATGACAAGCGCCAAGGTCGCCCCGCCGCCAAGACCGAGGATTTCCGGACTGGCCAGATCGTTACCTGTGATGCGCTGGAGGATGGCGCCTGAAAGTGCGAGCATGGCACCGGCCGCCGCCGTGCCGGTTGCGCGGGGGCCGCGCCAGGCAACAAGGCCGTCCAGCTGCTCCGGACTTGCCCAGTACCAGCCGCCGACGCCTTTCCCCAGGTCCAGCGCGATCATTGCCAGTATCGTCAGCAGGCCCACGGCGCCGAGGACGATTGCCCAGGGGCGCCTGCTGCGCGCCGTCATGTTGATGCCCGGACCTGGCGGATCGGCCGGAAGCGAGCCGCGCAAAAGCATGGCAAGCAGAACCGGCGCGCCGATCAGCGCGGTCGCGGCTCCGGCCGGGAGCCATTCCCGTCCGCCGCCGGTACCGAGCAGAAGGCATTGATCCGTCGACCACAGCAGACCGGCGCCGATCATGGGCGCGTAAACGATCTGTTGGCGCAATGTCCTTGCGCCGGCGAAGCGTGCCATCGCGGGGGCGATCAGACCGATGAAGCCTATGATGCCGACCGTGCAGACCACGGAAACGGAGAGATAGACCGCGATCACGAGCCCCGCCAGCCGAGTCCAGATTACAGGCAGGCCGATGCTGCGCGCCGCCGCGTCATCAAGCCCGAGCAGCGTCAAGGGGCGAGCGAGCACGCCGAGGGCTGCAGCGCAGCAGGCGAGACGCGGTAGAAGCGTCACGACCGTGCTCCAGTCGTTCTGGCTGAGCGAGCCGCCTCCCCACAGATAAAGGGAAAGGTCATAGGGATTGGCATAAAGGAGCAGCACGGAACTCACAGATCCGCAGATGAAGCTGACGATGAGGCCGGCAAGGATCAACGCCCCCGGAGCAAGGCCTCGCCGCCAGGAAAGGGCAAAGACCAGCAAGGTCGCAGCCGCGCCTCCGGCAAGAGCCGTCAATTCACGGCTCACGCCGAAAAGGCCCGGAAACAGGACCGTGCCGACTGTAAGCGCCAGATAAGCGCCCGCCGAGGTGCCGAGTGTTGCTGGCTCGGCCAATGGATTGCGTGCGATCTGCTGAAATACGACGCCCGCAAGAGCAAGGGCCATGCCGGCAAGAATGGCCGTGAGCGCCCGCGGCAACTGGCTGTAAAGGGCAACGAGCTGTCGAGGATCGGTGAAGTCGGGATGCGTGAGCGCGCGTTGCCACAGCGCAAGCGGCAGCTCCCGTTCGAGCCCGCATAACGACAGTGCCGCCGCCAGCACGATGAGGCCAATGGCTGGAATATGGCCTTTCAGAGCAAGGATCTGTCTCATCCGTTTACCTGTCGACGGCCGCGGCGATCGCGGCGGCAATTCTTGTGGCCGAGGGCAGGCCGCCATAAGCCCATAGCGAAGGCAGTGACACGGCTCGCTGGGCGCGGACTTGCGGCAGGTTTTGCCAGAAGAATCCGGATCTGATGGAGGCCACATCGACTTGGGGGAGGGCGAAATAAATCAGGATTGCCTCGGGAACGGCGGCGAAGGCTTCCAGCCCTACGACCGACAGTCCCCAGAAATCAGCCTTGCCCGTCCAGGCATTGCTGATGCCGATCCGATCCAGAACTCCCTGGACAAGACTACCCTTGCCGAAGACCGCCGCATGGTGTTCGTCCTGCAGTTGAACGACGAAGACCGGCCGCTGTGTCTTGCCCGCCAGGGACCGGCGCAGCTGCTGGAGAGCGGCCGCGGTCGTTCCGCGCAGCTCGGCCGCCTGCTCCTGCGCGGCCATCGCCTTACCAAGCAGCGACGTCGCCTGTTCGGCCATGGCAAGGGGCTCGTCCTCAGTCCCGTAGATCGTAAATGTGTGCACCGGGGCAAAGCGCTCGAGTGACGAGCGCATATAGGCCTGGGCCGAGTTGATTACGATCAGGCTTGGCTTGAGCGCGTAAAGCGCCTCGGCATTCGGCGCCAGCCGCAGCCCGACATCGACTGTTTCGAGCCGCGCGCATTGTGCATCGGCAACAACCTTGTTGTAGGCGTCGCGCTCGGCCAGACCCGTTGGCGGACTGGCCATGGCGATCATCGTTTCCGCCGCGCCCCAGTCGAGGGCGACGACGCGCTGGCTTGCGGCGAGACCAGCGCCGTTGAAAAGGCAGGCAAGTGCCCCGCCGCCGGCAAGCTTCAGCACGCTGCGCCGGCTGGCTGCCACGACACGGCGCCCGGTCTCTTTTCCGGCTTCGGCACCTTCCTGCTCCGGGACACCGTGCAACGCGGCTTACCAGCGATAACTCAAGGTCGCCAGCACGGTCCGGCCGGTGCCGTATTGGCAGGCGGCGGCGCTCTGGCAATAGGCGACATAGTTTCGGTTGAAGAGATTGCGCCCCGTCACCGCCAGCTGAAGTCCCTGCAGCTTCGGATTTCTGGCGCCGAAATCATACTTCACCGACGCGTCGAACAAGGTGTAGCTCGGCACCTTGGACGGCGTGTTCTCGTAGCCGCTCAATCCCCAGACGTTGTTGTTGGTGCCATAGGTCCAACCGACATAGCGTATGCCGCCGCCGAGGCTGAGGCCGGCGAGAGGCCCGTTGTCGAAGGTGTAGTTCCCCCATAGCGACGCAGCATTGCTGGGGATTCCGGACGGATGCTTGCCGACGTCGATGTTGTAAGCCGAATCCGTCTCGTTGGCTTTCGTCACGACATTGTCCAGATAGGTATAGGCGGCGACGAGATCGAGATTGTCGGTGAGGCTCGCATGCAGTTCCAGTTCGGCTCCGCGCGAGCGGATTTCGCCGCTCTGGACACTGAAGTTGGCATGGATGGGATCGGCCGTCAGGACGTTCTGTTGCGTCAGGTTGAAGAGGGAGACGGTCGCAAAGCTGTTGAAGCCAGTCGGCTGATATTTCAGGCCGACTTCGTATTGCTCGCCTTTGGTCGGTTTGAATGCGGCTCCGGAATAGCTCTGGCCGATCTGCGGCTGGAAGGAGGTCGCATAGCTGGCATAGGGCGCCAGACCATTGTCGAAGAGGTAGACGAGGCCCGCCCGCCAGGTAAAGGCACGGTCGGATTGCCTGGTGTCCGTATCGTTGATCCGGTCGTAATCACGGGAGTTCGTCCAGTCCTGGCGGCCTGACACCATGAAGCGCCAGTTCTCGAAACTGATCTGATCCTGGCCATAGGCGCCGAGCTGGTTCATGACGGCATCGTCGCTGCCCGTGGCGGCCGGCCTGGCGATATCGGCACCATAGTTCGGGTCATAGGCATCCAGGCCCGGAGTGGTGAAGAAATTCGAACCGTAGAGTTCCCGGTAATTGACGCGCTGGTAGTCGAGGCCGACGATCGCCTTGTGCGAAAGCGCGCCTGTATCGAAATCGGCCTCGACCTGATTGTCAGTCGTAAGCTGGCCGAGACTTTCGTCATTGAAGAAGGAGTAGCGGTTAAGCGTCCGGCCGTCGGCCGCAAACCCGTTGGCAAAGACGTTCTGAAGATCGTCCTTGAGGTGAGTGTAACGGAGATTGGAGCGTATCGTCCATGTGTCGTCGAACCGGTGCTCGAACTGATAGCCGATATTGTATTCCTCGCGCGAGTGACGATCAAATCCGGGTTCTCCGGGATTAAGCGAGGAGGAAATCCTGCCGTTCGGATTGGCAAGCACGGTGCCGAGCGCCGGCACGAAATTATAATAGCCTGCCTCCGGATCATCCTGGTAGCTGGACAGCAACGTCAGCGTGGTGTCCGCATCGGGTTGCCAGGTAAATGCAGGGGCAATGGAAAATCGGCGTTCCTTGGTGCCGTCGACCTGTGTGTCGCTGTTCCGGAAGGTGCCGGTCAGACGATAGAGGAATGCATCGGTGGATGGCGCGGGGCCGCCGAAATCGAAGGCCGTTCCGGCATAGTTGTGGCTGCCGACAGTCGCCTGCACCTCGCCGAAAGCATCCTGTGTCGGCTTCTTGCTGACGAGATTGACGATTCCGCCGGGATAGGTCTGTCCGTAGAGCACCGACGCGGGGCCGTGCAGTATCTCGATGCGGTCGAGATCGTAGGGCTCGTAGGATGGCAGGTTGTAGGCAATGTTGGGCAGACGCAGGCCGTCGAGATATTTTTCCATCTGGAAGCCCCGGCCGGTCAAATACTCGAAGCCGGACATGTTGACGCCACGCTGCTCGGCGACGACGCCGGAACTGTAGCTGAGCGCCTGAGCAACGCTTTGAGCGCCCTGGGCATCCATCTGCTTGCGCGTGACGACGGAAATGGCCTGCGGCGTCTCGATGATCGGCGTATTCGTCTTTGTTCCAGCAGCGCTCTGCGTCGCCACATAGCCAACCGTGCCGTCGCCGCTTCCATGGACGGTGATCGGCGCCAGCGCGGTCGCCCCGTCGCTGGTGTCCGCCGCATCCCCGCCGGCACCTGCACTGATGGTCACTTTGGTCGCGCCGGTAAACCGGAAGCTCAGTCCCGTACCGGCCAGCAGCCTTGTGAGCGCGGCTTGAGGCGAGAGCTTGCCTCTCACGCCGGCCGTGCGCAGCCCGCTCGTGATCGACGCATTGTAGAGGACCTGGATGCCGCTGGAGGCGCCAAAACTGGTCAGTGCGCCGTCGAGGCTGCCCGCGGCGATGGAGTAGCTTGTCGTCGTCTGCGCGCAGGCGATAGTGGCCGACGCAAGAACGGCGACGAGGGCGGTGCCGCCCGGAAGGCTGTGAAAACGATTGAAAAGTCGCGCCCGTCCGAGCCAATAGGTAAACTGCAACATGTAACGCCCTCAATGCGATCAGCCGCGCAAACTCTCCCGCGGCACCCATTGAAGAAAACGATCACAAATCGCGAACCCGAAATTCAATTCAGGTTTTTCGCGGATTTTTTTGCAGATAATTTTAAAGGAGCACGACAACGCTGCCGGGCAGGCTGACGGGCCGTGCATGCAGCGTGGCCTCAAGATGCGACAATACCTCTTCCGGCCGGTCGAGGTGGAAGACACCCGAGATGCGCCTTGCCTGCAAGGAGCTGTTGGCGACAATGATCTTGCCACGGCGATGCCGGTTGAGATCCGAGACGACGTCCGCGACCGTACGGTTCTTGAACACCAGCAGTCCGTTGCGCCAGGCGGCAGAGGTGGCAATGTCCGCCTTGGTCTTTTCACTCAGGCCGTCTGCCGAATAGTTGACGGCTTCTCCCTGGATCAGGTCGTCACGCCCACGACATTCGACACCGACATGGCCGCGCAAACACTCCACGGAGACCTCGTCCGTTGCGAGGCTGACGGCAAAGGATGCATCCGAACCCATCGTCCGTCCGTTTGCCGCCGAGACGGTGAACGGCCGCGCAGAATCATGCGCGACGTCGAAGACCGCGGCGCCCGCGACAAGGCTTGCCTGCCGCTCTGTTTGCGAGAAGCGCACAGACAATGCCGTGCCGCCATCGAGCGCCGCAGTCGACCCGTCGGGCATGCGGATGGTGCGTTGTTCGCCGATCGCGGTCGTGTAGTCGGCAAGCAGCATGCCCATCGAAGGAATGATGCCAAGCTCCATCAGGCAGAATGCAGCGCCGGCCGAACCAGCCGCGAGGCTGCCTGCGGCCAGGAACCGCCGTCTCGTGACGGCGGCGCGGGGCCGCGCCAGCTGCGTTTTCAGCGCCGGCCCAAGCCTGTTCCAGGTCTGCGCCGCGTCCTGGAACGCGCTTTCATGTGCCGGGCTTTGCGCGCGCCAGCGCTTAAGAGCATTCGCATCCGCAACCGTCGCGTCGCCGGATGTCAGCCGGACGATCCAGGTCGTCGCTTCCTTTTTCAGAGCGTCGATATCCTGGTCCAAATCCCGATCCCTTGCCAAAATGAATTCATGGATGCGCGTACATCCCATGCTATTAACGCTTGAAAATTGAAAAGTCGAAAGGCCGCGCCGGTCCGGTCGCTCAAATTCTGTTCTTGTCGTCCAGCCGCCGACGGCAATAGTCGCAAGCCTTGCGGATTTCCAGTTCGACGGTACGGACCGAAAGGTCGAATTCCTTGGCGATTTCGGCATGGGGGCGCTGCTGCAGCCGGCTGGCGGTCAACATCTGCCTTTGGCGCGCCGGAAGTTCGTTGATGATTTCCATCAGGCAACGAAGCTGATCGCGATCCTGGGCGGTCTTTTCCGGCCCCGCTCGCTGGTCGGCAACCTCCAGCAGATCGGCCACCTCGCGCTTCCCGAGCCGGCGGCTCTCCGCTCTGCCGTGATCGAGCGCAAGGGTGCGTGCAATGCGCATGAGATAGGGGATAGGAGCCGCAATGGCTGCCGCGCCGTTCCTGGCGAGCTTGATCCAGGCTTCCTGAAACAGATCGTCGACGTCTTCGCGGGATTTCGTTTTCGAGCGCAGATAGCGGCGCAGTTGGGTCTCATGACCAGAAAAGATCGCCAACAGTTCATCGTTGTGGTCTGTCATGAAGAGGTCCCGAGCGACGCCTCGTCCGCGTCGCGACAGCAATAGTATGCGCAGGTCGGGCTGGCAATAGTGGATTATTATAATCCAGTTTCTGGCGGTTTCGGACGGGCGATGACATGCGCGTCACGCCCAGATGGGGCTCGGCGGCTTTCGGCAACCTGCCGGCTACAAGAGCTTTTCAAAGTCGACGCTCGTATCCATGCCGGTCTTGGAGGGATAGGAAAAACTGCCGAAGTCGCTGTAGCCGCACTTTTTCCAGAAGCTCAGTGCCTTTGGCGCTTGGGCATCGGCATGCAGATAAGCGACGTCATATTCCAAGCTCAAGGCATCCCGCTCCAGACGGGTTGCGATTTGAGAGCCCAGGCCTGCTCCTCGAAAATCCGGATCGAGATAGACCCGAACGATCTGGCAAATTTCCGCGTCATCGCTATAGCGCTTGGCGATCCTTTGGCCTGTCGAAGGTTTACGCTTCAGGTCGTAGACGCCTCCGGTCGCTATGATCGCCCCGGAACCGTCGCGGACATGATAGAACGAGCCACGGTTTTCCCGAGAGAACCAGTTGCCGTCGCCATCGAGCAAAAGGGAATCGAGATCGGCGTGCCACTCCTTCGTATAATCAATGCCATAGAAATCCTTGATGATCTTAAGACAGAACTCCCGGATTTCAGAGGCAACATCTGTTCCACGGGCGGATTCGTCTCGAAGATTTTGAAACTGAAATTCCATGCTCCTCAACCCGTTCAGATGGGGAATTCAGGCTGGATGAGCGGTTCCGCATTTCACGGAATCGCTCTATCTCTTTGTTTTCACGCAATTCCGGACGGAAAATCATTGCGCTCTTTTGATCGGCGGTGCCATTCAGCCGCCGGCATCGAGGCGCTTCGGAGCCGTCGACCGCTTTTTTGAAGACGCCAAATCGGAAAAGGCGAAGGCGGCCGACATCCGCAAATTTGCCTAGGATTGGATCTTGAGCGCCTGCACCAAATCCTGCTCGAGATCGACCGGGTCTTCGAGGCCGATGGAAAGCCGGATGAGCTGCGGGCCGATTCCGGTTGCGGACCTTCGGTCTTCCGGAACGGCTGCATGTGTCAGCGATGCCGGGTGCTGGATGAGGCTCTCGACGCTTCCGAGGCTGACGGCGAAGCGGAAATAGCGGGTTGCCGTCAGCACGCGTTCCACGCGGACGATATCGCCCGCGAGCTCGATGGAAATGACGCAGCCGAAGTTGAACATCTGCCGGGCTGCCAGCGCATGCTGCGGATGGCTTTCCAAACCGGGATACACGACCCGGTCGAGACGCAATTCATCGGCTCGCCGCTGCAGGCTGGTGGCGAGCGACAGGGCCGAGGCGGATTGCCGCGCGCTGCGGATTTCCAGCGTCTTCAGTGAGCGGTGAAGCAGGGCGCAGTCCGTCGGCGACATCACCGCGCCGAGAGCGTTCTGCAGATACTTTATCCGCTCGGCAAGCCCTGCCGGCGCGGTGGCGGAAACAGCGACGACACCGCCCAGAAGATCGGAGTGGCCGTTGAGCATCTTCGTTGCCGAGTGCACGACGACATGGATACCGTGCTCGATCGGACGCTGGCCCGCGGGCGAGGAAAACGTGCTGTCGCAGACGGTGATTGCATTCACCTCGTTGCCGATCCGGGCAACGGCGGACAGGTCCACGATACGCAGCGTCGGGTTGGACGGCGTTTCGAACCAGAGCAGGCTCGGCCGATGCGCCGCGACTGCCTGCTTCAGGGCGTCGATGTCCGAGAAATCGACGAAATTTATCCTGTGGCCCGCCGTCACCGGCCTGACGTCTGCCAGCAGCCGGTAGACGCCGCCGTAGAGGTCGTGATGCGCCAGGATCGAGGAGCCGGCCGGCAAAGCCTCAAGCAATGTCGCCGCGGCCGAGAGGCCGCTCGGGAAGACGTGAGCGGTCTCCGCACCTTCGAGATCTGCGAGGCAAAGCTCCAGCATGTTGCGTGTCGGGTTGCCGCTGCGGGAATAGTCGAACCCTTTGCTGCGGCCGATGCCGTCCTGAACGAAGGTCGTTGCATGATAGACGGGGGGAATGACGGCGCCGGTCAAGGGATCGGGTTCCTGCCCGACATGGACGGCGCGGGTCGCGAAGGCCGCCTGATTGCGATTAAGCTCGTTTGCCACATTATTCCTTTCGATTTTGCCGAACGGCTGCAGCCTGAATCGCGGCCAATAACGACAATCATGTCCCGGAAGACCGAAATGACACTGACTTCTTACAAGTTCATGAGCAAGCCGAATTATCCATGCATGAACTGGGACGGCGAGGCGGAGATGCGAACCTGCGTCGGGGTCTTGCCGTAGATGCTCCTGAAGGACCCGGGTAAATGTACCGTGCTTGAAAAGCCAATCTCCATCGCGATATCGATGATGGATAAGAAAATATTCCTGACATAAATATATAAAGATTTATTTATGCCACTTGACTTTGGCGCTCCGTTGGTAAGAATCCGCGTGTCATGGTTCTCTGGGGCAGCTTGTCTGCCTTGGAGCTAAGAGGGAATCCGGTGAGCCGAGAAATCGGTTATTCCGGGGCTGCCCCCGCAACTGTAAACGGCGAGCCGCTGTCCACGACGTCACTGAGGCGACCAGCCTTGGGAAGACGGACAAAGGCGATAACCCGTGAGCCAGGAGACCTGCCAGGACAAGATAACGTCCACGGGCGGGGTGTCCCGGTGGTTGCTGCGACGGTTCCGAAAGGACCGTATTTGCACGCGTCCGCTTTACCCATGCCCCCTCAAACCAATGGGGTATGACAGTGTCACAGAACAACATTGCAGTAGCATCGCTCGGCTTTCCGAGAATCGGCCGGCATCGCGAGCTGAAATTCGCGCTTGAAGGCTTCTGGTCCGGCAAGATCGCAGAATCCGAATTACTTGAGACGGCCAGGAAGCTTCGGGCTGAAAACTGGTCTCTCCAGCGCGACTGCGGGATCACGCGCATCCCTTCCAACGATTTCTCCTTCTACGACCATGTGCTCGATACGGCCGTGATGGTAGGTGCCATCCCGTCCGTCTACGGCTGGACGGGCGGCGACGTCCTGCTGTCAACCTACTTCGCCATGGCGCGCGGCAGCCAGGGCGACGGTCATGCCGATTGCGGCCATACGCATCATGGTCACGGCGTGCCGGCGCTCGAAATGACCAAGTGGTTCGACACGAACTACCACTACATGGTGCCCGAAGTTTCCGAGGAGCAGGAATTCACGCTGACCTCGCAGAAGCCCCTCGACCATTTCCTGGAAGCCAGGGCGCTGGGCATTCACACCCGCCCGGTCGTGCTGGGGCCTGTTACCTTCCTGAAGCTCGCCAAGGCGCGCTCGGCAATCTTCAAGCCGCTGGATCTGCTGCCGAAACTGCTGCCGGTCTATGAAGAGCTGCTGCGCCGTCTCGCCGCTGCGGGTGCCGACTGGGTGCAGATCGATGAGCCGATCTCCGTCCTCGACCTGACCGAGGGCGAGCGTCACGCGCTTTCCGTCACCTACAAGACCCTGACGCAGGCCGTGCCGGAACTGAAGATCATGCTGGCGACCTATTTCGGCGGCCTGGCAGATAATCTTGCCGCCGTTGCCGCCCTGCCGGTCGCCGGTCTGCATGTCGATCTGCTGCGGGCTCCGGAGCAGCTCGACGATGTCTTGAAGGCCGTTCGCAAGGATCAGGTCCTGTCGCTCGGCGTTATCGACGGACGCAACATCTGGCGGGCCGACCTTGCCTCGATCCTCAACCGCCTTCAGCCGGTCGTGGCTGCCCGCGGCGGCGGCGGAGTGGAAGTGGCGACCTCGTGCTCGCTGCTCCATGTGCCGATCGATCTCGAGCTTGAGACGGCGCTCGATGCCGAGTTGAAGAGCTGGCTGGCATTCGCGACGCAGAAGCTCTCGGAGCTCTCCATTCTGGGTCGCGGTCTTTCCGAGGGCAAGGCTGCCGTCGCTGCCGAAGTCGACGCGGCCTCCAGAGCCATCGCCGCACGCGCCTCTTCCCCGAAAGTTACCGATCCGCTGGTGCGGGGTCGCATCGCCGGCATCGATGCGGGCATGAGGCAGCGCAAAAGCGCGTTTGCGGTGCGGCGCGCAGCACAGGCGGAAGCGATCAGGCTACCGCTCTTCCCGACGACGACGATCGGCTCCTTCCCTCAGACGCCGGAGGTTCGCAAGGTCCGTTCGGCGCATGCCAAGGGTACGCTGAGCTATGTCGACTACGAAGCTTTCCTGCGCAAGGAAACGGAGGCAACCATTCGCTGGCAGGAGGAAATCGGCCTCGACGTGCTGGTTCATGGCGAGTTCGAGCGCAACGACATGGTGCAGTATTTCGGCGAGCAGCTCTCGGGCTTCGCCTTCACCCAGCATGCCTGGGTGCAGAGCTATGGCTCTCGCTATGTCCGTCCGCCGATCATCTTCGGCGACGTTTCCAGGCCGAACCCGATGACGGTCCGCTGGTGGCAGTATTCGCAGTCGCTCACGGACAAGCCCGTCAAAGGCATGCTCACCGGTCCCGTCACGATTCTCAACTGGTCGTTCGTGCGTGACGATATTCCGCGCAGCGAGACGTGCCGGCAGATCGCGCTGGCCATCCGCGACGAGGTCAACGATCTCGAAGCCGCGGGCGCCAAGATGATCCAGATCGATGAAGCGGCCCTTCGCGAAGGCCTTCCGCTTCGCCACAAGGATTGGAAAACCTATCTCGATTGGGCGGTTGAAAGCTTCCGCATTTGCTCGAGCGGCGTCGACGATAAGACCCAGATTCACACGCATATGTGCTACTCCGAGTTCAATCAGATCATCGACGCCATCGCTGCGATGGATGCCGACGTTATTTCCATCGAGACTTCCCGGTCGAAGATGGAACTGCTCGATGCCTTCAGGAACTTCAAGTATCCGAACGAAATCGGCCCAGGTGTCTACGACATCCATTCGCCGCGTGTCCCCGAAGTCGGCGAGATGACCGAGCTCTTGTCGCTGGCACGCCAGCGGCTGCAGGACCGGCAGCTCTGGGTCAATCCCGATTGCGGACTGAAGACCCGCAAGTGGGACGAGGTCCGGCCGGCACTCGTCAATATGGTGCAGGCTGCAGCCGAGTTGCGCAAGGCCGCTCAGTAAAGCGATCTGATGGTCCGGCCAATCGCCGGACCATCCATCTTGTTAACCGGCAATCCGCTTTGGAAGTTGCGGCTTCTGCGAGCGACGCTGCCGACCGGCTCCCAAGTCGATCCCGTCAATGCTGCCAGCCTCTCCTTGTTCGTGATGGAGGAATTTGACATGACTTCGAGATCCGAAAGCCGTAACGGCGATCTGCGCATCTCCTTCGAGTTCTTTCCGCCGAAGTCGGAAGAGGCCGAGCAGCAATTGTGGAACACGGTTGCGGATCTGAGCGGCTGGGAGCCCGAGTTCGTCTCCGTGACCTATGGGGCAGGCGGCTCGACCAAGGCGCCGACGCTGTCGGCCGTGCGGCGGGTGATCCATGAGACGCCGTTCACGACCGCGTCGCATCTGACCTGTGTCGGCGCGACGCGCGAGGACACGCACCGGATGATCGACGAGTTCCTGGCGGCCGGCTGGCTCGATGCGCGTTTCGAGGGACTGGACGACAATACCGAGGAGCGGGCCAAGGTTGCAGCCGATGTCGCCGCCGAGCAGATCCGGGATCTGATGCGCCGCGGCATCCACGAGTTTCATCTCTATACGATGAACCGCTCGCCGCTGGTTTCCGCTTCGATCGAAAATATTCCCCAAGCAAATGCCGGCAATGCACGAGCTGGGCTTAAGCGGCCACGACCCGCTTCCGCGGGCGTATTGCCTTCACACGAACGCCTCGACCCGTTCCCAGGCGGCCGCCAGATGCCGTTCGATGATCTTCGACAGGCGATCGGCATCCCGCGCTTCGAAAGCTTCGATCATCTCTTCATGCTCGCGGACCGCCTTGGCCCAGTTCTCTTCGCCCTGATGCCCGACGAAGCGCACCCGCTTCAGGCGTCCCTGCAGCATGCCGTGGGTATAGGCCAGCGGCTCGTTGTCGGAAAGCGCCACGATGGCCGAGTGGATGTTCTGGTTCAGCTTGTAATATTCCATGCGCTTGCGCTCGCGATAATAGGCAAGCATCTGGTCATGCAGGGATCGGATATGCGCGATCTGCTCGTCGGTCGCACGCTCGCAGGCGATGCGTCCCGCAAGGCTCTCAAGGGTTCTGAGCACAAGCAACATGTCCTTGATGTCCTTGGCGTTGAACTGGCGCACAATGGCTCCTCGGGTCGGCACGAGCTCCACGAGCCCCTCGCTTGCCAGGAATTTTATCGCCTCGCGCAACGGCGTGCGGGAGACGCCGAGCCGCTGGCCCATCTGGGTCTCATGAATGCGCGAACCCGGCTGCAGCTCACCCTCGATGATCATGTCGCGCAGGCGATTGACGATCGCGTCGTGAAGGGACACGCGGGCGATCGGGCCGGACTCGCTGACAAATGCGCCCGATGTGCTCGAAACTGGGTCGGAGCCTGCCGCCATATCGATCCCCTAGCCTTTAGAAAATAATGATTTAGCTCTGGACGTACCTTTTCCGTCCACGTCTGTCCAGCCCTGATGCGGCATGTGGTATCATAATCTATTGCGTTCCGAATGTTGTATGCAAGATTTTCATCGTCAAGGGAATGCGTCGATAGCGTGCGGGCGGTTGCCTCAAAGCCAGCTGCAAGAACGAACAATTTCCACACCGTCCGCCGCCTCCGGGCCGCGCCTGCCATGGGCGGTCCTGCGGGAATCAGCCCCGAATTTGCAGCGCGACGCGATCGACGAGGTGGACGATACCGGCGAATGGCCGAGCGGAGCCAATATCGGCGCCGGCATGAAGCGGATCGTACGGCGGACCCGGCCCGGTGATGGATCGCAATGTCCATGTCGCGCTTTGCGCTGGATGCGATTGCCCATGGCGCGAATTTCGTTGACCATATACTGAACGGGCGGCAACCATGATCCATGGTGCCCGGCAGGCTAGATAGGGAGACTGGTCTTGATGCTTGATACGAGCGTTTCGTTCCTGACCGAACAGGACATGGCGGAACTCATCCAGTTCCGCCACGAACTTCACCGTCATCCGGAAATTTCGGGGGAGGAACATGAGACCGCGCAGCGTGTCGTGTCATTTCTCGCATCCCTGAACCCGGATCGGGTGGTGACCGCGCTCGGCAAGACCGGCGTGGCGGCGGTTTTTGCCGGAAACGAACCGGGGCCGACGATCCTTTTCCGATGCGAGCTCGATGCACTGCCCATAGCGGAAACAGGTTCGCCGCCTTACGCCTCGCGCGTTCCCGGCAAGGGGCACATGTGCGGACACGACGGCCACATGGCGATCCTTGCGGCGCTGGCGCGGGGTCTTGCGCGCAAGCAACCGGCCAGGGGCAAGGTCATATTGCTGTTTCAGCCGGCGGAGGAGACGGGCGCCGGCGCCCTGGCCGTTCTCGAAGATCCTCTTTTTGCCGAGGTCCGGCCGAGCATGTCTTTCTCCCTGCATAATTCGCCCGGCCATGCGCTGGGTTTTGCGGCATTGACGGATGGACCCGTCAATTGCGCATCGCGCGGAATCCGTATCCGATTGACCGGCAGAACCGCCCATGCATCGACACCGGGTTCCGGCAAATCTCCGATGCTGGCCATGACGCGATTGATGCCTGGGCTCGCGCGGATGTCGGAGGCTGGGATCAGGAACGAGAAGGGCCTGAACCGCGACTTCGCGATGATCACCGTGACGCACGCCACGCTTGGCGAACCCACATTCGGAGTAGCGCCCGGATCGGCGGAAGTCTGGGCAACGCTGCGAACGCTGATCGATGCGCGGATGGAGGCTCTGTCTTCGTCCGTCGAAACGCTCGCGCGGGAAATCGCAGCGGAGGAAGGTCTCGCGGTGCAGATCGACTATCATGATATTTTCCCGCATTGCGAAAATAGCCCCGAGGCTACCGACCATTTGAGGCGAGCCGTGGAAGACGAAGGCATACCCCACGGTCCCGGCACGCTGCCGATGCTTGCTTCCGAGGATTTCGGCCGTTTTCGCTCGACAGGTCCTACCGCGATGCTCTTTCTCGGAGCTGGAACCGAATGCCCGGCCCTTCATAGCCCCGATTATGACTTTCCGGATGTATTGATCGGAGTCGGCGCGACTATTTTCATGCGCGTCGCGCGCAATATCCTTGGCTGAGCGGTTGCAGCTCGCTCGATTCGACCGCAAAGGATATCCCATGAAGATCAAGGCAGCCGTTCTCGACGAAATGGGGCTTGCCCGTCCCTATGGCAAAAGCAGGCCGCTTGATGTGCAAATCCTGGACCTGGAAGGCCCGGGTCCGGGCGAGGTGCTGGTGAAAATGGCGGCAGCGGGCCTTTGCCATTCCGATCTTTCGGTGATCGAGGGCAATCGCCCGCATCTTGTCGGTTTCGGCGCGCTTCAAACTCGGGCAGGACGAGACGGCGGGAACATTCGCCCGTATTGTCGCCAGCCTGGGCGATGAAGACCTGAAATACTGGATGACGAGAATGAGACACATCGCATCGTGAGCTCCCGGCGCCACCCGGGCATGAACCATCCGTGACCGCTGCCGGCATGCTCTGGCGGCCCGCTCTGAAAGCGATTATTCCCCGACCATCTCGCGCTTCAGCCAGCTGCGGAAGGCTTCGAGGGGAGGGTAGTCGGCGCGCGATGCCGGCCACACCAGCCAATAGGCGCCCGAGCCCGCGACGGAGCGCTTCAAAACGGGCATGAGACGGCCGGCGCTCACTTCGACGTCGGCGAGATAATCGGGCAGCAGAGCGATGCCCAATCCGGAGATGGCCGCCTGCGTCATCGTGGCGAACTGGTCGAACAGCATCCCCTTCGCGGCGGGTGCGCTCGCACCTTGTGCCTCAAACCATATCTTCCAGGCGCTTGGACGCGTCTCAAGCTGAAGAAGCGGAAACTCCGAAACATCTTCGATCTGCCGAATGGGGTGGCTTGCCAGAACCTCCGGTGCGATGCAGGCGGTCAGCCGTTCGTCGAAGAGTTTCATATGGCCGGCGTCGCGCCAGTCGTCGGCGCCGAAATGGATCGCCGCATCGAAGCTTTCGGCTGTGAAGTTGAAGCGCTTGAGACGGGTTGCCAGGTTGACCGTGATGCCCGGATGGGCGGTCAGGAACGTTCCGAGCCGCGGAGCGAGCCAGCGCGTGCCGAAGGCCGGCAGGATGGCAAGGGAAAGGGTGCCGCCGCCGGGATTGGTGGTGAATTCCATGCTGGCCCGCTGAATGAGATCCAGCGCCCGCGTGATATCCTTGCCGTAGGCGAGAGCTGCCTGCGTTGGAATGAGCTTTTGCCGGTAGCGCTCGAAGAGCGGCCGGCCGAGCTGCTGCTCCAGATTTTGAAGGAGCCGGCTGACGGTGCTCTGCGTCAGGTTCAGTTCGCGGGCCGCTGCGGCGGTCGAGCCGGTTTTCAACACGGCCTCGAAGGCGAAAAGCAGGCTGACGGAGGGCAGGAAGCGACGAGGGCGCATCGAAACCTATGCATTTTATACATGATGTCAGGGGCAGATAGCGTTATCTCAGGCCCCTGGCAAGCATTATGTGAATAGGCAGCAACACGTTCGGTATTTTTGCATATTACACTCGCAACGGAGGTTTTCTTGTCTGCCGAGATCGCTTCTTCGAATGGCCATAGGCGCGACACAAGCGCCTTTGCCTGGAATGATCCTTTCCTCCTCGACGATCAGCTGTCGGACGAAGAGCGCATGATCCGCGATGCGGCTGCCGCCTTTGCCGGCGAGGAACTGCTTCCCCGCGTGGAGGCCGCCTATCTGGAGGAACAGACCGATCCCGAGCTCTTTCGCCTGATGGGCAGGGCCGGCCTGCTGGGCGTGACGCTGCCGGAGAAATACGGCGCCGCCGGCGCCAATTACACCGCCTACGGCCTGGTCGCCCGCGAGGTCGAGCGCATCGATTCCGGCTACCGCTCGATGATGAGCGTCCAATCCTCGCTGGTCATCTATCCGATCCACGCCTACGGTTCGGAAGAGCAGAAGGACAAATATCTGCCCGGCCTCGTTTCCGGCGAACTGATCGGCTGCTTCGGCTTGACGGAGCCGGATGCCGGTTCCGATCCGGGCGGCATGAAAACACGCGCCGAAAAGATCGACGGCGGCTATCGGCTGCGCGGATCCAAAATGTGGATTTCGAACGCGCCGATTGCGGATGTTTTCGTCGTCTGGGCGAAGTCGGAGGCGCACGACGGCAAGATTCGCGGCTTTATTCTCGAAAAGGGCATGAAGGGACTTTCCGCGCCGAAGATCGGCGGCAAGCTATCGCTGCGCGCGTCAATCACAGGCGAGATCGTGCTGGATGGGGTCGAGGTCGGCGAGGATGCCCTGTTGCCCGGCGTATCCGGGCTTGCCGGTCCCTTTGGCTGCCTTAACCGCGCCCGTTACGGCATCTCCTGGGGCGTTCTCGGCGCTGCGGAGGATTGCTGGTTTCGTGCCCGTCAGTATGGTCTTGATCGCCTTCAGTTCGGCAAGCCGCTTGCCGGCACACAACTCTACCAGAAGAAGCTGTCGGACATGCTGACGGAGATCGCTCTCGGTCTGCAAGCGTCGCTCCGCGTCGGCCGCCTGATGGACGAACATAGGTTCGCGTCGGAGATGATCTCGATCGTCAAGCGCAATAACTGCGGCAAGGCGCTCGACATCGCGCGCCAGGCGCGGGACATGCATGGCGGCAACGGCATCCAGATTGAATACCATGTCATGCGTCACGCGCAGAACCTGGAAACGGTCAACACCTATGAAGGCACGCATGACATCCATGCGTTGATCCTCGGTCGGGCACAGACCGGATTGCAGGCCTTTTTCTGATGGCAGGCGGCGAACGCGCGCCGCTTGCCGGGCTGAAGGTGGCCGAGGTGGAAAGCACGAAGGGCGACGATACCCGTTCATGGGGTCCGCCCTTCGTAGAGCGCCACCGTCGAAGAGGCCATTGCCGATCCGCAGGTGATATCGCGCGCGCGATGAAGATCGAACCGGAGAGCCTGCCGGGGCTTCGCACGCCGATCCGCTTTTCCAGAAGTCCGCTGGCGCTGGATAAAGCAGGCCCGGCTCTCGGCAACGGCGCACGGAATTTCACCACGGGAGACGACAGGACATGACAATTCGAACGATCGGCGTTATCGGCGCAGGCCAGATGGGAAGCGGGATCGCCCAGGTCCTTGCCGTTGCCGGCTATGACGTCACGCTGACGGACGTCGCCGCCAATGCGCTCGAAACGGCGCTTTCCAGAATTTCGGCGAGCCTTGCAAAAATGGCGGCGCGCGGAAAGCTTTCGGAGACGGATCGCCAAGCCGCCGAGCGTCGCATCGAGACGAGCCTTGCGCTGAGCGACATCGGACGCTGCGATCTCGTCATCGAAGCCGCGACGGAGAAGGAGAGCGTCAAGCAGAAGATATTCGACGACCTTGTTCCGCACCTGAAGCCGGGCAGCATACTGACCTCCAATACATCGTCGATCTCGATCACGCGGCTTGCCGGCAGAACGCCGCATCCGGAGCGGTTCATGGGGCTGCACTTCATGAATCCGGTTCCCGTCATGCAGCTGGTGGAGTTGATCCGCGGCATCGCCACCGACGAGGAGACGTTCGTCGCCGTCCAGGAAGTTGTCGAGCGTCTCGGCAAGACGCCGGTCGTCGCGTCAGATTTCCCGGCCTTCATCGTGAACCGCATCCTCATGCCGATGATCAACGAGGCCATATTCGTCCTGCATGAAGGCGTGGGTTCCGTCATCGATATAGACAACAGCATGAAGCTCGGCGCCAATCAGCCGATGGGACCGCTGGAACTTGCCGATTTCATAGGCCTCGATACATGCTTGTCGATCATGCAGGTCCTGAACGAAGGTTTCTGCGATCCGAAGTATCGGCCTTGTCCCCTGCTCGTGAAATATGTCGAAGCCGGCTGGCTCGGCCGCAAGACCGGCCGCGGCTTCTATGACTATCGCAGCGATCCGCCCGTGCCCACTCGTTGAAACAGAAGGATTTGGCCATGAAGATACTGGTTCCCGTCAAGCGGGTGGTTGACTACAACGTGAAGATCCGGGTCAAGCCGGATGGATCTGGCGTCGAGCTGTCGAACGTGAAGATGTCGATGAACCCGTTCGACGAGATTTCGGTGGAAGAGGCGCTGCGTCTGAAGGAAGCCGGCAAGGCGGAGGAAGTGATCGTCGTGTCGATCGGACCCGCCAAGGCCGAGGAGACGCTGAGGACGGCGCTGGCCATGGGGGCCGATCGCGCCATCCTGGTCGAGACCGACGATCAAGTCGAGCCGCTGGCCGTCGCCAAGATTTTGAAGGGCGTCACCGAGGCCGAACAGCCGGGCCTCATCATCGTCGGCAAGCAGGCGATCGACGACGATTCCAACCAGACCGGCCAGATGCTTGCGGCCTTGCTCGGCACGGCCCAGGCCACCTTCGCCTCGAAGATCGAGATCGGCGACGGTTCGGCCAAGGTCACGCGCGAAGTGGATGGCGGCCTGCAGACGATCGAGGTCAAGCTTCCGGCCGTCGTCACGTCGGACCTGCGCCTGAACGAGCCGCGCTATGCCTCGCTGCCGAACATCATGAAGGCCAAGAAGAAGCCGCTCGACAAGACGTCGCCCGCAAACTTCGGCGTGTCGACGGAGCCGCGGCTGAAGGTGCTGAAGACCGAGGAGCCGTCGGGCCGCAAGGCGGGCGTCAAGGTAGGCTCGGTCGCCGAGCTGGTCGAGAAGCTTAAAGTCGAAGCCGGCGTGCTTTAATCCGGTCCGAACGAGGAGTTAGACATCATGGCCATTCTTCTTCTGGCTGATCACGACAATGAACATCTCTCCGACCAGACCGCCAAGGCGCTGACGGCGGCGACCAAGATCGGTTCCGACGTGCATGTGCTTGTCGCCGGCGCGGGCGCCAAGGCGGCGGCTGAGCAGGCTGCCAAGCTTGCCGGCGTTTCCAAGGTGCTGGTTGCCGAGGATGCGAGCCTTGCCAACAATCTGGCCGAGCCGCTGGCGGCGCTGATCGTGTCGCTTGCCGGGTCCTACGACACCATCCTCGGCGCGGCCACCTCGGTCGGCAAGAACGTGCTGCCGCGCGTGGCCGCCCTGCTCGATGTCGCCCAGGTCTCGGAAATCATCGAAGTGGTCTCTGCCGACACCTTCAAGCGTCCGATCTATGCCGGCAACGCCATCCAGACGGTGCAGTCGACCGACGCCAGGAAGGTCATCACCGTGCGCACGGCCTCGTTCGCATCGGCCGCCGAAGGCGGTTCGGCGGCCATCGAGACGGTGTCGGCGGCTTCCGATCCGGCGCTGTCCTCCTTCGTCGGCGATGCCTTGTCCTCTTCGGATCGTCCGGAGCTGACCTCGGCGAAGATCATCATCTCGGGCGGCCGTGCGCTGGGTTCGGCGGAGAAGTTCAAGGAAGTCATCCTGCCGGTTGCCGACAAGCTCGGGGCTGCCGTCGGCGCCTCGCGCGCCGCCGTCGATGCCGGCTATGCGCCGAACGACTGGCAGGTGGGGCAGACGGGCAAGGTGGTGGCACCGCAGCTCTATATCGCCTGCGGCATCTCCGGCGCCATCCAGCATCTGGCCGGCATGAAGGATTCGAAGGTCATCGTCGCCATCAACAAGGACGAGGATGCCCCGATCTTCCAGATCGCAGACTACGGCCTCGTCGCAGATCTCTTCGAAGCCCTGCCGGAGCTGCAAAAGGCTGGCGTGCAGCCGTAACAGGACCGTACGTCCCTTTGGTCAGAACACCTCGCCATGACACCGCCCTCATCCGGGCGGTGGTTACAAAGGCTTTGTCGGCGGGAGCGGATGAAGGCGGCCGTTGTTTTCGAGCATTCGATTGAAGTGCTCTTCCTCGACGGGCCGGCTGTAGAGGTAGCCTTGTATGCCGTTGCAGCCGCTTTCGATGAGGAAGCGGGCCTGTTCCTCCGTTTCGACCCCTTCGGCAATCACCTCCAGCCCGAGTTTTTGGGCGAGCGAGATAATTGCCGAGGTTATGGCCATATCGTCGGCGTCGTGCGGAATGTCTGCGATGAATGAGCGGTCGATCTTGAGGCGCGACAACGGAAATCTCTTGAGCGAACTCAGGCTCGAATAACCCGTTCCAAAGTCGTCGACTGCGAGCTTTACTCCCAGCTTCTCCAATTCGTGCATGCGGGCAATCGAGCCGGCGAGATCCTTCATGATCAGACTCTCGGTGATTTCAAGCTCGAGTCGTGTCGGATCGAGGCCACTTTCGTCCAGAGCCGCCGCCATAGTCTCGATCAGGTGCTTTTCCTGAAACTGCCTGGCGGAGACATTGATGCTGATCCGGATCGGCTCCAGCCCCTTGTCCTGCCATGCCCTGGCGCGCCTGCACGCCGTCTTGAGCACCCACTCGCCGATCGGCACGATCAGGCCCGTCTCTTCGGCCAGGGCGATGAAATCCCCCGGATAGACAAGGCCCTCGCTGGGATGGTTCCAGCGGATCAACGCTTCGGCCGCCACGATCCTGCCTGTCTGGACGTCCACCTGCGGCTGATAGTGCAGCACAAATTCGTCGCGAAGAAGCGCCTGGCGCAACTCGTCCGTGCGGGAAAGCTTTCTCCGGACGTTGGCGGTCATTTCAGAGGTGAACGATGCTATTCCATCGCGACCCAGCTCCTTTGCCCGGTACATGGCCATGTCCGCGAACGCAAGCAAGTCTTCCGCGGTCCTGCCATGGCTCGGGTAGTTGGCAACGCCGATGCTGCAAGTTACCTTGAGCTCGATATCGTCGAGTACGATCGGACGCGCGACCGCTTCCCTTATTGCCGACAATCGATCCAGACAGCTCCTGGCATCCATGTGCTCGAGAATGATCACGAACTCGTCTCCGCCGATTCTGGCGAGGGAACCCTGGTCGCTTGTCAGTTCGCCGATCCTTCCGGCGACGATCTTCAGCAACTGGTCGCCGACGGAATGGCCGAGGCTGTCGTTGACGAGCTTGAAGTTGTCGAGATCGAGGAATGCGAGCGCCACTTCACTCCCGATGGAATCGGCCGTCCGCATGGCAAGGGTGAGCCTTCGATCCAGCAGGGCACGGTTGGCCATCCCCGTCAGAGGGTCATGGTCGGCGAGAAACCCTATGCGGGCCTCCGCGCGATGGCGGCTGATCGCTATCTCCGCCATGTGCACGGCTATCGAAGCAAATTCGGAGAAGTCGGATTGATAGTGCGCGCCCTCGGACGAATGGAGCGCAAGAATGCCCTCGATCTGGCCATCCGCATCGGAAATTGGCAGGCAGCGGCATTCATGGTCGGCTCCGGAGACATTCGCTTGATCAAAGGCGTGCTTGAGCGCCGCAGTGGCCACCGCAAGATCTGCGGGAATGATGCGAATGAATGCCGCATTGGCCCGCCTGCGATAGTTCTCGTTCAAGGTGGGCGCCGCCATCAGGCGCAGTTCTCCCTGATCCGGCGCAACCGTCAGGAATGCAGCGTGCACGCCTTCCGCAAATCCGGCGATCATCCGCGCGAGTTCTTCGAGAAAATCGGAAAGAGGCATCCCGCGTGCGATCATCTCGAGCAGGCGGGACTGGGCGCGCATCCGGCGCTCCGCCGATTTCTGCGCGGTGACGTCGCGCGAGGCCCCGACAACGCCTACGATCGTTCCGGATTCGTCTCTCAGCGGGACGCGCGTGATCATCAGCCATCGTTCGCCTTCGCCGCGAAACGCCAGCTCTTCGCCCCCGGAATGGGGCTGTCCGGTCTCGGCTACGCGACGCTCCACGTCCGTGGCGACTTGCGCCACCTCCCTCGGCAGGAAATCGAAATCCGTGCGCCCGACCAAATCCTCAAGACGCGACAGTCCATTGTTGGCGACGATCGCCTGGTTCGCAAACAGGAAACGCCCTTCCAAGTCCTTCGCATAGATATAGTCAGGGATCTGATTGATCATATTCTCCAGCCAACACTGGCGCGCGGCCAGGTCGGCTTCGCGATGAGAGCCCTCCTGCGTCCTGCAAAATCTGGCTGTGTTCGAAGCCGGTTCGACCGTGGAGAATAAGATTGGTGGTTTGCCGTCCGCAGTGACACCTTTAGTCAACGGAATTCCTCGGAGCAGGTGTGAAACACCATCCTGCTTTCGGGTGGTTATGTTCGGGTAAACGTCGACTTACTCCGGAAAACAAGCTGTGCGCATGGTGAACGAGGCGTAAAGGTTGTGATGGTCTGGAAAAACTGCAACTCGCCGGCCCCGAGGCTATGTCGTTCGTTTCACGTATCGCCGCAAAACAGCGGTGGCGAGACCTGTCATGCATCCTCCTTCTCCGTAGATAGGGAACCGAAGCTGCCACCCTTACCCGATCGCGGTCCGCAGTCAGGAGGCACCTCAGGGGCCATTTCATATGCCTTCTACGATCGATCCGCTCGTTTGCGGTGAAAATTACCCGCGGGTGATCTTCTCCACGAAATAGCGTGGGATTTGGTCACGCTCCCGGCGGCGGTAGAATTCCAGGCAGAAGCTGATGAAGGCTTTGAACCGTCGCGATACGTGCCGTCGCCGGGAGTAGATGAGGTTGATTGTCGTCTCGCGGGAGCGCCATTCCGGCAGGACCGGCAGCAGGAGGTTGCTCTGGCACTCCGTCTCGACGAAGAATCCGGGAAGATAGGCGATTCCCTGCCCGGCGACGGTGAAGTATTTCAGGGTCCAGTAGTCGTTCGCCATCAGACTGGCCGAGAGCAGGATCTCCGTTTCTTCACCGCCCTGTCGCGTGAGATACCAGGGCTGCAGGCGCGTCGTGTTGCGGAAGAGGAGGCCGCGATGGCCGGCAAGATCGTCCGTCCGGGCAGGCTGCCCATGCTGCGCCAGGTATTCGGGGCTTGCGTAGAGACCATAGGAAGCCGTCGCCAGCCGTCGGCTGACATAATCGACCTCGGACGGTTCTCCCCAGTGGAAAATCCCGTCCAGCGCCATATCGGAAACGTCGCTGAACGATTGGCGGGCCGAGAGGAACACGACATCGAGAATGACCTGGGGATAGGTTCTCTGAAAGGCATAGAGCAGCTCCGAAGTTATGGTCGTGCCGAATTCGCCCGTCGAGCCGACGCGAAGCGTTCCGGCGACCTCCTGATGCATCTCGGCCATCGCCGTGGCAGCGTCGTCGCAGCTGCTTTGAATTTTTCGCGCATGGCGCAGGAGCTCCGAACCCGCATCGGTCAGATGCAGCTGGTGGCCCTCGCGCACGAACAGCTCGACCCCGAATTCGTCCTCGAGTTGCCTGAGCCGGTGACTGAGCGTTGATTTCGGTAGGCGATACAGGCGCGAGGCGGCCGATATCGATCGCGCATCGGCCACTTTGACGAAGCAGTCAATCACCGAAAGATCCATTTTTCCAGCCTCGTTTCGTTCAATAAATTGGACAATGCGTCCGATATTAGACCGATTTCGACCAGTTGTTCAAACGGTTTGCGACTGAAATACTGCATGGGAACAAGGGAGATTTGGATGTCCGATATTCGAGAATTCATTCGCGCCGCATCCGGTGGCGAGTCCAAGGCAACGTTGGTCGTTCGTGGCGGGCGGCTGGTCAACGTCGTTTCGGAAGAGATCTATCAGGCCGATATAGCCATTTACGGCGACCGTATCATCGCGGTTGGCGATGTCAGCGAATATACGGGACCTCAAACAGACATCGTCGACGCGAGCGGCAAGTATCTCGTGCCGGGCATGATTGACGGCCATCTTCACGTCGAATGCTCGAAACTGTCGCTGACAAGCTTTGCCAAAGCGGTCGTGCCGCTCGGAACGACGTCCATCGTATCGGGTCTCGACCAGATCATCGTCGTCGGCGGTCCGGATGCGGCCCGCGAATTTCTCGACGAGGTCAAGCAGACGCCGCTCAAGGTGTTCTGGGGCGCGCCTTGCAAGACGCCCTACACCATGCCGCGTTCGACCGTCGGCCATTACTTCAGCCCGAAGGACCATCGTGACACGCACCATTGGCCGGAATGCGTCGGCATCTGGGAGACTGTGCGCGAGTTCATCCAGGAGGAGGACGAGGATGTCCTTCAGGCGATCGAGATAGGCCAGGCGAGCCGCCTGCCGGTGCTTGGTTGCTGCCCGATGACGCGCGGTGCGCGGCTGAACGGTTATATGCAATCCGGCGTGCGCGCCGACCATGAAAGCTACACGCCGGAAGAGATGCTGGAGAAGCTGCGCGCCGGCATGCATGTCGTCGTGCGCGAATCCTCCATTTCCCACTTCCTCTCCGACAATCTGCGCATCGTCACCGAGATGGGCGTGAAGGCGCTGCGCCGTATCAGCTTCTGCACGGATGACGTGGTCGCCAGCGATATCCTTTCCCGCGGCCATCTGGATAACATGGTCCGAATGGCGATCGCCATGGGCATCTCGCCGATGGCGGCCATTCAGATGGCGACGATCAACGGCGCGGAAGCGCTGCGCATCGATCACAAGGTCGGTTCGATTTCCCCGGGCCGGACGGCCGACATCCTGATCGTCAACGATCTGCGCGAATTCCGCATCGAGGCGGTGGTGGCGAACGGGGCGCTTGCCGCCCGCGACGGACGGATGGTGATGGAGCTCGTAGCGCCGGCGCGTAGCCCGGGATTGCTGCACTCCATGAAGGTAGCGCCGATCACGGCCGACGATATCGCCGTACCGTTCGCCGGCGCGGCAGCCTCCGCCAGGGCGCTGGCGATTGCCGTGACGCCCGAGAAGGTTTTCGTACGCACGCGCCGCGACGTGACCCTGCCCGTCGTCGATGGCAAGGTTCTCGCCGATGCCGGCCAGAACGTGCAATATGTGTCGGTCATCGAGCGCTACGGCAAGACCGGGAACCGGCCCGTGGCCTTCGTTTCCGGCTTCGGCCTGAAATCCGGCGCCATCGCCAGCTCCACGGCACCCGACGACAACAACATCATCTGCGTCGGTGCCAACCCGGACGACATGGCGGTCGCCATCAACCACCTCATCGCCAACAACGGCGGCCAGGTGGTGGTCGACAAGGGCAAGGTGGTCGAATTCCTGCACTTGCCGATCGGCGGTATCGTCTCCGACATCGATCCGGAGGAGATGGCGGCGGCCGAGATGCGGCTGGACGAAGCGGCGCGCGGCCTCGGCTGCGACCTGCCGTGGCCGTTCATGTACATGTTCGTTCTACAGATCACGGCGATCCCCGATTATGCCATTACCGATCTCGGGGTCGTCGACTGCGTCAATCTTCGGATCATTTCGCCGCTGGACCCGGACGGGCGCTCCACGGCACAAACGCTGGCGGCTGAATAGGAGAACCGTCAAGCGGCTCGATGATGTTCAAAATGGGGAGGAGCAATATGAACTATCAGTCGAAAGTCGCGGAAGATCCCGCAGGCCGGGGGCGACCCCGGCCAGGCGGCACCATCGACCGCCTGTTTGACGTCACCCGCAGCGGATCCACGATCCGCACGGAAATCATCGCCGCGCTGACGACGTTTCTGGCGGCGTCCTATGTCATCGTGGTCAATCCGTCGATCCTGGAGAATGCCGGCATTCCCTTTTCGGCGGGCGTGACGGCTACGGTGCTGGTCAGCCTCGTCGGCAGCTGTGCCATGGGTCTCTATGCGCGCAGCCCGATTCTCGTCGCACCCGGCATGGGCATCAATGCCCTCTTCGCCTATACCATGGTCGGCGGCGCCAAAGTGCCGTTGGAAATCGCGCTCGGCTGCGTGTTCTGGGCCGGCGTGCTCTTTACCATACTGGCGCTGCTCAATTTGCGAACGGCCGTCATCGAGGCGATCCCCAAGGATCTGCGGTATGGAATAGCCTGCGGCATCGGCCTGTTCATCACGCTGATCGGCTTTGAAAATGCCAAGTTCATTGTCGCCAATCCGGACACGATCGTCGCGCTGACCCGCTTTACGCCCGTTACGCTCACCTTTATCGCCGGTTTCGTCATCGCGGTCGCGCTCGTGGTGCGTCGCGTACCCGGCGCCATGATGGCGGGCATGATTATTACGACGATACTCGCGATTCCGATCGGACGCTGGTGGGGCGACGGCAGCGCTTTCGAAGCGGGTGCGCCCGATGTCCATACGCTCGTCAACTGGAGCGGTTTTTTTGCCGCCCCCGATTTCAGTTTCGTCGGCAGGATCGATCTGGTCGGCGCTCTGCAGTTCGCTTATGTACCGTTCATCTTCGTTTTCCTCTTCACGAATTTCGTGGAAGCCCTCTCCACCTTTCTCGGGCTTGCCGAAGCGGCCGATCTCAAGGATGAGAACGGCATGCCCCGCAACGTCAAGGAGTCGATGCATGTCGACGCCGTCGCGGCTCTCATCTCGGCGCCGCTTGGCACGAGCCCCGCGACGGTCTACCTGGAATCGGGCGCCGGCATCGCCCAGGGCGGCCGCACCGGCCTTGTCGCGTTCATCGCCGGCCTTCTGTTCCTGCCGTTCCTGTTTCTCTCGCCACTTCTTTCGCTCGTGCCGGCGATTGCGACCGCGCCGGTCCTCATCCTCACCGGCCTCTTTATGTCGGAGCCCATGGGGCGGATCAATTGGACGAATATCGAGGATGCCCTTCCAGCCTTCCTCGCGATCGTGCTCATTCCACTGACGTTTTCGATTACGCTCGGCCTTTCGCTGGCCATCATCGGCTTCGTCGTGATGAAACTCGTTCTCGGCAAGGCGAGAGAGGTGCGGCCGGTAATGTGGTTCGTGGCAGCGCTTGCCGCCATGCTCGTGATGCAGATTCAATGACAATGTCCGGCGGTGGCGCAAGACGGTGCCGCCGGGCCGTACAACACACATTTTGGGAAGGATAGGCGGCAATGCTGCAATCATGGTCTGAAACCGCGCCGCTGCTTGTGGACGTCGCGATGGGACGCAAGCCGGCGGATCTCGTCATCCGCAATGGCAGGTGGGTGAACGTCTATTCGGGCGAGATCGTTTCCAACACCGATGTTGCAGTCGCAGCAGGCCGCTTCGCCTATGTCGGACCCGACGCCGGCTACATGATCGGCGAAGAGACGCAGGTCGTCGACGCCGGAGGCCGCTATCTCGTGCCTGGCCTTTGCGATGGCCACATGCATGTCGAAAGCGGACTGGTCACCGTGACCGAATTCGCACGCGCCGTCATTCCGCATGGCACCACCACGATGTTCGTCGATCCGCATGAAATCGCCAACGTGCTGGGCATGGCGGGCGTGAAGCTGATGAACGACGAAGCGCAGAACCTGCCTGTCAACGTCTTCGTGCAGGTGCCGAGTTGCGTTCCGAGCGCTCCCGGGCTGGAGAACGCCGGCGCGACGCTGAGCGCGGAGGACGTTCGCGAAGCGCTTGCCTGGCCGAATATCGTCGGCCTCGGCGAAATGATGAACTTCCCCGGCGTCGCGGCGAACGACCAGAAGATGGTCGCGGAAATCGCGGCGACGCAGGCCGCGCGCCTGACGGTCGGCGGTCACTATGCCTCCCCGGACCTCGGCCGGGCCTTCCATGCCTATGTGGCTGGCGGCCCGGCCGACGACCACGAGGGAACCACCATGGACGACGCCATTGCCCGGGTGCGGCAAGGCATGCGGGCGATGCTGCGCCTCGGCTCCGCCTGGTTCGACGTGGCGGCCCAGATCAAGGCCGTCACGGAACGCGGCATCGATCCACGCAATTTCGTGCTTTGCACGGATGACAGCCATTCGGGCACCTTGGTCAATGACGGTCACATGAACCGCGTCGTGCGCCATGCCATCGCGCAGGGACTGAAGCCGATAACTGCGATCCAGATGGCGACGCTCAACACCGCCCAGCATTTCGGCCTTGAGCGGGAGCTGGGATCGATCGCACCCGGACGCCGGGCCGATCTGATCGTGACTTCCGACCTCGCAACCCTGCCGATCGAGATGGTTTTCGCCCGTGGTCGACTGCTGGCGGAAAAAGGCGCCCTGGTCGCCGACATCCCGGCCTATGACTATCCGGCGAGCGCCAAGAACACGGTAAATCTCGGAAAGTCGCTGGTCGCGGCCGATTTCGACATTCCCGCTCCCGGTGCCTCGAAGGTGGATGTCAGGGTCATCGGCGTCGTCGAGAACCAGGCCCCGACCAAAGCCTTGCAACGCAGTTTGACGGTCGAGGACGGCCTCGTGCAGATGGATCGCGCCGGCGATGTCTGCCAGATCGCCCTGGTCGAGCGCCACCGCGCGACCGGCGGTGTGGTCAATGCGTTCGTCTCCGGCTTCGGCTACGACACCAACTGCGCCATGGCCTCCACGGTTGCCCATGACAGTCACCACATGATCGTCGTCGGCACCAACAAAGCCGACATGGCGCAGGCCGCGAACCGGCTGCAGGAGGTGGGCGGCGGTATCGTGCTCGTCGCGGATGGTCGGGAGCTTGCCCTTGTCGAGCTGCCTGTTGCCGGCCTGATGTCGGACGAGCGCGCGGAGATCGTGGCGGAAAAGGCGAACCGTCTGGTGGACGGCATGCGCGCATGCGGTTGTGTCCTCAACAACGCCTACATGCAGCATTCGCTGCTGGCGCTCGTGGTGATCCCGGAACTGCGCATCTCCGACATAGGCCTCATCGACGTCACGCGGTTCCAGAAGACGGATGTCATCCTGAGCGAGCTGTAACGCGCCGGGCAGGTTGCAGCGCCATGCCGGCAGGGCCGAAGACGGCGAGATGAAGGTCTCGCCGTCTAAGGATAACGGTCGCCGAGATTGAAGCCGCAGCTATTGCCTTCGATGCGATCCAGGATACATCGCTGCTTGTCGAAACAATCAGGAGTTTTATATGAGAAAGATCATTCTGACCGGCATCGCAGCATTCGGTTTCGCCGTTCCGGGCTATGCGCAGGTGTCCAGCGATCAGATGGAACTGGCGTACAACTCGGCGCGCAATCAGCTTGGCGTGCTGAAATATTGCCAGAACGCAGGTCACATTGATGCGGCCGCCGTCGAGACGCAGACAAAAATGATCGCCCTCATCCCGGTGCCTTCGGACAAGACGAAGGGCGATGCGGCCGAGCAGGAAGGCGAAAATGGCAAAATCTCGGCCATGGGGGTGAACCAGGATCTTGCAACCGTTACGAAGGCGCAGAACATCTCCGAAAAGCAGTTCTGCGAAGCCATTGCGAACGCAGTAAAGCAGGCTGGCGCGCAACTTCCCAAGTAAGAGATCAGGCTGCGACGGTTTTGGCCGTCGCAGCCTGATTGACCGTTGTCCGGCCTCGCGCCGGATTTCGATGCGGCCGGCGGCGGCGAACAAGGTTGCCGATGCCACCGACCGGGGCTTGCTGCCTGGGCCAAGGGCTGGGATCGGCGAAACGCAATCGTCCAGCCGTGCGTCCATGTCTGCCGTCGAATTGTGTGCACCGCAACCGCGTTGATGCTCGGCATCGCAGGCATTCTTGCGAATTTCGAATTTCTTCAGATTTATTAATGGTTTATTAAGGTATGGCGATGCCCGGCGAAGATCGCTCCACGGGATCGACATTTGCGGCCCCACTCACCCTAGGATTGTGTCATTTTTGCAACGACGCCCGTTTTCAAGCGGCATTCGCAATAGTTCGTCACCCTTGGTATCTTGCTAAATCAGTGAAGTCGGTTCAACACATAGTTGGCGGAAGTTACCATTCCGCACCTACTGATAGGGGACATGAACGGGATGGGGTAGGGCGCGCCGGCTTCCGGCGCGATATCTCAGACCCAATCAAGAGAGATTGGAGTTATTATGAACATCAAGAGCCTTCTTCTCGGCTCCGCTGCTGCCCTGGCAGCAGTATCTGGCGCGCATGCAGCCGACGCTATCGTTGCTGCCGAGCCGGAGCCTCTGGAATACGTTCGCATCTGCGACGCATACGGTGCTGGCTACTTCTTCATCCCGGGTACCGAAACCTGCCTCAAGATCGGCGGCAAGGTTCGTACCGAAGGTGAATGGTACAACGCTTACAACCGCGCCAGCAAGCAGGGCACGCTCTGGCATACCCGCGCCGAGCTGAACGTCAACACCGCAACCGACACCGAATACGGTCCGCTGAAGACCGAAACCATCGTTCGCTGGGACTGGAACGACGGCAACTCCACCTCCACCAACCTGCTGTGGTCCTACATCAGCCTCGGCGGCTTCACGGTCGGTAAGAAAGACTCGCAGTACAACCTGTACATGGGCTACGCCGGCGACGTCATCAACGACGACGTGATCTATGACGGTCCGTACGAACTCAACCAGTTGACCTACGAATACGACGCAGGCAACGGCTTCTCGGCTGTTATCTCGCTCGAAGATTCGAACTCCAGCGGCTCGGGCGCTGCCTACGGCGCAAGCTGGGCCACGGACGACAAGGCCAACCACTACGCTCCTGACGTTGTTGCCGGTGCTGGCTTCAAGTCCGGCGCATGGGGCTTCAAGGTTGTCGGCGGTTACGACTCGATCAAGTCGGAAGGCGCGATCAAGGCTCGTGTCGATGCCGACTTCGGCGCATTCTCGGCCTTCTTGATGGGCGGCTGGAACACCGACGGCGACAACCTCAACAAGTACGCAGGCACCAACCAGGACGTTTCCGCTTGCACGGCGCCGAACGGCACCGTCAATGCAGCCAAGTGCGGCTGGGGTGACTGGGCTGTCTGGGGTGGCGTTGGCGTACCGGTCAACGAAAAGCTGAAGTGGAACGTTCAGCTCGCCTACACCGACTCGAAGATCTTCGAAGCAACGACGAACCTGAAGTTCAACCCGGTCAAGGATCTCCTGATCGAGCCGGAATTGACCTACGTCCACTACGACTATGCCAAGGACGATACGGTTTCCGGTATCCTGCGCTTCGAACGCAACTTCTAATGATGAATTACCCGGCTCCGTGCCGGGTAAGAGAAGCCTGACGTACCAATCCGCCAGGCTTCATTCATTGATCGGTTGACCTCCGGTCAGAGAGGGGAGGAGGCCTCGTTCCCTCGAGGGCTTCTCTCTATGCTGTTTGGCTTACGCTTCTTTGGCCGTGTTCCGGCTATTTGAAAACCGAGAGTCATCCGATGATCGTGGCTGGGTTTCTATCGGTTGATCGGGCTTGTCGATTGGGTTCATCCTGTTTCAAAGCGTCGATGAATTCGATGCATGCCATTGGCTATCGCGGCAGCTGATAGGTTTGAGGTTTTGCAATTGATTCGTATTGGCGCCGTGTTGTTTTGCGTGGTTCTGGCGGGATGTAACTCGGTCTCGAGCGAGGGACCGTTGGCTGGGAGCATCGAGAGCGATGCGGGACAGTCCAGCGCCGAGCTTGGTCGCCGCAATGCCGCGGTTTTCGATATTGTCGACATAGACAGCCGCAGCGCGCGTCTCGTTTCCGATTATGTTTCCTCCACGCTCAATCGCCGCTTCGGCATGGGCGGCGGCGTCGGGCCCGTCGTGATCGGCGTCGGCGATGCGCTGAAGGTCACGATTTTCGAAGCGGGTGTCGACGGCCTGTTCTCGACGGCGCAGTCGAAGCAGGTGTCGATGGATATCGTCGTGCAGCCGAACGGCACGGCGGCGATCCCCTATGCCGGCTCGGTGCGCTTTGCCGGCAAGACGCTCGAGCAGGCGCGCCAGGCGATCCTTGCGGCTCTGGCGACCAAGGCCGTCGAGCCGGATGTCATCGTCACGAGCACGGGCGCGCCGTCGCGCACCATCACCGTTTCCGGCGCGGTCGGGCGTCCTTCCATGGTGCCGCTGGACCTGACCAGCAAGAAGATAACCGAGGTGATCGCCGAGGCCGGCGGCCCGGTGACGCAGCCTTACGAAACCTATGTCACGCTGGTTCGCGGCAACAGGACCGGAACGGTTCTGCTGAAATCGATCATCGAGCACCCTTCGGAGGACATCTATGTCCGTCCGGGCGACCAGATTTTCCTGGTGCGCGATCCGAGAACCTTCACCTTGCTCGGTTCCGTTCGCGGAAGCGGCCGCATCGAGTTCGGCGCCAACGATCTCAACCTGCTCGAGGCGGTTGCGCTGGGCCATGGCGCGGTCGACGCGGCAAGTAATGCCACGGGCTTCTTCCTGTTCCGGTACGAAGAGCCGGAAATCGCCCGGAGCCTGCTTGGCCCGGCCCGCTTCCAGGAACTGCTGCGCAAGGGGATGGCGGCGGATGCCAAGGGACGCTATCCGATCGTCTATCGCTTTGACATGTCCAGGCCCGACAGCCTGATCGTCGGGCAGACGTTCCCGGTCAAGAGCCGCGACGTCATCTATGTCTCGCGCCATCCTTCCGTCGATATCCGCAAGTTCCTCAGTCTCATCGGAACCCCGCTCGGCATCGCCTCACAGGGCGCGGCTACGGCGAACAACCTTGGCAACTGACGACGCCTCTTGACACTGGCCTGTCGAACGCCGCTGGCATCGTCACCCAGCGGCTTGTCGTCCGGCCTCACAAAGAGCGCATGCGGCCCCGCGATGCCATGACATACGGAACCGCCCGCAGCCACGGTTCGGGGCAAATCGCTCGTGAAGCTGTCGGCGCAGAGGCGAAAACGCGCTATGCGGAAGGCAAAAAGGTTTCCCGGCCCTCTCCCGGTTGAGACCCGACGCTACGTCCTCGTGTTGTCCGCCGTGCCGGGTCTCTGCCACATTTGGCGGTGCGGCAGAGCTAACTTAGGGCACAATTTCGCTGCGGAAAGTGCGTCTCCATCACGAGTTTAAATAATCGGGCGAGTCACTACGATGGACGTGCGCAGGTCAGGCGCACTTGTACGTTCTTGCCTGTAATGAGCGCCGGCTCGGCGGCAAGGACAAGCCTTTTCCGGCCTCCGTTTTTGATGCTTATCAGGCCCTCATTCACAATCTGCCTGGTCCCGTGGTCGTTGACGCTGCTGGTATAGGTCGCAAGCGCCGAGAAGCATCCGCATGCGCCGATGGGGCGGTGCAATCGAAACCTGGCGTCCGTCGAGACGATGTTCGCCTCAATTCGCGTCATCGCGGCTTCGACCGTCACACAGGCAGCCAGATCATTCCGGAAGACGACATCGCCGATATCGGCGGCAGCGGCCGCGCCGCAGAACATTGCGGAGAGTGCCGCGCCTCGAAGCAGATTTCGCACAGGCTTCTCCTCGTTCTATCGCGCCGGCAATTGTCTGACGCAGCTCAGAATATTCGTATCGCAAACGGGAACTTCGGAGCGCGTCGACGGATCGTCGAGCCAGCGACGATACGCGCCGCGAATCTCCACATCCTTGTAGCTGTAGATCTTCGCTTTTTCATGGATCCGGCTCGCCTCCAACGCCTTTGGCGTCACCGCCATGTGAAACGCCAATTCCTTGAACTGCCAGGGCTTCCAGCCTTTTTGCCGCTTGATGACACGCACATGATAATAGGGATCGTCCGGCCGGTTCGGCAGCGCCTTGTAGACATCGGCCCATTGCAGCGTTTTGGAGGAAACGGAAAGAATAACGCTTTCCTGATATTCCTGCGCCTGCGCCGGATGGCAGGCGAGAAGGCAAATGCATGGCAGAGGCGCGATCAATTTCAAAAGCGTCAACATCGTTCTCTTTCAATTTTCACTTCACCCATCGGCCGGCAGGCAGACCGAATTGAATGTCGCTCCCGGGCCGTTTTGACTGTTCCTGCCCGCACAAGCGGGACGATGCATTAGACCGGTTTGCCGAAGCCGTGGCCTTGGAGAGAGGGGAGCCGGGAGATGGCTCGCAGTCGATACCTGACATCGGGATTGGGTGCCGGCGCAAAAGTTCTCGCTGTAACCCGGCTCTCTCGCCGCAATTTTGCAACGGCCGGTGGATCGTATGGCTATTTTCGTGGCGGACCCAGTCGATAGGCCAGGTAGTCCTGAACCTGTGCTATTGCTGTTTCCCGCGATAATCCCCCCGATTGAAGGCCGCCGCGCAGCCAGAGCCCGTCGATCAGAGACGTGATCGTCAATGCGACCGCTTCGCATTCGGCACGAGGCAATATATCGACAAGGGCGGACATCACGTTCGAGCGCATGCGAGCGTGAATGACTTTCTGAATCCGCGCCAGTTGCGGCTCCCGCGGAACTTCAGCGCAGAGGGACAGCCAGGCGTGGCAGACCGAGGGTTGAAAAAAACGTTCCTCGAAATTTCCCTGGATAATCGCATCGAGCCGTTCATACGGTGTCGTCGCCCGCTTCAGTCTGGCGCTGACCGCTTCGCTCAATGACGCGTTGGCTTCCCGCATCGCGTGTTCGAACAGTTCCTGCTTATTTCTGAAATAGTGAAGCACGATGCCTTTCGAGGCGCCGGCGTGCATGGCGACCTTTTCCAAGGTCGCACCCGCCATCCCCTCCTTCTGCAAAACCTCGAACGCTGCCTTGCGGAGTTCCAGGCGCCGGACCGTGCTGATTGCGGTGAGTTTCATCGATTATTCCCGTTTTGACGGTTCACCATTGACAATTCAGCGGCAAAGATCAATTGTTGACCAGTGGGACAATAAAATGACCAATAAGGCAATGTGAAAAAATGGGAGCGATGAAATGAACAGGCTTCTGAAAACGGGGATGCTTTCCCTCTCCTTGTGCGCCGCTGCCGCGCCGAGTTTTGCCGCCGATCCTCCAAGCTGCAAGGCGGTGCGAATGGCGGAGCCCGGCTGGAACGACCTCGCCTTTACGACGGGCATCGCCGCGACGCTTCTCAATGCGCTCGGCTATCAGGCGCAAAGCTCCGTGCTCGGCGTCGATATCATTTACGTGAGCATGAAGAACAAGGATCTCGACGTCTTTCTTGGCTATTGGGACCCGGCCATGGTCAACTACTACAAGCCCTTCAAAGCCGACGGTTCGGTCGAGACCGTCGCGACCAACCTGAAAGGCGCCAAGTACACCTTCGCCGTGCCCACTTACGTTTGGGACGCGGGCGTCAAGGATTTCGCGGATCTTCAGAAGTTCAGCGACCGCTTTGGCAAGAAGCTCTATGGAATCGAGCCGGGGTCAAATCAGTTGATGCTCGACGCCGTAGCCGATCCTGCCTTGGGTCTGAAGGGTTGGGACGTGGTGGAATCCAGCGAGCAGGGCATGCTGGCCCAGGTCCAGCGCGCCGTGAAGAGCAAGGATTTCATCGTGTTCCAGGCGTGGGCGCCGCATCCGATGAACACGGCGTTCGATATCAAATACCTGACCGGCGGCGATAAATTCTACGGGCCGGATTTCGGCGCTGCAACCGTTTCGACACAGGTGCGCAAGGGCTATATGCAAGAATGCCCCAACGTGGCGAAACTCCTGCAGAACCTCACCTTCGACGTTGATTTCGAAAACAAGGGCATGGGTTATCTGATGAATGACGAATTGTCGCCCGAAGAGGCCGCGACCAAGGCGCTGACATCGGAACCCGCCCGCTTGAATGCCTGGCTCAAGGACGTCACGACCATCGACGGACAGCCGGGTTTTGACGCGGTTAAGGCGAAACTGGGTCTGTGATCCTCTACCCATGCAACATATCGCACAGGATAGCTGGAACGACCGCAAATCGAGAATTCGGTTGCCGGACGGCCGCATGTCGGCCTTCATCGACAATGGGGGAGCAGGCCCAACGCTGCTCCTGCTGCATGGCTACTCGGATTCAAGCCGCAGCTTCTCATTGATCGAGCCGTATCTCGAAGACTATCGCCTTATCATGCCCGATCTCGCTGGCCATGGTCACTCGGATGCGCGCACGGAGTTGGCCGTGCGCGACTTCGCCGACGATGTCGAGGCCCTGATTGCGGAATTGGGCACGGAGCCTCTTGCTGTCGTCGGTCATTCGCTGGGCGCCATGACGGCAATCGAACTCGCGTCCCGCCGCCCTCGTTCCTTGAAGGCGCTTGTGACTGTCTCAGGAACATTGAGACCCGGTTTCCCGGCGGATGGAGATATTTCCAGGCGTATCCTTGCCCTGTCCGATCCCATAGAGCCCTCGAATCCGTTCTTTGCGTTCTGGCATGCAAGCCCGCAGCAGGTCGACCGGAATTTCCTGACCTATCTGGGCCGGGAAGCAGCGACCATTCCGGCGTCCGTCTGGCATGAAGTGCTTTCCGGCTTTCATGATCTTGATCTGGGCGAAGCGGCGGCGGAGATAGCGGTCCCCGTACTCTGCCTTGCGGGAGACAAGGACGAACTCTTCGATGCAGGGCACCGCCGGAGACTATCCGCCGCGCTACCCGCCGCCCGATCGATCGTCATGCATGGTTTCGGCCATAACCCACATTGGGAAGATCCGCTGCGGGTTGCATCGAATATCATCGGATTTCTCAGAGACGTGGCGCAATAACCCTTTGTCCCGGAGCAAGCCCGGTGAGCGGGGGCAACCGGAACTTACTCTTGCCGCGTCGCGATCAACGGCGAGATGGCCCGAAGGAGAAAGGCGAGCGCTCTCGCATTCTCCGCTTCGTCCTCCGACGCCTCGAACTCGGCAAGCTCTATTCCAATAATCTGTCGCCGTGGAATCCGTTCGAAGATGGCCCGCAATGTTTCCGGAAGAAGCCCTTTGGCGATCGCGTAGGCCGCGGGCACATGGCCCGGCTCGAGAACGTCCCAATCGACATGGATCCACACCGGTCCGTTGCCGATCGCCGACAGGATGGAGCCGGGACTTGTTTGCGCCGGGGACAGGACGCGAACGCCGGCGTGCCGCAGGAGTGCCTCTTCAGCGGGATCGATATCTCTCGCACCCGCGATCACGACCTTCGACGGGTCGACGCCGTCGCCGAAACCGCTGTCCCAGCACCCGCAGGCCGCCGCGAGAACCATGCCGCCGAGATAGCCGCTTTCCGTCGTCGTCGGCGTGTTGAAGTCGCCATGGGCATCGATCCAGAGGATCGTTATATCAGGATGCGCGCGTGCGACGACGGGAAGCGTTGCGAGACTTGCGGAACAGGTGTTCGCCGCGATCAACGGCGTGTTGCCGCGCTCCAGAATTGCGCGAACCGCCGCCTGCAGTTCGGTCAGTGTGCCGCTTGCTTCAGGCAGGCTCGTCGACCAATCGTCGCTTTTTGGAGGGGCGGGCGTTCCGACCACCGTTGGAGATAGACCGGTCTGTTGGCGTAGCGCTTCCGCCGTCTTCGCCGCGCCTGGTATCGCGCCGCGCGTGCGGTCGGCAATGCGCCCTTGGGAAACGACAAGCTCAAACGTCAAGCGATACTCCGTATGTTTGGGTGATTTCAGAGCCATTGGCCGCGCGTGAGCGCGCATCGCCAGACTCTGACGAAAATCGATATATCTCGTTAGATATATCGATGTAGCCGGCAGTGGCAATCGGTCATTTGGACCGGTTGGCGGCGCCACGCCACTTTTCGCGGCGAGAGGACGGCCATTGCAGGCAGGCGAAACCTTGAATGGAGCTTTCCCGCCGGTATGCAGCTTGAGCATCGATCCGCTTCATGCGAGAAGAACGGGCCAAATCGATATCGTGGCTTGAGAACCGATGCATACAACCGCCTTATCCACCCGCGACGACGCGATTGCGACTGCTCTTGCAGGATTGAAAGACGGCAGCTTTCGCGCGGATCTCGCGCGCTGCGTCGCCATCCCGACCGTTTCGAGGGAACCCGAACATATTGCCGATGTCGAAAGATATCTAAGGGACGAGATCGAGCCCATATGCGAGCGGCTTGGTTTTCAGGTAGCGTATTACAGGCGAACAGAGACGCCTTTGCCGTTCATGCTCGCAAGCCGCATCGAGAATCCGGCCTTGCCGACGGTTCTGATGTACGGACATGGCGATGTCGTGAGCGGCCTTGAGCAACAATGGACGCCGGGTCTGTCGCCTTTCGTCCTGCAGGAGCGGCACGGTCGGTATTATGGCAGAGGCACGGCCGACAACAAGGGACAGCATCTGGTCAATCTTGCCGCGCTGGCTGCCGTGCTCGACACCGTCGGCTCGCTGGGTTTCAATGTAAAATACCTTTTTGAAATGGGAGAGGAATGCGGTTCTCCCGGGCTTGCCGAGCTCTGCGCCGACCGGAAGGACGATTTTGACGCTGATCTTTTCATCGCGTCGGACGGCCCGCGGATTTCGGAAGACGAAGCCACGATGTTTTTAGGCTCGCGGGGCGCTCTCGATTTTTATCTCGAGGTCCACGAGCGAGCAAATTTCCTGCATTCGGGCAACTGGGGCGGCCTGGTTGCCAATCCCGGCGTCGAGCTTTGCCACGCGATAGCGGCGCTGATCGGTCCCACCGGCCAGTGCCTGGTCCCGGAATTGACCCCGGGGACCATCCCGGCCGATATCCGCAAGTCGCTGGAATCCTGCCATATCAAGGCACCGGCGGAGAAGGTCTCGCTGGATGAATGGTGGGGAGAGCCGGGCCTGACCCAGGCGGAGCGCGTTTACGCGTGGTCGACCCTCGAAGTCATGGACATCGAAGTCGGCAATATCAAGTCACCGATCGGCGCTATCCCTCCCTCGGCAAGGGCGCGGCTTGAGCTGCGCTTTCCTCTGGGTGTCGATGCCGATGGCGTCTTGTCTGCCGTCTCGCGAAAGCTCGAAAGCGCAGGCTGTTCGCGGGTGAAAGCAACACCGACGGGCTCCATGCCTTTCCCTGCGAGCAGATCGGAGCTCGGAAACGAATGGGTGACGTTCGCGGCGGGCTCCATGGAGCGGACGCTGGCGCGCAAACCACAGATCATTCCCAATTTCGGCGGCGCGCTTCCCAACCATGTGTTCGCGCAGACGCTCGGTCTGCCGACCATCTGGATTCCGCACTCGTATCCCGGCTGCGGTCAGCACGGCGCAGACGAACATTTGCCAGTCTCGATCATCGCCGAAGGGCTGGCGATCATGACCGGTCTGTTCTGGGATATCGGCCATCAGCCCGGCTGATCCGGCCTGTCGCCCCTGCCTGCCGCGTTCCTCCGTACTGCTCCCGTCTTATTCGAACCGGCGTTCACCCACTCCGGCAATCAAGCGCGACATCTGCATTTTGTCGTGGACGCCGAGCTTCTTATAGGCCGATCGCAAGTGATGCCTGACCGTTGCCGGGGAAATGTTCATCCGGCGCGCCACTTCCTTATAGGAGGCGCCATTGGCGAAATGCTGGATCGTTTCGAGCTCCCGCGACGCCAGCCGATCGGCCAGCGACCGTGGGCGCAGCTCAAGGAGAAACAGGCCGGCAATAGGGCTGATGTCGATGCGGTGAAGCGCACCCATGAAAGGCTTGTCGGTTTGCGAGCGGACGTGCCGGCAAAGAGGGGAAGGTAGCTTGCCGCCGTTCCAGTCCGGCCATTCCGCCCGCACCACCTCGGCAAAGCCCTCGTCCGCGCGGTGTATGACGCCATAAGCGTCGCAGATTGCGCGCCTTGTGGCGCCGACCACCTCCTGTCCCAGGCGAAACAGCTGCATCGTGCGATTAATCCGCATCGCCGCCGCAAGATGCGGAATCAGGGTTTCCATCATCTCGATTTCCGCTTTGGTGAATGGTTGCGCGGCGTCGCGCCTATAGATGGACAGGAAGCCGATCAGCCCGAAACGATTGTCCAGCGCGCAGACCCGCAGAAGATATTTAAGGCCGAATTTTTGCGCCCACGCTCTGAATTCCGGATCGACCGTCTCGTCGTCGCTGTCGACGACCGTGGCCTGCCCGAAGACGAGGCGTGCCAGATCGGCCAAGGGGTCCCGATCGGTGACATGGAGCCACTCCCGGAAGAAATCCTCGGGCAGCTGGTAGACGAAGCTGCAGTGGTTGACCGGCCTGTTCTCCGCCGGCGCGGCAACACCCGTCCAACCCGCGTCGCAAGGGACGAGATCTTCCAGCAGCGAAAAGAAGCATCTTTCGAAGCGACCGACATCCTCGTGCACGGCGGCGGCGTAAAGGTCAAGAAGAAAAAGGCTCAGCTTGCTGCTGACATTGCCGGGGCTGGCCAGCGTTTCGGCAAAATCCATGCGGCGCGCGGGCCGCGCGGAGCCGGAAACCATATCCAGCCGGATAGGTTCATGAAGATTTCCTGTGCTCAACGCCGGCGATTCACGTCTTCCGCGCGTCGTGACGCCTTGTCCCATCGCAAGTTTCGCTCCCCCCTTTGAAGCCGGCTGAAGCCGAGCCAGGTCGCGCATCATGCCGGCTTACGCAGGATAGACCGCCGGCTTCGCGCAGGTCAATTTCTAGAGGCCACGGGATCGCGCCATTTCTTCGAGAATCCCGAACTGAAGGGCATCGAACCGCTCCTCCGGTTGCCATGCCAGCGCCATCTCCATGAGAGGATCGACAACGGCGCTGGTTTCGCCCGAAAGCGCCTCGATCACGGCTTGCCCGCAGAAGGGGACGTATGTTTCCGAGTACCCGCCTTCGTGAATGATGACCAGCCGCCCCCCACAGAGGCGGGCGGCCGCATCGACCATGGTCCGCGTCATGTTGCGGAAGCTGTCGCTGTGCAGGTTCATCCGGGCAAGCGGATCGACCGCCGACGCATCAAGGCCGCTGGCCACGACGATCAGGTCCGGTTTGAAGGCCTCCAGGGCTGGGACGACGATGCGCTCGAAGGCGCGCATATAGACGGCGTGACCGCCGCCGGGCAGGAGAGGAATGTTGATATTCGCGCCCGTTCCTCTGCCGGCGCCGATATCTTCGGCGCCCGAGTAGCCGGGTGGAAAGCACCTGTCCTGATGGAGCGAGATCGTCAGCGTATCGGGATCTTCGTAGTAGATCGCCTGTGTGCCGTTGCCGTGATGAACATCCCAGTCCACAATGGCGACACGCTCAACTCCATGCCTTGCCCGCGCCGCCTCGATAGCGATCGGAATGTTTGCAAGCAGGCAGAAGCCGAGCGGCATGTCCGGCAGACAATGATGCCCCGGAGGACGCGACAGCGAGAATGCATTCCCGCATGTGCCGGACAAGACGGCGTCGATCGCACCTGTGGCGAGGCCGGCCGAGAGTGCCGCAATCTCATAACTGCCGATGCCGAAGGGCGCCGAGCCGCTGAAATCGCCGCCCGTCGTGTCGCTGGCCTGCTTGAAAGCCTCAAGATAGGCCGCCGGATGGATGCGCAGCAGGTCCTCCCGGCTGGCCGGCTCCGCCGAACGCATGTCAAGCTTGTCCGCAACCCCCGAGACCTTGAGCAGCGACAGGAGCCGTCGTTTGGAATCGGGCGATTCCGCAAAGCCGGCACTTGAGGGCGGCTGCACCCAGCCACCCACCGGCAGGACCAGCGACTGGATGCCGCCGGTATGCCAGAAGGTTCTTTCATCGGTAAAAAAGGCCGTCTTTCCCATATGTTACCTCCCGTTCAGACCGTGGATTGCAATTTCGGTGAGGCAAACAGGCAGATGCAGGAGAGGAGGGCGCAGAGCGTCGCGGCGGTGAAGACCGCGGAGAGACCCCAGGCCGAACCGAGCAGCAGGCCGGCGAAGAGCGGTCCGAGCGACAGTCCTGTGCCGATGATGAGCGTCGTCGAGGCAACGAGCCGGCCGGTTGGGTCGCGGCCTGCCACCTCTGCGACGATGAAGGGAAGGACGAAGGTCCAGGCGAATTTGAAGCTGCAGATGGCCGCGGTATAGCCGGTTCTGTCGGAGGACATCGCCAGGCCGATCAATGACAGCAGCAGGATTGCATAGCCGACGATGAGCATCGCCCGTCGACCCAGGCGACCGCCGAGATAGGTGGCGAGCATTGCGCCGGCAATGCCGAAGAGCGAGGCGACGGCGAGGATGCCGCCAACGGCCTCGTTGGCGATTTTCGCCTGTGACGCCGCCATGCTGGCAAAGGTCCAGACGCCGCCGATGGCGATGTAGAAGGCAAGTATGGCCGCGACAGCCAGAATGGCGAGCACGACGAAGCGGCCGGTCGACGCATCCGCTGAAGCGGATGGCTGCGATGAGGCGGGCGCCAGGAATCCCCGGTAGAGAGGCGAAAGCAGCAGAGTAATGACGCCGAGTGCAAGATAGAAGGATTTGAGCCCGAAAGCCGCAAAGAGATGGGGTAAGAGAAAAAGCCCCAGCGCGCCGGCCACGAGTTGCCCCACCACCCAGTAGCCGAAAACGCGATCCGGATTTTCGGCGTCCTGGCCGCTGACCATCGACAGGACCATAAGCGTGCCGCCGCCGAAGCCCGTGAAGGCACGAATGAACAGCAGGCTGGTATAATCGGGCAGCACGAGCGGGGTGGTCAGGTTGCCGATTATGAAGATGGCGAGCGCGACGAGGCCGACGACACGCACATTGGCCCGCCCGAGCCAGGCAAGCGACACCAGTGAGGCCGCGCTGAAGGCGCCGTTTTCCACGAAGAAATAGGTGCCGATCTGCGCCGGGCCGATGCCCAGTTCCATGCCGAGCTGTGCGGCAAGCGCTGGCGCGACCAAGAGGGCCATCGGTGTGATTGCGGCAAATGCCACCAGCGCGGTCAGGGTAAGTTTCGGAAACGCAGTCGGAGGGTGAGGCGAGGTTGATGTCATCGTCATGACCACACCCATTGCTGACACTGAACGAAATATTTCATCGTAGCTGTTCGATCCCCCTGATGGCCGATTGTTTTCGGCGTTCTTCGTCTATCGAGAACGCGCAGTATCAGAAGCGGATTCGAATTCGCCTAGTCGTTCAGATGAACGATTGGATCCATGATCCGGTATCGGCCGCTATCGCCGGCCGGCGGGCCGCTTGGGGCTGGCCGTTTCCGGGGGGAGGTCGCGCGTTGCTACAAGCCGCTCTCATCCGGCATGTGGCGTGATCTCCCTTTTCGTGAGGGCGCTTCCCATGCCGTTACGCATCGAACGGCGGAGCATGAAAGCGTCATCGCAAAGCTTTTGCCGGATGGCAGCATGGATGAGGGATGCATGAGACGGTCATGAGCTCTCGATGGCGCACGGGTTCGCTTTCCGTCGAAGCGGGCATTGGCAAGCCTCGCGGCGATTAGCGCTCCGCTGGCGGCCTGTTCTTCACGATATGGGGAAGCGTCTCGTCAAATCCCCGAGCCGTCGAGCTGCTCGGCGTCCTCGCCTTCCCATGGCAAGGGCATTGCGGCACGGTTGAGATTGGCCAAGGGCATCGGCATCCAACACTTCAGCTCCGGTTCGGCATATTCGATGATACAACCGGGTGAGGAATCGGAGGCGCGCCAGCCTTCCGCCCCGAACTGATCGCCATGCGACCAGTAGGCAAGATCCACTTCCGCCGGCCCCTGTTCGGACGGGCGGACCGTAACCAGGATCCGACTGCCGTCTTTCGGCGCTGTTGCCATCTGGCGCCACCGGTCCGACTCTTCCATCTTGTTTCCTCCCACCTTGCTGCGCCTTCAAGTGTCGTCCTGCCGCCGAAAACGGTCAACCCAAACCTTGCTCGGTCCCTTATTTTTCGATCCGGGCGGCATCATGCCTCGGATGCGACAGGTCGCATATGCGCGGGCGGTGGGTGCCCGTATTCAATGTCCGGCGGCGAGCGCGGTTTCTCCGCTCACCGGCTTCGGCCGGCGAAGCAGCAGCACCACAGGCATCATGGCAAGGATCATGACGCCCATCAGCCAGAAGCAATCGCTGTAGGTCATCACGAGCGCGTTTCGCTCGATCAGGCTCGATAATTGCGAGATGGCGCGCAACTTGGCCGTGGCGGTGTCTATTCCCTGCGATACGCCGCTCACCGCCAGCCGCGCCTGTCCGGCGAGCGAATTGGCCGTGAGCGTCTCGCGGATCGTGTCCGAATGGGCCGCGCTTCGCTGATCGATGACAACGCCGCTCAGGGCAAGCCCCATAGATCCCCCGAGGTTTCGCGCCATGCTGTATATGCCCGCGCCGTCGGCGGCGTTCTCTCGTCCGATGGCGGCCATTGAGACCTGGTTGAGCGGCATTGCGGCCAGTATCTGGCCGACGCCACGCAGCAGTTGCGAGATGGTGAAATCACCCCCGGCGCTGTCCGGGCTCAAGCCCACATCGACGAAGCAGCTGGCTGCGAAGAAAAACAGACCCAGCGCCACCATGAGCCTCGCGTCGAAGCGGCCGACCACACGCGGCAGAATCGGGACGAGCAGAAACACCGGCACGGCCGACAAGGCCATGATGCCGCCCGCCTGGCGGGGATTGTAGCCCGCGATCGAGCTTAGAAACTGGGGCAGGATGAAGGTCGCGCCATAGGTCGCGGCGCCCACGGCCAGGGCGATCATGGTGGCGCTGGCGAAAGCGCCGTTTCGAAGCAGGGAGAGCTTGATGACCGGGTCCGCGCTCGTCTTCTGGGTGATGAAGAGCACGACGAAACCGAGCAATGAGGCGAGGCTGAGCTCGACGATCATCGAAGATTCAAACCAGCTCTCCCGCTGGCCTTCCTCGAACACGACCGTCAGGCAGCTGAATGCGAGCGTCATGCCCGCAATGCCCAGCCAGTCCGCCTTGGCCAGGAGCCCGAGGTTCGGGCTTTGCCGGGGCAGGCCGACGAGCAGGAGGATCGACAGCGCGATCCCCACCGGGAGATTGAGGAAGAAGCACCATCTCCATGTGATTTCTTCGGCGAGGTAGCCGCCGAGAACGGGGCCGAGGATCGGCCCGATAAGCACGATAACGCCAAAAATGCTCATGCCGACCGGCATCTGGCGCGGTGGCAGCTGGGTCCGGACGATTACCTGTGCCGTTGGTATCAAAGCCCCGCCGAAGAAACCCTGGCCGACACGCCCGATGATCATTCCGACGAGGCTGTCCGACAGGCCGCAGAACATGGAGAAAAGAACGAACATCGTGGTGGTGACGAGAAGCAGCGTCCGCAGGCCGAGCAATCGCGTAAACCACGCAGTCAGCGGGATCATGATGACCTCTGCGACCAGATATCCCGTGCCGATCCATGTTCCTTCGGTGCCGCTGGCTCCGATCGCGCCCTGGATCTGGGGCAGGGCGGTGTTGGTGATCGAGATGTCCAGCGTCGCCATCAGGGCACCAAGCGCCCCGGCGACGACCGCCACCCAATCTGTGACGCTTGCGCTTTCCGAAGACGTCGCTGTCGCATTGCCGCTCATTGTGCGTATGCCACCTTAGGCGAGATCGCGGCTCTTGTATCGACGGAGACTTCGATGGAGAGGCCGGGGACGAGCGCGGGCATGTCCTTTTGTGCCGTATCGAGTTTGATGCGGACGGGCACACGCTGGACAATCTTGGTGAAGTTGCCCGTGGCATTTTCCGGCGGCAGGAGGGCGAACTGCGCTCCTGTTCCGGGGGCAAAGCTATCGACGATGCCGGTCAGTTCAAGGTCGGGAAAGGCGTCGACGCGGATCGTGGCCGGTTGTCCCTCGCGCATGTCGCCGATCTGGGTCTCCTTGTAGTTGGCGACGAGATAGATCTTGTCGGTCGGTACGACCGTGAGCAGTTGCGTTCCGGGCTGCACGAACTGGCCGACCTGAACGGTGCGATCTCCGACACGGCCCGAAATGGAGCTGCGCAGCACCGTGTCGCCAAGGTCGATCTCGGCTTTGCCGAGGCTTTCCCGGGCGGCGGCCAGCTCCGCATGCGCCTGTTCGACCTGGGCTTTCAAGGCTGTTATCTCCTGGCGGGCGGCGTCGAGGACCGCCTGCTTCAGCCGGATGACCGATTTGGCCTGTTCGAGAGCGCTCTGAACCTGCTCGACTTTCTGCTGGCTTTCGATGCCCCTTGCCGCAAGGGGCGATGTCCTGTCGAAGTCCTGCTGGGCAAGCCGGGCATTTTCGTCCGCATTGTCCAGGTCGGCCTGGGCTTGCGCGATGATGGAATCCTGATGCTCCATGTCGGCTTCGCTTTTGGCCACGTCGGCCTCTCGAGCGGTGACGGTCGCCTTTGCCTCGCGAACGGCCATCTCGTAGCGACGCGGATCGATCTTCACAAGCGGCTGACCCATGGCGACGGCCTGGTTGTCGGAGACGTAGATCTCGGTGATCTGCCCGGACACCACCGGCGCCATCGAGACCTGATCGGCCCGCAGGTAGGCATTGTCGGTACTCTCGATGAAACGCCCGTTCGTATACCAGTCGTAGCCGTAATAGCTGCCGCCGATGAGGGCGAGGGCTGCGATGGCCGCCAGGATATATCGCCTGGGCCTGCGCTTCTTCCGGGTCTGCGTATCCGTCGTGGAGGCGGGCGTGGGGGAGACTTGCGCGTCCATGTTCATGTCGCTCGATGTTCGTTGAAGTGCGTGAATTATTCCATTTGGAAGAAATATGTCAACTGGAAGAATTTTTCCGATTGGAATATTTTTGACGGCCGTGTTATCGTCCTGCGTGAATGGAGTGATTGATGACGAGTTTGAGAAGGCGCAACGCCGAGAGCGGCTATCCTCGCGGCGAGGAAACGAAGACCAAGATCATCAGGAAGGCGATTACCCTCTTCGGCGAGAAGGGGTTCGCCGGCGTCTCCACACGGGAAATCGCAAGCGCGGCAGGTGTTCCGCCGCCATCGCTTCAATATTATTTCGAAAACAAGGAAGGGCTTTATCAGGCCTGCATCGAAGACATCCACGCTTCCGCCTGGGATGCGATCGGGCCTGTTGCCAGGGATGTCGAGGACCTGCTTGCAGCGAATGCGGACGCCGACAGGCTCATCGATGGATATTGCCGGATTCTTGAGGCCCTGGCGGATTTCCTGTTTGCCACGCCTGACGCCGCAACCCGAGCCTTGTTCATCGCGCAGCATCAAGCGCCGTCAAGCCGGACGACAAATAAATCAGGCGGGAAGAGCGCTACGGGAAGGCGGATTCGGGACTGCTGCGCCGCTGTCGTGTCCCGTATCGGCGGCCCTCGTCTCGGCGATGAGGAAATCAGCGTCGTGTGCACGACGATCAACGGTCAATTGGTCGTCGTTCATCTCGCCCGGCAACACATCGAGGACTGGATGGGATGGAAGGAGTTTACGACCGAGAGAATCGAAACGCTCAAAGCCGTCGTGAGAAGGCAGACCATGGTCATCTTGAATTCCTACCGGTCCACCTGATGTCCCGAACGGGTAGAGCGGTTCAGCGCCATTCCCCACGCCGTTGCGTGGGGAGTGCTGATGCGATCACCGGGCGACGGGGCAAGGTCAACCCGGTTCGCGGGAGTTTCCGGCGCCTTCTCGCGCCCTAGTCATAGAGATGAGCGTAACGTTCGCGCAGAATGTTTTTTTGAACTTTGCCCATCGTATTGCGCGGCAACTCGTCGACGAAGAGGATGCGTTTCGGCAGCTTGTAGCGTGCCAGCCTCTCGCCGAGGAAAGCCAGGATCCCGGCCTCATCCGGAGCGAAACCGGGCCGTGCCACGACGACCGCCGTGACGCCTTCGCCAAAATCCTTGTGCGGCACGCCGATGACGGCGCTTTCGACAACGCCTTCAACCTGGTCGATCTCGGTCTCTATTTCCTTGGGATAGATGTTGTATCCGCCCGAAATCACCAGATCCTTGCCGCGTCCAACGATATGCACGTAGCCACGCTCGTCGATCTGGCCGAGATCGCCGGTGATGAAATAGCCGTCGTCGCGGAATTCCGCCTTGGTTTTTTCCGGCATGTTCCAGTAGCCCCGAAAGACGTTGGGTCCCTTCACTTCCAGCATGCCGGTCTCGCCGGGCGCGAGCGCTGCGCCGGTCTCCATGTCCACCACGCGGATGTCGACGCCGGGCAGCGGAAAGCCGACCGTTCCGGCGATGCGGTCCCCCTCATAGGGATTGGAGGTGTTCATGTTGGTTTCCGTCATGCCATAGCGCTCCAGAATGGCATGTCCGGTCTTCTCCCGGAATGTCTGGTGCGTTTCGCTCAAAAGCGGTGCCGAACCGGAGATGAACAGACGCATATGCGCCGTGCTTTCGCGGTTCACGCGCTCGTCCTGTGCGAGGCGTACATAGAAGGTCGGCACGCCCATCAGGACCGTTGCTGCATCGAAGCGGGCGACGATCTGGTGGGGATCGAATTTCGGCAGCAGGAACATCGACGCGCCGGAGATCAGCGTAACGTTGACGGCAACGAACAAGCCGTGGGTATGAAAGATCGGCAAGGCGTGGATCAAACGGTCGGTCGCCGTGAAGCGCCATACGTTCCGCAGCGTCAGCGCGTTGGATAGAAGATTGCCGTGGCTGAGCATCGCGCCTTTCGAGCGCCCGGTCGTGCCCGAGGTATAGAGGATGGCGGCGAGATCGTCAGACCCGCGCTCCACATCGCTGAAAACGGAACTGGCGTCCTTCGCGCGCTCCATCAGCGAGCCGCCGCCCTCGTCATTGAGCGTTTCGAGAAGGGCGCCGCAGTCGCGGACCGTCTTTGCCAGCTTGTCCGCGTTGGCGGGTGACGCCACCACGACCGCCGGTTTGGCGTCATTGAAGAAATAGTCGAGTTCCGCGACCGTATAGCCGGTATTGAGCGGCAGGTAGATCGCTCCGCAGCGCAGGCATGCGAGGTAAAGCATCAATGCTTCCGCGCTCTTTTCCACCTGCACGGCAACACGGTCGCCCGGCCCAACTCCGCGTTCCACCAGAACATTGGCGAGTCGTGCCGACAAATCCAGCATGTCGCCATAGGTCCAGACGTGGCCGGCCTGCGTTTCGATGAAAGTCGCTTCCGGTGCGGGAAGGGCATTGCGGATGGCGTCGAAAAGATGATTAGGCATGCGTTTTTTCCGGAGATTTTGCTGTTGTTTTTCTGGAGTTCGGCGCCGTGTTCCATTTGCGGACTTCCGGCGAGGCCACCACTTCGCCGCGTTCGGCATAGGCTTCGTGGTTGCGCTCGATATCGTCGAGTTTGTAGAGGTAATTGACCATCAGGCTGCAGGATTCCCGCAGCGCCCTGGCCGAGACGTCGCCGAGGAAGTTCAGCCGCTCGAGCCGCGCGCCGTTGCCCAGATGGAACCGCGCAACGGGATCGACGGGCCGCCCGCCGCCATTGCGGGCATCAAGGAAGTAATGCGCCGCAGCACCGAGCAGGAGCGGCCGGACCTGTGCGGCCGCCGCGTCATCCTGGTGCCAACCGGGCTGCGCCAGCAGGTTTTTCAATAGATCGGCATCCCATGTCGCCGTTTTATCCGCTGCGTTCAGCCAGCGGGCAAAACCCGGCACGGGCGAAAGCGTGACGAAATTCCTCAACCCCGGTTCTTCCCGCCGCAACTCTTCCACGACTTGCTTGATGAGGAAATTGCCGAAGGAAATGCCGCGCAGCCCGGGCTGGCAATTCGAGATGGAATAGAAAACCGCCGTATCGGCATCGCCCGGCGCGATGGCCTCGCGCTTTTCATCGAGCAGCGTCGCGATCTTTTCGGGCATGGAACGGGTCAGCGCGACTTCCACGAAGATAAGCGGCTCGTCCACCAGCTGCGGGTGGAAGAAAGCAAAGCAGCGCCGGTCCGCCGGTGCCAGGCGCCGGCGCAACTCGCTCCAGTCGCCGATAGCATGCACCGCCTCATAATGGATGATCTTTTCCAGAATATGCGCGGGTGTCGTCCAGTCGATGGATTGCAATTGCAGGAAGCCGCGATTGAACCACGAGGCGAAAAGATGCGAAAAATCCGCATCGACCACCGCCAGTTCCGGCATGGAAGCCTGCCGCCGCAAAAGCGCTTCGCGCATATGCACCAGACTGGCCGTGCCTTTCGGGGCTGCGTTCAGCCTGCGGATCAGTTCCTGCCGCCTTGGCTCGGCCGCCTCGTGCAAAAGGGCGAGGTTTTCCGGGCTTCTCTGTGCCTCATAGGCCCGGATAGCCTTGTCCAGCTGCGCATCGTCGGCACCGAACCTTTCGAGCAGCGTGCGCATGAATGCGCGCTGCTCATCCTCGTTCAGCGCCGCCCAGCCGGTGAGAATATCTTGCGCCAGCGCCAGTCCGGATGCTTCGCCCTTGCTGGAAAGCAGTTCTTCGCAACGCATGGCGAGGGCTTCCATCGCCGTGCATTTCTTTCCCGGCCGCTGTGACGAAGCAACCAGCCGGCGGCCACGTTCGGCAATGGCATCGAGCATATCGCGGAAGGACGATAAAGTACCCATGAGCTTCTCCGCCTTATGACCAGGCAATCGCGGGAGGCGATACGCCGCAACAAAAGATTGGTCCGGCTTCATATTCTCCCGCAGTCGAAATCATGCTATCGTTCTTGCATGCAAAGTCAATATTCTTGTATGCAAGATTCTTCGCTGGAGCATTCATGTCGGAAAATATCGTCCAAAGGCTACGCGACCAGATAGAGAATGACATTTTCAGCGGCCGCCTTCCGACCGGTCATCGACTGGACGAAACCAAGCTGGCCAATCAGTTCGGCGTTTCGCGTACGCCGGTTCGCGAAGCCCTGATGCAGCTTGGCGCCATCGGCCTGATCGAGATCCGTCCGCGGCGGGGCGCCATCGTTGTGGAGCCGGCGCCGCATCGTGTCTACGAAATGTTCGAAGTGATGGCCGAGCTTGAAGCCATGGCAGGCAGGCATGCGGCGCGGCGCCATACCTCGGCCGATTGCCGCACCCTTCTTGCGGCACACGAAAAATGCGGCCGCTCGCTGCAGGCCGGGGACGCCGACGCCTATTATTACGACAATGACGCTTTTCACGCTGCGATTTACGAGGCGAGCCATAACGATTTCCTGAAGGAACAGTGCATCGCCCTGCATCGGCGCCTGCGCCCCTATCGTCGCCTGCAATTGCGCGCCCGCAACCGGATGGACAATTCCTTTGCCGAGCACGACCGCATCGTCAAAGCCATACTGAACGGCAACGGAGACGAGGCTGCCGCAGCCCTGCGCATGCATATCGCCATTCAGGGCGAGCGCTTCTCCGATCTCGTTGCCCAGATCGCAGCCGAACGCGCGGCGCTTTCAGGTTGACGGCAGAAAATGTAATGAAATCCTCTTTTATGAAAAAATATTGGATGAAATGAAATATTATTGACATATTTTATTTCGCACCCATACTACCGTTCAAATCGCGCTGGAGACGATAGGGCACAGAAGAACGCTCTCTCCAGACCATGCCTGGCGATGTGTCGGTCATGGCCAATGCCGCGAGGAGGGAACGATGCATAAAAGAGTTGAAGAGGCGGTGGCCGATGTGTGGTCGCGCCTGGATGCCGGGCCGGACCGGGCAGTGGGATTGACCAGCGACCTGGTGCGTATTCCCTCCGTTAATCCGAAATTTCAGGTCGAGCCCGAAGAGGGCCTGGAACGTCAGGTTCAGGAGTTGATCGCCGGCGAGCTCTCCGGTTGCGGTCTCGACATCCGGACGTTCGACGCGCTGCCTGGCCGCCCCAATCTTCTGGCTGAAACCGAAGCCTCTGGCAGCCCGGAGCGCGGGCTGATCCTGTGCGGCCATATCGATGTGGTGCCGGTCGGCGACCGGCGCGAATGGAGTTACGATCCGTTCTGCGGCGACATCCGCGAGGGCAAGGTGCTGGGACGCGGCACCATGGACATGAAGGCGGGCATGGCCTGTTGCGTGGAGGCGTTGCGCGTCATTCGCGAGGCGGGCATCCGGCTTCAGGGCAAGGTCGCGCTGCATTCCGTCGTCGACGAAGAGGCGGGCGGCTTCGGCGCCAAGGCCATGGTGCGTGCCGGTCATCTCGCTCCCGCGGCAATCATCGCAGAACCAGGCGGCGACGAGATCTTCATCAGCCAGGGCGGTCTCGAATGGCTGCGCGTCACCATCCGCGGACGCCAGGGGCATTCGGCCTATCGCTTCACCGGCATGTATCCCCAGCCTTATCAGGAAAACCGCAAGGCTCCGCCGATCAGTGCTGCCGACATGGCGACGCGCTTCCTGTCGGCGCTGCGCGACTATGAGGCCGCCAATGCACGCGTGAAAAGCCATCCGATGATGCCGCCCGGCATCAATCATTTCGGCGTCGGCGCGGTGCGCATCGGTGCGGGCCTCGGTGCCGACGGCCTGCCGATGATCATGACCAATCCGGGTATCGTGCCGGACGTGGCCGTGATCGACATCGACCATAAATTCATGCCGCACGAGACGAGCGCCGACATTCGGGCCGATTTCGAACGCTTCGTGGCGCATTTCTGCGCTACCGATCCGTGGTTGCGCGAAAATCCGATCGAGGTGAAGTGGGATCTCTACGATCTGCATTTCCCGCCGATGAACACGTCTGCCGATCATCCGCTTGTCAGGATCGTCACCGACCGGCGGGCCAGCCTCGGAAAACCGACGGCGTTGCGCGGCTCCATCGGCGTGACCGACGGGGCTCACTATGCGGTTGCCGGTGTTCACCCGATCCGCTACGGCCCCTTTGGCGCCAACCAGCACGCCGCCGACGAATGGGCGGATGTGGAATCGATCAAGACGACCACAAAAGTTCTCGCGGCCGCCATCCTCGACTGGTGCGGCGTCGCCTGAGTTTCGCATCTCGCATTCAAGTTTGCCCTTGCTGTCCCTTCATCCTTTCTGCCCGGCGTCCACCCGCGCCATTAGAGGAACCGTATCATGCTGAAACGCCTGCCTGCATCGTTGCTCGCCTCAGTAGGCCCGGCTGCCGTCCTTGCCGTTGTTCTCGCCGCCGCCGCGCCGGCCTATGCCGAAACGCTCAAGTGGGCGCGCGCCTCCGACGTCCAGACGCTCGACCCGCACGCCTACAATGAAGGCATCACCCATGCCTTCAATCAACAGATCTATGAGCCGCTCGTGGCGCGTTCGGATGACGGCAAGCTGATAGGGGTCCTTGCCACCGAATGGCAGATGTTGCCGGACCATCCCGATACCTGGGAGTTCAAGCTGCGTCCGAACGTGACCTTCCACGACGGCGCGCCGTTCACGCCCGATGACGTCGTCTTCTCGTTCCAGCGCGCCATGGCGCCGACCTCGAATATGCGTTCGCTCCTGAACGCCGTCGACAGCGTCACCGTCAAGGACGATCACACCGTCCAGATCAAGACCAAGGGCGTAAGCCCGCTTCTGGTCAACAATCTGGTCAACCTCTTCATGATGAACCGCGCCTGGGCGGAAAAGAACGGTGCGGCCGTGCCGCAGGACTTCAAGAGCGGCCAGGAAAACTATGCCGCGCGCAACGAAAACGGCACCGGCGCCTACCGCCTGGTCAGCCGCGAGGCCGACCATCGCACCGAACTCGTCGCCTATGACAAGTATTGGGGCATCGGCCAGTTCCCGCTCGATATCGACCGGATCATCTACACGCCGATCCAGTCGCCGGCCACGCGCGTTTCGGCGCTCATCAGCGGCGAAGTCAATTTCCTGCAGGACGTTCCCCCTCAGGATATCGCCAAGCTGGAGCAGAATCCGGACCTGCGCGTGGTGAAGGGGCCGGAAAACCGCACCATCTTCTTCGGCGTCAACATGGGTGCCGACAAGCTCACCTACGGCGAGGCGAAGGGCAATCCCTTCGCCGACAAGCGCGTGCGTCAGGCGATGAATATGGCGATCGACCGCGAAGTGATCGGCAAGGCGATCATGCGCGGCCAATCCATTCCGATCGGCACCATCGCGCCGCCCTTCATCAACGGCTATACGGAAGAAATGGGCAAGCTGCCCAAGGTCGACATCGCCAAGGCCAAGGAAATGATGGCCGCCGCCGGTTACGGCGATGGCTTCTCCGTCACTCTCAACTGCACCAATGACAGCTTCGTCAACGACGAGCGCATCTGCCAGGCAATGGTCGGCATGATGGCCAAGATCGGCATCACCGTGCATCTCGACGTGCAGCCGGCCGGCGTGGTCTACCCGATGGTCGCCAACGGCAAGACCGATTTCTACCTGATGGGCTGGGGCGCATCGACCTTCGATTCCCAGTACATCTTCGACAATCTGGTTCATTCGCGCAGCGAAGGGCGCGGTGCGTGGAGCGCGGTGAATTTCAACAACAAGGAGATCGACGCCAAGATCGAGACCCTGGGCACGGAAGCCAATCTCGACAAGCGCAACGCCACGATCGCCGACATCTGGAAAGTGGTGCAGGATGAGAGCTTTTACCTGCCGATCCACGCGCAGATGCTCGCCCGTGCCTCGCAGAAGAAGATCCATATCACGCCAAACCTGTCCAACAGCATCTTCGTCAAGACGATATCGGTAGACAAATGATCGCGTTCCTCCTGCGCAGACTGGCATCGGCCGTGCCCGTCATGCTGATCACGGCCTTCCTGTCCTTTGCCGCGTTCCGCTTCATCGGCGATCCGCTGCAGAACATGCTGGGACAGGATGCGACTGCGCAGGACCGGGCGCGCCTTGCCGCCGAACTGGGGTTCGACCAGCCTTTCTACATCCAGTTCTGGCGTTTCATCGTTTCCATCCTGCACGGCGATTTCGGCGTCTCTACCCGCGTGGGCCGTCCCGTGCTCGACCTGATCCTGGAGCGGCTGCCCGCCACGTTGGAGCTGGCCGTGCTGTCCTTCATCATCGCCATGGCGGCGGGTATCATGCTCGGTGTCATGACGGCCCTGCGTCCGCGCTCCATCTTCTCGCGCCTCAGCATGACCGGATCGCTGGTCGCGGTGTCGCTGCCCAATTTTCTGATCAGCATCGCGCTCATCTATGTCTTCTCGGTGCATCTCGGCTGGCTGCCTGCCTTCGGGCGCGGTGAGACCGTCCGGATCGGCTGGTGGACCACGGGGCTTTTGACCAGAAGCGGCTGGGAGGCGATCATCCTGCCCGCCATTTCGCTCGCCACCTTCCAGTTGACGCTGATCCTGCGTCTGGTGCGCACGGAAATGCTGGAGGTGATGCATTCGGATTATATCCGCTTTGCACGCGCGCGCGGCCTGCCGCAACGGCTGATCTACTTCACCTATGCGCTGAAGAACACGATGGTCCCGGTCGTCACGGTTGCGGGCCTGCAGCTCGGCTCCATCATCGCCTTCGCGGTGGTCACGGAAACCGTCTTCCAGTGGCCGGGCGTCGGCTTGCTGTTCATCAACTCGGTCAATTTCTCCGATGTGCCGATCATGGCCACCTACCTGCTTCTGACCTCGGTCATCTTCGTGACGATCAACATGGTGGTCGATTGCATCTATTATCTCATCGATCCACGCCTGCGCGCCGTGGGAGCCATCCAATGACCGCCATCACGCGTTTTCTCCGCTCCGATATCGGCTACTCCTACGTGCGCTCGCCGGGCGCCATCCTCGCCACGCTGGTTCTCCTTGTCATCCTGATCGCTGCCGTCGCCGCGCCGTTCCTGGCTCCGCAGGATATTCTCGATCCGGCTCAGCTCGACCTTATGTCGGCCAACACGCCGCCATGGAGCGTCAGCGAGCTTTCCGGCCAATTCTATGTGCTGGGCACCGACGACCAGGGCCGCGACATTCTCTCCGCCACGCTCTACGGCACGCGCGTTTCGCTACTCGTCGGCCTTGCCGCGGTCATGCTCTCCATGACGATCGGCGTCACGCTCGGGCTGGTATCCGGCTATTTCGGCGGCCGCGTCGACGCCGTCATCATGCGCATCGCCGACGTTCAGCTATCGATACCGGCGATCCTGATCGCGCTTCTGATCTTCGGCCTGACCCGTTCGCTGCTGCCGCCCGGCGCGCGCGACACCGTGGCCGTCTATGTGCTGATCCTCGCCATCGGCTTTTCGGGCTGGGTGTCCTATGCGCGCACGGTGCGCGGCGCGGTGATGGTGGAAAAGCAGCGCGAATATGTGCAGGCCGCGCTGATGATGGGCTTGCCCACCCGTACCATTCTCACACGGCATATCCTGCCGAATGTGCGCCGCCCCATCCTGGTGATCGCCACGATCTCGCTGGCGCTCGCCATCATCACCGAGGCGACCTTGTCCTATCTCGGCGCGGGCCTTCCGGCGACGCAGCCCTCGCTCGGAACGCTGATCCGCAGCGGCCAGGACTTCCTCTTCGCCGGCGAGTGGTGGATCCTTCTGTTTCCTGCCGTCACGCTTCTGGCGTTGGCGCTGGCGATCAACGTACTGGGTGACTGGCTGCGCGATGCGCTCAATCCGAGGGGCATCTGACCATGGCGCAAACCCGTCCCCCCATCCTGTCGATCCGCGGGCTGAGCGTTGATTTTCCGAGCCGTCACGGCACGTTCCAGGCGGTTCGCAATGTCGGATTCGACATCGCCGCCGGCGAAATCCTCGGCATCGTCGGCGAATCCGGCGCAGGCAAGTCCACGGTCGGGGCCGCCATCACCGGACTGCTGCAACCGCCGGGCCATATCAGCGCCGGCGAAATCCGCCTGGCGGGCGACATCATCGACGCACGCAACGCCAGGGCGATGCAGGCTCTGCGCGGCAAGCGCATTTCGACGATCTTCCAGGACCCGTTGACCAGCCTCAATCCACTCTTCACCATCGAGCGGCAGCTGGTCGACACCATCCGCACGCACCGTCCCATGTCGCGCGCCGAGGCCCGCGCCGAAGCGGTGCGGCAGCTGGAAGCGGTCGGCATTCCCGAACCGGAACGCCGCGTGAAGAACTGGCCGCATGAGTTTTCCGGCGGCATGCGTCAGCGGGCGGTGATCGCGCTCGCGCTATGCTCGAAACCGGAGCTCATCATTGCCGACGAGCCGACCACGGCGCTCGACGTGTCGATCCAGGCGCAGATTCTGGAGCTGATCCGCAAGCTGGCCAAGGAGCGCCAGGTGGCGGTTATGCTCATCACCCACGATATGGGCGCGATCGCGCAGGTGGCGGATCGCGTGGCCGTGATGCGCTCCGGCGAAATCGTCGAGCTTGACGCCACTGGAACCGTGCTCGACCGCCCCAGGCACGATTACAGCCGCGCTCTGATCTCGGTGGTGCCGCGCGCCGATGTGAAGCTCGACCGTTTTCCCGTGGCCGGCGCGCCGAAGAACATCGACGCCGCCATGCAATGGCTGCTGGACGGAGAGACGGGCCGCGGCATCGCCGGCGACTTGCTGGTGGAGCTGCGCCAGATCGAGCAGGTCTATGGCGGCGGGCGGTTTTTCTTCGGCGGCGGGTCCGGCGGCTTCAAGGCGCTGCACGACATCAACCTCACGATCCGCAATGGCGAAGTAATGGGGCTTGTCGGCGCATCCGGTTCCGGAAAATCCACCATGGCGCGCATTTTCGCGGGCCTGACGCGGCCGAGCCACGGCCAGATGCTGTTTGCCGGGCAGGATGTCTTCGCGGCGCCCTTTGCTGCCCGGCAGCAGATCCGCCGTGCCACGCAGATGGTGTTTCAGGACCCTTACTCCTCGCTGAATTCGCAGATGCGCGTCGGCGACATCATCGCCGAGCCGATGGTACACTACGGGCTCGCTGCCAGCCGGCGGCAGGCCGAGCCGGTGATGCTGGAGCTCTTGAACGCGGTCGGCCTCGATGCCGCCGCGGCGCATCGTTACCCTCATGCCTTCTCGGGCGGGCAGCGCCAGCGCATCTCCATTGCCCGCGCGCTGGCCAGCCGGCCGCGCTTCCTGATCTGCGACGAACCGACATCGGCGCTCGATGTGTCGATCCAGGCCCAGATTCTCAATCTGCTGAAGGATTTGCAGGAAAAACTCTCGCTCACCATCCTGTTCATCAGCCATGACCTTCCGGTGGTGCGGCAGATCTGCGATCGGATCACAGTGCTGGAAAAGGGCTGCATCTGCGAGACCAGCACCACCGAGACCTTGTTCAACTCACCCCGGCATGCCTACACCGCCAGCCTCCTGTCGATGATTCCGGATATGCACGGACGCGCCGAACGGGGTCGGGAAGGCCGCGAAGGAGGTCTGGCATGAGCATCCGCGACAGGCTCACCGACGGCTCCATCACCTTCACGCGTTCCGAGCTGAAGATCGTGCGCCAGCTTCTGTCGAATTATCCGGCCTCCGGCCTCAACACGGTGGCCTATCTGGCCTCTGCGGCTGGTGTGAGCGATCCGACCGTGGTGCGCCTCGTCAGCAAGCTCGGCTTCAGCGGATATCCCGAATTTCAGGCTGCCCTACTTGGGGAAGTGCAGGAGCGCATGAGCTCCCCGCTATCCATGATGGACGAGCGCAAACCCACGCCGGGGCAGAACAATTTCTACCAGCATTTTCTGGATGCCAGCATCCAGGCCCTGGAAACGGCCAAGTCGACGCTGCCGTCGCATGATTTCAAGGCCGCAGTCGATGCCGCTGCCGATGTGGGCATGCGCGTTCATTGCCTCGGCGGGCGGTTCAGCGGCATGCTGGCCGGGATGCTCTGGGCCCATATGAAGCAGCTCAGGCCCGACACGCACTGGATCAACGGCGCGCAAGCCGATGAAGTCGACCATCTCGTCGATCTCGGCAGGAAGGACACGCTGTTCGTCTATGATTACCGGCGCTACCAGACCGGTACGATCCGCTTTGCCCGCCATGCGGCCGATCAGGGCGCGAAGATCGTTCTTTTCACCGACCGCTGGCTTTCGCCGATCTCCGAATTCGCCGCCGTCACGCTGACCGTGCCGGTCGATACCGCCTCGCCCTATGACACGATGGTTCCGGCCATGGCGCAGACCGAAGCGCTGATCGCCGCGCTGACGGCGCGCTTCGCAGCGACATCCCGCAAACGCATCGAGCGGCTGGAAGAACTTCGCAGCAGCTATGCCATTACGGAAGACGCGCTCAAGCGGACCCAGTGAGCACGTCCCCAAACCCCGACATAACCAGGAGAATACGATGGCTTCCATCGAAGTGAAATTCGGCAACGATCACTTGCGGCGCGAAAGCGCCTATGAGCCGGGCATGACCTCGCTCCTGCTCGTGGACATGCAGAGAATCTGGTGCGAGCCCAATCTCGACCCGACCCATCCGCAAGATGCCGACAGCTATTACCACCGCCGCCTGCGCGATCTGGTGGTGCCCAACCAGAGGCGCATTCTCGACGCGGCGCGTGCGGCCGGCGCCAATGTGCTGCACACGATCATACAGAGCCTCACGAATGACGGCCGCGACCGGTCCCTGGATCACAAGCTGTCCGACATGCATGTGCCGAAGGACGCGCCGGAAGGTGCGGTCATCGACGCGCTGAAGCCGATCGAGAACGAGATCGTATTGCCGAAGACCTCCTCCGGCGTCTTCAACTCGACCAATATCGATTATGTGCTGCGCAATCTCAACACGCGTTACCTGATCATCGCCGGCGTCGTCACCGACCAATGCGTGGACATGGCGGTGCGCGACGCCGCCGATCGCGGCTACCTGGTGACGCTCGTGCACGATGCCTGCGCGACCTACACGCAGGCACGCCACGACGCGGCATTGAGCGCTTATGCCGGCTATTGCTGGATCACCGATACCGAGACCGTGCTCGAGCGGCTCGGCGCATTGACGGCCTGATACCGTGTCCGGAGGAAAAAAGATGGATAATCGCACCAATACCGATACAGGCCTGACCGAACTCGCCACCATCGTCACGACCGATCTTTGCGGCATCACGCGCGGACGCAGCTTTGCCGCAGCCGAGCTGGACAGTTATCTTCGCAAGGGCGTGGGCTGGGTGCCGGCCAATCTGGCGCTGACGCCTTTCGACGCGATCGCCGGCGACAATCCCTGGGGGTCCGAAGGCGACCTGCGGCTCATCCCCGATGCGGAAAGCCGCGTGCGCGTGACGTGCCTGCCCAATGAAACGCCGCTGCATTTCTACCACGCCGATATTACCCATCTCGACGGCTCGCCATGGGACTGCTGCGTGCGCAGCTTTCTCAAGGACACGGTCGAGGCTTATGAACGCGAGGCCGGGTTGCGTGTGATCAGCGCGGTGGAACAGGAGTTCCAGATCATCGGCGCGGACTGGCCGGAGGCGCCCGCCTTCAGCCTGCGCGCCCAGCGCCGTACCGGCGCTTTCCCCTCGCTGCTGATGCAGGCGTTGGAGGAAGCCGGCGCCGAGCCGGAAATGTTCCTGCCGGAATATGGCAAGGACCAATTCGAAATCACCTGCCGCCCGGCGTCGGTGCTGGCGGCTGCCGACCGCGCCGCCACCATCCGCGCCGTCACGCGCGAGGTTGCCGCCCATTTCGGCTGGCATGCGAGCTTCGCCCCGAAAATCGCGGCCGACGGCGTCGGCAACGGCGTGCACCTGCATGTGAGCTTCACCGATCTCGACGGCAATCCCGTGACGTTCGATCCTGCGCGGCCCGGTCGTCTGTCGAAGATAGCCGGTTCGTTCGCAGCGGGCGTCATCAAGCATCTGCCGGCGCTCGTGGCCTTCACGGCGCCGTCGGTGCTGTCCTATCTGCGGCTCGTGCCGCATCACTGGAGCGCGGCCTTCACCTGCCTCGGCGAAAAGAACCGCGAGGCGACGCTGCGCATCTGCCCGACGCTCGACCTGCCGGGCAGCAATCCGGCCAAGCAGTTCAACATGGAGTTCCGTGCCGCCGACGGTTGCGCCAGCCCGCATCTGTCGCTGGCCGTGCTGCTGCGCGCCGGGCTCGAGGGTATTCGCGCCGGGCTGGAACAGCCGCCGCTGACGAATTCCGATCCCGCCGACATGGACGAAGCCGAACGCGAGCGCCTGGGTATCCGCCGCCTGCCGGCAAGCCTTGGGGAAGCTCTTGAAGCGCTCCAGCAGGATACGACCGTAACGGGCTGGTTCTCCAAGGATTTCATCGACTGCTATCTTGCCATGAAGCGAATGGAGATGAGCATCGTGTCCGGCAGCACCCCGGATGAACTTTGCGCCCGCTATTCGGCGGTTTATTGATACGGAAACGACCATGAATGACATGACCAAGGCCAAAGCGGCAGCGATGCGCGCCAATCCCGCAGAGTCGCTGCTGGCGATTGACGAACCTCCACCCTATGCGGTGGTGAACCCGGACGGCACTTCGCCATTCCTGCTGCTGTGCGAGCATGCGTCGAACCGTATTCCGCGCATGCTGGGCGACCTCGGCCTGTCGCATTCCGATCTTCAGCGTCACATCGCCTGGGACATCGGAGTAAGTGCGCTTTCACAGCATTTGAGCGTGGCGCTGGATGCGCCGCTCTTCATGACCAACTATTCGCGTCTCGTCATCGACTGCAACCGGCCGCTGCATGTGCCTTCGGCTATTCCTGAAATCAGCGAGGCCACGCACATTCCGGGCAATATCGGCATCGGCGAGGCGGAACGGTTTCAGCGCATCGATACGCTGTTTCGACCATTTGCCGATGCCGTCGAGCGCCGGCTCGATTTGCGGCAGGCACGGCACCTGCCGACCATGGTGGTCGGCATTCACAGTTTCACGCCCGTCTATCACGGAAAGACAAGACCGTGGCATGCCGGCGTGCTCTATGGCGAGGCGAAGGAATTCGGCCGTGCATTGATCGCCGCGCTGGAAAAGGAAACCGGCCTGACCATAGGGGATAACGAACCTTACAACATTCATCCCGACGAGGATTATACGGTGCCCGTGCATGCGGATACACGCCAATTGCCGGGCCTTTTGATCGAAGTCCGTCATGACCTCATAGAAACCCGGGAAACCGTCGAACAGTGGGGGAGATGGTTGACCGCAAGCTTGCTGAGGGCGGCTCGCTAGATCAATGCCGGCAGGAGGACATAGCGGTTTTCCTGCCAAAATTGCGCCAAAACAAACAGTTGGAGCAGTTCGGTGATTTCAAGAGGAACCGAACCGCTCCAAGCCTCTCGAAACGCTGTCAATCCGCTCTTTGGCAAGAGAGTTGGCGGCGCCATCCTTCCGTGATCGGCACGGCTACCCTCATTCGACGATGACCGGCGTGTCACTTTCGGCGCGGCCACGGAGCGGCTTTTCCGGCATGAAATGAAACGCGACGAGCGACAGTGCCATTGTGGTGGCGCAAGCGAAGAAAATATAGGCGAAGGGCATCGCCGCCGTGCCGGCGGTATTCAGCGCCTGCAGGCCCTCTCCGCCAAGCGGGAGGCCGTTGCCGAGCGCGATGGCGCCGAGGATCGCGACCCCGAGAGCGCCGCCGAGCGAACGCAGAAACGTAAGGACGCCCGTCGCCACTCCGAGATGAGCCTGATCGACCGCATTTTGCACGGACACAGTGGCGACCGGAAATGTCGTTCCGGTGCCAAGTCCCGCGCCGATCGTTAGAAGCTCAAGCACAATCAATGAAGAATGGCCGGCCAGGAGCGCCAGCGCCGTGAGGCAAACCAGGCTGAACAGCGCCCCGATGATCGCGATCATCTTATAATGGGCGATGCGTGGAATCGCCCTTCCGCTGGCCATGGCTCCAACCACCGTGCCAAGCAGCAGGCCGAGCATGGCGATGCCCGAACTGCTTGCGGAAAGCCCGTAAACCGATTGCATGTAAACGGGAAGATAGACCGAAAGGCCGACATTGGCGGCCTGCACCGTGAACATTGCCAGCGTCCCGCACCGCACGACGGAATTGCCGAGCACTTCAAGCGAGATCAGGGGCTCTTCCGTGCGCTGCAGGCGTAGGCCGAACACGGCCCAGAGGGCGGCCGAACAGCCCAGCAGCCCTAAGATGATCGGTGACAGCCATGAGTAGCGGCTGCCGCCCCAGTTGAGAGCGAGGAGCAACAGTGCAGTCGCGACGACGAGCAGCATCGCGCCGGCGGCGTCGATGCGGTGCGCGCGAGCGCTCACGGGCAGCTTCTTCAAGGGGTTGTTGATGATTGCCAGCGCCATCAGGCCGAGCGGGATGTTGATCCAGAAGATCAGGGACCAATGCAGGTGCTGGGCGAACGTGCCGCCGAGCAGCGGCCCGGCAATGCTTGCCACCGCCCACGTTCCTGAAATCCAGGCCGCATAACGCGCGCGTTCGCGCGGCGGGACGAGATCGCCGATGACTGTCTGCGACAGTGCGAACAGGCCGCCGCCACCCAGGCCCTGCACCGCGCGGCCGATGATCAGCACCAGCATGTTGGGGGCGAGAGCGCTGATGAGCGAGCCTGCGAGAAAGATGATGATGGCCGCGAAGATGGTCGGGCGGCGACCATGCACATCCGATATCTTGCCGTAGAGCGGCGCCATGGCGGTCGCAGTCAGGAGATAGCCGGTCACGAGCCAGGGCAGATATTCGGGATGCCCGATCGCCTCGCCGATCGTCGGCATGGCAGGGGCGACGATCGTCTGGTCCAGCGCGGCAAGCAGCATGGAAAGCAGAACTCCCGCAATAATGATGTTCTTCTCGGATTCGGAAGGAACAGATGCTGCCGCGGCCTTTTCATTCGGAAAGGTTATCTTATTCATTTCTTTCGTCTCACTCCCCGGCGGCCTTACAGAATCTTGATTGCAATGCTGTCCTACAGCGACGGCGGGCGATCGCCAATCCCTTTGCAGCGTTCGTACCGACGCAATGGTTTGCGATGTTGGACTCTATCTTTGGAACGGACATCGACCGGCCGCTGCTTGTCGGCCTCAAACATGCTGTCCGCATGGCGTGACATCTCGGCAAACCTTATCCGTCACGCCGAGGAATTCCCGGCCCGGCTTCACCCGGAGTTCGTCTATGCCGCAAAACCGGGGCCGTGCCTCGTTGGAGAGAGCACAGGAAAATCGGCCGGCGCCGTCTAAGCTGCCGTCGCCATCTTGCGATGCGTGCAAGGCTTCCTATCTCTTGTCGATCCCCCTACACGGAGCCTCACATGGGCCATCTTGCAACCAATCCGCTTTCCGATCTGCATATGGAGATTCTTCCACCCGAGCGCACCGAGGAGCCTCAGGCGGACGCCACGGCATGTCTTTGCTGTCGAAGGATGCGATCGGCGGCGAAGATGGACGATGACGGCTGCGGCATATGTGACGAGTGCCTGGCGCCATGACGAATGACGCTGCTTATGCATCGGGTCTGTTGCTTCAGCGGGTGGAGAGCGGCGGGGGAGGTGGCGGAGTGGTCGAACCGAAGCCCAGCGAACGTTGGACCATCACGCTGTCCGCCCAGCGACCGTAGCGATAGGCGACTGCCGGCAACAGGCCGACACGGGCGAAACCGAAGCGTTCGTGCAGGGCCAGCGAGGCGACGTTGTCCGCGTCGATATAACCGATCATCTGCCGGAAGCCCGCTGCCGCGCAGGCGTCTATCAGCCCGCGCATGAGCAGGCTCCCGACGCCCTGGCCGACATGCTCGTGATGCACATAGATGGAGTGCTTGACGGTATAGCGATAGGCCGGGCGCTTGCGGAACAACACCACATAGGCATAGCCCACCACCTTTTCGCCTTCGATCGCGACGACATGGGGAAACCTGCGGTTCTTCAAATTCTTGCGGCGCTCCCGCAAATCGTCCGGTTGCGGCGTGTCGCTATCGTCGACCCCATCTTCGACGCCGCGGCGAATATGGCGGCGATAGATCGCCAGCATGGCATCGACGTCGGTATCGCGAGACGGGCGAATGACGATCGTTTTATTCTGCTCCATGATCAAACCTGAATTGCTGGCCTATTCGGCAACGACATAGGTGTGGAGCCTGATGCGGCCGGCGTCATCGGCCTCGCGATAGACTCCCTGAATCTCGACTTCGAAGCCGGGGAAGGTGTTGAAACAGGTTTCGAACATCTTGAGATAGTCGAGCATGGGCTTTGCTTCCTCCGTCAGCCGCTCGCCGGGTACGATGGTGGCGATCCCCGGCGGATAGACGACGAACGGCGTCGTCGCGATGCGGCCGGTAATGGCATCGATCGGCAGATAGTCGACATCGTTGCGAACAAGGCAGCGCGCCGCATCATGCGGCGACATCGCAATCGGCGGCAGATGGTCGGCGGAAAACTGCAGCGTCTGAAGCGCGCTGACATTGGCCTGACGGAAGAAGCCGTGCATTTGCGTGCACAGATCGCGCAGCCGTATCCCTGCATAGCGGCCTGGCCGGCGGCGGTAGAATTCAGGGATTGCCTCCTCCAGCGGCACATTGTCGTCATAGAGTTTCTTGAAGGCGACGAGACCGCTGATCAAGGTGCCGGCCTTGCTGGCCTCGACGCCGGGGGTGAGGAGGAACAGCAGAGAATTGAGGTCGTTCTTCTCCGCGACGATACGGTTTTCGCGCAGATATTGCGCGACCACGGGCGCCGGTATGCCGTGCTCGGTGTATTGCCCGCTTGCGCGATCGAAGCCGGGGGTGAGCAGGGTGAGCTTGTTCGGGTCGGTCATGGCGAAGCCCGGCTCCATGTCCGAAAAGCCGTGCCATGCCGCGCCGGGCGTGAGATGCCAGAAGGCGGGATTGGTAGCGAGCTGGTCGGTGGCGACGCTCTCCCATGGCACGTCATGCACTGCGCCGGGACTGGACACATCCGGGATAGCCACCCGATCCGGCACGAAAGGCTCGAAGAACCACCGACGCTCGGGACGGTGTTCCTTCTCCTCGAATTCACGGCGCACGGCGCGGATCTTCTTGCGCAGCTCGATACCGAGGCGGATCGTGTCGTCCCAGAGCACCTCGCCCGAGCGCCCCTTCATCATCTGCGCGCCGACATCGAGCGAGGCAAACAGCGGATAGAAAGGAGAGGTCGAGGCGTGCTGCATGAAGCTCTCGTTGAAGCGCCGGTGTTCCACACGGCGTTTCTGGCCGGTGATATGCCGGTCCTTCATGTGGATCTGAGAGGCTTGAGAAAAGCTTGCCAGCTGCTTGTGGGTGGATTGCGTCGCGATGATTCCCGGCGCCTCCGGGCCGAGGTCGGCGAGGCCCATGGCGAAGCGTCCGGCATAGAGCGGGTGAAATTTCATGAACCCCGCCCATGCCTCGTCGAAGAGGATGTAGTCGCATAGATGCCCGATGCGCTTGAGGATCATCTCGGCATTGTGAATGGTGCCGTCATAGGTGCACTGCTCCACGACCGCGACGCGGAACGGACGCGGCTTTTTGTAGGCCTCCGGGTCTTTCACAAGCGGATGGGTGCGAATGCGCTCCCGCAGGGCTTCCTCATCCATGGCGGCAAAATCGATGGGGCCGATCAATCCGTAGAGATTGCGGATGGTCGGCAGGTAAACCGGAATGCCGCCGGAGATCATCAGGGCGCCGTGATGAGCGGCCTTGTGGTTGTTGCGGTCGAACAGCACCAGATCGCCGTCCGTGACCAGGGCCGAGAGCGCGACCTTGTTGGATGTCGAGGTGCCGTTCAGGACGAAATAGGTCTTCTCGGCGCCAAAAATCTTGGCAGCCTCCTTCTGTGCGGCCAGTGCCGGGCCTTCATGGGTCAGCAGGTCGCCGAGATCGAGCACCGAATTGTCGAGGTCGTCGCGGAAGACCGCTTCACCCAGATGCTCCATGAACACCCGGCCGATCGGGCTGCGGCTGTAGAAGATGCCGCCATTGTGCCCCGGGCAGGTCCAGAGCTGGTTGCCTTCCTCGGCATAATCGACCAGCGCGCCGAAAAAAGGCGTCTTCAGCGTCTCGGCATATTGCTTGAGCCGGCTGATGAGGCTCTTGGCGATGAAAGCGGGCGTCTCTTCGGAAAGGAAGACGTAGCCGTCGATGAAATCGAGCACCTCGACCGGCACATCCTCGAAGCGTTTGCGGCGGATCAGCAGGATGATCGGAAATTCGAGGCCGCGCCGGCGCATCAGATTGATGAGGGAAGCCGTCTTGCCCTCAAGCCCCTTTTTGCCCCAGTCGACCAGCATGCAGCCGATGGCGGCATCCGTCTGCACGGCGATCTCCGCATCTTCCAGGTTGCGCGCGCGCACGACCTCGAAACCGGAGCGTTCGATCTCCTCGACGATCTGATTGTAGCGAGCTCCCTCCAAATCCTCGCTGTCGAAGGCCGGCGTTGCGAACAGAAAGTTGAAGCGTCTGAAATAATCCATCTCGGTACTCGCTTTTGATCAGGCTTGAGGTGTCGACGCATTTGATGACATGGATGTGACAACGCATCGGATGTCCGAAACGCTGCCGACGACGAGATAGTTTCCAAAATTGTCCGCCATGGTTCGCATGCCGCATCGACAGCTTGCGGGCGGCGGCTCCGTAAGCTCAAGCCTATCTTCCGGCTAAACGTTGCGGATATCCCGGCAAAGCACCAGTGCCAGGGTCGGGCGCCTCATGAAGACTTTAAAAGTCGGGGGCGTATGATATCCGCTCTGTCTTTTCGGCGGTGGCGATGGTAAGGGAGCTTTACGAATGACGATTGCTCCGGGTGTCTTTTGAATACTGCACGGCAACAGACCGGAATTGACGCGCCGCCGCTGACGGAAAGCGCGCGGGCGGTGCTGCGGACGATCGCCAGCAACGGGCCTGCCACCAGACCGCAATTGAGCGCTGCGCTCATGTTCTCCAAGCCCACCATGTCCGCGGCGGTCAGCGAGCTCGAACGTTATGATCTTCTGGCTCCGGCGGGCATCAACCGCGGCTCGGTCGGGCGCACCTCGGTTACCTACGGCCTTGGCCCCGGGGCCGGCTTCGTTGTCGGGATCGATTGCGGAACGACGCATATCAACGCGATCGCGCGCGGTCTCGATGGCGCGACGCTGGCCACGGTGGGAAGGCAGCTGGTCGATAAGTCCGCCGCCGAACGGTTTCGGCTGATCGAAGAGGTTATCAAGCAGCTGCTCTCACAGTTCGAAGCGCGATCGACACCGCTGCGTGCCTTGGTGATCGCTCTTCCCAACATCATCTCGGCTTCGCTCGAGAGAATGTTCGGCCGCGATATACTGCTTCCCATACTGGCACGGCTGCAATCCGCCTACGGAGCGCCCGTACTCCTGGAAAACAACGTCAATTGCGCCGCGCTCGCCGAATATCACGAGGGAGCGGCAAAGCATCACTCCTTCGCGATCTACATGCAGATCGGCGTGAAGACCGGCATGGGCATCGTACTCGATGGACGGCTGTTCCGCGGCTTCAAGGGTGGCGCCGGCGAAATCGGCCATCTGCCGTTTCCCTGGTCGGAGCGGGAGCAGCCGAAGTGGCAGCAGGTGGAAACCTATATGGGCTCGGCGGCGTTGCTGGAGCGCGCGGCCGCGAGCTGGCCGGAAAAGGAAGGAAAGCCGCCGGAAAGCACCAGCGACCTCTTTGCGCGCGTCGAGCAGTCTCCGGCTGCGCGCGCCATTGTCGAACAACATGCCCGGGATGTCGGAAACCTGGCCGCTGCTTGCGTGAGCGTGCTCGATCCGGAACTGATCGTGCTTGGCGGTGGCGTCGGGCAAAATCCGCAGTTGTTGCCGGGCGTAAGAAGTGTCGTGAACGAATTGTGCTGGGCCGTCGAAGTGGTCAATGGCCAGCTGGCCAACCAGGCGACCGTTCTCGGTGCCGTGCGCCTTGCCATGGATTTCGCCATGGCAAGACTTTTGGGAGAGGAAGGAAAGCCCGCTTTCCTCTATCCGGAAGCGCTGGCCGTGGATCGGATCAGCGTTTAGCCGTTGGTCAAACGTCCCGCTTGGTGTCGGTCTGGCGGTAGCGGAATTCGCAGACCGGCAGACCGGCGTCTTCCGAAAGCGTCGCAATGAGCAGCTGCGCCGGAATAGCCTGCAGGATTGCGTCGCCGATGCCCTCGGAGAAGGCGGGAACATGGATGACGACCAGATTGTCGGCATCCGCGATGTCGGCTCTCGACGTCACCAGAACCGAGGGAATGCCAAAGCCGGCGAGATCCCGTGCCAGCTTGACTTCCCGCCCGTTGCCGAACAGCAGCACGCCGCTGTCGCGGTCGTTCGGCTCCATCGGCCCGTGCAGGAAGTTCAGCGTATCCCAGTCCTGAGCCGCCACACGGGCTGCCTCGCGAATGAGAAGTGCCGCGTAACCCGCCGTTCCGCAGGCCGTGCCCGCACCTACGCAATCGATGGATTTCTTGCCGGCAAAAAGCTTGGCGGCCTTGTCTGCCTGTACGCGCGTCGCCTTCAAGACGGCTTCGGCCCGATCCGGTATCTCCGCCCAATTCGTGGCCGACGGGCGTCCGGCCTTGTCGGCAAGCAGCGCCGCGGTCAACAGCGAGCCGAGATAGCTCGTTGTGTTCGGACCGCTGTCGTTGCCGCTTTCGGTCGCGATCATGTGTTTGACGACGCGGGAAATCGGCGTGCCATCGGCCTTGGCGATACCATAAGAGTGTGCATTCGGACGAAGCTCCATCGCACGCGCCGGTTCTTCGCTGCGTCCGGATGCGGAAAAGGCGATATAGGCGCCGCCGGCATCGATCGATGCATCATAGAGATCCGTGCCCGGCAATGCGAAGGCCCGAATGCCTTGCGTACGCATCTGAGCCGCGGCCACGACGGCCGCGTAGAGGCTGGCTCCGATGCCGACCAGGACCGCAGGGCCTTTCGTGATAGGCTCGACGTCAAGCGCTTCGAGCTGCCTGGAAACGGCATCGAGGCAAGCTCTCAGGGCTGCGGGCTGAAGCGCGATCGCTTCGCGATAGGGCACTCTGTCTGTCATGGTCATTCCTGTACGTTTGGAAAAATGGCGGCCGCGCAGATCGCGGCCGCCAGGGGATTTGTCCGGGTTCAATCCAGCTTCATGTAGTCGGCGAAACGCGCGGCATCGTTGATGGTGACTTTGTCCAGCTTGTTTTCGCCGAGACCCCATTTTTCGAAGATCTTGGAGTACGAGCCGTCATCGATCATCGACTGCATGGTGGCTGCCAGGGCATCGCGCAGCTGCGGGCTGTCCTTGCCGACCAGCATCGCCTGATAGCCGACGGCATATTGGGTGCCTTTGACGAGTTCGAGCTTCTTGTTGCCTTCGGGCTGATGCTGAAGGCTGTAGGCTGCAACGCCCGTCGTATCCATGGAAAGGTCGACGCGCCCGCTCTGCAACGCGATCTTGATCTGGTCGTTCGAGGGGAACTGCATGACGTTGAGCGGCTTGTCGGCCGGGCAAAGCGTCTTCTGCTTGTCGAGAAGCTGGAGCGGGATGGAGCCCTGAACCGCGCCGGCATTCAGCCCGCAGGCATCCTTCAGCTTGTGCACGCCCTTCGGATTGCCCTCCAGAACGAGAATGCTGGTGCCTTCGAGCATGTAGTTGACGACATCGACAATCTTCTCGCGCTCGGCAAAGTCGCCGAAAGCGGACATGCCCATATCGAAACGACCGGCCTGGATGCCGGGAATGATGCTTGCGAATTGAGCGGGGACGTCGGTGAACTTCACGCCGAGGCGCGTACCCATTTCGTCGCGAAGCTCACGCTCGAGACCGATGATCGTCTTGTTGTCTTCGCCGTAAAAATCGTAAGGCGGCGTCTGCGGCTCGGTGCCGACCTTGATTTCACCCGCCGATTTGATCTTTTCCGGCAGCATGTCATGCAGCTTCTGGTCGACGCCCGCCGCCCATGCGGTGGAGCTTGCCAGCACTGCCGCAGCGGCGAGGATGATCGTCAGATTTGTTTTCCCTGTCATTGGTATTCCCCTTTTTTCCTGATGCACGTGAAGGACGTGCGGCCTCATTCCGATGCCTGCCTGCCGGTCAGTGCATGCGTCTCAGAAATGCCTGGGTTCGTTCCTGTCTGGGGTTGTCGAGAACCTCGCGAGCAGGGCCTTCCTCGACCACCACGCCCTGGTCCATGAAAACGATGCGATCGGCGACTTCACGCGCGAAGGAAAGTTCGTGAGTGACGACGATCATGGTCATTCCATCGGCCGCCAGCTTGCGCATGACGTTCAGCACCTCGCCGACGAGTTCGGGGTCGAGCGCCGATGTCGGCTCGTCAAAGAGCATGAGCTTCGGATTCATCGCCAGCGCGCGGGCAATCGCCACGCGCTGCTGCTGGCCTCCGGAAAGCTGATAGGGATAGGCGTTGCCGCGCCCCTCCAGATCCACCATCTTGAGCAGCTCCCTTGCGCGGGCGAGCGCCTCGGCGCGGGAGATGCCGCGATTGAGGATCGGCGGCTGCGAAATATTGGTCAGGACGTCCTGATGGGCAAAGAGATTGAAGCGCTGAAACACCATGCCGATGTCGCGCCGCTGGGCGGCAAGCTCCTTGCCGCTCATTTCATGCAGTGTGCCGCCCCGCTCGTGATAGCCGATCAACCGGCCATCGACGAGAATTCGGCCGCTGGTCATGCGCTCCAGATGATTGATGCATCTCAGAAATGTCGATTTGCCGCTTCCCGAGGGACCGAGCAGGCATACGACCTCGCCCTTGCTGACCGAGAGGTTGATGCCCTTGAGCACATCGAGCGAGCCGAAAGACTTGTGAACATCGACCGCCTCGACGATGGGTGAAGCCGCCGGCGAAATATTTGGAATGCTCATCCGTTTCTCCCTTCGGCGCGCATCAGGCGCAGGGCGCTCTTCAAGAAGCCGGGCGCCTGGTTCGTTGATTTCCCAAGCTGCTGCTCGATGACGAACTGGATGGCGGAGGCGATCGTCGTCATGACGAGGTACCAGATGCTTGCCACGATCAGCAGTTCGATGATCAGAAAGTTCCGGGCGTAGATGTTCTGAGCACGCGTCAGCAGGTCCTGGGCAGCGACGACGGAGACAAGCGAGGTCGTCTTCAGCATTGAGATCGTCTGATTGCCGATCGGCGGGATGATGACGCGAAGCGCCTGCGGGAAAATGATGCGGAGCATGGCCTGGCCCGGCGTATAGCCGAGCGCTTTGGCCGCCTCATGCTGACCGTTGTCCACCGCCATCAGCCCGCCGCGAATGATTTCGGCCATGTAGGCCGCCTCGTTGAGACTGAGGGCGAGAAGGGCCGCGACGAAGGCCGTGATGATCGAGTTGGTATCGATATGGATGGACCCGATATCGATGCTCGGTATGAACAGCTGGATATTGAACCAGAAGATGATCTGAACCAGCAGCGGCGTGCCGCGAAAGAACCAGATGTAGAGGCTCGCGAAGCCGGAAAGCACGGGGTTCGAGGAAAGCCGCAGCATTGCAAGGATCGCACCGGCGACGATGCTGATGACCATCGACAAGACGGTAAAGAGGATCGTCAGCCTGATCCCGTCGAGGATCGTTTCATCGAAAATATACTGCGGTATGGCCGACCAGGTGATGTGCCGGCTGGTCGCGACGAGAAACACAAGCAAGGCGACGATGACAATGAGCAAGAGTGCCGCTGCGCGCTGCCCCCAGTTTCGCGCTGGAATGATTTTCTGGGTCGTCATGCAGCTCTCCAATCACATGCGGTTTTCAGCTCGCCATCGATGTGAGGCAGTGGAAGGGTTGCGGGCAGAGCGCCGGCGCTCAGCTTGCGCGCCAGCACCATCGCTCCCAGAACGGGCTGTTCGTGCAGCAATGTCAGCGTCACATCCGGCAGGCGGTTCGCGAGGGCGGATTGGAATGCGGCAAGGAGTCGCGGCTGCCGGGCAATGACGCCACCGCCGGTCACGACGTCGCCGCGCGGCGCGCCACGATGCACCAGTTGCTCGGCGAGCACCGAAAGCGCCACGCCCGCAGCGGCGATAACCTTCTGCGCCTGCTTCGAGCCCGCATCCGCGGCGGCAAAGACAAGCGGAGCGAGCCGGCCGATGCCGGCGGCCGTGCCGATCTCGCCGAGCGTTCGACCGAGTTCGATTGGAGACGAGACGGCCAGAGCCTCCATCAGGGTCAGGCCGAGGGAATCCAGCGCGCCTCCCTGGTCAAGCGTAAGGCGCACGCTGCGCGCGGCCTCGCGCACAAGTCCGCTGGCGCTGCCCTCGTCGCCCAGATACCAGCCCCATCCGCCCGATGCGATCATTCTTCGCAACGAATCCCGCGACACGGCGATCGAGCCTGTGCCGCTGATGACCGAAATACCGCTCTCCTTGCCTGCCGCGGGCAGAAGGAGTTCGGAATCGTTGAGAACCAGGACCGTGCCGCGCAGGCGGGACGCAAGCTTCGTCTGCAGCGCCAGTCGATCCTCATCGCTGTCGCAACCATGCGCGCCGACGACCGTGACCGCCGGCATCGCTCCGGCGGTCGCAACGAGCAGCGAGACAAGCGCGCCGACGTCCGCATCGTGATCGGCCCGTCCGCGCCATTCGGCCGTGCTCACCAACGCATCACCGACCGTTCTGCCATCGCGTTCGGCGATCAGCTGGGTTTTCGTGCCGCCAATATCTATTCCGACAATCATGTATCCGTTTCCATTTATTAGGCAACTTACCTAATTATATGGGAGACGCAAGCGTTATTTGGCCGGCCGGCGGAGCCGATCCGAATGGGCGCGCACGAGCGCGGAAATCCGGGTGATTTCTGAGGCAGCGTAGAACGTCGAGGAGACGATTTCGGCTATGGGCAGCTGGGGGAAATGACGGTGAGGCAACAGCCGATACCGGCCAGGCTGTGTTTGTCGCAGGCGGGTGGCGCGGCCTTTCTGGTCCGGACGGGCGCACCGAAATAATAATATCCGTGCCAAATTGAACAATATTGTGTAGCAACGTCTGCGGTTCACACCCTGGAAGGCGAGACAGTTATGAACACCGCTGTTGATTTCGACTGTCAGACCTGCGGCGCTTGCTGTTCTTTTTCGTCCGACTGGCCAAGATTTTCGACCGAGACGGACGCCCATCTCGACTCCCTGCCGCCGCACTTCGTTGCGGAGGATGAGCAGGGAATGCGCTGTTACGGCGCGCGCTGTTCTGCCCTGGAAGGCCGCGTGGGGTCGAGCACATCATGCTCGATCTACGACCTGCGGCCGGATGTTTGCCGCGCCTGCACCCCCGGAGATGGGGCTTGCCTGCAGGCCCGCTCATCTTTTGGGCTTGTCTGATCGGGCGCATCTTCTGTTTTGATCGGGTTCGTCACCATGGGCGATGCCATGGTTCCGTCTTTCGAGGCAGTCGGCGGCGCCCCCTTTTGAAGACACAGGCAACAAGGCGTGGTCATGCTTGCGGAGCACTGCCCGCAAGCATATCAATCCGCTCTGCAGGCCACCGGATCTCAGCCTCTTTCGTCACCTTCAAGCAGGCCGCGCGCCTTCGGCGCTTCTCTCGGCAGGATTTCGATCCGCGCATTGACGCTGCGCAGCTCCGAACTGGCGATGGGGCAGAAGAAAAGCGGAAAGGTTCTAGACCGCAGGCCCGATGCTTCCGGGGTCTTTTTCGTCGTTATGGAATTTGTTTTCGCGACGAGTTCCGAACAGCCTCAGCGTTTCGAGATGCTCGCGCTGGGCACGGTAGAAGGCGCTCAGGAACAGCAGTTCCTGGCCGGGCTTCACGGGATCCTGATACCGGATCTTCCTGACAATGGTTCGGACGATCTGGATCGTCTCCTCGTTGCCGGGGCTTTTCGTCGGGTCGCGCAGCACCTCTTCCAACGTCTGCAGCTCGTACTTGCCATAGACATCCAGATGCTCGGGCAGGAAATCGAAACCTATCTGCGGCGACAGGGACGACAGCGCGGAAGGGCTCGATATCGCAAGGTCGTCAAGCAGCACGGAGCGCGGATTATCGACGACCAGAGTTCCCGCAATGATGTCGCCAAGCCTTTGCCGCCGCCGGTTCGCCAAGGGCACGATCGTGACGATGACGATCCAGAGGATCGTGAAACCGGATTCCAGCAAGTGCGTCGAACGGATGGAAAATATCAGGGCCAGCGGCGTGAAGATCTCCACCTCCTTCATCAAGTTGCGCGCAGTGACCTGATGCGGGGTGAGGCGGCGGCCGTTTACGTTCACGACGCGAATGCCCGTTATCCTCTTTCCAAGCGTGCGGCCGTTCCAGATGAGCTCGGAGAGAATGTAGTAGGGCGTACGAAACAGGAATGCCAGCAGGATGACCAGCATCACCTCGGCTTCGGACGACAGGAAGCCGCCGAAGATGATCGCGACGGCGCAGATGAACACGATGATGAAGGTGAACAGAAGGTCCAGGCATTGCGCGCCAAGCCGCGTTCCGAGCGAGGCAATGGCCAGGTGGATCGGAACGCCTTCGGGCGGGATGAACTGTTCCAAGCGCTTGTCGCCTTGAAGCTCCTGGCTCATTGTGCGGGCTCTCGCGGGTGTTTGCGCTCGCGGCCTGAGAGCAGCAGCCAGGCCGTCCAGAAAAGACCCATCCCCCAGCCGATCGTCAGGCGCAACGTGGGATCCTGTATGAGCTGGCGGAGAAATCCTTCGATGAAGGCTGCAACGATCAGCATGAGTGCCGCCAGGATGGCGAGCTTGATGGCGTCATGCGCCTGATGCCGCAATGCTTCTCTGCGGCTGCGTGCACCCGGCAGAAGCACGGCAAGCCCGAGCCTTGCACCGCCGGCGCATGCGATGGAAATGGCTGCGAGTTCGGTCACGCCGTGGATCGAGAGCCACGCAAATACGTCGTATCCCAGCCCTTTCTGATGGAACATCGCAAAGAACGCCCCCAAGATCAGACCGTTATAGAAGGTGAGCGCAAAGCTCGGCACCGACACGAAGATGCCGAGCGTGAAAATCAGAACGACGATCGTCGTATTGTGCGAAAAGAGGAAGGTCGAGAAAGTAGCCAGCTCGTCGCTTTCGTGTCGTTCATCGCCATAGATCGTGGATCGGAGATAGTCGGCCGAGGCGTCCGGCGTGCGCTGATCCGCCATTTCCGGCGGCACGAAGGTGTAGAACCAGCTGGCGTCGTTCGTGCAGAGCCTGTATCCGGCCGCCGCCCCCAAGATGAGCGCCAGGAATCCGATGAACAGAGGCAGTGCCGATCGGCGCACCGCCTGCGGAATGCCGCGGATCAGCAGGCGCGCCGCCAGGCCGCCGAGGCTTTCCTGCGGTGCATAGACCACCAGATAGGCGCGCGCGCACAGGCTTTCGAGATAGGCAATCAGCGCGCGGTCGAGGGAAATGTCGCGCGCCACGCTCAGCGAATTCATCGCCTGTCTGTATCCTGCCGTAAGAGTGCGGATCTCATCATAGCTGAGGGCCGACGCGCCGCCTTTCTCCGCCCGTGCGACCAGTTGGTCCAGCTCGCGCCAGTGGGTTTCCCGCTCCACGCGAAATCGCGCCGAGCGAAGCATGTCGGACTGGGCCGCGCCGGTGGCCGCCGCCGCGCCCATGTCGATCCTGTCATCGATGCTGATATCCGTCATATCATCTCGCGGGATTTGATTTCGATATAGCGGGCAACCAGGTCCGAGGTAAGAGCCTCGGGCGTGCTGTCGAGGCAAAGCACGCCGAGGCGGGCCAGCTTTTCCAGCACGGTACGCCTTTCCTGCAGGATCTGGCGAGCCGCGACGGAGCGAGCGACGGTGTCGAGGGTCATTTCCTCGGGCTCGGTGAATTTTTCGATCACGGGGTCGCGGAGAGCGACGTAGACGATGAAATGGTGCCGGGCGAGCACCTGCATGTTTTCGATCATCAGCTCTGCCGTGATGCTGTCGACGAAATCGGAGAATATCACGATCAGCGAGCGGCGTCTCAGCCGGCCGGACAGATGCGTCAGCCCGAGCGTATGGTTGGTTTCCTGGGTTTCATAACGGAGCTTCGCACACACTGTCTGCAGGCGCGGAAAGGCCGCGCGACCGGGCAGGGCGGGCACAAAAAGACGGGGGCGGCTGTCGAAGCTGTAAAAGCCGACCACATCCCCAGCAAGTCCGGCCGCCCAGCACATCGCAAGAGCCGCATTGATGGCGCGATCGAGCTTGGGAAGCCCTGCAAGCTGTTCCGCCATCAGCCGCCCGGAATCGACGCACAAAATGATCTGATGGTTTCGCTCTGCCCTCATTTCGCGCACAATGAGACTGCGCATGCGGGCAGAGCGTTTCCAATCCATGCTGCGCGGATCCATGCCGGTTGCGAATTCGCGCAGCTGATGGAATTCCGATCCTTCACCGCGTAGCCGCAGGTCCTTCTGGCCCGCCTCGAGCGGCAGTATCTGCGTCTTGATCGCACCGGAGAGCACCGGCGATATGTCCGGAAGAACGGTGATGTCTCGCTTGACCGGCATACGCACGATAATATCGAGCAATTTCAGTCGCGACGACCACTTCAGCCAGAGATTGTTGATCGCATATTGCCCGCGCCGCGTCAGGCGAAGGCTCATGGAGGCCTTGATATGTCCGGCACCGTCTCCCACCGTTCTGCGCGACAGCTTGCCGTCGCTGGCCAAGAGCTCGGGCGCGAGATCGAGGCGCGTTTCGATTTCGGCGGGCAGCGAGCCTTTCCGCGGCGATATGTCGATCGTGAATTGCGCGTCATGGCCGACAAAGCCCTGCGGCGGCAGATCGAACTCGATCCTCATCCGGTTCGACAGCGCTGACAGCGCGAGATCGCAGACGGTTATCGTTGCAAGCGCCAACCACAGGCAGAGCAGCACGAAACCGGTGTCGGGCCACCACACGCCGGCGACGACCGTCACCGCAGTCAAAAATAGCACCAGAGCGATCAGGTAGGGTGATGGCCGCATTTACCGGGGCGCATCCACGCGGTTCTTGATATTGCGAAGCACCTCGTCGGCGTTGCGACCGTCGATTTCGGCTGCCGGCGAAAGAACGATGCGGTGGCGCAGGGCGGGCACGAGCAGCGCCTGCACATCGTCGGGCAGAGCGTAGTCGCGGCCCTCGAAAGCGGCCCGGACCCGGACGGCCGATGCGAGCGCGTCGGCGGCGCGCGTCGATGCGCCGTGCAGGATGTCCGGGTCGGAGCGTGTGGCGCGCACGAGATCGACGACATAGGTCAGGATGGTGCTGTCGAGATGGATGCCGTCGATCAGCGTCCGTCCGTCGGCGAGTATGGCGCTCGAAACAAGCGGCTGGATGCCGGCATTGCGCACGTCCATGCTCAGCGCCTGACCCGCATGTTTTGCCAGAATGGCGATTTCCGTAGCGCGATCCGGAAAATCGACGACGAGCTTGAAGAGGAAGCGGTCGAGCTGGGCTTCGGGCAGGGGGTAGGTGCCCTGCTGCTCGATAGGGTTCTGCGTGGCGAGCACGAAGAAATCGGACCCGAGCGAGTAGTCGGTGCCGTCGATCGTGACAATCCGCTCGTTCATGGCCTGCAGCAAGGCCGATTGCGTCTTCGGCGGCGCACGGTTGATCTCGTCGGCGAGCAGGACGTCGGTAAAGACCGGCCCCTTGGTCAAATGAAACTGATTGGTCTGGAAATTGAAGAGATTGATGCCGAGAACATCGCCCGGCATCAGGTCGGGCGTGAATTGGATGCGCCGGTATTCCAGATCCATCACGGCGGAGACGGAACGGGCGAGTAGGGTCTTGGCCGTGCCCGGGGGGCCTTCGACAAGGCAATGGCCGCGCGCGAAAATCGAGATCAGGACGAGATCTATAAGTGCGTCCTGTCCTTGTACAGCCTTGGCAATTTCGCCACGAACCGTGGCGACGAGATTGCGAAATTCACCTAGATCCAAGCTCAATGCTCCCTAGCAATTTCCTGAATGTTTCGAGATTGCGATGCAGATCCGACCTCGTCATGACATCGCCGCGTTCGACAAGCGCCTTGGCGGCCGATTGCAATGCCTCGGCCGATGCCCGGTCGCGAAGGGCCAGGCGCCGAAACATCCGATCGATGCCGGATTGATTTCGGGATCCGGGCCCAAAGTGCAAAGCGGCCCTGTCCGCAAGCAGATGCTGCACGAATTGCGCGGCCATTCGCCCGTCATTGCCGGATAGCCGCAGCAGTCGCGCCGTGGCTTCGATCGCCGCGGTCTTCGAGATTTCGATATTGGCCGCGGTCTCGGCCAGGGCCGGCCCGAACCGATAGGCTCCGCGCCAGAAACACATGGCAGTGACAAGCAGGATCGCTCCCCAGACGATCGACAGCGGATAGGCAAAGAGGCGGGCCAGATCGCTGGTGGACCGCTCGTAGGTGCGGCCCTCGTCTACGGGCGCCTCGCCATCGAGCAGTTTGCCGCTCGTATCGAGGTAGACCGGCTTTGTCGCGTCTGCCCCGCGCAGTTTCCTGACCAGGGACAGGGCAAAAGCGGCATTGTCGCCCAATGCCAGCCCATGATTGTTCATGAGATCCGGATCCGACAAAACATAGACCATGTGGTCATCCTCGCATTGCAGGAGCAATGCGCCGGCATCGATGCCCGCAATCTCCTCGCACCGGTCCGGGATCGTGGAGCGGTCGAAGACCTGGGCGCGATATAGCCTGATCTTTTGCGGATCGCCCGGCTGCACGGTTTGCTCCGCCTCCTCGAACCCGGGACCCAGCCGCGTGAGATACAGATTCGACAGATCCGCCTTGTTAAGCTCATTGTTGATATCGGAAAAAGGCACCAATCCGGATTCGCGGGCAATTCCATCGTCCAGCACGCTGCCGCGCCATTTCGGCAATATGATCAGCGTCCGCAGTTCGTAGATGGTGGCCTCATAGATCCAGGAGGCCAGGCGTCCCGCTTCTTTTTTTCCGTCGTCCTGTGCCGATGCGGCGTCAGCTCGGGCTATCGGCAAGGGCACGATGCGCAACGAGAACTCGGAACTTGCGCGCGTCGCATGCACGTCCGATCGAATGACCGGTATCCCTTTGGCTTGCAGCCAAACCTCCAGCCCTTTGCTGCCGAGAGGCGACCGATCATAGTCCGTCTCCCGCGACAGGCCGAAGACTGCCAATGCCGCAAGGCCGAGCAACAATGCCAGAAACAGGATCGGGCCAAATTTACGCATCGGCGATTTTACCCTTCAGAAGAAGGCCACGCGCCGTCGCGAGAAGGGTCGTGAAATGATTTTCCGCCAGAATACGACCGCCGTAGTGAACGAGCTCGGTTTCTGTCAGCAGATTTTCCAGATGATCGCGGTCCGGCATGTTTTCGGGCAGGCGAGCCAGAACCGCCCGCTCTGTGTCCGAGCGAAAAAGGCGTGTTCCCGTGATGTCCGCTGCGTGAAGCAGGCAATGCCTGAGCAACAGAACGAGTGCCTGCCTTCGATCCGCCATGGCGGCGATCCGCCGCAGGAAATCGTTCGGCCGCTCCTCGATTTCGCCGGCGGAGGTCCGCCAGCTCTCCGGCGCTTCTCCCTGCCGCCGCTTGAGCTCGCGTGGCGCTTGCGACAGCAAAATGCCGCCATTTCCGAAGCGCATCCACAGCCCGATCGCAGCAACAAGGCCGATGAGCACGACAAAGATAGCCGCAGGGCCGGATACGATCGGCTCCCGGGGAATGAAGGCCGGCCTTGTTTGCGGCGTCGTCGCGCTCGATGCCGGCTTGGCTGCTTCCGATGAGTCGCTGTAGATCAGCGTGCAACGCAGACCGTTCAGCAAACATTGTGCGGAATATTCACCACCGGCGGCACTGGCCGGCTGCATGTTGTTTTGTGCCTGCGCAGGCTGGAACTGAGCCGCGGCGGCCAGGAATATGGCCGCCGACAGGCCGACGCCGCGGATAGCCATGTGTCAGGCAAACACCGCCGCTCTCGCGTCGGGACGCAACGGATCCGCACCGAACTTGTTCGGACCTTCCGTACCGCGCAGTACGTTGATGACGAAAATGGCGATCGCCGGAATGATGCCGAGATAAGGAATCATGCTCAGGATGATAAGCCCAAGATACCACCAGCCGGAAATATTGCGATCGTGGAAACGACGGACCTGAAGGGCGATCTGCGGCAAAATCAATGCGAGCACAATTATGCCGCCGACAATTGCGACGATGATCACAAGGGCGGAAGGTCCGTCATGATTGTCGGACAGCAATCCAGCCAAAAAGCCGCCGATCAATCCATATGCCAGGAGCAGCAATATATAGAAAAGCTGAAACCACCAGTATTCCGAGCGAGAGGCTCTACCGGAAAATGTAGCATATTTTTGTTGCAGAACGGTTCGAACAGCTTCTGTAAATCCCATTTTGGGCCCCATTTCGTTTGTGTGGGAGGCGCATCATGACCAGGCATGCCCACAACGTTGTCTTGAACCAAGTGTGATTTCCAACGAAGAACAGCTACAATTTGATCGCTAGAATTGCAACACGGCAATGACCACAGTGTACGATTTAAAAGAAATCTGCATCGCGCTCTGCCTGCGCGCCGATCTCAATGCGACCAAGCGGCATTCGCCTCAACGATGCCCGCCACGGCGGATGCTTTTGCCGCCAGTTCGGCATCCGTATCGTCGGCGAGCGCCAACGCCGCCATTTTATCGTACAGCATTCGCGATGTATAAAATTCAAAGGCGGCCACATTGTCGGGACTTTTCCAGAACGGCGTGATCGAAATGCCCTCGCGTCCCGGCGCCGGCCAGCTACACCAGTCATGCCACAAGCGTTGCGCCAGCTTTGCACCGGAGATAGCTGCGACTTGTGCGAATAAATCCTCGAGATCCCAGCCCCCGAGCCTGAACATGCAGATGACCTCGTCGAGGAAGTCCTCTTGCCGGTTAACGGTCCGGTTCAGGTATTCGCGCTGAAAACTATCGAGAATCCTCCACTCTTCCATGGACCAGTTTTCACGATTGCCGGTATCAAAGCGGTTCAGGCTAACCTCTATTCCGACATTGCTGACGTTCCCGCCGCAGGCCAGGATTTCCAGGATACGCGGAAGGAGATATGCCCAGGTCTCTTTCGCAATTCCCTTCGGATCATAAGCGGCGGAATACCAATCCTGAACGTAGTGAAGCGGAAGCTCCCTTATAGGGGGATTGAAGAAATCGGCCTCAATCCCGGCGTCCATGCAGCAACCCCGACAAACCTCGATGCTTTTCGGCTTGCGACAGGTAAAGACACGATAAGCGTCTTCGATGATGTCGAACAGCGGGTGGTCGGGCTGAATTCCGGTTGGCGGCTCCGAGGGTTTGCGGGTCATGCGTCTTGGTAACATGAAGGCAGCCAAAATGAAATTCAGGCGTTATGCCGCTTCAAGAGGTTCGGGACGAGGCCGGCGGCGCATTCCGTCCGCCCGCCGTCATGCCCACACCCTCAGCGCACGCTCCAGCCGGTCTGCGACGAAGGTCACGATATATGCAATCGCCATATAGACCACGACCGCGATCAGAAATGCCTCGAGATAATAGAAGTTCAGGGCGGCGGTCAGTTGCGACTGGGCGAAGATGTCGACGACTTCGATAGCAAAGCCGAGCGACAACGCCTTCATGATCACCATGATCGAATTGGCGAGATCGGGGATCGCGGCGACGATGACCTGAGGCAGCATGACCCGGCGGAATACCTGGCTGCGCTTGTAACCGAGCGAATAAGCCGCATCCGATTGTCCGGCGTCGAAGGAATTCAGGGCGCCCTTCACCACCTCCGCCTGGAATGCCGAAACGCACAGGGTCAGGGCGACGATGAGCGTGACCACGTTCGGCGTCGAATGGCCATTGTAGTCGATACCTGCGAGCGAGCTCACGAACGCGATCGCCGGAGGCAGGCCGTAATAGGCGAGGAAGATGACGATCACCATCGGCACGCCCTTGAAGACGATTTTGTAGGCGACGACGAGTTCGCGCGCCACCGGAACCCGCCGATATTCCGCCATCGCAAACAGGCTGCCGATGATCGTCGACAGGACGAAGATCGCAAGCGCCATGGCAAGCGTCGCGGGAACGGCGCCGAGGATGTCGTAAAGATCGGGAAGAAGAACTTCGGAATCGAACATGGGATGACCTCCGTTACCGATCAGACGCTTGCCATCATCGTGGCTTTGGCAGGCCCTGCGTCGGGCCCAAACCTTGCGTTTCGCATTTCGAAGAAACGGACGATGAGCCAGGCGGCCAGGCATAGAAGCGAGTAGATGACCGCCAGCACGAGGTAGGTCTCGAACTGATACTGGTTGTAGTCCCTCTCCATGACGAGATGGGCCGTCGCCATCACGTCGGCCGCGCCGATGTACATGACGAGCGCGATATTGTGGATCAGGTAGATTATCGAGTTGCCATAACCGGGCAGGGCGATATGCACCGCCTGTGGCCCGACGACGCGGAGGATCTTCTGGCGGAAACTGTATCCGAGACTGTCGGCGGCGTCATGCTGCCCTCGCTCCACCGCCAGGTATGCCGGCCTCAGGACCTCGGAGAGGTAGCCTCCGTGGTACAGGCTGAGACCAAGCATGGCGGCGATTGTCGGCGACACGAAGTCCTCCACGCCGAACGCGCCCATGAGCACGGGAAGCCCGTAAAAGGCGACGAACAACTGGAGGACAACGGGGACGCTCCGGGCATAGGAGACGTAGAGATCGGCCAGTTGGCTGAGGACGGGTATCCTTCGCACCCGGAACGTCGTCGCAATCAATGCCAGCGCGAAGCCGACGACCATGGCTGTAAAGGTGATCGCGAGCGTCAGCGGCAATGCCTTGAGCAACTCGGAGATCATTATGGAAAGGTCCACTCTGGAACACTCCTTCTTGCGATGTCAGCCTTGATCGTCGGTTCGTGGCATTATTTCATGTATGCGGTGATGTCCTCGCCGAACCACTTCTGCGAAAGCTTGGCGAGGGTGCCGTCGGCCTTCAGCTCCTTCAGAGCCTTGTCGATGCCGTCGGAAAGAGCCTTGTTCTCCTCCGAGCGATGGATCAGCACGTAGGTCTGGTTGATCGCGACCGGTTCGCTCGTCTTGATGGCGAGCTTCTGCTGGTCGATCACGGTCTGCTCGCCGAGATTGGAGGGCAGGACGAGAGCGTCGTACTTGCCGTTCTGCACTTCCTTCAGACGGTCTGGATAGGGAACGCCGGCGCTCGATGCGGTGATCTCGATCTTGTCGTTCGGGTTCTGCTCCTGCCACGCCGTCGCGAACTTGTAGATGCCGCCGCCGGCCGTAACGGGCACGATCTTCTTGCCGACGAGATCCTTCATCTCGTTGATGCCGCTGTCCTTGCGGCTGTAGATCTTGATCAGGCTTGCCCCGATCGGCGCTTCAGGAATGAGGAACTGCTTTTCGCGGGCGGGCGCACGATAGTAGCCGCCCGTCGCGATGTCGTACTTGCCGGTGGCCAGACCGGTTTCCTGGGCAATGTCTGCGACCCCTTCCATCACGAACTTGTATTGCGGCAGCTTCGCGTTGATCGCCTTCAGCACATCGGGCTCATAGCCCTGCGGCTCGACGCCGATCGCACCCCATGACAGAGGCTTGGATTCAGCCGCGGTTGCTATTTTGATCGTCCGGACGTCCCCGGCGTGGGAGACATCCGCGGTCGCCAGGGCGAGGGCGACGCCTGCCATGGCAAGGCCGAAGGCGCGGCGGGAAGTAGACTTGATGGAAGACATGTCAGGCATCCTGTCGTTATTGGAAAGAGTGTTCGGAATTGAGGAACTGCGCGAGGCGCGGGTTCGACGGAGCGTCGAAGATCTCGGCCGGGCTGCCATCCGCCGCGACGACGCCCCGGTCCATGAAGACGATGCGGTTCGAGATATTCTTTGCGAACTGCATCTCGTGGGTGACGAGAAGAGATGTAATCCCCGAGGACGTCACGTCCTTGATCACCTTCAGAACCTCGTTGACCAGTTCCGGATCGAGCGAGGACGTCGGCTCGTCAAACAGCATCACGTCGGGCTTCACGGCCAGTGCGCGGGCGATCCCCGTGCGCTGAAGCTGGCCGCCGGAGAGCTGCGAGGGATAGTTGTCCGCCTTGGCGGAAAGGCTGACCCGCTCAAGCTCCCTGGCGGCGATCGACCGAGCCTCCTCCTTCGACTTGCCCTGCACGACCACCAGCGGATCCATGACATTCTGGATGACCGTCATGTTCTTGAAGACGTTGAATTGCTGGAAGACCATGGCCGTGCGCAGCCGGATTGCCTGGACCGCGGCCTTGTCCGGCCTGCCATAGTCCATCCGGATCTCATCGAATGTGATGGTGCCGGATGACGGCTTGGCCAGGTGGTTGATGCATTTCAGCAGGGTCGTCTTGCCCGTTCCGCTCGGGCCGATGATCGAGACGACATCGCCGCGCCTGACCGTCAGATCGACGCCGTTCAGGATCTGGGTGCTTCCGTAGGACAGCTTTAGGTTCTTGAGCTCAAGCATTTCGGGTCTCAGGTCCTTTCGGAGGGTCGTTCGGAAAGCGTTTCGGTCTCGTTGTCCGCCCACTCGTCGCCGAGCAGCTCGGGCGTGTCGAAAGCCTGCAGATTTTCGAAGTGCTGCTCACGGTCGGCCACGAAGAGCGACCTGACGATGCCGCGGGCGAGACGGTCGGCGCCTTCGCTGATTGCGGGAATGTCGCCGGTGAGCTTGCCGTGGCTCAGCGTTGCCGGGAAATTGAAGCAGTGGATCTTGGACAAGGCCGGGCAAGCGCCGGGTTCGGTCTCAAGAAATTCAAACGCCCCGCCGAGGTCGGGCGATCCTTCAAGCTCGGCATTCGCCATCCCGGCGGGAGCCGGGAAGCGATCACGCCACAGCCGGATATGCGGCGCCACGGACGCGAGTTCCGGCCGGTTGGCCAGCTCGATCTTGAAGCCGGTGCCGAAGATCAGAAAATCGACGGGATAGCGGCCCTTGGGCGTCGTCACCTCGATGTGATCGCCGATCTGCTCCAGCCCGGCGATGGGGTTTTCGAGATGAAGATGCGCCTGCGGGAACGCGCTGACGCGAAGAACGCTCGGCCGTGGCGGCGGCGTCTGCTGGCTCATGGCGTAGTTCAGGAACCGCCACTTCCACTCGTCGGGAAGACCGGCAAATCCATGCACGACGCCCTGGCTGCCAATGCCGGTGAATTTGTTGATGCGGGGAAGCTCCTTGCGCCGCACGAACATGTCGAGCCGCGCCGCGCCGCCTTCGAGTGCGGTGGCTGCATTGTCCATCGCCGAAGCGCCGGCCCCGACCACGCCGACGCGCTTTCCCCGAAGGGCGGCGAAGTCGATCTCGTCGGCGGTGTGTGCCCAGAACTTGCGATCGATCCGGTCGGCGATGGAGGGTACGAACGGGCCGCCGAGGCCGTCGCGGCCGGTGGCCAGCACGACATGCCGAGCGATCATCCTTTCAGCCCGGCCGTTTTGCCTGCACGTCAGGTCGAGCATGCCGTCCTTGCGCGGCACGATCGCATCCACGGAGATGCCATTGCGCACCGGAAGGTCGAGCACGCGGCGATACCAGATCAGATAGTCCATCCAGATCTCGCGCGGGGCGCGATCGAGCGCTTCCCATGCCGCACGTCCATAGCGGGCTTCGTAGTAGGCGCGGAAGGTCAGTGCGGGCAGGCCCATCGCCGGACCGGTCAATTGCTTGGGAGAGCGAAGGGTGCGCATCCGGGCGAACGTAATCCAGGGTCCCTCGTGGCCGGCGGGCGCCTTGTCGAGGACGACATGGTTGGCGACGCCCATCCGCTTCAGCATGCCCGAGGCGACGAGCCCGGCCATGCCGCCGCCGATGATGACGACATCGATCACCGGCTGGCCGTCCGCCTCGCGAGGCGGCACCCAGGATTTGGCGGGCAGTTCCAGCCAGGCGAGATCCTGTTGCAGGCGCGCTTCGAGAGCATCCAGCCCTTTCGGAAAGGCAGACAGGTCGCTCATGACGGCACTCCTTCGCTATGCGGCGTTTGGCCGTAAACACTGTCGGCGAGTGCCTCGACGCCGCCGGAATCATGGAGGCGGCAGCCCGGCATCGCCAGAGCAACGGCGCGGGCCGCGTCGATCATCGCGGCGACGGTGGGAGTCATTGGAAGTGCCGCGGGCGATATCGCGCCGAACAGGAACGGGATGGTGTGATCGAGCATGCGCATCACGGTGCCTTCGAGCGGAACGCCGACGACGGTCGCGGGCTCGACGATCGCTACGCCCAGTCCGGCGCGGACCATGGTGAGGGCGGTGATCGATGCGTTCACGTCGATCATCTGTCGCGGAACGATGCCGGCTCTTTCGAGCGCCTCGTCGATGCGATGGCGGAGGCGATACGGGTTCGCCAGGGTGATGATCCGGCGGTCGGCGAGATCGGCAAGGCGAACGATGTCGTTGCCCGCAAGCGGATCGTCTGCGGAAAGGGTAAGAACGCATGGCGCGTCGGCGACCCAGTGCACGTCGAGGCCGGGATGCTCCAGCGGAAGGCTCGATATGCCAAAGTCTGCGGAGCGCGCCAGCACCGCCTGCACGACGTTTTCAGCAGCAAGCGCCTGGACATGGAGATGGCGCGGAACCAGCTCCGGCGCAACGGCCGCGATGACCTTTGGCAGAATGCCCGCTGCCAGCGACGGCGTGGCGGCGATGGTCAATGATGCGGGCTCATCGAGCCCGATGGCCGTCGCCCGCTCGCGAATATGAGCAAGACTTGAAAGATGGCGCTCGACCTCGGCGTGGAAAAGCAGTCCGCGCGCCGTCGGCGTGATGCGCGGCCCGCTTCGATGAAGCAGCGCGTAGCCGATATCCGCCTCAAGATCCTGGATCAGCCGGGTGACGGCGGGTTGAGATCGTCCCAGCAGACGGGCGGCGCCTGTCACGCTGCCGGCGGACATGACGGCTGCGAACGCTTCAAGCTGTCGGATATCAAAAGAATTAGAATGCATAATGGACATCAAACACTCCTCTTGATGTCAGTAAAGCATGGACTTTCTCAATTGGCGATTGGAAATAGATAATTTTTTCGCATCAACTGCGCTCAATCATTCTTGATTGACATGATGGAAAGTCGCGCCTACCTAGATCGCACGTCTGCTCGATGACCCAGGGAGCCTGTTTTGAAGATCATCGAAACCCTCGTCTCCGCCAAGCCGGGTTCCGCACTCGCCGATGCAATGGCGAAGCGCGCAGAAATCCTGCGTCTCAGTCAGGCCGCGCACGATGCCGTGCTGCTGGCGCGCGATCCCGGCGGATTGTCGCACGGGCTCAGGGCCGCGCTTGCCGCCCGGATGGCTCGCCACAACGGCAACGAGGAACTTGCCGCTCATTATGACGCGCTCGTTGATCGGGCGGCGGAGCCCGAAATGGCGCCGCTTTCCATCCCCGGGACCAGCGTTTCAGACACGCGCATCGCCGAGATGGTTCGCCATGCCGATATGCTGACCCTCGCGCCGCGCGAGGCGACCCGCGCAAATATCGAATCCTTGAGGGCGGCCGGCGTCGCTGATGCCGATATCGTCCGGCTTTCGGAGCTTGCGGCCTTCGTCAATTACCAGGTGCGCGTTATCGCCGGCATGAAGCTCATCGGAGGAATAAAATGAGCGAGGTTGTCCATATCTTCACGACCACGATCCCGCGCTGGCAGCCATATGTCGTTCCCGTCGATCTCGAAACCGCGACCGAGGAACAGCGTAGCGCCATGCAGGTGACGCCGTCGAACAAGGGCATCTCGCCCTATGTGCTGACGCTGGCTCACGATCCCGAGTCGCTCGCTGTCCGCTCGCCGCTGTTCAACGGCATCATGTACGGCAAGGATGGACTGGCTCCGGGCGAGCGCGAACTGGGCGCCACGGCGGCATCCGTCGTCAATCGTTGCGTCTATTGCGCGGCGGTGCACGCCTCGCGGTTCATCAGCCATACGAAGCGAAACGACGTCATCGATGCGATCTTTGCCGACGGAGTCGAGGCGGAGCTCGAGGAGCATCTGCAGGCGATCTTCGACTTCTCGGCCAGGTTGTCGTCCACTCCCTCCGAGGCGACGGAGGCTGACGCGCAGGCCCTTGGCGATGTCGGGCTGGATGAACTGCAGCAGCTCGACCTCGTATTCTCGGCCGCGATTTTCGGCTGGGCCAACCGATTGATGCATACCCTCGGCGAGCCTGTCAAAGCGTGAGGAGCCGTCATTCCGGACACAGCCACCGGGCGTGGTGGCCGATACCGGCCTGCTTGAGAAAATGCAATCAGGAATAGGTGGCGCCGAAATTCGTCAATTCCTATAACTCGCCGGTCTTTTACTTCGCGAGATGGCAAATGTCCCACGACAATTCGGCACTCGCCATGTTGGCGCAATTCGCGAGCGAGATCGAGACAACGCCCGGCCCGATATCGCCGCAACCTCCGATCACGGTTTTGCACCGGCATCTCGATCGATTGGGCTCGAATGCTCAAGGAGTGGCTTCCCCGGAAAGACGGATCGCGGAGCTGGTTGCGGTCAACACCGATGTTGCGACGATCCTCGCGGAATTACGGATCATTTTCGACCGGCAACCCCGCTGAACTCGCATGCCCCCGCTTTTATTGATATAAACTGATTCTCGATGTACGTCGGTGGGGAGACGTTTATTGAAGCAGACGCGACCGCTCTTCGTAGCGGAAATATTGGATCCAGTCGCGCCGGAGGCCGGGATCTACACATGGGACATCGAAAAGAATCTGGTCTTTGCTGATCCCGCCCTGGCCCATCTATTTGGGCTTGATCCGGCAAAAACCGTGCATGGCCTGCCCCTTGAAACATATCTCGCCCGTGTTCATCCCGAAGACCGCTCACACTTGGCGAAGGCCATTCACAATACGATCGTCGCGGAAGTTCCCCAGCAATCGACATACCGTGTCCGCGATGCCCATGGGGTTTATCGTTGGGTCGCAGCTTTTGGCAGGGCGTTTCGAAACGGTGTAGACAATCCCACATTATATTCCGGCGTCGTCGTGCCGGCGGCCGGGGCGGAGCGCGAAGGGCAAAATCGGCATTAGATATGCGCCGCGTTCGAAGCCCGGATCGGCTCCTTCAATTGCCCCCAAAGCGGAACAAACACGTACGAAAGTTGAACCGGATATCGACACTCGCAGATATTGCTTGATTTCAACGGCTGCTTCGAGCATGTGCGAACGACGGGGCAGGCCTTGCCTGCCGATATTGGCCCGATTGTTCCAGAATTCGCAGCGACGATCCCATGAAGCCAAGCAGTCTCAACGTCCTGGTCATCGATGAGAACCGCATTCGCGCGTCCATCATCGAGCAGGGATTGCGCGAAGCGGGCTACGAGAGGGTCACGATCGTCGACGACATGCACGGTCTTGCCCGCCGCATCACCGATATCAATCCCGACGTCATCGTCATCGATCTGGAAAACCCGAACCGGGATATGCTCGAAAGCTTCTTCCAGATATCTCGCGCCGTGAAGCGGCCGATCGCCATGTTCGTCGACAGGTCGGACGAGGCATCCATCGAAGCGGCCGTCGAGGCAGGTGTTTCGGCCTATATCGTCGACGGGTTGAAGCAGGAGCGCGTGCGGCCGATCCTCAAGATGGCGATCAGCCGCTTCAACGCGTTTGCCCGGCTGAGCCGGGAGCTGGAAGAGACGCGGGGAGAGCTGGAAAACCGCAAGCTCATCGATCGCGCCAAGGGGCTGCTGATGCGCACACGCGGCTTGTCGGAAGAGGCTGCCTATGCGCTGCTGCGACGGACAGCCATGAACCAGAACAGGAAAATCGTCGAGATCGCTCAGAGCCTGATTACGGCCGCGAGCCTGCTCGATCCGGGGGCAGACCTATGAAGGACAGGTACGAAATCACCGCCGGCTTCGTGCCCCTGCTCGACAGCGCGCTTCTCGTGGCGGCCAGGGAAAAAGGCTTTGCCGAAGAAGAGAATGTCGAGCTGACGCTGGTGCGCGAGCGGTCCTGGGCGTCGATCAGGGACAGGCTTGCCGTCGGTCATTTCGAAGTTGCCCATATCCTCGCGCCGATGCCGATTGCCTGCAATCTGGGCCTGACGGCACCCGCACCGCCGATGATCGTCCCCATGGCGCTCGGGCTCGGCGGCAATGCCGTCACCGTCTCCGACCGCGTTTGGCGGCTCATGGCCGAGCATGGAGCGGGCGGCGATCTCGATGCGCTCGCCAATGGCGCAGCCCTGCGGCAGGCTATTTCCCGTCGCGGCGGCGAGCGGCTGCGCTTCGGTGTCGTTCATCCCTATTCCGGACACAATTACGAGTTGCGGTACTGGCTTTCGGCAAGCGGCATCGATCCGGACCGCGACATCGAGATCGTCGTCCTGCCGCCTCCCGATATGGGAGATGCGCTGCAGGAAGGCGCCATCGACGGCTACTGCGCCGGCGAGCCCTGGAACACGTTCGGCGTCCTCGAACGACATGCGCATCTGGCAACGGTCAAGGCGGCGATCTGGAAATCGAGCCCGGAAAAGGTGCTCGGCGCGAACAGCCGGTGGGCCGGCAGCCATCCCGAAGCGCTCGCTTCGCTGCTGAGAGCGCTCTACAAGGCTTCGCGCTGGTGCGGAGAGCCGCGCAACCGTGAAGAGCTCGCCGCGATGCTTTCCGGGCCGGCCTATATCAATTGCCCGCCGCAATGGCTGCAACCGGCGCTGTCGGGCTTGTTGCGGATCGGGGAGAGCGAGACCCGGGAGGTTACGGATTTCTTCGTGCCGAATGCAAAAGCCGCGACCTTTCCCTGGAAGAGCCATGCCCTGTGGTTTTACACGCAGATGGTCCGCTGGGGACATGTCGAGCACGACGAGGGCCATCAGCGGATTGCCGGCAATACCTACCGGCCCGATATCTACCGCGAAGCGCTCAGGGCTCTGGGAATCGCCATGCCGTCGGCAAGCGCCAAGGTGGAGGGCGCGTTGCGCATCGAAACGCCGGTTGGCTCCACCGGTGCGCTGACCCTGGGGCCGGACGGCTTCTTCGACGGCAGCCTCTTCGATCCGGACGACGTGGATGGCTATATTGCCGGCCAGATCGGCCGATAACTGGGCGCTTATTTTGTGCGCATTGCACAAAATTTGGCGGCATAGCGATAGCACCGCGGGCAGGACAGGCGCGCGCTAATCGATGCATGATATAGATAATACTTTAAAAACAATGGGTTGAAAAATCTGGCACGCGCCTTGCTTTGCTATGAGCAGGCCACGAGGCCAAGATATTCGCGTCCAACGACGGGCGCTCCCGAGCAAAGCCGCTATTCAGGATATTTCGTGCACTTACGATGCGCGCGTTCCTGACTGGCGGCTTTTTTGTTTTTAACCCAGCGATTGATCGGCGCGACCTTGTCGAGCCACGGAGAAGCCATGTCTTTTTCTGAAAAATCACAGCCCATGTCTGCCGGCGAACCGGCCAGAGCCCTGTGGGTGTCCACGATTGCCTTCACGCTGTGCTTTGCCGTCTGGACGATCTTTGCGATCATCGGCATTCGCATCAAGCAGGAACTCGGCCTCAGCGAGGCGCAATTCGGTTTGCTGGTCGGTATTCCTGTCCTGAGCGGGTCGCTGGCTCGCGTCCTTCTTGGCGTGTGGACCGGCCGTTACGGCGGCCGCCTGGTCTACACGCTGACGATGCTGGGGGCGGCGATTGCGACCTTTCTTCTGTCCTACGCCCATACCTATGCGCAGATGCTGATCGCAGGCCTCGGCGTCGGCCTTGCAGGCGGCTCCTTTGCCGTCGGCGTTGCCTATGTTTCCCCCTTCTTTCCGCCCGAAAAACAGGGAACGGCGCTCGGCATTTTCGGTGCCGGCAATGTCGGCGCGGCCGTTACGAAGTTCGCTGCGCCCTTCGTGCTCGTCGCATGGGGCTGGCAGGCGGTGGCGGAAATCTGGGCGGCGGTCCTTGCCGTCATGGCCATCGTCTATTGGTTCACCACCAGCGACGACCCGGCATTCCGCGCCCGCCGCGGCACGAGTTCGGCACCCATGAGCCTCCGGCAGGAGTTTACGCCGTTGAAGAATGTCCAGGTCTGGCGCTTTTCGCTCTATTACTTCTTCGCCTTCGGCGGTTTCGTCGCACTCTCCCTCTGGCTTCCCCGCTACCTGGTCGGCGTCTATGGCTTCAATCTCGAGGTCGCCGGCATGGTTGCCGCCGCCTACTCCATCCCGGGCAGTCTCTTCCGTATCTTCGGCGGCGTGCTGTCGGACAGGAAGGGTGCGCGCGGCGTCATGTATGCCATGTTTGGGGTCTCGGCCGTCGCCACCCTCATTCTGTCGCTGCCGCCGGCAGGGAGCGACCAGGCGTTGGGCATCACGCCGGCCGTCTTCATCATCGTCATTTTCGTGCTTGGCTTCTTCATGGCGCTCGGCAAGGCGGCCGTCTACAAGCATATCCCCGCCTATTATCCGGACAGCATCGGCGCCGTCGGCGGCATCGTCGGAATGATGGGCGGTCTGGGCGGTTTCGTCCTGCCCATCGCCTTCGGCCTTCTCAAGGACATGACCGGCCTGTGGTCGAGCTGTTTCATGCTGCTCTTTGCGATCGTCGCGATCTCCCTCGCCTGGATGCACCTGTCGGTCAGGCAGATCGATCGTCGGGCACCTTCCGCCCGAACCGCTGCCGCTGTCTGATTGGAGGATTTGAAACCATGACCGAGAAACTTGTCATCATCGGCAACGGCATGGCGCCCGGGCGCATGCTGGAACACCTCTTCGAACAGGCACCCGGTCGATACCAGGTGACGATCTTCAATGCCGAGCCGCGCGTCAACTACGATCGCATCATGCTGTCGCCGGTGCTGTCAGGCGAAAAAGACTATGAGGAGATCATCATCCACGGCGATGGATGGTACATCAAGCACGGCATCGTCCTCTACAAGGGGCACAGGATCGTCGCGATCGATCGTGCCGCCAAGACAGTGACCTCCGATCACGGCGTCACGGAAAGCTATGACAAGCTGGTCATCGCCACGGGCTCGGTGCCGTTCATCATTCCGGTGCCGGGCAAGGATCTGCGCGGCGTCATCACCTATCGCGATCTCGATGACGTGAATGCCATGCTGCTTGCCGCGCAGTCGCGCGAGAAGGCGATTGTCATCGGCGGCGGCCTGCTCGGCCTGGAGGCGGCGGCCGGGCTCGCCCAGCGTGGCATGGACGTGACGGTGCTGCATGTCATGCCGACCCTGATGGAGCGCCAGCTCGATCCTGCCGCCGGCTACCTGCTGCAAAGAGCGGTCGAGAAGCGCGGCATCAAGGTCGTCTGCAAGGCCAATACCAGGGCGATCGTCGGGGACGGCAAGGTCGAGGGTGTCGAACTGGACGACGGCCGCGTCATTCCCGCCACGCTCGTCGTCATGGCGGTCGGCATTCGCCCGAACGCGAGCCTTGCGAAGGAGGCCGGCCTTGCGGTCAATCGCGGCATCGTCGTCGACGCCGGCATGCAGACCTCGGACGGCGATATTCTGGCGCTCGGCGAATGCGCCGAAGTGGGCGGCATGGTCTACGGCCTCGTTGCACCGCTCTATGAAATGGCCCGTGTCGCCGCTTCGCATCTGGCCGGCGATACCACCCCCGCCTTCGCGCATTCCGACACGCCGACCAAGCTGAAGGTCACAGGCATCGACCTTTATTCGCTCGGCGATTTCGCCGATGGAGACGACCGGCAGGAAATCGTGCTGCGCGATGCCGCCGCCGGCGTTTACAAGCGGCTCGTGCTGAAGGACAACCGCATCATCGGCACCGTGCTTTACGGCGAGACCTCCGACGGCGCCTGGTTCAACGACCTGAAGAAAAAGGCCGTCGACGTTTCCGGCATGCGCGACACGCTGATCTTTGGCCAGGCCTACCAGGGTGGCTCTCCGCTGGATCCCATGGCAGCCATTGCAGCCTTGCCTGATGATGCGGAAATCTGCGGCTGCAACGGCGTCTGCAAGGGTAAAATCACCTCGACGATCCTGGAGAAGGGCCTGACGACGCTCGATGACGTGCGCGCCCATACCAAGGCCTCCGCCTCCTGCGGAACCTGCACCGGCCTCGTCGAGAAGCTGATGAGCATGACGCTCGGAGATGCCTACAATCCGAAAGCCGTGCAGCCCATGTGCTCCTGCACCGAGCTTGGCCATGACGATGTGCGCCGTCTCATCAAGGCCAGGAAACTGAAGACCATTCCGGCCGTCATGCAGGAACTGGAATGGAAGACCTCGTGCGGCTGCGCCAAATGCCGGCCGGCACTCAACTATTATCTCGTCTGCGACTGGCCGGACGAATATGCCGACGACTATCAATCGCGCTTCATCAACGAGCGCGTCCACGCCAATATCCAGAAGGACGGCAGCTATTCGGTCGTGCCGCGCATGTGGGGCGGCGTCACCAGCTCGAAGGAGCTGCGCGCCATCGCCGACGTGGTCGACAAGTTTGCAATCCCGATGGTGAAGGTGACGGGCGGCCAGCGCATCGACCTCCTCGGCGTCGAGAAGGAAGACCTGCCGGCGGTGTGGGCCGATCTCGGCAAGGCCGGCTTCGTCTCCGGCCAGGCCTATGCCAAAGGACTGCGTACCGTGAAAACCTGCGTCGGTTCCGACTGGTGCCGGTTCGGGACGCAGGATTCGACCGGGCTCGGCATCCGCATCGAGAAATTCATGTGGGGTTCCTGGACGCCGGCCAAGCTGAAGATGGCGGTCTCGGGATGTCCGCGCAATTGCGCGGAGGCAACGTGCAAGGACATCGGCGTCATCTGCGTGGACTCGGGTTTCGAGATCCACTTCGCGGGCGCCGCCGGCCTCGACATCAAGGGCACCGAAGTTCTCGGCCTCGTCAGGACCGAGGATGAGGCGCTCGAACATATCGTGGCGCTGACGCAGATGTATCGCGAGCAGGGGCGCTATCTCGAACGCATCTACAAATGGGCCAAGCGCATCGGCCTCGACGAGATCCGCCGACAGATCATGGACGACGCCGAAAAACGAAGAGCCTATTACGAGCGCTTCGTCTTCTCTCAGACATTCGCCCAGGTCGATCCGTGGTCGGAGCGCGTCTCCGGCAAGGACAAGCACGAATTCCGGCCGATGGCGACGATCGGCTATCCGCAGGCGGCCGAATGATGGAGGACAAGATGAACTGGCACCCGATCGGTGACGTTTCCGATATCCCATTGCGAGGCGCGCGTTGCGTGAAGACGCCGCATGGCAAGATCGCCGTTTTCCGCACCGCCGAGAACGAGGTTTTCGCCATCGACGACCATTGCCCGCACGGGAACGGCCCGCTTTCTCAGGGCATCGTTCATGGAAAAGCCGTGACCTGCCCGCTGCACAACTGGGTGATATCGCTCGAAACCGGCAAGGCGCTCGGTGCCGACGAAGGCGAGGTGCGCACCCTCTGCATCAGGAACGAGGATGGAAAGCTCTTCATTGCCCTTGAAACCATGATGATGGCGGCGGCCGAATAGATGGCGTCCGAAACCGAAAATGCGGCGGCGACTGCTGCCTCTCCAGTTGCACCGGGGGCAGGGCGGTCATCGCCGGCTATCTTGCCTGCGCCGACCAATGAAGCGTGCGCCCGCATGGCGCCGCTTGCCAAGCTTCCCGTCTTCTGGGCGCTGGAGGGCAAACGGGTGATCGTCGTCGGCGGCTCGGACGCGTCCGCCTGGAAGGCCGAGCTTCTCGCCGCCTGCGGCGCCGAAGTGCATGTGCATGCAGACGGGCTTTCCGGCACTTTCGAGACATTGATTGAGCGCGGGGCAGGGCATCGTCATGGCTGCTTTGTCCGCCATCGCGAGCCGTGGAGCCTTGAAAGTTTTTCCGGTGCCACGCTTGCCGTTGCCGACTTCGACAGGGATGAGGAGGCACGCGCATTCTTCGAAGCCGCGCATATGGCCGGCGTGCCGGCGAATGTCATCGACAAGCCTGATTTCTGCCAGTTCCAGTTCGGCTCGATCGTCAACCGTTCGCCGGTCGTCGTAGCGATATCGACCGATGGCGCCGCTCCGATCCTTGCACAGGCGATACGCCGGCGCATCGAGGCGCTGCTACCGGCTTCGCTGAAAAACTGGGCGGAGCTTGCCCGGTCGCTGCGGGAAAAGATCAACGAGCGGCTGTCGCCGGGCCCGCAACGCCGGGCGTTCTGGGAACACTTTGTCGATCGCGTATTTGCCGGCTCGGGCGGGCCGGAGGAGGGCACCGGCAGGCTGCTTCTGAACGAAGCAGAAAGACTTCGCGGGCAATCGTCTTCGCAACGTGGTCGCGTGACTCTCGTCGGCGCCGGTCCCGGCGATGCCGAGCTGCTGACGCTGAAGGCCATGCGTGCGCTGCAGGCGGCCGACGTCATCCTCTTCGATGATCTCGTTTCCGGCGAAGTGTTGGAACTCGCCCGCCGCGAGGCCAGGCGCATCGTGGTCGGCGGCAGCGGTGACGGTGAGACTTGCCGGCAGGAAGGCGTTGCCGAGATGATGGTGGCACTGGCGAAAGCCGGCAAGCGCGTGGTGCGGCTCAAGGCCGGCGACCCCACGACACTCGGCCGGGCCAGCAAGGAGATCGGGCAGCTTGAGAGCAGGGATATCCGGGTCGATATCATCCCCGGCATCGCCGCGACCGGCGCCATGACCGCGCGGTTTGACGATTTGCCGGTGCTTCGCGGCCGCACCCGATCCGCCCGCTTTGCCACCGGACAATCGCGCCGCGGCAGGCTGCCCGGAGCCATCGGTCGCCGTCCGATCCGGAGGCAGCCGTGAAGGACAGCCTTGCGACATTTGCGTTCGAAAGCGATTTCGCCGGCAGCCTGCCCCTGCGGAAAAGCCGTCCGTGATGTCGGGCGCAAGAACGGTGAAAGGCTCCTGTCCCTATTGCGGCGTCGGCTGCGGCATCGTGATGGAGGTCAAGGACAACAAGGTAATCAAAGTGTCCGGCGACAAAAGCCATCCGACGAATTTCGGGAGACTTTGCACGAAGGGGAATACCTGCGGCCAGGCCATCGCTGCGGCCGGCCGCACGGACAAGGCACATATGCGCGCCGCGCGGAATCAGGACCAGCTCCCGGTTTCGATCGACAGGGCGATCAGCGAAACCGCTCGGCGGCTGACGTCGATTTTGGAACGCCACGGACCGGACGCCATTTCCTTCTACGTGTCCGGCCAGATGTCCCTGGAGGCCCAGTATCTCGCCAACAAGCTCGCCAAGGGGTTCATCCGGACCAGGCATATCGAGTCCAATTCCCGGCTGTGCATGGCAAGCGCCGGCAGCGGCTACAAGCTCTCGCTCGGTTCCGACGGCCCTCCGGGCTCCTATCAGGATTTCGACAAGGCCGATCTGTTCTTCGTCATCGGCGCCAACATGGCCGATTGTCACCCGATCCTGTTCCTGCGCATGATGGACCGCGTCAAACAGGGCGCGCGGCTGATCGTGGTCGATCCGCGCCGCAACGCCACGGCCGACAAGGCGAACCTCTTCCTGCAGATCAAGCCGGGGACCGATCTCGCGCTTCTGAACGGCCTTCTGCATCTGATCGTCAGGAATGGCCGCACAGACGCCGCCTTCATTTCCGAATTCACCGAGGGCTGGGAGCAGATGCCCGGCTTTCTGGCGGATTATCCGCCGGAAAAGGTATCCGCGATCACCGGCATCCCGATGGAGGACATCGTCAAGGCGGCCGAATGGATCGGCGCCGCGCCGGACGTGATGAGCTGCTGGACGATGGGGCTGAACCAGAGCACGCACGGCACCTGGAACACCAACGCGATCTGCAACCTGCATCTCGCCATGGGCAAGATCTGCCGGCCGGGAAGCGGCCCTTTTTCGCTGACCGGCCAGCCGAACGCGATGGGCGGCCGCGAAATGGGATATATGGGGCCGGGCCTGCCCGGGCAGCGCTCGGCGCTCGTGGAAGCGGATCGCTTCTTTACGGAAGACCTCTGGAAGATTCCGCGCGGCAGCCTGCGCGCCGAGTCGGGCGGCGGCACGATCGCCATGTTCGAGGAGATGGCCGCCGGAGCGATCAAGGCCTGCTGGATCATCTGCACGAATCCCGTGGCGACCGTCGCCAACCGCGACAACGTCATAAGGGCGCTGAAGGCCGCGGAGCTGGTGGTCACGCAGGATGCCTTTCTCGATACCGAAACCAATATCTATGCAGATATCCTCCTGCCCGGCGCGCTCTGGGCGGAAGACGACAGCGTGACGATCAATTCCGAGCGCAACATGACGCTGACGCGCAAGGCTGTCGAACCTCCGGGCGAAGCCTTGCCCGACTGGCTTATCATCGCGCGGGTCGCACGTGAGATGGGGTTTGCCGAGCCATTCGACTATGCCTCCTCGTCCGAGGTGTTCGAGGAGATCAAACAGGCCTGGAACCCTCAGACAGGCTATGACATCCGGGGCGCAAGCCACGAGCGGCTGGACCGGTCGCCGCTGCAATGGCCGGTGGCTTCGGTGGACGCCGCAGACCGGAATCCGATCCGCTATATCAACGATGGCGTCAGCCAGGAGCGCAAGGTCCTGGCGGATGGAACCGAGCCCCGGCTCGCCTTTGCGACGGCAACGGGGCGGGCGATGTTCTTCGCGCGTCCGCACATGGCGCCGGCAGAAACACCCGGCCTGGAATTTCCACTCGTGCTCAATACCGGCCGCCTGCAGCACCAATGGCATACGATGACGAAGACCGGCAAGGTTCCGACGCTGAACAAGCTCAATCCCGGTCCGTTCGTGGAAATCCATCCCGAAGACGCCGCGGAACTGGGCATCGGGGACAGGGACCGGGTAGAGATCCGCTCGAAGCGGGGCCGTGTGCTTCTTCCCGCCGTCGTCAGCGACCGGGTAAGGCCCGGAACATGTTTTGCGCCCTTCCACTGGAACGACAGCTTCGGCGATGACCTTGCCGTCAATGCCGTTACCAGTGACGCCGTCGATCCTCTCTCTTTGCAGCCGGAATTCAAGTTCACGGCCGTAGCCCTGAGGCGCGCCGAAAAAGCGGCCCCGACGAAGCATTCCCAGGAGACGCACCAGATGAACATCGCTGTGAAGCCTCACACCGACGCCTTGGCCGGCGCGGAGTCCGCCGCCGCGTCGGAGATTTCTGTGCTGAGCAAAATAACAGGTGTCGCGCTTGCTCCTGCCCCGGTCTTTGCGCCTTCGGAGCAGGCCTATCTGCAAGGGTTCATGACCGGCCTGAGCGCCGCGCTCGCCAATGGTTCGACGGATGTTCCGGTGCTGCCCGAAAGCGCGCCCTTGACAACCGAACGCCGGTTGCTCGTCGACGGCATGCTGGCGGGCCTCTTTTCGCGAAGCCGCGCAAGATCGGACGCTGTCGCATCGCCGCTTTCCAACCTCCCGATCGCGTCTCCGGCCGAGGGAGCAGCGTCGGCCGTTCTGATCGCATGGGCGTCTCAGACCGGCAATGCCGAGACGGCGGCGTCGAGCTTTGCAAAGCGTCTTGAGGCGCAAGGCCGGGCGTTTCGTCTTCTGGCGCTGGAGACCCTGTCCCCCGATGATCTTGCCGAGGCGCGGACCTGCCTGTTCTTCGTCAGCACTTTTGGCGATGGCGATCCGCCCGACAACGCCGCCGCCTTCTGGAGCGCCCTTGCCGAGGAGCCGGCACCGCGTCTCGATGGCCTGCGGTTTTCGGTTTGTGCGTTCGGCGACAGCAATTACGACCAGTTCTGTGGCTTCGGCCGCAAACTCGATCACAGGCTGGAGGCGCTCGGCGCGCGCCGCATGCTCGAGCGCGTCGATTGCGAGCCGGACTATGAGGAGCGGGTCGCAGCCTGGACCGAGCGCATAGCCACCATGCTGCAATCGGCCGAAATCGCGATTACGCCCTCGACTGCTGCCGGAAGCGGCCTCACTATGCCTCGTCCCGCCGCCGGCATTCTGCCGAAACCGGCGTTCAGCCGGAAGGCGCCCTATGCGTCCCGGCTGTTGGTCAACAAGCGGCTTACGGCGGAGGGGGGCGCCAAGGAGGTCCGGCAGTTTGCCCTGGGTCTCGGCGGCGGAGAGTTGAGCTACGAGGCCGGCGATGCCCTCGGCATCTGGCCGAGCAACTGCCCCGTACTGGTCGGCGAGATCCTGACGGCGCTGAAACTCAAAGCCGACGCCCCGGTTTCGGTCGAAGGATTGGGAGAGTTGCCGCTCGCGCAGGCCTTGGAAAGGCATTTCGAGATCGGGCGGGTGAGCGCCGACTTCGTGAAATGGTGGGCTTCCCTTTCCGGGAGCGACATGCTGTCGGAAACGATATCCGGCGCGCGGGAGGATGTCGCACGCTGGCTCTGGGGCAAGCAGATCGCCGATATCGTGGCGCTGGCGCCGCGTGGGGTCGGAGCGCAGGAATTCGTCGGCAGGCTGAAACGCCTGCAGCCGCGACTTTACTCGATTTCATCGAGCCCGAAGCTCCATCGAAGCGAGGCTCACCTGACGGTTTCGGTTGTCAGATATCTGAACGGCAGCGTGAGCCGGACAGGAACCGCATCGGCGTTTCTCGCGGATCGTGCCACGGATGCCGATGTCCCGATCTTCGTTCAGCCGTCGGTGCATTTCCGTCCGCCGCAAGATCCCGACGCGCCGGTGATCATGGTCGGGCCGGGCACGGGCATCGCTCCCTTCCGTGCCTTCCTCCAGGAGCGGGAGGCGATCGGTGCCAAGGGAAAGAACTGGCTGTTCTTCGGAGAACAGCATCAGGCCACCGATTTTTACTATCGGGATGAACTGGAACGTTGGACGAAGAGCGGTCATCTGACGCGGCTGGACCTTGCCTTCTCACGCGACCAGGATGCCAAGATCTACGTCCAGCATCGAATGAGCGAGTACGGCGGGGAACTGTTCCGCTGGCTGGAGCGCGGTGCCCATTTCTATGTCTGCGGCGATGCGAGCCGTATGGCCAGGGATGTCGACGCAACGCTCAAGGAGATCGTCGCCTGCCATGGAAACCTGACCGGCGATATGGCGGAAAATTATGTGAAAGCGCTCTCTGCCGAAAAACGCTATGTGAGGGACGTGTACTGACAAGGCTCGATCCCGATAAAACAGCCTCGTCGCCGGATGAAAGCAATATCAGGCTCGCGGGGCAGTGCCGAGCTATGGGGCTCGGACCGTTTTAAACGGCAAGGACACTTTGGCATCGGCCGGTTCTTTGAAAGGATACGGCAGATTGTACCGGTCGCGGACCGTCTTTCCTTCGTATTCCGTCCGGTAGACGCCTCGCTCCTGAAGGATCGGAACGACCTTCTCGACGAACTCCTCAATGTCATCAGGCGCGCGCGGCGGCTGCAGCGTATAGCCGTCGACCGTACCGTCGGCCCAGAGATCGATAATGGCATCGGCGACCTCGTCCGGCGTTCCGAGCACCAGACGATGGTGCCCTTCGGAGCGACGGACAGCCTGACGCGCCGTAAGCTTCTCATGGGCGAGAAGGTCAGCCAATCCCAAGCCCATGCCGACCGCCTGTATGCGGTTGGGATCGGGAATGAAACGTTCGGCCTCGAGAATGGCGTCGGGGTCGAAGCCATCCGGATCGATGCCATTGTCTTTGACGAAGCGGGCGATCAGGCCATCCTCCGAGCCGGCGCCGCTGAAGAGCTCGTGCTTGCGCAGTGCCTCCTTGCGGCTTTCACCCAGTATCGCCACAAGGCCCGGCACGATACGGATTCCGGAAGGGTCGCGCCCAAGCGCTGTCGCGCGCTCCTTGACCTTCTTTCCGAAGGCCTGGCCCGCGGGCTTCGAAAGGATATTGCAATAGATGATCTCGCCATGGCGCGCGGCAAGTTCGATACCGCCCTCCGAGGCGCCTGCTTGCGCAATCACCGGATGGCCCTGCGGTCCGACTGGTACGTTGAGCGGACCTTTGACGGTGAAATAGTCGCCCGTGTGATCGATTGCCTGTGCGCTTGAGGCATCCCAAAATCGGTTCTCCGGGATGTCGCCCTCGCGGGCCGGATCCCAGCTCGACCAGAGCCGCTTGGCGACATCGAGGAACTCCGATGCCTTGGCGTAGCGTTCGCTGCGTGGCGGCAACGGCGCCGCTCCAAAGTTGGCGGCGACATTCGGGTTGAAGGAGGAAACGATGTTGATGATCATTCTGCCGCCGGAGATGATATCCGCGGACTGGGTGCGCCGGGCGAGATTATAGGGAGAATTATAGGTCGAGGACACGGTCGCGACGAAACCGATGTCAGGCACCTGTGCAGCCAGCGCCGTGCAAAGGATCAATGGGTCGATCGTGTGGAACGGACGACCGTTGGGATCGGTCATCAACGCGGGGTGGTCGGAGAAGAACACCGCGTCGAACAGTCCCTTGTGCGCGAGTTCGGTCAGCCTGCGATAGTAGCCGGGATCGTTGATATCGTGCCGCGTGCCGGTGCGATACCGCCAGGCATTGCCAAGATAGCCCGTCGTGTTGATGCCGACGTTGAGATTGAGCTGTCGTTTCGCGTTGGTCATGCGGGTCGGCTTTCGTATTCTGGAAGGCGATGCACGCTAGTTCGTAAATTTAATTCCCTACAGAATTTATAGACTAATATCATCGAAGGGGAGGGAAATAATTTCCAGCCTTCGGGGACAAAGGAGTGCGTGCCCAAGTCTGATCGGCATGCATGCCGGTATCCGTGACCGCGCGAAGGATTGCTTTCGGTGCGCGCTAGAAAAACTGTCTTTGGATATGCCGGTTTCGAAACGATCATTTTTGCGACGGGTCCCAGCGCCCGGAACCATCAATTTTCGGAGCGAAGCAAATGTCGATCGATCGCCGTCACTTCAACCAATTGCTCCTCCTGGGAGGGGCGGGCGTTACCTTTGGAAGCATTCCGTCATGGGCCGCGGCCGCCGAGACGCCCGTGAATGGAGGAACCCTGAACTGGGCCTATTATCCGGATCCCACCGCGCTGATCGCGATCAACACGTCTTCCGGCACGGGACAGGCGATCGGCCCGAAGATCAACGAGGGGCTGCTCGATTTCGATTACGATCTCAACCCGACCCCGCTTCTGGCGACGTCGTGGTCGGCAAGCGCCGATGGACTTCGCTACACCTTCGCGCTCCGCAAGGGCGTGAAATGGCACGACGGCAAGGACTTCACCTCCGAGGATGTCAGGTTCACCATTTTCCGGCTGAAGGAAGCGCATCCGCGCGGGCGCATCACCTTCCAGAACGTGACATCGGTCGAGACGCCCGATCCGCTGACGGCCGTCATCGTGCTGTCCAAGCCGGCGCCCTACCTGATTTCGGCGCTCGGAAGCTCGGAATCGCCAATCGTGCCGAAGCATGTCTATGAAACCTTCAAGCCGGCCGAGCAGCCGACACTTGCGCAGACGATCGGCACCGGCCCCTTCATCCTCAAGGAATGGGTGCCGGGCAGTCATCTGATCTTCGATCGCAATCCCGACTACTGGGATGCGCCCAAGCCCTACCTCGACCGCGTGGTCCTGCGCGTCATCCTCGATCCGGCGGCAAGGGCCGCAGCGCTTGAGACGGGGGAAATCGATATCGGCGCAAACCCGGTGCCGCTATCCGATGTCGAGCGCCTTAAGGCCAACCCGAACCTCGTGGTCGATACCACGACCTATGCCTATTCCGGGCCGCAGCAGCAGCTCTTCTTCAATTACGAGAACGAGATCCTCACGAAGAAGGATGTGCGGCTGGCGATCGCCCATGCCATCGACCTGCAGAAGCTCGTGGATATCGCACTGTTCGGCTATGGGCAGGTTTCGCCAAGCCCGATCAGCACCGCATTGCCGAAATGGTACGACCCGAGCGTCAAGGCGCGCGAACCGGATGCCAAGCTTGCCAACAAACTGCTCGACGACGCCGGTTATCCGCGCGGCGCCAATGGCACGCGCTTCAAGCTGCGGCTTGCCTATAATCCCTTCCTGCAGACGTCCTATGCTGATTTCATCAAGCAGTCGCTTGCCGCAATCGGCATCGATGCGGAAATCCTGCAGCTCGACCTCGCGACCTTTCTGAAGACCGTCTATACGGATCGCACCTGGGACCTTGTGATCGAATCCCTTTCCAACACGTTCGATCCTACCCTTGGCGTGCAGCGTGCCTACTGGTCGAAGAACTTCAAGATCGGCCTGGTGTTCTCCAATGCCAGCCACTATTCGAATCCGGAGGTCGATGCGGTGCTCGAGGCCGCAGCCACCGAGCCGGACGAGGCCAAGCGCCGCCAGCTCTGGTACAAGTTCCAGCACATCGTCCATGATGACGTCGTATCCGTCGATCTGGTCGCTGCGGGCGCCCAGATCGTCGCCAACAAGCGCGTGAGGAATTTTGCACCCGGTGCGCAGGGCATCAACAACAGCTTCGGCCAGATCTGGCTGAGCCCGAACGCCTGAGGGGGCCGGCGCTTGCCGCCCGTGGATCTTGAGCCGGCTTATCCAAGCCGGCTCAATGCGTTCCTGGCCGCGATCGTGCGGATCATATGGCTTTGCGGCGCGTGCGACCGGGCGGTGATCGCGTCGCGATGATGGCGCTCCAGCTGAAAATCGCGATTGAGGCCGGGATTGCCGGCAAGCTCGAGTGCGAGGCTGGTCACGGCAACAGCATTGTCGATGACGACATGGCGGACGTTCATGCCGTCCATTCCGACGGACCTGCCGGCATCGACATCCTCCCCGAGCGAACGCAGCAGCCGCGCATTCGTCGCGAGCCGCACCTCTATTTCGCCGAGGCCGTCCTGGATACGCGGCACCGTTGCGATCGGCGCGCCGAGGCTGGCGGGCGCATGATGGCTTGCGAAGGCAAGAACGCGGTCGCGCGCCGCCCTCGCCACGCCATGATAGACCGCACCGAGCAGGCCGAAGAAGAAGGCCGCGGCATGCTCGTCGCGGCGGATCGGCTCGGCGGTCGGCTGGGCCTCGATGAGGTCGTCGAGCGGGACCGGGACGTCCTCGAGGATGATATCGTCGCTCGCCGTCGCATGCATGCCGGCCGCATTCCAGCTTTTTTCGATCCTGAGGCCGGCGGCATCGGTCGGCACCAGAAAGGAGGCAAGGCGGGGCTCCGGTTCGTCGGTGAGGGCGAGGAGCGATACCCATTTCAGGATGGGAATACCGGTCACGTAACTTTTATGGCCGGAAATCCGCCAGTACGCGCCGTCGCGACGCGCGATGGTTTCCGGCAGAGCGCCATGGGCCGGTGAGCCGATGCGCGGTTCGGCCTGGGCGTTGTTGATCAAAGCCACGCCCTGCCTGTTTGCCGACAATACGCGGTCGGCCAGATGCCGAGGCCATTTGCCGAAGCGGCGGATCGTAAAATGCAAGTTGTAATGCATGGCAAGCACCAGCGCGGTCGAGGGCTCGCCCCGGGCAATCTCGCTGATGACGGCCTGCGCTAAGGTCAGGCCCTCGCCAAGCCCGCCATGATCGCGAGCGGTGACGAGGCCCAGCAGGCCCGCTTCGAAGAGCCTGTCGAAATTTTCGAAGGGAAAGGCGCCGGTCGCGTCGTGATGCGCGGCTGTGCCGGAGAAATCGTCGGCAAGGCTTTTGGCCTTGCCGATCGGGTCGGTGAGTGTCTCGGTCATCGTTGTTGCAAGCCTTCAGGCAACGGCACGTTCGGCAAAGCCGTCGAGATGGCGGCGGTCCACCCACTCGCCGATATCGAAATCGCCGGCCAGGAAGCCGAAGTCGCGCAGGAAATTCTTGTAGTGCTCGACGGCGGACACAAGCTCCGGCTCCAATCCGAGGCCGAGATGGCGATGGATTTCCGGGCCGTTGGCCGCAAGGACCTGCTCTTCGGTCGCTCCGGATTCACGCGCGACGAAACGCCGTGTTTCCTCCGGATGGGTCTCCGCCCAGGCGCTTGCCTTGGAGATCGCCTCGATGAGCTTCCGCACGAGATCGGGGCGCTCGTCGGCCAGTAGATCATCCACGGTCAGCACGCGCGGCGAGCCGGAATTGATGCGGATCTTCGGATCGGGATGAAAGCCGAATTCGGCCACCTGGACGGCGCCGATGAGATTGGCGACATTGATGCCCGCGGTTCCCTTGACGTAGATGGCGTCCACTTCGCCGCGCAGGAGAGCGGCGATTTCCTCGCCATAGGCCTGCCGGCGCTTGAGGCCGAAAAGCGATGGCCCTTCCTGGCTTGCCAGCACGGAATCGGCAAGCGCGATCTCGACAATCTCGACGTCGTTGAGGGACAGTCCTTCAAGCGAAAGGGCCGAGACGAGACCCTTGAGCGCCGTGGCGCGCATGAAGTCGACGATCCCCTCGGGGCGGCGGGCAATGCCGAAGCGACGGCCCTTGAGATCCCTGGTTGTCTTGATGCCGGTTCCCGGCAGGGTGATGATTGCCTGAAACTCGTCCGTCCATGTGATGCCGACAAGGCGCGTGCGGCGGCCCTCCGAGCGGGCTCGAATGGGCGGCACGTTGCCGCCGTGCCGGAAGGACCAGTCGAGCGTATGGTTGAAGTGGCTCTGCCGGATGTTCCGGTCGGGCGAGTCGATGATGGATTTCAGCGTCACGCCCTCGGTGCGAAAGGCGTCCTCGAGATAGCCGAGTTGCGCGGCAAGGCCGACAGGCGTCGGAACAGGGCAGCGCGTGTACCAGATTTCGGAAATGGCATTGCTGGTCATGATCGTTCCTTTCAGTGGCGCAGGCCGGCTTGTTTCATCAGCGGCAGGACGTCCGTGCCGAAGAATTCGAGATCGTCGCGGAAGTCGAAGAAACTGAGCTGAAGGCCGTCGACGCCGGCCGCCTTGAGCTTGACGAACTGGTCGACCACTTGTTCCGGCGAGCCGATGACGCGGATGTTGCCACCGACGAAGCGGTAGGGATCCTGCGGGTCGCGGCCCTTCCATGCCTGGGCGTCCGAGTTCAGCGACTGGAAGCCCTGCGGAGACCGCTGGTCGGCATGGGCGACGATCCGGTCCGCCAGTTCCCATGCCTCCTTCTCGGTCGGCCGACAAATGACCATCGGATTGAGCAGGGTGCGTACAGTGCGGCCGATATCGGCGGCAGCGTCTTTCACCCTCTTCGTGTGGGCCGGCAGGGAGGCAAGGGCGCTGTCGATATCCGCCCCGGTCGGGCTGGTGATGAAGACGATATCGGAGTAGCGGGCGGCGAAGGCGATGCCGGCATCCGAGCCGGTGGCGTTCACCAGGATCGGCCGGCCGAAATTCGGCTTTGGCGTGACGAAGCCGCCGCCGAGCTTCCAGCTGCTCTCGCCCTCGAACGAATAATTCTCGTCGTCGCTCCACAGCCGCTGTACGACCTCGAGAAACTCCGCCGCAAGCTCGTAGCGCTTGTCATGCTCTATGCGCGGCCAGCCGAACATCTCGTGTTCGACCGCCCTGTGGCCGGTGACGACATTGATGCCCCAGCGGCCGCCGGTGATGTGATCGAGCGTGGCGCCGAATTTTGCGAGGTGCAGGGGATGCCAAGGCCCGTAGAGCACATGCATCGTGGAAATGAGCATGATTTTCTTCGTGAGGCCGGCCAAGGCGGCGGTCGAGACGAAGCTGTCGAGCGCCTGTCCGTTGAAAACGCCGCCATAGCCGCCCTTGGGAAGCCATTGCGACAGAGCGAACACCAGATCGAAGCCAAGCTCCTCGGCGCGCAATGTCAGCGCCTTGTTGTAGTCGAAGCGCCAGTCGGTGGACCGCTCCAGCGTCGATTGCGTCCAACCGCCCGCCTGGATCGGCAGGAAGAGGCCGAGAAGCACGGGCTGCTTCAGGGCTTGCGACAGCGGACTATCCGCAAAATCGGTCGGCGCGGCGAATTTCGGCAGGCCCACGATGGAGCCGGGCAGGTGTTGAATAGACATGGCATTCCCTGCTTTCTGTGCTTCAGGCGGTTGCGAGATAAGCGTAGGCGAGACTGCCGGAGATGCCTTCGCCGCCGAGCGTGTGGTCGGCGATGCGCTTGTTGTAGATGGTCAGTTCCGGCTGGCTGACGATGTCGAGGGCCGGCAGGTCGTCGACGAGGATTTCCTGAATCTGCCGCCATTGCTCGACGCGCTTTTTCGAATCCACCTCGATGGCGGAAGCCTCCAGAAGCGCATCGACCTTGGGATTGTTGTAGGCCGAGCCATTGGAGAAGGGCACGCCGGGCTGGAAATTCTTGCTCCAGTAAAGCCGCTGCACGCCGACGGTCGGGTCGAAGAGATTGCTCATGCCCTCGAAGGCGAAATCGAAGTCGCGATCCGTGTAGATGCGCTTGGTGTAGGTCGCAAAATCCTGGCTGCGTACCGTCACCTCGACGCCGACCTTGGCGAGCGCCTGGCGGATATATTCCGAGCCGCGGCTATAGCTTTCGCCGCTCGGCACATAGTCGAGGTTGAGGCGCAGGCGCACGCCGTTCGAGCCGCGCGGATGGCCGGCCTCGTCCAGCAGTTTCTCGGCGGCCGCGAGGTCGATCGGATACGTCTTCAGGTCGGCGACATACCATTTCGTCAGGTTGGGATTGATGGGACCGGGGATCGGTTCGCCGTAGCCATAGTTGATCGTGTTGCGGATTACCTTCCGGTCGATGACATGCGCAAAGGCGCGCCGGACCCGAATATCCTTGAAGACCGGTTTTTCGAGATTGAACTCGATGCGGCTGACGCCGTTGGAATATTGATAGCCGCGTGTCTCGAAGGCGAGGCTGTCCACGCTCTTGAACCGCTCCAAATCGCTGAGCGGGACAGGCGTCGATGGCGCCAGGTCGATCTCGCCGGTTTCGATCGCGATGGAGCGCGCGGCGGCATCGGGAATGAAACGAACGATCAACTGGTCGAGATAGGGGCGCGGCTGGTCCCAGTAGTCGGGGTTGCGCTCATAAACGATATGGCTGCCGCGCACCCATTCCTTGAACTTGAACGGTCCGGTGCCCACAGGTGCGAGATTGACCGGATTTTCCGCGGCCTTCGTGCCTTCGTAGAGATGGCGCGGGACGATCGGCGATTCAGAAGCCGCGAGTGCGGTGATGAGATAGGGCGCCGGTTTGGAAAGGACGAGCACCGCGGTCAAAGGATCGGGCGTTTCGATATCGACGAGATTGAGAAATGTATTGCGGCCGCGCGGGTGAACGTCCTTCAACGTCCTGATCGAAAAGGCCACGTCGTCGGCGCCGAAGGGTTTCCCGTCGTGCCATTTGACGCCTTCCCGCAGCTTGAACGTGTAACGCAGCCCATCGTCGCTGACGGCCCACTGCCTGGCGAGCAGCGGCTGCGGGTTGAGATCGAAGTCATAGGTCAGAAGGCCCTCGGTCACTTTCGGCGATACATAGACCGAATTGAACGCCGTATGGGCGATCGTCGTCAGAACCGGCGGTTCGGCCGAAAGCAGCAGGGTTGCCGTGCCGCCCTTGGACGGAGCTGTGTAGCCCGACGTTCCCGTCATGACGAGCGCGCCGAAGGCTGCGGACGAAAGCAGGAAACTGCGCCGTGTAGTTGCTGGAAGTCTGGTCATCTGAGGTTGCCTCGCATGTCTGGGGCCGTGCTGTGACGTGGGAGCAGCGGCTGGGTTTTATCTTTCCGAAGAGAGCGGTTCCCGTAGGTTCGTTTATTCTCGAATGTCGGATTTTTAGTATTAAAAACTATCATGCATTCAAATCTCATTGATTTGTTCCAAATGTTGCTGCCCGTTCGATAAATTCTGGAAATATCTACCAATACGGATTTGACAAAACCTACAGATTTAGTCAACTAATATTGCGATGCAGCGATTGGAATTTCCGCGACGCTGCCCGAGGAGTTTCGATGTCGGCTTACATTCGGATAGGGCGAACGCTACGCCGGACCGCCATTCAGGCGGTGCCGACGGTACTCGGCATCGTCATCCTGAACTTCTTCCTGCTGAAGCTGGCGCCGGGCGATGCGGCCGATGTCATGGCGGCGGAAGCAGGCTCTGCGACGGTCGAGACGATGGCGGCTCTGCGCGAACGCTTCGGCCTGGATAATCCGATCCTCGTCCAGCTCGGGAACTACCTGAACAATCTTGCTCATTTCAGCCTCGGCTTTTCGCCGCGCTACGGCATGCCGGTGGCGGATCTGATCGGACAGCGGTTGCCCGGCACCCTGACGCTGATGCTGGCAGCGCTCGTCTTCGCCATCGTGATCGGCCTGACGCTCGGATCTCTGATGGCAAGCTTTGCCGGACGGCTGCCGGACCGGCTGATCTCCATCGTTTCGCTGCTCTTTTATTCGATCCCGGGCTTCTGGATCGGGCTGATGCTGATCCTCCTGTTTTCCGTCAAGCTCGGATGGCTGCCGAGCGGCGGCGACAGCACCATCGGCTCGCGGCTGACCGGCCTGCCGGCCCTGCTGGACCGGGCGCGTTACATGGTGCTGCCGGCCATATCGCTCGCTTTGTTCTATCTCGCCATCTATGCCAGATTGACGCGCGCGGCGATGCTGGAGGTCAAGTCCCAGGATTTCGTGCGCACGGCGCGGGCAAAGGGCGTCTCTCCCTTCATCCTGACAACCCGGCATGTGCTGCGCAACGCGCTCATCCCCATCACCACCATGGCCGGCATGCACTTCGGCGGCATGCTCGGCGGCGCCGTGGTGGTCGAAACCGTCTATAGCTGGCCGGGGCTTGGACGGCTGGCTTTCGAGGCGGTCATGGCCCGCGATTTCAGCGTCCTGCTCGGCATTCTGCTTCTCTCGTCATTCCTCGTCATCATCGCCAACGCGGCAGTCGATATCCTGCAAGCCTGGCTCGACCCCCGGATCGGAGCAAGCCGATGAAAGCACAAGAACTCAAGATCTATGCGGAGGAGGAGCGTGATTTCAGGTCCGAGGCACCTGCGACGGAAGCGCGGCCTGCATCGGTTCCGGAGCGTCGCTGGACCCATATTCATGCACCCGATGCGCGCACGACAGCCGTGTCGGGAGGGCGCTGGCAGGGACGCGGCCGGGAACTGCGGATCTTTCTTGCCAATCCCAACGCGCTCTTCGGCCTTGCGGTTCTTGCCGGCATCGTGCTTGCGGCCCTGCTGGCGCCAGTGCTTTATCCCGGCGATCCGCTGGAAATGGTGGCGCGGCCTTTCCTTTGGCCGGGCCAAAACGCAACCTATCCGTTGGGCACGGATTCCATGGGGCGCGATGTGCTGGCGGGTATCCTGCACGGTGCCCAGATCTCGCTGACCGTCGGCATCGCGGCAACGCTTCTCGGGCTTGGCGTTGGCGTGGTGATCGGCGCGCTTGCCGGCTATTTCGGTGGCATAGTCGACGATCTGCTCGTCAAGCTCATCGAGATTTTCCAGACGATACCGAGTTTCGTCCTTCTCGTGGTGCTGGTCGCGATCGCGCAGCCGACCACGTCGACGGTGACGATGGCGATCGCCATCGTCAGCTGGCCGACGGTTGCGCGCCTGACGCGCGCCGAATTCCGCGCGATACGGGAGAAGGATTATGTCCTTGCCGCCCGCAGCCTCGGTTTCGGCCACGCCCGCATCATCTTTCGCGAGATCCTGCCGAATGCTTTGCCGCCCCTGATCGTGACGTCTTCCGTCATGGTGGCGAGCGCGATCCTGATGGAATCGGCGCTGTCCTTCATGGGGCTCGGCGATCCCAATCGCGTCTCGTGGGGTTCCATGATCGGCGCCGGACGCGATGTCATCCGCACGGCCTGGTATCTCACCGCCTTGCCCGGTCTCGCCATCGTCTTCACCGTGCTCGCGCTCAATCTCATCGGCGACGGTCTGAACGATGCGCTCAATCCCCGCTTTTCGGAGGAACGCTGATGACAGGGCTTCTGCAGGTTCGCGATTTCTCCGTCGGCTTTGGTGCAGCGCAACCGGTCAAAGGTGTCAGCTTCAGCGCCGCTGCCGGAGAAATGCTGGCGATCGTCGGCGAGTCCGGCTCCGGCAAGTCGCTGACGGCGCTCGGCCTGATGAGGCTGCTGCCGCGGCATGCGCAAACGGCGGGCGAGATCGTCTTCGACGGGCGCGACCTCCTGAAATTGTCCGAACGCGAGATGCGCGGCATTCGCGGGCACGATATCGCCATGATCTTTCAGGAACCGATGACATCGCTCAATCCGGTCCTGACGATCGGCGATCAGATCGTCGAAGTTCTGCGCATCCATGAGAGATTGAGCCGGAAGCAGGCTCGTCAGCGGGCGATCGACCTGCTCGATCTCGTCAGCATTCCCGAGGCGGCAAAGCGTATCGACGACTATCCGCACCAGCTCTCGGGCGGCATGCGCCAGCGTGTGATGATTGCCATCGCGGTTGCCTGCAATCCGCGGCTCCTGATCGCCGACGAGGCGACGACGGCGCTCGATGTCACGATACAGGCACAGGTGCTGCAACTGCTCGATCGCCTGCGCAGCCAGCTCGACATGGCCGTGATCCTGATCACGCACGATCTCGGCATCGTCGCGCAATGGGCCGATCGGGTCGTCGTCATGTATGCCGGCCGAAAGATCGAGCAGGGCCTGCCGGGCGCGCTGTTTGAAACGCCTTATCATCCCTATACGCAAGGGCTGCTCGCCGCCTCGCCGCGCCTCAAGGCCGATTATCACTATCGCGACGGACCGCTGACAGAAATCCGGGGCTCCATCGTCTCGGCTGCCGGCGAGAAAGGCTGTTCTTTCCGGCCTCGCTGTCCCGTGGCGCGATCGGCTTGCGGGCAGTCCGTGCCGCCGCTTGTCGAGGTTTCGGCCAATCGTGAAGTGGCCTGTCCCTATGTTCCAGCTGTAGCGGAGAGAGCCCGTGTCGCTTCTGTCGGTCGATAGACTGTCCACGCACTATCCTGCCGCGGCCGGAACGGTCCGGGCCGTGGATGATGTGTCGCTCGAGATTCTCGAGGGCGAGACCGTGGCGCTGGTCGGCGAATCCGGCTGCGGCAAGTCGACCCTCGGCAAATCGCTGATGCGCCTGATCGATCCCACCTCCGGCCGGGTCACGTTCAAGGGGCGCGACGTGGCGGCGATGTCGAGCAAGGAATTGCAGGCGATCCGCCGGCATATCCAGATGATCTTCCAGGACCCGTTTGCCTCGCTCAATCCGCGCCAGACGATCCGGACGATTTTGACCGCACCGCTCGCGGTTCACGGCATCGGCGACCGCAGGCAGCGCAACGCCATCGCCGCCTCGATGATGGCCCATGTCGGCCTGCCGGCGGATTCGCTCGATCGCTACCCGCATGAATTTTCCGGCGGCCAGCGCCAGCGCATCGGCATTGCCCGCGCTCTGGTCCTGCAGCCGGAGCTCGTCATCTGCGATGAGCCCGTTTCCGCGCTCGATCTGTCGATCCAGGCGCAGATCCTCAATCTTCTCGTCGAGATGAAGACGGAGCTTTCGCTTTCCTACCTCTTCATCTCTCACGATCTCTCGGTCGTGCGCTATTTCGCCGATCGCGTGCTCGTCATGTATCTCGGCCGCATCGTCGAAAGCGCTTCGACGGCGAGCCTCTGGAACGACGCCAAGCACCCTTATACGCAGGCCCTGCTTGCCGCCGTGCCGGATCCGTCGCGGCGCAAGCAGGCGGCGCCGATCACCGGCGATCTGCCGAGTCCTCACAACCCACCGTCCGGCTGTCGCTTTCACACGCGCTGTCCGCTCGCTTCAGACATCTGCCGGACCGACGATCCGGCCTTCCGGCAAATGGGCAGCGGCCACGCCGTTGCCTGCCATCACGCACAATGAAATGGAGAAATGACATGGTCGACTATCGCTATCTCGGGCGCAGTGCGCTGAAGGTATCGCCTCTCACCCTTGGAACCATGATGTTCGGTGGTCCGACGCCTGACGACGTCGCTTTCCGCATCATCGACAAGGCACGCGATCAGGGCATCAACTTCATCGACACCGCCGATGTCTATCATGACGGCAAGTCGGAAGAGGTGGTTGGCCGCGGCATCAAGGCGAACCGCGACCATTGGGTTCTGGCGACGAAGTTCGTCAATTCGCACAAAAAGGGTCCCAATCTCGGCGGTCACTCGCGCAAATGGGTAATCGAGACGGTCGAGAACTCGCTACGCCGTCTCAACACCGATTACATCGACATTCTCTATTTCCACCGCGCCGTCTTCGACGCGCCGTTGGAAGAACCGGTACGCGCGATTGCCGATCTCATCCGCGCGGGCAAGCTGCGCTATTTCGGCGTGTCGAATTTCCGCGGCTGGCGGATCGCCGAAATCGCCCATCTGGCCGATCAGCTCGGCATCGATCGCCCGGTCGCAAGCCAGCCGCTTTACAACATCGTCAACCGCACGGCCGAGGCCGAGCAGCTTCCGGCCGCCCACCATTACGGTCTCGGCGTCGTATCCTACTCGCCGCTGGCGCGCGGCGTGCTGACCGGAAAGTACGAGCCGGGTAAGGAGCCGGCGGCCGATACGCGCGCCGGCCGTGGCGACAAGCGCATTCTCGAAACCGAATGGCGGCCGGAATCGATCGCCATCGCCAGGGAAATTGCTGAGCACGCCGCCGCCAGGAAGGTGACGCCGACCGAATTCGCGATCGCCTGGGTGTTGAACAACAGGCTGATCACCTCCGCGATCACGGGCCCGCGCACGGAAGAGCATTGGGACAGCTATTTAAGTGCTCTCGACGTCAGGCTCAATGCCGAGGACGAAGCCCTGGTCGACCGCCTTGTCACGACTGGGCATCCTTCGACACCGGGCTTCAATGACCCAAGCCATCCTGTCGAGGGGCGCGTTCCGCTCAATGCCGCCGGCGATGCGGAGAACGTCGTGCCGCTTACCCGCGCCGTAGCCTAGTCATCGAGCCCAGGGCCCCGCCCAGGCGGGGCCTTTTTCCTTTCGGCGCGAAAAGAACCGTTCATGCCCATCATAGCTTCATCAGCCTTACCCTCCACTCCCGCTGAAACCGACCGGGCGACGCTGCTTGCCCGAATACCCGACCTTGCCACGGGGATCGCGAAAGAGGCGGCGCGGCGAGATCTTGAACGCGAGCTGCCGCATGAGGCCTTTCGGCTGTTCAAGGAGGCGGGGCTTGGGGCCTTGCGCATACCGACCACGCTTGGCGGGCCGGGCGGATCGGTGCTCGATTATATCGAGATGATCATGACGATCGGCGCGGCCGACTCCAATGTCGCCCATGCGCTGCGAAGCCACTTCAATTTCACCGAGGCGCTGCTGCTCAATCCGAACGGCGCCGTCGACCGCACGCAGCTTGCCCGCGTCCTCGGCGGTAAACTCTTCGGCGGCGCCCATACGGAGCAGGGGACGAAACGTCCGGGCGAGGTGACGACCCGGCTGACGAAATCCGGCGAAAGTTACCGGCTCAATGGTCGAAAATGGTATGCGACAGGCACGGCGTTTGCCGATTTTGCATCGTTCAGCGCCAGGAACGACGAGGACCAGCTCGTCAGCGTGCTGCTGCCGGTCGACCGCAAGGGGATCGCCATCCTCGACGACTGGGATGGCATGGGCCAGCGCCTGACGGCAAGCGGTGGCGTGCTTCTCGATGATGTCGAAGTGCTGCCGCACGAGATTTCGACGCGCGGGCTGAACACGCTGGTCGGCAGGCACACATCGACGCTACGCCAGCTTCACCTTGCCGCCTCGATGGCGGGCGCGGTCCGCGGTGCGCTGCGCGAGGGCACGGAATATGTGCGCAGGCAGGCGCGTTCGGCAGCCCATAGCGCCGCCGAAACAGCCAATGCCGACCCCTTCGTGCAAAAGATATTGGGCGAGATCGCCGCCGGCTCCTTCGCCGTCGATACGCTGATCCGCGAGAGCGCCCGCGCGCTCGACCGCACGGTGGAAGCCTTCGCGGGCGACGATCCCGAGGCACTGGAAGCAGCCCTCGTCGAAAGTGCGCTGACGACGGCGCGCACCCAGATCGTCGCGTCGCAGCTTGCCCTTGCCGCCGCCACCAACGTCTTCGAGCTGGGCGGCGGTTCGGCGACGTCGCGCCATCTCAATCTCGACCGCCATTGGCGCAATATCCGCACGGTGCTCAACCACAATCCATTGCTGCACAAGGCGCGGGTGGTGGGTGACTACTACATCAACGGCACCACCACGCATCTGGAAGAAGGCAAGGTCTTTTGAACCATGCACACAGACCCGCATTCCTTTCGGTCCATCGCCATCATCGGCGGCGGTTTTGCCGGCGCGCTCACCGCGATCAAGCTGCTCGACAGGACCGAGGTGCCGCTGTCGGTCACGATACTGGAGCCTCGCGAGGAGCTTGGACGCGGGGTGGCCTACAGCACCACCGAAGCCGTTCATCTCGTCAACGGCCCGGCTAGCACCTTTTCGCTGCACCCGGAAGAGCCCGACCATCTGGTTCATTGGCTCGCGGAGAATGCGCCACGCTACGGCTGGACGCCGCCTGCCGATATCGCCTCCAGTTTCCCGCCGCGATACCTCTATGGAGCCTACGTTCGCGACGAGTTGCGCCGGGCCGTCTCGACGGCGCGATCCGGATCGAGCTTCCGCCATGTCAGGGCATCGGCGACCCGCCTCGTTTCCGCTCCGCATAAAATCGAGATCACGACGAGCGAAGGAGAAACCATCGAGGCGGATGAGGTGATCCTTGCCCTCGGCGTCTTCCAGCCCGAGCTGGCGCCTCGCGAGGCGGCGGTCGCCGCTCATCCAGGCTTTGCCGCGTCGCCATGGGACAGCACAGCTCTGGATCGGCTTGTCGACGCTCAGGAGATCCTGCTCATCGGGTCGAGCCTGTCGATGGTCGACGCCGTCGCCAGCATGGAGGCGCGCGGCTTCCGTGGCCACTATCGGGTCATATCCAGACGGGGCCAATTCATCGAGGATCGGCGCAATGCAACGCTGGAGCGCGACTTTCTCGCTGAAGGACCGCTGCCGACCACCGCACGCTCGCTGCTATCCGTCGTCAAGGCCGAGCGCCGCGCATTGGCGGCCGCCGGCAAGGATTGGCAGGCGCTGCCGCTTGCCATCCGGCCGCATATCCTGCCTCTCTGGCAGAAGGCGAGCGATACGGAGAGATTGCGGTTTGCCCGGCATCTCCGGGCGTTCTGGGATGTGACGGCGCATCGCGCCGCACCCGACAGCTATCACGCCGTTTCCAATGCGATTGCCGAGGGCCGCCTCCGGCATCAGCCCGCGCGATTGCTCGCGATGAGGCGCTCCGGCCGCTTGATCGCGGCGACGCTGAAAACCCGATCCGGCACGGAAGTCCGTTCCTTCGGCGGCGTCATCGATTGCCGCGGCCATCAGCTGCACGACTGGCGGCGCATTTCCGATCCCTTCGTCAGGAATTTGCTTGCCAGCGGCGAGGTTCGTCCACACAGCACCGGCTTCGGCATCGATGCCACGGAGCAGGGCGATGTCATCTCCGAAGAGGGGCGTGTCCACCGCAACATCAGCGCCATCGGTCATCCGCTCAGGGGCGTCGCCTGGGAATCGAGCTCGATCACCGAGCAGCGTGCGCAGGCGATCGCGCTGGCGGACCGCATTCTCGGCAAGCTCACTCCGCTTTCGCTTGTCGCTTCGTAAGGCGAGATAAAAAAAGGGGGCGCCGCATCGCCCCCCAAACGATGTGCCGAGAGCCGATCTCAGCCCTCGTTTTCCTTGATATAGACATCCGCGAAATTCGACTGCACGCCTTCGGCGCCGATTGTATGGTTCCGGACCCGCTTGTTGAAGACGGTGACGTTTTCGAGCGCGATCAGGTTGATGACGGGAAGCTCGTCGGCGATGATCTTCTGGAAGTCGTTGAACTCCTGCTTGCGCTTCGCCTCATCGACCTCCACCGACGCCGCCTCGAGAAGCCGGTCGACTTCCGGGTTCTGATAGTGGCTGGCATTGGAGAAGGGCAGTCCGAGCTTGAAGTTCTTCGACCAGTAGATGCGTTGCACGCCAAGCGTCGGATCGAACTGGTTGCCGAGATACTCGGCCGCCAGGTCGAATGCGCGCTCGGTATAGACCTTCTGGATGTAGGTGGAGAAATCATAGGAGTCGATCCGTGCATCGATGCCGATGCGCGCAAGATTCTGCTTCAGATATTCGGCGACGCGCTTGAAGCCCTCGTTGTAGGAATTGTGCGTCAGGCGAAGCGTGAAGCGGATGCCGCCGCCGTTGCGCTTGTAACCCGCTTCGTCGAGCAGCTGTTCGGCGGCTTTCAGATCGAAAGCATAGGGCTTGATCGTGGTATCGAGATATTGCGGCAGGAACGTGCTGATCGGCGTCGGCGAAACGTGTCCATAGCCATACCAGACCGTATTGAGGATCACGTTGAGATCGATGGCGTGGGCAATCGCGCGGCGCACGCGGACATCCTTCAAATACGCGTTGTCGAGGTTGAGGATGAGCTGCGTCTGGTCGCTTTTCGTCTCGTAGCCGCGTGAATCGATGCCGATATTCGGCAGCGCCTTGATGCGGTCGAGGTCGGCGAGCGGAATGGGATTGTCGCCGCCGAGATCGAATTCTCCGGTTTCGAAACCTGCCGCACGAGCGGCGCCATCGGGCACGAAGCGGACGACGACCTGATCAAGATAGGGTTTGCCGGCGTCCCAGTATTCGGGATTGCGCTCCAGGATGATATGGGAGCCGCGCACCCATTCCCGGAAGACGAAGGGACCTGTGCCGACGGGAGCGCCGCCATTCGGGCTGGCCGGAACGTCGGCGATCTTGACGCCTTCATAGAGGTGTCTGGGCACGATCGGGGATTCGGCCGCATAGAGCGCTTTCAGCAGGTAGGGTGCAGGCTTGGAAAGGCGGAATACCGCAGTCAGCGGATCCAGCGTATCGACGGCGACGACGTTGGCAAAAGTGCCCCGCCCGCGGGGATGGACCTGTTTCAGAAGTTCGATCGAATAAGCGACATCAGCAGAGGTAAACGGCTTGCCGTCATGCCATTTGACGTTGGGCCGCAGCTTGAACGTATAGGTCAGTCCGTCGGCGGCGACCGACCATTCCGTCGCGAGCTGCGGTTTCGGCGTCAGGTCGAAGTCGTAGGCGAGAAGGCCCTCGGTGATCTTCGGACTGATTTTCTGCGTGCCGCCGGCGGTGTGGGCAAGCGCCAGGATCGTCGGCGGTTCGGGTTCGACGATGAAGTTGAGCGTGCCTCCGCGCGGAGGTGCTGTATCTGCCGCGTAGGTTGCGGTAGACGGCAGAAAGGTCGCGGCGGTGGAGAGCAGAAGCAATTGATTGAAACGGCGGCGATTGATGGTCATTCGGTTTTCCTTGCCGGCTGAATGGATGGGCATTTTCGGGTGCTGGACCGGCAAAACGGAAGAATGTTTTTCTCATCGGCCGAGAAAGAAAAGCTTTTCGAAATTCGGCCAGGCAGAGGGTGCGTGCATATTTATCTAGTAAAAATATAGACTATTTTGCGATTTTAGTTTTTGCTTCCACGCGGCCAGCCGGTCATGGAAGAAAATGTCCGTCCACTTCCGGACAAACGCAAAGCGCGTTCTCGTCTTCGAGGGCCGGATCGTGCTGCAATCGCAGCATGAACACGCCTATCAGCAAACGAAAAAAAGCCATCCAGCCGACCTTGGCGCGCCTGCCGCCATTGACGTCGCTGCGCGCCTTCGTGGCTACCGCGCGGCACCTGAACTTTCTGGGTGCCGCCGAAGAGCTGCACGTCACTTCGGCTGCCGTCGGCCAGCAGATCCGTCTGCTGGAGGACTATCTCGGCCAGCCGCTCTTTCATCGCGTGAGGGGGCAGCTGCAACTGACGGCTGCCGGCCTGGCGCTCGTTCCCGGCCTGACCGACGCTTTCGACGCCGTGCTCGAGACGATGACGCAGTTTATTTCCAGCGATCACGAGCTGCCTGTCCGCGTTTCCGTGGCACCGTCCTTCGCAAGCAAATGGCTGATCCCCCGACTGGACGGGTTGAGGAGGGCGGCGCCCGGCTTGCAGATCCTGGTCGACGCCTCGACCCAATTGACGGATCTCAATGCCGGCGACACCGATTGCGCCATTCGCTACGGCAGCGGCGGCTACCCCGGTCTGGTCGTCGATCATCTCTTCTCGGAAGCTGTCGTGCCGATCTGCAGCCCCGAATTTGCCGAGCGCCATTGGCTCTGGAACGACCCGCAGGCGATAGAGGGAGCGCCGCTCCTGCACGAGGACGGCGTCGAGCACGATCACTCCTGCCCTGACTGGAGCGCGTGGTTGCGCGCCGAAGGGCTGTCCTGCCGGTTGCCGCAAGGCGGATTCCGCCTCAACCAGTCTTCGCTGGTCATTGATGCGGCTCTGGCGGGACAGGGGCTCGGCCTCGGCAAGGTCAGGCTGGCGGAGTCCGATTTGAAGGCGGGCCGCCTTGTCAGTCCCTTCGGCAGTTTGCAGCCGGTGAGCTTTTCCTATTTCTTCGTCACGACGCAACCCAAGGCGCGCGTCATGCGCGTCGAGCTTTTCCGCAATTGGCTTCAGGCCGAGGCGAAGGCGCTGCAAGCCGTCGGCGATGCCCTGTCGTGGCACTCACTCCGCAAACTCGACATCGCCGCGGCCGAATGACGCCGGTCACTTCAGCCTGAAACCGAGGCGCCGGGCGGCAACGCCGAGCAGGTGCCGTCCCTTCAGCGCCTCGACGGTGCCGATCCTGTTCTTCACCTGTACCGTCCAGTCGATGCGCGGCATGCGCTGTTCCGCCTGGAAATCCTGCAAAACACTGTTGTAGTGACGCAGATCTTCCGGCCTTTGCCGTCGGTCGTATTGCTCGTTGTGCAGCACGCTTGCTTGCGGCAGACGCGGCTTGACGGCGGCCGGTGCGGCAGGATCCGGATAGCCGACCGTCAGGCCGAAGACCGGAAACACGCCCTCCGGCAATGCCAGTTCGCGCGCGACGATTTCCGGATCGTTACGGATGGCACCGATATAGCAGGTGCCGAGGCCTTGCGACTCCAGGGCGACAACGGCATTCTGCGCGGCCAGCGCCGCATCGATGACGCCCAGCAGAAAGCTTTCCACATAGTCCAGGCCATCGGCGGCGGAACCTTGGTCAGCGGCAATGCGGCGCGGTCTCGAAAGGTCCGCAAGCCAGATCAGCAGCAACGGTGCCTGCGTGATCTGCCTCTGTGTTCCGGCAACGGCGTTCAGGCGGGCCTTGCGCGCATCGTCCCGGACGGCGACGACGCTCCAGGCCTGGAGATTGGATGAGCTCGGCGCGGATTGTGCCGCCGCGACGGCAAGGCGCAGGATATCGTCCGGAACCGCCTTCGGCAGATAATCGCGCACGGTGCGATGAGACAGCAGCGTCTCGATCGTTTCGTTCCAGTCCGCAGCAAGAGGCTGGCTGTTGCGATAACGTTCCCTTATGAGCGCGGCGAGCCGATCATCGTCCGGAAGCTTTGCTGTCGCCACTGACGTCATGCTCTTTCTCCTTCATTCTGCGGCTATGGCATAGGGGTTGGCGGGCCGGGAGAGACCCAGATGATCACGCAGCGTACGGCCGGCATAGCTCTTCCGGAACAGACCGCGGCGCCGCAGGATAGGCACCACTTCATCGACGAAGACTTCCAGGCCATGCGGCAGGACATCCGGCATCAGGTTGAAGCCATCTGCGGCACCGGCAGCAAACCACGTCTCGATATCGTCGGCGATCGCTTCCGGCGTGCCGACGATGGTGCGATGTCCGGTTCCGCCATTCAATGCACGAATGAGGCCGCGCACGGTCAATTTCTCGTGCTGTGCCAGGGCTAGCGTCGCCCGAAAGAACGTGTGTCCGCCATCGGCCGGCAGCGGAATGCCGTCGGGCAGGGGCTCATCCAGCTTCAGCCGGCCCGGATCGATTTGCAGAACGCCGGCAAGCCGCGAAAGGCTGTATTCCAGCGGGATGAGTTCGCGCAGTTCTTCCTGCCGCTGCCGGGCTTCCGCCTCGGTGCTGCCGATGATGGTTGCTAGGCCGGCGAGCACCAGCAGGCTGTCCGGCGTCCGGCCGTAGCGTGCGGCGCGCTGCCTGAGATCGCCGGCATAGTCGAGCGACTCTTCCAGCGACTGCGAGGCGGAAAACACGGCTTCCGCATGCCGGGCCGCGAGCTCGCGGCCATCGTCGGACCCGCCGGCCTGCACGATGACGGGATGCCCCTGCGGCGGGCGCGGGACGTTGTGGGGACCGTGCACGGAAAAATGCTTGCCGCGATGGGCGATCGCATGAACCTTGCTCGTATCGACGAACTGCCCGGTGGCGACATCGCCGATAAAGGCATCTTCCTCCCAGCTATCCCACAGCGCTTTCACGACGGTTGTAAATTCCGCTGCGCGCTCATAGCGGCTTTGATGCGCGACCGGCTTCTCCAGACCGAAGTTGCGGCTTTGCGAGAGGTCGGCGCTGGTCACGATGTTCCAGCCGACGCGGCCGCCGCTCGCATGATCGAGCGTCGCAAAGCGGCGCGCGATGTTATAGGGCTCGTTATAGGTGGTCGACGCCGTCGCGATCAGGCCGATCCGCTCGGTATGGGCAGCGACCGAGGCCAGCACGATGGTCGGCTCAAGCGAGGTGAGCGGCCTGAAATCGATGCGATCCGATATGGCCGCCTGATCGGCGAGGAAAATCGCGTCGAAGGTGCCGCGCTCGGCAATCCGCGCGACATTGATATAGTGGTTGATATCGAAGGACGCGCGCGGATCGCTGCCCTGCATGCGCCAGGCAGCCGGCGAAAAGCCGGAATGCAGGATGTTGATATTAAGGTGGAGTTCGCGTTTTCTGCTCACTGAAATATCCCCGGTTCCGGAAACTCGCCGTCCAGGAACCATGTCCCGACATTGCGGGTCTTGTATTCGGCGGGGTTATGAAGCGTGTGGATGCGTACGTTGCGCCAGAAACGGTCGAACCCAAGCGGCCTGACGGCGGACCTTGCGCCCATGACTTCGAAAATCTCGCTGGTCACTTCAAGGGCAACGCGGCCGGCGAGCACATTTGCGGACGCAACGGCGATGGCTGCCTCGCCACGATCCTGCGCGGTGAGATCCTGCCCTTTTTCAAAGACGGCATCGACCGCTGCCAAAGCCCGGTCCGCAAGTGCCGTTGCGGCCTGCACCTTGATCCATAGCTCGCCATATTGCCTTTTGATCCACGGATCGTCGGCGTGCCGCTCGACACCGGAAAAGATCCACGGGCGCGATTTCGTGACGGTATAGTCGCGCGCCGCCATCAACGCGCCCTGAGCGCTGCCGATGAAGACGTTGAGAAGCACGCTCTGCTGTTGCAGCGGCGCAAGCAGGGCGGCCGGGTTTGGTGGTCGCTCCGGCCATATTTCGTCGTCGCTGATCTCGACATCCTTGTAGAAGACGCGGCCGCTTCCGGTCTGCCTCTGGCCGATCCCGTCCCAATCGTCGGCGATGGTGATGCCGTCGCGGTCTGCCGGAACATAGGCGAAGCTCCGCTTGTTTGTTTCCTCGTCTTCCCAGGCGACCATCAGGTAGTCGGCGACATGGGAGCCCGAGGCGAACGGCCTGAACCCGTTGAGGATGACCTTCCCGGCGTGCCGCCGGCCGAAGAGACTCTTGGAGAAGCTGTTCGTGGTGTTTCCCCAGAACCAGCGACCCGTCGCCGAACGACGCAGGATATCCCGGGACCGTTCATTCCCAACCGTGGCGACGGCGTTCTGCAATGGGCTGAAATGATAGCCGTAGAGATGGCCGAGCGAGCCGTCCGTCCTGGCGAATTCTCGCACGATCCGCATGGCCGTGGAGTAACGCTCGCCAGCGCCCCCGAACTCTTTCGGGATCAGCAGATTGACGAGGCCGCTCTCCTTGAGCAGCCTGATTTGCTCGCCGGGCCTGCCGCCCGATTGATCCCTCTCGGTGGCATCGCGGGCGAAGATCTCACGCAGTTCGGCCGCCTTTGCCAGAAACGGGTTCGCCTTGTCGGTCTCGAAGAGGGCAGGCGAAGCAGAGGGCGGCTCGAAGCCGCCGGGTTTTACGGTCATGGCGACCTCCGTTCATCAGTGCAAATGTGGAAAGCCGTGCCGCTCGGCGAGCAGCTCGAGGATGCGATCGGTGGAATTGACGAAGCGCGTGCCATTCCAGTCGCCGGCATCATCAGGCGGGTTTTCCGCGAAAACGAGGAGCGGCAGGGACTGGTTTTCCTCGCCGGCGACGTCGATCACCTTTTGTCGGGGACGCAGAAAAGCAACCCTTTCGACATCGATTGCCGAAGCAAGGTCCGGGAAGGAGGCGAGCAATCCCTCGATCACGTTGCAATAGGGGCAGACGAAGCTGATGCCCGGATGCTTCGGATCGGCAAAGCCGGGCGAAATGAGGAACAATTTGTCACGGGCCATCTGGTGTTCTCCTATTCTGCTGCGACCGCATTGCCTGCGGAAAAACGATTGCCCGGACGCTTGAGACCGAGATTTTCCCGCAGCGTCGCGCCCTCATATTCGGTGCGGAACAGGCCGCGTCGGCGCAACTCCGGCACGACGAGCGCGATAAAATCGGCAAGGCCACCGGGCATGATCGGCGCCATGATGTTGAAGCCGTCGGCACCGTAGTTTTCGAAGCGCTCTTCCATGACATCGGCGATCTGTGTCGGCGTGCCCACCACCTGCCAATGCCCGCGCGCCCCGGCGATGCGCAGATAGAGCTGGCGAATGGTCAGGTTCTCGCGACGGGCGAGATCCAGTACCAGTTCCTGCCGGCTTTTGCCGGCGTTGGTTGCCGGCGGCTCGGGCGGCACCGGGCCGTCAAGCGGATAGGAACTCAGATCGACGCCGGTCAGCTGCGAGAGAAGATTGAGGCCGACTTCCGGCTGGATGAGGTCCTGCAGGGCCTGGAATTTATCCTCGGCCTCCGCCTCGCTGCGGCCGACCACAGGAAAGATGCCCGGCAGGATCTTCAAGTCGTCCGGCGAGCGGCCATACTTGCCGAGCCGGCCCTTGACGTCGGCATAGAAGGCCTTCGCCTCGTCAAGGGTGATCTGCGCGGCAAAAATGGCTTCGGCGGTGCGTGCGGCCAGTTCCTTGCCCGGTTCGGAAGCTCCGGCCTGCACCACGACTGGCCGCCCCTGCGGCGAACGCGGAATGTTCAGCGGACCACGAACCTTGAAGTGACGTCCTTTATGGTCGAGCCGGTGCAGCTTCTCCGGATCGAAATAGCGGCCGCTCTCGCGATCCCGAACGAACGCATCGTCCTCCCAGCTGTCCCAGAGGCCGAGCACGACATCGGCGAACTCCTCTGCCCGGTCGTAACGGTCGGCATGCAGGACCTGCGCATCGTGGCCGAAATTGAAGGCGGCGTCGGGATCGGACGAGGTCACGAGATTCCAGCCGGCGCGGCCGCCGCTCAAGCGGTCGAGCGAGCCGAACTGACGTGCCAGATTGAATGGATCGGAAAAGCTCGTCGAGGCGGTGGCGATCAGGCCGATATTGCGGGTGGCGCTTGCAAGCGCCGAGAGCAGCGTGATCGGCTCGAACGGATAGACCCCGCTATGCGCCTTCCGGCTTGCGGCATTTATATCCTTCAGCCGGGCGGCGACGCCGTCGGCAAAGAAGATGGTGTCGAACTTGGCGGATTCGGCGAGCTTCGCGAGCTCGAGATAGTTCTCGAACTCGGTGCCCACCGATGCCTGCGGATGCCGCCATGCCGCGACATGATGGCCGGTAAAAAGCAGGAAGGCACCAAGCTTGATCTGATCCTTGCGTCTTGCCATGGGGTGTCCTTTCAGCGGTACATGGCCGGAATGGGGAATTCGCCGGTCAGCAGCCATGTGCCTATCGTGCGCTTCTTGTATTCGGCGGGATTGTGGAGCGTGTGGGTGCGCACATTGCGCCAGAAGCGGTCGAAACCGTTGGCCGTGGTTGCCGATCGTGCGCCCATGACCTCGAAAATCTCGCTGGAGACGGCAAGCCCGATCTCGCCGGCATAGATATTGGCCGTGGCGATATCGATGGCCGCCGCCCCGCGATCCTCGTGCGTCAGGCCGGGCCCCCGGTTGAAGGCTTCGTCGAGGCTGCGTGCCGCCTTGTCGGCAAGCTCGGCCGCAGCCAGCGTGCGGATGTAGAGGTCGCCATATTGCCGCTTGATCCACGGATCGTCCGAGTGCCTGTCGACACCGGAATGGATCCAGGGCCGCGACGATGCCGTCGTATAATCCCGGCCCTCTTCCAGGGCGCCTTGCGCGCTGCCGACGAAGACGTTGAGCAACACGCTTTGCTGCAGCAGGGACGTCAACGATGTGTAGGGCGTAAGGGGAATTGCAGGCGAGGCGATGAGTTCGTCATCCCAGATCTCAAGATCGTGAAAGCTGACGGTGCCGCTCCCGGTCTGGCGCTGGCCGATGCCGTCCCAGTCATCCTCTATGACGATACCCTGCCGGTCGGCCGGCACGGCGGCCGTGAGGCGTTCCCCCTGGGCATTTTCGAAGGAGATCTGGATATAGTCGGCCACATGCGAACCGGAGGAAAACGGGCGGGAGCCGTTGACCAGCCAGCCATTGTCGATCTTGCGCCCCGACGATGTCCTTGACATTGCATTGCCGGAGTTGCCCCAGACGAAGTTGCCGGCGGCCGAAGCCCGCAGCAATCGTTCCCTTTGCACGTCCGAGCCGCGAAAGAGAACGAGGTTCAGCGGCAGGTGATGATAGCCGAAGAGATGCGCGAGCGACCCATCGGTGCGGGCGAATTCGCGCACGACCCGCAGGATGGAGAGCCAGGAGGCGCCCCGGCCGCCATAGCGCGTGGGAATCTGCGCGGAAGGCAATTCGCTTTCCTTCAGCAGACGGATCTGCTCGGTTGGCCTGCCGCCCGCCTTGTCACGTTCCACTGCGTCTCGATGGAACGCTTGTCTGAGTTCGATGGCTTTGGCAACGAACGGATCGGATGCGTCTGAATTGAAAGACATGTCTGCTCCATGCCGATGGATACGAGCGGCGTCTGGCCGCCTCAGGCATGAAGGGTTCGGTGAGAACAGGCCCAAGTCCAGCAATATCTATTTGATCCGGCAGGAAGAAATTCTTTTCAGGGCAGGGATCGGGGTCGCGGGTCCATGATCGTTCGCGATCATTCGATGCCGGCCGCGAGGAACGTTCTGCGCACGATCAAGCTCGTGGCGCGATGACAATTCGAAGCGTCGGCGGTAAATAGAATATAATTTCTATAGATTATAATCTTTAATGGTTAGCCTTCTTCCGCAGCGATGATGGAGAAGACGATGACGGGCAGACGACGGCAATTGAAACTTGGGGCTTTCCTCTACCCCACCGGCCATCACATCGCCGCATGGCGGCATCCTTTGACGCAGGCCGACGCCGGTTCCAACTTTGCCCACTATGTCGAGCTGGCGCAAATCGCCGAAGCCGCGAAATTCGATCTGATCTTCATGGCCGACGGCGTCGGCACGCGCGGCGAGGATACCGAAGCGCTCCATCGTACCGCCCTTCGCTATGTCGCGCAGTTCGAGCCGATCACATTGCTTTCGGCACTTGCGGCAGTGACGAAGAACATCGGTTTTGTCGCCACTGCCTCGACATCGTTCAACGAACCCTATCACATCGCCCGCAAATTCGCCTCTCTCGATCATATCAGCGGCGGCCGGGCCGGCTGGAATCTAGTGACGTCATCGAGCGATCACGAGGCGCATAATTTCGGCAGGGACGAGCATTATGCCCATGCCGAGCGCTACGACCGCGCCGAAGAATTTGCCGATGTGGTGCTTGGTCTCTGGGATACCTGGGAGGAAGACGCTTTCCCTCGCGACAAGCAGAGCGGCGTCTACTACGATCCCGCCAAGCAGCATATCCTCAATCACAAGGGCAGGCATTTCAAGGTCCGCGGGCCGTTGAATGTGGCGCGCGCACCGCAAGGACACCCGGTTCTGGTTCAGGCCGGCTCTTCCGAGCCGGGCAAGGAGCTCGCCGCCCGCACGGCCGAGGTGGTCTTCACGGCTCACCAGACCATCGAGGACGCCCGGACCTTCTACGCCGATCTCAAGGGACGCCTTGGGAAATACGGCCGAACTCACGACGACCTCAAGATCATGCCGGGGATCTTTCCGGTTGTCGGCAGGACGCACGAAGAGGCGCAACGCAAGTTCGCCGAAATCCAGGACCTCATCCATCCGGCAGTCGGCCTTTCGATGCTGAACGGCATGTCGGGCGGCATCGACCTGTCGCAATATCCGCTTGACGGCCCGGTTCCGGATCTGCCGGAAACGAATGGCAGCAAGAGCCGGCAACGATTGCTGCTTGACCTTGCGCGCCGCGAAAATCTGACGATCCGGCAGCTCTACCTCCGGATTGCCGGGGCGCGGGGTCATTGGCAGATCGTCGGCACCCCGACCGAGATTGCCGATCGGATGGAGGAATGGTTCAAGACGGGTGCGGCCGACGGCTTCAATGTCATGCCGCCGCAGCTGCCGACCGGCCTTTACGATTTTGTCGAGCATGTGCTGCCGGAATTGCGTCGCCGCGGCCTCTTCCGAAGCGAGTACGAGGGCGCGACTCTTCGCGATAATCTCGGATTGAAGGTGCCGCAGCATCCGGCCCGGCGGCAAGTCGCGGCGGAGTAGCAAAGCCATGGGCAATTCCTTGCATCTGCAGATCAGCCACGTCACTCGACAGTTCAAGGTCAATGGCGAGATCCTGACCGCTCTTGACGATGTGAGCCTCGATGTCGCCGAAGGCGAATTCGTTACCATCGTCGGCGCGAGCGGCTGCGGTAAATCGACCTTGCTGCGGCTAGGCGCCGGTCTCGACACCCCCACGTCGGGTTTCGTCGGCCATGCCGGCCGGTCAGTCACCGAACCCAGCCTCGAACGCGGCATCGTTTTTCAGGAGCCACGGCTTTTCCCGTGGCTGACGGTCGGCCGCAACATCGCGCTCGGCCTGGAAAACTCCCGCCTGCCGAAAGCCGAGAAAAAGAAGCTGGTCCAATCCCATCTCGAGCTTGTCGGGCTCTCCGGCTTCGCCGACGCCTATCCGCACCAGCTTTCCGGCGGCATGGCGCAACGCGCCGGTATCGCCAGGGGGCTGGTCAATCGTCCCAACGTTCTCTTTCTCGACGAGCCCTTCGGTGCGCTGGACGCCATCACCAAGGCCAGGCTGCAGGACGAGTTGCAGACGATCTGGGCGAAGGAGCGCATCACCATGGTTCTGGTGACGCACGATGTCGAGGAGGCGGTCTATCTCGGGGATCGCGTCGTCGTCATGTCGCCCCGGCCGGGCCGCATCCGCGACGTCATCCCGGTGGAGTTGCCGCGCCCGCGCGCTCGAACCTCTCCGCGGCTGGTCGAGATCCGCAATCGCGTGCTCGAAAGCCTCAATGAAACCGCGCCGGCATCTCGTCCGGCGCCCGTCACGCAAGGCCGGGCAGCCGAAACCAGGCCTGCCGTCCTCGCTGCAGAATAGAAACGGAGCAAAAGATGAAACTGCCAGATATGTCGCGTTTGGTCGCCGGAGCCGCCATCGCCCTGACCTTGTTTTCGGCGTCCGCCAGGGCTCAGGACCCGCTCGTCATTCATGTCGGCTACGCGGCAATAGGCGTCGACAATCGCCCCTATTCCGAGGGGACGTCCGCCGCAACGGCGCGAGCAGGCGAATTCCTCGAAAAGGAATTTGCCGGCGATCCGAACGTCAAGATCGAATGGACCTTCTTCAAGGGGGCCGGCCCGGCCGTCAACGAAGGCTTTGCCAATGACCAGCTCGATTTCGCCTATCAGGGCGATCTTCCCGCGCTGATAGGTCGGGCAACGGGCCTGAAGACCAGGTTTCTGCTGGCGAGCGGTGCGCGCAAGCCGCTCTATCTCGCCGTTGCCAAAGGCTCCGGCATCAAGACGATCGAAGACCTGAAGGGACGCAAGATCGCGCTGCAGCGCGGCACCAACGGCCACCTCGCGGCCATCAAGGTGCTGGAGGCGCATGGACTGACCGAGCGGGATATCCAGGTCGTCAACCTCGACAGCGCCGGCACGGTTGCCGCTTTGACCAGCAAGGACATCGACGCCGCCTTCGGCGACACGCAGCTGATCAATCTGGCGGCCAAGGGCAGCGCCGATATCGTCTACACCACGAAGGGTGACGATCCGCGCTTTGGCCGCAACGCGGGTATTATCGCCCGCGAGGCTTTCATCGACGCCCATCCCGAAATTACGCAGCGCGTGGTGGATGCCTTCGTCAAGGCGGCGCAATGGTCGTCGGAGGAAGCGAACCGCTCGGCGCTGTTCGAGCTATGGCACAAGTCCGGAACGCCCGTTCCGATCCTTGAGGAGTACTTCCGCAACGATACGCTGGCCTATCGCAATTCACCGCTGATCGATGGCCTGCTGGTTTCGCAGTACAAGGAGCAGGCGGTCAAGAGCAAGGAATATGGCCTTATCCGCCGCGATGTCGATCTGAATGGCTGGTTCGAGCCGAAATACCTCGACAAGGCGCTGGAAAAGCTCGGCCTGACCAAATTCTGGCAGCCCTATGGAGCCGACGGAAAGCCGGCCGCCTCCTGAACGGGAGCGGCCGAGCGAAGGAGGCTTGCGTGAGCGCCATTATCGAGACTATCGGCCGCGCCGGTATCGGGCTTCCCTCCGCCAGGGCACGGCGGCTGGCCGTGCTTGCGACGGACCTGATCTTTCCGCTTGCCTTGTTCGGCCTCTGGTGGATCGCCTCTGCCAGAGGCTGGCTGCCCGAGCAGATTCTGCCGGCGCCGGCCTACGTCTACCAGACCGGCCGCGACATGATCCTGAGCGGCGAGCTTCTTTATCACACCGGCGTCAGCCTGGGTCGCGTCCTCGTCGGTTTTACGATTGGTGCCGGGCTGGGGCTTGCTCTCGGGATCGCCATGGGGCTTTCGGAAACGGTCGAGGATTATGTAAAGCCGCTCTTCCTTGCCTTCGCGCAAATTCCGACCCTCGGTTGGATCCCGCTTCTGATGCTGCTGGTCGGCATCGAAGAGACATTGAAGATCATCATCATCGCCAAGGGCGCCATCGTGCCGATGACGATGAATACCTTGACCGGGATCCGTGGCGTGTCGCCGAAATACATCGAGGTCGGCCGGGCGTTGCGCTTCAATCGCTGGCAGATGCTGCGGCTGATCGTGCTGCCGGGAGCCGTTCCCTCCATATTCACCGGCATCCGCTACGGCCTTACCCATTCCTGGACATCGCTTGTCGGCGTCGAATTGCTCGCGTCGTCCGAAGGGCTTGGCTATCTGCTGGTCTGGGGCAGGCAGATGTTCTGGCTGGATACCGTCATCGTCGCGATGATCGCCATCGGATTGGTCGGCTTCATCATGGACAAGGGGCTCGATCGCACCGAATTGCTGATCCAGCGCTGGAAACGACAGGAGTCCTGAGGATGGCGACAGCGAGCCGTTTCGTCCGTTTCCGGCGTGGCATTACCTTGCCGATCCTCCTGTTTGTTGCGTGGGAGGTTTCGAGCCGGACCGGCCTCGTCGATGCGCGATTCCTGCCTCCTCTGGAAGACGTCGCTGCCACCGCCAAGCGTGAGCTGATCGACAACGATCTCATCGGCGAATTGGGCTTCAGCCTGATGCGAAACATCGCCGGTTTTCTCATCGGATGCGTGCTCGGTGTCGGCTTTGCAAGCCTGCTTGCGCTGTCGCGGATTGCCGACCGGTTGATCATGCCGACGTTCAACGGGCTAAAGCAGATATCTCTTCTCGCCTGGATACCGCTGATTTCCGTCTGGTTCGGCTTTGGCGAACAGGCCAAGATCGTCTTCGTCGCTCTCGCGGCCTTCATTCCCATCGTGCTCAACACCTATGACGGCATGCGCGAGGCTCCCGCCGAGCTTCTGGAGGTCGCAAGGGCATTGAAATTCAACGCCCGCCAGAGGGCATTGCGAATCTACATACCGGCGGCGATGCCATCGATCGCGACCGGCGTGCATCTGGGCTTGATCTATGCCTGGCTCGCAACGGTCGGAGCGGAATATTTCCTGGCGGTCGGCCCCGGCATCGGCGGCCTGGTCATCGCCGGCCGCGAGAGATTCGATATGGCGCTGGTGATGGTCGGCGTTCTCGTCCTGGGCCTCGTCGGCTTCACGCTCAACCGTCTGGCCTATGCGCTGGAGAGCTATCTTTTGCGCTGGCGACCTAGGCAAGCCGGATGAGGACGCCAGGCAAGGGATAGCCGATCAGCGGCGTTCTCCGCGGAAGCCGGATATCGGGCTTCGTGCCGATCTTGCAGAGGAATCCATGGTCAAGGTCCAGCCACAGGGCGCTATCGGTGCCGTCGTCGAACTGAGCTGATTGACGCTATAAATTCCAGCGTCTGGTGGCCCGCCGTTTGAGAGAATTTCTGTTCAGATCACTGGTTCGACAGGACCGTCGTCTCGTCCTTTCGCTGCCATGCAAGAACGCTTTTCTCACGAGAATTAATCGTAAAATACGACTAATATTCGATGATTTATCGTCCTCCCGGGATCGCCTTGAGCCGCCGGGCGTTGGACTTGAATTCCGCTTTTTCTTGAAAATGCAGTTAGAAACGTCGAGATTGTCGCTCGAATAACTCTTTAATATAGTGACTGCATCTTCCTTGTGGGTCGTTCCACCGTCAGGCAAGCATAGCTTGATATATCGTAAAAATGTATATATGAAATAAGTTATAAAGCTATCTGCTTAACATGGTGCCGATGCGATACGGCGGTCCGGTGAAATGACGGCCATTTCCGCTCTGGCCGCGTCAATGAATGGAACAAGAAATTGAAGCCAGCCATCAATCCTCCCCCTTCGGACGAAACTTCCCACACGAACTATCTGGCGGCCTGCCTTTTCGCCCTTGAGCCTTCGATCGAGAACGTGCTTGCCGCCGCACTGAAATCCGGCTGGAAACATGACTATGTTCTCATGGCAATCATAACCATTGCCATGAACAATGATCGGGATGGGCGATTGTCCTCGGGACTTCTGCATTCCTGAGCCCGCCGTCAACGCAGCTATTCGCACTATCGCTGTTGAACTAAGAAAAGATCGTTCCCTGCTTGGAGTTTCGGTGATTGATTCCGCGGATATTCCCGACCGGAAGTTTCATGATGCCATAGTCCTGCAGGCAGCTGCTGCTTTTACGCGCCGTCAGCGTTCCTGCCAGCCTCGATAATGTCTGAGCTCCTCCGTGCCGTCGCTCGGGAAGAGGACAATGCCGCCTCAATCCCGGTGCTGGTGAGTTGCGGCTGGCATCGAGGTGGCTGTCTCCAGCACAATTCCGGAATGGGTATGCAGCGGTTCGCCGTCCAAAATCGCGTAAGAACAAGGAGATAGAGCGGCTCACCGGTCTCTGAAACGCGAAGCCGCTCTAAAGAGGATATCAGGGAACGCGCCTCTTTGCAGCAAAGACACTGCTCGGGCGACCTGCCATGAATAAGCCATCCAATGCGAGATTGCCGCCAAAACCCGCACTGCCGCAGGCGCAAGCAAAATCGGCATTGGCGCGGCTTTGTCTGAAGGGTGCTTTGCTCAGCAAGCACCCAGGACAAGGCCGATCAGTGTGCGACGCGGAATACCGATACCGCGACGCAGGTCGGACCTGAACTCATCAGGAAGACCTGACCGCCGCCATCCGGTAGATTATAAACTGGGATGCTTGCCAGGTTTGCCAAGGGTTGCGCGCCTTGCGGAAGCTGCGAAGCCGCGGCTTCACAAGTCTGCTGCAGTGGTACGACCCGGACCATATCGCCTTCGCATTGCTGGCCATTCGGCGATGCGAAGATCGCACCGACAGCGGGGCCCGTATAGCTGTCGGTCCGATAGTTCATGCCCACCAGCGCCTGCAGCGGAAAGGCGTTGGGATTGGTCTGGTTCCATGTCGACTGGACCATGTATTCGCTGCCGCGCGTAAGGATCTCGCCTAGCGCCGGATAAACCGCTCCGCACGTCGTTAATCCCGCTTGATGAGCATGGGCGAGGAACGGGCTCTGGCTTGCAGGCGCCGTCGTTGCGGATTGCGCGGACTGTTGCCGTGCCGGCTGGGCAGGAGCCGCAGCGGCAGGTTTCGCGGCTTTTGCTTTCGCCCGCGTACCTTGCGGCGCGGCGTTTTCCGCGACCTGCACATTGTCGTTCTGCATGGGTGTCGCCACGACCATTGCGGTGCCGCCGACCGCCAGCACGCAGGTAAGTCCGCCCATGGCAAGCCATCCGATCCGCCGCCTCGAGGTCTGCCGACGACGGAGGGATTCCATCTCCTGATCGTGACCGTCATTGCCACCATCCATGATCGCATCATTGGACGCCAGGCGGATCTCATTCGGATTTTCATTTGTCATATGCATGCTCACTTTCTCATCTTACAGCGCGTTCACGCTTTTTATGCTGACTCGACGTGTCTTCCGTCGCATGTGCCCGCGACCGTAAGCGCACGACGATGCGGCATCTCAGATCGAGGCGACGGCTTCCGACAAACCGTCAAACGTTGCAAAAAGCCCTATCACCGAGGGCCTGGATTCCGGTGTGGCGCCCGCAGGCAGGGAAAACGTCACCAGGACGACAGCCGCCTTGGCGATGTAAGTCCTCAGCCGCGGACCAACCGGCTGCACCCCGACACAAACGCGCTCATTGCAGCCTGTGGTTCGCACAACGATGGGTGCGCTCTTGTCGTCGAAACTGAGCGTGACAGGCGCGTCCCTGCCCACATTCGAAGGTGTCCGCAGGATCAGGACCGGACTTCCGCCATCGCTCCCGGCAAGCGACCAGCTAAATGCGGTCGCGCCGTTCTGGTCGATGATCGCCTGGGTCACGTTGCAGACCCGCTTGCGGGCTTTCAGATTTTCGTCGCAGATCAGTGTCCAATTGCGGAAGGGACGCGTCACGCGTTGAAATTTGCCAAGAGGCACGCCATCGGGGGTTGTTACCTCCGATGGCTTGATGGTGTACGTCGTCCTGGCCGGCTGAGCGGAGGCCGACGCGCCGACGGACAGCCACGATAGACCGATGAGGATGAAAGTCCGCGCGTCCATCATCTAGTTCAGCGTGAAGCTCAAGCCCGCGCCAATGCCCCATTGACCGCCGGCGGTCGTACCCGAGACGTTGGCGCGCATTGAACCGTCCTCGCTCGTATAGCCGAGGCCGAACGCGGCCGCACCCTGACCACGCCAGGCGCCACCCCCGATCGCCGCGCTGACCTTGCCCGGTCGATTGTCGTAGCGGAGCGAAGCGGCGGCAAGGCCGATCGCCGCCGCCTGGCGGGCTTCGTTGCGGACCGAGGAAATGTCGGATTGAAGCCCGGCGAATTTCGAGTCCGTATAGGAGTTAGCCTGATTGAGCGTACCGACCGCAACCTGATCGGTATAGGCCTTCGATTGCGTGAGAGTATTTGCCAGGCCGTTATTGAGCTGACCCACGTTGACGGCATCGGTGTTGGCCGTTCCGGCCGCGACATTGTGGATCACGACCGGAGCGTTCGGATCGCCACCGGCAAGCGAAATGGAATTCTGCCGATTGCCGTTGCTATCCGTGTCGTACACGACTGCGTTCTTGGCAACCTCGCCGACATCGCCCACCTTGTTCGCCAGATCCTCGACCGCCTTGTTGGTGCCCCAGAGCTGTGATCCGTTGACGGCGTCGGTGCTGTTCTCGTCGACCCGGCCGGCCGCCACATTGGTAATCGTGCGCTCTTTGCCGACATCGCCGACGGATACAGTGCCCGTCGGCGTCGCGCCGGCGAACTTGTATTCCTTGCCGTTGATCGTGGTGCTTGCTGTTGAAACGGCTTCTCCGGCGACGGAATCCGACCCGAGCGCGACGGAATTGCCGCCCGTGGCCTTCGCACCGTTGCCGATAGCCACGGCATTGCTGCCTGAAGCACTCGCGGCCGGACCGACCGCGACGCTGTTTACGCCGGTCGCATCGCTGTCGGCCAGGCTGGAGTTGGCGTGGAAATATTTGATGCCGCCACCGTTCACCGCGCCGCCGATATCGTCGAATACGCTCTGGACGCTGCTATAGCTGCCGCCCGCATATTTGAAGCCGCCGGTGAGCTGACCCGTCGCGGGGTCGTAGACGGTCGAGCCGCCGAACAGCTTCGCGACGGAGGCGCCGCTGGCGTCGACTTTCTTATCGACCTTCTCGGTCGCTTGCGTGGCCGCAAAGAGCTGCGAGCCGTTGACCCCGTCAGTACTGTCGGCCGTGACGCGACCGGCCGCCATATTGGTGAGCGTCCGCTCGGCACCGACCGCACCGATACTGAACGTGCTCTGTGGCGAGACGCCGGCAAAGGTGTAGGTGGCTCCGCCGATCGTCATGCCGGACGTCGCAGCCACGGCAGCGGTTTGCGAGCCCGAGCCGATGGCGACGTCACCGGCCTGTCCCTTCAGCGTCGATGCGCCATTGCCGACGGCAACGTCGCCCGCGTTCTGAGCAAGCGCATTCGGTCCCACAGCGATGCTGTCGGTTCCATTGGCAACGCTGTCGGGAAGGGTGGAGTTGGCGTGGAAGTATTTCCTGCTGTCGCCCACCGCGCTCTGGATTTGGTCGAAGACGTTCTGCACCGAATTGTAGCTGTTGCCGGCATAGCTGAAGCCGCCGGTCAGTTTGCCGGTTGCCGGATCATAGGTGGAGTTGCCGCCGAAGATGGCGGCGACGTCCGCGCCGACACCATCCATCTTGCCGTTAAGGCCCTTGAGTTGGGCGACATTGACGGCATCGCCGTCGTTCGTACCCGCGGCAACGCCGATAATCTGCCGGTACTTTCCATTCTCTGCGTCGCCCACGGAGAGCGCGGCGAGGGTGCTTTGGGTGGCATCGAGGCCGGAAGCCGTGGCGCCCGGCGGCATATAGCCGGCAATTCCAGCCCCCGTGCTCGCAACGGAGCTCGTGCCAAGCGCGATACCGCCCGGTGTGCTGACCGTGGCATGCGAGCCGATCGCCATGCCGCCGGTTGCGCTCTGGCCGACGTTTGCACCGTTGCCGATGCCGATGCCGTCATCGCCGCTCGTCGTGGTGTTGGGTCCGATGGCCAGAGCATTGGCGCCTGTCGCCACGGAATCAGGGTCGGTCGAATTGGCGTGGAAGTATTTCCTGCTGTCGCCTACCGCATTCTGGATCTCGTCGAAGACGTTCTGCACCGAGTTGTAGCTGCTTCCCTCGTAGTTGAAGCCGCCCGTCACCTTGCCCGTCGCGGGATCGTAGCTCGACGCGCCACCAAATGCGGTCGCAACCGAATTGCCGAGATTGTTGACGTTTGTCCCCAGGGCGTCGATGGCCTGGTTGCTGGCAAAGAGCTGGGAGCCGTTGACGGCGTCGGTGCTCGATGCGCCGAGCCTGCCGGCGGCGACGTTGGTGACGGTGCGCTCGGCACCGGCATCGCCGACGCTGACCGTGCTTGCCGGCGCCGTCCCGGCAAAGCCATATTGCTGGCCGTTGATCGTGGCGTTGGCCGTGCCTGCCGCCGCCGCCGTCTTCGAGCCCGAGCCGAGCGCGACGTCGCCGGACTGGCCGCTGGCGGTGGATGCGCCATTGCCCATGGCGACGTCATTCGCGTTCTGCGCGACGGCCGCCGGACCGACGGCGACGCTGTCCGTGCCGGCCGCGGTGCTGTCGGCCAGCGACGAGTTGGCATGGAAGTACTTCGTCGAGGTGCCGATGGCATCCTGCAGCTGATCGTAGTTGACCGCGTCGCCGCCGGCGGTGCCGGCCGCCACGTTGGCGATCTTCTGGCCGTTCATGTCGATGCCGCTGGCCCCGATGACCGGGCCGCCATTGGCGATGCCGACGCTGTCGAAGGTCGGGGTGGCGCTTGTCGCGATGGCGATCTCGCCGCCGTTCTGCGTCACGGCGATGTTGCGGTCGCCCTTGATGGTGACGGTGGAGCCTGGCTGGATCGCCGTGTTGCTGGTTCCCGTCGCATTGCCGGATGTGGTGAGGGTCCAGCCCTGGTTCAGCGCGTCGATGGCGTCGCCGACGCTGGTCTGTGTGCCGCCGGCGATGTGGAAGCTCGGTGCGGAGACCATGCCGGTGGCCGGGTCGTAGCTGACGCCGCCGCCGATTGCCGAGGCGGTGCTGTTGCCGAGGTTGTCGACGTTGCTGCCGAGGTCGTTGACGGTGGTGCCGAGGGCGTCGATGGCCTGGTTGCTGGCGAAGAGCTGGGAGCCGTTGACGGCATCGGTGCTCGATGCGCCGAGCCTGCCGGCGGCGACGTTGGTGACGGTGCGCTCGGCACCGGCGTCGCCGACGCTGACCGTGCTTGCCGGCGCCGTCCCGGCAAAGCCATATTGCTGGCCGTTGATCGTGGCGTTGGCCGTGCCCACCGCCGCCGCCGTCTTCGATCCCGAGCCGAGCGCGACGTCGCCGGCATTGGCGGCCGTGGAACCTGAGCCGAGCGCAATGGCTTTCGAAGCCTGCGCTTTTGCGGTATCGCCGAACGCAACGGCACCGGCTGCCGCGGCACTCGAATTGGTGCCCATTGCAACCGAGCCCTGCCCGATAGCGCTATTCGTGTTGCCGATTGCCACGGCACCATTCGCAGCCGTATTGCCCGCGGTATCGCCGGCGGCCATATTGTTGCGGCCGAGCGCGACGGCGCCATCGCCGTTTGCGGTATTGGGATCGCCGAGCGCAACGGCTCCGTCGCCGGTTGCCTTCTGATCGCGGCCGATGGCGACGGCGCCGCCACTGGTCGTGCGCGAATTCGCGGTCGTTGCGCCCGAGCCCATCGCGACATTCTGCCCGTTCGCACCGGTCGCTACGCCATTGCCGATGGCGATGTTATTGCCGGCCGAGCCTGCGTTCGTTGAGGCGCTTTTTCCGATCGCGATGTCATTGGCCTGTTGCGCCGCCGCGCCGTCGCCGGCAGCTATACCGAACACCGCCGCCGTGGAGACGCTGGCACCACGGCCGACGGCTATGCCCGACGTTGCCCCGTTCGCAACAGATGACTGCCCTCCGAACGAGAGCGCATCCGCGGCCGCCGCCGACGCAGCGCCCGTGCTGTTGCCGCCGATCGCGACGGCGCCCGCAGCGGACGCGTTCGCTCCCGCGTAGCTTCCCGGCGCGCCGCCGGAGCCGATGGCCACCGAGTTGATCGCCCCGGCATTGGCGAAATTGCCGAAAGCCGAAGAGCCGTCTCCGCCCGCGCTCGCTCCATTGCCCACCGCCGCCGAGTTGCGGCCCGCGGCGCTGGAGAAGTTGCCCATCGCGGTCGAATAGTCGCCGCCGGCGCTTGCCGAATTGCCCGTCGCAACCGAGTTCTGGCCTGCGGCGCTCGAATAGTTGCCGATCGCCGTCGCGTAGTTGTTGGTGGCCCTGGCATTGTTGCCGAAAGCCGCCGCGTCGTTGCCGGTGGCGTTCGCCGTGACGCCAATGGCCAGCGCCGATAACGCATCAGCCTGCGCGTTCGCGACCGCCCCCGAGCCGATCGCAATATCTCCGTTTCGGTTCGCGCGGGATTGTCCGCCGATGGCGATGGCATTCGCGCCGAGTGCCTGTGCCCCTGCCGCGGCACTGTTGGAAGACATATCGCCGCCGATCGCGACGGATCCATTTCCGGTGGCGCGGGTCCACTGGCCGACGGCAGTCGATCCGCTGCCGCTGGCCTGGGCCTGCATGCCAACGCCGGTGGCACGCTCCGATCCGGTTGCGGCGTAGCCGAGTGCCGTAGCACCGGCTCCGGTCGCCGCCGCATAGGCACCCATCACCTGGACTCCATTCCAGTTACCGCCTGCCGCGCCACAGCCAATGACGTTGGACCATTGCCCGGAGCCGTCGGTCGGGGCGCCGGCCGCTGGTCTCGCGACGCCATCGGGGCCCGTGCCGACGGTAGAATTACACGTACTCGGACCATAGGTGGTCGCCGAGGCCGTTCCCATCGGGGCAAGCAGTCCGAAGGCGGCCAGAGCCAATCCCAGCGCGACTCGATTGCGCATGAACAGGGCGAGGGGGCGGCGGCAATGAGGGCAGGTGGGAAACTTGGCTCCAGCCGGGCCACTGGATGCGACATCCGCGTGCGACAGGCCAATCACGCGGCCGCTGCTCGGTATTCCCACACCCAGACGGTCGCGGCGCAAGCCAAGAACCCGATGAGCAAGGCGCAACATAGCCAGAACCCGGCGACGGAACCTGCGTGACTGATTGGCTCCGATCGAGCGCCCGCCAGAGAACGTGAAAAGGGATTTGCGCTGGCGCAGCTCGCTAGCGGCTGATGCGGTATGAGAATCGGTCATCATCTGTGGCTCCGCATGTCGCCTGGGCAGAATTGCTTGCTCTCTGCTGCGGCGACATAATTTCGACTCGTAATTTCAATTCGCGCCTCCTGCCAAAGGCGCGCTATCTGGCGGCCTCCCGTGTCTGCGGGAGGTTTTCGTCGGAACGCACAGAAAACTTCTCTAATCGTGCCGATCATCAACGTGTCCGTGCCACGCTGTCCATTTTGGTCTGGTAACAGCGCGAAATTCGCTCAATCAAATTTGTTTTTCTCAACCTGCGCATGAGTAAAACTGAATAGATGAACGCCAGGGTGAGAAGTCGCGTGAGCTTTCTTGGCCAAGCCAATGATCAATCAAAAGAATTTTCTCATGGCGCTGCTGCAACTTCCGTAGCGGACAGTCGCGAATCGGTCGGAGGCGATTGAAAAAAACCATCATGCGGGAGGCGCAATGACGATGCTGATTTCATCGCGGCAGCACCCCCGTGAGGACCTGTGGCGCGATGGTTGCCGCACTCGCGCCGTCTTGCCGAATCGTGTCGTTTCTTCATGAGGAAAAATGGGAAAAGCGCCCAGCGTCTCCCGGCCGCCGTCCTGCTGGCTTGCAAGAGCTGAGATGCCGGATTGAGCCCGCGTCAAAGCGGTGTATCCGGGGCGCCGGCGAGGTTTACGGACTCTGTCTTCCTCGTCGGCACGCCATGATATCGATCAACGCGGCTGCTATGGCAGCCCAGTTCTGTTGCGGTGATAAAACGCGATGAACTCGCTGGCCGGCAACGGCTTGGAGAAGAGCCAGCCCTGTCCGTAAGCGACCCCCTGTTCGATGAGATAATCGATCTGCTCCCGCGCTTCTATTCCTTCGGCGATGCTGTCCAGATCGAGCTTGCGGGTCATTTCGATGATCCACGGCACAATGAAACCGTGTCCACTTTCACGACCGATTGTTTCGATGAAGGATTTGTCGATCTTCAGCACGTCGAGTGGCAAATCCTGCAGGCTCAGCAGGCTGGAGTAGCCTGTTCCGAAATCGTCGATGGCAACGGGATGCCCGAGGGTATTGGCCCGTCGCAGAGTGGCCGAAGCCGCCTCGATCTCGATGAAACTGCTTTCGGTTACCTCAAGCCAAATCTGGCTGCTTCGGATGTTTGTCGGCGCCAGCTTTTCCTGCATCACATCGAGGAAACGGCCCGTGCGAACGTCGATGGCGCTGAGATTGATGGTGACATGGCACAGAGGATCGGCTTCGAGAAGCGGCTGAAGATCGCTGATGATGCAGTCGATCACCTGATCCGTGATCGGAAGGATGAGTCCGCTTTGCTCGGCGAGCGCGATGAACTCGCTGGGTGGCGTGTAGCTCCCATCCTCCCGCCGCCAGCGCAGGAGGGCCTCGGCGCCGATGCATCGGGTCGTCCGCAGCTCGATAATCGGTTGATAGTGAACGCTGAATTCACGCCTGGGGGTTGCTGCCTTCAGCTCCCCGAGTGGAGACAAGCGTCTTTTTGTCATCCACACGGCTGTCCCCACGATCAGGGAAACGACGAGCACAAAGAGGGGCAGTATGAAGACGATCTGTTTTCTGAAAGATGCGAGCATATTCTGGCGGGGCTTCATGGCGACCGCTATGAAGCCTCTTTCGCGAACGGTTGCATAAATGCTTTGATCGTCCATTCCACTGCCGGGATTTGCGATCAAAGATCGCAGTAACTCCGGATCGGGGTCGTTACGGGTTGCCAGCATATGGCCGTCCTCGGTCGCGACTGCGAAACGATTGGTCGGGGCCGTGATGCTGTCGAGGAGCGCCGCCGGATCGAGCAGCACAAAGTAGTCGCCGAGAGAAAGCGCGATCCTGGGGCCGCTGCCGGACACTTGCGGACGCAGGTTGAGCTTGACCTTGATGCCGTCTCGGGTGACGAAATCCGGCTCCGAGACAGGGATTCTGGCATCGGATCTTCCCCAGGCGGAGCACTGCAGATAGCCGCCATCGAACACCCCCATGCCGGTCAAATATCGATTGTTTGCCGTCGCTTGCCGCATGGCCGCGATCTGAGCCTCGGAACAGCGGGGAAGGGTGCTCGTTTTCAGATCCAGCAAGCCGTCGATGGCGCTGCGGTAAGCAAGATTGGTGCGCTCGATCACACGGCGATCGAGTTGCGCCAGGTCCGCACTCTCTTCGTCCAAAGCGAGCTTGCGGGCAAGGCAGACGAGCGTTGCGATACTCACCGCCACGGCCAGCGCAGCCGCAGCACAGGCAAGGAAAACAACGCGTCGTCGACTCAAAGAAGCCGTCCTCTTCAATTGCTGAGACGTATGCCCGTCGTGCATCAGGCCGGTTTGGCCCACCCCTGCGACAGGCATTCGTAGCCGTATCCGTCAGGAGGCCTTGGCAAGCGCCCTGTTCAATGCCGAGATCTGATCGCGGATGTCGGTCAGCAGAACGATATCCGCCGCAGGAGCCGGCGGCTCGGCGGCCTCTTCCTTCTTGTTGCGGTTGATCAGTGCGTTCATTCCGCGAATGATGAGGAACAGAACGAAGGCGATGATGAGAAAGTTGATCGCAACCGTGATGAACGATCCATACCCGAGAACGGCGCCAGCCTTCTTCGCATCGGCATAGGAGAGACCGGCCTGTACCTTGGAGGACAGGGGGAGATAGTAATTGCCGAAATCGAGCCCGCCCGTGGCGGCGCCGATGAGCGGCATGATGATATCGCTGACAAGCGACGTTACGATCGCGCCGAATGCCGCGCCGATGATCACGCCGACTGCGAGGTCGACGACATTGCCGCGCAATGCGAATTTCTTGAATTCCTCGAGCATGAATCCTCTCCGTGAGGTTAGTATGAGGTGCCGCTCTTGCTGCCCCTTCATTCCCCGGCGGCGACGTCCAAAGAATTCGGGCCGCTCCGTAGAGGTGAAATGCAGGTTTCTGCATGCATCGGCCCGCGTTCCTGTAATCGGCGACGGACGACTCGAATTTATCTCGCCCAAATATGAAAAGGCGATAAAAAACGGCACTTAGACTGCAAATTACGTGCTTTTCGATAAGAATTACTAGCCATTCATAGGGTTATTCCTATAAAGTCTTGCTTATATATCGATAAATACGATATATTACGATGGTCCACGGCCTGAGGAGCGATGGAGGAAGCAGATGGATATCGTGGCCGCAATGCGAATATTCGCGCGAGTCGTCGAGCATGGCAGCCTGTCGAAGGCTGCGCGGGATCTTGGCATGGGGCAGCCGACGATCAGCGAACGGATCACGAAGCTCGAAGCGCATTTAGGCGAGCAGTTGCTGAATCGCAGCACGCGGTCGGTTCGGCCGACCGACATCGGCCTGCTGTTCTACGAGCGCGCGAAGAAGGCGCTGGACGCCACGTCCTTTGCCGAAAGCGTCAGTCTCAAGTGCGAGGGGGCTCTGGCAGGAGCAATCCGTGTCGCCGCTCCGCACGGGCTCGGCGAGATGATACTGCCGCAGACGCTTATGCGGTTTCGCAGACTCTATCCGCATGTGAATGTCGATCTTATTCTTAATGACCGGATCGTCAGTCCGCGCAGCGAAGGTATCGATGTTTCCTTCCGGCTGGGGGATCGGCCGGCGCCGGATTGCGAGGATGAGGAGATCGGCCATGTCGAGCGCGTCCTGGTGGTCTCTCCGGGCTATATCGCCGATTACGGCATTCCCACCGTTCCGGAAGAATTGCCCGCACATCCCTTCCTGCGTGTCGCCGGAATTTTTGAAGATGGCAACCTGCCGTTGCGTCGGCGTGGTGACGTTATCGCGGCGCCGATCAAGACGGTATGGACCGTCAGCCATTGGCGCCCGCTTCATGCGCTTCTGCTCGCCGGCGCCGGTATCGGCGTCCTGCAGCTGCCGGCATGTGCGGAGGCGCTCGCGGCTGGTCAGCTCAAGCGCATCCTGCCCCAATATGATGTTCCCGGTTTCCGATTGCGCATGCTGCACGGCCCGACCGATTCGACCTCGGAAGTCACCCGGCGGCTGCTCGTTTTCCTGCGATCAGAGCTGCAATTTCTCAAAAGCGAATCCGGTGGGCGCGGGTCGTCTTGAGGCTGCTCCCTCTGCTGCGCGGCAGAGGAATTTCGCGACCTCGTCATGCGGCTAGCATTGCCGGCCCGGTGACGACATCGGCGGGCTGGAGCGTGCGGCCGCGCATCTAGCCATGAAAAATCACGCTTTCCGAAATGTCGGCGCGGCCCGCATCGAGCCGGTTGACGACGGCAGCCGGATCTCCATAGCCGAAGGAAATCCCGAACAGCATTCTGTATTCGTCGGAGATGCCCAGAACTGAACGGATGCTCGGAGCAAAGAAACTGAGCGAAGTCTGCGGGATACCTGCGAGGCCGCGCGCTTTCAGCGACAGGAGGAAGGTTTGGCCATACATTCCGAGGTCGCCCGCCGTCCGCACGTTATCGCCAAAGGTCGGCATGAACATCAGGGCTACATGTGGCGCACCGAAGAAATCGAAGTTCTTCAGGAGTGCCTCCCTGCGGCCGATCCTGTCTTCGCGTGCGATGTCCAGAATGTCGTAAAGCGCCTTGCCGCTGGCCTGCGCCCGTTCGCCATAGATCCCGAAGAAATCGGCCATGTCGAAGGAGAAGTCCGGCGCAGCCTCACCTTTTTCTTCGGCATGCAGGAGAGCTTGCGAAAGTTCGTCGCGTTTGGTTCCCGAAACGATATGCACATTCCAGGGTTGCGTGTTGCAATTCGATGGCGCGTGCTGGGCATCGCGCAGGACTGCGGTGATCTGCTCCGAGGGTACGGGTGTCGAGAGAAATTGGCGGGTCGCGCGTCGGTTACGGACAATGGTTTCGAAGGATGTGGTGTCAAGCATGATCGAATTCCCTTGAATGGTTGGCCAGACCCTAATGACAACCGCCGTGCGGATAAATAAACTGATGTAATGTTGTTTATGTACTAATGGTTTCGAATGCTCGATCGTTTCAAATCCATGGAAGTGTTTGTGGCCGCGGTCGACGCGGGGTCTTTTGCCGCTGCCGCTGCCCAGACCGGCATGACGCCGCAAATGGTGGCGCGCTATGTGCAGGCGCTCGAAGATCGACTCCATGTCCGCCTTCTGACGCGCACGACCCGCCGCCATAGCCTGACGGAACTGGGACGCCAATATTACGAGCGTTGCGTTGTCGTGCTGAGAGAGGCGGCTGCCGCCGACGCATTGGCGCTGGAAGCCATGGCCGAGCCCCACGGGCAGTTGCGCATCAGCGCGCCCTACGAATTCGGTTCCCTGTCGCTTGTGGACTTTACGATCGACTTCATGCGGCGCCACTCCAAGGTTGAGGTCGACCTTCGCCTCTCGGACGAGCGCGTCAGTTTGCCGGATGACGGCATCGAGGCGGCGTTCAGGATTGGCGATCCCGGCGTCGGCGACAGCACCAGCCTGATCGCACGGCCGTTGCGCCCTTACCGGATGGTGGCCTGTGCATCGCCCGGCTATCTCGCGCAGGCTGGCATACCGGAACATCCGAACGAGCTGAGCACGCGCGCCTGCATCGGCTTCGTCTTCTGGAACCGGAAGGTTTTCAACGAATGGATATTCCGAAAGGACGGCGAGAGCATTCCGGTACGCGTCAATTGCCGTTTCCAGGTCAACGGCGCGCCGGCCCAGCTCAGGGCTGCCTTGCAGGGGGCGGGTATCCTGCTCGCTGCCGACGACCTGATCCGCGCCGATCTGGAAGCAGGTAATCTCGTTCAGGTGCTGCCGGGCTTCGAAGGACCTTCGAGACCCATGCATCTCATCTATCCGGCCGATCGCCAGCGCACCGCGAAGATCGGGCGCTTTGTCGAAGAGGCTGTACGAAGGTTTGCGCCGTCACCTTGAGCTGGTCCCAGGCTAGGGAAAATACCGGCGCCCAATGCTTCTCGTGTTTTCCGGCCGACGTCCGCTCGGCCTCGTAGCAGCCCAGCGGACGTCGCTTTGTGCCCGAACGGCCATGTTGATATCGGTCGAACGAAGCCTCGCATGAAGTCTGGAACCTGTTTTCATCGACAGCGTTGAGAATCGGCGCGGCCAAGGGCGATGCTCCCCGGGCTGACGCACCATCCCCGGCTCAACGGCATATCGGCCAGGCGCGAACCGCCATCGACGATATGATCCGGAAGCAGATGCAAGCTATTGCAGGTAACGGCGGCAGATCTCGATGAGGTCATCGCGCTCCGGACGCTTTTCGCCGATGCGCGTGTAGCAGCTGAAAGCAACGCTCGGGAGTGATGGCAGCTGCATGCTCTGCCCTACATCCACGAGGCCGGCGCCGAGCAGATGTTTCGTCCGGATCGTCATGCAGAGCCCCGAACGAACCGCCGCTATGATGCCGCCCAGACTGGGGCTCGTCGCTGCGAAGCGGTAGGGAATGTCCGAGCCAAGCGCTTCGAGCGCTGCCGTGCGAAATGCGCATGGAGGTTCGAAGAACGCGAGGGGCAGGGGCTTGTTATTCTCACGAATGGAGAAGCCCGGCCGCCCAATCCAGAGCATTTGCGCCTCGCTGAGAGGGCCTTGATTGAGCGAGTCATCCATGTTCAGCGCGATTGCAATATCGATCTCCTCGCGCCCTACGGCCTCCACCAGTTTGCGCGACCCATCGATCCGCAAGGTTATATCGACCACGGGATGTTCTTGACGGAAGCATTCCAGCACCTGCTCGAGAATGGTTTCGGCGATGTCCGGTGTTACTCCAAGTCCAAGTGAACGTGCGGCATCGGGCGCCATGGTCACGAGTGCTTCGTCATTGATCTGCACCAGGCGCTGCGCAAAACCGAGAAGCCGTTCTCCGGCGATCGTTAGTTCCACGCTCTGCCGGTTGCGCCGGAATAACGGCGCGCCGACCTCCTGTTCCAGCCGTTGAATCTGAAGAGTGATTGCCGATTGCGACCTGCCAACAGCGTCCGCCGCATCTGCGAATGTTCGTCCTTCTGCAATCAAGGTAAAGGACCGCAGAGTCGCCACGTCCAAGTTTGTAGCCATGTTTTCCGCCGACTATTCCACAAATGCGTGTTGCTAATGATAAGCTTGAGGATTTCTCATATAGCCGCTTCAATTGCCGACCAGATCTGAAGCCCTAATTTAATTTATTAGATAGTTCCGTTTCGCATTTCAATATGGGCATAAGTATGGTGTTCATACCGAAATATATGCCGACGAACTGATATCACGCTACGGGAATAGGTGATCTGGCCACCATCGTGGCGAGTTCGGAGCGTAGCGCCAACAGTAATATGGTATGATGATATCCAAGGAAGCATTGAGAGGTGTGTTAAAGATGAACAGACGTATCCGTTAGATCACATGCTATTTTCCTGCTTCTTGTGTGTAATATGCTTTGATTGATGCAGCACTTTCAAACGTGCAGGAGTTATAGTTTTCTGCGTACGGGTGTGTATTGGTTTGCCCAGCAAATTCCGCTCCGCTGCACAGCGGAGCCACGCGAAGTCGCCCTGGCTTATCTCGTCCTGATGCGGTGCGGCTTCATCACGGGACAGACCATTGCCATCGATGTCGGCCTACCTCTTGTTACCTGATGGCTGGGCAGGCAAGAACGGTTTTGTCGATTTCATCTGGGAAGGACGGCAGGTGGGGCTGGTGCCCGGGCGTTGCAAGGCAATGCCCCCTCAGCCGTCTGCGATATCTCCTCTACCGGAGCGCGGTGTTCGTTCAAAACCAGATCCATCGATGAACTCTTCCGCCACCCACCCTGCAGGTACAAAATCGACGCCATGATCAGAGTGGAGACCATCGCCACAGGGAAACTGATCCAGAGGGCATCGACCCCCAGCATGTCGTGCAGACCAAGCGCGACACCGAGGCGAACGGGATACATCGACACGAACAGGATGATCAGGGGCCAGACTACCTGGCCATTAGCGCGCACCGTTCCGAATAGGACCATCGACACCCCGAACGCGACAAAGCCCCAGGTTGCGATCCTGCCGATATGCCGGCCAACCGGGATGGCGGGGCTGTTTGAGCCGAGAAAAATTTCCATAGCCTGCCGATCCGCAAACAGCAGCAGAATCACGAGAGCGCCGGTCAGCAGCACGGCATAGATCACGCCGATCCGGGTGATCTGACCGACGCGCTCCCATAGATTCGCACCAATGTTCTGCGCGACCATCGCACTGACGGCGGCACCCAGCGCCATCGCCGGCATCTGGACATAGGTCCACAATTGCTGGGTTGCGCCGAATGCGGCGGTGGTGTCGACACCCTCGCGATTGACCAGCCGCATCATCGTCAGCATGGAACTCGAGACGACGATCATCTGAATGCCCATTGGCAATCCCTTGACGAAGATCGTTCGCAGGATTGTCAGATCGGGAATGAGATCGCGAAGTTCAGCGCCACGAAGCCGTAGCGGCAGATCGCGCCGATAGATATAGGCGAGCATGGCAAACAGGCTGACATAATTAGCGATCGCTGTAGCCAGCGCCGATCCGGCAATACCCAGCGCGGGCACCGGTCCCGATCCCATGATGAGCAGCGGGTTCAAGATCACATCCAGCGTGACCGCAATCGCCATGAAGATGAGCGGCGTGATCGCGTCACCACTGCCGCGCAGCGTCATCATCAGGATAGTCTGCATCAGGATCGCCGGCATCGCCAGAAACGTAACCTGAAGGTAGGCGCGAGCCAGCGGCTCAATCTCGGCCTGTGTTCCCAGCAGCGTCAAAACATCGGGGGCGAGGAACCATCCGATGATCGCAATCACGATGCTGAGCGGAACGAAGGCGCCCACTGTCGTTCCGGTCACGATACGCGCGGTTGCAATGTCATGGCGTCCGAACGACTGACCGACAAGAATGGTGGCCGCCATGCCGAAACCAAAGACGAAGGCGGTCAAGAGGAACATGACCAGATTGCCGTTGGTCGTCGCGGCGAGCGCCTCAGTGCCGAGAAGACGGCCAATCCAGATTGCATCGATCGAACCATTCGCCGATTGCAGCACCGAAGAGCCGAGCGTAGGCAGCGCGAAGAGAAGCAGAGCCTGGCCGATCGGCGCTGTGGTCAAATCGGTAGTCGCCTGAATCTGCTCATCTTTCGCGCTGTCCATTCAATCCCCAATGAGGCCGGCTCACCAACGCCAGCCAATGCGTTTGGTATACTTAGGGCGCGTTTATCGAAGAGCCACCGCAGAGAGCGAAGTTCTTTATGGCAAGGCGTAAGCGATGACGTAGTCCCCACGCATCGTGGAATCGCGTGCGCCTCCAGCCGATATCAGGATGTACTGCTTGCCGTTTTCCGGCGAGGTATAGCTGATCGGCGTGCCCTGGCTGCCGACCGGCAGACGGGTTTTCCAGACCTCTTTGCCGGTCTTCTGGTCGAAGGCGCGCAGATAGAAATCCTGCGTGGCCGCAAAGAAGACGAGACCGCCCTTGGTGGCCAATGAGCCGCCGATGGTCGGCATGCCGATCGGCATTGGCATGCTCATGCGGATGCCGAACAGTCTCGTGTCCTCGACAGTACCGAGCGGAACCTGCCACGAGATCTTCTGCGTCTTCATGTCGATGGCCGTCAGCGAGCCGAAGGGCGGCGCCTGGCAGGGAATGCCGAGCGGCGAGAAGAAGCGATCCTTGAGCACCGAATAGGGTGTGCCCTTGAGCGGCACGGCGCCCATGCCGGCATTGACCGACTCGTTGCCATTCGACGCCTGCGCTCCGGCCGGCTGCGGCACCATATGAACCCAGAGGCCGAGACGCATATCGTTGGCGAAGAGCATCGATGAGGTTGGGTCGTAGGACAGGCCGCCCCAGTTCATGCCGCCGAGCGAGCCCGGAAAGCTGAGCGAATAATCCTCGCCTGGCGAGGTGAAAAGCCCGTCATAGCGCAGCCGCGGAAAATGATCCGGCAAGCGAGCTGGTCGAGGGCCGTCATGCCCCACATGTCGCTCTCATGCAGAACCTCAGCGCCGATCTGTGGCATGCCTGTCGAAAGCGGCTGGGTCTTGGGATAAGCCTCGCCCTGGATCGGGCCGGCCTTCACCGGAATATCGGTCACTTCCGTAAGCGGCTTGCCCGTCAGGCGGTCGAGCACGAAGAGCTGACCCATCTTGGTGCCGATCACCAGGGCCGCAACCTTGCCGCCATCCGGTTTCGTAAAGTCGAACAGCGTCGGCTGCATCGGCACGTCGTAATCCCAGAGATCGTGATGCACTGTCTGAAAGTGCCACTTTTCGTTGCCGGTCGTGGCATCGAGCGCAAGGACCGAAGCGCCGTATTCTTCATCCAATTTCGTGCGAGGTACGCCCCACAGATCGATCGCGGCGCTGCCTACCGGCATGAACACCGTGTTCGAGGCGACGTCATAGGTCATCGGCGCCCAGACATTCGGTGTCGAGCGCGTGAAGGTCTTGCCTTCGGCTGGTGCCTGGCGATCGTCGGGATTGCCGGGATCAAAGGCCCAGCGCATCTTGCCAGTGACTGCGTCAAAGCCGCGGACCACGCCGCCCGGCATGTCGAGGGCAACGTTGTCGGCGACGCGGCCGCCGACAACAACAGTCGTGCCGGCCAACGTGGGCGGCGACGTCATCTCGTAGAGCGGGCTCGGCGCATCACCGAGTCCAGTCTTGAGATCGACTTCACCCTTGGTCCCGAAATCCTCGCAGAGTTCGCCGGTGTCTGCGTCGAGCGCGACGAGAACCGCGTCGATCGTATTCATGAAGATGCGGTGCTGGCAGACGGCACCGTGCGGCAGCGAGACCGACGGAACGGGTGTGCTGCCCGCCGCGGTCGGCTGAACGATCGGCTTGGCGGCATCGAAATAGGCCAACCCGCGGCAGCGTACCCAGACCGTCGTCTTGGTGGGAAACTCGTGCCTCCAGTTTTCCTTGCCGGTTGTCGCATTGACTGAAATAACCGTGTTGTGCGGCGTGCACAGGAAGAGCGTGTTGCCGATCTGGAGCGGCGTTTGCTGGTCCTCTGCTCCGCCACCACCGGGGCTGTCTGGAATATCGCCTGTGCGGAACGTCCAGGCGACCTTCAGGTCCTGGACATTTGAAGCGTTGATCTGGTCCTGCGCACCGAAACGATGGGCGAGGCTGTTGCCTGCATAATTCGACCAATCTTCGCTTGCGACAGACGCAGCGGGCTGTTCGTCGACGCGGGGGGTGAAAATGCCGTGAGGGGTGAACATGCCCCAGAACCAGCCGACATTGACAAGGAGAAGGACTACAAAGATGCCGGCCATCAGTTTTCCGCCGCCCGACCTGCCTTCGGCCCGGCGCAGCAGCGGAATGAAGATTGCCAGCACCATTGCAGCCATGGTGAATGTCAGGAGACGGGCCTCGAGCGCCCAGAAATCAAGGCCGGCTTCCCAAAACGACCAGAAAGCGGTGGCGATCACGGCAAGGCCATAGATCCACGCGCCCCGGCTGTGACCGCGCGCGATCTCGACACCCGAGACAATCACAGCCAGCCCCATGAGCAGATAATACCAGCTGCCGCCGCGGGCGATCAGCATGCCGCCGCCAATGGTGAAATAAAGCCCGACCAGCGCAAAAAGCACGCCAAGGACGATAAGAGTCGCGCGGGCTATGAAGGATATCTTGTTAGTGTCGGCCATGCTCACCTTCATTCTTGTTCAACGATCGGCGCTCACCAGCTAACTTTGCAATGAGGCCGCAACGATTCTGTAAAGTCCAAATTCTATATTTCTGCACGATCGGTGTCACGCTTTGCGTGTCTTGTCCTCATTGGCACGCGATACGTTCAGCGGCTGATCGACCATCCAGAGCAGCAACGCGATGACGGCGGGGATCAGAATCCCGAGCGCAAGCGGAAGTGCGCTTGTCGAAATCGACGACGCCACGATTTCTGACCACACGAAGGCCACCCCGAATTGCAGGGCTCCCACGAGGGCAGAGTCCACACCGGATTGTCCTCGTGCGCCCCTCCATAGCGATGGAGGTCTCGTTGGCGCTCAACAGTCCCGCCAATGCGACAGAGAACCAAGTTATCGAGCTCGAAGGCCGCTCGCGGCAATTCCTACATGAGCGAGGACGATCCGGTGATGGCGCTGGCGGCAATCGCTGGTGCCAGTTCGAAATTTTTCGTACCGCCGGAAGACTCGAAATCATACATCTTCTGCGTCACGAGAGCTGCTGCACCCCGTGCCCAGGAATTGTCTTCCCAGTCGGGTAGGAGTGGTGGGGCAGTCCGGAAGGTGCCCGCAGCCAGAGCCTGCCTGAGCGGGGCTAGAAATGGCTCTCCGAGTGATACGGCTTCACCGCCAGCGACGATGACTTCCGGGTCCGTGATGTTGACGAGATTGGCCAGCGCCGTCCCGATACAACGGCCGGCCTCTTCGACGATTGCGACGACAACAGGGTCTTCGGACACAAGCGCGACGCGAAATTCCGCACGACCTTTATCTTCCCCGCCACCGGTCTGCTCTTTCCAACGCCTTAGCATCGATGCTTCGGAATGATAAGCCATGAGGCAACCGCGTTTGCCACATTCGCATGGGCGGCCGTTCGGCTCGAAAATCGTGTGACCCATCTTGCCCGCCGCCCCGTTGGCTCCGCGGTACAACTTTCCCTCGATCACCTGTGCACAAGCTATTCCGACACCGACGGCGAGCACCGCCATGTTTCGATGCTGGCGCCCAAGGCCGAACAACTGCTGTGCGATCGCATAGGCGTTCGTATCGTCCTCGAGCCATACCGGCACGCTGAGACGCGACGCGACCATCTCCGCCAATGGCACGTTATTCCAGTCGAAGCGGTTGCTTCTTACGCAGACCGTTTGGTCATGGCTCATGACACCCGGCATAGCTATGCCAACACCGGCCAGCTTCGCGTGCGGACGATCCGCCAGATTGATAAGTGTGGGTACCGTGTCGACAAGCACGTTGGTGACAGTCTCGGGTGTGGAAAGGGGCAGCGGAACTCGCATTGCGGCAATGGGGTTTGTTGCCAGGTCTGTCGCAACACATTCAATCGTATCTGCCATCAGCTTGAAACCGAGAGCAATTCCATGATTGTAGTCGATTTCCACCGGGATGGGACGGCGCCCGGTAAGGCCCGATACGGCTGTACCTTCCTTTACGATGCCTTCCTCGATCAGATCGCCGATGACGAATGTCACCGCGGCCGGACTGAGCCCGGTTGCGATTGCAAGATCGGCCCGGCTCTTGGGACCATGCTGTCGAAGGAGGTTCAAGATCAGACGACGATTTAGTGCTCGTGTGGTCGTCTGATCGCCTTTTAGCTTCACGATTTCATTCCTTAATTTTGTAAATTAATTCTTGCGGCGCTGATTGTTATATGCATAAGTTCGCCCGTCGATCAACTTCGCAATGGTTATTCAAGGCTACGGGGGACGGGATTCGGTCGGCACACTGAGCGTTCTGCGCCGTCGTTGTGGAGGACGATGCGCAGGGACGTGTTCATGAGTTTCAACTGGGAGGGAATTCAATGGCATTCACGAACCCGTTTCTTACGACCACGCGCCGGACCTTCTTGAAAGGGGCCGGTATGGCTTCCGCCGCCGCAATTGCAGGCGGCTTTCCGATACCCGCAATCGCTCAGGCGCAGGATATCACCATTATCTCCGACATAAGCAATGGAGATGGCCTGACGGTCTTCCGCAAAATCGCCGACGATTTCGCCAAGCAGGCTGGTGTCAAGGTCCAGGTCAACAATATGGATCACGAGGCACACAAGACGGCGATCCGCAACTACCTTGTCGCCGGTGCGCCGGACATCTGCTTCTGGTTTTCCGGAAATCGTATGCGCGCTTTCGTCAAACGTGGCCTGTTCGACGATATCTCCGATCTTTTCGAGAAGGAGAAATACAAGGACGTGCTCGGTGCGGCAGCCGGCGCCGTTACCGTGAACGGCAAGCAATATGGTCTGCCGACAGGCGGGACGCTCTGGGGCATGTTCTATCGTAAGGATGTCTTCAGCCAACTGGGCGTCTCGGCGCCGACAAGCTGGGACGACTTTTTGGCCTTCGGCGCCAAGTGCAAGAGCGCAAACCTGACGCCTATCGCCATGGGCACCAAGGAATTGTGGCCGGCTGCTGGCTGGTTCGACCAGATGAACCTGCGCATCAACGGTCTCGATAAGCACATGGCCCTGATGAACGGCGAGATGAGCTATCTCGATCCGGCGCTCAAGCCAGTGTTCGACATGTGGGAGACCTTGATCAAGCAGGACTTCTTCACGCCGAACAATACGTCCTTCGGTTGGCAGGAAGCCGGCGCGCTTTTGTCGCAGAAGAAGGCGGGGATGATGAATCTAGGCGCTTTCGTGCGGGCGGCTTTCCCGAAAGATGATGTCGACCAACTCGCGCTGGCGCCCTTCCCAACGATAGACCCGAAAGTCGGCCGCTTCGAGGAATTCTCACTGGACTCGGTGCACATCCCGGCAAACGCAAAGAACAAGCAGGGCGCCCGCGAATTTCTGGCCTATTTCTACCGTCCAGAGAATCTCGCCCTTTATCTGGAACCTGGCGGCAATGTTCCACCGCGCAACGACCTGCCGCCGAGCAAGGATCCGCTTGTCAATGCCGCCGTGGCGTCGCTGAAGACGGTGCAGGGCACGTCGCAATATTACGACCGCGATAGCGACCCGGACATGGCGCAGGCGGGCCTGGTCGGGTTCCAGGAATTCATGGCCAAGCCCGAGCGGCGTGACGCGATCCTCCATCGGCTCGAGGCGACCCGCAAGCGTATCTACAAGCTCTAACTTCCTCCCAGCGACCGGGAGGCGGAGCATCGGCTCCGCCTCTCCCACCCGAAAGAGGACAAAATGATGATGCTCTGGCGCCGCCATCGCTGGTGGCTCACCCCGGCCTTGCTGATTTTGCCGGCGGCCATTCTCTTTTCTGTCGTGATCCTGTGGTCGGCTATGGAAAGCCTCTGGATCAGCCTGCACGATTGGGACGGCTTCAGCCCGATGACATGGATCGGCTTCGGTAATTACGTCGAGCTGTTCAACGATCCGCAATTCTACGTCTCGTTGAAGAACAATGTTATCTGGCTCGTCATGTTCATGGCGGCACCGCCGCTGGGACTGGCAATCGCGCTGCTGGTCAACCAGAAGATCCGCGGCATGCGGCTGATGAAATCCCTGTTTTTTATTCCACTGGTGCTGGCCTCGGTCGCCGTTGGCGTCGTCTTCACCTGGGTCTACACGCCCCAACTGGGATTGCTTGCGCTGATCTTCGGCTTTTTTGGCGCAACGGCGCCCGCTGTTTTGTCCGACGAGCATTTCGTGACCTTCGCGATCGTCATCGCCGCACTCTGGCCGCAGATCGCCTTCTGCATGGTCCTCTATCTCGCCGGTCTAAACAATCTCAGTGAGGAGCTGATTGGCGCCGGTCGGGTCGACGGCGCCAAGGGGTGGAACATGCTGCGCCACATCGTCTTGCCGCAATTGACGCAGGTCACCTTCATCGCCATTGCCGTTACAGTTGTCGGGGCGCTGCGATCATTCGACATGGTATCGGTCATGACGCAGGGCGGTCCTTTCGGTTCCTCCGAAGTTCTTGCCTATCAGATGTTCGAGCAATCGATCTTTTCCTACCGCTTCGGCTACGGCGCGGCGATCGCATCGGTTCTGTTCGTAATCATGGCGGTCTTCATCGCCTGGTATCTCACGCGCATTATCCGCATCGAAGAAAGAGGGGCCTGATGTATCCGCGCCCGATTCCCGAAGATGCCATATGGCGTCGCCGCTTCTATTTTATCGTCGTGCTTGCCATCCTGATCTTCTGGCTGTGCCCGCTCTTTGCCATCATCCTGACGTCGTTCCGATCGACGCAGGATGTCATGGGGGGCAACCTCTGGGGATGGCCGACCCAATTCGGCCTGGTGGAAAACTATACGTCCGTCTTCACCCAAACGCCGATGGCGCGTTACTTTCTGAACAGCCTAACGATCACGATCCCGTCGGTGATCGGCGTGCTGACTCTCAGTACGCTCGCCGGCTTCGTGCTGGCGCGCTATCGCTTTCGCGGCAACATGCTGATCTTCGCCTTGTTCGTCGGCGGCAATTTTCTGCCCTATCAAATCATGATGATACCGGTGCGCGATCTGATGGTGCGCATCGGTCTCTACGATACGACAGGGGCGCTGGTCATCTTCCACATCGCCTTCCAGACGGGTTTTGCGACACTGTTCATGCGCAACTTCATCGCTGCCTTGCCGGATGAGCTGTTCCAGGCGGCGAGAGCCGAGGGGGCCACACCGTTCCAGACCCTCGTTCATGTGGTTATACCGCTCGTTCGGCCAGCGCTCGCGGCGCTGGCGATCCTGATCTTCACCTTCGTCTGGAATGACTATTTCTGGGCCGTGGTATTGACGGTGAGCGATACGGTCAAACCGGTCACGGCCGGACTTGCCAATCTTCGAGGAGAATGGGTTTCCGCTTGGAATCTCATTTCCGCCGGCACGATCGTCGTCGCGGTGCCGCCCGTTATCATGTTTTTCCTGATGCAGCGACACTTCATCGCCGGCCTCACCATGGGGGCGGTGAAGGGATGACCAATCCGCCGTCTCTCGCCCTCTCGTCCTTTATGCCAACTCCCTCTGAGAGTCCCGAAGCATGAGCAGTCTCGAACTTCGAAACGTCAACAAGAATTATGGCTCCTATCATGCGCTGCGCAGCATAGATCTTTCTGTCGAGCAGGGCGAGTTCATCGTCATGGTCGGCCCTTCGGGCTGTGGCAAATCCACCTTGTTGAAGTCGATCGCCGGTCTTGAAACGATCTCCTCCGGCCAGATTCTGATCAACGGCCGCGACGTCAGCAAAGCCGAACCTGGTGAACGCGGCATCGCTATGGTATTCCAGTCATACGCGCTCTATCCGCACATGACCGTCGCCGAAAACATGGGATTTGGGCTGCGGATGGCAAAACGTCCGAAAGCCGAAATAGATGCGGCGGTCGCGCAAGCGGCGAAAATTCTACGCATCACCGACCAGCTCGACAAACGACCGAAGCAATTGTCCGGCGGCCAGCGCCAGCGCGTCGCCATCGGGCGCGCCATTACCCGCTCCCCTGATGTCTTTCTATTCGACGAGCCGTTGTCGAATCTTGATGCCGCTCTTCGTACGCAGATGCGTGTCGAGTTGAGCGGCCTGCACGCTGAGCTTGGCGCGACCATGGTTTATGTCACCCACGATCAGATCGAAGCGATGACCATGGCAAGCCGAATCGTCGTGCTGAACAAGGGCGCGATCGAGCAGGTCGGCTCGCCGCTGGAGCTCTATCGCAACCCGGACAATCTTTTTGTGGCGGGTTTTCTCGGAGCGCCGCGAATGAACTTTCTCGGCGTCACGGTCGATGAGACCTCCGGCAATTCGATCCGTGTTTCAGCACCGGGCCTTTCACCCTTGACGATCGAGCTGGCAACGCCGGCCCATCTGTCAAAGGGAACGGCGCTGACGCTTGGTATCCGGCCCGAGAATATCTCGGTGGTGACGGACGGTTCGGAAGCCGCAGTGAGCGGCCATGTTCGGCTTGTCGAACATCTTGGACGTGAAACGATCCTTTATGTCGATGCCGGCAACCTCAGGACCGTTGCTTCCGAAAGCGGCACGGGAAACATCACCGTCCAGCTCAGTTACGTGGCGCCTTTCAAGGCCGAACAGCCGGTCGCGCTGAAACTGGATGCCGGCCAACTCTATCTCTTCTCGCCTGACGGCGGACACACAATCAGCGCCCGCAAGGCAATCATAGAACGGTAGAAAAATGACAATGTCTGATAGCAAAGCTTCTGCAGCAATCTCGGTCTGGAATCCGATCAGAACCGATCGGTTCCTTGTCGGTGCTCCCCATTATCCAGAGCATGTCGACGAGAGCTATTGGGAGCGAGATGCGGACCGCATGGCGGCCGCAGGTTTCAACGTGGTCAGGATGGCCGAATTTGCCTGGCATATTCTCGAACCGGAGCTCGGCATATTCAATTTCGATCTGTTCGATCGGGCGATCTCCGGTCTCGGCCAGCGCGGAATCGATACAATCATGTGCACGCCGACGGCGACGCCACCGAGATGGCTGACAGTCGCACATCCGGAAATCCTGCGGGTGGACGGTAAGGGCCGCTCCATGAGCCATGGCTCGCGCCAGCATTGCGATACCGCAAGCCCGGTGTTTCGCGAGCATAGCAAGCGCATCACGAGGGCTATGGCCGAACACTATCGGGACAATCCGCATGTCGTCGGCTGGCAGACCGACAACGAGCTGAATACCAGCATGCCGGAATCCTTCTCAGCGGCGACGCTTTCGGAGTTTCAGGCCTATCTTGCCGACAAATACGGCACGATCGACAAACTCAATTTCGCCTGGGGCGGGGATTTCTGGGCGACCGCCTATAATGATTTCGATCAGGTTGTCCTTCCGATCGAGTTTGGTCCGACGTTCCCGAGCCCTGGGCATTTGCAGGACTATCATCGTTTCCTCGCGTTTTCCACGGCGCGCTTCCAACACGAGCAGGTCGAAATTCTGCGCGCGACCAAAGCCGATTGGTTCATCTTCCACAACCTCGGCGGCTTGCGCGATATTGACTTTCGCGGGCAGTTCACGACCGATCTCGATTTCGTCGGCTATGACATCTACCCGATGCTCTACGACGAATTCCAGCGCATCGGCAACCACGCCAAGGTGCAAGCCCTGCATCTGGATATCTGCCGCGGATTTTCGGGTAACTATATTGTGCCCGAACAACAGTCCGGCTTCGGCAGCCAGCCGGGTTTCTGCACTTTGACTCCCGAACCCGGAGAGATGCGGCGGATGGCGATGTCCTCTGTCGCCCGGGGCGCCGATGGCCTGATGTTCTTCCGCTGGCGTCCGGCCCACTTTGGCGCCGAAATCTACTGGATGGGGATCATCGATCATGACGACGTGCCACGCCATCGGTACGAAGAGGCGAAGCGTTTTGCCATCGAGATGAAAACGCTCAACGACAAGATTCTCGGCACCTATGTCCGCATGGATGTGGGCATCGCAGGATCGGATTTCGACAATCAGGAAGCGCACAAGACCTATCCTATCGGACTTCCAAGTCCACAGGACGATGCCGTCCTCCTGCATCAATATTGCTATGACCGGGGTATAGCCTGCGGTTTTATCCATCCAGAAGATGATCTCTCCAAGCTAAAGCTCCTCTATGTTCCGCACTGGGTGATGTGGAAGGACGGGTGGACGGAAAGACTGAAAACGTTCGCCGAGCAGGGGGGCACGGTCGTGATCGGCGCGCGCACCGGGACGCGCGACGAGAACAATCATGTTATCAGGCAGACCGCGCCGGGTGCATCGCTGTCCGGTTTGACAGGCGTTCGCGTCGAGGATTTTGGACGGCTCGTAGCGCCCGGCGCGAAAGGTTTGTTCGAGGTCATGGAGCGTTCCGGTGGTTTGGTGGTCCCGCCAAACAGACCGGCCGAATCCTACCACAGGCAGCGGCGTTTCAAGATCGGCAACCGCGAACTTGCCGCCGGTTACTTCTATGAGAATCTCGTCGTCGACGATGACGTCGAGACATTGGCGGTCTGGTCCAATCGGTATGCGGAGGGGACACCGATGGCGACCTCCCGGAGGGTTGGCAAGGGTCGTGTCGTCTATCTTGGCACCTATCTGACGCCGGATCTAACCGATGCCCTTTCTGAGCGTCTTTTCTCCGATGCCGGGGTCCAGCCACTCATTGCCGACTTGCCAGCGGGCATCGAGGTGACGATGCGCATGAGCAACGATCGGCAGCTACTTTTCATCCAGAACTACCTGAGCAAGCCTGCGAAGATCGCCCAGGTGCCGGCCGGACGCAATCTCCTCGATGCCGGCAAACCCGTCGGCGGTGAGCTTGAGCTCGAAGGCTATGGCTGCGCCGTGATCCAGATCTCTTGACCAGATCTCTTGAAACGAGGAGCCGCAGGGTCGTCCGGCGGCATGACATTCAGGAAGACGATATGACCAACAGAGACAAAATTCGCTGGGGCATTCTTGGCCCCGGCCGGATCGCCGGCGACTTTTTTGCGGGCGTCGCTCAATCGAGAACAGGCCGCGTCGATGCAATTGCGACTCGCGAACCGAATAGGCCCGGTCTCGCGGAACGTTTCCCGGGTACAAGAATAATCAAGGGTTATGAAGCGTTGTTGGCCGACCCGAATATCGACGCCATATATATTTCGACGCCGCATCCCACTCATGCGGAATGGGCGATCAAGGCGGCCAGGGCAGGCAAGAATGTGCTTTGCGAGAAGCCGATTGGTCTTTCCGCGGCAGAGGCTGAGGCGATGCTGGTCGCTGCACATGCGGCTGGCACCTTTCTCGGCGAAGCCTACATGTACCGGCATCATCCGCTAACGCTAAAGCTGATCGAGCTTTTGAAAGAAAAGGCGATCGGCGATGTCCGGATGATCAAGTCGAGCTTCGGCTTCGCAAAACCTTTCGACAAGGCGCACCGCCTGTTCGCCAACGACCTCGCCGGCGGCGGCATCCTCGATATCGGCGGCTATCCAGTCTCAATGGCGAGACTGATTGCCGGCATCGATGGAGCAAATGGTGTCCTCGAGCCAGATCAAGTTTTTGCAGTGGGTCATCTCGGCCCGACGGGCGTCGATGAGTGGAGCGCAGCTGTTCTGCGCTTCCCGAATGGTATCGTTGCCGAAGTTGCTTGCTCGATATCCTTGGCGCAGGATAATGTTCTGCGCATCTTCGGCACGGCCGGATCGATCGAAATCGATCATTTCTGGTTTGCCGCCGGCAAGCAGGGTGGCACCGCCGTCATCAGGTTGTGCGATGCTGCCGGCACGCGGACCGATATCGCGGTCGATGAACCTCGTCACGTCTATAGTTTCGAAGTCGATGCGGTCGCGGACGCAATGCGGGCGGGCAAGAAGGAGTTTGCCTATCCCGGGATGACCGCCGCCGATACGATTGGCAACCTCAAAGTCATGGACAAATGGCGTGCCGGTATCGGGCTGGAATATGCTTTGGAAGCGCCTGCAGTTCGGACGAAGACGCTTGCGGGTGAAACCCTCCGCCGCGGGGAGCAAATCGTTCCGAGGGGTCATATTCCGGGCATCGAGAAAGAAGTGTCGATGCTGGCGCTTGGCATGATGCTGTTTTCGACTTTTCCAGCGGCATCGATCGCTCTTGACGAGTTCTTCGAGGCAGGCGGCAATCTTGTTGATTCCGCCTTCCAGTACGGAGGCGGCACGCAAGACCGGCTGATTGGTGAATGGGTGCGCAGCCGCGGGGTCCGCGCCGATGTGGTGATCATCGAGAAGGGAGCTCACTCGCCCTTATGCTATCCTGATGTTATCGCCAAGCAGCTCGCAACCAGCCTCGAGCGGATGCAGACCGACTACGTGGACATCTATTTCATGCATCGCGACAATCCCGACATTCCGGTCGGCGAATTTGTCGACGCCATGGATGCCGAAGTTCAGGCGGGTCGTATCCGTGGTCCGATCGGTGGATCGAACTGGACGCGCGAACGAATGGATCAGGCGATCGAATATGCTGAACGGACAGGCAAGACCAGGCCGAGCGTCCTATCGAACAATTTCTCGCTCGCTGAGATGATCGATCCTGTCTGGCCAGGCTGCATCGCATCGTCCGACACGTCCTGGAAGCAATGGCTGAAAGATCGAAAAGTCATCAACTTTGCATGGTCGAGCCAGGCGCGAGGCTTCTTCACCGACCGGTCGGGGCCCGATAAGATCGAAGACCGTGAGCTCGTTCGGGCCTGGTACTCCGATCTCAATTTCCAAAGAAAGGCGCGCGCAGAGGAACTCGGCAGGCGCCTGAACAAGGACCCGATTCAGATCGCCCTGGCCTATGTGCTCAATCAGCCCTGGCCGGTCGTTCCGCTGATCGGACCGGCAAGCCTTGCCGAGCTTCGCCACAGTCTTATCGCGGCATCGATAGCGCTTTCGCCGGACGAGGTCCAATGGCTGGAAATTGGCTGAAATGTAACGAAGCAACGGCTATAACGTCTACAGAGCCAGAAGGCACTTCATAAAGAATTGCCCGCCGTGGGAAGGGCGAAGCTCGATCACCTGCAAGTGGACGTTGGCGCGTTTGCAGAGTCTCAAAAGTCAGGTGCAGAAGCTATAACGAGCTTAAGTTATTTGCGACAGCCGACACGAACCCCGATCGCTGTCAATCAGCACCGAACATCGGACCCTTTTTTGTCAAGGGCGCCCGTGAGGTGGACAGGTTACTTCCATGAAGGCCATCGAGCCGTCGATGATTATTTCGCCTTGCTTGAGGTGCTCGGGCGGGCTCCATCTGGCCCGGCCGAGATGCCGTTTGCGACATGAAGTATCAGCTGAAAGCCCGCGGCTATCGCCGGTCCGACGGTTCAGACTGCTTTGTAAAGCATAGGGTGGCCGTTATCGAAGCTTTTACGTCCCCTTTTCCAGCCGACAACCACTCGAGCAACCTCCCGTACGGCAGCGCGGGGACCGGTGCTGTCGAGGAGCACGATTGTCGCTTCGCCACCTGGTTGGAGGTGCGTGTTGCCGTCGAGTTGGCTCACCATGTTGAAGACCAGGCTCATTTCGTCATCACGGGAGAGCTGGGCGACATTGGCATAAAGATTGGCCATGCGGATTAATGAAGCGTCGCCATAGGGCGTGAAGGGGTTGAGCACATTGTTGGTGGCAATGGAGGTAGCAACGCCGCTTTTTGCGAGGAGGTGAGCCGGTGCCACGCCACGCGGAACCAATCGGTCATACCCTCGTCCCATCAGGAAGAGGTCAGTTGCCGGGAGAACCGAGAGCGCGATGCGGGCCTTAGCGAGACTATCGGCGATGGTTAGTACCCGCGCTTGCGGCATGGCCGACAAATTTGTGACATGGCCGATAGACACGCGGCCTTGCCAGCCATGGCGAAGTGTTGACTCGATCACCTTTGGTAGATCGGTGCGATCGGGATCGAGGCTAAAATCGAGATGAAAGTCGACCGAGACATTGTGCTTTGCTGCCAGAGCAAAAACCATATCTACATGCCGACTGGGAGAAGAGTCCGTATAAGGGCAGCCGCCCACCAGATCCGCCCCATTCGAGAGCGCTGCGTCGAGCAGATCATATGTTTCCGGCTCGTTCGTGAGCCCGTCTTGAGCGAAGGCGCAGATTTCGATGTCGGCAGCGAAGGCATAATCCGCCCGGATACGCTTGATCGCCTCGAAGGAACGGAAACCGGCGCGGGGATCGATTTCGACGAAGGTCCGCATGCGCGTTGTGCCGTGAGAAATTGCTTTCTCTACCACGCGGGCGGCTCGCGCGTAGACATCGTCCTCGTCGAAACCTGCCTTGGCTTTGGCCGTTTCCTTTACGGCTTCGGCAAGCGTGCCCTCGCAAATCGTACAACGGTCGAGAATGCAGGCTTTATCGAGATGAATATGCGTGTCGATGAATCCGCCAAAGGCAAAGCATCCCTCGCCATCGACATCCGATACGGCATCGCAACGCATGCGGGACTCGATGGCAGCAATCTTGTCTCCCTGCACGGCAATGTCGACGAGATCGCCATCTTCCCGGATACGGACATTTCGTATGAGGAGATCGTAAGGTTGCCCGGTGACGCTCACAGCAGGATCGCGCCTCCGTCGCTGCGCGGATCATGCGCGCCGTTTATCATCCCGTCTTCCTCAATCCGGATTACGCCGGCTTGGCCGCCAAGTGGGCTCAGCGCGTCGATGGTCGAGATCTCATGCCCCATGGCCGCCAAGGCAGAAACTATTTCGTCGCCGATATTTGCCTCGATTTTCAGGCTGTCCCGGTTATCTGAGAAGGTGCGACCGAGCAAAAAACGCGGGCGAGCGAGAGCGGCAGCCGGATCAAGGTCGTGGTCGATAAGAAGGCTAAGCAGCAACGACAGCGTTTGTGGCTGGCCGTCCGCACCCTGTGTACCGTAGACGAGATGCGGCCGCCCGTCCCTGAGCGCGATACCCGGATTGAGCGTATAGAAAGGACGCTTCCCGGGCAGGATATAGTTAGGGCTCGCTGGATTCGTGCTAAAGGCCGCGCCTCTGTTTTGCCACAGGAGGCCGGTGTCGCCGATCACCACGCCGCTGCCCCAGTCGAAGTAGAGGCTTTGCAGCAGCGATGCGCAACCTCCATTGACATCCACGGCCGCAAGCAATGCGGTGTCGCCGTATTGATAATTATGTGGCCAGGGTAATGCCCTACGTGGATCAATCGCTGCGGCTTTTGCGACGAGACGAGATGGATCGAGAAGGCGTTTCGAGATGTCCGCAGCGAAGCGAGGATCGGCAATCGCATGCCGGTCGAGGAAGGCCTGTTTCACAGCCTCAATCAGCAGATGATAATAGGCTGGGCTATCTGGCTGGAAATCCGCCAACGGCAGATGGTCGAGCACTCCCATTATGGCGAGAGTGGTAATTCCTTGCGTCGGTGGGGGCGGAGCAAGAAGTATGGTATCCCGATAAGTCTGTTTGAGGGGAGCCACGACATCGGTCCGCGTGGTGGCAAGATCGGCAGCCGAAAGCGGCGAACCAACCTCGTTAAGTCCGCTTATAATTCGCCGCGCAAGAGCACCTTCATAGAATTCACGCGTACCGTGACGAGCTATGGAACCCAGCGTACGGGCCAAGGCGGGTTGGCGTTGGATGCCGCCAGATCGGAAAAGCTTCGTGAAACCCGCCCAGCCGTTCAATTCAACGCGTCGGAATTCGTACCAGAAAGCCTGCGACCGGCTGACTTCAAAGCCACCGTCTGCGATTGCAATCGCGTCGTCGAGAAGAGTGGCCAATCGTTCGGTGCCCGCCCATTCGGCGGCGGAGTAAGCAAGCACTTTCTCCCAGCTGTCCACCAGGCAGGCCGTTGTAAGTGTGGAGGCTGCGCCGCGTAAAGGTATGTCACCACGCGGCATGATTGCCGCTGCCTGTCCAATGCCGGCAAAGGCCCGTGCGTTGCCGTTTCTGTCGGCAACTAGCCAGACCGCGTCGCCACCGAGTCCGCAGAAATGAGGATAGGTGACCGCCAGCACTGCTCCGGCGGCAATCAAAGCCTCGATCGCATTGCCACCACGCCTGAGCACTTTTGCGCCAGCTTCGCTGGCCAGCCAATGCGGTGTCACGATCATGGCGCCGGAAGATGACGCATCGGTTTGAGCGGTTTGTCTGCCGAAACGGATCATGAGTGGATTGCGGTGGAGCTTCCGATGGCGATACAGCATTCCTTAAGAACGATTGCCACGACTATTGACGAATGTCCGGCCGACAAAATCGGTCTTCGCACTGATGGCGATGCTGTTGCGTTCGGCATGAGTAAAATCCCTGGGGGTACGATCCGCAAAGGGAGATATGCAATACAGATGCCATAAGGGATCGCGGCTGGATGAGATTGAGGCTCGGATTCTCAAGTATTTGTAATATCTGGAATAAATATTCCTTTGGCTCCTTCGCAGTGGAGCGACCGACGCAAATTCATGGGCGTTCCCCGCAGGTCAACGCCTATGAAATCACCTGATCTTGCGCAGGTGATGAAGAAAGTGGCTTGCCAGTCGCCGGTACGTTCTACGACCGGTACGCATCCAGGCGTCGAAATTTTTGACATGGATCGCCGAAATAGGAAAGTGCGCTGACGGCAGGCCAAGCTGGATTTCTTGACAGTGCAGGCAAGAACATATAGTGAACATTTAGATGAAGAAAACACTCAAAGAACGTCTGGCTGTTCTCTCTGATGCGGCCAAATATGACGCGTCCTGCGCTTCGAGCGGAACGGCAAAAAGAGATTCGTCCTCGACCGGCGGGCTCGGTTCTACGGAAGGGTCCGGCATTTGCCATGCCTATGCGCCGGACGGTCGATGCATTTCGCTTTTGAAAATTCTGATGACCAACTTTTGCATCTATGACTGCGCCTATTGCATCAACCGCTCATCGAGCAATGTCGAGCGAGCGCGATTTTCGGTGGAGGAGGTGGTCTGGCTGACGCTCGAATTTTATCGGCGCAATTATATCGAAGGCCTGTTTCTTTCGTCCGGCATCATTCGCTCCTCCGATCATACGATGGGGGAGATGGTACGCATTGCCCGCGAATTGCGCACGGTTCATAATTTTCGCGGTTATATCCACCTGAAATCCATTCCGGAAGCCTCGCTGCAATTGATCGAGGAGGCCGGACTCTATGCCGACCGCCTGTCGATCAATATCGAACTGCCTACCGATGCCGGGATTGGAAAGTTTGCGCCGGAAAAGCGACCTGACAATATTCGTCGCTCGATGGGCAATCTGCGCCTGAAAATCGAGGAGATGGCCGAGCCGACCTTGCGGACCAAGAGACGGCGAAAATTCGCGCCGGCTGGGCAGAGTACGCAGATGATCGTCGGCGTCGATGCCGCGAACGATGCGACGATTCTCGATACCAGTGCGCGGCTTTACGGCAGCTATGGTTTGAAGCGCGTTTATTATTCGGCCTTCAGTCCGATCCCGGATTCGTCAAAGAACCTGCCGTTGATCAAGCCGCCGCTGATGCGCGAGCACAGACTTTACCAGGCTGACTGGCTTTATCGTTTTTATGGTTTCGATATCGACGAGATTACTTCGACACGGAAGGATGGCATGCTCGATCTTGACCTCGATCCTAAGCTGGCATGGGCACTCGGTCATCGCGACTGGTTTCCGGTCGATGTCAATCGCGCCGAAAAGGAGACGCTTTTGCGGGTGCCCGGTTTTGGCGCTAGAACGGTAAAATCCATTCTTTCCGCTCGCCGTTTCCGCCGATTGAGGCTGGAGGATATCGGACGGCTCGGTGTTTCATTAAAAAAGGTACGGACCTTCGTTATCGCCGAAGGCTGGACGCCGCATCGGTTGGACGAGCGAACCGATCTGCGTTCGATGTTCATGCCCAAATCGGAACAGCTGTCCTTGTTATGACCGCGAGCTGTTTTCTCGAAGGACGGGGTGATCTTACCGAGTGGCGGGATGCCGCGCGCCGTTTTCTGATGGCAGGGATAGAACCCGCGGAGATCGACTGGCGGCTGAGGGGCGACGAGCAGGGGCTGTTTGATGCCACTGCAACCGTGTTCCCGAATCTGCGCTCTTCTCCAACTTTGACGGAAACGGACACGATACAGGTTTCTGTGCCGCTGGCTTTTCTTCGGCTCGCTGAAGCCGTAGTCTGCCACTCCAATCCTGGCCGGTTTGCGTTGCTTTATCGCCTTCTGTTTCGCCTGAAACAGGAACGGCATCTGCTGGACGTAAAATCGGATGTCGATGTCGTCGCGGCGCACGGCATGCATAAATCCGTGGGTCGCGACTATCACAAGATGACGGCCTTCGTACGTTTTAAGGAAATGCCGTTGCCTGCGGGCACAGTGGGCCGCCGCCGCTTTTTTTCATGGTTCGAGCCAGACCATTTTATCGTCGCGCGGGTTGCCCCGTTCTTCCAACGCCGATTTAACGACATGGATTGGATAATAGCCACACCGCGTGGATCGGCCTCTTGGGATGGCGAGACCTTGCGCACCTCGACGCAACCGGCGCAAAAGCCCGACATAAGCGATGAGACAGAAGAACTCTGGCGCACCTATTATGCCTCCATCTTCAATCCTGCCCGGTTGAAGGTGAAGATGATGATGACGGAGATGCCGAAGAAATACTGGAGGAATTTGCCGGAGGCGGATCTCATTCCCGGCCTGATCGCTGGTGCGGAAGCGCAGGTTATGGATATGGGACGACGGCAGGCCAGCGAGCCCTTGCCTTTTCATCATCGCCTGCAGGCGGCGGCCGCGCAGGTGCAGGCCAGGCCAGTTGTCGAAATCGATACGATCGAATCGCTGCGGCAGGAGGCGCGGCATTGCAGCCGTTGTGATCTCCACTGCCGCGCCACTCAGACGGTATTCGGTGAAGGACCTGTCGATGCCCGGTTGATGATTGTTGGTGAGCAACCGGGTGATCAAGAGGATCTTGAAGGACGTCCATTCACGGGGCCTGCGGGTCGCATTTTCGATGAGGCGCTGTCACTCGCCGGTCTGGACCGGCGCATGCTTTACGTCACCAATGCGGTCAAGCATTTCAAATATGAGCCGCGGGGCAAACGTCGAATCCACAGGCGACCCAATATGGGTGAGGTGCAGCAATGCCGCTGGTGGCTGACCCGCGAGATTCACCTGGTGCAGCCGAAGGTAATTGTGGCCATGGGGGCAACCGCACTGTTTTCGCTCACCGATTACAAGGATCGTCTTGAGGACCTTCGCGGCCGGTCGATCGTGATGGAAGAGGGACGGACTCTGTTCGTGACGGTTCACCCCTCCTATTTGCTGCGCATTCCCGACGAGGGTAGGCGAGCGGAGGAGCTGGCGCGCTTTCGCGACGACATCCGGCGGATCGGACGCTTTGCTGCCTGACCATCGGGCCGGGCGCGCATATAGGGCGCAGACCGGAGATCCAAGATCCGGGCTTATTTGAAGACAAGCATCCGCGGCCGAATTCCGGGGATTGCTGGCCTTGAGTCAGATGGTTGGCCATCATAGCGTCTTGGACGCCGGATATGGTCGAAGCGGCCGCCGACGGCGATGGATTTCACCCCGACCAGTGTGTTACGATCCGATCGGGCGACGATTGATCATGCTTTCATCCGCGGATTGGCTACCGCATTTCCCATGTTCGTCGCCGGCCTTCTCCTGTCTCGGAACGGGCATAAGCCGAAGCCTTCCCCAACATAGTCTGAGGATTTCCCATTATGCCAGGATTTCGCGACACGTTGGTCAGGTTGCTATGTTCAACTCATTTCTGGCCTTGTAGATATCGTGGTTTATCAGAGTGCTCCGGCGAAGACGGCTGGGTTCGCGTGCCGGCTTATATTCCAAACGAAACCCGCTAGTTTACGAGCGATCGATGACTTTCGGCTATGATTTCCCGGCAGCGGCAAGACGCCGGTAGTGTTGGCCGATAGGCGGTGGCGTGACGGAGGTTGTGCGGCGTCACGCGCTTCGTTTGCAGCGACGGCATGCGTTGTCGCCGACTGTCGCTCCTCCTCTTGTCTGGAACGGCGACCACAGGGCCAGACGGCGTGCGCGATGATCTCGGCTGAAAAGCGATCGCGGCAGTAAAGAGGATCAGGATCTGTCAAATTCCGGCATCGCGCGTCAAATTTCAAATTCCGCTAACTTCACGATGCGTCTACATCATCTTTCGAGTGGCGCCTCAGTTTCTCCGCAACGGCTTTCAGGCCCAACGGCTCACTCCACATCAATGGAGCGGAAATTTCTTCGACGAAAGTCTGCAAAAAGCCCAGAAACTTCCGCTAACCACTGCCGTAAACGCTATACGTATCGCGGAAACCTCTTGGAATCCGGGGCATTCGCCCAGCTTTGTAGCGTCTGGCCACCGTCGATAAGCCAATCCACACCGGTCACATGGCGGGCGTCGTCGGAGGCGAGGAAGGCGACGGCGGCAGCGACGTCCTCCGGCTGGCCGATGCGGCGCAGCGGAATGCGGTCAGCAAAGCGCTGAATTCCAGCTTCGTAGGCAACATCATCATCTGCCGGTACACCGAGCCGCGTCTCGATAACGCCGGGGCAGATTGCGTTTACGCGAATGCCGTAAGGGGCGGCGTCGAGCGCGGCGATGCGGGTGATGCCGACCACGCCGTGCTTGCTTGCTGCGTAGCCGACGCCGCCCGAGAGTGTATCCCAACCGGCCATGGACGAACCCATATTAACGACCGCTCCTTGGATTTTCCTCTCGATCATCACAATGAGTGTCGCACGCAGGACGTAGAATATGCCGTGCAGGTTGATGTCGATGGTCTTCTTCCAGTCATCGAGCGTCAGGCTGTGCACGGGCGTCACCGTGCCAGGAATCCCGGCATTGTTGAACAGCACGTCAATGCCGCCGAAATGCATATCGACCTCCCTGACCATGACCTCCACAGCGGCTGGATCGGCCACGTCGACGCCGAAGGCCGCTGCCTTGTCGCCAAGCTCGGCGGCTAAAGCTTTGGCCCTGTCGAGGTCCAGATCGGCGATTGCGACATTCGCGCCCTCGGAGAGAAAGCGGCGCACGGCCGCAGAGCCAATCGCGCCGGCGGCGCCGGTGACCAAGACCGTCTTTTCGTCAAACCGCATTTCATCCTCCGTCAGGCTCTTGGATAATCGCGCCAGGAATAGCGTGGCGTAAATCCGAGCGCATCATACGCTGCCGATGTATCGATCAATGCCGTATTGCCAGCGAGCTGCTTTCTCATCTCGGCTTGCGGATACGCCGCAGCTGCGAGTTCGGCGCTCGGCTGGTCGCCATAGCTGTCGGCGGCGCTCAACAGGAGACGCAGGTGTCCGATGATCGGCCGCTGGACTGCCGCAACGAAGGCGTCCGCGGCATCGCGGGCATCCAGATAAGCCCAAAGGTCTCGGGCTGCATCCGGCTGTGTCCGGCGTAGGCCGACATCGTGGAAAAATGTCGCCGGCGTCTGAATCCAGGGCATGCGTAAGCTCACGGCGGAATGCAACCCGCGTCGAACGGCGGCCTCGACCATCTCTTCCCCGAGCCATTTGGTCGTAGCATAGACGTCTTGCGTGCCGATTGGATGGGCTTCGTCAACGGGAAGGTAGGGCGGAGCGACCGGCTGTTCGAAAAAGGGGTAGCCGAGCACGCTGAAAGAGGAGGCATAGACAAAGCGTTCAATGCGGTGGAGGCGGGTGGCTTCGAGCGCGGCGTAGGTCGCGGACATATTGATGTGAAAGACGTCCGACGCGGCACGGCCCGTCGGCCGCGGGATCGCAGCGCAGTGAACAACGGTGTCCATGCCGGCGCATAGTTCGGCGAGAATGTCGAGCCGGCCGGCATCGCCGGTGACATGGCTCCAGCCAGACCCCTGGGCTGGTGCGGCCAGATCTAGCCCAGTGACCTCATAGTGCGCGGCAACCAGTGCGGCGCAGACATGGCTTCCGAGAAGACCGCTCGATCCGGTTACCAGAACGCGGCTCATGGTCAGCTCCCTACCGTTTTGGGCGGTAGCGCCTTGATGATGCGCTCGGCGAGTTCCAGATCCTCCAATCCGCCACCAAGCGGCGTGATCGGCTCGGCACCCTCTTTGATGCAGGCAATGAAATGCTGCCATTGTCGGCGGAATGCAGTTTCGGGAACGGCGGGGAGGATACGTTCGCTCGGCATCGGCCCGAACGCTTCCTTGATGCGCACGATCGCGGCGGCATTGCGGACGTAGGGGTTTTGAAAATCGATACGCATCTCGCTGTCTTCGCCGTGAACGGTCATCCACTCATCCCACCATTCATATTGCGCACCGAACGCAATCTCCAGCAATGCGGGGACGCGGTCGGCAAAGCCGAGGACCGCTATGATATGTGTCGGGCCGGCCGCCTGGGCATAGTCGACCCGTTCAGGTACGCCGAAGGCGCCCCGCAGCACGGCAAGGTCATGGCTCCCGAGCATCAGCAGCGTCATGTAGAGATCGTGGTATCCGGCGTGGTCCGGACCAAGGCTGGCGGCTACGCATGCGGCGACTTCCGCCTGGGTGGCGTCGATCAATCTGCGGTCGACATCTTGACCGCGAACCTGGGTATATAGCTGCTGATACCGGTCGAATCGCCCTGCGAAATCATGCACCTGGATCATCTTCGGCCGGCCGATGCGTTCGAGCTGCTGGAGGCCGAGCCGATAGCCGGGATCATAGAGCTTCATGTAGCCGATCAGCGCAATCAGGCCGCTCTCCTTTGCCGCTTCGACGAGCGGACGGGCTACCCCTGCGGTGAAGGCAAGCGGCTTTTCGACGATGAAGTGCTTCCTGGCGGCGATCGCCGCTTCGACGACAGGCGCGTGGTCGAAGGTGCAAATGATGACTGCATGGACCGCGGGATCGGCAAGAAGGGCATGATAGTCGTCATAGAGTGCGTCGACACCGTATTGAGCACCAAGGTTTTTCAGCACTGTTCTTGAGAGGTCGCACAGGGCGGCGACCTTCAGTTCGGGCAGTTCATGAATGATCGGCAGATGCATGAGCTGCGCGATCTCGCCGCAGCCGATGACGCCAATGCCGATCTGGGTTGTCTCTGTCATGATGGCTCCCTGTCTTGTCCCGATCAGGTTTTGACCGCACCAGCCGTCAAACCGGCGATGAATTGCTTCTGCATGGCGATGAACACCACGATGACTGGCAGCGTCGTCAATGTCAGCGCTGCGAAATACAGGTTCCACATCGAACCATATTGCTGGAAGAAGGCGACGAGCCCGAGCGGAATCGTTTGCACGGAGGGGTCTCGCAGCAGCAGGAAGGCGAGGAAAAAGTCATTCCATACTTCGATAAAACCGAAGATGGTCACCAGCGCAATTCCGGGCCGTACCAATGGAAGCATGACCTTTGTCAGAATCTGCAGGCGATTTGCACCGTCGATACGCGCAGCGTCCTCCAGTTCCATCGGCAAGGTCAAGAAGAACGAGCGGAGAATGAAGATCGAAAGCGGCAAGTTCGATGCGGCATGTATGATTGCGACGCCGATACGGCTGTTGACGAGGCCGAGATCCCGCGCGGTCATGAACAAGGGGATCGCCATCACCTGCGGCGGCACGAGCATCGCGGCGACGATGAAGGCCATCAAAGCGTTGCGGCCGCGGAACCTTAGCCTGGAAATGGCGTAGGCCGCAGGCGTTGCGACGAGGAGGATCAGAGCAAGTGCGAGCGAGGTCACCATGACGCTGTTGAAGATCCGCGAGCCCATGCCGGCTATGCGCCATGCTTCCGCATAGTTCGAAAACTGCAGGGAAATCGGCAGGCCCCATACGTTGGAGATAACCTCCTCCTTGGTCTTCAATGAACCGGACAATACCCAGAGAAGGGGATAGAGCGTCTCGAAGAGCACGATGGCGAGCGCCGAATACACGAAGACGATTTCCTTCGGCGATCGGCCATTGGTCGCATCGCGCCATGGCAGGCGTTTTGTCGAGAATGTGAGAGGGCGGGTCGTCAATTCGAGCGAAGACGTTGCAGGCACAATCAAAACTCCACTTTCGAACGCCGCATGACGGCCAGGAGCGCGATGCAGGAAAGGGCTACGATGATGAAGAGAGCGTAACCCATCGCCGATGCATAACCCATGTTTCCGTCCTGAAAGGCGGTCTTGACCATCAACGTCATCACCACTTCCGTGGCGTGATTGGGTCCGCCTTGGGTAAGGACCTGAACAATATCGAAATTCCTCACGAACGCGCCTGACAGTCCGAGAATGACGTTGATCAGCACGACCGGGATCATCAGCGGCAGTGTGATGTGCCGGAAGCGTTTGAATGCATTTGCGCCATCCACACGCGCTGCCTCGTAAAGCTCCTGCGGAATGGTCTGCAGTCCCGCGAGGTAGATGACCGCGTGAAAGCCCAGCCACTTCCAGATATCGACTGCAATCACCGAATAGAGCGCGATATGGGCATCGCCGAGCCATGACATTTTCAGTGCGGAAAGTCCGACGAGATCGAGCGCCGCGTTCAGCAGCCCGAACACGGGGTTGTAGATCCATGACCAAAGCAAGCCAGTCGCGGCAAACGAGAGCGTCACCGGAATGAAGACTGCGGCCCGGATCGGTCCGCGCAGGAAGATCGCCCGATCCAGCAGAATGGCGAGGCCCATTCCAAGTGCGTTCTTGAAGACCAGAATGAGTACGACGAAAATCAGGTTGTTTTCCAGAGCGCCGCCGAAAATCCTGTCGTTGAAGAGGTGCACGTAATTGGCGACCCCGACGAAGCGGGGCGCGGAAAAGCCATCCCAGCGCGTGAGACTGATATAGAGCCCTCGGAAGAAAGGCCACAGGAAGAATAGAGAGAGCATGACGGCCGCAGGCGCAAGCATAAGTGCGGCGGCGATGCTATCGCTGTCGAACCTCATGGGTCGCCTTGCGGCCTCGGCCATACCTTGCTCCTTCACCTGACGTTTGGATTGAGCATCAGACCGAGCGTCCCGGTAAGATAGGCGATGCTTTCCCGCGCGCTTTGCTCCGCGGTCTTCTGGGAAGCGTCCAGCTCGACGATGGCAAGGCCATCATATTCGGCATCAAGCAGCACATCGATGAGGCTTGGCATATCGACCGCGCCTGCCCCAAGCTCGCAGAAGGCGGCATAGCGCGCCCAGCCGACGAGACTGTCATCGACCCGGGTGTCTTTGAGATGCATGTAGCGCACCGCCGAGATATAGGTCTTCAGCGCATCGACCGGATCAGAATGTGTCTGGGCCAGATGGGCGGGGTCGATGCAGAGGCCGGCATGGCAGGTATCGAGTTCGTCCATCATCCTGTCAAGCTGCTCGCGGCGCTCGATGAAGGTATCGAGATGCGGATGATAGACGGTTGTTACGCCGAGATCGGCAGTGCGGCGGCCTATATCCTCAAGCGAGCGGCAGAAGGCCTTATACTCCTCGGGAGTATGGGTGCATCCGGAGGCAACCGATGGACCGCCGCCGAGGACGAGAACCGGCGAGCCGAAGCCCTTGAGAAGGCGCGCGAGCGAAATCAGGCAACCGCGCTCATATTCCCAAAGGACCGGATTTATGAAGGTCGCGTTCACATAGAGTGAGGAGAGACGGATGTTTAGGTCGCTCTGGGCTTCTGATAGCAGTGCATAGCGTCGCAGGAGATCGGTATCCGTCATAACGCCGGGCGGTGCGAGATCTCCGAGCTGCATGTATTTGCGGGCGAACTGGTCGGACAGGCTGGTGAAGGCGAGAATTTCGAACCAGCCGAAACCTTCTCCGGCGAGGAATTCCAATGCCGGGCGAAGCGGCTGGCTCGTCAGGTCCCAGCTGTTGAGATGATAGCCGATTGAAAAACGCTGTCTGGCGGAACGTGACATGGCATGGCCTTCATTGCAGATAGGACGGATGCCGGCGGCGAATACGGAAAGACTCATCGCCGCCGGGCGTAATCAGATCCGGGCGAGTTTGCCTGGTCAATCCTTTGGCGGCCAGTTTCCCTCGTCGACAAGCGCCTTATAGGCCGCTTCGACGCCCTGCGCGGCCTGCTCGGGCGTGCTTGACCCGCCGACCACGCCGGCGATGCCTGACGCGACCGCGCTCGTCACCTCGCTTGGCCAGATCCAGTCAAGGAACTTGATCGTGTTCGGAAATGCCGTGGCGCGCAAATCCTTGGCATAGGCCTCATCGATACCGTCGACACCCTTGATCGAGGTTGCGATCGGCTGCTCCGGCTCCAGATAGGTTTTGGCAATTTCCGGCTTGGTCAGATAGGAGATGAAATCGAGAGCGGGTTTGACCTTGTCGTCCGGAATGCCGGCAGCCAGACACATGCCGTTATCCGCGCCGCCGCCATGCCTCGGTTGGCCGGCCGTACCCGGCATCTTCGGAAACGGAAACACGCCCCAGGTAAAATTCTTCACGCTCTCTTTGAGCGAGGGAACCTCCCAGGTGCCGCCGTAATACATGGCGCTCTTGCCGGCGGCAAAAGCCGCGCGCATGCCATCCATGTCGACGGAGAGCGAATCCTTGGACAGGATTCCGTCGTCAACCCATTGCTTGATCAGCGCGAAGGCTTCGACCGCAGCCTTGTCGTCGAAAGGCTCCTTGCCGTCAAGTTGCTTCTGGGTCAGCCCGACGGCATCGCCGCTCGATTGCGACAGGGTTTCGAAATACCACATCGGCCACATGACGGCGTTGGCGCCCTGATGCAGCAGCGGAATGACTCCGGCCTGCTTGAATTTTGGAACCGACGCCTTCAGGTCGGCATAGGTGGGCGGTACGGGAATGCCAAGTTTCTTGAAGAGATCGACATTGTAGAAGATCGTCGAGGTGGAGAGCGAGGTGATCGGCGCACCATAGATCTTGCCGTTGACGGTATAGGCGCCCATGCTCGCCGGATCGACATTCGCGGCGAAGGTCTTCACCTCATCGTCGCTCATTGCCCGCAGCAGCCCGCGACGCACATAGGCGCCATTCGTCCAGAAAGCCGAGCACGCGATGATATCCATTTCCTGGCCGGAGAGTTTGGCCGTCATCAAGCGTTGTAACGAGCCGGATTGCGGCCCCTGGGCATCCCAATCGATTGCAGAGACCTCGGGATGCGTCTTGAGGAAGCCTGAAACGATCTCCTCGCGGATCCTGTTTTGAACATCGGGCTGCTCGCGCGGCGCCAGGACGTCGAGCGAAGACCCTCCGAAGACCTTCAATGTTACGCCGTCGGCCACAGCCGAGGTTGGAGAGATTGCGGACAGGCCGACCATGATTGCCACAAGCCGGATGAATGAAGAGCGGCCATGGCCAGAGCCGATAGGCAGAACGGTGGGCATACGGAATTTCGCAGGTGAGGAACCAAGCATGACGAACCCCTCTTATGCTTGCGATCGACCTTTCATGTCGACGACCATATCGTTGATGGTCATATGAGTAAGGATCAGCTTTGATTTATTGTCAAGCGGCATCTCCTTGCGATGTGCCGGCAAAATTTAGCATAATATCCCAATATTTTGTTTCGCTTGCGCCGAGTGCAGAAAGTTCTTGACTTTGAACGATCGTCGCGGCTTGTTTGATATCAAATGAATTTTTGCTTGTCAGACAACTCGCCCGGAAGTGAACCGCAATGTCCCTCGATGTGTTTTCGTCCCATCTGAACGAGCAGCGGGTGCAACTTGACCGAGGCCGCGCGGCCGTTGTCGTGGTGGATATGATCAACGAATTCTGCAAGCCCGGCGGCAAGATGGTGCTGCCCGGTTATGAAGCGCTCGTCGATCCGCAACTCGGCATCATCGGGGCCGCCCGCACCGTCGGCGTGCCGGTCATCTGGGTTCATGACGCCCATCGTCCCGGCATGCGCCAGGAGCGCGAATGGGCCAAGCGTACTCCTCATGGCCTTGAGAACAGCTGGGCGACTGAGATCATCGAAGACCTGGATGCCAGATCCGACGAAATTCATGTGATCAAGCGCCGCTATTCGGCATTTTTCCAGACGGATCTCGATTTGACGCTGAAGGATATGCAAGTCGATCAGCTGATTATCTTCGGTGTCGTTACGAACATCTGTGTGCGCTCCACTGTTCATGACGCTTTCTTCAATGGTTACGAGGTCGTCGTGCCGGCCGATGCCTGCGCCGCAACCGGTCCGCGGGAGCAGGCAAGCTCCCTCTATGACATTGCCACGCATTTCGGCGTCGTTTCCAACGCCGATACCGTGGTTGCAGCTCTAACTCGGGGTGCTACCATTACCAACTTGATTGCAGCTTGAACGAACGGGACCATAATTGAGCAGCCTCAAAGCGAATAGAAATCCAGCCGCATCCGACCATCCGCCGGAACCGCCGACGCTTGGCCGAGAGGAGATCCAGGCTTATATCGCTCGCACCGGCCATGCGCTCGAGCATCATCCTGCCCATCTGTTGCGACGGGCCCACCAACGTGCCACCGCCTGCTTTCAGGAAGTAATGCCGGGTGACGATCTGACGCCAACCCAGCATGCGGCTCTCGCAAGCCTGCTCCGCTACGGTGAATTGTCCCAGAACCTGCTTGGCCGTATCACGCAGATGGATCCTTCGACGATCAGTCTTGTGGTGAAGGCACTTCTCAAGCGCGGATTGATTGTCCGCAAGCGCTCGGAAACGGATCAGCGCATGACCATGATCACGCTGACCAATCGAGGTGTGAATTACACTTTGCCGCTGCTCGATCTCTCCATGGAGGCGGCGCGGCGTCTGCTCTCGCCGCTTAGTCCCAGCGAACAGGCAACGCTTCTCGATCTCCTGAATCGCATCGGCCAGGAGAACGTGGAATAGCCCTGACCGATCTGGCTGCTTGCGCGGTAGGGTTAGGTTCGGATTGTCACAACGATAAATGACCGTCAAGGACAAGATCATGCCTCAATCCTCCAACGCGGCGGCATCCGCCGACCGTCTGCTGATCCGCAATCTCGGGCGTGTCCTGAGCGGTGACATAAGATCGCCTCTCGCAGATGCCGATGCCATTCTGATCGAGAGTGGAAAGATCGCGGCCGTCGGCCGCGGTGCCGATTTAGAGGCGAGCGGGATCAGGGTTATCGATGCGCGCGGGTCGTCGGTCATGCCCGGCATGATCGACAACCATGCCCATCCCGCCATGGGCGATTGGACTCCGCGGCAGAACCAGCTAGGCTGGATCGAATCAACGCTGCATGGCGGCGTGACGACGCTGATATCGGCGGGCGAGGTGCATCTGCCTGGTCGTCCAACCGATGTTGTCGGCGTCAAGGCGCTCGCAATCACCGCCCAGCGCGTCTATTCCAATTTCTCGCCGTCTGGCATGAAGGTTTTGGCTGGTGCGCTGATCCTCGAACCGGGCCTCGATGAGGGGGATTTCGCGGAACTCGCCGCCGCCGGTGTAAAGCTCGTCGGTGAATTCGGGCTCGGTGCGATCAAGGACGGGCCGACCGGCAGGCGCATGATGGACTGGGCGCGCAAATACGGCATGACGTCCATGACTCATACCGGGGGTCATTCGATTCCTGGCTCATCGCGTATCGGCAGCGAGACCGTGCTCGAAGTCGACGCGGATGTTGCCGCGCATCTGAATGGTGGCCCCACCTCGCTGCCGGAGGACGAACTTCGCCTGATCTGCGAACGTTCCAAACGTGGGTTGGAGATCGTCCACAACGGCAATATGCGTGCCGCGCTCTTCGTGCTCGACGTCGTGCGCGATCTCGGCGTGCTCGATCGTCTGGTTCTCGGCACCGATGGGCCGGCAGGATCGGGCGTGCAACCGCTCGGCATGTTGCGCATGGTAACGATGCTCGCATCCCTGGGCGGTGTGGAGCCGGAAGTCGCGGTATGTTTTGCGACCGGGAACGTTGCCAACTTGCGTGGCCTGGATGATCGCGGGATCATCGCGCCGGGCCGTGCAGCGGATCTTGTCTTGTTCGATCAGGCGATGGGCGGTGCCGGGCAGGGGGTTCTCGATAGCATGACGCTCGGCAATATGCCCGGCATCGGCATGATCCTCATCGATGGTGTAGTCCGTGTTGGCCGGAGCCGCAACACGCCGCCCGCCATCCTGGTTCCCGAAATGCAGGCCATGTAAGCAATCTTCGGCTATCCGAAAATGAAACGCCGCCTGGAAAGCGGGGTTTCATTTTCGTGTCTGTGCTGGGCTTTCTGCCGCCGCTCCTTCAGGTCAAGCCGTCCTTGCCGGTGATCTCGTCCTTCGTCAGGCCGCCGACACGGGGATGGGGCCGTCCGGAATCGGTCACGGCGATCGCGACTGCAATCTCGTTTGCGCGAGGCCCATCCGGCACGCGCACCTCCATGCCGTCGAAGTGACTGCGCACGCGCGCCGCATCCTTATGCCCGAGAGGGATATCGAACGCGGCGCCAATGCCTCCGCGTTTTTTGGAGGAGGGAATGAGTGCTGCGCCGCCACCCAGTACCTTCCGAAAAGGGGCTCCAAGCTCAGGATGCAGGAGAGCCGCGGCATGTTCCAGCTCGCCGTCCTCTCCAACCAAGGCAGCCTTGCCGAAACTCTCGACCTTGCTACCTTCGACGCCGAGCGCTCGCACGGCGCGTTCGGGAAGGATATGGCCCAGTTCGCGGCCTGCGGCGATCAGCGGCGAGAGATCCTCGGCGTAATCTCCGGCCAACGGATTGTTGATGACGGCGATGGCCGCCGCGCGGCGGGTGGGCGTCGCAAGTGGTTTGCCGCCCTCGATGAAGGTTTCCTCCATCACCGTGAGGATGCGCCGAATGCCGAGCGTGTTCACCTCGTTCATCGCAGGCCATCCTCCCCCTTGATTTCGGTTGCCTTCAGCCCTCCGACGCGGGCGTGAATGCGTGAACCGGTGGTCATGGCGAGCACCACGGCCATTTCGTTGGCTCTCGGCGCATCGTTGATTCCCACTTCGATCGCATCGAAATGGCTGCGCACGTAGGAGGCGTTGATATGGGTGATCGGTATGTCGAGATGCGTGCCCGGACCCCCGACCTTCTTGGTGGAGGGGACTATGGCTTTGGCATCGCCAAGCAACTCGCGCATCGCATAGCCGCCTGGATTGTGCCACAGTGCGGCGTGTTCGAGCTCGCCGCCTGCGCCGACTATGGCGCCCTTTCCGTACCCTTCCACGACAGCCGGATCGCCGCCAAGCGCGTCAATGAGTCGTTTCGCCATTTCAAGTCCGAGCGGTCTCAGTGCCTCCATGTAGGAAGCAATTTCCTCGACATATCTGCCGGCGAACGGATTTTCGATCACCGCCACAACGGCCGCGCGCCTCAAAGGTACAGCCGGTGGTGGGCCGCCTTCATGGAAAATCTCATCCACGGAAACGACGATTTTGCGTAGCTTCACGTCCGTCACGAGTACCTCCAATATTCGTTAGAGCAGCAACAATTCGTTCGTATGTGGAATTTGTCAAGCAGGATGCCCAAGCAAATGCCGAAATATGGTAGCTAGCGTAGAAATGAAGTAATCTGTGAATAATCTTCGAATTTCGATGCTGTTGTCGTCGCAAATGCTCATTGACAATCCAGAAAATCGTGAGCAGTATTCATTTGACCATCAATAAATTCGGCAATCAAGATCGAACTTGATGGCATTGCCTTGAAGGCTACCAGAGGGATTCAACGCCATGAAAAGTTTCGTTCGCCTTTTGGCGGCCGGCTCCATGCTTGCCGCATCCTCGATTTCATCGTTCGCCGCTGAAAAAGTGCATGTCGCTGCCATTTCCGGCTATTTCGCACAGGGCTTCGGTATCTCCATCGTCAACGGTCTGAATAATGCCAAGCGGGACTTCGGCATCGATCTCAAACTCGTCGATACCGGCAATCGCTCGCTGGATTACGAAGAGCAGTTCGCCAACCTCGCCAAGAGCGGCCAGTACGATCTGATCTTTGTGATGGGCTGGGAGCTGGTTGATGCCCTTCAGAAAGTGTCGGCCCAGTATCCCAACCAGCGCTTCGTCTTTATCGATGGCGTTCTGGATTCCAAGAACATAATCTATGCGAACTTTGCCGAGGAGCAGGGCTCATTCGTCATAGGCGCTCTTGCAGGCATGGTGGAGGATATGGGGACGTCCTTCGACAAGATCGGGGATGGCAAGGCGATCGGTTTCGTCGGCGGACGTGACATTCCGGTCATCCGCAACTTTTTGGGCGGTTATGAGCAAGGCGCAAAATATGCCGCGCCCGATATTAAGGTTAGTCCCGTCTTTGCCGGAACCTTCGACGATCCGGCCAAGGGCTCGGAACTTGCCATGACCCTTTACGGCCAGGGTTCCGATATCGTCTATAATGTCGCCGGACCGACTGGCGAAGGCGTGATGCAGGCTTCCGCCTCCGCCGACAAGTATTCGATCGGCGTCGATATCGACATGTGTGCCTCGGCTCCCGGCAATGTTCTCGCCTCCATGCTCAAACGTGGCGACATTGCCGTCTATTCGCTCATTAAGGACGAGGTTGAAGGCAAAAAGGTGATGCCGGGAACGCGTACCTTCGACCTCGCCTCCGGCGGCGTGGAGGCGAAGATCTGTGACGATATCGCCGCCAAGCTCCCCTCCGAGATCAAGACCAAGCTTGATGCAATCCATAAGGATATCGTCGACGGCAAGATCCAGATTGCCAAGGCGAAGTAACATTGCTGTTGTGCCCCATGAGCTTCGCCATCGAACTGAAGGGTATCACCAAACGCTTCGGCGCCTTCGTCGCCAACAGCAGCATTGACCTTGCCGTAAAGCGCGGGGAGATTCATGCCATCATCGGCGAAAACGGAGCGGGCAAGACGACGCTGATGAACATCCTCTTCGGACTGCTGCAGCCCGACGAGGGAACGATCGCGATCGACGGGCAAACGATGATCGTCGACAGCCCGGCTATTGCGATCGGCGCGGGCCTCGGCATGGTGCATCAGCATTTCAAGCTTGTGCCATCGCTGACCATCGCCGACAATATCTTTCTCGGGATGGAAATCCGAAAGGGCGGCCTGATCGATCGCGCCGCACAATTTGCGGCAACTGCCGAATTGTCGCGAAAGTTTGGCCTGAAGGTCGATCCCAGGGAGCGTGTGGCCGGACTTTCGGTCGGCATCGAACAACGTATCGAAATCCTGAAGGTGCTTGCGCGCGATGCACGCACGATTATTCTCGATGAGCCGACCGCGGTCTTGACGCCGCAGGAAAGCCGCGATCTTTTCGATACGCTGAGAAGCTTTGTCGATAACGGGATGACCGTTATCTTCATCTCGCACCATCTCGAAGAGGTGATGGCGGTATCGGATACGATCACCGTGCTGCGCGACGGTAAAGTCGTCACCACGCAGCCCAAGTCCGCATTATCCAAGCGCGAACTTGTGCGCCTCATGGTCGGGAGGGACATCAGCTTTGATCGGCGGCCCCGCGATGCCAAGGCAGGGGCCGAGGTCCTGTCGGTATCGGATCTCTGGGCTCGCGACGACCGTCGCCTTCCGGCACTGAGATCGGTCAGCTTCAGCGTGCGGGCAGGGGAGATCCTCGGCATTGCAGGGGTCGCCGGAAATGGGCAGGCGGAGCTTGCCGAGGTCCTTTCGGGCCTCCGGCCGGCAAGTCATGGTCAGGCCCTGCTGCACGGCGTCGATATTACCAGCCTGTCGCCCGCCGCGATCCGCGCAAAGGGTCTCGCCCATGTTCCCGGCGACCGCATGACGCGTGGCGTTGACCGAAACGCCTCTCTTTCAGCCAACTTACTGATGGGACGGGAGATGAAGCAACCCTTCTCCCACCGAGGTTGGCTCCGATGGTGGGCGATCGATGAAGAAATGCGTGCGCTCATCAAGCGTTTTGATATTCGCGCGCGCGGACCGAAGGATCCGGCGCGGGCTCTTTCCGGCGGAAATATTCAAAAAGTGGTTCTGGCTCGGGAATTTACTGCCGGTGGCGACATGCTGTTGATCGACCAACCGACGCGCGGCGTCGACATCGGCGCTCAGGAAGCGATTCATGACGAGATTATGCGCCAGCGCAGCGACGGGCGGGCCATCCTCCTGATCTCGACCCAGCTCGACGAGTTGGGTGCGCTTGCCGACAGAATTCTCGTCATGTTCGAAGGCCGGATCATGGGCATCGTGGACGGCGATGCTGCGGATGAAGATGAAATCGGGTTGATGATGGCCGGTGTGGATCCGGCGGATGCGAAGGAGCAGGCATGAGAATTCCCGCTTTTCCCCCAGGCTTCGTGCGCACGGTTGGTGGGCAGTTGCTTGCCTTTGCCATTGCGCTGGGGCTAGGGGCGATCATTATCCTGATGACGAACGAAAGCCCGCTTCGCGTCTTTCTGACCCTCATGCGCGGCGCTTTCGGCGATGAGGAAAAGATCGCAGGCACCCTGCTTCAGACGACGCCGATCCTCATCTGCGGGATTGCGGCCTGCATCGCGCTGCGTGGCGGCATGTTCAACATCGGCATCGAGGGCCAGCTCTTCATGGGCGGCTTTGCTGCCGCCTGGGTGGGGTTTTCCTTCTCGCTGCCGCCGGTCGTTCACATTCTTCTTGCCTTGGGGGTTGCCGTGGCCGCGGGTGCGGCCTGGGTGGCAATTCCAGCCTTCTTTCGCGTTCGCTACGGCACCAACGAGGTCGTCTCCACCATTCTCGCCAACTATATAGCGACGCTGCTGACCTCTTATCTGACCATTTTCGTATTCAAGCGACCGGGAGGATGGTCGGAAACGCCTCCCATACTGCCGAGCGCCTATCTGCCTGAACTCTTTTCCTTCTCGCGCCTCAACATCGGCCTGCTGATCGGTCTCGCGATGGCGGTTGCGACATTCGTCTTCTTTCGCTGGACGGTGACGGGCTACCGCGTGAGCATGGTCGGATCTGCGCCGAAATTTGCGGAGTATGGTGGTGTCAACGTGCGAAAGACCGGCTTCGGCGTACTGCTCGTCTCCGGTGCGGTGGGCGGTCTTGCCGGAGGGGTCGAAACACTGGGCGTCCACCACCGTTTCATGGAAGGCTTCGCGCCGGGTTTCGGTTTCGACGGAGTAATTGCCGCGCTCTTGGCCAACGGTTCGCCAGTTGGAACGATCTTTACCGCGCTGTTCTTCGGGGCTCTTCGTGCGGGATCGCTGCTTCTGGAGGTCGACACCGCAGCTTCGCGCGAAATCATTACCGTCATCCAGGCGCTGATCATCCTGGCGGTTTCGGCCGATCTTCTGATGCGCCGGCGTGGCGATCGTACGGGGGAGCGCAGATGGAAGTTTTAGGCAGCCTGCTCAACATCGCGGTCCTCGTCGCTACGATCCGCACCACTGCGCCGATCCTGCTTGTGGCGCTCGGCGGCTCATTCACCACGAAAGCCGGCATTTTCAACATCGGGTTGGAAGGCCAGATGCTGATCTCAGCCTTTTTTGCCGTCCTTGGCTCGATATGGACCGGATCTTCCCTTGGCGGTATCGCGATAGGGGTCGCAGCCGCGCTTTTCTTCTCCCTGATCTTTGCCGTCCTTGTCATCAGCTTCCGCGCCAATGAGGTCGTGGTCGGCTTGGCGCTGAATATCCTTGCGGGCGGAATGACCATCTCGCTGATGAAGGCGATTTTCGGTACGCGCGGCTCGATCGTCGGCCACGGCATCGTCGGCCTGCCGAAGCTGCAGATACCGGGCCTGCGCGATGCGATCGGTCCTTATGCTCAGATCGTTTCCGGCTACACGCCTCTGGTCTATGTGGCCTTCCTTGCAGTCCCACTACTGATCTTCGTCTATGGTAGCACGCGGCTCGGTCTTTATATCCGCGTCGTCGGCGAAAAGCCCGAGGCGGCGGAAGCGCTTGGCATCTCGATCGCCAGAATCCGCTATGCTGCAGCATTGCTGTGCGGCTTGTTCGCCGGACTTGCCGGTGCACATATGTCACTCGGCTACATCACCATGTTTACGGAAAACATGTCGTCGGGCCGAGGTTTCATGGCCGTCGCCATCCTCATCTTTTCCGCAGGCGATCCCTTGAGGGTGCTGGCCGGTTGCCTGCTTTTCGGTTTTGCCGATGCTCTGTCGCTGAGGCTGCAGGCCTTCGGCTTTCCGTCCTATCTCGTACTTGCTGTTCCTTACACTGTCGCGCTTGCCGCGCTGTTTGCCCTGTCATGGCGGGCGCGGCCCAAACTTCTGCGCGAGACCATAACCAGTTTGGGGCGCTCACTTTCCATCAACAGGACCGGCAATGCGAACATTGACGTCCGGCACGATTTCAAATCTTAGAGGCAAACTTATGCAAAGCATCATTCTCGACGTAGATTCGGCGGGAGACGACATTCTCGCCGTCCTGTTTGCCGCAGCCCATCCCGACATCAAGCTGGAGGCGGTCACGACTTGCGCGGGTGCGGCCGGTTCGATCAGGCAGGTGACCGATGTTGTGCTCAATACATTGTCGCTTGCCAGCCGCGACGATATCCCCGTTCATGCTGGCGCGTGGCGCCCGATCGTCGGCAATTCCAAGGAGGACATGCTGGCGCCCGTGCATTTCGAAAAGCGGCTGACGGCTCGCTTCGGCGACAGACTCAAGAAGTTCAATCCGCCGGCGCCAGCGCCTACGCGGCCAGCAACTGCAGGGCATGCGGTCGACTTCATCATCGAAACAGCAAGATCAAGGCCAGGTGAGATCATCCTCGTCACCACGGGGCCGACGACCAATGCCGCGATGGCCATCCTGCAGGAGCCGGAGTTGCCAAAATTGCTCAAGGGCATGCTTGTGCTTGGCGGCAATTTCATCACGCCCGGCAACATGACGCCGCTCTCCGAATACAATATCTGGGCGGATCCGGAAGCCGCGCGTATCGTGCTGAACGCCGATTGCGAGAAGATTCTGGTGCCGCTGGATGTCTGCGAGGACAATCGTGTCGCTGCCTCCATGCTGACGCGCGACGATATTGCCGACATGCTTGCAGCGAACACGGGCAACCCGGTGGTCGAGATGATCGCCGACGTCTTTCCGATCTACATCGATATCTGGCGAGAGTTCTTCGGCCTTGTCGGCTTTCCAATGGACGACGTCATAACCGTGGCGCTGGCGATCGCGCCCGACCTTGTGCAGACAACTCCGCCGCTTTTTGCCGACGTCGTCATCGAAAAGGGCATCGCACGCGGTCAGACCGTGGCCTATCGCGGGCATCAGATCCTTCCCGGCGGCAACGGCCCGAGGACAACGCGAATTGCCGAAAACCTGGATGGCCGCCGCTTCATGGAGCTCTTCAAGGCGACGATGCTGCGCTATCGCTCGGCTTCCGTCTGATATTTCAGCAAAAGGACATTGACCCATGCCTACTCCTATTCTCTACGACTGCGATCCGGGTCATGACGATGCCATTGCGCTGGTCATGGCGCATCGTTCGTCCGCTATCGATCTTCTCGGCGTCACTACGACCTGCGGCAATGCGGAGGTCGAAAAGACGACCTCGAACGCCATCCGCATCCTAGACTTCATCGGCGCCTCGCATGTGCCCGTTGCGCAGGGTTGCGTTCGCCCTCTCGCGCGGCCATTGATCCTTGGCACCGCCGACGGCCCGAGCGGACTTGAAGGTTCGCCCTATCTGCCGATGCCGCGCCGTACTGCCCTGAAGCAGCACGCAGTCGACTTTCTCGCCGAAAAGCTGGAGGAAGCGCCCGAGCCGATGATCGTAGTGGCGACCGGTCCGCTCTGTAATATCGGGCTCCTCGTGCTCAAACGGCCGGATGTGCTTCCCAAGATCAAGGAGCTTATCTGGATGGGCGGCGTGTTTTATCGCAAGAGCGAGATCATCACGCCCACCGAGTTCAACGCGTTCTGCGATCCGGAAGCCCTCAAGATCGTTCTCGACAGCCAAATCCCGCTTACAATGGTGGGGCTGGACGTCACCATGCAGGTCTTGATAGAAGCTCCGCAATACGAAGAGCTTGCCGGCATAGACACGCCACTTGGCAGGCTGGTCATGGACTGGCTGAAATTCTACGAGAAGCTTCATCGAAACTCGATGGGGGTCGGCGGTGCCATGCACGATCCCCTTGCCTTGGCCTTGGTGATCGACCCGAGCCTCGTCCGCACGCGTCCGGCGCATATTGGCGTCGATCTCAATGCTACCTATGCTTTCGGAGCAACCGTTGCTGATTTCTGGCAGGAACGAGGAGAAGCTGACAATGCCCGGATTGCCTATGAGGTTGATGCTGATCGCTTCTTTGCACTGATGTTCGACCTCCTGCGATAACCGGTGGTTCGACGTTGCGATATGGATGGGTTTCCATCGGTGGTGGAAGCGGCGGCTCATCAAAGCGCCCTGCGGCTTGATAGCGATGATCGGCGGAATGCCGTGTCAGGTGCGGCGGTCCTGTAGGCGGTGCCAGTGATGCATGCGGTTGGCGACCTGAACCGCCAGTCCGTGCATCGCGATTGGCTTCATGCCGGTGACGGGAAGCGGCATTTGTTCGTCGGTGCGCCTGCCGGCGGCCCAGCGGCCCATCTCCTGTCCCAGCGACATGGAAAGCGCGACGCCGCGACCAGAATAGATCCCGCCGAAGACGAGGCCCGGCGCCAGGCGATAGAGCCGCGGTCGCCGGTCAGGAACAACGGCAAAGGTCCCATGCCAGTATTCCACCACCTTCGGCGGCCCGCCGAAGGCCTTGAAGGCCTTGCCGAGCACTTGCGCCACCTTGGCGCGGCCGCGTTCTGCCTCATCGTACCAGAGCGTATGCGTCGCGCCGCTGACCAGCCGATGGTCGCAATCGTAGTGGAAATAGCGAAGGTCGTTGCGCATATCGGAAACCGCGGGATTGCCGATAAGGATCTGTGCCCGCAACTCCTCCGAAAGCGGCTCCGTGGAAGCCTGGAACACCTTGAACGGTATCAGGGTTCGCTTCAGGCCGGGCCAGATGTCGCCGGTAAGCGCATTCGTTGCCAGGATCACTTCCGGCGCGGTAACACTGCCAGAGGCCGTGTGGACACGCCATCCGCCTTCGACGCGCTCTAGACGCTGCGCACGGGAGTTCTCGCAGATCGTGACGCCTTCGCGCTCTAGCGCGCCTGCAAGACCAATCGTCATGGCGAAGGGATTGATGTGGCCGGAATTGCGCACCATCCAGCCGCCGAGATAAGGGCTGCCGATACATGTGGTTGTCTCTGCCCGATCGAGCCAGGCGACATCTGCGCCGAAGGCCTTCCATTCCTCGTAGAATTGCCGCGCGCGTTGCAAGGTTTTTTCGGTATGTGCCGGCTGGATCCAGCCTTCCTGCACTTGATGGGCGTCGATGCCGAAGCGTTGCATAAGGCCGAAAGCAACGCCGGCGGCATCAGCAACCATGCGGTTGTATCGCTCGCCGATCATCTTGCCGTACGTCGCTTCGAACTCGGATGGCGAGGCCTTGGAGTGGTGGGAGATCACCAGGCCGTTGTTGCGGCCGGAGGCGGCCGAGCCGATCTCGTTTCCTTCGAGCAGCATGACGTCGACGCCGCTGTCCCGGGCGCCGAGGGCGGCCGCCATGCCCGTGAAACCGCCGCCGACAACCAGGACGTCGGTCCGGTGGTCACCTTTGAGGCTTAGAGCGGTCGACCGCTTCGCGGCTGTCTTACGCCAGAGATGCGGGGTCTTCCAGTCGACTTCAAACATGGATCGCCGCTTCCGTCGCGCCACCGAGGTAGAGATCGCCGATATCCGAATGTTCGGCTATCTCCTGTGCGGGCCCGTGCAGCCGCACGCGGCCGGTGTTGAGAAGATAGGCATAATCGCCGCATTCCAGCGCCAGTTGCACATTCTGCTCGACCAGTAGGATGGAGATGCCCGCCTTGGAGAGATCGAGGACAATATGGAAGATCTGCTGGATGATCTTCGGCGCGAGGCCGAGCGAGGGTTCGTCCAGCATCAGAAGCTTCGGCTCGGCCATCAACGCGCGGCCGATGGCCAGCATCTGCTGCTGACCGCCCGACATGCGGCTCGCCATGCCGTTGCGACGCTCCTTCAGGATCGGGAAAAGCTCGAAAACTTCGGCACGCAACGTTTCGAAGCTTTTGCCGGCACGGCCGATATGAGCCGCGACGAGGTTTTCCTCAACGGTCAGGCGCTGGAAGATCTGTCGGCCTTCAGGGCAATGGGCGAGACCCATGCGGACTACGTTTTCGGGGCGGGCGCCGGTGATGTCCCTGCCGTCGAAGCGGATGGTGCCGGCGGTAGGCCGCGCCACACCCGATATCGAATTCAGGAGCGTGGTCTTGCCGGCGCCGTTCGGCCCGAGGATAACGACGATTTCGCGTTCGTCGATCTCGAGGTCGATGCCTTCAAGAACGCCGACGCGCCCGTATCCCGAGCTGAGCCCGGCGATCTTTAGCAGCGGTCCGGATGTCGTCGATGTCATTGGCTGTTCCCAGATAGGCGAGTTGAACGTCGGTGCTCGCCTGAACTTCGGCGGGCGTTCCTTGAAAGAGCAGTTTGCCGTGGTGCATGACCACGATGCGGTCGCAGAGCGCCATGACCAGATCCATGTCGTGCTCGACGATGATCATCACGCGGTCGGGCGATCTCAGCTCGCCAAGCTTGGCTGTGAGCTCGGCGGTCTCGTGGTGGTTGAGGCCGGCGGCCGGCTCGTCGAGCAACAGCACGCGCGGGTTGGTGACGAGCGCGCGGGCGATTTCCAGCATGCGCTGGCGGCCATAGGGCAGGCTGCCTGCCTCCGCATTGGCATAGGACTGCAGATTGAAGAAGGTCAGAAGCTCCATGCAGGCGTCGCGGCGGCGTGCTTCGCGCTTGGCGGCGAAAGGCGGCCAGAGCACTTCCCGCCAAGCCTGCCCGACTTCCTGCGGATAAAAGCACACTTCCAGATTCTCCAGCGCCGTCATCTGGTCGAAGAGGCGAATATTCTGGTATGTGCGGGCGATGCCGGCATTGGCGATCTGATATTTCTTCAGGCCGCTGAGCTTGCGGTCGTCGAGGCTGATGGCGCCCGCCGAAACCGTATAGGATCCGGCGGTCATGTTGATCAACGTCGATTTGCCGGCGCCGTTCGGTCCGATGACGCCATGGATCATGCCAGGCTCGAACCGCGTCGAGACGTCGTCGATCGCGACGTTGCTGCCATATTGCTTGCGCAGGTTTTGAAAGACGAGGGTCATTTTCCGAACAGTCCTCGAATGAGTTTTTCAGGCCCGAAGGTTCGAGGCACGATGCCCGCCGGCCGCAGGATGATCAATCCGATCATCAGGAGACCGAGGAAGAGGATACGCCACTCGGCGAATTCGCGCAGCACCTCCGGCAGAAGGATGAGGATGGCGGCGCCGACGATGATGCCGAGAATGTTGCCGATGCCGCCGACGACGATCATCAGAACGATCAACACCGATTCCTGCAGCGAGAAGCTTTCCGGGCTGACGAAGCGCTGCGATCCGGCGAAGATGACGCCGGCGATCGAGCCGATCGTCGCAGAGGTCGCGAAGGCTGCGAGCTTGGCCTTTGTCGTGTTGATGCCGATGCCGCGGGCAGCGTCCTGATCTTCGCGGATCGCGGCCCAGGCCTTGCCGAGGATCGAGCGCTCCATCCGCCAGACGATGGTGCCGATCAGCAGGACCGCAACGATGAGCAGCCAATAGAAATCGACCGGTTTTGAAATTTCCAGGCCGAAGATCGAGGCCTTGTCCAGGCGGGCGATACCCTTCGGGCCGCCGGTGAGCCAATCGATATTGTTGAGCAGGATACGGATGATCTCGCCGAAGCCGAGGGTGACGATCGCGAGATAGTCGCCGCGCAGCTTCAGTACCGGCAGTCCGAGCAGAATGCCGGTGATCATGCCCAGCGCCGCAGCGATCAGCAGGATCAGCATGAAGGGCAGGTGCAGGCCGAGCTGCGGGCTCGCCAGCAGGCCGTAGGTATAGGCGCCGACGGCATAGAAGGCGACGAAGCCGAGGTCGAGCAGGCCGGTATAGCCGATGACGATGTTCAGCCCGATGCCGAGCAGGATGTAGATCAGCAGGCCATTGGCGACACGGATGTAGTAGTTCGACATGAACGGAGTGGAGGCGACGAGCGCGATCACCAGCGCCACAACCAGCCAGGGAATGATCCTGCCGCCGCGCGCCGTCGTGGAAAGAGTGGTATCGACCGACGTCATCAGAATTCCCTCTTGTAGACCATGCTCTCCTCGGAGACCGGCTCACCGAGAATACCCGCGGGACGGACAAGAAGAACGAGGATCAGAATGACGAAGGCAAGCACGTCGCGATATTCGGTGCCAAGCAGCCCGCCGGAAATGACCGGAAGCAGCGCCGTGCCTGCGACTTCGACGAAAGCAAGGATGAAGGAGCCGAGCATGGCGCCAGGGATGGAACCGATGCCGCCGAGGATCGCCGCAGTGAAGGCTTTCAGGCCGATCACGGCACCCATAGTCGGCGTCATGATCCCATAGTAGCTGGCATAGAGAATGCCGCCGGCTGCACCCAGAAGCGGCCCTGTGAAGAACACCAGCGAGATCGCGAGGTTGACGTTGATCCCAAGCAGTTGTGCCGTCGGGCGTCTCTCGGAGACCGCACGCACTATGATGCCGGCGCGGCTGCGGTTGACGAGCGTGTAGAGCGCGAACATCAGCACGAAGGCCGCGATCAGAATGCCGATCTGCACCGACGTCACGGTGCCACCGAGCACATTCAGGCGCGTGTTCGGAAAGAAGCTCGGAAAGGCGACAGGTTGCGGGCCGGCCATGATCTGCACGGCAGTCACCAGCGAAAGCGATACGCCGAGCGACGACAGCATGGGAGCAAGCCGGTTCGAATTTCGCAACGGCTTGTAAGCCAATCGCTCAATGCCGACGCCGATGAAACCAACGACGACGACCGCGGCGAGGAAGGCCAGTGTCAGGGCGATGGCACCGGCGCCGCCGATATTGCCAACCAGAAAGGATAGGCCGAGGAAGGCCACGTAAGCCCCCAGCATGAACATCTCGCCGTGGGCGAAGTTGATCATGCGCAAGACACCATAGACCATGGTGTAGCCAAGGGCGATCAGCGCGTAGATCGAACCGATCGTCAGTGCGTTGAAAGTCTGTTGAATAACTGTCCCGAGCATCGCTGTCCCGTCCGCGAGCGCCATGATGGCGAGGATAGGATATGCGCGGCCGTATGTCTCCGACAGTGACGGCGCCGCGCGTCGAAAAGGTTCGGCCGGGCCATGCCGGCCGAACGCGGCGGAGCTTACTTCGTGCCGACCAGCACGAACTTGTCTCCGTCGACCTTGTAGAGGTAGGACGGAGCGACCTTCAGCTCACCCTTGTCGTCGAATTCGAGATGACCGATCGCCGTATCGACTTTGACGTTGTGCAGCGCTTCGTTCATGTCTTCGCGGGTCAGGCCCTTGGTGCTCTTCAGGACGGCTTCGAGAATCTGTCCCTGAACATAGCCGTAGATGGAGTACGGACCTGCGTCGGAACCGTATTTGTCCTTGTAGGCCTTGGCGAAGTCGGCGATCGCCGGTGTTGCGTCAAGCGGCGGAGCCTGTACGGCAACGGTCGCGCCCTGGACATTGGCCTGACCGGCCTGGGTGATGAAGTCGGGCGTATATCCGCCATCAGGAACCATCAGGGTCGCCTTGACGCCCTGCTCGTGCATCTGCTTGGCGAAGAGCGCCAGCTGCGGCATCACCGCGCCGAGATAGATGACATCCGGGTTCTTGGCCTTGATCTGGGCCAGAACGGCGGTGAAGTCGACGTCGGTCGGTGCGACCGAGAGCGTGTCGAGCAGCTTGCCACCGCCCGCCGTGAAGTTCTTGCCGAAGATTTCCGAGATGCCCTGACCGAAGACCTGCTTGTCGTTGACGACGATGGCAGTCTTGGCGCCGAGCTTCTGCAGCGCGTATTCCGCCGGGAGCAGCGCGCCCGCGAAGTCGTTGGCGACTGGGCGGACCATGAACTTGTAGCCCTGCTGCGTCAGCGTTGGGTTGGAGCCGAAGGTCATCGTCGGCATCGAGCAATCTTCGTAGATCGGCAGCGTGGACTGCGCGACGCCGGAATTGAAGTTGACGAGGCCGATGATGACGTTGTCATCGTCGCAGAATTTCTGCGCCACCAGCGTTCCCTGGCGCGGGTCGGCCTGATCGTCTTCCTGATCGATCTTGACGGTTACGCCATTGGCGCCGCCAGCTGCATTCAGCTTGTCGATGTAGAGTTTGAAGCCGTTATGCCAGGTCGTCCCGAAATAGGCCTGGGGTCCGGAAAGCGGACCGGCGAGGCCGATCGTCATGTCCTTGGCGAGGACCGGCGTCGAAAGCAGTGCTGCGCCAACGGCGAGCGAGGCGATGAACTTCATGATGTTCCCCTTTGTTGTCATTCGGTCGCATTCGACAGGCCGTTCCGGTCTTCTTGCCGATTGAGGACATGGAAGCAGACAATTGAGGTCACGTCAAGAAAGTGTCGACACTATTGCGTTCAATTTATCGATGGATTAATTCTACGCATTGCGGGGACGCCCGCGTTGCCGCCGTTCCGACGGTTCATTCGGGGAAAACACCTTCAACAGCGCGTCCTTGAGCGCCTGCTGTGTCGCGGAGACGGTTAGTTCGATATGTTGGCGCAGCAGTTCGACACCGCCTTCAATGTTTCGCCTGACGGCCGCATCGACGATCGCCGAATGCGACGCGACCTGATCCTTGTCATGCGTGCGGTGCTCAATCTGGATGCGACGAATGAAGCGAATGCGCGCGTTGATCGCCGCCAGTTGGTTGACCAATTCCGGATTGCCGGAGAGTTCGGCAATCAGCAGATGGAAACCTTCATCTTCCGCAAGAATGATATCCGCCGGTTGATCGCGGTAGCCGTCTACGATCGCCTCCCAGTAAACGCGCAGCCGCTCGATCTGGTCGTCTTCGGCGCGTTCGCACATCAGCCGGAAAGCGGCGCATTCGATAATGGAGCGCAGTTCGTAAAGATCGAGAAGCCCTTCTGTACTCAAGCTGCGGACGAAGAAACCGCGGTTCGGGGTCAGCGAAACGAAACCTTCGGAGGCCAGTCGGTTCAGCGCCTCTCGGATCGGCGTCCGCGACACACCGAACGTCTTGGCGAGTTGGACCTCGTTGATCCGCTCCTCGGGCTTGAGCTTGAACTCCACCAGAAGTTTGCGGATGGTGTTGTAGGCGCGCTCGCTGCTGTCAGCCGAACGCCGCGTTTCGGAATCGCCCTCCAACGGGGCTTCATCGACTGTATTCAGTTCGTTTCGTTCAGTCATGGCGTCCCGTCTCGATTGTTGCAAGCTGGTGTCGACAGTTGTTTGCGCATTCTTGTTCATCAAGTTTGCCGCGTTGGCAACAATAAGATTTATCATTGAGGAGCGAAGAATGATCGTCGGAATTCTGGGTGTGGGCCATCTGGCAGCATCGTTGCTGGCAGGCCTGAAGCGTGCGGGGCTACCCTCCAAGTCGATTTTGCTCTCTCCGCGGGGCCGCTCGGGGGAACTGGCCGCGCTTTACGACCTGGAAATCTGTGCCGACGTCCGGGACCTTGTCCACAGGTCTGATCTCGTTCTCCTTGCCGTCCGCCCACAAGATGCGCCGGCTGCCGTTGACGGGCTTGCGTGGAGGCCGGAACAGGTGCTGATATCCGTCTGTGCGGGCGTGCGGCTGTCGAGCCTGCCGGCGGGTCCGGCGCGGCTGGTGCGGGCGATGCCGCTGACGGCGGCGGAAATCAATGCCAGCCCGACCGTGTTCTTCCCCGACATCCCGGAAGCGCGCTGGTTGATTGAGCAGGTCGGCCCGGCGATCGCGCTGCGCAGCGAACGCGAATTCGAGATCGCGACTGTCAATGCCGCTATTTACGGCTGGGCCCAGACGCTGGTGAAGCAAAGCGCCGAATGGTGCGCCGCGCACGGCACGGATCCGCAGACGATGCGGCAGCTGGTGGCCCAGACCTTTGTCGGGGCAGGGCGGCTTATAGCGGAAAAGGACCAGCCGATGGAGGATATGCTGGCCGAGCTGGTGACGCCTGGCGGCATAACCGAACTCGGATTGAAGGTCTTAGGCGAGCGCGGCCAGCCGGATGCATGGCGCGACGCGTGTGATGCCGTTCTCGCCCGTCTGACGGGCTGAACGAATCAGTCGTGATCGACGGCTTGCGGCGCGACCGGGTAGACATGGCCACCGGCGGCCTGCTCGCTAGGCGACAGGATGAGTTCGGCGATGTCGGCATGCGGAGGCAGCTGCAGCGCCGAGACGAGCACTGAGGCGATGTCGTCGGGTCGCAACGGCCGCTGATGCGTGTACATCCGTTCCCGCAGGCTTTCGGCATCGCCGTCGAAGGCCTTGAGATAGAATTCCGTTTCAACGCGCCCGGGCGCGATCTCGGTCATCCGCACGCCCGAGCCGGCAAGATCGTAGCGCAGGATACGACCGGCCTGCGAGAGGCCGGCCTTGGCGGCGCCGTAGGTGGTGGTGCCGGGAAAGACCGCGGACGCGGCGGTGCTCGTCAGGTTGAAAATATGTCCGCGGCGTCTTGCGATCATGCCGGGCAGCAGCATGCGGATCAGCTGCAATGGTGCCGCCAGATTGAGCGCGATGACCTCTTCGGTCTCCGCCGCGGTCTGCTCGTGCAACGGCCGGACGGTGGACAGGCCGCCGGCATTGTTGACCAGAACGTCGATCTCGGCGTTGCCGAGCCGGCTTGCTATGGCGGCATGATCGCGCACGTCGGCGACCAGCGGCTTCAGCCCCGGACCGAGCCGAGCGGCCAGCGCATCCAATGCCGCTCGGTCGCGGCCAAGGGCATAGACGGTCAGTCCCTGGGCCACCAGCGCTGCCGATATGGCGGCCCCGATCCCCTTGGAACCGCCGGTCACGAGGGCGCTGCGGTAATCCATGGTCGTTCTCCTTGGGTGAATTACAAGGCACCGTGCTGCGCGATGTTCTTCAGCACGGCCACCAGACCGGCTTCACGCTCGGCCTTCAGCTGTTCCTGGCTGCGCCCACCGACGGCTTCCGACGTCGACGCGGTCACGGCCGCGATCGTCGCCTCGTCCAGCTTGGCGTCGAGCAGCGTGTCCCAGATCGCCTGATAGGTCGGTCCGTATTTCCGCAGAAAATCCTCCATGCCGGCCGCATTCAGCTGGTTGGAGATGAAGGAGCCTTGCAGAGCCCATTTCGGACCGGGGCCGTAGACGAAGGCGCGGTCGACATCTTCGACCGAGGCCACGCCGTCGCGCACCAGCGCAATCGCCTCGCGCCACATGGCGCCCATCAGCCGCAGCGCCAGATGGCCGGTGATCTCGCGGCTCATGACGACAGGCTTCTTGCCCATCTCCTCATAAAGCGCTCTGGCCGTCTCCAGCGCCGCCGGATCGGTCAGCTTGCCGCCGACGATCTCGACCAGCGGCATGAGGTGCACGGGGTTGAACGGGTGTCCGAGCACGATGCGATCGGGACGGCGGCATTGCGTCTGCATGTCCGACACGAGCAGTGCGGAAGAGGAGGAGGCGATGATGACGGCATCACCGACATGATTTTCGATGTCGGCCAGCAGCTGACGCTTGAGGTCGATCTGCTCCGGGCCGTTCTCCTGGACGAAGTCGACGCCTGCAAGCGTCTCGCCAATTTCGTCGAAGAAGCGGATTTCGCCTCGTGCCTCGGCACCCGGCGAGAGCGCATCGAGATCCGCCTTCAGCGCAGGGAAATTCCGGCGAAAGTCATCCTCCCGCTCCGGATTGGGATCATAGGCCCGTACAACGTGGCCGGCATGCGCGAAGGCCGCTGCCCAGCGCTGGCCGATCACCCCAAAGCCGACAATGCCGATCGTCTGCCTGCCCATATGATTGTCCTTTTAGTCGAGTGCGGCGCGGAAGGCCTCGTTGAGGTCGTTCCACGGGATGAGCAGATCCAGCCAGGCGCCGATGCGTCCCGCGATGATGATCGTTTCATCAATCAGCACGCCGAAATCGAGCGGTTCCGCCATGGCCTTTTCCAGACGGAAGAGAAGCGCCGGCGTCTCTTCCATGTGGCAGAAGTCACGCAGGCGGGTCGCGGTCTTGTTGAGCGCAAGCGCTGCGGTCTGGCGCAGGACCTGTTCGCTTCGCTGTTCGCGCGCGTCGCGGATCCACCACAGGAACTCGTGCAACACGCGCGCCTCGGCTTCGGCCGCAAAGACCGGGCCGGCCGGATGCATGATGGCGCGCGACGCCGTCACCCTTGCGATATCCTTGGGACATTTCGCCCACAAAGCAGCGCGTGCCGACAGAATGTCCGCCGGCAGGCTGGTGGCCGGCGCTGGCGCTGGCGCTGGCGCTGGTGCATTACCTTCGACGAGTGCCAGGCTGCCCGAGAGAATGCGGCGGCCCTGTTCGCGTTTCAGGGTCGCGGCGAGCGCTGCGATGCCCTCGATGGGTGCATCGAGCGTGCCGAGAACAGTCACCTGTGCGGTCTCGGCCTGCAACGGCGCGAAGGTGATCTCTAGGAACTGGCGCACCGGCCAGTAGATGAAGGCACCGGCCGGTGCGTCAAGTACGTGCGTTGCGCCCTCGACGTCTTCGACGAAGGGGGCATGCCAGTAGATATGGCTGCCGGCGATCTTGGGCGTGTGGAGCTGCAGCTCCAGCGGCAGGTTGCGCAACATGGCGTTGCGCGTCCGTTCGGCGTTGCCGGTCAGTTTGATCGGCCAGGATTGCCCTTCGGCCGAGAAGAGAAGACGCATGCTATTTTTCCAGGTTGAAGAAGGAAACGGGCTTGAGGATCTGGTTGCGCATGTCGAGCAGATAATCCGTCTCGATCACCTTGCGGCGGTAGGCCTGCCACTCGGGATCGGCTTCCATCCGGTCGCGACGCGTTTCGCGGTCGGCCAGGCTGTCGTATTTCCACAGATGAACGGTGCGGGAGAGGTCGCCGATATGCGTCTGGAAGAAACCGAAAGGCTCTCCGAGATAGTGGCGCTGCATCGGCAGGCCGATATCCTCGTAAAGCTTGAGGAAACTCGGCAGCATGTTCGGCTTGGCGGTGTAGGTGCGGTGGTCGAAGATCATCTACTTGTTCCCTTTTTCTGCTTGATCCCTGTTGGGTTGATGGTTCTCAGGCGGCGCTCCGGACGGTTTCCATAATCAGTCGTGCGGTCAAAGCCGGGGCTTCCATTTGCGGTACGTGGCCGACGCCGGACAGGAGATGGACCGCTACGAAATCGGGTGCCCGTTGTGCATGGGTCGCCGGAATGACGCGGTCGGAACGGCCCCAGACGATGCGGGTCGGAACTGCGATCCGCCCGAGCGCGGAGAGAGTGTCGAAAAGCTGCGTGTCGCCGGAAAACAGGCGGGACGCCAGCATCTCCAGCGATGCGCGGTTGCCGATCTTTTCCATCTGTCGCAGCACCGCCTGTGCATAGCCCTGCGGCAGCGACGAGGGATCGCCGAGCATGACGTGCAGCCATCGCTCCAGAGCCGCCGCGGTGGTCGACCGGGTCAGTCCGGCAATGAAGCCGCCATTGATCTCGGGCCCGAGGCCGCCGGGTGCCAGAAGCGTCAGCGACCGGACCGCGACGCGGCCAATCGAGGTCAGTGCCAGCGCAGTCGCCCCTCCAAGCGAATGACCGACGACATGCGCCTCTTCGATGCCCATGGCTTCGAACTGATCGGAGACCCAATAGGCCAGATGATCGACGCCGTCGGCCGCCACACTGGCGTTCGCGCCGTGTCTGGGCAGATCGAGCGCAATGGTATCGACATCCTTGCCGAGAAGCGGCAGCACCTGGCGCCAAGCCGAACGATCGGCGCCGAAGCCGTGCAACAGGATGATCGGAACGGATGAGGATTTCGGCGCGGGCTGCGGCGAAAGCAATGGGGCAGCAACGGCTTCGGTCGGGGGCCGTGCCGCGCGGCCGTCGAGCGCTTTCTGAACGTCGCGCTGCTTGATCCGGCCGTTCGGGCCGGAGCCTTCGAGATCGGCAAGGTCGATACCCGCTTGCCGCGCAAGGCGTCGGGCCAGCGGACTTGCAACGACGCGTGCGCCGGGTTGCCTGCCGGCCGCTGTTTCTCGTGCGATCGCGGCAGCCGGTTCCAGATTGGGTGCGGCAGGCTGGGGTGTCGGAGTGGGAGCCTGCGCCGATGCGGCGAGTTGCGGCTCCACGTCGGAGATGGTGCCCAGCACCGCGCCGACCGGTGCTTCCTGGCCTTCGCGGAAATGAATCTCGGCGAGCCAGCCGTCGCGATCGGCCTCGACTTCGGTCGCCGCCTTCGCGGTCTCGACGGTGACGAGCAGTTGTCCTGCTTTGACCGTCTCGCCTGGCTTGGCGGCCCAGGCGACGACGAGGACGGACTCCATATATTCGCCGCCGGCGCTTTCGATGCTGATCGGATGGTTAGCCATGACGCGCCTTCCTCACTTCAACGTGGCAAGTGCCGCGGTGCGGATTTTTTCCGCATTGGGCAGCATCGCGATTTCCAGCGGCTCGGAATAGGGGATCGGCATGTCGGGCAGCGTCACACGGGCAACCGGCGCATCCAGTTCGTCGAAGGCGTGATCCATGATCGTGGCTGAAAGTTCGGCCGCGTAGCCGCAGAAGCGCCAGCCCTCGTTAACGACGACGGCGTGGTGAGTCTTGGCGATCGAGGTGACGATGGCCTTGATATCCAGGGGGCGCAGCGAGCGCAGGTCGATGACTTCGGCCGAAACACCGTCGGCAGCCAGGAGGTCGGCGGCCTTCACGGCCTCGACGACCATCTTGGACGTGGCGAAAATCGAGACGTCGCTGCCCTCGCGCATCGCCGCGGCCTTGCCGAGCGGAACGATGACATCGCCATCGGGCACTTCGCCGCGGGTATTGTAGAGCAGCTTATGTTCGAGGAAGACGACAGGCTGGTCGTCGCGGATCGCGGCCTTCAGCATGCCCTTGGCATCAGCCGGCGTCGACGGCGCAACCACCTTGATGCCCGGAATGTGGGCAAGCATGGAATCCAATGCTTTCGAATGCTGGGCACCCGCGCCGGCTCCTCCGCCACCCTGCGTGCGCAGCACGAAAGGCATCTTAACCTGGCCATCCCATATGTAATTGTAGATCGAGGCCTGGTTGACCAGCGCATCGAGCGAAAGCGGGATGAAGTCGGCATACATGATTTCGAGGACGGGGCGCGTGCCGGTCATCGCTGCCGTGACAGCCATTGCCGTCATAGCCTGTTCGGAGATCGGCGTGTCGCGCACGCGGCTTTCGCCGAATTCGTCCATCAGCCCCTTGGTGACTTTGAAGACGCCGCCATAGCGGCCGATGTCCTCGCCGAAAAGGAAAACGGAGGGATCGGCAGCCATCTCTTCACGCAGCGCGGCATTGAGGGCTTCGGCATATCGCATCAGGGCCATGTCAGAGCGCCTCGCTATAGGGGTTGCATGCTTCGTCGATCGCAAATTGCGGCATCGGGTCCGAAAGGGCGGCTTCGAAGGCCGCGTCAACTTCAGCCTTTGCCTGCGCCTCGACTTCGGCAAGTCTGGCTTCGCCAAGGTCGGGCAGCAGCGCCTGGCGCGAAAGCGTCAGGGGATCGCGTGCCTTCCACGCAGCAATATCTTCCGGCTTCTGGTAGCCACCCATGTCGGAGGTGGAAAAACCCTCGAGGCGATAGGTCTTGCATTCGATCATGCCGGGACCTTCGCCGCGGCGGGCGCGCTCGACCATGGCCGCGACCGCGCGGTAGACCGCAACCGCGTCGTTGCCGTCGACGATCTCGGCCGGCATTCCATAGCCTGTCGCGCGCACGGACAGATCCGCGACTGAGGACTGGACGTCGGAGGGGACAGTCAGGCCGAACTGGTTGTGCTCCAGTACGAAGACGACCGGCAGCTTCCAGAGCGCGGCCATATTCATGGCCTCGTGGCAAATGCCGGTCTGGGCCGCGCCATCCCCGAAGATGCACATGGCGACGTTGGCCTGGCCCATGATCTGCATCGACAGTGCCATGCCCGTTGCCGCTGGTATGCCGGCGCCGACGATGGCATTGCCGCCGATGACACCCTTTTCCGCATCCGCGACCAGCATGTGTCCGGCGCGACCGGCGCAGGCGCCCGTTGCCCGCCCGAAGATCTCCGCAATCACGGGGCGCATCGCCATGCCCTTGCCGATGTAGACGGCGTGGCCGCGGTGAGTCGTGGCGACCTTGTCGCTCGCTTCGAGCACGGCGGTGGCAGCGACGCCGACCGCTTCCTGGCCGTCGCAGCGGTGGATCGGGCCGCGCGTACGGCCCTCCTTGTGAAGCGCCCCGAGGCCTTCTTCCAAGTGACGGACCATGAGCATCTTTCGATAGATTTCGAGGTGCTCTTCAACCGAGGGTGTGTTCTTCACCATAGCCTCCAAATGCCTTTCCAAATTTAATACAAAAGTGTCGACACTTTGCAAGGGCTTCTGCAAAATAGATTTCGAAGGCTGTGAAAGGAGCGAAAAATGCGTTTGAAGGATAAGACCGCGATCGTCACGGGAGCGGCTGCCGGTATCGGTGCCGCGACGGCGGCGCTGTTTGCGCGCGAGGGTGCCCGCGCGCTCGTCGCCGATCGCGACGGCGCGGCTGCCGCGGCCGTTGCCAGGCAGATCGTTGGCATCGCTGCCGCGGTCGACGTGTCCGACGAGACGGCGGTCAAGGCGATGGCGGCGCAGGCGGCAGCAGCGTTCGGCCGGGTGGACATTCTGGTCAACAACGCCGGCTACGGTATCCGCGGCTCGGTCCTGACGATCGAGGCCGCCGATTGGGACGCGCTGATGGCGGTCAACGTCAAGGGCGTCTTTCTCTGCTCGAAGCATGTGATCCCCCTGATGGCGGGCGGCGGCGCGATCGTCAACACGGCCTCCAACGTGGCGAATGTGGGGCTCGCCGACCGGGCGGCCTATGTCGCCTCGAAGGGAGCCGTCGCGGCACTGACGCGTGCCATGGCGCTCGATCACGCGGCAGCCGACATCCGCGTGAATGCCGTGGCTCCGGGGACGACGTGGTCGAGCTATTTCGACAAGATCCTCGAAACCCATCCAGACCCCGACGGCTTCGTTGCCGCCCTCAATGCCAGGGCGCCGATGCACCGCGTTGCCCGGCCAGAAGAAATCGCGCAGGCGATCCTCTGGCTGGCAAGCGGCGAGTCTTCCTATGCGACCGGATCCATCCTGACCGTCGATGGCGGCATGACGGCGTGGTGACGTCAGCCTGAGGCGATGCTGGCGCGCAGGGCCGCCAGCATTTCGTCCAGGTCGGCGCATGGTCGGCAGCCGATTTCGGCAATGTCGGACCGGACGTCGACGGGCAGGCCGGAATTCGAATCCTTCGGGATTTCGTTCAGCCGCCCGCCGATCATGACGGGAAGGTCGAGGCCATGCGACGCCATGACTGCTTTTACCGCCTTGGCATATGAAAGCGCCACGCCGTTGTAGGTGCTGACGGCGATCATGTCAGCGCCGGTTTCCTTCGCCCGCATGACAAGCGTTTCCGGATCGATTGCCACGCCGGCGTCGATGATGCCGGCACCGAGCCCTTCCAGCGCCTGTTCGACGAGATATTTGCCATGTTCGTGGACATCGGTCGTGCCGATGCAGACGACCGGCTTGCGCGCAGCTTCGAGCGGCACCTGCCGGCCGACCCAATCGGCGGCCTTCTGATTGAGTTCGCGTGCCCATTCGGCATGAATGAGCGGTTGGCGGCTTCGTTCGCCTTCGAGACCAGGGCCGAAAAGCGCTTCCATCCGCTTCGGGCCCATGCGGCGAATAGCCAACATCAGCGCCGCCGGATCGTTGGTATCGACGTCTCGATCGGCAAGCCCTTCCAGGACGGAAGCCGCGAAGCGGCGACCGCCCTCGACGAGGACATCCGCCATAGCCTCGATCTTTCCCCAATCCATCACGGGCTCATAGAAGGGTGCATGCGATGCGAGGCGATGGGCGAAACCCTGCGCATCGATGATCTCGTCTATATCGGGGATCCGCTGGTTCTCGGTGACGGGGACCGGATTGACGGCGTGGCCGGCCGGCCAGCGGCCAAGCGCAAGGATGTCGGCCAACAGATAGCTCGCGAGGCTTGCGTAGTTGGCAGCCGGCGTCGACTGATAGGAGACCGTATTGCCGAAGATCATCGTGCCCGGTGTGTCGCTGACGCGCACCAGGGCTGCGTGGAAGGCGGCACGCGATAGGGGGTCGCTGAAGTGGTGGCCGTAGCAATGCGAGACGCGGGCGCCGATCAGTCCCTCGACGATATGCTTCTCGACGATCACCATCCCGAGCGCGCAGGCCATGTCGATGAAAAGGCCGGCAAACCCATCGTCTAGATTGGAATGGACGAGGATCGTCTCGTCTTGAGCGGCGATCAGGCCGAGCGCGGTCACTGTCGCCTCCGTTGTAGCGACATCGTCGTCCCAATAGGGCAGGCGGAAGGTAAAATACTGGCCGAGATTGCCGACTGCCGTCGCACCCGCGGCGATCGCCGCACGGGTGTTTTCCACTGCACCCGGCAGGCCGAGCATGAAATCGCCGAAATGCGCCGCCGCCGGCGCCGCATTGGTAATGCGGGCGAAATCCTCCGGGCCGTTCAAGACGATGCCGGTGCCGCGCGACGCCTTGGCGCGCATCGCTTCCGGATAGCCCATCGACCAGTCGAGCGTGATGCCGAAGCGATCGACGGTGACGCCAGCCCCGGCACAGGTGCCGTGCACGGTCCGGATCGCCTCGATCGTGCGATTGACATCGCGAAATCCGATATGCGCGTGCTGCATCACCCGGCCTTCGGCCGCGCACCGGCGCTTCCACTCCGCCTCGGAGGCGACACCGGCCTCGCTCAGGAAAAGACAGCTGCCAAGCCGCCAGTCGCGCGCCATGCTGCGTCCGGCATTCAGGAGATCGGCGCCCGGCGTCAGGCGCGGGTCGATCAGTGCTGGGGTGTTATCATCGATCATGATCTAGGTCCGCGAGAAAGCGGCGGGTCGCGGCGGCGAACTCAAGCGGCCGCGCCTGCGGGTGAAAATGCGCGCCGGTCAGCGTCGTCATGACCGCGCCGGGAATGGCATCGGCGATTGTATGGGAGAGGTAGGGTGGCGTAAGGATATCGCCGTCGGCAGCAATGACATGGACGGGTGCTGCGATGCGCGGCAAATCCGTCAGACGGTCGTGATCGAGAAGCATGCGCACGCGCGCGGCGGTAACCGGCAGCGGAGCCAGCGCAGTCGCCGCCGTGGCGACGGCTGCCGCAAGGCGCTCGGCATGTTCGTCGAGATAGGCGGCTTCGTAACCGAACACCTGCGTCAGTCGCTGGTAGGCCTCGGCCATGCCGCCTTCCAAAAGCTCCGCCCGGGCTATGAAGAGGCTCTTGAAGCGCTCGTCCGCACGCGCCCAGGAACTGCTGATCGTATAGCTGAGGCCTATGCCGGGGTAGTCGAGTGCCAGGGTCTGCACGATGGCGCCGCCCGTCGAATGGCCGACGATATGAAGATTGCCGCCCTCGGCCGCAATGATGTCGGCGACGTCCGACGCGATCTGGCCGATCGAATAGGGGCCGTCCGGTCGATCGCTGCGTCCCGCACCGCGATGGTCGACGACAACAAGGCGAAAATGGTTCCGGAGTTCGGCGACCACGCCGCCCCAAAAACGGCCATCGCCACCGAGCCCCGGGATCAGAATGATGCGAGGACCCTTGTCGCCGAATGTCTCGTAGTGGACGCGGCAGCCATCGGCCGCTGTGTGGAACGGCATCAGGCCTTCACCCCCTTGTCGAGAAAATTCCGCACGGCGGCAGCCAGGCTGAGCGCCGTCACTGCGGATGTCTTGGGATTGTCGTAAGAGGGGGTATTGGCGAAGCGGAAGCTCGCCGTGCCTGCAGCGCTCTCGATGTCGATCTCATGGATGTTGGCAGTAATGCCGGGGTCTGCGACGACGGAGACGGTGATCCGGGCCGGCTGCACCGCCAGCATCGCAGTGAACGCAGCGTTGAGGTTCTTCGGGTAGAGTCGCGCGGCCTCAGCGGGCGTTCCCTCGAAGAGGGTCACGGCTTGCGTCGTTTCGGCAAGGCCAAGCGCTCCGAGCTCGGCGCACCAAGCTGCGACCGGCTTCTTCAGCCGATAGACGACCCGCGTATCCGCAAGGCCCGCGACGGCAGCGAGATAGTCGAGGCCACCGATAGCACCGGAGGACATCACGAGGCGGGCGCCGGACTGGCGCCGTGCCTCGGCAATGGCCGCCGCCGTCGTCTCGTCGGCAAGTGCGCCGACGGAGGCGACGATGACGGAAATACCGGATCGCAGGAGCGCTGGCACACACGCAGCGACGCTCTCCTGCCCGGCCGCCTCGACGACCACGCATGGCTGTGTCGCGACCATATCCTCAAGTCGCCGCACGACCGTGATGTCCGATGGTATCGCTGCCGTCGAGCCCTCGCGCAGAAGCGCTATCCAGCGGACGATCGGGCCGTCCGTCCGATCCGGGAGCGCGGCGACGAGTTGCCGGGCCAGTGTGCCGAACCCGATCAATCCAACGGTTGTCGGCTCGATCGCCGTCATGGCTCAATTGCCCTGCTTCAGCGGATCGAACTTGTCCTTCAGGTCCGAGCCGAAGACGGTCTGGCGTTCGATCTCAAGGACGTTTTCCGGACGCGGGAAGTTCGATGGTACCCGATCGCCCGGCTTGCGCGGCTTACCGATCAGGCGGAAGAAGTCCTCCAGGCCGTTCGGCACGATCAGCCAGACCCAGCGCAGGCGCGTCTCGCCGTCGTTGATGAACATGTGACGGGTGTTCTTCGGCAGGAAGATCGCCGTATCGGGGCCGATCGGAAATTCCTTGCCGTCGACGACGGCGCGGCCATGGCCCTCGATAATGTACACGGCCTCCTCGTTGCGGTCATGTGTGTGTTCACGGACATAGCCGCCGGGCGCGACCGATTGCGTGCCCATGCCGAAGGGCGATTCCATCGGCACGATGTGTGGCGCGAGCGCCACGTCGACATGGCCGTTGGCGGGAACCGGCTGCCAGTAGCTTTCGCGGGCCTCCGGGCCTGAAATGTGAACGCCGGGCGGGATGTCCGAAGTCTTGATGTCCGTCATTTTTCAAACCTCTGGATTGTCGCCTTCTGCGAGGCGTGTCTTCACTCTCTGCGGGCTGCTTATTGGTTCTGCTTCAGCATGGTCTCGGCCGAAATGTAGCCCCAGGTCAGGTTCGGCCCGAGGGTCGTTCCGGCGCCCACGGCCCGGGTGCCGATCGGATTGGCCATGGCGAGACCGGCGGCGTAGAGGCCCGAGACGATCGAACCGTCTTCGCGCAGCACCTGCGCAAATTCGTTCGTGCGCGCGCCGCCCTTGGTGCCGATGATCGAGCGGTTGACGGAGAGCCCGATATAGGGCGGCTTGTCGATCGGCGTCAGTCGCACCTGACCGCCATCCTTCTTGCGCTCCCAGGCCGGTTCGCCGCGATGGAAGTCCTCGTCGCGGCCCTTGGCGCAGAGCGCGTTCCAGCGCTCGATCGATTCCTTCAGCTCCTTAACCGGCAGGCCGAGCTTGGCGGCAAGGCCCTCGATCGTATCGGCCTTCTTGACCCAGTCGCGCTCATAGGAAGCGTACCAGCGGAAGGTGATCGCCGATTGCAGGAAGCGATGATCGCCGACCAGATAGCAGGGGAGATGCACCGGCGAGCCGTCCGGATTACGCGCGTCCAGTGCCTCGCCGATGTTGAAATGCGCCTCGCTGACGAAGCGTTTGCCGAACCGGTTGACGACGATCGAATGCGGCTCGTAGAGGAAGTTGATCGGCAGGCCGTAACGCTTGCCCTCGTAACGTGTCGGCAGGCAGACATAGACGTTTGCCTGATCCATCCGGTCGAGATGGGCGCCAACCGAGGCCGCGAGTTTCTGGCCGTCGCCCTCGTTGGTGGACGGCGTGCCGATGCGGTCGAAGGGGCCTGGAAAATGCTTCTCGCGCATCTCCTTGTTCCATTCGAAACCGCCTGACGCAACAACCACGCCGCGACGAGCTGAAATGGTCTCGCGCCGCCCCTTGCTGTCGATCTCGACGCCGATGACGCGGCCGGTATTGTCCTGGACAAGGCCGACTGCCCTCGTCGACAGGCGGAAGGTGACGCCGGCATCGAGGCATCCCTTGATGAGGCCGGTCATCAGCGCCGTGCCTTGCGCACCGGAATTGGTCAACCACCGCCAAAGCAGCTTCGGCCACATCTTGAAGCCGGCGCGGATCGGATGATGGTAGAGGTCGAGATTGACGTTTTCCTGATAGGTGAAGACGTGCGGCAGGGTGGAGCGGCGCATCCGTCCGACCTGCTTCTCGACCAGATTGCGGCGAAGCGGCATTGGCGATAGCATGCGCCCGTATTTCTTGCCTCCCGGCGCCTCGACATAGGGGTCCGGCTCGTCGATGAGCCGGAAGTCGATCGGCGTGTTGTCGGAGACAAATTTCAGCATCGCCGGGGCATTTTCGACGAAGGCGCGATGGCGGGCGCCTTCCGTCTCGGCCCAGTCGGTGGGCTGAACTGCGCGAAGATAGTCGAGCGCATCCTGCTTGCTGTCGGCCACGCCTGCAGCCGCTGCGATGTGGTTCGCCGGAATCCATACACCCGAGCCGGACATGGCCGAGGTTCCGCCAAGCCGGTCGCTCTTCTCGATCGCCAGGACCTTGAAGCCTCCCTTTGCAGCGCGGAGCGCCGCCGAGCAGGCCGCCGAACCCGTCCCGATAACGACAACATCAAAGGTGTCCATCTCATTCCCCTAGTGGTGTTAGAAGCACTATAAGATGACGCCCTTCAATCTGTCCACTAATGTGTCGACACTTTTGAAGATTATTCGACCGGCACCCTGCGGAACTGGCCGGCGACCGCTAGTTTGTGCGGCAAGGGCAGAGCGGCCGTTGGCGCGATCCGCGAGGTTGAGAGGGCCGGGACGGGCAATACCGGCCAGCGAATGCTGGTCCTCCCCGTAATTTACGGTCCCTGAAATGACGAACGAGAAACTCGTTGAAGAGCCTCGTTCGGGCTGGCAGATGGGCTTTGGTCGGAAAGGCAATGTGCTAACTATGGATTGGTTCCTCTTCCTTCGATGACGGATTATCATACTCGACGTCCCCGGAAGGGCGGATCACCCCATAATGAACAGCCAAAGAATAGAGCGAAGTCGATATCGTTACTAAGACAGAAGAGGACGAATTGTCGGCATAGGGACAAGGCGGCGGCAACCGTTTCAGACGCCGACTTTTCTGAATTGCGAGTTCTGGCCGGGTCATCAGGAGAAATATTTGTTTCAGCAGCACTTCGGAGAACACCTGGGCGCCGCGGCAATTTCTTAGCGTTTGGAAATTTCGCTTCAAGTTCCGGACCCGTGTATTTTTGAAAACTCGACCGTTTCTAATGAAAATGCAGACTCAGGTTCGAATCCGCAATTTTCAGTGAACTCGGCCACTTACGGCCCGAGGCTGCAATATTGCTTGTGATATACAACGTACGATATGGCGAGTGGCAACGTGAGGCCGGAGACCGGTACTGATCATCAAACGGACATCTGAATAGCCTGCGGTTTTCACCTGGTGCGAAATTGAATAATATCTCTCGCTATTACAAATGGTCAACGAGAGCATCACGGATGTCTATGCAGGCGATCTACCACGGGGTCACGAGGGCAGCTGCCACAGGAGTTCTGATTATCTTTCCCGCCGTCTTCTTCGTTTCCTGCTCGACGGTCGGCGGCGCCGGCGGTCAATCTCGTCCCGTCACCGAGAGCAAATCGACTGATCCCGCCGACGCCAAAGATAAAGCGGCCGACCGTCGTCGGTGGGCAGAGAGAGTCCAACGGGATAATGAATTAGCACCAAGCGGGTCTGCATCGGGGTCTTATGGCTCTTTCGGTCCTCGTTTCAGTTGGTGAGAGATAGATTTGTAATTTTTCCTGTCTCGAGCTTTAGGGAACGGATTCGGCATAAGTTTCAAATCTTCATATCGACACGATGAAGGTGAAGAGCCGGAATTTTCATTAGCTCGGGGCCGCAATCGGTTCATACCGAAAGTCGATCTCGCTGCGGTCGCTTGTTATCACCGGCAACTGAATGAGGCCGAGGCCGCTAGACAAGCAATCTTAACCGATAGTGTCTGCAGAACACGCCGGCCATTTTCATGTCACGCGCTGACTGTCGCAGATAGTGTCGCAAGATTTTCATCGCTTGCGACCAAGACCTGCGACACGAGAGCCCCCGAATTTAGGAGCGCGGCTGTTCGATGGCTTCCGGCTCATGGGTATCGTGTTTACTCCGCAAGCATGCCTACGCCGAACATCAGCCAGAGCACCCCCAATACCGCCAACCCCAGGTGGATCGGCAATCCCCAGCGGCCGCCGAAAATGGTTGCGGCGCGATGCTTGCGCACCACCAACGCCAATATGGCAGAATGGGCAAGCAGCAACATGACGAGGCAGAAGGCTAGGAGTAACAGCAGGCCGAAACCGTCCGGCCCATTGCCATCGGCCGCGGTCGGCGCATGATAGCTCATCCAGTAGACCATCCAAACCAGCAGCGTAATGACGCTGATCGCCAAACTTACACCGTAATACCGCCGCATATGGCCGGGTTCCCTATTTTGTGGCACAGGAATGCCATGCGAGACATCGTAGATCGATATAATCATCGACCTTAGGGCATCAATTATTCTCTCTCCAGGATTTTCCGCGACTTTAGGTCCTGGCAATTTGCCCGAAGCGTAACGCGCGAGCATCTGCCTTCCTGGCGCCCAACCTTTTGCCGAGCCCCTTCTTCTTCTGGCGATGGGTTGGTTTGGCTTTGTCGGCGCGGCTTTTTGTCTAAACCCGTCCAGGCGTGGCTTCGGATTGCTCATCGTCCGATGGATGCGATCGCCCCCTCATTGCGGGAAAAGCGGGCTGCCATGCGCTGCGACCTCCTTGATGAGATCGGAGCGGCGCCGTGTGCCTGTCTTGCGGAAGAGCGAGGCGAAATGGCTTTTGACGGTGGGCACCGTGATGCCGAGGGCGGCTGCTATTTCGCTTGCGCTACCCATCGTCATCGCCGCTTGCAGGATCCTGATCTCGGCTGGCGACAAACGGTGGAGCTTCGCGACGACTTCGATACCCGATATGATCGGAATCTCGGCCCGGCGGATGAAAACTGCAGCGCTGGCCGAAAAGCCCAGACTTGCTTTCTGGCGCGCACCGGACGCCAATGGCAGCACATGGGCCAGGAAACGCACCCCGGTCGTATTTGTCAGCACGATCGATGGCCGCGCATCGCCGAGCGCCAGGTCGTTCCGAGTGCTTGCTGCAAGCAGTGCCGCTTGAAGCAAGCGGTCGGTCGCCGGATCGCAGGCTTTCAGGATGCCGTCCTGTTCCCTCACGATTTCCCTCGCATCAAGAAACTTGCGTCCCATTTCGTTGATGAAGTCGAGGCGGCCCGCCGGATCGACGAGAAATGCGCCGGCTGAAACCGCTCCAAGCAGGGCATCAAGCTTCGCGGTGCTGGCGCGCTGCGTATCGATCTCGCGCCCGATCATCGCAGCGCGTCTTACATGAGGCACGATCAGTGCCATCTTTCGACGGACTTCTTGATCGGTATAACCTTGCGCGCGGCTGCGGCGAACAGCAAAGAACGATGAGCTTGTCGGATATCGATAAATATTGGTGGCGGCGAAATCGATAAAGCCCTGCGGCGAAACCCATTCCTTGAAAAAGCGCGTCTGCTGGAACTCTTCATGCGGCATGAAGTCAATGCAGCTGAAAATGGCACCCGGCTCAAGGAATATGGCGGCGGGGAAGAGAGGATTCAGATGAACGTAACGTTCCCGATATTCCCTTTGAGCTTTGGGGTCTTCCCCATAACTATGCAAAACCATTGCCGATTGCGTTACCGGATCCTGCCAAGCCATATTGGCTGCCGCAGCATCAAGGAAGGAGCAGGTCATCTCCAGGGCATTCGGCCAGCTGTCCGGATCAAGGGCCGCATCATAGAAGGCGCCGACCACGCGCGATAGTTGCTCCGTCTCTGTTGTATCCATGCCAGAACGCGCCCCCGTTCAGTGTAATCGTGCTTCCATGTTAGGAATGACCACGCAACTATGAATATTGCTTCAAATATTATCTCCAATCAAAAGGATTTGAAAATACGGGGGTCCGAGTTCCAGCATGAGAAGCGGCTGACCGTCTTGTCGAGATGATGCGCAGCGATATCATACGCGAGCGAACTTCATTTCATGCATGGTTCGGCCCAATCCATGATGCTGCCATTCTGTCGAACGCGCCGGCGGACAGATGCAAAGCACTTCGCTGTGTTTCAGGCTAATTCGTTCGAGAGCGAAATGAGAGGAAACACATAATGGCGAATTTTCTGAAGAAGCGGCTCTCCAGGAAGGATGACAACCCAAGGCCGGCACAGAGAGCGTTGTCGATATCTTCGGTGCACGAGTGGCTATTGTGCAATCCTATCAGGGGGGCGTTGGAAGGCCATATTGCGCGATATAGGCCTACGGCTGCCCAGCGTCACTGAACTCTTCGGATCGAGGGTGTGCCGGTGCACCTCTTGCTGCAACAATAATCCGCCATCACATCCCGGGATTAAGCTACTATGTCAAAGTGATCATATTTCAGATCGAATACATCTTGAGCATCTGCTCCATTTCCTGCAACAGCATACCCGGCTGATCACCGGTTGCGGTCATCATTCCTCGGCCGTTTCTGCCTCCACCCTTCCGGATGGTACTGATCGCATCGATGATTCTGGAAAAATCTCCACTACCCTGTGGGTAAAATGGCGATGTATCGCAGACTACCACACCATTAAAGACCATCTGTATCTTATAGACGTAGCGCGGCTCTTCGTTATCCCAATGCTCGATGCCCATTGACACGCGATAGTATGTATTGGCCGGATGCGGTTCGCTTGCCGGCACATCGATATAGGTTATAGGGAAGTAGGCTTTGTGTATCATCAGCTCCCCAATTCACAGCCACTATGAACCTGGATGGAAAAGCCATACACCGCAAATTGATCCATAGGATTTGAAATTACGCAAGAGGGTCTTGAGGTGTGACAAATGCGACAGAGGCAACGGGACATGTTATTTTGACGAGCTGGGATCGATAGTATCCAGAACTTGGAGGAGAGTGCGCACGGCTGAAGAGCTCAAGGAGTAATAGATTGTTTGAGCATCCCTTCGTGTCCTGACCAGGCGTTCCCTTCGCAATTTTGCCAAGTGCTGCGATACTGCCGATTGGCTCATTCCGATATGAGTAATAATTCTGCTAACGGAAGCTTCTCCTTCCAGCAGCAAAGCAAGCGTCTCGAGTCGGATCGGATTTGCCATTGCCGTCAAGAGTGCGGCGGCAAGCTCTGCCTGTTTCTCATCCAATGCTCTGCTCCCATAGTTGCGGCGTTGTTCGGCGCACTGCTCGAGCTGTCTGCCATTGAGCTCCGGCCAACATTCCAAATCCTATGGAATGGCGATTTTGATAATAATTTTCGCGGACTTGGTTCGTTAAATCTATGAGGCAGATGTTGCTTATTGCCCAATGGGAGCCTTCCGCTACGCAGGATTCAACCGCCCAAAACATACAAATTTTAATCAAAATGATACTCGCCCAAAATTGGGCCACTCAAAATGATTGAATTTTTACTTTCCCGATTATCCCGACCTCTCCCTATGTGGAACTTTTCCGCAAGCGGCTCGCGATTTTAATGATGCGAGCGTAGAGGGATATTGAAGGCAAATTTCTCATAATGCCGTTATTTATGCCACTGGCGGCTCGGATATGTCTTCGGTCTTGCATTCAATGCATAGGTGATGTGAGATATTAGCGCTGTTTTAAATCGATTGAAATGCCTATATTCCGATCATCGAAACGACGCCGGGGCCGAGAAAGGTTGCTGACGTCAGCCAACCTCGGAAAAGAGAATTATTATGAACGTAGCACGCTCCTTCAACAATTGGCGCAAATTTCATCAAACCGTGGCCGAGCTTAGCCGCATGTCTGGTCGTGAATTGCAGGACCTTGGCATCGACCGGTCCGATATTCGCCGTATTGCCCGTGCATCGATCGCTCGCTAGTCGCGCGGAACCGATATCCGATAAAGCCATGTAACGCCCGCTCATGTTGCGGGCGTTTTTATATGGCGCCTTCATGCTTCAGGCCATGCGGTTCGCATGCTTGGGCGCCCATTTCGATATGTATTTATTGCATGTCTTCCATTTGAAGGCGTCGCCGTTTTGAGCAAACGGCATATGTTGGCCGCATTGAAGCAATTCATCGCCATCCAGTTGCACATTCCAAGTAATGCATTCGAGAAGCAGGCGCCGTCAAAAATGCGTTTGCCCTCGATTGTGTCTATATTGATGGCGATCATAGCGTCGGCCATTGTTTTGGCTTTATGAGCAAAGTTCTCTGAATAGATTGATCAACGGTGCCCGCGCAACATGCAGATCTGGTTTGAAATCCGTCGTCAATTATTCCAATCGATACGGCCGATCATCCTCGGTCTATGTATTATATCGCTGCTTTCCTATGAGTTATGGCGCAGTCATTCTGCAGCACGCGTGGAGGCGGAAAACACGGTCTTCAACCTCGTTCATGTCATGTCCGAGCAAATCGCTCGGACTATTCAGTCGATTGATCTGAACTTGCAGGGCATCGCAGGCGAGATTTCCAGCAATCCGAGCCTCGCCGACAACGATTCCACGTTTCGCAACGAACTGCATAAACGCCTGGCGACACTCCCCTACGTCCGCGCTTTGTTCGTGATTGGGGCCGATGGATATATCTCTCACGATACCGATTATCCGTCGACGCCAAGAGTTAGCCTTGCCGACCGGGAGTATTATCGCGTGCATAAACTGGATGCGTCGGTTCAGATGCATATCAGCGGTCCATTGAAAAGCCGTTCCGTGGGCGTCTGGTTCATCAGTATGAGCAGAAGAATAAACGCGGCGAACGGCGATTTCCGCGGCATCGTCGTCGCTGCCGTGGAGCCGCTGTATTTCGAGCGCTTCTATCGGCAATTATGGATGGGCGACGGCACGATCCTTCTCTTGCTGGAGGATGGGACGCTGCTTGCCCGCTCTCCGGAAGACGATCGGGCGATGGGAACTTCTTTTGCCGCCGCAGAGCCATTCCGCAGCCTGCTCACGCGCGATAGTCATGGGGTCTACTGGGGTGAAAGCCCGATCGACGGTATCCACAGGGTCATCGGCTACCAACATCTGGATTCTCTTCCGGTCGTGGTTATGATGACGCTGAACGAGACTGAGGTGATGAGTGCCTGGCGGACTCATGCGACCGTGGGGATCATAGGCGCCACAATCCTGCTGCTGTTGCTCCTTGCGCTGGAATGGTTGTCGCGCCGTAGCAGGTATCGTGAGGAATTGGCTCGCCTGCGTCTGGAGCGTGCCCAGAGGCTGGAAGCGATAGGGCGGTTTGCCGGTGGCATCGCGCATGATATCGGCAATCTCATGCGGATTGTTCGCTCGGGCGTCTCGGTCCTGCGACCGATGGTGACAGACAGGCGTGACGCGCTCGGCGTACTTGACGAGATCGACCAATCCCTTGTGGCCGGGAGGGAAATGGTCAACCAGCTACTCTCTCATGCGTGGAACACGGAGACGCGCCTTGAAGCATTCGACCTCAATCAGCTCATTTCAGAAGCTTTGCCTATCCTGACGCAAGCCGCAGGGCCGCTCACCAAGGTTACGACCACTTTAACGGAGGATGCGGCCATCTGCCTTGTCGATAAGAAGCAGTTCCAATCCGCCATTGTCAATCTGGTCTTGAACGCGCGCGATGCGATGCCGTTCGGCGGAACGGTATGTATCGATGTCCGTATCGCGCAGGAAGACGGTGGAAATGGCGTTTCGCGTTGGGTGGATATCCATGTAAGCGACGACGGCGCCGGTATGGCCGACGATGTCAGGCACCGAGCTTTCGATCCGTTCTTCACGACGAAGGAGCCAGGTCTTGGCAATGGTGTGGGTTTGAGCCAAGTGCTGGATTTCGTCCGCCAGTGCAGCGGCCGTGTGGAGATTTTCAGCAAGGAAAATCGGGGCACCGTCGTTAGGCTTCGGCTACCGTTGGAGATGGGAGCAGACGCGCTCGTCGATGTATCGAATTCGCATCGAGCCGGGGGAATGAACCCTGAACGGAAGTCCACGCCCCAGAACAGAGACAATCGTCATGGCTGAAACCACCGGCCGCCTTTCCATATTGATCGCTGATGATCATCCGCTGATACGCGCAGGCATAAGGACATGCTTTGCGGTGCGACCGGAATGGTACATTTGTGCCGAAGCTAAAGATGGTGAGGCCGTGGTCAATCTTGCCCGAGAGCATAATCCCGATGTCGTTATCCTCGATTTTTCCCTTCCTCTGCGTAATGGATTGGAAGTAACGCGGCTCCTTTCCCGGGAATTTCCGCGCTTGGGCATATTGATTTATACGATGCATAATCAAGATGAACTCGTGATGGATCTGCTGGAGGCCGGAGCGCGTGGCTGGGTATCAAAAAACGACGAAGATATCGCGCTGTTAACCGCCATCGAGACCGTGGTCGAGGGGCGGACATATGTGAGCCACACGATTGGTCCATATCCGTTTAATTCGCCGCCGCTCGTCTCTGATGGCTCTTCGCGGTCGGTCTTGACGCCGCGAGAGCTTGAAATTGTAAAACTTGTCTCGGAGGGTGCAACAAACCGGCATATTGCCGCTCGGTTAAATGTCAGCATCAAGACTGTCGATTCACATCGAATGGCGGCAATGAGAAAGCTGGAGGTGCACACGGTTGCCGAGCTTGTCCGCTGCGCGATCAGGAGAAGATTGATTTCACCGTGACCCGGGTTGCGTTGAAGGTTTCCAGGGGGGAGGGACGGGGTTATTTCATAAAGCGGACTTCTATCAGGTGAATACCTGATATGCTCGATCCAGATTTCCATGTTAGGCGGGTGAGCAATCTCTCTTGACCAGACGGTGCAACGCGATGGCTCGACGAATCTATTGCTCGCTTTTGCAACTGGTCACTCCTGCTGACCGGAATATGGCATGCCCAATAGACAGCCGAACTTCGTTTCGTCCCGGCACTATGTCGAACTCGCCGAACAGTTCATCGATATCGGCTTTTGGAATGCGGACATAAGGGGCGGAGAGATCCGCGGTACCGACGGCTTTTCCAGGCTGACGGGTCTTCCTCGTGGGGAAGCGATAAATCTCCAGCGTTGGATTTCGTTATTGCATCCCGACGACCGCGAGAACTTTCGCGCCCTCTTCTCAATCGCGACAATGGGGGAATCCGTGTCGAGAGAAGTCCGTTTGGTACAGCGAAACCATCCCCCTCGCTGGGTCCGGATCGCCGCGGAGCATTCCGCCGTGAACGGTCGCCTTGTCGGTCTTATTCAAGGCTTGTCCAGCGATCGCGAAGCGCGGGCTGCAGTCTATAGGGAGCGTGCAAGGCTCACCACCTTTCTCGACATGACGCGCGAAATCTTTTGGTCAATGGATCTCGCCGGCACCATTATCGATCGCAGGGGATGGCAGGCCATCACAGGCCAGGATCCGGACGAAGCCGAAAACGTCGGCTGGGAGACCGTGATACATCCCGACGACCGCGACCGCGTTCTTGAAAAATGGTCGATTTGTCTGCGTGAAGAAGTCGCCTTTGAGAGCTATCATCGTTTACGCTACGCAGACGGTATGTACAAACGGGTACTGGCGCGATGCATGCCCGTCCGGCAAGAGAATGGAGCGATCATCGAGTGGCTTGGAGGCATCCAGGAAATATGGCGCGTTGAGTGCGCGGAACCCCGGTTGGATCACATCGCTGCTCTGAAACCCCAGCAGTTACGAGCCGCGCGAGCGATGCTTGGTTGGTCGGCAGACAGACTTGCCCATGAAGCCGGTGTCTCTCCGGCGACGATAAGGCGTTATGAAACCACCGACGAGCACATGAAGGAAGTGACCGTCTCGGCGATACTCGCGGTACTCAATCGTCATGGTATTGTTATGTCGTATTCTTCCGGATCGATAGGCGTAACTTTAGCGATCGAAAACGAACCTCAAGCTTAAATCGAAACAAGACGATGAAAATCTAATCAATTTATTTCCTGCAGCCGAGCTTCTGCATGTTTTTTGATAGAAAATTCTGCAATTTTCTTCCTTGATTCTCTCGCGGAGGGTTAACTTGTATGATGATCGTCAATATCTGTCTGCTAGCTTAAAATAGCCAGATGATAAGGTCATTATCGAAACCGACATGAGGGCGGGTTTGGAACAAAAGTCAAAGCCGAATTGCGAGCCGTCGAATGCGTCCCTTGAGAATAATCTTGCCGGTTTCCGATCCTAGCAAGCGGTTGCGTTCAAAGAACAAAGAACGCATGCCAGGCTTGAGTTTCACGCTCCGAACCGACTGATATTCTGGTTGATCAATCTGCCCGAACGCTGTGCGTAAGCGACGGCTCGACTGCATCGCACGCACCTGTTGAATTTCTTTCCAGCGCTCCTCCCGGCCCATGAGGCGCGGAGCGCAGACCAATGAGCATTTTCAAATTCTATTAACGACTGTGAGGAGGGATCATGAAATCTCTAGTTTTCGGCTATGCTTCCGATGCAGCGGCCGTACTTGCCGCAATGCAGAAGTCCCAGGCGATCATCGAATTCGATCTCGATGGCAAGATACTCAAAGCAAATGAAAATTTTTGTCATGCCTTGGGTTATGCTCCTTCTGAGATCATCGGGCAGCATCATCGAATGTTTGTCGATCCTGCGGAGGCCGGCTCAGAACATTATCGCGCATTCTGGGCGAAACTTGCTCGTGGCGAATTCGACCGGCGACAATACAAACGTATCGGCAAGGGTGGCAAGGAAGTCTGGATTGAGGCGTCCTACAACCCGGTGTTTCGCCGCGGCAAGCCTTACAAGATCGTCAAGTTTGCCACCGATATCACTGCGCAGAAGCTAAGGAGCGCAGAGGACGTGGGTAAATTGGATGCCTTGTCGCGGGCACAGGCGGTCATCGAATTCACGCCGACGGGCGATATCATCACCGCAAATCAGAATTTTCTTTCCACTCTCGGCTACCAGATTTCGGAAATCGAGGGGCGGCATCATTCGATGTTCTGCGAGGCGGCCTATGCGCAGAGTCCCCAGTACAAACAGTTCTGGGAACGCCTGCGTGGCGGCGAATTCGTTGCGGAAGAATTCATGCGCATCGGCAAGGGTGGCCGGCGAGTTTATATTCAAGCCTCCTACAATCCAATTTTCGACATGAATGGCAGCGTGTTCAAGGTCGTGAAATTCGCGACCGACGTCACCAGCCGTGTCGAAAATGTCGAATCGCTTGCCGGCGCGCTGAAAAGCCTCGCGAATGGCGATCTGACTTTGACTCTTTCAAACCCATTCATTCCATCCCTCGAACAATTACGTACCGATTTCAACGGGGCGTCGGAAAAGCTGTGCGCTGCAATGCGCGCGGTCGGTGAAAATGCACAGGTGATCGCTGCCGGCTCCAATCAGATTCGTTCCGCTGCTGACGATCTGTCGAAGCGAACTGAACAGCAGGCGTCTTCGGTCGAGCAGACAGCGGCCGCTCTGGAGGAAATCACGACGACGGTCACAGATTCCAGCCGTCGCGCTGCTGAAGCGGGCAAGCTTGTTGCGACTACGCGACAGGACGCTGAGAAGTCCGGAGAGATCGTCCGCACCGCAATTACGGCGATGAGCGCGATCGAAGGATCGTCAAACGAGATTTCCAACATTATCGGCGTAATCGATGACATCGCCTTCCAGACGAATCTCCTGGCGCTTAACGCCGGCGTCGAAGCCGCTCGCGCCGGCGAGGCCGGAAAAGGGTTTGCCGTCGTAGCGCAAGAGGTTCGTGAACTCGCGCAACGCTCGGCAAAGGCGGCCAAGGAAATAAAGGCGCTCATCAATACTTCCAGCGAGCAGGTGAAATCCGGAGTCTCGCTCGTCGTGCAAACGGGAGATGCTCTGCAGGAGATCGTCCGGCAAGTTCAGAACATCAGCCTCAATGTGGTGGCGATCGTGGATGCATCCCGGGAGCAGGCGACCGGTCTGAAGGAGATCAACACCGCTGTTAACAGCATCGACCAGGGGACGCAGCAGAATGCCGCGATGGTCGAAGAATCCACCGCCGCGAGTCATAGCCTGGCACGCGAGGCCGACGCTCTCTTCACCCTCCTGGGGCAGTTCCGTGTCGCCGAGGAGAATAGCCGAAGCAGAGTAAAGGATCTGGCGTCCGTCACAAGCCCGATGTCCCTCATGCCGCGCAGGCTGGCGGGATAATGCCGGGGTTCTCGCTCGGGAGCGCCTCCGGAATGGTTTGATTAACGATCGCGGCAAACGGCTGAGTTTCCCAGAGTAATATTGGATATGGTTTTGCGCCGCGTCCGGGAAGTGAGGAGGCAATGTATTAATGAAGCAGGTGATACAGCGGGTCCAGGGGTTCATGTCGATCCCAGTCGACAATCCGGAGTTGCTCAAGGCGCAATATCGTGCGTTTTCGCGGCAGATGCCGCTAATGTATCTTATTCTCCTGTCGAGCACCTGGGCAGTGGCTCTTACCCATTTGCCGGTCGCGCCTCTCTGGCTGACGGGAGGAATTCCCGGCGTGCTTACGCTTGTATGCGCCGTGAGAGTTCTGCACTGGTGGAAGTCTCGCCGCACCAGTCCGACGGCGGAGGGCGCGCTGCGGGCTCTCCGGCAAGTCAACTATCTTGCCTTCGGCATCGCCCTGTCCTTCACCGCCTGGTCGTTCCTGCTCTTTCCTTATGGAGACGCTTACACCCGGTCACATCTGGCCTTTTACATGGCCATCACGGTAATTTCCTGCATCTTCAGCCTGATGCACCTGCGTTCGGCCGCCCTGATCGTGGCCATGCTCGTTAACGGAGCATTCATCGCGTTCTTCGCAGCAACCGGGCAGCCGACCTTCATCGCGACCGCAGTCAACATTGCCTTTGTTTCAATAGGCATGCTGGTGATCATCAACATCAATTATCGCGACTTCGCGCGGATGATCAACGCACAGACCGAGGCACGCCGGAGGGAAGAGGCGCAAACCCGTTTGCTGCGGATGATCGATGACATGCCTGTCGCCGTGATGACCGTTGAACCGGATACGCTGAACATCAATTATGCCAATGAAACCTCGAAACGTTTGATTTGCCTGATCGAGCATCTGCTACCGATCAAGGCGGACGCTTTGCTCGGCACGTCCATCGACGTTTTCCATAAACATCCTGCGCACCAGCGCAGGTTGCTGGCCAATCCCGCCAACCTCCCGCACAACGCTCGCATCAATCTCGGGTCGGAAGTACTGGATCTAAAGGTTTCCGCCATCATGGCCGATGATGGCAGCTATCTTGGACCCATGCTCACCTGGGCGATCGTCACCAAGGAAGTGGAGGCCGAAAGACGCATTCGGCAGCTTGCTCATTATGACACACTGACCGGCCTCGCCAACCGTATCACTTTCAGCGAGCAAATGGAGGCGAACCTCGCCGCACCGGGAAATGGACCTGGCCTTCTGTTTATCGATCTCGACGGGTTCAAGCTGGTGAACGACACCAGAGGACATCGTGTCGGCGACCAATTGCTGCAGCAAGTCGCCGATCGGTTACGCATCGTCTGCAACGATCCGGCCATGATGATCGGCCGGCTTGGCGGCGATGAATTTGCAGCACTGATTCAGTGCGATGATACGCCGCCACTGGAAAATCTCGCAGCGCGGATCATCGATGCGCTGTCATCGCCCTACACACTTGACCATAACAGGCAGATTCAAATCGGCGCTTCGATCGGTATCGCGCTCGCTCCGATGCATGGCAACACCGGCGAGGCATTGTTGGCTCGTGCCGATATAGCGCTCTATGCCGCCAAGGCTGCGGGCAAAGGAACATATAGGCTTTTCTCCGACGACATGGAAAGCAAGATCCAGGAACGAGTACGCATGCAAGCCAAGCTGCGGACTTCGCTCCAGACGCGAAAAGGATTATTCGTCTTCTACCAGCCGATCGTTGATGTTCGCAGCGGAAAGGTTACCGCCCGCGAGGCGCTGATCCGTTGGCACCATCCGCAACACGGATGGATTTCTCCAGGCGAGTTTATTCCAGTTGCCGAGCAAGGCGGTTTGATAGAACAGCTCGGGGAGTTCGTACTGAACACGGCCTGCCGCGAAGCCGCCCAATGGGAAGACGGCGCGTGCGTGGCCGTCAACATATCGGCTGCACAGCTTGGCAAAGGGACACTCGTGCCTGTCGTTCTGGAGGCCCTGACGCGTACCGGTTTGCCCCCGAACCGCCTCGAAATCGAAGTTACCGAAACCGCCATGCTCGAAGACGAACATAGCGGGATCGGAGACCTGCGCCTCATTCGCGATATGGGTGTACGTGTGGCGCTTGACGACTTCGGAACCGGTTATTCCTCGCTCACCCATCTCCGTGCGTTTCCTTTCGATAAGATCAAGATCGACGGGTCTTTCGTGAAGGATGCCGTCGAGCGACCGGAATCGGCTGCCGTCGTAAGCGCCATTGCCGACCTCGGAAAACGGCTGGGCGTGACCACGGTAGCCGAAGGGGTTGAAACCGAGGCCCATCTGCAGCGAGTCATCGACGAAGGGTGTACGGAGGTTCAGGGCTATTTCTTTGGTCGGCCCGAGCCGAGTGCCAAAGATGCCGCCGCCGTAGCGGAGTTAAACAAGGTGACAACCAGGATCGCAGCCGCCTAAAACCGCCAGGTAACAGAGCCTATGAAATCCCTGACCTTGACCATCTGGTGCATCCGATCTGTGACGGAGATGGGTGCAAGCCTGCATCCGGCCTATATCGCCGGGGAGACGATTTTGAACTTTGATCCCGGACCGGACGCCATTGCGATTTCGCGCGCATGCTCGCTTTTCCCGGCATCCTCGCCAGCGGCTCGTTAAACATACAAATCGAGGAAAACTCCGAATATGTCGGTAGCATGGAAATGGTGTCGATTTGCCCGAATGTGTGACGAGAAGGCGTCTTTGGGGCGGAGCATCGTCAAGAAATTCGTTTCGCCTTGCGATCGGGGAGTTGATCTCCTACGGGAAATCATTAACGCCTTCGGGTCTAACCGAACGAGATCGGTGGTTGCGTCTGGTGCGTCTGAGAACTTAAAGGGACCTCTTTCATGATGACGGTGCTTGGCTGCATCATCAACGAACACAATATCTGGCTCGTGGGCATGGCTGCCGTTCTCTGCGCCGCGGGCTCGTGGGTCACGGCTCGCCTTTATCAGCGAACGTTCAGCACGACAGGCGCGCAGCGGATAGGCTGGCACATCCTGACGGCGCTTGCCGCCGGGGTTGCTATCTGGTGCACTCATTTCGTCGCCATGCTTGGCTTCGACCCCGGAACGCCGATAGGATTCGATCCCGTCCTGACGGTCGTTTCCCTGCTCACCGCCGTCATTGGCGCCACGGCCGGTTTCGCCATTGCCGGAAGCCGTGTTGCTCGTTTCATGCCGGCCCTTGGCGGTGCGGTCGTCGGTCTGGCGATCGCGGCGATGCACTATACCGGCATGATGGCCTATCGAGTGCAGGGTATCGTATCGTGGGACATGAGGTATCTGATCGCGTCGATCGTGCTCTCGGTCGTCTTGGCTGCGGCAGCGCTGCACATGGCCATGCGATCCGGTCGGTACGCCGCCAACGTCATGGCCGGTATCCTGGCGTTTGCGATTGTCGCACTACATTTCACCGGCATGACGGCTTTCCGCGTGGAACCGGCGTTGATCGAGGGTTCCTTTACAAATCCTGAAGCGCTGCACGCTCTTGCTCTGGCCGTTGCGGGCATGGCTTTCGTTATTGTCGTGGCCGGTATGGTCAGCTACCTCATCGACGACAGCAGCCGTGCCGAAACCATCGAGCGTCTTCGCGTGATGGCGCTAAACGACCCGCTCACCGGCCTGCCGAACCGGGCCAATTTCGGCGAGCGTCTTGACCACGAGTTCGATCTCGCGAAAAGTCAGGGAGGCAGGCTCGCGCTGGTCGGCATCGACCTCAACCGTTTCAAGGAGATCAACGACCTGCGCGGCCATAGTGCCGGCGACGAGGTATTGCGTATCCTCGGGCGGCGCATGAAGGGCGCCTTGCGCGAAACCGAAGGAGAGTTTGTCGCTCGGACAGGCGGAGATGAGTTCGCGGCCCTTTATCGGATGGACAATGCGGACGGTCTTTCCGAATTCCTGTCTCGACTCGAATCTGCCTGCTTCCAGCCCATTCACATCGAGGATTACGCGATCATGCCGGGTGCGAGCTTCGGCGTAGCGATCTTTCCCGACGATGCGGCCGACAAGACGACGCTTGTCAACAATGCCGATCTCGCCATGTATCGGGCGAAGTCCACGGCCGGAGGATCGGCATGCTTCTATGAGCCGTCTATGGATGAAACGGTACGTGCGCGGCGCAGTCTCGCCGCCGATCTGCGCGAAGCGCTGGCCGGAAACCAGCTTTCCATCCATTACCAGGTGCAGACCTCGGTCTCGACCGGCGAGGTCCAGGGTTACGAGGCATTGCTGCGCTGGAACCATCCGCGGCTCGGTCCGGTTTCACCGGCCGAGTTTATTCCGCTAGCAGAGGAAAACGGATTGATCCTGCCGATCGGCGAATGGGTTTTGCGAACCGCATGCGCCACGGCCGCAACCTGGGACCCGCCGCACAAGGTCGCCGTGAATCTGTCGGCCGTTCAGTTCGGGCATGCCGATCTGCCGCGGCTTATCATGGAGGCGCTGATGGAGAGCGGACTCCCGCCGGAGCGATTGGAACTCGAACTGACCGAGACGACAATCTATGCCGACAAGACGCGAGCCTTGCATACGGTGCGCCAGATCAAGGCTCTCGGCGTGAGCATCGCGCTTGACGATTTCGGGACCGGCTATTCCTCTCTCGATACTCTCCGCTCCTTCCCGTTCGACCGTATCAAGATCGACCGCTCGTTCCTTGCCGAGACGACACCGACACCGCAAAGCATCGCCATCATCCGGGCAATATTGGCGCTAGGCAAGAGTCTCGGCATTCCGGTTCTAGCCGAAGGGATCGAGACCCAGGACCAGCTTTCCATGCTCTCGAGCGAAGGCTGCGATGAGGCTCAGGGCTTCCTGCTCGGACGTCCTGGTCCCATGGACCAGATTGCCGCAGCGGGCCAGATGCGTGCTGGCGGGGGACACCGCGTGTGAGTGCTGCTTTCTCCGACAGACGGTTTGCTTACTGCAACGACGGCACGGCTATCGCAAGGACGCGCGCAGAAGTGTCATGGCGATAGTCGATAGGCCAGACGGCAAGCAGCCGCTCAAGTCATCCTTGCATCCGGCCTTTGCGAACGGGGAGGGGAATGACTGTGCGGAAACGCCTATCGTACTACAGCGTCGCATGCATGCATGCTGACGGCGATCTCGATCTCTCGAAAGCACGCTGAAATTAAAATGCGTGTCCGATCGCCAGCGACTAAGCGCCTAAATGTTGCCTATCGTCAGCTATGCAGCCAGGCTCTACCGGTCTGACGTTTGACATCGGAAACTCAACGCGATTGCGCCCGGCCATTTTCGCGGAATATAGCGCCTGGTCCGCCCGGCGCAGCATATCCTCGAACATCGCGTCGTCGGGATTATACATGGCGATACCTGCCGAAATAGTGACGGGTATCCTGATGTTTCCGGCGTAGATCGCGGCTGCTTCCACTGCAGATCGTACGGCTTCTATAGTTTCAGCGACCCTGTTTGGAGGAACTCCGCTGAACAGGACGGTGAATTCCTCGCCGCCGGTGCGCGCAATCATATCAACCTTGTCAGCGTGGCTTCGAAATTGATCCACAACGCCGACCAGCACCATATCACCCGCATCATGGCCATGCGTATCGTTAATTGCTTTGAAATTGTCGATATCCAGAACTGCCACGGCAAAATCGCCCCTCTGCTTCGTTGCCTGTTCGAAGCCCCTGGTGCTGAGAAGAGCCAGCATGCGGCGATTTGGCAGCCCGGTCAGGTAGTCCGTCGCGGCTGCGATCTCCAGCTGTCGTCTTAGTTTGTCCGAGCACATTAATAGAAATGCGGTGGTCCCCACCACGGGCAGGAGTGTCATCAATATCGGCGACAGCAAGTTCAACCAGTTCACGCCGGACTCGATGGCAAAATCCGAGCTGAGACCCATAACCAGGTATATGGCGAGCCGGCACAGCGTATAGAAAGCGACCACAGAAAAAATGCCGAACAGAACCCATCGGCTAAGCGAGGTATCTTCAGTTCTGCTGTTCAACAATGTGAGGGCGCTGGCCAGCATAAGAAAAATCCAGACCGCTGAAACGACGATAAGCCGAATGTGAAAGTTGGGCGAGATCGCAGAAAACCATAGGACACATGCTGTCGCGATACTTGCCGGCAGAAGCTGCCAGAGCTTTGGGCTTGCATTGCAAAATCGTTGGACCGCCGCATAATAAGCGGTGAGGGCGAAGCTCATGAAGCCATTCGCCGCCAAAAGCATCAGCGGCCTGGGTAATAGACCGGTTGCGGCAAAGACCACACAACCGGCGGCGGCAAGCATCGTACCGAGCTGCCAATAGATCGCCGCAGGACGTAGCGTCGTCGCTAAGTCACGATAGACAACGGCAAGGACAATGCCATTTGCGAGCATCATCAGGGACACCGTCGTAAAGACCGTTCCCGCTTCCATCATAATCCAGGCATCCGCTGTAACATTTGTATCGGCTAGGATAATCACAAGCACAACTACAATGCATGACTGAATCGATCGTTGCCATTTTGGATGAGCAAATGGTTTTAACAATCACTAAAAATGAAGCTTTCCGTCATATTGTAGGGGCGTTGCCTGGCGCAAAGATTCTGAAACCCACTGGAACTGCGGCAAGGTCTCGATGAGATGATCCGGCCTGCGTCATCATGTTGGTGAATGTTTGGCCGTGGCGCTCGGTGAACCGCGCGTCCCCAAATTCGGCGGCTATTCCGCCTCGTTCTCCGCCTTGTCGATGAGCCAGGGTTCGCCGCGCACCCTCAGCAGCACCTCCAGCCGGTTTGCCGCATTGAATTTCCCAAGTACGGAAGACACCTGATGCTCGACGGTTCTCAGCGATCGCGATACACGGCGCGCGATGTCCTTGTTGCCCAGTCCCTGCACCATGAGAACCAGAACCTTCTGCTCGGAGCCGGTTAGGCCGAGAGGGTGCTGTCGTGCCGATCTGTAGGGTCCTCTGCGCTGCTTCGGCAGCGTGTCGGCGCATCCTGTCCGCGCCGCCAGGCGACGCGCAAAGGCGGCGGCTGGCTTTGCTCCCATGCCTTCGAGAACTTCGACCGCGCGGGACAATGCCCCGCCTGCACCTTCTCCGGCGACCTGTATCAGCGAGAGAGCGCCTTCGTAAGGCTGGCCCAGGGAAAACCAAAGGCTGGCCGCCGTTTCGAAATCCCCCGCGAGCTCGGCCGCCCTAGGCGGGACCGAATGCGCGTTCAACACCGTTACGGGCATGGGCAACCCGCAGCGGCGAAGCCAGACTTGCAGTTCGCCGAGATCCCAGGACGATAGCTGCCCGATCCCTGCCGCCATGAGGGCATCGGCCTGTTCGCGCGCCTCCTCGACACAATCGCGCAACCACGCCGCTTCGAGCAGGGCGAGGCGAACCGGAATAATTCGCTGAGGCTCTCCGGTCGACTGTCCTTGTTCCAAAGCCTGATGCAGAAGCTCGATGCCGTCTGGCAGGCCCAGCCTCATCCTGACGCGGGCCAGAACGGAAAGGGCCGGCAGGTGCATGACGCGCGGAAACCCGTCTTTTGAAATCACGCCTTTTGCAATCGTATGCGCTTCGTGCAGGCGCCCTTGTTCCATGCGCAACTGGGCCTGCCGGCCCAGCAGATAATGTGCCGCGGCATCGAGGTCATGCTGGACGCAAAAGGCAATTCCTTCCGTCATCAGCCTTTCGGCCACGGCAAAATCCTTGAAGATCATGCAGCACTCAGAAAGGTTGGTATAGGCCCGGGAGGCATGGTCATCGAAACCATGATGCAGCGAAAGGGCAAGGCTCTCCTCGAGCAGGGCGTCTCCACCGGATTGCCCCGCGATCATCAGAGACGTGCCGACATTGTTGAGGGCATGGATACGGATCTCGATTTCGCCCAGCTTGCCGGAAAGGTCGATTGCGCGCCTGCCCCAGAAGATCGCTTCGTCGAAGCGGTCATGGAGCATCAGTAATTGGGAGCGCGTGCTGTAGGCCAGGGCGAGCTCCTTGCTCGGAGGCAGGCCCTCCAACTCGTGAACTGCCTGCTCGGTATAGGCCACCGCCTGGTCGGTCTCGCCGCGGCGCCAGTGCAAACGCGCAAGGCGGCAGAGGTTCAGCCCAACCTTCACGATCTTTTCCTGAGACCGCCACAACGCAATCGCAAAGCTGTAGGCGTGCATCGTTTCGTCGGAAGAGACGTTCCCTGCCAGAAAGGTCTCGTGGGCCCAGTCCTCGTAGATCTGGGCTGCGGCTGCCGGATGTGCCAACGTGATATGGTTGAGCGCCGTCGTCAAATGGGCGACGGCCTGCTGATGCGCTCCGAGCGCTGCAGCCTGAGCCGCGGCCTTCGGCGCCAGGTCGAGCACTCGCGCAACATTTCCGGACATATCGGCATGATGAAGGCGCTGAGACAAGATGCCGGGATCGCTTTCCGAATTGGGCAAAGCCGCAAATACATCTTCCATGCTTGCATGAAGCGTGCGTCTTGTTGCCGGAGAAAGCCGTTCCAGCGTCGCCTCCCGAACCAATTCGTGCCGGAAGACCAACGCACCCTTCTCATCGCGCCGCAGCAAACCACGTTCGATGCATTGCTCGGCAATATTTTCGGCGTCGTCGATCATCAAGCGAGGAATCATGGATGGAGACGCGCCGCCCGGAAGAATGCTGATGAGGTAGAGAAAGTCGCGGATGGCAGCGGGCAGACGAGACCAGCGAGCCCACACCGCATCCCGCACCGAGGCGGGCAGGTGCCCCTGATTGGCGTTGTCGTCCGTGAGGAGCTCCGTCACGAAAAAAGGGTTGCCTTCGGTAGTGCGATACAGCGCATCGCCTTTGTCCGGGCTGCCGGCGAGCGTTGTCACGGCCGCTCGAGATAGCGGTTCCAGAGGTATTCGGCTAAGAGCGGCTGCCGGTAGCTCGCCGAAAAGCTGGGTGACGGGATGATCCCGGTCGACATCGACGCTGCGTATGGTGAGGACCAGCACGGCCCGGAGCAGCGAGACGCGACGCCCGAGGAAGCGGATCAGATCGAGCGTTGCGTGGTCTGCCCAGTGCAGATCCTCGAAAACGAGAACTGTCGTCCTCGACGATTGCATGACGGCTGCGAGCACTGCCGGAAAGATAAGGCCGGGAGAGGCGCCGCTGGCAAGCATCTCGCCGATGCGGCGATCCATGGTCATCGCCATGTCCTGAAGCACGCCGAGCGGCCGCGGCGTGCTCAACGGGTCGTTCCATCCCCAATGAACCTCGTGCTTGCCGTCAATCATCTCCGAAAAGGATTGGAGCAGCGACGTCTTGCCGATACCGGGTTCGCCCTCGACGATCACGATGCTGCCTCTTCCCGAGGCAGCGCTCTCCAATGCCGCCAACAGCGCCGCCATCGCGGCTTCTCTTTCCAGCAGCGGACCGTTGGCCACAAAGGGTCGACCGGGATGTCCGACATTGCTGAAGGGCGCGTGCTTCGAAATGTGTCCCTTCGTCTGCGATCCAGAATTCGAAACCATAGGATGAAGCTTTCCGTGAGCGTGATGTAACCGGATAATTCTCCAATGAAATTTATTTCATTCCGTTATTTTGCCCGTTATGAGAGAATTTAGCTGAAATTCGCCATCAGTCATCATCCATTGGGATGATACCCGTCGGGCTGTCCAGAACAGACTTGATCAGACAGAACGCTTCCGTCGTTGGAATGAAATTTAGGTACGCGATATTCCCAAATTTAGGTAGTCGCACCGATGCGATGCGAACGCATCGCACTTACCCTCACGGATGATTGAGGGCGTCTGCCGGAAAGCTGCCGAGAAAGCCTGTGAGGACAGGTTTTCGACTGTGCAGTGTGCCGTTGCGCCGATGCACGGAAAGTCTGCGTAGCCATGTCGGTCATCACTTCCAGCGCATTTTTTGCCTTCTCCATTGCCCTTCCGTTCGGGCCGGTGTCGCTGATGTGCGTGCAGCGCACCCTCCTGAACGGTGCCTTGCGCGGCTTGGCCTGCGGCGCAGGGGCAGCCACGGCCCACGGCTTGTTCGCGATCCTCGCAGTATTGGGAGCCAATGCCATAACGGAATCGCTTACCGGGTGGCAGCCGCTTGTCCGTCCGGCATCCGGCGCCCTTATGGTCATAATCGGGCTGAAGATATTGGTCAGGATCCAAAATCCGCAGCGGTCAGTCATAACAAAGACTAGCGGCTTCGCCGACTATCTCGCTGGTTTGATGCTGGCATTGACCAATCCCGCGACCATTCTTCCTTACCTAGCGCTGGTCGGGTCCGGAATGTTCGTCGAAAGGGGGAGGCTCCTTACGCTTTCGGCGACCGTGGCTGGTGTTTTGCTTGGAAGCATCACCTGTTACGCGGCGCTAAGCGGCTCCACATGGATGCTGAAGGACCGGTTGCCGCATACGCTTCTTTCCAGGCTCAATTTTCTGGCCGGCGCCGCTTTGGTTGCAATGGGATTTCGTCTGGTGGCCTAGCGGCCTCGGATCGGTTCGCTTCGTCTGAACCTGTCCATAGCCAAGGATACCAGCTCTTTAAGCACCCTGCAGTGTGCATGACGAGGCGAATTTTGGATGCATTTGATTTAGGAACGACGATGGATCAAGGACTTCGACAGGAAGCGAACCGTTGCGAGCCAGCGCATGATGAGATGCTTCGGGGCGTGCTGGATAGTATTGCCGGCCAGCCGTGGTTCGAAAGCAGTTTATGCTGCCGCAGACGTCTAGCAGAAAGACTTGCGCTGCTCAATCGTATGGGCATTGGAAATCCCGCGCAGCTCCGTACGATTGTTGTCTCATGGACGATCAGCGATCTCAATCGTGATTTCCGCAGGAGAATCGGCGGCCCATGATTGCCGATCGATCCGCTGTTCCGGCATGTAACCGGAAAGCTCGCGACCACGGATGAAAAACCGCCAGTGAAGGAGCGGAGTCTGGTTCCTTAACCCACTGCAGCGTTGCCCGCATGTGCTGAATTGAATATGAGGCGGTACTTGACCTGCGCCACGCGCAGATCGCGATACCAATTGACGAGATCACCCCAGGGATCGTTTATTTTCGACAGTCCGGATACGAAAGCGGCAACTGTCCCGATCTGGGTTTTCCCGGTGACCACAAAGTAGCCGCCCATCGCGAAAATGCCTGCGTAACCCATCTGCGTCATCAGGTTCATCATGAAATTCATCGTGAATTTGATTTTGTAGATACCCATGTTGATTTGGAAGACCTCTTCGATACGCGACGTCTGGAGGCCATCCATGTCGATTGCGCGCCCGGTACGGACGATGTCCTCGCTGACGTGGCGCATGATACTGATCTTTTTGGCGACGCGCTGATTGATCGATTCCTGCATGAGCGGGACGAAGCCGCTTTGTGGAAGAAAGATCGTGACAACGATTATCGTCATAAGGGGCTGCAGATAGACCAGATAGCCGCAAACAGCTGTTAATATCCCGATTTGCAGCAGGGGCTCCGAGATGCTGGCGCCGACGAAGCCACCGACAGGCTCGGCTTCGGCCAGGATAATCGAGAGCTGCACGCCTTCACTCGTCATAATGGAGCTTTCCTCCTTTGACGCCTGCGATGTCTCGAACACTTGCAGGCGGAGCCAACGGATTGCCGCTTCTCCGATCCAGCTACTGTACACGTTGAGGACGAGTTTCACGGTTCCTTCGATCAGGGCTAGAGAGATGTATATCAGCACCAGAAAAGCGATCGTTCGGTAAGAGCTGCTGTCTGTTGCTGCGTTCACGATCCGTCGCTGTATTTCCAGTGGTATGGTTCCTGCTGAAAAGAGCACAATGGATAAGATCGCGGTAGCGAGCTGGTGCCATCCGGAAGCTCGGAAAACGAAGCCGTACAGCGTTCGGGGCAGGATAACGTTTTTCGGAAACCGCTCCGATATCGCCGCCCTTGAACCGCCAGGTGTTTTGGGAATGGTCATTGCGCCGATTTCTCAAGCGCTGTCTGTCGCCCGGTGTCGGCGATCGGCTTCACCCATAAAATGCCGATGATCGTAGCGATCATGACGATCAATATGATCAGCAATAGTTTTTGCACCGATATCTCCTGAAATGTCACACGATTGTCCTGTTCGTTGACGTTTTCACGTTCTTCCGGTGCACATGTTGATTCGCGTCAAAGCCGAAACACCATTTGTGTGGGAAGGGAAGGGTGGTAATGAATCCACCCGCCGGAGTATCGGCGAAAAGGTGCTTGAAGCGTCGATCGAGGGGACGATTTCCGGCTTTTTCGCCCGATATCTCGCTTCGAGAAGAAGCTCAATTTCGATCGGTTCCAGCCATGAAGGCAATGATTCTCCAACAAATCGGCAAACCGCTGGCATTTGTCGAACGCGACAATCCGATGCCAGGGCCAGGCGAGTTAAGGATAAGGGTTGAAGCCTGCGCCGTCTGTCGTACCGATCTTCACGTTATAGACGGTGATCTCAGCGATCCAAGGCTTCCGCTTGTGCCGGGCCATGAGATCGTGGGCATTGTCGAGGCCGTAGGCCACGGCACCGACAATGCCAAACTTGGCCGTCGCGTAGGCGTTCCCTGGCTTGGTCATACCTGCGGCACATGTTCTTTCTGCCGAATGAAAGCCGAGAACCTATGTGACCGTCCGCAGTTCACCGGTTATACCCGCGACGGCGGTTTCGCGACGCATGTTGTGGCCGACGCAGCCTTTGCGTTCGATCTCGACGCGAACGCTGATCCCATATCGCTCGCGCCGCTTTTGTGTGCGGGATTGATTGGCTGGCGCTCGCTCAAGAAGGCCGGCGATGCCAGACGCATCGGCTTCTTCGGCTTCGGCGCCGCCGCGCATATCCTAACCCAGATCTGCATCTGGCAGGGTCGAGAGGTTTACGCGTTCACACGCCGAGGTGATTGTGCTGCACAGCAGTTTGCACTTGAGCTTGGCGCGACATGGGCCGGCTCGTCGGAGGAGAATCCGCCGGTTCCGCTTGACGCAGCCATCATCTTCGCGCCGGTAGGCGATCTGGTGCCGTCTGCGCTCAAGGCGGTTCGTAAAGGCGGAGTGGTTGTATGCGGGGGAATATACATGAGCGATTTGCCTTCCATGCCCTATGCCATTCTTTGGGGCGAGCGCGAGCTGGTCTCGGTCGCCAACTTGACACGCACGGACGCTGAAGAGTTTTTCCCAATTGCCCGGTCGGCAGGCGTACGAACCCGCACGACAGCCTATCCGTTGGAAAGAGCCAACGATGCGCTCGCCGATCTCCGGGCCGGGCATCTGGTTGGTGCGGCGGTATTGGTGCCCGGGGCAAGCTAACCTAACATTGCGATGGATGCCGGGCTGCCGATATGCCGAACTTCACCTGACCCATGCCGATAACCGGTTGAATATCAAGCCTCATTTCGCCACTCTGGATCATGCACCCATTTTGCTTCAAACGAGATGTTCGAGGTGGACATTCTCTATTCTCCGTGATCGTCAAAGAGGCGCGTGGCGACGTTTCGTCGCACCGGCTGGGCCGAAGAAACGCACTTGGATTATCCAAGGAACGTAACAAAATCAGATACTAAAGTTGATCGCAAAAGCCATGTCTTCGTTTGGCAAACATCGACATTAGAATCACTATAAATCATTGTCATTGCAGGCTTTTTTTGGCGGTTTAAGATCGCTGCATTCGGATGTGAGCACGGGCCACCGGAAGCGTTGGCAGGTGATTGTGATGCCAAATGACTGCGAAGCTTAAAAATATCGAGGCCGTGCATTGGGCCGCAGGAAGCCAGCGCAAAAGCGGAAATGCCAGTGGTTCTACGTCTTCATCCGGTTTCATGGGATTCCGGAGGGATCACCTTGAGCCAGTTGCGGTGTCCTGATGCTAGCGACGCTCATCATCGGCCTTCGGGAAGGACTGGAAGCATCGCTGATCGTCGGCATCATCGCGGCCTTCCTGCGGAAAAACGGCAAATCGCTTTCGGCCATGTGGTTAGGCGTGGCTCTTGCCGTACTGCTGTCGGTCGCTGTCGGCGTCGGCCTCGAACTGGTCGAACAGGCGCTGCCGCAGGCCAGTCAGGAGGGCATGGAGTGCGTTATCGGAGCCATTGCCGTCTTTTTCGTGACCGGCATGATTGCATGGATGAACACCCATGCTCGCGGTCTCAAGCACGATCTCGAAGCAGAGGCTAACGAAGCGCTAAGTCAGGGCGGCGCCTATGCGCTGGTCGGCATGGCTTTTCTCGCCGTTCTGCGGGAGGGCTTCGAGACCAGCGTGTTCCTGCTCGCGACATTTTCGGCCGCGCAGTCGGCGGTGTTGGCTGCCGCGGGTGCAATCATCGGCCTCGCTCTGGCGGTTATCATCGGCTGGGGCATCTATATCGGTGGGATCAGGATCAATCTGTCGCGGTTCTTTCGCTTCACGGGTGCCTTCCTCGTCCTTGTTGCCGCAGGACTGGTGATCAGCGCATTGCGCGCGGCACACGAGGCGGGCTGGCTGAACGCCGGCCAGCAGTCAACGGTTAACCTTGCCTGGCTCGTTACGCCAGGCACCGTCCGCTCGGCCCTCGTCACGGGTGTACTCGGCATCCCCGCTGACCCGCGGCTGATCGAAGTCCTCGGCTGGCTTGCATATCTTGTTCCTGTCGCCCTGTTCATCTATTGGCCCGCATCCATGCGCATCGAGGCGCGCATGGCAGCAAGATTGCGGCTTGTCGCGGCGGCAGCGCTCGCCACGCTGGCCCTCGGTCTCGCCACGCTTTATCCCACTCCGCATGCGCAGCTCCCCGTCGAGGCGCCGATCGTTTCGAGCACATCCGCTCAACCGATCGGGGCGGTACGGCTGAAGAACGGAGAGGGCGGTTCGGCGTCCGTATTGAAGGTCGCTGCTAGTGGATCGGCGGATCTCAACTTATCACTTCCGTCAGAGGACGCGCGGCACGAACTGCATGACGGCACACAGACGTCTGCCTGGACGATCACCGATACGAACCCGCCGCCGCATGCACTATCCAGCCTGACGCTCGATCAGCTCGTCGCGCTGTCGGGCGGACGTATACCGGTCGGTTTCAGTCCGGCGCGGCACCCCGGTCCCTTCATGGCCGGCTGGTCGGTTCATCGTTCGGTCAAGGTGTGGGTGGCGAACGGTGTGCTGCTCGACGCCGCCCGGAGCGGCACGACCGTCGTCACCCTTTCCGGTGGCGGTCTCCAGACATCGCGCACTCTGGCGGTTCGCGATACCGACAACGATATTTCCGCCGGCGACTGGCAGGTTTCGGCATCCTATCGCGATAAGGTCGCTGCTGCACGCTCCGCCTTGACTGCGGCCAAGGCGGAGCGTGCCTTCTGGGCCGTACAACTGCCGCTCGCTCTTGCCGTCGCCGCTATCGTACTGGCCGCTTTCGCTGGCCGCACCATCGCCCGGCTGCGCCGCCGGGCTGAGGCGCCCGACTGTCCCAATTCAAATCCCGGCCATGGCGTCGGCAAATCTACCGTAAAAGGAGCAACACATGCCGCGCATTAACTCGAGACGGACCCTGATGACGACAAGCGGATTGACGGCACTTCTGGCGCTCGCTTCCGGCGTCTATTCGAGTGCCGCAGCAGACGACACCGCACCGGTAACGAACGGCGCCGCGCAGGTCGCAATCACGCTGACGGGTGACGACGGCGGCACCTGCAGCCTCGACCACGCCACGGCCAACGCCGGCCCGATCACCTTCGCCGTGACCAATAAGACCGCCACGGCGATCACCGAAATCGAACTTCAGAGCAACAACCGCATCCTCGGCGAGAAGGAGAACCTAGCACCCGGACTACCGACCGTCAGTTTCACTGTAACCCTCGGCGGCGGCACTTATCAGGTCTACTGCCCCGGCGCGAAGCAGGAAATGGTGGAGTTCAAGGTCACCGGCGCGGCGGCTCCCCAGCCCGCGGGCAGTACGGCTGATATTCTGGCGGACAGCACCAAGGGCTACGCAAGCTACGTAACCGGCGTCGTTGACGCCATGGTGACCGCAGTCGATAAGCTGAAAACGGATATCGACGCCGGAGACCTCGCCAAGGCCAAAGCCGACTATCCGTTGGCCCGACCCTTCTATGAACGCATCGAATCCGATGTCGACGGCTTCGTGCTGCCCGGCTTCAAGGCAACCGACAATGCCGGCAACCTCGACTACCTGATCGACATGCGCGCTTCCAACCTGGACGACAAGGTTGGCTGGCACGGCTTCCACGCGGTTGAGCGCGACCTCTTTAAAAAGGGCCAGATCACCGACGAGACCAAGACGCTGGCTGGCGAGCTGCAGCAGAACGTCAAAAAGCTCGCCGAGCTGGTAAAGACCTTGGAGTACAAGCCGGAGGATCTTGCCAATGGCGCGGCCGACCTGCTCGAAGAGGTGCAGAGCAACAAGGTTTCGGGTGAGGAAGAAGCCTTCAGCCACTACGACCTCGTGGATTTCGCCGGCAATGTCGAGGGGGCGCAGCAGGCTTTCGCCTTCCTGGAGCCTGGCATGGAGAAAATCGATACCGATCTCACCAAGCAGGTGAACGCCCAGTTTGCCAACGTCCTGTCGCTGCTCAAGGATTACCGCGACCCAAGCGTCTCTGGCGGCTACAAGATCTATACCGCCGAACTGAAGGCGTCTGACGCCGCGAAACTCAGCAAGAGCATCCAGGCACTCCAGGAGCCGCTATCAAAGATTGCCGAAAAAGTGGCAACCGCGCACTGATGGGGTCTGGTAACGATAATCGCTTATCGCGCCGCGGCCTGCTCTTGGGAGCGGCCGCGAGCACCATCGGCACAGCCGTATCGGCTACCGCCTCAGCCACGGCGGCCACGGATGCGGGCGACATGCTCGATTTGAACCGGCGATACGCCTTTTATGGCGAGGTCGGACAAGCTGGCATTCGCACGCCACCTCAACGCCACATCTTCTACATGACCTTCGATCTGACCTCGCCACTGCGCAGGGATCTCCAGGTTCTGCTGGCGCGCTGGTCGGGGGCTATCGCCCAGTTGATGCAGGGCGGAACCATCGGCCAAGTGGAGCCGTCACGGCCCAACGCCACAGGCTTCGATACCGGTGAGGCCCTGGACCTCGGCCCCGCCTCCCTGACTGTGACCGTCGGGCTCGGCCCGAAGGTCTTCACGGACACCTATGACCTAGCCGACCAGAAGCCTCCCTTGCTGCGCAATCTGCGGCAACTTCCCAGCGACGATCTGAAACCGGAGCTTACTGGCGGCGATCTCTCGGTCCAGGCCTGTGCCGACGATCCTCAGGTTGCCTACCATGCCGTCCGCGACCTTGCCCGCATTGCCAAGGACACGGGTGCGGCGGCAACGCGCTGGACGGTCATGGGCTTCGGTCGCGCCTCTGCCGGGAAGGGACAAACGACCCCGCGCAACCTTCTGGGATTCAAGGACGGCACGCGCAATATCATTGAAGAGGCCGATTTCGAAAAATTCGTCTGGCTCAAGGAGGGAGGACCGTCGTGGCAGCGGAATGGCACCTATCAGATTGTGCGGAAGATCAAGATGCACGTCGAGAACTGGGATACCGACCGGATCGGAGATCAGAACAATGTGTTCGGCCGTTTCAAGGTTTCCGGTGCACCGCTGACCGGCGCCGAAGAATTTGATACACCGGACTTCCGGAAACAGGATCCGGGCGGAAACCTGGTGATCCCCGCGACCGCGCATATCCGGCTTGCCGCGCATGAAAACAACAACGGGCTCAGGATACTGCGCCGCTCCTACAACTACACCGACGGCATCAACGAAATCGGCCTGCTCGATGCCGGCCTGCTCTTCATCTCCTACCAGAACGACCCTGCCCATTTCGAGACGATCCAGGAGAAGCTTGGCGCTTCGGACGCCCTCAACGAATACATATCCCATATCGGCTCGGGGATCTTTTTCGTTCCTCCGGCGCCTCGCGAAGGCTCATATATTGCTCAGGAGATGTTCACGTAGCGGCTGCGAGTTGTACACTATCATCAGCGGAATTCACTTGCCGTCATAAAGCCGGAGGCCTCGGCCTCCGGCTCTTACCATCAGCTCAGAAAGTTCGTTCGAAGCGAAGCACGCCGGCGACCGTGTCGTCGTTGATGAAGTCATAATGCATGTAGGTCAATTCCGGCATGATCAGCAGATCCTTGACCGGATTGAACTTGACGTTCGTGGTTGCCTCGAAAATCTTCGAGTCGGTGTAGGCAAGCTGCAGGTTCCACTTCAGCTTGTCGTTGATCGGAACGCCGACTCCACCCCAGACAGCCCAATCGCCCCAGCCGCATTTCGCACCGTGGACAACCCCGTCGGCCGTCGTGCAGGCGGATTCGTCCTGGTTCGAACCGGCATACTGGTTGAGCTTGTCGCCATTGGTGTTCCAGCCGCCCATGAGGAAGGCTTCCACGCCGCCGAACTTGGCGTCGATGCGCGCCTTGATGGCGCCTTCCTCGACAATGGAGTCATAACCGCCGACGACCTTGAAGCCAATCGCGCCGGTCGTGTAACCGAAACCGGCGACGACGTTCGGTGCATAGTGATTGGCCTTCGAGGTGCGCCACGCACCGCCGTAGCTGTCCTCGTCATCGGACGAGTTGGAATCTTCCAGCGACACGACCGCCGTGAAGCCGTTGCCGGCATCATAGCTGTAAGTCAACTGGTTAAGTTCGTTCGGGCCGTCGTAGATCGCGTCATCGTTCACGACATCGCCGGCATAGCCAGCATAGAGATTATACTGCGAATCCTGCTTGCCAACGAGGAAGCCACCGAGGGTGATATTGGCCCAGAGCAGCTTGGCTTCGGTGTCGCCGCCGTCGTTCCATTCCCACCGAAAGACCGTCTGCGTCTTCAGCGGGCCATATTCCGTGTCGGTTGCCGTATTCACATTCAGTTCGGTACGGTTGTACCATTTCGTGCCCACCTTGCTCCTGGCGGTATAGGCGTCATACCATTGGCCTTCGGTGCGGACCATGCCGCCGATCTGCAAGCAGGTTTCAGTGCCGGGAATATAGAAATAGCCGGTTCCGTATGCATCGCAAATGCGCACATATTCGAGCGGCTCCGGTTCTGCGGAGACGATGGCGTCAGCCGCATGAACGCCAGAGACGACTGCCAGTGTTGCGGCGGAGCCGAGAAAAAGGCTCTTGATGTTCATTGAAAATCCTCTGTTGTCGACCCGCCGGAAATCTCGCCAACAGATGACGGCTCAGGCTGATCCTTATGAGTCCCAAGGGGCGTGAAGCGGGAAGCACACAATAAATACCTGACTCAATTTATCATGTTTTTCAAGGGCGACTTTTCACAATTCTGGGCAGTTGTTTACAGTGAGTGCGATCATGGTGTTTCGAAGTCATGTGGGCTTTACGCAAAGAATAGGCAACAATTTTCAACCTGACGGGGGAAGCTCCTCTCGCTGAACGTGCTTTCGGCATGGGACCGAGTGCACTCGCGTGGGCCACAACTTTGCTTGCTCAACACCTCGAAGCTCAAACCACGCAGACAGTATCCGCGCACTGAGTAAAGTGTGCGGAAGTCGATGCTCGATTGATGTATCAATCAATCACGTTCATAGTTGCCTCCGTTTTTAGATGGCGTCAGAGGCGCTGCTGCCGTCTCGAGTAAGGTATGATTCTAAATACACCGCAAGGGAAATAGGATTAACGAGGCATTAACGTCTCGCTTACAAATGCGCTATCGATCAAGAGGATTCTTATGAATCCGTTGCAGAAACAAATAGATGCCTACTGAGTGTCAATACTGTCGGTCGGAAGTTACTCACAGATTCCCTAGTTAGCAAAGAGGGCTACCTAAACGTCGAAACTTTCAAGCGACGGCCCTCCCAGGGAATCAGCACTGGCCAGATAACAGAAGCCGACGGTGATACGGATGTATGAAGTCGGCCACCCAGACCATATCGGGCCGCGCCGGGATCACATTGTGATAGAGGTTCGGGTAGATTGTGAATCGTGGTTGCTGTCGGTCGTGCACACATAAGGCTTGCGTGGCTTGATTCCGAGGCCGTTGGCCCGCATGACACCAGCGACCCGCTTGTGATTGACGAGGAGGCCTCGCCGCCGAAGCTCGTGCGTTACACGTCGGTATACTTAGCAGGGGAGCTCGTCCTGGATGTCCTCTATGATTGCAACGAGTTCGGTATCCCCAAGGTTCAAGGCTCACGCAGTTGATCCGTAATAATAACTGTTTCTCGGGAGATCGATCATTTTGCATCCCCATCTGACAGAACAGGTCGGTGAACGGTGATGATGGAGGAGTTCCCGCTGTCGCCGGCGATCGGCTGACGCGAAGTTTTTTAACTAGGTCGAGCTTCATCGTGAGCTGGCCGACCTTTCGTTCGAGCGCGCGCAATGTGGGCCTCGTACTCGGCGATGACACTGGCCTCAGCCTCCTCATCGTTTAGCTCACCACGATCGAGCTGCGTCAGCCACAACTGAATGAGGTTGGCGGAAACGCGATAAGTGCGCTGTGTGTCGCGCCTCCGATGACGCCGTTTCGGATATCCAGGCAAAACTGCAACTTGAACGTTGTCGAATGCCGTCGATATGGACCTTGGGACTTCATGAGCCTTCTCCGATTGAGGCCCGCACAGCGTATCAGTTTTCCGTGTCCCGTGGTTCGGCCCGAAGGGTTCACTCCATAACCGGCTCAGTTCTGCGCGGAAATCAACAATTTGCAACTCTTACAGCATAGGCTGTTAGTCATTGACCGAAACGGCTGGGTAGAAAGGCGTAAGCGTTGTCGCTGATGCGACGTTCCAGCGCGTCGAGCACCAGATCCGCGGTTTTGGGAGCTGCCGCGATGCCGACATGTCCATGGCCGAATGCGGCGATCAGGCCGGGATGGCGCGACAGCGGGCCGATCACCGGGAGGCCGTCGGGCGTGGATGGGCGATGTCCCATCCAGAGACGAAGGTTGGGTGTCTTGTCCGCCGACAGATAGGGGTAGCTCGCCAGGGCATGCCGTTGCAGCACCTGCGCGCGCTCCCAATTCGGAGGTCTGTTCACCGTTGCAAGCTCGACCTGGCCCGAAAGGCGCAGACCCATATTGGTCGGCGTATTGGCCATCCGGCCCGTGCTCGGCATCACGGGAATTTCGAAGGGTGTTTGCCCTGATGTTACGGTCACATGATAACCCCTTTCGCTCTGCATCGGAATGCGCACGCCGAGCGGGCGAAGCAGGCGGCCGGAATGTATGCCCGCGGCCACGACGATGCGGTCGGCAGATAGCGTCTCGCCACCCTCAAGTACGGCCTGCGGCGCCATACCGTCCAGGATGGCTGTCACGGCGGACTGGTGGAATTGCACGCCCCTGCGTTGGGCGGCTTGCACAATGCCGGCCACATAGCGTCCGGTGTCGCGGCAATGGGCACCGTTGACCACATGGATGGCGAACCGGTAGGGAGGGCCTAAAACCGGGAGCTTTCGCCGGATTTCGGTCTCGTCCCACTCCACATATGCAACGCCGTTTTCTCGACGCAGCTCCCAGCTTAGTGCTTCGGCCTCGAAGGAAGCCCGGTCGGGATAGGCGTAGAGCAGCCCTTTTTGAAGAACGAGCTGCTCCTGCCCGGTCTTTCGCGCGAGTTCCAGATGTCGCTCGGGGCCATCGTGCAGTAGGAAGCTCAGCAATTTCGCCGTCCGGCGCACGCGGGTCTTGCTGGCACCGGCCCACAAAAACCGCAGGAGCCAGGGTGTCAGCTGCGGTAGCGACCTCCAATCGATCGTCAGCGGCCCGTTTCGATCGAGAAGGAAGCCGGGAACCTTCCGCCACAGACCTGGCATGCTCATCGGTATGATCGAGGCTGGGCTGATCCAGCCGCCATTGCCGTAGCTTGCCCCGGCTTCGCTGCCCGGCGCGTTGCCGTCGCAAAGTGCGACATCCCAGCCAGCCTCTGCCAATCTCAATGCCGCGGTGGCACCGATAATGCCCGCGCCGACCACGATTACCTTGCCTGTCATTGCCGTTTTATCCTGCTCTCAGGAAAGTCCGCCATGGAAATGGCTGAGAAATTCCCGCGTTTTCGTTTCGCGGGGTTCGTTGATGACCTGGCGTGCATCACCGGACTCGATGACGAAGCCGTCCTGCATGAAGATGACCGTGTCGGCGACATCGCGGGCAAAAGCCATCTCATGGGTGACAAGGATCATCGTCATGCCTTGCTCGGCGAGTTGACGGATGACGGCCAGAACCTCGCCGACCAGTGCTGGATCGAGGGCAGAGGTGGCCTCATCAAACAGCATGACTTCCGGTTTCATGGCGAGCGCCCGGGCGATCGCCACGCGCTGCTTCTGTCCACCCGAGAGCTGCTCCGGACGGGCATCGGCTTTCGTGACCAGGCCGACCTTGGCGAGAAGCTCCATCGCTGCGCTCCGCGCGGAGTTCCTGTCCTGCTTCAACACGCTCACCGGGCCGACCATCACATTGTCGATGACGCTCATATGCGGGAACAGGTTGAAGTTTTGAAACACCATCCCTGTATTGGCACGGAAGGCGGCGAGATCCCGGTCACGCATGGCGACCCGCCCTGCGGAAAAATCCATCCGCTTTCCGCCGATGGTGATGCAGCCTGCATCCGGCAATGACAGCAAATTGAGGCTGCGCAACAGGGTCGACTTTCCCGAGCCGCTCGGCCCGATCATCGCCACGACCTGACCGCGCGGCACGGAAAGGTTGATGTCCTTCAAGACCTCGACAGGACCGAAGGATTTCTTCAGGCCTACGACCTCGATCATTGATTCGTCGCCGCCCGTTCTCTCTACCTTGCTATTCATGCCTTGCGAGCCTCCAGCCAGTGCGCCAGGCGTGTCATTGGGAACAGGACCGCCAGATAGACAAATGCAATCAAAGTATAGGTTTCAAGCGGCCGGTAGGTGGCAGACGTCACGAGCTGACCTTGATAGAGCAGATCGGGCACGGCGAGCACGGAGAGAAGCGAGGTGTTCTTGAGCTGCAGGACAGACTGGTTGACCAGCGGCGGCACCATGCGGCGCAGCGCCTGCGGCAGGATGATCTTGGCCATCAATTGGCCTCGACGCATGCCGATCGCGCGGCCGGCATCCCATTGCCCGGCGTCGATCGAGACGATGCCGCCCCGAATGATCTCGGCGTAGAACGCGGCGCCGTACATGGTCAGCGTGATGAAGGCTGCCATCGCAGGGGAGATCTGAATTCCGACCAGCATGGGGAGGGCGTAGTAACACCAGACCAGCTGCACGAGGACAGGCGTACAGCGAAACAGCTCCACGATCGTCATGATCGGAACGGTGACGATTTTCAAACCCGAAAGTCGGGCAAGAGCGAAAACCGTGCCTACAAGGATTCCGGAGACGATGGTCAAAACGGTAAAGCCGACCGTGTAGCCCAAGCCTTGAAGAAATAGGCCGCGGTACTGCCAAAGGCTGGAGAAGTCCCATTGATATTGCATCACAGCGCGCTTTGTTCGACCCGACGGAAAGTCCGGGGAGAGGTTGAGGTGAAAAGCCACTCGCCAAGCGTCAGTATGTCGAAGACGGGGAGATCGAGGGCAGCCGAAATCGCCTGGGCAAAGGGCGGCATATTGGTGCATTCCAGCACGATGGCGCCGACGGATGGATGTTCGGCGACAAGCCTTCGGGCTGTATCGATCACCTCGGTCTCCAAGGCTGCATGATCATATGCGGCAGAGCCCTCGATGAGCGCGTGAAATGCGCCGCCGGCGGGCACGCCGCGCACGGGCACGGATGGATCGGCCCCGCAAGCTTCGAACACCTCGGGACCAAGGCTGGCTGCATCATAGGTTATCACACCGGGGCGTAGACCTGCGCCGAGCGCCATTTCCACCATGGGCAGCTGCATGAGGCTGGAGGCGGCCACCGGCATGCCCAGCGCCTCGGCCAGCTTTCGTTGGTGGCGCGCCATGAAGCCGCAAGACGTGATAATCGCGCTGCAGCCCTCCGAGATCAGCTCTCGTCCCACGGCGACGAAATCGTCGACGAGACCCTCGCCGCCCGCGCGGACGACGAGGGAAACGGATGCACCACGCACCCGGCGGAACCTGACCGGAAAGCGCCATGATGCAGCATGGCCGACATCGCCAGGCGGACGTTCGAACGTCGTATCCAGCATGATGATGCCAAGGGCACCTGAAGAGACGGACATGGTCGTGCCCGTCAGAAGGTCAGGTTTGCAGGCAGCGCAGCCTTGTCGACACCGACGAGCGCGAGGCTATCGACAATCCAGCTTGAGACCTTGCCTTGCCCGCGGCGTTCCGCAAGCCAGGCATCGACATAGTCGCGGAATTCGCCATTCGGGTCGCGGCGTACGCCGATCGTGGTCGGCTGGCTTCCGTGAGGGTCCGGGATGATGAGTTTGACGTTTGGAGCAAGGTGTTTCGTCGTCACGACGGCAAGCAGCGCGACCTGGATGATGGCATCGGCGCGACCCGACTGAAGCGCCAGAATGGTCTCATCGGCAGATTTGAGCGCGACCAGCGTGCAGTTCGGCAGGTTCTTGCGGGCGAAATTGTCCTGCGTCGAGCCGAGGTCGACGGCCACCCGCATCTCCGGCTTGTTCATTTCTTCCCACTTCGTTACCTCCAGATCCTTGCGGGCAACGAGGGTGAAGGTATTGTCCATCAGCGCCTTGGTGAAGTCGACAACCTTGGCGCGCTCCGGACTGTTGCTGAGCCCGAACATGATGTCGATCTTGTTGCTTTGCAGATCGATCACGGAGTTGCCCCAGGTCGTCTCGACCAATTCTAGCTTGACGCCGATATACTGCGCGAGGTCGTGCCCCATGGCGACACAGAAACCTTCCCACTCTCCGGTTGCGAGATTCTTGTGATAATAAGGTTCGGTGCCCGCAAACACGCCGATCCGCAGAGCGCCACGCGCCCGGATCGCTTCGAGTGTCGGACCTTCGGTCGCTGCTAGAAGTGCGGAGGGCGGAAGGAGTGCAGCAGCGCCTGCAAGCAGCATTACCCTTCCGAAGTCACGTCTGTTCATGGTCATATCCCAGTTGATTGTTCATTCCCTATTGCGCCTTGCGGGCGATCAATGCGTTTTCGCGATTGATTTTGTTGGAAAGCACGACCGAATAGGTCACACTTTCGATTTCTTCGATCCGCGCAAGCTCTTCGATGAGCGCTTCCAGATCTTCCAAAAAATTGACGTTCACACGGCAGAGAATGTTGGCCGGGCCGCTGATCGCATCGGCGGTCGAGATCTCGGGATACCCACGCAATACCGTAAACAGCCTTCGCGTGGCGCGCAGGGCGGTGGTGATGAAGATATAGGCTGAAACGCTTTGATCAATTTCACGGCGACCCACGATCGCGCGATAGCCAAGGATGACGCCGCGACGTTCCAATCGCTCGATACGTTCCTGGACACTTGAGCGCGCGAGACCGACACGTCGCGCCAATTCACTGGCTGTCACGCGTGCGTTTTCCTCCAGGATGCTGAGCAGATTGCGGTCAATGCTGTCGCCGTAGTCCATGTCGTTCCCACTTTTTTATGCGGGAAGACTGGGGCTAAACTTTCCCAAAGAAAAGCATTGAAAAATGGGTTCTTCATGACTTTTATTCATGCTGATCAATAGGAGTTTCGTCATGCGCCGTTTTCTGCCATCCTTGAGCGCCCTTCATGCATTCGATGCGTCCGTGCGTCACTTGAGTTTTACCAAGGCTGCAGAGGACATGGGGATCACGCAAAGCGGCATCAGCCGGCAGATAAAAAACCTTGAGGATTTTCTTGGTCTTACCCTGTTCGAGCGAGCCGGACCTAAGCTGATCCTGACGGAGGAGGGCGCGCGTTATTATGATGAGATTTCGCGCCTCCTCGACAAGCTGGAAGATGTCTCCATCGATGCCGTCCGCGGTCGAAAGGCGCAGAGCATGCTGAAAATCGGCTTTCCGCCGACATTGATGCGGCGGTGGGGTGCGGCGATGCTGACCGCCTTTGCAGCCGCGCATCCTCAAACATGGTTCGAGGTCTATCCCTGCCGCCACGATCTCGATTTCCCGGCATCCGAGCTGGATCTGGCATTTCTACGCGGCACGGGCAATTGGAGCGGAGCGCGCAGCCAATTGCTCTTCGACGAGGAGTTGATCGTGGTCGGTGCGCCGAAGCTGGTGCCATCGGGAGGGTTGCCGAATGACGAGGCGCTACTGGAATACCCGCTGATCCAGAATTCCAGTCGCCCGAGCCTGTGGCTGCATTGGCTGCGGGGGGCGGGCGTACACTACAAGAGTCGCATCTACGGTCCGCGCTTGCCGAACTTCGATATGATCCTGGAATGCGCCATTAGCGGCATGGGGCTGGCGGTTGTTCCCGAGCTCCATGTGCGCACCGAACTCGCGGCAGGAATTCTGCAGCCCGCTTTAAGTAGGCTGCAGACATCGGGGGAAGGCTTCTATCTCTGTTTCCCGCAGGCACGGATGAACTCGGCCAATGTGCGGATCTTTCGCGATTGGTTCGCGACCGAATTCACGCGCCGGTGGCAATTCCTGCCTCTCGTGTATCCCTTGGATCAAAAATAGGTTTTTTCCACCGCTTCAGCTCGAGCGGATCTTCTCCTCGCTTCAATAGCCAGGAATAGACCGGCGGTATCCGGTCTGCGATGGATTCGACGTGAATGTCGATAAAGCACAGCCCGTCGTCGTGAGCAAAGGCGGCTGCGAGCGCGCCATCGAGTTGCGAAGCCGTCTTGGCTGTCTATGCCTTGAGACCATAGGCCTCCGCGGTTGCCTGACCGCGCGGCGCCAGAAAATCCACGCCAAAGCACTGATTATGGCCTTTGAGCCGATGGAAGACCGTCCGGTTGCGGCTAGGCCTTGTGGAGCGCATCCAACTCCCTCCATAGCGCATGAATTTCTCAGGCTCGGCCGCGAAAAGAGGTGATGGGGTCGCGATCGCCTGATTGCGTTGCTGTTATTCATGCTTTCCGATATCTCGCTGACCGTTCAGATCACATACGCTGGCCAAGGCGGCGACGTGGATACAAACCAGGCCCCGAATCGACGATGTGGCAGGGACCTGGCCACGCGCCGCGCCCGTCGGGCCCGGGTGCGGCTAAGGCTGGTCCGTTTGCAGATAACATTATATATTATGTTAACTAAAATCTGCGTTTGTCAATCGCCAACCACGGCGCGCAAGCTCTCGAACACCCCAGGAGCGAATTGAAATTGCCGGGCTGTCCCGCGTCCCATCGAGTTCCGTCCAAGGGTTTCGAGAAGTATTCCCCGCTGGACAAGAAGGTCCATGGTCTCGATAACGCCGCCGCGCGTCATTCCGGTAATTTCTATTATATTTGATAAGGTTAGCTTCTCATGGGCTTGATGCATCATGTACAGGATGTTCATCATCCCGATCTGCTTGATACGGGACTGCGCCGATTCACCCTCGATCGGTTTCTCCAGAATTTCACGCACTGCGAAAACAGATAGTGCTTGGCTTTGCCATCGGTCGCTCAAATTGCTTGCCATCGATTTAACTATCTATTATTTGCATAGTAATGGCGTTGAGGCGAGTCGCTTTCAAGCCAAGCTGACATTGGAAAAACCGGAGGGTAGGGGGCATGAAGAGCCTTTTCTTTCGAATTGTTATCGCAGCGTTTGGGTTCGCTTCACTCTACACGATTTCGGAGCGGAGTGCTCGCGCTGATGATTGGGGATGCCAAGTTATCCTTTGCCTATCGAACCCGGGTAGCCCAACGCAATACGCCGAGTGCGGGCCCCCGATCGAGAAACTTTGGCGGTCTCTCGCCAGGGGACATTCCTTCCCCACTTGCAGCGGCGTCGGGTTCCGAAGCTCTCAGCCGAAGTATGAACCATACTTCTGCAACGCAGACCACCGTCTTTCAACCGGCTACGGCCCGCGAGGAAGTGAGGCGACATGCATTTCTACGGCACTGCAGATTGTTAGTGGCACCTTCTGCTCCTGGGATCGGGACGGTGGTAGCTCGAACAATTCTGTGATGTCACCTCGATGGCAGCGCGACAATGGCCGCACACAGTGCATGGCGTACACCGTCGAACGTCCTTTGGTCCGCGATAAACCACGATACATAGATGTGACCATCGACGGTGTCGGCAAGCAGAGGGTGTGGTTCTAATCATGCCCATAAGCTTTATCGACCTTGCACAGACCTGCGCACCCTTCGTTGCGTCCGAAACCCTTGCAGGCGTTGTCAGCCTCGAGAGCCGGTTCGCCCCCTTCAATATCCGGATCAACAGCGGCGCTCCTCCCAAGAGCCAGCTTGCTACGAAGGCCGAGGCGATCGAGCTCGCCACCTCGTTGGCGGCCGAACGCCAGGACGTCCAGTTGGGCCTTGGGGGGATCGGATTAGACGAGTTGCGCCGGTTGAACCTATCCATTTCAGACGCTTTCGACCCCTGTCTCAATCTGAAGGCTACAGCGACGTTGCTCGATGGTTACTACCGCCTTGCGACGAAAGAGGGGGCCGCGCCAGCGAGGGCGGAGCAGATCATGCTGCAATCCTACTACGGCCGAGATGATCCCTCTGTCGGGGCGATGGTCAACTACGATGAACAGGTACGCCGCGAAATCAAACGACTGGGACCGACCACTGCCCGGCTGACGATCAGCGACGACGGGGAGGGGAGGGGGGACAACACTCCCACCGGACTTCCTCCGACCGATGTCGTCGCTGAAGTGGTGGCGGAAAACTCATCGAACGAACCCGACGCGGTTTCGCTGGTCCCGACGTGGGATGTTTTCCATACCCGGCGCCGTTCATCCGTTCTGGTCTTTCAAAGCTCTCAAGGAGAACAGTGAATGAAACCCAATTCCCGTTTCCGACCAATCGCAGCTTCTTCCGTTATGGCAATAGTCATGGTCGCGACCTTGGCCCAGCCTGCCTTCGCCCAAGCCGCCGGCGCGGGCATCGAGACAATCCTTCAGAACATCGTCACTCTGCTCACTGGCAACATCTTCAAGCTGTTGGCGACGATCGCGGTGATCGTCATCGCGATCGCCTGGATGTTTGGCTACATGGACCTGCGGCGGGCGGGCTACTGGATTATCGGCATTGGCGTCATCGCCGGCGCATCCGAGCTCGTTGGCACCATCGTCGGGGGCTGACGGAATGGTGGCCGACCAACCCACACTCGAAGACGATACGCTGTTCATCGCCTGCACCCGACCAGCGATGATCGCGGGCGTGACGATGGAGGCCATGGGGCTGAACGTCATGGCCACGACGATCTTTTACCTGGCCGCCGGTTCGGTCGCCTATGCGCTCGTGGGCGTGGTCTTCCACTTCGTGTTTCAAGCACTCGTCAAACATGACCACAACATGTTCCGGATCCTGGTGGCATGGGTCGAGACGCGCGGCCGGTCACGCAACAGCGGCTACTGGGGCGGAGCAACGCTCTCGCCGTTGAGATTGGCTCGTCGCTTTGATGAAAGGGATATCGGATTTGCCTAAGCTCAATACCCTCCGATCGCGCGAGCTGTTGCCCGAAGCCTTTATTCCGTACGTGCGTCACATCAACGAGACGACTATCGGTCTCGACTCCCGAAACCTGATGGTCATGGTCGCGCTCGAGGGCGTCTCCTTCGAAACAGCCGACGTGCTGGATCTCAACGCTCTCCATCGAGACCTGAATACTCTCTATCGGAATATCTCCGATGAGCGCCTCGCCCTCTGGACGCACCTCATTCGACGCCGGGACAGCGACTACCCGGATGGGACATTTGCCACGCCATTCTCGGCTACACTCAACGAGAAGTACCGCGATCGCATGGTGGGCGAGGATCTGTTTCGCAACGATCTCTATCTGAGCATTCTCTGGTCGCCGCCTCACGATCCAGCCGACAAGGCGGTCAAGCTGCTTTCAAGACTGCGTCGGGCAAAGCGCGGTGGCCTTGAGCTAGACGAAGAAGCCCTGAAACAGCTGCGTGACAAAGTCGTCGACGTCACCGCGGGGTTGAAGCGTTTCGAACCTCGTGTGCTCTCAATTTATGAGCAGGACGGCATGCTTTTTTCTGAACCGAGCGAGGTACTGCACCAGCTTGTCGGCGGACGGCGTGAACCGCTACCGCTGACCGACGGTCGCATTTCCTCGGCGATCTATTCGGATCGTGTGATCATCGGTCGCGAAACAATTGAGATCCGCCATGAGGCGGCTAGCCGATATGCCGGCATGCTGAGTTTCAAGGAATATCCGGCTCGAACCAGGACGGGCATGCTCAACGCCGTTCTCACCAGCCCATTTGAATTCGTTCTTTCTCAGTCCTTCTCTTTCGTATCGAAGGCGGACGCTCGCGTCATCATGGGGCGAAAGCAGAACCAGCTGGTGAGCAGCGGTGACAAGGCAGCCTCACAGATCGACGAGCTCGACGACGCGATGGACGATTTGGAGTCCAACCGGTTCGTCGTCGGTGAACACCACATGACGCTTTCCGTCTTTGCAGCGACCGTGAAGGAACTGACGGACAATCTCGCGAAGGCCCGCGCCGGCCTCACGAACGGCGGCGCAGTGGTGGCTCGCGAGGATCTCGGTCTCGAGGCCGCCTGGTGGGCACAGCTCCCGGGCAACTTCCGGTATCGTGCGCGGTCGGGAGCGATCTCTTCGAAGAATTTCGCGGCGCTGTCGCCGTTCCACTCCTATCCGATCGGTCAGAAGGATGGGAATGAATGGGGACCTGCTGTCGCTTTGCTCAAGACGGCATCAGGTTCACCCTACTATTTCAATTTCCACTACGGCGATCTTGGCAACACATTTATGTGCGGCCCATCGGGCGCCGGGAAGACCGTGATCGTAAATTTCATGCTGTCGCAGCTCGAGAAGCACGATCCGCATGTCGTCTTCTTCGACAAGGACCGCGGCGCGGACCTCTATGTCCGCGCCGCTGGCGGCTCCTACCTGCCGCTCAAGAACGGTGTCCCCACCGGCTGCGCTCCCCTCAAGGCCCTCGACCTGACACCAGAGAACAAGGTGTTCCTGGCGCGCTGGATCGGCAAGCTTGCGGGTTCGGGCACGCGGGAGCTGACCGTCACCGAACTTCGCGACATCTCTGGCGCCATCGATGGACTTGCCGACCTGCCCGTCGAGCAACGCACGATCAGCGCTCTCAGAGCCTTCCTCAATAACACCGACCCCGAAGGGATTGCAGCGCGCCTGCGCCGATGGGAGAGGGGAGGGCCGCTCGGGTGGGTCTTCGACAACCTCATCGAGGATATCGGGTTTGGCGATTTCGGCGGCTCCGGCAAGTTCATCGGTTACGACATGACCGACTTTCTCGATAACGAGGAGATCCGCACGCCGCTGATGGCCTACTTGTTCCATCGCGTCGAGCAGCTGATCGATGGTCGCCGGATTATCATCGTCATCGACGAATTCTGGAAAGCGCTCCAGGACGAGGGCTTTCGCGATCTCGCACAGAACAAGCTGAAGACGATCCGCAAGCAGAACGGTTTGATGCTTTTTGCCACGCAGAGCCCGCGAGATGCACTGATCTCGCCCATCGCGCACACGATCATTGAACAATGCCCGACTCAGATCTTCTTGCCCAACTCTCGGGGGAACCGCGCCGACTATGTCGACGGGTTCAAGCTCACCGAGCCGGAGTTCGAACTGATTGCTCGCGAACTCTCTGTCGAGAGCCGCAGGTTCGTCTTGAAGCAGGGTCACAACAGCGTCGTCGCCGAACTCGACCTCAACGGCTTCGATGATGAACTTGCAATCCTCTCTGGCCGCACCGCAAATGTCGAACTTGTCGACGCGATCCGTGCGGAGGTGGGGGACGACGTCAAGAACTGGCTTCCCGTTTTTCAGCAGCGAAGGAGTGCAAGCTGATGGCTTCCTATCGACTTCACGGCACATTGCTCGCGGCGGCTCTCATTCTTGCCGCCAATGGCGCGGCAGGGCAGGGGATTCCCGTCATCGACCAGACAGCGATCGCCAAGCAGATCGAGAGCATCGCGCAACTCAAATCGCAGCTCGATGCGCTCAATCAGCAGATCGAGCAGGCCCAGCAGCTCTATGGATCGCTGAATAAGCTGACAGACATGGCGGACATTGCCAATGTTCTCAATGATCCCGCGATCCGCAAGGCACTTCCGCCAGATTTCGCCGCCATCGAGGGTTTGCTGAAGGGCAATGGCAGCGGCGTGTTCGGCGATTCCGCGTCGAAATTTTTGGACAGCAATTCGACCTATCGTACGAACGCCGATGATTTTTACGCGAAGGAATTGTCGCGGATCCAGAACAAGAATGCCGGCCAAATGAGCCTCGGTCAGCAGATCTATGATGCTGCGACGAAGCGAATAGATGGCATCGATGAGCTTCGCCAAAAGATCTCGACTGCCAGTGGCGCCAAGGAAATTGCTGACCTGCAGGCGCGGCTCCAGGCCGAGCAAGCCTTCCTCCAGACCGATGTTTTGCGCATGGAAGGGTTGCGGATGGTCCAGCAAGCCCAGAACCAGGTCGACGAACAACGCAAAGCCGAAGATTGGCGCCAGCGCATGGATGCGATGAAGGCGGCGCTGCAATGAGGTCGATCTTCATCATCACACTTGTGGTGCTGGCTTCCTGCTCGGAAGACGCCGAGCGGACCTACACTGTCGATGAATTCATGTCTGATGGCGCACTTCTGAAGCGAACCGTTACGGAGTGCAGGGACAATCCCGGTGAGCTGCGCAACACGGCGAATTGCCGGAACGCGGAAGCGGCCGATGGAAAGCTCCGCCTCCAGAACATGCGCAAGGCGCTTGGAGGCTGACACATGTACCAGGTGTTCGACTTTATCGACGGACAGTTCAAGCGACCATTGGAGACGTTCGTCTCTGATGGAACCTCGAATATTGCCGAATGGGTGACGGGTCCACTAACCGCCGCCGTCACGCTCTATGTCATCCTCTACGGCTATCTCGTGTTGCGAGGCTCTGTCCAGGAACCGATCCTCGACTTTGCCTTTCGCGCGATAAAGCTGGCGATCATCGTCATGCTGGTCAAAAACGCCGGCGACTATCAGACCTACGTCACCAACATCTTTTTCGATGTTCTGCCCCGTGAGATCGCACAGGCCCTGAATTCGGGCGCAGCGCCGAGCGCCAGCACCTTCGATAGCTTGCTCGATAAGGGCCAGGCGTCTGCGACCGATATCTGGTCGCGTGCTTCGTGGCCCGTCGATATTGTGACCGGCGTCGGCGGGATGATGGTGATCGGCGTGAGCTTCCTCGTTGCGGGGATCGGCTATGTCGTCTCCCTCTATGCCCGGCTAGCGCTGGCAATCGTATTGGCCATCGGACCCATCTTCATTGCGCTCGCCATGTTTCAGTCGACACGCCGCTTTACTGAATCCTGGATCGGGCAGCTCGCGAACTTCGTCATCCTGCAGGTACTCGTCGTTGCTGTCGGTTCTCTGCTGACCTCGTGCATAGATTCGACGTTTACCGCGATCGATAGCTATAGCGACGTTCTGATGCGCCCCATCGCCCTGTGCGCCATCGGGATCGCTGCACTCTATGTCTTCTACCAGCTCCCCGGCATTGCTTCGGCGTTGGCCTCGGGGGGCGCGTCGCTGGCGTATGGCTACGGCGCCGCACGGGATGCCCATGAAGGCATGTTGGCACGCGGAACGTCGTACACCGGCCGGATGATCGGGCGCGGCGCGCGCTTTGCCGGTCGGGCCCTCGGATCGAGAAGCGCCGGTGCATGACATCTCATCCGAAGAATAAGAAAAGGCCTGCCTGAATGATCAAGCCTACCCTGTTGCTCGTTATCGCGGCCACTCTTGGCGGCTGCGCATCCCTGAGCTATCCGTTGCCGAAATGCGATGGCTATTCACGCCGCCCGCTGAACCGCTCGATGTGGGAGGAAGGTGACACCAAGCTGAAACAACAGCAATCCGAGGCAAAGCCACCAACGTCGATGACGCCCTTCGCCGAAGAAAAGCGAGAGCCGGAGGCGTTCGCTCGTTTAGACGTCGAGCGTTCCTATCGCCGTTGTGAGGGCTGAGACATGCTATCTCCAGACAGTCTCAAGAGTTATTTCGACAAGGCTCGGCGTTTCGACCAGGATCGAATGATCCAGATCGAGCGCTCGAACAGGATCGCCTGGTTGATCGCCATCGCGTCAGGCATCGTCGCCGGCATTTCCGTCTTTGCCGTCGCGGGCCTCACGCCCCTCAAGACCGTCGAGCCTTTTGTCGTTCGCGTAGATAATTCGACGGGCATCGTGGATGTCGTCTCAGCATTGACGTCAACGGCCGGCACCTACGATGAAGCCGTCACCAAGTACTTTGCGGCGAGATATGTCCGTGCCCGCGAGGGCTATATCTGGAGCGAGGCGCAGGAGAATTTCCGCACCATCGCTTTGCTGTCGACGCAAGCCGAGCAGACGCGGTTCGCGGCGCTGTACCGCGGGAGCAACGCGGAATCGCCTCAAAACATCTATGGTCGGGCGGCCACAGCAAGAATCGACATCGCTTCGATTTCCCTGATTAATCAGAATGTTGTCTCTGTGCGCTATATGCGGACAATCACCCGCGGCGACGACGTCCGGACAACGCATTGGGTCGCTACCCTGACCTATTCCTATGTCAACGCTCCGATGTCGTCGACGGACCGGCTCGTAAATCCACTGGGCTTCGTCGTCAGCGACTATCGCGCGGATCCGGAGGAGGTGAGATGATGCGCAAAGCACTGATCGTCGCACTCGTCCTTTCAACGGCTGCTTCGCCAACCCTCGCGCTGGAGATACCCCGCGGCGCGTCTCAGGATAGTCGTGTCCGTTTCGTGAACTATCAGCCCTTCAACATCACAAGGATCGTCGGCACACTGCGTTCATCCGTTCAGGTCGAGTTCGCGGCTGACGAGGAGATCGCACATGTGGCGCTGGGAAACAGCGTCGCCTGGGAAGTCGCTCCGGCTGGTAACATCTTGTTCCTCAAGCCGCGCGAGAACCAGCCGGTGACCAACATTTCCGTCGTGACAACGCGTCGAGATGGCTCGACGCGCAGCTATCAAATGGAATTGACAGTGCGAGACGGTTCCGTGGAGGCCGGGCAGAACACCTATTTTTACGTCAAATTCAGATATCCTGAAGACGAGGCTGAACTTCGTCGTCAGCAAGCAGCATCCAGGGCCCTCGCGACTCAGGCAAAAGATGCCGACAATGTGCTCGCGCTCCATGAAGCTTACGGACCCCGAAACTGGCGATACTCTGCCCAGGGCACGCAAGCACTGGAGCCGCAGAGCGTCTACGACAACGGTAAGATCACCACCTTCGCCTTTGTTGGAAACCAGGAGATGCCTGCGATCTACATGGAAAATTCCGACGGCTCCGAAAGCCTGGTTCCCAAATCCGTCGACGGCAACCTCGTGATGGTGCACGCCATCAGCCGCAAGTTCATTCTGCGTCGCGGAAAAGATGTGCTGTGCGTTTTCAATGAGGCCTATGACCGGGTCGGGATAAATCCGGATACGAACACGACCTCTCCGTCTGTCGAGCGCGTCGTCAAGACTGACGCAACCGGGCAATAGGGGAAATATCATGACGCAGGAAGACACAGGCCACATTCCCGGAGAGCGCGCGGAAACGGTCACTGGCCGTCGCATCGACAACAACCCGCTATTGAAGCGCGGCGCGGTGGCCATCGCCATCGTCGCGTTCATAGGATTTGCCCTTTGGTCGACGACGGGCAAGAAGGCGAAAGACGAGAACAGCCAGCCCGAGAGGGTCGTTATTCGCCAGACCAATCCGTTTGAGGCGGCCAAGGAAAAAGCAGAACCGGCGCAGCCGATCCCGGAGGTGAAGCTTCCCACACCCATTGTCGAACCTGTCGTCGAGGAAAAAGATAAACTCCTGGATTCCGCTCGACGAGCGCCAGTGATGGCCTTCAGCAGTGGGCAGAAAAACCCGAAGGAGCGGCGGGAGGCCAATAATCCGGATAGTCCGGACAATGGGAAATTCGTGCCGCTCGACAACAATTTGGCTGCGCAAAATCAATCGAGTAACGACCAACAGCGTTTCGACGGTCTGTTGCGGCCGACCCGCCTCGAAGGTTCGCGGGCCGGTACGCTTGGAAATCGCGACTTCATTGTCGCAATGGGGACGTCCATTCCTTGCGTGCTTGAAACCGCGTTGGCATCCGACCAGCCCGGCTTCACCAGTTGCGTGATAAACCGCGACATCCTTTCGGACAACGGTCGGGTTGTGCTGATGGAAAAGGGTACTCAGGTCGTGGGGGAATATCGCGGAGGACTGCAACGCGGACAGAAACGGCTCTTCGTTCTCTGGAACCGAGCGAAGACCCCGAAGGGAGTCATCGTCACGCTCGCTTCTCCTGCAACCGATGCGCTGGGTCGGGCGGGGGTCGATGGCTATGTTGATACCCATTGGTGGGAGCGGTTCGGCAGCGCCCTCCTGCTCTCCATTGTCGGTGACGCGACAAGCTATGCCAGCAGCCAGCTTCAGGACAGCGACGTCGGCGCTCAGAATACCACCAGCGCCGGCCAACAGGCGGCGGCCATCGCGGTCGAGCAATCAATCAATATCCCGCCGACGCTGAACAAGCACCAGGGCGAACTGGTTTCAATCTTCGTGGCTCGCGATCTGGACTTCTCCGGAATCTACCGCCTGCAGGTGACCGAGCCAAAGAACCGGATTTTCGATCGGGCCGTCTTCGGCGATTTTTCGCCGCGATCGACGATTGTCACGAAATAGGGGGCGGAATGACGGAGGGGCAGGATGCGGCCGTTGTCAGCGAACTATTGAAGCCGCTCTCAAACTATCTGCAGGATCCTTCACTCTATGAAGTGATTGTCAATCGGCCTGGGCAGGTGCTGACGGAGGGTCCCGGTGGATGGCGGACCCATGACATGCCGGAACTGACCTTCGAAAAACTCATGCGCCTCGCTCGGGCCGTGGCCAGTTTCTCGCATCAGTCGATTGACGAGACGCGCCCAATTCTGTCGGCGACGCTTCCCAATGATGAAAGAATTCAGATCGTCATTCCTCCGGCCACGTTAAAAGGTACCGTAAGTATTACCATTCGAAAGCCGTCCTCTGTGGATTTCAGCCTCGATGACCTTGAGGAGAGGGGATTTTTTGGAAAAACGCGTGCTTCGACTGAGGGCTTGTCGTCGCTGGATGGAGAACTCATCGAAATCTACCGCGCCGGCCGTTTCAAGGATTTCCTGCGACAAGCAGTTATCGCCCGTAAGAACATCATAATTTCCGGTGCGACGGGTTCGGCAAAAACGACTCTCTCCAAAGCACTCATCAAACACATTCCTGAGAACGAGAGAGTCATCTCGATCGAAGACACGCCAGAGCTTTTCATCTCGCAACCGAATCATGTACGTTTGTTCTATTCGAAGGGAGGGCAGGGGCTTTCCAGGGCAGGCCCAAAGGAACTCTTGGAGTCCTGCCTTCGCATGCGGCCAGATCGGATCTTGCTTCAGGAGCTTCGCGACGGAACCGCGTTTTACTATATCCGAAATGTCAACTCGGGCCATCCTGGCTCAATCACGACCGTCCACGCGAACTCGGCCGAACTCGCTTTCGAGCAGTTGGCGATCCTCGTCAAGGAATCCGATGGCGGGAAAGGCCTGGATCGGACGGATATTCTCACTATGCTTCGGGCCGGCATCGACGTCGTCGCACAGTGCAAGCGCGACAACGGAGTGTTTCGCCTTTCAGAAGTCTACTTTAGCCGCTGATTTGCTGAGTTCGTGAGCGTCGCTGAGAGGCTTCTAATGCGCGAAGGAATTCTATTTGATCAACGGATGCTCCGCTGTCGGGGCCGTAGCTGTCATTTGAGCATGCAGCAATCCAATCCTGCCGATACCTTGCGATTCTTGAGCATTTAAGGAGCAGGCCGCTAGATACATGCCGTAGACGGTAGCGCCGAACATGTCGCCCGATCGCACCAATATCACAAGATCTTCTGCGCTTTGATCGGCACGCATTCTAAGCTTCGCCGGTAGCGCGAAACGCCGCCTAACTTGGTTGCCGGGTGTTCCGATTACTGTCGGCGTCAGTCATCGCGCTCCGACCGCAGCATGTGGACGGTTCCGGCAGACAATGGTTCTCGGCCTGATCGAACCGAAATACATCTAAGAATGCAAGGAGGCGCTCCTTGTTGTTGAGGGTTTTCTGGTGACGGATCATCAGGTGCGGGCAGATCAGCTGGAATACCTCATTGATAGCACGTGACATTCAGCGGTCGAAAAGAGCAGGTCCTCTTCGGCAAGAACGGCGCGGAGCAGTGGAACCTCGCGAAGGGTGCCTTCGACGCCCTGGCGCCGCTGATCGAGCCGGCGGTGCGCATAGCCGAAAAGGAAGGCGTCGTCCTTGTCGTCGAGACGGGCATCGGGACGATGATCAACTCCTGCTGGACGGCGCGGCAGCTTCTTGACCAGATCGACAGCGACCACTTCAAGGTCCTTTGGGATCGGCCAACAATTGCTGGGCGCATGAGCGCGCCTACCCCGACGGATACGAGCTGATCCGCGGCAAGTATCTCGGGCACATCCATATGAAGGATGTCTTCGTCGATACGCCAAAGGCAACGCTCGAGAATCGCAACCTCGGTGAGGGTAACCTCGCCGACCAGCTTTGGCCGCTTGCGAAGGCTCTCAAGGAGGATGGCTACGACGGTGTCATCTCCTACGAGAGCGTCTATCGCCCTGAAGGCGGTATTTTCGAAGAGGGATTCCAGGCTGCCATCGGCCGCTTCAAGGCAATTTTCGGCTGATCGGCGAGCTACCAGAGACCATAGAAAGGCACAGAGATGAAGATCGGTATTATCGGCGCGGGAGCCATGGGAAGCATTGTGGGCGCACGCCTCGCTCACGCTGGAATCGACACGACGCTTTTCGACACATGGAAGGATCACCGTGATGTGGCCAATGCGTCGGGTCTGACTGTCGAAAGCGACGAAGGCACCATCACTGCACCCGTCAAGATGTTCGAGCGTCCCGATAGGGACATGCGGTTCGACATCGTCATCATCCTGGTCAAGGCACATGTGACGCGGGAGGCCGCGACGATTGCCAATGAGCATCTAGCCGAAGGCGGCGCCGTAATCTCCTTCCAGAACGGTCTCGGCAACGAGGAGATTATCGCAGAGGTCGTTGGCCCAGAGCGGACCTTGGGTGGTACGCTCTACTTCGGCGGCAACGTAGTCAGCCCTGGCCGCGTGAGGCATTCCAACCCCAAGGCGGGTATTGCTGTAGGTGGGCTGCTCCCCGCGGGCCATGCGGCCGCTACCCGTCTCGGCGAGGCGCTTTCCAAAGCAGGCTTCGACTGCGTGGTCGACGAAAACGTTCTCGCCCTGAAGTGGCAGAAGGCACTGGTCAATGTCGGGACCAACCCCCTTGCGACGATTCTCAACCTTCCGAACCGTCAAGCCGGCGACCTTCCGGACGTTCGCCAGGCGATGATCGCATGCGGCATCGAAGCCATCGCAGTCGCAAAGGCCAAGGGTATCCCGCTTCCTGGTGGCGATGATCCTGTCAACTACGTCCGGCAGGCGACCGATGTGCACAGCTACCAGCACACCTCCTCCATGTGCCTGGACCTTGCGGCCGGACGCAAGACGGAGGTCGATACCCTGAACGGTGCGATTGCAAGTTTCGGATCGCAAGTCGGCGTACCCACACCTCTCAATGTAGCTCTCACGGCAGCGATTCACAGAATTGAGCTGGAAATGATGCGAAAGACCACTTGAGAAGCGTCGTCCCGGTCACGAGAGAAGGACCCAAAATGTCCGATGTCTGGCTGCATTGGCCAATTCCGTTCAAGCCTCAACGACAACGACCAATTGAGCTTCGAATGGCGCCGTCGAGCATTCAGGAACTGAAGGCACTTGTCGTCTCACGGGGAGGTTTCTCGCGCTGTCACCGCATTATCGGGAACTATGCATTCCTCCATCCTTACGATGTCGCGTTTGCCACGGCCAAGACGTTGGCCGAAGTTACCGGCACAAGCGTGACCTCGGTCCATCGGTTCTCGGATTTGCTCGGATACGCAAGTTTCAGTGACTTCCGAGCCGTTTTCAGGAAACACGTTTCGCACATCGGGGGAAGTCTTTGTATTGAAGAGTTAGCGTGCGGAAGCGATCTAGCTACAATTCCGGAAATTCCCCTTGGACGGGGTAAAGTGTTCGAATAAGGAAATTGATGTTACAGCGGCGCGAAAGTGAGGCGCAGATCATGCAGACCGACAACGCTTCCGAAGCGGGTTCCGTTAAGTCGGCTACTCGTGTCATGGATCTGCTGGACCTCGTGAGCCAAAGCGGACCCATGACCCATACCGAATTGGCGTCGAGCCTCAAGATCCCGAAGAGCAGCTTGACGCCCTTGCTACAAACGCTCCTCGGCAGGAACTTCCTGCACTACTCTGCCGAAAGCAAGCGATATGGGATCGGCGTCGCCGTCAACGAGCTGAGCAATCGGTCGCAGTATTCCGTCGACCTTCTGTCTCACGCGCCCCCAATTCTCAAGAAGATTACGGACAGGACGGGCGAGTCGAGTTCACTGAGTTTTTTGATCGGCGACCGACATCAGGCGGCGGCTGTTGCACTCAGTTCCAAGAGCATCATCGCAAACCTTAAGGTCGGGGAAGGAGCCACGCTGTACGCGGGATCACCTGGCAAGGCCATGCTCGCGTTCCTACCGGAACGGATGCGCGAGTCCTACTACCAACGTGTCAAATTCGTAAAGCATTCTGTGAACACGATCGAAACGCTTGAGGCGCTGAAACGAAATATTGAGGAAATCCGCCAGGAAGGAGCGGCTTACGTTTTCGACGAATATACGCCGGGTATGGGAGGAGCCGCGGTACCAATTCTCAATGCCGCGGGATTTCCACTCGCTTGTCTGAACGTTGGTGTGCCAGTTTTCCGATTCGATCACGAGACCCAAGTTCGCTGTGTCGCCGTCTTAAGAGAAGCAGTTCACGATATTCGCGTCAAAGCTGGTATTATTTAGGCGAGAGGCAAGGAGAACCAGAGTCCTTCATAGCGGTTCCATAATACATATTATGCTAGAAAGACACTTATTAAGGGCATATTTTCATATATGCAACCTTTGGCGCGTTTCATGTCACGATACCCTGCAATGTCCCCAGTGTACTAGTCAGATGCTTCGCACTCCAAATCCAGGGCGTAGCCGCGCGCACGAACGGTCCGGATAAGATCTGACCCAGCTCTCTTGAGAGCTCGACGAATGTGCCCGACATGAATATCCACGGTTCGCGGCTCGACATCCATGCCCGCCGGCCACGCTGCAACTATCAATTCTTCCCGACTCCGAACAGCCTTTGGACTTATCAAGAGATATTGCAGCAAGCGAAACTCCAGGGCTGTCAGCACAAGATCGTGACCATTTCTGCGGACTTTTGCGGTCGCAATGTTCATTTCGAGATCTGCGAAGCGAAGTACGTTGACCTCGGCCCGGATGTCACTTTTTTCGATCAGCACATCGAGCCTCAGGCGCCGCAGGAACCGGATGAGGTGCGCAGGATCGAATGGATGTCCGAGGACAAGATCGGCGCCAGCTTTATCGAGCTGTGGATTTAGCCTGTTGCAGAACAATGCGATGGAAAGATCAGATCGGGCGGCCTTGAGGCTAAGCAGGCTTGCGGCATCCGCACCGGGGGTTGAACAGTCGACGATCACGGCTCTGACATCAGGATCGTCCAGCCGATCTTCAGCCTCTTTGAGGTTGTCGACACAGAATGCTGTAAATCCCTCCATTGCCAGAACATGACGTAGGAGCAGAAACATCTGTGCATCTTGCGCACAAACCAGAATACGAAACTCCATCGCCTCTCCTCCGGAAGCGTCTCACAGCGGAGCGAACTCCCCGCCATTGATATCCAGGACTGCACCATTGATGAAGCCGGCCCCTTCCGAGACTAGGAAACTGATCGCCGCCGCGACATCATCCGGCGTTCCGATGCGCCCAACCGGAATGCGTGCGATCGCAGCCCGGTTGATCTGGCTATCGGGCGGTCCGGCCATGTCGGTGGCGATCCTGCCGGGCGCTACGAGATTGATGGTCATTCCGTGGCCGGCGGACGCCGCTACCAGAGATCGCGCCAGTCCGGCGAGAGCGGATTTTGATGTGGTATAGGCAGTCCCGGCGATCCTTGGGATCGTTCGGCCAGCAAGGGAGCTGACGAAGATAATACGCCCAAAGCCGCGCTCCATCATCGGCGGAAGAACCGCTTGGCAACAAAGCATCGCACCGGTCAGATTGACCGCTAAAACCGAATGCCATTCTTCCAGGGTGATTTCTGGAAATGGGGTTGGGCCGCCTTTGCCTTTGGGAGATACTCCTGCGTTGCAAACGAGGATATCCGGCATAATCCATGTCTGCCTGAGTTCATGAAAAAAGTCCTCTATCTCGGCAGGTGCCGTGATGTCGATGGTCCGGGCAAAAATGTTTTCCGCGTCGAACTGCGCCGAAAGCACCCCCTCGGCATTGGCGACATGCTCCGGATTTTGACCGAACAAAGCGACCTTATGGCCCTCGTTAAGCAGACGTGCCACCGTCGCAAGACCGATCCCGGAGCTGCCGCCGGTAACGACGGCAAGCCTTTGGCGGACAGCAGTTGTCATGCCGCCTCATCCATTTGTGCGAACAACGACAGCGGCGGGTGCGCTTGTGGATCGGCCATCACTTCGATGAGCAGCGGCCCCTCGCCCTCGATGCCGCGTTTCAGGGCTGGCGCGAGCAAAGCCGGATCATCGACACGGATGGATGGGCAGCCGCAAGCCTTGGCAAGCGCTGCATGGTCAACGTCGTTGAAATGGCATGCGGATGTATATTGTCCGAACTTCACAGTTTCGGCGTCGCGCTGGAAACCGAGAATACCGTTGTTAAGCACGACGACCGTTACCGGCAAACACATGCGCATCATCGTTTCGAGTTCGGCCCAGCTATGACCAAAACCGCCGTCGCCAACAATCGCTACCACCGGACGATTAGGTTCTGCCGCCTTTGCGCCGAGCGCAAGAGGAAAGCCCCATCCAAGTCCAGCCAAGCCACGCGGCGTAATAAAGCGCATGCCGGCATGCGGCGCACGCATTTGTCCGAGAATCCACATCGAGGAATAGCTGGCATCCGCAACGATTGCGATATCGCGTTCGAGCCATAGCTGCAGTTCCGCCATAACTCGCTCCGGCCGAATGGGTGATCCGTCGGATGCATAGTGAATGCGGCGAGCCTCATCGAAGCGATGCCAGAACGACGCAATGCGTTCTTCAAGGAGCGTCCGCATATCGCGCCGCAGAGAGAGGTCGCGGCCTGAAAGCACCTGACGTAGGGCCTCCAGTATTTCCCTGGCATCGCCCACAAGCCGAAGCGCCTCGAAATTGCGCCCCACTTCCACGGGGTCGATATCGATATGGATGACTTTGGCATCGGCCGGTATTTGTCGCCAATTGTCGGTGCCATTCTGATTGGTGCGCGTCCCGACAAGGACGACGAGATCGGCCTCCGACATCAGCTCGCGACTATGGAAGCCGAGCGACCGCGGGCCGACCAGCGAACCCAGCACGCCGGCGGAAAGAGGATGAAATTCGCTGACGGCCCCCTTTCCCATATTGGTCGTGAAGACAGGAAGGGCGGCCTCGTCCTGCAGGCGCGTCAGCTGCTCCGCGGCACCGGCGCAATGGACGCCGCCGCCGGCCAGGATGACCGGCAAACGGGCTTTTGCGATCCGTTCGGCCGCCTGCTGCAGGTCCTGATCCGACGGCCTTGTTCGATCAAGCGGCCATCGTCCGAGACTGCTGGTGCGGACGGCCGCAGTAACAGGTGCAGCGGCGCGCAGGAGATCGGCCGGCAGCAGCAGCGCCACCGGACCGGCGCGGCCGGAGGTGGCGGCAGTAAATGCCGCATCGATGTAGTCATCCACCCGTTCGGCAACCGTCAGGCGTCGGACCCACTTGGTGCAGGATTGAAACAGGGCGATGTGGTCGAAATCCTGAAATGCGTTTCTGTCGGTCTGGTCGCGTTCGACGTCCTGGACCAAGGCAATCACCGGAATGCTCGCCTTCAGGCATTCGGCAAGCGGAGGCACGAGCAATGTTGCGGCGGGCCCGTTCTGCGCGGCAACGACACCAACCTTGCCCGAAATACGGGCATAGCCGTCCGCCATCGCGCCACCCATGTTCTCCTGCCGATAGGCAATCTGACGAATACCGCGAGCTTCCGCCGCAAGGATAAGCGCCGAAGGCAGACTTTGCGCGAAGATCATCTCGACGCCATGACGACTGAGAGCCTCCGCGATCCTGTCCGCGACTGTGCCGGTTTTCGAAATCGCGTTCATTGCTGTTCCTCCCACGCCATGTGGCTATTTTTCTCCAAAAAATCATCAAATGTGTCGATAACGGTGTCTACATCCGCATCGGTCATGGGCGTCGACAGGCAGGCTGCAGCGCCAAATGGGAGCAGAATCCCCGACGCCAGGAAGTGCCGTGACAGTGCCCGCATAGTAACGGCTTCCGCCGGCGTCATCGTCGCGCTGCTAGAATTGACCGGTGCAGCCTTCCTTGGATGAACGCGAAACAGAGATGCAACACCGGAGACGGAGAACGGCGCATTTCGTTTTAAGGCCGCTTCAGTCAGGCCGGTCCGTACGCGGTCTCCTAATCGCTCAAGCCGATCGAAAGCCTCGACCGTTAGAGCGTCCATCGCAGCCTTTCCAGCAACCATGGACACGGGATTGGCCGAGAACGTGCCCCCTTGAGAGACCAGCGGCGTCTTGTCGTCAACGCCGAACACGGCCATGACATCGGCACGACCACCAATGGCGCCGATCGGAAAGCCACCGCCGATGATCTTGCCGACGGTGATCAGATCCGGTTCAAGACCATAGCGGGCAGAGGCTCCGGCAAATCCCTGCCTCAGATTGAGAACCTCATCGGCGATAAGCAGGATGTCATATTTGAGGGCGACGGCCGACACAGCTGCGACGAACTCGGGCGTCGGATGCAAGAGACCCGCCCTGCTCGGCGTCGGATCGATGAGAATGGCAGCGATATCACCAGCCCTCGGCACAATCGCCTGCTCAATGCCTGCCGCGTCGTTGAAATCCAGAACAATCACGTTGTCGGCAACTGCCGGGGGCGCGCCGGGGTAGCCGAGTTTCGGCCGGCCGGTATCGGTGACCGTGCCGCCCTGCCCCGCCTCGGCCCAATCATAGGCGCCATGATACGCACCGGTAAAACGGACAATAGTCGAGCGCCGTGTATAGGCGCGTGCCGCCTTGACGGCGAACATGACCGCCTCGGTTCCGCTGTTGACGAAACGCACTCGATCGATCGCCGGTATGCGCGAGACCAGCAGTTCGGCGAGCGCAATCTCATGTTCGGTGGGATTGGCAAAGCATGTGCCGGTCTTCAGCACCCGTTCCACCACGTCGATCACGGGCTCGAAACCATGTCCATGGATGAGGGTCGTAAAATTGTTGTTGAGGTCGAGCAGGCGATTGTCGTCCTCATCCCAGACATAAGCGCCCTCACCTCTGGCTAGATAGATCGGGATGGGGTCCTTCTCGACCGTCGAACGCGTTAGGCCGGCAGGAAAAACGTGATTGCCGCGGTGAAAGAGATGGGCCGAGTGGGCACGAACAGCCGGCCAGCCCAATCCCTGGACTTTATCTGTAAACATGACAAGAGGCTTTCTGTTGCAAGGTGAGACGCGCACTTTGCATCGTCTTTATAATTTTGTTGCAACAAAATATGCATTCGTCAAGTCAATGCATCAAAAAAACCGACTAGATCTACGAATTCTCCCGCGCCGCACGGCGCAGAGAACGATAGCCATCGCGAATATCGCGTTCGAAAGCTGCCCGCAAAGCCGCGCCATCGCGCTCGACAAGCGCCTCCATTGCCATCTCGTGATTGCGCACGCCGTGCTTCTCCTCGGCAAATTCCGGATAGAGATTGTAGAGCGACGGCCCGACACGGAGCCAAAGGCCCTCAATCATCAAAACAAGATGAGGAAGGCCGGCCATGCGATAGATCAGAAAGTGGAACTCCTTGTTGTGACGGAGCACCCTCTGGTAATCCTTTCCGTCGAGCGCAGCATTAATTGCGTCCTGCAATTTCCTCAAAATTTCAATATTTTGTTCCGTTCCGTGCTGCGCTGCCAGCTCGCAGGCGAGCCCTTCAAGTGCAATTCTGATCGAGGTTATTTCCCTTAAATCCGACTCACTGAGAACGGGGACAATCACCGTTTTGGGGCCTGCATAAACCAGTGCGCCGTCGCTGATCAGCCGATTGATGGCGTCGCGGGCGGGCGTCGAGCTGATGCCCAAATCCTCGGCAACGGCGCGAACCGTCATCTTGTAGCCGGGTTTGTAGACGCCGCGGATCAGCCGCTCCTTCATTTCCCGATAGGCCGAATCCCCCAATCCGGCTGCCTGCCGATCCAAGCCCCCACCTTCCCGCAACTCCAGCGCCATTTCCGTTCCCATGTGTTGACAGTCATATTTTTTGATGCAACATAAAAATTGTGTGAAGTTTTCGCAAAGAGATTGTCACACCAAAACGTGTTTTAGCAGCCTCCCGTTTCACTGTCACGAGGCTGTGAACCGATGGATTTGCGCCTGGATAAACGGACAGGGCGCCAGAAAGATGCCGCCATCGTCCACCGACGAACAAGACCGCGGCACGCGAAGACGGGAATTCTCTCTAGAACTATAGGAGGACAAGAGTTTGATTGGCCGAAGATTGATCCTTTCGGGGCTCCAGAAGCGCTATGCCGACGTCTGGGCGGTCAAAGAGACGAACCTCGAGATCGAGCCTGGCGAATTCGTCTCGATCGTCGGGCCATCCGGGTCCGGCAAGACATCGCTGCTGACCATGGTTGCAGGTTTCGAGATGCCGACGGCAGGCATCATCCGCATCGGCGACAAGGACGTCACGCATCTGCCGCCCAACCGCCGGGACATCGGCATGGTCTTTCAGAAATATGCGTTGTTTCCACATCTGACCGTTGGGCAGAACATAGCATTCCCACTCAAGATGCGCCGGGCGCTCTCAGGCGCACCGCTCAAGAGGCGAGTGGAAGAGATACTTCAACTCGTTCAGCTCTCAGAATATCGCGACCGCTATCCGAGCCAATTATCCGGAGGCCAACAACAGCGTGTCGCGGTTGCCCGCGCGCTGGTCTTCGACCCGCCGATCATCCTGATGGACGAACCTCTCGGTGCACTCGACAAGAAGCTGCGTGAGACGATGCAGTTCGAGCTCAAGCGCCTCCAGCAGCGGCTGGGTGCAACCGTCGTCTATGTCACACATGACCAGGACGAGGCTCTGGCGATGTCCGACCGTGTCGCCGTGATGAAGGACGGAGCATTGCAGCAGATCGGCTCACCCGTTGAACTCTATAGCAAACCCGCCAATGCCTTTGTCGCCGACTTTATCGGTGTCACGAACTTTATGCCCGGCATCCATATCGGCATCGAGGGCAATCAGGACGTGGTCCAACTCGCGGAAGGTATTTTGGTAAGGTTGCCCTACAACTCCGGTCGCGAGATGTTCAACCCGGTCAAGGGATCAGCGCTTCGCCTCGCCATAAGACCAGAACATGTCTGCTTGGCACCATCGGGCAAGGGAGACAACAGTGCTCTCGCCGGCATCGTGGAGACCTCCGTCTTCTTCGGTCCAACACAGATCCTGTTCGTCCGTCTGTCCCGATTGCGCGACACAGTCTTACGGGTGCAGATGCCGGCAAGCCGGGCGGCTTGCTTCGAGCGCGGAACAAGCGTCGATGTCCTTATTGACGAGGCACGGTTGCAAATCTTTCCAGTGAAGGAGGCGTTTGCGGCATGAGCCTGCCCGTTTCTCCCTCGAGCACAAAAGGGCGGTCGCGCTTGGCCGGGTGGCTGCAGCCGCGCTCTGCACGGCAATATGCCTTAATGCCGTCCTGGTTGCTGATCGCGCCACTCGTGGCAATCTTCGCTATCGGCTTCCTCTATCCCTTGATCAAATTGATGGCGCTCAGCTTTACTGGCGGACCTTCGGCCACCTATGGACGGCTGTTTACGGACCCTCTCTACCTGGCCGTCCTCGCCAACACGGTCGGGATAGCGTTTGCAGTGACCCTAGGCTGTGTGCTGCTCGGCTATCCCGTCGCGCTCGCGATGGCGCGTTTGAAAGGGCGTTTGGCGCTGGCTATAGCGGCCTGCGTCTTCATTCCGCTGTGGACTTCGGTTCTGATCCGCTCCTATGCGTGGATCGTCCTGCTCCAACGGCGCGGCGTCGTGAACTCATTTCTCATGGAGACAGGCCTCACAGATGAACCGCTCAAGCTACTCTACACCCAGGGCGCCGTCGTCCTTGCGATGACACATGTGCTTCTGCCCTTCGTCATCCTGCCGATCTTCTCCACCTTGAAACTGCTATCCGATGACTATACTCGAGCGGCACGCAATCTCGGGGCGGGACCGGCAAAAGCATTTCTCTTTGTCACCTTACCGCTTAGCCTGCCCGGCGTCTTCGCCGGCGCGACGATGTGTTTCGTGCTTGCTCTCGGCTTTTACATCACCCCGTCTCTCGTTGGTGGTCCGGGATCGATGCTGATGGCGAACCTAATCGGCCAGCAGACAACCGTGCTGCTCGACTGGCCATTTGCTGCCGCCTTGTCGACGGTTCTTCTCGTCATGACGATCGTCTTCATCATCGTGTTTCGCAAGACGCTCTCCTTCAGCAAAGGATTAAACAGTGTCCATTGACCAATCCTCCGCCCTGTCGCCCCTCGGTGGTGCCGCCGACAGGCTCGGTTTCGCAACCCTGCATCCCCTTGTCAGAGCCGCGTCACTCGTCGGTGCCGGCTTGCTCGTCGGGTGCATCCTATTCTTTCTCATTCTGCCGACGTTGCTCATTATCCCGATGTCGCTCAGCCAGACAGATTATATTCAGTTCCCGCCCCAAGGGCTGACCTGGCATTGGTACAAGGCGTATTTCAGCGATCCGGACTGGATGGCCGCGACCTGGTTCAGCGTCAGGATCGCGATGGCGACCACAGCATGTGCCACCATCATCGGAACGATGGCGTCGCTCGCCATTGTCCGCGGTGATCTACCGTTCAAGGGTACACTGCAGGCCCTGACCGTCGGGCCGATGATCGTTCCGCATATAGTCTTCGGGGTCGCGCTCTATCTCGTGTTCTCGCCCCTGCAACTGACCGGCAGTTTCGTAGGATTTCTGATCGCACATACCGTGCTTGCCATCCCCTATGTGGTCATCACGGTCACGGCATCGCTGCAGCGGCTTGACCCGATGCTGGAGCTTGCGGGGTTTAGCTGTGGTGCGAACCGGCTGCAGACCTTCTTTCGAATTGTGCTGCCCAATATCGCGCCTGGCATCGCCTCGGCCGCCGTCTTCGCCTTCCTGGCGTCCTTCGATGAAGCAACGGTTGCCTTCTTCATCTCGGATACCGGCGGAAAATCGATCGGCCGGAAAATGTTCGAAGACATCGATTTCAACCTGACGCCGGTGATTGCCGCCGCATCCGCAGTCCTTGTTGCAATTTCCCTCGCCCTCATGGGAGCGGGACATCTGCTGACTTCCCGCAAATCCTCGCGATAACGCTTAAGTCCTTCAAATTTCAAACAAGCAAAGAGGCGGAACATTCCATGTTACACCGAAGCAATCTCACATCCAAATTCCAACTCCGACGATTGGCCTATGCAACTGTCGGCCTCCTTTGGCTCCTTGCTCCTCCACAATCGGCAACCGCCGCAGAGCAAGTCATAATCGCCTCCACCGGCGGCGCCTATGACCGAGCCCTGAAAGAGGCCTGGTTCGACCCCTTCACCAAAGCAACAGGCATCGAGGTCGTGACCGTCGTCGCCACCAATGCCGAAATGCGCGCCAAGGCGAGCGCGATGGTGAAAACGGGAAATGTCACATGGGATCTCTACCTTGACGGCGAGATACAGGCAGCCTCGAAAGCCCATCGCGAGGTGACCGAGGATCTCACCGGGTTTTGCCAGCAATTCGCCGACCGCAAGGACCTTGGCCCGCACGCTTGCGCTGCCGGTGGCGCCCTGTTGCAGTCGACCGCCACGCTTCTAGCCTATCATGTTGGAAAACCCGGCGATCCGGTTCCGGAAACATGGGCCGATATGTGGGATATGCAAAAATTTCCAGGCGGCCGCGCCTTTCCCAATTTCGACGATCCATGGCGGGTGATGGCGGCGGCACTTCTTGCCGACGGCGTGAGCCGGGACAAATTATTTCCACTCGACGTCGACCGCGCCCTGAAAAAGCTGGACGAGATCCGCCCGGCAATTTCCATCTGGTGGAAGACCGGTGATCAAAGCGTGCAGGGTTTCCGCAACGGGGATTATTCGCTCGGGCAGATCTGGCTGACGCGGGCAAAGGCGATGCAGAGCGAGGGCTTGCCCATCGGCTGGTCCTACAAGGCATCTTTTCTGGTCGGTGATCGTATTGCCCTGATCAAAGGCGCACCCCATCATGACAACGCGCTGAAGCTGATTGCGTTCTGGCTGAATTCGCCAGAGGTTCAAGCGAAAGCCTGTGCGATACTGTCCTGCACACCTCCGAGCAGCGATGCGGTTGCCTTGATCCCTGAAGACATCAGAAAAACAATGCCAAGCGCTGGCGACATCCGCGATTACATCGTGGTGCCGGACGCCGACTGGATCAATGCCAATGCCGCCATGCTACTGCAGTGTTGGAACAGTTGGATTCGACAATGAAGCCCGGCCGGGCCGCCGGGTATCGATGCGCTATCGCCGTTGACACACAGTTTTCTCAACGTCCGCCGACACAAGCCCTGCTTCGAAGCCTCGGGTAGCCAATACGGAAGCTGCCGAATGTTTAGCAGCATGTCACCTCACGACGTGAGGTATTGATCCGAGATATTTCTCGGCAATCTTGTGTCCGTCGAAGGTTCACTCATCGAGACGGCCAGCCAAGCGCTTCGTGAGATCCATCCGCTCATGAAAAATCGCCACAACGAGTGCGGGCGCCTCCTCGCGAGGCAGACAAAAGACATAATGGTGCTCGCACCGCGACATCCGCAACCCCGGATGAAGCGCGCTCATATCCTTGAATGAGCCTTTTCCCTCAGCAAGGTCTGCTATACCTCGCTCCAGAGCTGAGACGTAACGGCGTACCTGAGCTGCATCCCACTGTGGTGTATCGGATCACGGAGCGTAGATCAGCTTCCGCCTCCACCGTGAGGATATAGGCCGTCAAGCACGATCCTCGGCAATCTCTTCATCGAGGATATCGCCTACGGTTTTGGTCGACAATTTTCCGGCTAGCCCGTTATTGATGCGCGCGCTCATCAACGTTTTCAGCTCCTGCCAAGCCCGGTCGCCATCCGTATCTCCCGGAAATAGGCGCTCGAGCGCATATTGTTTGATCGTCTTACCCTGCAAAGCGGCCAGCGCCTTTAGACTTTGATGCTGCTGGTCCGTTATGTCGATCGTCAATCGGCTCATCCGACGCACTCCCTGAACTGAGAAAACCCACATTGGCACATATGTGGCTATGTGGCTACCAGCGCAATGCCTCTGAACCATGTGATCCGCAATGTTCGCTCTGCCCGGCCTTAAAATCCATCCGTGCAATCACCGGCTTCCTTCCTCCGAAGATGAAGCTGCAAGCGTCGGGATCGCCTTGGCTTCTAGCGATGCGCGTCTCGTCGAATACGACAGCGTCGAAGCAAAGGAGGCGTGCACGGTGCCGCAGCATGGCAAGCACCCCGCTTAATACCTTCCCTATCGCAGACTTTAGTTGTTCAGTCTTCGAAAGACTCCGAGCCAGAAATTGTACGCCTCAATGTCGGCTTCGCACCAGGCATCAAGAGCGCACCATGCAACAGCGGTCGGTGCGCTGTCACCATAAAGTACCATGGCGGCCTGAACGATCTCATGGGTTTCATGAGCAGCCGTCAATTTGCCGCCAAGGTAATGGTTTACGGCACGGGACGTGAGTTTTCGGGACAAGCAAACACCTCCTGCGTCCGGCGCAGGGAGCGGAAATCGAAGCCGGACGTTGGAGGCTCAAGGAAGAGCCGCGAAAGTCGATCTGGTCGACCGTTTATCTATCGTCCCGGGCATTTTGAATAATATCGTAAAAGGAGGCCTCTCTTGCACGAGAAGTTCGAGGTTCTGATGGCAAACCTCTCACCCATTGCGTAAGCGACGATCAGCCTCCTCAATCTGAGTTTTCAGAACGTCGAGATGGGCCTCGCAGACCGCTTCCACATGGGCAATGAGATCCGTCGTGCGCGCCAGAAGCCATGTGACCGCTTCCCGGCTGATCTCATAATGCTTCGAGTAACGAGCCTTGACGTAGGCTTCGTTGAGGACGTTGAACCAGGCAACGAAGCGCTGCTGATCACGCGGCCATACGTCTGCCAACTGGGTCGACTGGCCTTCCGCGAGCCCCCGCAGATGTTTGATATTGTGAGAGGCCGGACTGTAGTTGCTCAACACAAGCAGCAGGGTGGCATAGGCCTGCTCGATCGATTGATGCAGCAGGAATGCAGCCTCCTTGAATTTACCTTTCTCCCTAAAGAACTCGGCTCCTTCGGCAAAAGTCTTCGCGTGCGGCAGCCGGTCCTCCAAATATTCCTTGGCATATTCATATGCTTCCTCGGGGCGAAGAAGGCTGGGGTTGGCCAGCGGCTTGTCGTCGAGTTCGTAAAGCACGATGCCGTCGCGGCGAAGGTCGACAAAGAGATAGCGGCCTTGCTTGAGCAAGGTGTTCACGTCCCGAAGCGAATGCACGATGAAATTCACCGGCGTCTTGAATTCCTCCTGATGCGTAAACCGGTCGGCTGCTTTTTGCCAATAGCTGGAGAAATTGGTGAGCTTGCTGTTGTTGACGATCACGAGCACATCGAAATCCGAACGATACGCTTTTTTGGTATGCGGTTCGTCGACCCAGCCACCTCGGGCATAAGATCCGAACAGGATGATCTTGAGGATGCTGCCGCGCTTCTTGAACTCCGCCGTGCCGCCCTTCAGCGCGGCTGCAAACTCCTCGCGCAGGACCTCGACAGCACGGACGAGCTCACGCTGCTTGAGCGGCGGCAAGTGGTCGATGCTGGACTTCATATACACGGGCGGATCTTTCACGGGCATGGAACAGAGATAGCGAAGCTCGCGCTTCAAATCCACAGCTTGGGCAAAAATGATTGGAAAAGCAACAAAATGTTGCATCAAAAAATCATGAAATGCGCTGGACTTCCATTCCATAAATATGACAATTAGGTGAAATCAGATAAATATGGCGAAAAAATCCGCATATAGAGCCAGAGGCGTATATTTTTGATGCAACAGAATTCTGGATTCCCCCGCCCAGCGAGAGAAAAGGGACCACCTCATGAACCCGATTGTTCTTTTCTGGTCGCAGAACCCGGATCTTTACATGCTCTTCAGCCACATTTTCGCCGTTGAGGGTTTCAAATCCACACTCGTGGATGAGGAGGACCTTTGTAAGCTCGCAGCCCAGACTCCTGTCCTCGCCATCCTGCTTGATACGGAAAACAATATCGAGCAAGCGCTACGCATCTGCAACTCGGTCAAATCCGACCGGACGACGGCACACATTCCGTTGCTTGCGCTGGTGCCCGGCGGCAATGAACGCCATTATCTCGATCTCCTCAAGGCGGGCGTGAACGAAAGTTTCGTTCGTCCGGCGTCACCGGGAAGGATATTGGGCTATCTGCAATTTCTCCAGTCCGGCACCTCTCGGGAAGCGCCGAGCACGCCCCGCTACGGCAACACGCTCAACATAGGGGAGCTCAGCCTTGAGATGAGCCAGAGGCTGGTCAGGTATGGCTCGCAGGAAGTCCAATTGGGGCCGATTGAATTCAAGCTCTTGTGGCGCTTGCTCCAGGCTCCCGGCCGTGTGTTCAGCCGCTCCGAACTTATCGAGACAGCCTGGCCTGCGAACCATTATGTCGAGCCGCGAACGGTCGATGTCCATATTGGGCGCTTGCGCCGGATACTGGAGCAGATGACAGGTCGCAAACTAATTCGCACGATTCGATCGAGTGGCTACGCCGCCGAATTCGATTAATCAGCATATTCAAATTAGTTCATATACTGCCGGCTACTTAACATTCGTGACGCCTCATATTGTCGAAGATTTCCACTCTACTTTATTGATGTTGAGAGGCGCCGCTTTCAACCTCTGATCCCCATATCGACGGATCGGAGTTTGAAACATGAGAGACAAAATTTTCGCGCGCGCTGACCGAGGCCGGAAAGGAAGCCATCGAAACACCGGCAGCCTTGTCGACACCGCCAACAGGCATTTCGAGGCAGCTCACTATCAGGGGATCATGGCGATCTATGCCCATCCCTCGCAGGGCAGGACCGTCAGACTTAACCACGAAGATCGCACGATCGTCGATTTCGTCCGATGCTCATACCTCGGGCTGGACAACCATCCCGATATCATCCAAGGCGCGGTCAAAGCGGTGCGAACGGCAGGCGCTCTCCATTGGTCGTGCGCTCGGACCCGGTTAAATTTCGCCGATCTCGGCGACTTGGAGGAGTCCCTTTCAAATCTCTTCGCTGCACGAGTGATTACCTACACTACGGTACTCGCCGCCAACATGAGCGCCTTGCCGCTTATTGCATCAGGGCATCTTACCGGCGGTCCAAAACCCGTCATGGTGTTTGATCGCCTGGCGCACGCGACCCTTGCTTACCACAAGGGCACCATCGCCGAAGAAACGCGGGTCGAAACAATCGCTCACAACGACCTGGAGGCTCTTGAGCGCCTGTGCCGCCACAACAAGGCCGTCGCCTATATCTGCGACGGTGTCTATTCCATGGGCGGTAGCGCTCCGATCGCCGAACTGCGCCGTCTGCAGGAAACATACAATCTCTTTCTCTATATCGATGATGCCCACGGCATCTCGCTCTTCGGCAAGCACGGCGAAGGTTTCGCCAAATCCCAGATCGGTGAATTGGGCGACAGAACGATTATAGCGGCCTCGCTTGGCAAGGGCTTTGGGGCTTCCGGTGGGATGCTGATGCTAGGCACCGCTCATCAGGAAGTTCTGTTTCGCAGATTTGCCTTGGCCCATGCATTTTCGGCTTCGCTCAATACCGCCGCCATTGGCGCCGGTTTGGCTTCTGCAAGACTGCATCGATCGGCGGAGCTCCCTCGACTGCAAGATGCCTTGCAGCGGAAGATCACCTTGTTCGACGATCTGATGCCGACAGAGCAACACGGTGCGCAGCTTCCGATTCGCACGGTGCATTTCGGCGACGAGTTGCTTGCAATCGGCGCTGCGAGAAGCCTTTTCCAACAGGGCTTCTATACCTCAGCGATCTTCTTTCCGACGGTGGCGAAGGGCAGATCGGGATTGCGAGTCTGCATGAGCGCCGGCCACACCGATGACGAGATCAAATCTCTTTGCGCAGCGATTGGTGCGAGCATGGATGAGATTCGGACGATGTCTGAATGACGATCGTAGCGATTGGCATCGTTCGGGGATTTCAAACGCGTTTAGCCACAGACGTGTTCGAGCCCGACTCCGTCTGACCAGCACCCCTCGTGCAAATCAAATTGCAGAATGGCCAGAAGCCGGCCGAGAAGGAAATCAAATGCACCAATATAATGCTGAATCCTTCGTCTCGCTCGCGCACGCACATCGCATTGCCGAGGAAATCTGCCGGCGCAGCGAAGTTTTCTGCCAATCGATCGACCTCGCCGGTGCCGACAAGCTCCTCACCTTCGAGGACGCCCGCGCCATCCTTCGACCAGTCGAAGCAGGCCTTCGGATGCGGGTCGAAGGACAGAACCTCGTCGTTTTCTGCGGGGTTCGAACGCTCCTGCAGGGCCAGCTTTCGGCCCTGGCCATCGTCCAGGTCAGAGCGATCGAATGGGAACCGGCCGGACATGTGCCGTTTAGGACAGATGGGGCGACGCCATAAGTCTGCCCGAACTGCTCCGTGACCGGCAGCTGGTTCGGACCTGCCGAACACGGCATCAACGGCGGATCCCTATTTGGCTTCCACGGGCGAGCTCGCGGTTCTGGCGGAGGTTCCTTTCCTGCAGACCCCGCGCCTGCTCATGGACCTGTCGTAGGGATGCGGCTTGGTCGCGGGTAACGCCAAGCGACGAAGCGAGCCGAGCGACGTTGCCCTCCTTCAGATCGGCCTTGTCCATGGGCGCCAGCCGCCTGTTGATCGCCAGCGTGATCGTCTCAAACTCGCGACGAAGGGATGGTGCGCTGCTCAAGCGACGAACCTGATCGTGACCTTCACTTTTCAAGACTCCGGCGAGTTCCGGCGACGGGGCGCGAATCTCCACCCGCTGCCGTGCCTGCTCGCCACGATGCTGCGACACGATCTGATGCCGCTCGAAATCCACCGCATGCCCGTAATCGGTCAGCGCCGCCGCCAACTGCGGGGCATGTGCTTCGGCCGCCTGCCGCGCTGGACTGGGTCCTCGCAACCATCCTTTCCCCTCCCCGGTCATTTCGCCAAGCCGCCCCTCGCGAACATCGTCGCCGGCGGCTGCGCCGCTTCTTGCGTCGCGGATGCCTGCCACCGACGATGCGACCGCCTGGCTGTTGCCGAAGACGAGGCGCGATAGGTTTTCGATCTCGGCACGCTTGTCGGCGAGAGGGGTGGAAGCGTGCAGCCTGTCGGCAATTTCCTTCTCGGTCAGGTCCGGGACATCCCGCGCCGGCACGAGGACGTCAGCCCGTTTGGTGGGACGATCTACAATCCGGCCGGCACCAAGGCTGCGCTCGTTATCGGCTATGCCACGCGCAAATTCCTCGGCCGCGCGCCGCCGCCCGGCGTCGAGCCGTTCATGCCGCGCGGTCTCCGTCAGGATCTCTTCCATCATGGCCTTGGCCCGCGCCCGATTTTCGAGATCGCCCGTCCGCAGCCGCAGGTCGTCCGGCATCGCGCGAAACGGCTCGCCACGCTGATCGACGATCGCGGTGGCGATTGCTGTTCGCTCGGCGAGCGCCATGTTCCGTTCCAGCCGTTGGCGGGTATGGGCGACCGCCGCCGCGTAGCCCGGTTCCAAGATATCCGACATGGCCGCGCTCGCCGACATGCGTCCGGATGCGACGGCGTTTGCTGCCCGCGCCAAGGTCTTTCGCATCCCCGCTGCCTCCAGCCAGGAGTCAACGACATTCGCCATGCGGGATAGCCGGTCCGTCCGGCTGAACACATCACGGTCGACAGCGACCCGGTTGAGCTGCACATCCAGATGCTCGGACAGACGTCGGCGCTCCCCGTCCGGCGTCTCGACCGCAAGATCGGCCGGCAGGCGGTGCGCGGCGGGAAACTCCACGCTCCCGCGCTTGTCCTGAACTATCGCTCGCGTTGCGACGATCGTGCCGTTGTCGGGCAGGAGGCCAAGATCACGAACAGTTTCGACCAGCTTCAATGCCATGTAACTCTGCGCGAGCCGTCCGGCCGCATGGGACTCGATGTCGCCAATCGGGCGGCGCTCGGCGTCGCGCAGCGCATTGTCGTAGAGCTCGACGAACATGCCCAGCGCATCGGCCCGCGTCTGGAAGATTGAGCGTCCGCGCCGTGATCCGTCATCGCCGTCCGCCTCGCGCCGCTGCGCAAGCAGATGGTTCACGTCTTCGACGGCACGCGCTCGCACGGCTGCAATCCGGTCGTCGGGCGCGCGCCGGTCTTCCATGCGGCCAAGAACGTGGCTCCAGTCGTCTGCGAAGCGCTGCAACTCGCCCCGCGTCATCGGCCGCGTCTGCTCGCGCTCGAGTGCGGCCCGCGCCTCTGGCGGCCGCGACCAGCCATCCGGACTCCGCTCGTTATCATAAAGGACGATCCCGCCGCGCGTGCGCAGCTGGACACGGTCTGCGAGGTTTTCCGTCTCGACCTTCTCGAGGCTGACCCGTAATCCGGTGACGGCCGCATCGTGGACATGTTGCGGCGGGATGCGCGCCGCATCGCCGGCATGCAGCATCTCCTCGAAGCGATAATGGTTTCCCTGCCAGCTGAGCCGCGGATTGACGGCAACCGCCCGCGCCTCGATATCGTAGCCCCCGGCGCGCGCCATGCCGATGACGCGAGCGACGTTCTCCGGCGTGCGCATCGTCGTCTCGAACACGATGTTGGCTTTCCGCTCCACGGCCGCCGCCAGCAGTTTTTCCGTCCATCGCCCCGCATCGAGCTGCGTAAACTGCGATGCGGTTTCAGGATCCTGTTGCTGGAACGCGCGGAACTGCGGATGGTAGGATCGAAGGTCGTCGCCAACGATGCGGATCGTCGGTCCCGTTTGATCGAGCTCCGCATGGCTTGCGATCAGGACCGCGGTCTTGCCAGCGCCCGGTTGGCCGCCGAGCAGGATCATCCGCGGCCGCTCCGCCTGCCGCATCGTCTCCGGCAGATAGTCGGGCAGGATATCGTTGCGGAAAATGCTCTCGTTCCTTTCCGGCGCAAGCGGGCCGGATGCCTGATCCCCCGCCATGATCAGAACTCCGCCCAGAAGCGGGCCTCGTCCTTCACCCTCGGCCCCCAGAGCGTGATCACGGTCTCGACCGCTTTAGGGTCGGCACCTGTGATGCTGTGCTGCAGGGCGATCAGTTCACGCCGGCGGGCGCGCAGCGCTTCGGCGGCATCGGGATCGCTGCCTTCGAGCTCGTAGACGCGGGCCGTCACGATCGCGCGCGCCTGGTTGATGATTTCGATCGCGATCTCCGTGCGGACGATCGCGTCGTAGGAGGTTTCCTGTTCAGCCATGCTCGGCTCCTTTCTGCTTCCTCAAAATGCTCAACGGATGACACCACGACCGCGGTCGATGGCCCGGCGCTGGCGCTCCGCCACGATCTTCTGGGCGCTTCCCATGCGAACGGTCTGCTGCAGAATCTTCAGGCGATCCTGCATCACCTCGAAGGCCCGGCGCTGCGTGGGCGACACGCTGTTGACCACGTTCTTCTCACCGCGCAGGATCGCGTCGCGGCCGAACCGCAGGTCAAGCGCCCGGCTGACCTGCGCAAACTCATTCCAGATGCTGCTATCGATCGAACCGGCGGCAACGTCGAGCTTGGCGCCCTTCTTCTTCATCGCCGCCGCGAGCTCGCGCAAGGCGTCTTCGGCCGGCGGCGACATGCCCGGAATGGCGACACCCATGCGCCGGCGCTCCTCGCCGATTGCCTTGGTCTCGCTATCAAGGGCCATGGCATAGGATGCACCCAACGAGCGGACGCGGCTTTCCGCTTCCGGAACGGCCTGAAGGGCATCCTTGCGCTCGCGGCCCACCGCCAGCAATCTGTCCATGATGCGATCGGAGCCGCGGAGCGCACCGTAGGCTGAGGGTTTATTGGCAACGGCCGCCGCGATCCGCTCTCCCGCGAAGCCCTTCAGGATCAGCGCCTCGATCTTGTCGACGGCGCCGGCGGGATCACGCCAGATGCGCGCCGCCGTTTCGACAAGGGCCGCCCGGTTGTGATCATAGTGGGCAACGTCGCGCGCCCGGCCCCGCGCCTCGTCCTCGACCGAGGTCTTGAACTCCGTGACGGCGGCGAGCATCGGCAACACGGCACTGGTCTCCTTCCCCGATTCGACACTGGCGCCGGCAACCACTTTCGACCGATCCTTGCGTTCGGCAAGGTGCTGTTCCTCGGCAAACCGGCGCACGACGACGAACAGCCGCGCCAGTTTCTCGCGCCGATCCGTTGCGAGATCGTCCGGCATCCGTTCCACCATGGTGCGCTCGGCGACGGCGTCGGCCTTTTCCGTGAAGGCGGACCAGCCGAACCGCGCCGTCAGCGCCTCATTGACCGCCTTCACCTCCTGGACCAGCAGGCGATCCTCGACCGCATAGGCGAAGGCCGTCTCGTAGGCATCAGGTCCGCCGCGTTTGCGGACCGCTTCGATCTCGACAAGACGCGCCATCGCCGGTTTCGAGAGAGCAGGGATGGACAGGAGCATATGGCCGCGCCGCCGCTCCTCGCGGATACCGAAGCGTTCGGCCTGGCGGCGGAACTCCGTCGCATGGGCACGCGCCAGCGGCACAAGTTCCGCAAATGCGCCCAGCGCCGCCTTGCGTTCATTGCGGGCTGCACGGCCGTCGACCAGAAGATCGGATCCAAGCAGGCGGCCAAGGCGCTGCGGCCGATCGGCGAGATCATCGGCAAGGCGGCGCGGCTCCATGCCGGCATCCGACGCCAGCGCATTCAGCCTGGCCAGCGCACCGTCGGGATCGCGGTAGATCTTCTCCAGCACAGGGCGAAGAATGGCCTCCCGCTCCTTCCAGCGGTCCGAGGCCAGTTGTGCCCGGCGGGCATCTTCGTCGATGCTGCGCGCGAACCGAGTTGTCGGCGGGATCAGGTACTTGCGATTGTCTGGGCTCTGTGCAGCAAGGTTCTCTGTGCGCTCCTCATTATAGGAAACACTCTTCTCGCGTTCGATCGCAATGCCGAGCGCCACGCTCGCCCGCTCCCACAGCTTCGCCACCTGCCCGCGCTTTTCCGCAAGCCATGCCACACGCCGGGACGCCGCCTCCTCTTGTCGCGCCGTAACCTCGGCGAACGTGTCGATACCGCGCCGGCGGGCGAAGTCGCGCGCGTGCGTCTGGTACCCAGCCTCGCTCTCGAAATCGAGCGTCGTCGTCTTTGCACCGGAACGGCCGAGACGCTCGACCATCTGCTTGAACAGTTCGGGCCGATGGCTCTCACGATCGATCCGCTCCTGGCGGACATCCGCTGCTTCCTTCAGCTCCGCCGTCCAGACATTCCGCTCGACCTCGCGCTTCTCTGTCCGCTTTTCGCCTGTCTCCTCGTCGGTGACGACAACATCCACCTTGACCGTTTCGGTACCATCCTTGCGAAGCGTGACCGTATCACCGACAAAAACGCCGCCGTTGGCCAGAGCCTTCGGCAGGCTCACACCCCAGACACGCTGGACGGTTCCGTCGTCCGCGCGGACATCGGCATAAGGGCTTTCCTTGGCATCCTCATCATCAGGCCGGAACTTGGCCTCGCCGGTCTCCACGAGCTCGCCGGTGACGCCGACCGCGTGATCGGCGCGCGGCTTGCGGCCCCATTCCGGCTTCGGCTCAAAATCCTCCCGCGCCGCATAGAGGACGGCATCATCGCGATGGCGGGTCATCGCCACATAGGTCAGATGCTGGTCCATCATGCCGGTGGCGAGCACAAAGGTCCGGTCGACCGTCGCGCCTTGCGACTTGTGGATGGTCGCGGCATAGCCGTGATCGATGTTGCGGTAGCTGTCCTCGCTGATGACGACGTCGCGGCCATTGTCGAGACGGACCGACAGCAGCGGGCCGCCGCGCCTGTCGCCGGTGGAAACGACAGTGCCGAGCATACCGTTCTTGACATATTGCGGGCCGAGCTTCTTTGCCCGTGGTTCCAAGAAGCGCGCATTTTCGAGGAAGATGATCCGGTCGCCGGTGGCGAATTCCCGAACGCCGCGCTCGGTCTGGAATTCGCGAGCGTCGGTCAGCGCCCCCTCCCGGTTCATGACCACGCGTAGGGATTCGTTGAGCCGCTTCACATCCTCGTTGGTGTGGGCGAGGACGAGCAGCTCGTCGCCCCGCAGCTTTCCTTCGTTGCCCGCAGTCCACGATCTCGAGACCGCCTGCTCGCGCGCCTCACGCCAGTCGGTGACGATGCGCTCTACCACATCAGCACGCCGGTCACCTTCAAAGATACGGCCTTTCTGCGCGTAGGCGTCCAGCGCCTCTTCGACTTTTCCCCGGGCGAAGAGACGCGACGCATCTCGCGCCCAGTCCTCACGCTGGCGGCGGACACCAGCAAGTTCGGCGGAACCGATCCGCTCCGCTATTGCCCGGAAGGCCGCGCCGGCCTGGATCGGCTGCAGCTGCATCGCGTCACCGACCAGGACGACTTTCGCGCCGGCGTCCTCCGCCGCTTTCAGTACGCGCGCCATCTGCTGCGACGACACCATGCCGGCCTCATCGACAACGAAGATGTCGCCACGATCAAGAAGATCGCGGCCGTTCTCCCAGGAGAGCTCCCACGATGCGAGCGTTCGCGATTTGATGCCAGAACTGTCCTCCAGCCCCTCGGCCGCCTTGCCGGCAAGCGCCGCACCGAAAACGCGATGACGCTCGCCTTCCCAGGCCACGCGGGCGGCGGCCAGCAGCGTGGACTTGCCTGCGCCGGCAAGCCCGACGACGGCGGCGATGCCGTTGTCGCCGGTGACGTGACGAACGGCATCGACCTGCTCCCGGTCGAGCCTGAAGGGGTTTTCGGGATCGGCCGTTTCGACGCTACGAACAGCCGCCGCGATCTTCGCTTCTGCAATCCCGAAGCCCTTGCGCTGCGACAGGACTTCCGCCGACTGCGCCATGTCATATTCGACACGCAGGATCTCGCGGGTGGTGAAGATCGCCGGCTCCGCCACCTTGCCGGTCTGCCCGTCGACCTGCTGCGGCTTCAACAGAATGAGGTCGTCGGAGGCTATCAGCCGTGCGCGAATGTTCGCGAAATCCGTGGGATCGTCGACATAGCGATGCAGCGCCTTGGCGATATCCTTCTCGTCGAAGGTCGAGCGCTCGTTACCGAGCTGCTTTAGGAGAAGTTCGGGATCTGCAAGCAGCCGGTCGGCCATCTCCTGACGACGGGCGAGACCGGCCGGCGCAAAATACATCTCGACGCCCTTGCGAGCGAGTGCGGCCTTCTCCGGCCCAAGGTGCTTCTGCGCGATACCGTCGAGACCCTGCTCGGCATAGGAACGCCCGTCAAGACGGATGTCGTGGCCTGCAAGCGCCAGATGCCGGTTGGCCGTTTCCGCCCAACCGATCTTCCACGCCTTCATCGTTTCCTTGTCGCCAGCCCAGAGCTTGTAAACGATCTTGCCATTCGGCCGATCGGGCGTCACGACGCGCAGCGGCTCGCCGTCTTCGCCGATCACCGGCACCTTCTTACGCCCGAACCCCTCCTCCGTCAGGGGCCTCAGCGCCGTCATCAGGTGGATGTGCGGATTTCCGTCCTTGTCGTGATAAACCCAGTCGGCGACCATGCCCTTCGACGTCAGATTGTCTCGGACGAATTCCTGAACCAGGGCGATGTTCTCCGCCCGCGTCAGTTCCTCCGGCAGGGCGATGATCAGCTCGCGGGCAAGCTGCGCGTCCGCCTGCGTCTCGAAAGCTTCCACTGCGTTCCAGAGCGCCTCGCTTGCCGCGGCGACGCTTTTGCCCTCGATGGCCGTGCGGAGCCAGGCGGGTATCTCATCCGGCAGCGCCAGCTCTTCATGCTTCAGTTCGCCAGCACCGCCGCGATAGCTGAAGGAGGTTCCGGCCTGTTCGTCCATCATCCGGGCGCGGTGACGATAAGCGGCGGCAGAGACGATGCTTCGCCCTGCTCCCCTGCTGATCACCTGCGCTCTGACGAACATGATCGCCACTGATGTCTCCCAACCTCCCAAGCACGTCGCGCCAGCGACGTATATTGCGCCCTCAAATCGATCGGGCCGCAGGCCCGATGCCGCTTTTCCGGAAGACGGCCCAGCTAAGAATTCCGGCATCGACGTTTTGGGGGCTTGCACAAGGTAGCTTATTTTACTATTGTTTTCTAGTTAGTATAAACAGCGGATCGCAATAATCGCTTCATCAGAGGAAATCCGGTAAATGGCTGCAAAATCGTCTATTCTGGATATCGATGCGCAAATCGAGAAGCTTCGTGAACGTCGCAAAACGCTGATAGTAAAATCGGCCGAGCGGTTTGCACGCGCTGCGACGAAAGCGGGTCTTGCGGAGATGGAGATCGCCGATGAGGAGGTCGATCGCATCTTCGAAGAGATCGCCGCGCGATTTCGCAAAGCGGAGAAGAAAGGGGCTGGTGGCGCAGCTGCTTCGCCGCGTGGATCAGCAACTGGCGGGACTGGAACGGCGACGGAGGTTTCTCATGACGGCTGATCGCAAGAAGGAAGCTCGCGAGAAATTCCTGCTCGGCGGGATCGTCGTGCGCGCCGGGCTGTCGAAGGTCGACCGGGCGTTTCTGCTCGGTGGGCTTATCGAACTGGCGCGCGTCGCTTCCGGCTCCGCGGAATACCGGCGGCTGCGCGATGTAGGCGAGGAAGCCTTCAAGGCTCCCGTCCTCGGCGACGCCCGGCGGATACTAGAGGCTGCGGAATGATGGCACGGGGAAGACCGCATCCGAGCCTGTTGCTCATCCTTGTGCCGATCGTCGTTTCCGCTTTTGCCTTCTATGTTGCCAACTGGCGCTGGCCGGAGCTGGCGACCGGCATGACGGGGAAGACGCAAGACTGGTTCCTCCGGCTGTCACCTGTGCCGGTTCTTCTGTTCGGACCGCTCGCGGGTCTGCTGACGGTCTGGGCGCTGCCGCTGCATCGGCGGCGGCCGATCGCGATGGCGAGCTTCATCTGCTTTCTGCTCATGGCGGGCTTCTATGGGCTGCGTGAGGTTGCCCGGCTTTCGCCCTTCGTCGAGAGCGGCGCATTACGCTGGGATCAGGCGCTGTCCTTCCTCGATATGGTCGCGGTCGCCAGCGCGGGGTGCGGCTTCATCGCTGCGGCCGTTTCGGCGCGCATTTCCAGCGTCGTGCCCGAACCGGTCAAGCGCGCCAAGCGGGGAACCTTCGGTGACGCCGATTGGCTGTCGATGGCAGCGGCGGCCCGGCTGTTTCCGGAAGACGGTGAGGTCGTCGTCGGCGAGCGTTATCGCGTCGACAAGGAACTCGTCCACGAGCTGCCGTTCGATCCGAACGATCCGTCGACTTGGGGACGCGGCGGAAAAGCACCATTGCTCACCTACAGGCAGGATTTCGATTCCACACACATGCTCTTCTTCGCGGGGTCAGGCGGCTATAAGACGACCAGCAACGTCGTGCCGACGGCTCTGCGCTACACCGGCCCGATCATCTGCCTCGATCCCTCTACCGAGGTCGCGCCGATGGTCGTCGATCATCGCCGTAACAGTCTGCGGCGCGAGGTCATGGTGCTTGATCCGACAAACCCGATCATGGGCTTCAATGTGCTCGACGGGATCGAGACCTCGAAGAAGAAGGAGGAGGATATCGTCGGCATCGCGCATATGCTGCTGTCGGAAAGCGTGCGCTTCGAAAGCTCGACCGGCTCCTATTTCCAGAACCAGGCGCACAATCTCCTGACCGGACTTCTGGCGCATGTCATGCTGTCGCCGGAATTTGACGGCCGTCGCAATCTGCGCAGCCTGCGCCAGATCGTATCGGAACCCGAGACCTCGGTTCTCGCCATGCTCCGCGACGTCCAGGAACACTCGGCTTCGGCCTTCATCCGCGAGACCCTCGGCGTGTTCGTGAACATGACGGAGCAGACCTTTTCGGGCGTCTACTCGACCGCATCGAAGGATACCCAATGGCTGTCCCTCGAAAATTATGCCGCTCTCGTCTGCGGGAATACTTTCAAATCCTCCGAGATCGCCGAAGGCAAAAAGGATGTGTTCCTCAACATTCCCGCTTCCATCTTGCGCTCTTATCCGGGCATCGGCCGCGTGATCATCGGCTCGTTGATCAACGCGATGATCGAAGCCGATGGCGCGTTCCAGCGCCGCGCCCTGTTCATGCTCGATGAGGTAGACCTGCTCGGCTATATGCGCGTGCTGGAAGAGGCTCGCGATCGCGGCCGCAAATACGGGATCAGCATGATGCTGATCTACCAGTCCGTCGGCCAGCTTGAGCGGCATTTCGGGAAGGACGGCGCGGTGTCATGGATCGACGGCTGCGCCTTCGCGAGCTATGCCGCGATCAAGGCGCTCGACACGGCGCGCAATGTTTCGGCGCAATGCGGGGAAATGACGGTCGAGGTGAAAGGCAGTTCGCGCAATATCGGCTGGGATACGAAAAACAGCGCCTCGCGAAAATCGGAGAGCGTCAACTTCCAGCGGCGACCGCTGATCATGCCGCACGAGATCACCCAGTCGATGCGGAAGGATGAGCAGATCATCGTCGTGCAGGGACATAGCCCGATCCGCTGCGGGCGCGCGATCTATTTTCGCCGCAAGGAGATGGACGCAGCCGCGCGGACCAACCGCTTCGTCAAGCGCGCGCCCTGAGAGGTCGAGCGATCGTGGCGAAATCGGATTGGAGAAGGGCGATCCGGAATATCAAACTTATCATTCGCAAGAACTCAGGAGGTCACAGGATCCAAAATGACTATGTTGCGGCATAAGGCTGCTCGGCGGCTTGACGATAGGAGGCAGCTCAAACGACAACGACAAAACGCACCTTTGAATGATTTCAGATCGAAAGGAATTTCATGGAACTCTTATTCACGCTTGCCGGTCTGCTTGCGATTGCGATCGTGCTCTATCTTTTTATGTCTCAGCGGGGAAAGCGTCTTTCGTGGCGCGTGAAGTGCCTGATCCTCAGCGTGCTGGTCGTATTGCTTGCCGCGCTCTGGTGCGTCGTCTACGGACCGGATCTTTGGGTGTTGATTCAGGCGGGGATCCTTATCGTCGTGGGAACGGTCGCCAGCATTCTGTCCGCGCGGAAAGAGTAATGACAAGGCGGTGCGTTCTGCGCCACCGACGCATCGCTCACTTCAATTGCCGCACGGCGATCGCATCGGGCTGCGAAGATGGATCGGTCTAGCCCGGCGGCGGCGCGATCCAGTCGATGAACTTCGAATAGCCCATGGAAACGCCGACGAAGCCGACGGCCATCAGCAGGAACACCCAAAAGGGTATCCCATTGGCTGCTTCTGGTTTGACGAAAGCGACGAATGCGACCAACGGCATGATCACACCGCCGAGCATGAGCACGTCAACAACTGGGCGAAGCAGGCAGAGCAGGAAGTAGGCGAGGTGCCAAATGCAATGGAGAACGGCACGGACGGTTCTCGCCACGAGGGCAACAAGCGCCCGGGCGACGTACCGCAGAAGCCGAAAAAATGGGTTCCGATGTTCGGGCCTTCCGTTCATATCGACAATGGGTCGTTCTTCGATCACCGTGACAATTCCTTGTTCTGGAAGGATGCGCCGTCGACCGGCAGACGGCGCATACTCTCGAATTTTAGAGAGTCTAGTCGCGGCAGCGGGACGCGGCAAGCACAGATCGATACAGATCGATAAAGTGCGCGACATTCGTGGGATGGGGCCGGTCGACGCCTGAGAAAAAGAGGAATCATCAGCCGATGCAGAAATCAAGGGAGGCGCGAGCGCCTCCCTTCTTATTGTTCAGACGCGCGCGGCGACGAATTCTATGCCCGTCTCACGTCGGATGCTGTCGAGGATCTCCGCGAGACCCTCCAGTTCGGCGTCCGGGACGATTGTGTATTCTAGGCCGATCCGGCAGGATTCTCCCTCGAAGACGACGTCTTCATAGATCTCATCGAGTATCGAGATCGGCCCGCTTTCGACCCAACGATTCTCGAAGGTGGTGCAGGTGTGGTAAATCTCGTAGAGGAAATCTCCGTCCTCTGTTCCCTTGCCGGCTGCGAGCCGCTTTTCCGTTTCGATCTCCTCATGAAGGGCCTCGGTCGCCCTGTCGAGTTTCGCGACAAGGTGTCGTGCAGGCCGCGCGCGAAGTCGCTGCTGCTCTCGCTGCGGCTCCGCGCCGTCCTTGAGGCCACGAGGGCTGACGTACGATAGGACGTCAGAAGAAGAGCCCCGCGCCCCTGGGGCGCGGCCCGTGTCCGGCGTCCAGCCGGCTTCATCCCGCGAGAGGGGGCGGCACCCGCATGGGCGGAGACCGCATGCGGTCTCCGTGAGCGCAGCGAATAGCACCCGGTCGGCCGAAGGTCGGCTCGCCCACGGCACGCGTCGTCCCGAAACGGCAATCATCACGAAGATGAATCGGACCGTCGAGATCGATTCAAAACTGTCGTTGGACGTGGAAATCGAGACGGGCGATTCTTCGCTTATGCTTACGCAACCCTATTACCTCTATGTCGAGCGCGTGGACCCCGACCAGAACATGGCCCGCTTCTATACGCTCGCCATTGAACCCACGCTCTTCGGCACCCCGCGCCTGCTACGACGATGGGGAAGGATCGGCACGCTCGGCCGGACGATGGTGCATCATTTCGAACGGGAAGAGGAAGCCGTCGCCCTGTTTCTCGAACTGCTGCGGGAGAGGCGTGCTCATGGATACAGGGCGAAGCCGACCGAGGCGTCACTGCGCGGATGATGTTCGATGAAAATGGCGGCAGGGGCATGAGGCGCAGCCTCGGGTCGCGGCGCCGGTCGATCCGGCGCATCGGCCCCATCGTGCAAGGCAAAAGCCTCCCTCAGTGGGGAGGCTCTCCGGGGCGCTCGGCGTCTTCGACGGTGATGATCGCCGCCAGCTCCGCGCGGACCTGTTCGAGTTCCGCTTCGATCTGGGCGCGTTCGGCGGGATGGCAGTGGTTGGCCTCGCGGCGCAGTTCTTCGATTTGGGTTTCGAGGGCGTTCGTCATCATCGTCATCTCCTTGGTTAGATGTGAAAGATGACGCTGGCAGCCATGACGGAGCGGTGCGGGTCAAAACCCGCTTTAGCGGCTCGCGCATGGGGGAACCGATTTTTTTGTCGAGCCGCTTCAGCGGTTCGGCGGAAAAATTGGGGGGTGACCATGCGGTTTTGACGCGTGCCGTTCCGTCATGGCAGACTTGTCTTTCTGAGCAGACAGACTTTCCTCTCGTGGGGCACCCGGACATGCGGGCCGTTTCGCGCGATCGCGGCAGGAAGCACGCGAAGAAGCCGGCCCCTTGCGGGGCCGGTTCTGCTTGGGCCTCACTCCGGGTTGTTCCAGAGGAGCACCCTCTTGCCGTCTTCGCCGCCCGGCGCGGGAGCCAGGTTCCCGAAGATCACGCCGATCTCAGGCGCTTCCAACCGGATCGAGACATACTCTACCCCGCTGCGCGGCGAGATCCGGTTCCAGCCCGCGCCGATCTCGAACCCGGTGCGCTTGTTGATGACGCGGTAGTCCGGGGCGTCCTCGCGGGCCTTGTGGGCGTTGGGGAGGACGGCGATCGGGGTATTGACGCGGAGCGTTGCGAAGACGCCTTCCATCGAGCCGTCGGACTTGGTGGTGAGGTTTGCGATCGTGGATGCCATGGTAGTTCTCCTTCGGTTCCATCGGGACCGTTCCCGATGGCGGCAATGGAGAGGGCTGACCTGCTGCGGTCAGCTCGGCGGAAAATTTTGCAAAATTCGGTTTTCCGCCAGAGGCGAACAAACCGAAATCGAATTTTGCAAAAATTTCTGTCGAGTCTTACCCCTTCAGGGGTTGGCCGCAAAAGCAGGCAGTCCTCTACAAAGTTGGCATCAATGGGAACGGGCCGGGTGGAACAGGAGGCGATGCGCGCCCTGGCGTCCCGACTTGCTGCCTCTCCGCCAGCGCCCAGACCTGCTCGTGGATGCGCCTTTGCCAATCGGTTCGCCCGCCATTGCCCTCGCCGCCCTTCCCGCACGACCACCCCGCGAGGGTGCTCCGGGCTGCCGCCGTCTTCGCAAGCGCCCCGACGTTCGCCGGCGCGGGCTGGGACTGGGTTGAGCTGTGCGGTGGGCCCGGTACGCCGCGTCCCGGATGGAGGCTTCGAGATCAACGTGATCTTCGACGTTGGTCCTGGCTCTCCGCGCCGGGCGGCGAAGACGGCAAGAAGACGATTTCTGCGCACGACACCGGCGTGTCCGAGCGGACTGGGCCCGCGAGGGCCGGCTTCCGCGCGGGCGGCGGAATGCCGTGACGATCATCGTGACAGGCTCTCGCGCGCAATTTGGCCACCGGTCGCGGCCAAACACAAAGCCCACCGGACCGACGGCTAATCACCCGTTGGCGAGGATGCGTTCGTCCTCGGTCATGCGGGCATCGACCTGCCGCAGGACGTCCCGGCCAGCACTGCGCAGCATCTCGTGCCAGTCGGGAAGGCTGCGGAGCGTGAGATTCATACTGCGCATCGTGTCGTAGACGACGCAGGGCGCGCCGACGGCTGCGAGACGCAGCATGTTGAGGCATTGTGCCCGGCGAGACGCCATCCCAGATCATCAGGCCGTAATCGGCGCGCCGGGCCATCTCCCGGTCCTTTTCGGCATGAAAGGCATGGCCCTGCGCGCCGCCTGGTGCCGGCCGGTGATAGGCCGCCCAGTCGCCGAGATTGTTGCGCGGCTCGCTCCCGGCATGGAAGACACCGACATGCTCATAGCCGTAGCCGGCGAGCAAGCTCTGCGCCTCCGCGTCAGCGCCGGGCGCATCGCCGACCAGCACGCCGTGCTCGGCGGCGATCATCGCACCTATGCGCGCTATCGCCGGCTCCGGCAGTTCGAATATGTCGCGTGATCCGCCTACGAATATCATCGCCATGGTCGCTCTCCTTTTTCTACCAACAGCCCTACTCCTCTCCCGGCCAACCTCTCCTCTCTGAACGACCTGATCGGCGTGTGTGAACAGGCCGGCGCAGCCGGCCGGAGAGCAGCCTATCCTCCGGCTGGGCCGGGCCGGCGTGCGGCCGCTCCGGGATGTGAAGAAATCGGCTGGGGACAACTGCGCCGACCGCCCCTGTACGACGGGGTCTCCTGTCATTTCCTGCTAGGCCCAATGTCAAATATTGACATTGGGCCTTCGATCCATGAGAATTCGAGGCAATTGAACCAACCAGGAGGGCGCGGCCATGACCAGCAGCCTGCATGTGAGTTTGCCCGATGAAATGCGCGCCTTCGTCGATAGGCGCGCGAACGGGAAGAACCAGTACACGACGCCGAGCGAATATGTGCGCGCGCTGATCCGCGAGGACATGGCACGCGAAGAGGACCGGCTCTATGCGGTTCGCTCCCTGCTGCGGGCCGAGCAGGAATTCCGGCGCGGGGACATACTTCCCCTCTCCGCGCTGGATGAAATCGACGCGGAACTCGATAAAGAACTGTGAAAGTGACTCCTCGCATCCTGATCCTGCCGACAGCGATGGAGAACTACCGTCTGGCGGTGCGGGAAACGGCACGGAAATGGTCGCCGCAACAGGCAAAAGCCTATGGCCGCCGACTCCGGCAAGGCTTCGAGGAGATTCCCGAGGTCTATGCGCGCGTCCGCAACAGGAAAGACGAGCGCGTCGGTTCGTCGCTGTTCCGGCTCCACAAGATCGAGCACCATTACGCCGCCTATATCGTCGTGGACGAGACAACCTTCGTTATTGCCGCCGTCCTGCACGAGCGGATGGACATACCTGCGCAGTTGCTCACGGTCGAGCGATTGACCGATCGGGAATATGAAGCACTCATGGGCCGTCCTCGCCCGAAGCCTTGAAAATACGCCCACGCATTTAGGCTGCGGCGATCCAATCTCTAAGCGCCGTCCGCGTCTCGCTCCAGCACTTTCAATGCCGCCTCATAACGCGGACGCAGATGTTCAGCGCCACGTCGGAGGTGTCACGAACATCCGCGATTTTCACCAATCGGGCGTTCGGATTCCGCGCCACGCGATCGATAAACTCTTTGTAGGTCTCGTCGTCACGCCGGGTGAGCACCTCAATCGCATTGACGACGCTTCGTGGGAAACGAGCATCAAGATCGGCAAGCGTGATCTCGGTGTCCTCGACAATGTCGTGCAACACGGCGATGACCTGCAATATTTCGTCTGAAAAGGTCGAGGCGACCCGTATCGGATGGAAGATATATGGCGCGCCGGCTTTGTCGGTTTGCCCATCGTGGGCAAGCATCGCCATCGTTATCGCATCGCGAAGCATTGTCATATTTGGTCTTTCGGCGAGTTGGTGGCGTGGCGTCAGCTCAGTCTAGGCGGCTAACCCGCCGCCCGGAGGTGCGCGCGCCTGCGAAGGCACTGGCAATTTTCATTAAGAAGGCTTTACTGAACCGGCCGAGGGTCTTACCGCCGGGTTCGATATACCAGGAGCGCTCGGCGATATCATAGTTGTATTCGTCAACGACGACCCAGCATTGCTTGAGATCGCCAAGACCCGCCCGCCTGCATTCGATGGCAGGAACCTCCAGAGCGATGCGATCCGCCTGCGGCGGTTGTGTGGTGATGGCAAGAAGAGCGAGATGAGTCAGGCCATCGCTTGCGCCGCGCACGGCGACGACGACGCAAGTCGGCCGGTCTTTGCGGCCTTCTGTTTCTCCGCGTTCGTCCTGCCATGACCAGAGATAAGGATAGATGATGACCTCGCCCGGTAGATACTCACGACTCATCGTCATATCCTTCGCCACGCGCCAGCCGATCGAGCGCCGCACCGAACAGTTCCGCATGCTCATCCGGCATGCCTGCTGTGTGGTGTGATTGGCGAGGATCACCGCCGGTGCGCAGCCGCTCGTAGTGCTCGTAGCTCATCAGTACGAAGCGGGGCTTCCGGTGTTTGGTGAGCACAACCGGCTCGCGGGCGGCGGCGTCCGTGACGTCGCCCACCTGTTTGTTGAGATCGCCTGTCGTGAACTGCCGCATGGCCTTGCTCCTTTGTCGATCTCCATAATATCCATATTTTCCCGATTTGCAAGAAAACGGCGCTTATGCGCCGCCTCCTGCAAGTTCCCATACGGTGATGCCGAAACGGCGGGCCTTGTCGCGAAGGTTTTCGGTGATGCCGGAGCCCGGAAAGATGATGACGCCGGCCGGCATGACCGAGAGCATCTCGTCGTTGCGCCGGAACGGAGCCGCTTTCGCGTGCCGGTTCCAGTTCGGCTTGAACGCGACCTGAGTCACACCGCGGGCTTCAGCCCAGCACGCCGCGATGCGTTCAGCACCCTTCGGCGAACCGCCATGCAGCAGCACCATGTCGGCGTGTTTGACAAGGGCCTTGTCGAGCGCCGCCCAGATCCGGTCGTGATCGTTATAGTCCAGGCCGCCGCCGAAGGCGATCTTGGTGCCGGAAGGGATCAGCACCTCAGTCTCGGCACGGCGGCGGGCCGAGAGGAAGTCGCGGCTGTCGATCATCGCCGCGGTCATGTTGGCATGATTGACCTTGGAACCGGTGCGAGGCCTCCACGTCGAACCGGTCTGCGCTTCGAAGAGGTCGGATGCATAGTCGCGCATGAACTCGAAGGCGTTGCGGCGCTCGAGGAGAGAGATGCCCTCCATGATATGCCGTTCGAGCTCGACGCTCTTCACCTCCGAGCCGTCCTGCTCGCGCTGGTCGTTTCGCTGGGCGTCCTCGTTGCGCTGAAGCTCGCGCTGGATGCGCTCGCCCGCACGGTGGAAGAGATTGACCGTCGACCAGAGCAGGTCTTCGAGATCGGGCTCCAAACGCGTGTCGCCGAGCATTTCGAACATGGCGTCGAACATCGCGGTCAGCGCGGACTGGACGACCGGCTCTTCGGGAAGCGGACGCGGGTCGGGCTCGTCCTGGAACGGACGATAGCCGTAGACCTGCATCTCGTAGATGATCCGGTCGGTCGGGGACGATGCGTGGAGTTCGATGGCGGCATCGATGGGAAGCTGGACGTTCATGTTGGTCTCCGTCGGTTGCGGCCGCGCCTCTCGCGGCCTGACGGCGATCCCTTTCCATCCGGCGGGCGGGCCGGAACCGCGGCGCTCGCGCCGCGGCCCAGCGCAGCGCCGGGTCGCCGGGGACAGGTTTTTTGCTGCGCGAGGAGCGCCGGCTCTGCCGGCGCGGGGAAAAAACCGGGCCTCCGGCGGTTGGAGGACCGAACGCCGGATGGTAAGGGTCGCCTCTCGGCAGGCCCGCAGGCGCGCGCTCACCGGGCGGTGACTGGCAGGCCCGGCCCTCCCTTCCCCGCCGCCACCGCTCCGCCCATCCTCCCAGCACGGCCTCATCAAGACGGTAGAAAGACTTCGGCATCTTCCGGGGCGAGCTGCGCCCTGAGACTGGTGATCTGCCGGCTCGGATCCAGCCGCAGATCGTCGTTGAAGTCGCCGAGTTCCGGAGCGAGCACCAGCGGCAGGATCCCGCGGGACTGCGTGCGGCGGCTCAATCGCTGGATACCGTTCCGGCCAGCCGCGTCGGCGTCGGCGGCGATGTAGAGGCGCACGCAATCGGGCGGCAGATCGAAGGCTGTAACGTTGGTTATCGCCAGCGACAAACGATCTGGAGGCCAACGCGGATGCGCGCTATTTGGGTGCCATGGCGTAAGCCAGTTCCAAAGCAATAGCGCCGGGGCTTTGTCATGGTCGAAAGCGCGCCAGAAACTCCGCCGCCTGTACCGAAGGCATCATGCTGGCCGCTTCGCTGAAATATGGCTGTTCACGCCAAAGATCCCGGTCTCCAACCATAAAGATACGATGCCGCGCGCGCGTCACGGCAACATTCAGAAGGTTCGGTGCCGACGCGGCCCATTTGGCAGCGCCCCGTCGTGACGCGTCGGTCCCGAGGACCATGATCACCGCATTTTCCTCCTTCCCCTGAAACGTATGAACCGTCCCGACGCGGTTCTTGAGCCATGCGGTTAGTTTCCTGGGACGCGGCACAGGCAAACCGTCTGGCCCGGTCCACGCTACGTGCTCGAACGAACGCTTAAGGGCAGCCTTGGTTTCCTTGAATGGGGAGATCACATAAAGATCAGGTAAATCGCCATCACGCCGAAAGCTTTCGCCCACGACCTGAATGACGAATGCGACCTGTTCCGGAACGGTTTGCTTGCCTGACACCGCGCCCTTGATGTCGATCCAGGCACTGCCGCCGTAGAATGGCGGGCTGTCCTCCGAGGGAGATCGGTCGCCGGCAGCGAAGACCATTTTCTCATGATAGGCGATGCGGTTTGCGAGACTGAACATTGGATCGATACAACGACGATGCACCCGCAATGGGCTGCCGATCCAGAGCGGTACGTCTCCTTCTGTCGGAACGAGGGTGCCAAATGTGTTTGCAGCATCAGCCAGTATTTGCACCGACGTCTGCGTTGGAGAATAAAAGCCATCGGCGGTATGAATCGAGAGGTCGGCAAGCGCCTTGATCAAAGTGGTTGGCAAGGTAAACACGGGTTCGATCTGCAGTGGATCTCCTATGACCACGGCACGACGGGCCCTCGTTAAAGCGCCCACTGCGGCTTGCGGCACAGCCTGGCCGGCTTCGTCGATGAAAAGCCAACCGATCTCTCCAACCCCAACACCTTGGAATTGCCGGGCGAAGGAAGCGAATGTCGTCGACGCCACAGGAACGATCATGAAGAAACTCTGCCAGATCAACCAAACAGCATCAGGCTCGATTGGGATGTTTCCCGAGAGCATTTCCACGGCCGCGAAAATGTTTCCGCCAAACCCGCCCTTGTTCTGGCCGACTTCGGCGAGCCATGCCGCATGGAGCTGCAAGGCGGCAGCGAAGAGGTCGGATCGTTCGGATGCCAGTTTCTCACTATGCCAAAGGCCGGCGATCTGGAACTGGTCCGACTCCAGATCGTCAAGGGATTGCGGCACGACTGGGTGCCCGAGAGAGATACCGAACTTAGCGAAGTCTTCCGTCTTGCATACCCATGCATTTTGCCGCGCCTTCAAATCCACTTCGCACCTTTCCAGGCATGCGAGCGCAGCGTCCACATCAGAGCGTAAGCTCTTCACTGATCGTTTAAGTTCCTGCAACCGGGAATTTAGAGCAAGCTGGGCCCTGGCGTTTGTCTCCTTGGCTTGCCTGTGGCGATGACCTGTCGCGGTCGGCAGCAGCATATACCACCATGCGGGGGTGGAACGATCGAGGAGGCGCTCTTCTTCCTTGAGTTCGAATAACTGGACATTGACCGTTTGGGCGTTATTCAGACCCGTCTCGTGAGAAAGCTTCGCAGTTTCCCACACGCGCACTGCCTGTTCACGCTCTGAGAGCGCAGTACGGCAGTACTCCTCGCAGGAAGAAAGCCCCACTTCCGCGAAGAGGTCGGCATATCGCGCGTATTGGGTCAGAGTGGCTCCAACCGCAGCGTCCGCAATACGGAAGGTCTCAGCCGCTTGCGAGAACGAGGGACCCTGATAGTTGTTGAGCCATCCCCAAATATTCTGGAACAGATTCTCGCCACGCTGGACCGTACTCTTCTTCTCTTTCCCTATCGGCTTTGAGAAGCGCTTGGTAAAGGCCCATCGATTTTTGGCGTTTCCAAGCACCGACGCAATAAGTCCCCAGGGCTGATCCTCCTCCTTTAGTTGCGCGAACGAACCTTTTTCCGTTTGGGCAGCTACATTGTGGGCGACAGATTGCAGGTATTCGGCGGAAGAATGCCGCCACAAGGAACCCCGTTTCGGGAGGTCGCGGGAAATGTTCTCGACGGCGGTATTGTTCGATGACGCAATCACCATCTCGAAGCCTGTCAGCTCGGGCCTCAGCGGTGAAACAGATGCGGTCTTCCCGTCGGCAAAGGTTATTTTTCTGGAGCGCCCATCGAAAGCATCACGGGGAGAAAGCAAACCGGAGAGAGCACGCGCGCGTTTGACGAGATTGTCAGCAATGACATCGCGAAGAAGGGTTGTCTTCCCCGTGCCCGGCGGACCGTTAACCGAGAATAACTCGCCCTGATCCGATAGGCCGCCCACCATGTTGATTGCGAATTGTTGCATAAGGCTCATGGCATGCTGGGGGGCACTCGGCCATCGGCCACGGTTGAGGGTGCGCGGGTTCAGCGCTTGCAGGATGGCCCGCCGCCCGTCGCTGGAATAGAGATCCACACGAGCGTCGAGGCCGACCGATGTCAGATATTGCAGAAGCGGTTCCGGGATGGCGCTCTCACGGACAAGGGCGATGGCCCATTCGAGATCTTCAAGATAGAAGCTGTTGAGGATGCCGATCTCGCAGTCGACCGCAGCCTCGTAATCTTCGTCCTCTGGTTCATCATCACCCTCAGGCGTCAGATCAATGACCTTTGGCGCTTGCAGTTGCTTGATGACCGGCTGCTCGCGCTGTTCCTTAAAACGAATTTCGACCAACGCGATGGGCCGCTCTGGCTTCGTGCGGAACCCGGCCCAATCCTGAAGGATCGTATGAAGATCGAGGATGTCCGCGGCAGAGAGCGGTTGTGGCTCCTGTGGTTCCTGGCGTTCGTCAGGTTGGCTCAGGCGCCTCTGTTCCGCGAAATTCCACAACAGCTCCTTCAGCCGCAGCCTGCTTGTCTCGAAGGCTGTTGACGAGAGTCGAGAAAGACCACCGTTCTTGATGGACCCGAGCGCCCAAGGGAGTGTCGAAACGGAAAACCGGGTGAAGTTTGGAACACCGAAAGCGTCGAGATCCAGACTAGCGAAACATGTATCGCCTTCCAGGTCGGCGCGCTCGTCATCCTCATATACCGACGCTTCGTCTACGACCTGACAGAATCGGCGAACGGACTCGACGATTTCCGACTTGTCGAAAACCCCGAAATACATCCTAATCGACGCAATTTCCTTGTCCTTTGGAATGATTGGCCGGCGCGCCTGTGCCAGATCATCCTGAAGGCTGTCGGCATGTAGCCAGAACGACGCTCGATCTTCTTGCTCTTCGGCATGGGCAGACAGATCAAACGGGATGAAAAATTCTATTCTGTGCCAGAATTCCAGAATCGCCTGAAGCCGACTCGTTTGCTCACTCTTCATTCAAACCTATCTCGCAGCTTCGGCGCAAAAAATAATCTATCGTATTGCCTTTGCAGCGAACCGTATATGATTGAAGAACTGGAATACAGCCCGATACGGCCAGATTAGTGGTCGACTGACGCCTTCGACATTCGCAACTATGATAGAAATACGAGCGCATCTTCCGGGGCGAGCTGCGCCCTGAGATTGGTGATCAGCCGGTTCGAACCCAGCCGCAGATCGTCGTTGAAGTCGCCGAGTTCCGGGGCGAGGACCAGCGGCAGGATCCCGCGAGCCTGCGCCCGACGGCTCAATCGCTGGATACCGTTCCGGCCGGCTGCGTCGGCGTCGGCGGCGATGTAGAGGCGCACGCAACCGGGCGGCAGGTCGAAGGCGGCGAGGTGATTGGCCGTCAGCGCCGAGACCATCGGCATCACGGGCATTACGTGCGAGAGCGACAGGATACTTTCGAGACCCTCGCCGGCTGCCATGACCGATACGGGACCCCGGACGGGAAAGCCGAAGCGCACCGCATTGCCGAGCAGGCCGCCCAGCGCGCGGCGGGGATCGTCGATCTGCGCCTTTCCGCCACCGTCGGGATCGAGCCAAGTGCGATGCACGCCGGTGATCGTGCCGGCGGGATCGGTCACGGCTGCGATGAGCGCGGGAAAGCTGCGAGTCGTGCCCGTCACCAGATCGCGATAGTAGCAGGACGGATGATAGCGAAGCGCCGGGTGCAGGGATGCGCGCAGGATGCCCCGCTGGCGCAGGTAGCTGTCCGCCAGGGTCCCGTCCAGCGGCTGCGTCATGCGAAAAAGGCGCTGCGCGCGCTCGTCTGCCGGTCTTTCGACCGGCGGGTCGGTTCGGGCGTCGCCCCTGCGGGCCATTTCCCATTTAAGGTGGGCCGGGTCGGGTTGCGGGAGGCTGAGGAACCGTCGCGCCTCGTCCGCAACGTCGCGGAAATCGATGAGCCCGCAGGTCTCCCGGACGAGATCGAGCAGGTCGCCATATTCGGCCGTTGCTCCGTCCGCCCAACGGCCCGCACGGGGGCCGGTGAGATGGACATAGAGCGATTTGCCCTTGTTGTTGGCGGTATCGCCAACGATCCAGTAATTACCGGCCCTGCGTCCGGCGGAGAGATAGTGGCGGCAAACCGCTTCCGCATCGCGCGCGAGGCGGTTCGCCAGTTCGGAGGCCGAAAGCATGGCGGTCCCCCTCAGTGCCGGCTCATGACATCGAGCAACCTATGGCGCTGCATCAGGCGCGAAAGGACCGCAGAGCCGTCATCGGTCACCGGAATGAAGAAGCGCAGCTTCCATGCGATCATCTCCGAGAACAGGCCGATGGAGCGCAGCCAGTCACGCATGCCGTCCGTGAAGCCGGCCAATTCGACGCGGTTGTCGTTCATGACCCGCACGCGGCGCAGCGTCATCCCACCGGCAAGGCTGATGATGGACGAGCCATCGACCACCGATCTCCATGCCTGATCCGGGTCGAGAACCTCGCTCCGGTCGATGCCGAAATTGGTGCACAGCCGTGAAAGACCGGCCGGCGCGATGACGCGGCCGACGATGCGCTCGCCATCCTCGGTTTGCAGGCGATAGACCCTGCAATAGTCCTGCGGCAACAGTTTCCAGATCGGCAGCAACAGACCCGAGACGACGTGCAAGGTCGAGGTGGAAAACTCCGGCACATTGGCAACCTCGCCCTTCCAGGCGGCGGCGAAGACCTGTTCGTCCGCCTCCTCCCAGTTCGTCTCTTCCAGATGGCGGATCTCGAAGCGCAATTCGTCCATCGGCCGGATCAGCGCGACGCGCGGCTGGACCGAGCCGTCGTCGAGCATGATGGAGCGCGTCGGAGCCATTACCGCCGCCCGTTCGGACTTGCCGTTGATCATCAGCTTCGCACGCGGATCCCGCGCCACCAGATGAAGGGCATCCTCGAGGGGCATCGGTCGATTGCGGTCCATGCGCTCAATGGTCAGCAGGTGCGACTGCGCGCCGGTGACCGGATGGGTATAGACCAGCTTGCGATCCTTGAGCGTCATGCGATCGGCCGTCAGCGTCTCCAGCCCCTTGTCGTAGACGCCGGCGGCGATGGCACCCTCGATCCGGGCGGCCAATAGCTCCTCGAAGGACGCGAACAGCAAGTTCTGCATGGTGATGGTCAGCGCCAACATGCGATTGAGGAAGGTGTGGATCGGGGGCAGCTCGTCCCTCAGCCCGCCGTCCTCGTCGGACAGGGAAAGGCCGGTGATCCCCTCGAACGTTTGCAGCGAGCAGCCGGACACCTGGCCGCTATGGACGCGTTTGTAGAATTGCCGCAGCGCGTCGCGGGCGTACTGGGATTCGAGGTTGTCCTCGCTACGGAACATCCCCTGCCCGCCGGTCTGGCGCTGGCCACGGGTGATTGCGCCCAACGTGTCGAGCCGCCTGGCGATGGTCGACAAAAACCGCCGCTCGGCCTTGACGTCGGTCGCGACCATCCGGAAGCGCGGCGGCTGGGCCTGGTTGGTGCGATGGCTGCGCCCGAGACCCTGGATCGCCACGTCGGCGCGCCATCCGGCTTCGAGCAGATTGTGCAGGCGCTGGCGCTGGTTCCTCGCGGCAAGGTCTGCATGGTAGGATCGTCCTGTCCCGCCCGCTTCCGAGAAGACCAGGATCGGCTTCTGGTCATCCATGAAGGCGCGCGTCTCGTCGAGATTGGCGCTGCCCGGCCGGGTCTCGACAGCAAAGCGGGCGAATGCGCCGTCGCCGTCGCGGCGAACGATGCGGCGGGAGCGCCCGGTGATCTCGGCGACCTTGTCCGTCCCGAAATGCTGCACGATCTGATCGAGTGCGGTCGGGATCGCCGGCAGGCTGCCGAGCCGTTCGAGCAATTCGTCGCGCCGTGCTACAGCCTCACGGCACAGGACAGCATTGCCGTCAGCATCGTAGACCGGCCGTGAGAGCAGATTGCCCTCGTCGTCCGAATATTCCTCGAAGAGCTGGGTCGGGAAGGAGTGCATCAGATACTCCGCGACGATCTCGCGCGGGGTGACGTCCACCTGGATATCGGCCCATTCCTCGGTCGGGATTTCCGCGAGGCGGCGCTCGGTTATCGACTGCCCCGTTGAGATGAGCTGGACGATGGCGGCATGGCCGTCGGCCACGTCCTGGTTGATCGTACCGATCAGCGTCGGGGTTTTCATGCTGGTCAGCAGCAAGTTGAAAAACCGCTGCTTTGTGCCCTCGAAGGCGGAGCGCGCCGCTGCCTTGGCGTTTTTGTTGAGCGTCCCGGTCGCCGAGGTGATGCTGCAGGCTTCCAGCGCCTGGTCCAGCCGATTGTGGATGACCTGATAGGCTTCGGCATAGGAGTCGTAGATACGAACCTGCTCCTCGGTCAGCGTATGTTGGAGAAACTCATATTCAACGCCTTCGAACGACAGTGAGCGAGACGCATAGAGACCCATTGCCTTGAGGTCGCGCGCCAGCACTTCCATCGTCGCGACGCCGCCATCCTCGATCGCCGCGATGAATTCGCTGCGTGTCGCGAAGGGAAAATCGGCGCTGCCCCACAAGCCCAGCCGCTCTGCATAGGCGAGCGATTCGACCTCGGACGCGCCGGTTGCCGAGACATAGACGACACGGGCGTCGGGCAAGGCGCGCTGAAGACGAAGGCCGGCGCGACCCTGCTGCGAAGCCGCCTTGTCGCCGCGGTCGGACTTGCCGCCGGCCGCGTTTGCCATTGAATGCCCCTCGTCAAAGATCACGACACCATCGAAATCGCCGCCAAGCCAGTCGACGATCTGCTGGACGCGGGAGCGCTTTCCCTCGCGTTCGTCCGTGCGGAGCGTCGCGAAGGTGCAGAAGAGGATCCCCTCTTCCAACTTGATCGGCTTTCCTTGGCGGAAGCGTGACAGCGGCGTGACCAGCAGCTTCTCCTGGCCGAGCGCGCTCCAGTCGCGCTGGGCATCTTCGATCAGGGTCTCCGATTTAGAGATCCACACATGCCGCCGGCGGCCCTTCAGCCAATTGTCGAGGATGATACCGGCGGCCTGCCGGCCCTTCCCGGCTCCCGTGCCGTCGCCTAGAAACCAGCCTCGACGATATCGGACAGCGCCCTCGGTGTCGGGGGCGACCGCTGCCAGATTGTCGAAAGAGGCATCGACCTTCCAATGACCGGCGAGGTGGCCGGAATGGGCCTCGCCAGCATAGATCACGCTTTCAAGTTGGGCGTCCGAGAGATCGCCGTTGGAAATCACGTTTTTTGGAAGATGGGGCCGATAGCTGGGTTTCGGCGGAGCAACCGACGCCATGGCGACCGACTCGACAAGCTTGTCGGGATGCATCTTGGCGTTGGGGATGCGGATCGCCCGGACCTCATAGGGCTCGTAGATGCCATCGGCGGCCTCCAGGCGCGCCGATGGCGGCGCATCCCGCAGCTCGTAGGCGAGCTCGACGATCTCGCCATAGGCTGGCGAGGGCGGCGGCGACACCCTGCCCGGCGTGCGGGAAGAGAGCGCAGAATGCGACGGTATCCCGGCGACCGCGGCGGGGCGCAGTGTTTCGGCGGCCTTACGCGCGGCCATTTTCGCGGCGCAGGCGCGAAGGATGCCGTTGGAAAGCGCGCCGATGGAATTCGACGCGGCCGAGGGCGAGCGCGGCGGCAGGTCCGAGATCCAGGACAGCAATGTGGTGAGATCGGGAGCGACACACATGCTCGCGACCAGCTTTGTCGGATCGGCGGAGGCAATCTTGTCGATGACCGTCAGCCGCGTTTCCATGGTCGTGCCGTGGCGGGAATAGATATCGCCGGCGATCGCGGCGCTGAACACGACCGTGCCGCGCTCCTGCAAGCGAACGAAGGCGTCACGCCATTCGGGTTGTCGGGAGAAAGGCTGGAGCCGGTGATGGCGACCAGACGTCCGCCGGGCGCAAGACGGGCGAAGGCGGAGGCGAGATGCCGCCACGCTGCATCGGCCATGCGACCCTCGACATGCACCCCGTCCGAGAATGGCGGGTTCATCAATACGACGGTGGGGCGAGCGGCGCGATCGAGATAGTCGTCGATGTGGGCCGCGTCATGGTGCGTGACTGATGATCCGGGAAACAGATGCTCGAGGAGGGAATGGCGGACCGGCGCATATTCGTTGAGCACGAGGCGCGCGCGGGCCATCTCGCCGAAGATCGCCATGAGGCCGGTTCCGGCGGAAGGTTCGAGAACGACGTCATCCGCCATGATGGCGGCGGCGCGGGCCGCGACATAGCCGAGCGGGATCGGCGTGGAAAACTGCTGGAGCCTCTGGCTTTCCTCGGATCGACGCGTGTGCGTCGGAATGCGCGCCACGAGCCTGGTCAGGATGGAAAGGGCTGCCGCGGGCGTATTCGTGCGGGCGGAAATGGCCGAGCCGAACTTGCGAAGGAAGAGAACCTGGGCCGCTTCGGTCACCTCGTAGGCGTCCTTCCACGACCAGTATCCTTCGGCATCCGAGCCGCCGAATTCAGTGGTGAGGATGGCGCGCAGGTGGCCCGATGTGATCGTATCGCCAGATTCGAGAAGCGGCAGAAGCACACGTCCGGCCGCAAAGATGCTGCTCGCACGGCTGCGTTCTTCGGGCGAGCGGGGCCCAATGGCGATCGCGTTCGCGCCGCGGGAGGATAAAGCGTTCATGGGAAACCTCATCGAGAGCGGGAAAGAGCCGGCCGCCGGGTGCTCTCCAACCCCGCCAGGCCACCCCTTTCCGGCCCCTCTCTCCCTCTCGGCGGCAGAGGCGGCGGCGCCCGGCCTTCAGCCGGGCGCGAGCTTGAGGTTTCCGAACGCAGCGACGCCGGCGACCGAGACTTCGTGCAGGACGGCGTTGCCGCCTGCAGCGATCCATGCGGCCGCCTGCTCGGCCGATAGCTCATGCACATGGACAAGGTTGCGCTCGGCGGCCGCGCGCTGGCGTTCGAACGCTTCCCCGTCCTCGAAGGCGTAGAGCGTGTCGCCCGGGCCGTCCCAGAAGACGATGGCGAAGCGAGTCGGCTCGACGACTTCCGAACGAAAGTTCAGGAAGACAGGCGTTGCGGCGTGGGGGCAGGCGAGAATAGACAGGCTCATGTTGCTCTCCTGAAAATACAGAAAGGCTCGGCGCTCCTTTCGGAGCACCGGGCCGGGATTGAGGAAACAAAGAGAAGATCGAGCGCGAAACGGGATCCGAATGTCGGATCGGCCGTCTAGCTATGCGTGTAGCCGTCGGCCTCTATACAAAGCCACATCCCGCACCAGGGCAACGCAACGGCTCCGTCTGCGGCGGCGATGGTCAGCTTCCGTAAGGGAATGCCGGCAATAGCCGGCGGTCGGGATGGATGGCGTTCCTAGCGGTGGTGGAGAAACTGCCTTCGGCCACCAGCAGCCGCGCTGCGCCAATCCCCTTGCCGGTCAAATCAGTCGGCCGGGCGGCGTTTTACTATTAATATTTTTTATAGTATAAAGCCGCCGCGTCGTGTAGGCTTTGGCCTGAGAAGGAGAGATCGACGGTGCGAACATTCACGATTGGCGATAAGGTGCTTTCGGAAACCTCCCAGGAGTTCCGGGAACTTCTTCCGCACGCCTATGAGGAGCGGCTTCGCCCGATGTGCATGTGCAGGCAGCCACCGGTCGCGATGTACATCGCCCGGCTTGACGACCAATATGTCGTCAAGCGCATGCCGTTGTCCGGGCGCGAGCACGATCCGGCCTGCCCTTCCTATGAACCGCCATACGAGCTTTCCGGCCTCGGGCCGCTCATCGGCAGCGCCATCCAGATCGACGCCAGCGGAAAAGCCGATCTGAAGCTCGACTTCTCCCTGACGAAACGGGGACCGCGCGCTGCGGCCGGCGCTCCGACGGAACAATCGGAGCCGGGGATTCGCAGCGAGCCGGGGAAGCTGTCGCTGAAGGCGATGCTCCACTATCTCTGGGAAGCCGGCGAGCTTACGGAATGGCGTTCGGTCTGGGCCGGGCGGCGCGGCTGGGGCCGGGTTCGCACCAGCCTGATCAACGCGGCGTCGCAAATGACGGCGAGAGGCGGCCCCCTCAGCGACATGCTCTATGTGCCCGAGGTCTATCAGCCAGAGGACAAGGACGGGATCGCCGCACGGCGCGCGACCGCACTAAAGGGCGTGCAGGCGACGGGTTCTGGGCCACGCAAGCTGATGATGATCGTCGCGGAGGTCAAGGAGTTTTCTCCAGCACGGGAGGGACAGAGGATCGTCGTGCGCCATATGCCTTTCCCCCTGATGATCGAGGACGGAGCCTGGCGGCGGCTGGCGGCCCGCTACGAAACCGAGCTGGAATTGTGGCGCTCGAGCGAGATGTTCCACCTGATCGTCATCGCCACCTTCGGCATCTCGACCGCAGGCATCGTATCGGTCGATGAGGTCGCATTGATGGTGGTGAACGAACACTGGCTGCCCTTCGAGGACATCAATGAACTGCGACTGCTGGAGAAACTCGGCCACCTGAAGCGCAAGAGCGTCAAGGGCCTGCGCTTCAATCTCCCGCGCGACGCGCCGATCGTGTCGGTGACGCTGCCGGAACAAAAGCCCGCGCCGGTGGCCATGTTCATCGTGCCGGCGAGCGCGAGCGAGGAATACGAGCACGCGCTTGCCGACATGATCGAGACCAGACCGGAGATCACACCTTGGGTCTGGCGTGTCGGCGACGGCGAGATTCCCCGACTTCCGTGATCATGGACTTCGTGCCAAGGGCCGTTGACAGGTTCAAGCGAATAAGAATAGCTGCTCGACGTCAGTCATCTGCCATAGTCAGCCGGAGCATCATGAAGCCTGAGAAAAAGCCCTTCGTCGTCGAGTTCAAGAATCGGCGACGTCTCCCCCGGAAAGAAACGTCGATCTGGGGACGCATCGACCTGAAGGGCGCTAGCGACGCGATCTCGGTTGAGGAGATGGTCTACCAGGCTGAAGCGATCACAAACGGGCCATCGCCGGAATCCGAAGCCACGCTTAGCCCGGGCCGCCATCAGCGCCTGATTGCGTCGAACACCAGTTTCGGAACCACCCAGCCGTTGATATAGAAGTACCGTTTTGCCTTGAGGCGAGCGATATAGGCATCCTGCTCCTTGAAGGAACCGAGCCGATTGAAGTGGGTGCGGGAGTAGTCGATCATCCCGTCGCCTTCGGTGAGATCCAGCGGGCCTGACGCGGCCAATTCCTCGATATGAGCGCGCAGCGTCTTGACGACACCATCGAAACGATACGGTCGGTCAAGCGCAACATTCAGGCGTCCCGATTGCATGGGTGTGAGAGATTCTGTCTGGAACATGGGGGTCTCCTCGCGACCGCGTGCATCGACGGGCCAGAGACTTGGCCCCATCGACAGTTTCTTCGGTCGGGTTGGTTTGGGTGATCGATTAGGGTGATCGGGCTATTCGCTCGCCCGGCGCGCGTTTGCACGCTGGCGCGACTGTCGTGCCGCCTCCGGCAGCTTGCGGGTCGGAATATCGGCCATCCGCCGATCGCATTCCTCCGCAAGGGCCAGGTTCAGGTATTTGGCGAGGTTCGCCGCCAGCTTGGGATTCTTCCGCGAGCGGCGCAGGACGGCGACAGCGACCTCGTCGCCATCGTAATTCTCGAAGCAGCTATCGAATATCCGCCTGTTCGCGCCGCCGCGGGCAATCACTTGGGCGGCATAGGCAACGCGGCCTCGAAAGTTCTCAGGATCATTGATTTTCGACATGGCATCGCCTCCATGATCTGGCGTCAGGACTTCTCGGTGAACAGCTGATCGATAGCGAGCGCTGCGGTGGCGATGTCCCGTCGGCGGCCGGCGACCGACGCCATGACGGTTTCCAGAAATTCCTCGGGCTCGCCATCGCGATGTGGCCCGTATTCGGACCAGTCCAACGCTCCGACGACAGCGGGAACGAAATCGAAATCGAAGGTAAATCCGCCCTCCTCCAAAGCGTCCGAGAGAGCAGTGTACGCTTCCTCTACGAGGGGTACGACTGCCCGGACATGCGTTCGCATGGCCTGCCAACCGGCCGCATCCCACAATTCCGACATGTGGACAACACCATCGGGCACCGAACGGTGATCCTCATGAAGGCCACGGAAATAAAGCATGGCCTCCCAGATGCAGAGTGCCGTCTCCATCTCGCCGACGGTGAAAGAGCGCGATGCGGCGACCACCGGAGTAGCGTCCACCGGCGAAACCGGCGCGGCCGGCGGCACGAGCGCGCGATCCTGCGAACGGAACCGATTGAGCAACTCCTCGCTGGTCGCATGATGGATGCCTTTGCCGGTGATGAGCGAAACGCTGGCGCCACAGGTCTCCGGCCGTTGTGACGGATGGTTCATCCATTGGATCACCGTCATTTCCGTCAGGCTCGGCGACCGCGCGACAATGTCCTGCACGATGAACTGCCAAGGGAATTCGCTTAGATCGACCTCGACATAGATATCCAGATCCTCGCCGTCTGGCGACGTTGGCAACAACGCGAGAATGCGATTGCCGATGAAGGCATTGAGCGCGCTGTTTGCTTGCGACGTGGAGGCGCGAAAGGCGTCGAGAAGCGCCTGCCGTTTGACACTGATTGGATTGATCGGGCCGACGTCGGTGAACATGACAAGCCCGGCTTCGGTCTCGCCACATTCGAGCACATGACTCAGGACGAGCTTTTCGAGTGGCGTGACATCGGCAAGCGGGATTGGCGGATGGATATAGATCTGGGTTTCGAGATTGGTCATGGGAATACGTTTCCGTGAATGCGAGAAACCTGGCACGACGGCCGGGTTGACTAAGGGGAGAGGAATGCTCGTACGTCTCGGGCGAGCGCTAGGTCGCTGTCCGCGAAGCAAGGGATGGAGAAGCTCGTTCATCGCCTGCCGATGAAAAGCCCTCTACCGAGACCTTCCGATCGTCGATCCTGATCAGGAACGCTCCCTCGCGAGGCACGCGCCAAACCAAATCGCGCTCGACGACGCGCACGATCGCATTCAAATCGGCGGCATGTTCGGTTTCCAGCAAGGCGATGCTCAGATCCTCTGCCTCGTCGGAGAACCATTCTGCCTGCTGCTCGTAGGAGCCGGCATCTGCATCATCCGAGGGAGAAAAGAGCGCATCGATAAGGAAGGTCGTCAGCTCCGACGGCGTGATGGCCGACTGCTTCGTCACCAGAATCTCCATCTCATCCAGCGATCCATACTCTGGTCCCACGACGATCAGGTCTGTTTCGAGCGCCCGTTCCGGGTGCTCCGTTTCCGTAATTTCCAGAAGGATTGTGAGACGATCGGGCCGTCCCTTCCGGCAGAACAGGTCACAAGGGTGAGCTTCCTCGACCTCGCCATCGATCTCCATTCGGTACGATTTAACCAGCATGCGAGAAATCTCGTCGTACCAGGTATACCCAGTAAAAGGATGGTACGGTTCGAAAAGCAGGGGAGCGTGATCGAGCCTCGCCAATGCGCGAGCAACGGTCTGCTCTTCGGGCGGACCGGCTCCCTCGTAGACAAAAGCGGCCGCCGGCACTTTCTGAGGTGCGACGTAGACATTGCGGCCGGTGCCGGCGAAGGAAACAACGTGGGGTTGCAGAATTGCCGCTACTTCCTTCAGATCGATGCCAAGCATCCGACCACGCTGATAGTCCTGGAACGTCAGGCTATGCGCGCCGCTTGCCGCGACCATCCGAAAATACAGTCGATTGATCTCCTCGATGAGCGCGTCGTACATCGCATCGCGTACGACGTCCTTGCGCGCGGGAAGCACAAGCTTGAGGTGGGCACAATCGACCACGTCGATCCTCGCGAAAAGGGTGCGGTGCCAGGCTTGGTGCAGTTCAGGGAGATTGATCTTCAGCGTCACGCCATGAAAGTTGGCGTTATCGACGTTGTAGCGCACCTGATCACTGCCGAAGACCCCGATCCGAATCTCATTCCATTCCTCGACATGATCCGCCGTTTCGAGGAAGTCGGAGGAAGGCATTTCCTCGCCGTTGAAATAGACGGGAACAGGAAAATGGCGGGAGGCGACGCGGACAGCACCGGCGAGATTATCGCCCTTCCTCTCCGGGAAGATGATCGTCACCCCTTGGTGGCCATCTGGCCCGACGTCGACCGTGACGGGCTCTTTGCCGTGAAAGGCATCGGGCGTGGCCGCGATGGTCCAGGCGCGCTCGGTGCCATTCTGCTGGGCGATTATCACCGTCCCGCGATTGGCAAGGGAAAAGAAGCCCATGCCGGCGGCGTCCTCCGACTGGGACAAGGCCGTCGACCATTCGCTCTGACCGAGCGAAAAGAGCGAGCGGGGGTCGGCGAGGCCCGCGCCATCATCTGCGATGCGGATTGACGGACCGAACCGCGGATCTTCGATCTGGTCGATCACGACCTTTGCGGCGCCAGCGCGCCGGGCATTCTGGAGCAGTTCGTTGAGAATATCGTCGATCGAGGCGTTGAAAAGGCGGCCGACCTTCTCGATAGCCCGCGCGGCGACCTGTGCGTGAAAGGAAAAGCTGGTCATAGCAAATTCTCCATATTGGTGAGCGCCCGGCGCGATGGCGGGGCTGCCGATGGGAGCAAGGGTGACGAGGCGGACCTGGATCAGGCTGCGCTTTCGAGCAGCTTTCGGGCTTTGCCCTCCAGCTCCAGCCGCGTGTCCTGATGCGCTTTCCCGCGTGCCAGCGCGGTGATGCCCTGAACGAAGTCGAAGATCGATTCCGGCGGCCGGCCTTCTTCGGCAAGCACCGTGTCGATGATCTTGCCGGTTTCCGCCTTTGAGAATCCACGCTTGCGCAGGAAGCTGGACCGGTCCTCTTCATTGCGGGCGACAACGGTTTCGCGGGCAGCACGGATACCGGCGATGAAGGGCGCCGGCGACGAGTTGGCGAAGTTCGTCAAAGCCGGGGCCGCCTCGTGCGCGAAGCGTTTTGCTGCGAATTTCGAGTGGCGAATGGTGATTTCCTCGAAATTCTCCGTGCCCCAGAGATTGCGATTGCAGCACACGGCCCGCAGGTAAAAGCTTGCGATCCCGAGGGTTTTCGAACCGACTTCCGAGTTCCACGCATAGAAGCCTCGGAAATAAAGGTCCGGCTCCCCGTTCGGCAGGCGGCCGGCTTCGATGGGGTGGGTATCGTCCACAAGGAAGAGGAAAACGTCCCTGTCGCTGGCATAGAGCGTCGTCGTATCCTTGGTGATATCAACGAAGGGATTGTGGGTCATGGTCGACCAGTCGAGCACGCCCGGAACCTTCCACATCGTGTCGCCCACACCATCGCCGGCGATGCTCATCACGGCAGCGACAAGATCCTTGTCCCAGATGCGCCCATATTCGGGGCCGGTCACCGCGCGCAGCTCGACGCGCCCATCGTCCATCTCCAGGGTCTTGACCAACTCGGCGCTGTGGTTGAGCAAGCCGTGCTGGAGATTGATCGCGGCGAGCGGGGCGGGAAGCTGGCGCATGTAGCTCGCGGGCGCGCCGACAAGGCTGCACAGTTGCCCGTAGCTCCAATGCGTCGGCGCCATCGGCACCCGGCTACCGGGAACGACAAGCGAAAGGCGCTCGGCGTTATCGCGCGTTGCTTCCACGCGGATATCCGCGCTCTCGACGGTGCGAACACGGGCGTGCTCCGTCCGCTCGCTGACGGCGCGATGGAGGTCGGAGAGCGAGAGGTAGCGCTCGTCATCCGGGCGAGAAAACCATTCGGACGAGACGCGGCCGATTCGCTCGCCGCGCGAGATATCGACCTTGAAGCCGGACGTTACCGCCGGCGAGCCGGAGATCATGGAATGCATGTCGAGTTCTCCTGAAATGAAAGAGCCCGGCCGGCGCTGTCGCGCCAACCGGGCTGGTGAGATGAACATGGACCGCTGAGGAACTATCCGACGCGGCGATGGACCAGCTGCGGACACCCCCTCTCGGAGCACCCGGAGCCCGGCCCCGGACCGCCCTCCTCTCCCTCTCGCGGCGCAAGTCGACCGCGTTGGAGCTGTCTTGCCATGCTACCAGTCGTAGAACGGCAGGCCGTCAACCTCGTCGGCGTCTTGATGGAACAGGATGTGGCTGCACCCGTTTTGCCCGGCCCATGTCATGACTGCGAACAGATCCTCGGGAATGCGCTGATCGCCTTCGCCGCAGTTCTCGTCATGGGCGTAAATGAACCAGCCGTAGTCGGAATAGCATCCCCCGGCACATGGCCACTCAGCACACGGCTTGGTGTTGAGCATTGTTGCTGTCGACGCCGATACGTGTCCGGTCGAGATCTTGGCGACCCGTAGTTTTTCGAGATTCGTCATAACGATTGTCCTTTCGGAATGCCCGCCTGCCCTGGGCAATGGCAGGGGCTGGCGGCTGGGAAGAGGGTCATCGGTCGATCACACCTCGGCATGATCGTCGTCTTCGGTGCGGGCGATGCCGGCGAGATGTTCGATCAGGCTGCGCGAAAGGTCCTTTTGCTCGGCCCAACGGCAGACCAGCAAAAGAAGGGTGAACCCATCCCATCCGGCCTGGCCGGCGATGCGCTCGAGCTCGTCGTAGGTGGCGTTGCGCATCAGGCTGCCCGCCCTTCGATGACATCCGCGCAGACTTCTTCGGCGGTCACTTCCTCAAGACGAATGTTGATGTGCCCGCTTTCTTTGACCCAGCGCTCCGCATCGGGCCTGTTTTTCGCGAGATAGAGGAGGATGCTGTGCACACCGTATTCCTGAAGGACGCGGAACTCACCGGCTTCCGGTCGTCGTGCGATGGGGATCGCCGGGCCGGAATAGGCGGCGTCGACCCCGTTCCAGATACCTGAAACGTAGGTCTCACCAGCGTCTTCATAGCTCAGCTTCTCACCGGACCAGTCACCGTCCTCGATGGCCTTCCGGCAGGCCAGCACAACGGTATCGGCCTGATACGTGCGATGACGGTAGGCTGGCAGACGATAGCTCGTCTCAATGGTGTAGTCAGGCATCTTGGACTCCTGGAACGAAAGAGCCCGACCGGCGCTGTCGGGCCAAGCCGGGTGGTGAAATGAGAATGGATGGCCGGGTCGCCGGACGGTTGGGATGGCGGTTTGGAGAAGACGCGGGGACGCGTTGGTCCAGGCATCAATCCGCCGGTTGGCGCATGTCATAGGTCTCAAGATCGAGAAACAGAAAGGCCCGGCGCGGCGGCCGGGCCTCCGATTGATCGTTGGCGCTTTGCGGATTTATTCCGCGGCTTCGAGATGACCGCCCTGATCCTCTTCGGGATCGACGGCCGCCTGCTCGTCGTCGACGCCCTCGGTCAGGAACGCCGGAAGCGCGACCTTGACGGCGTCGGTATCGTCTTCATCAACGATCACCGTTTTATCCTTCTCCGAAATCCCGGTCTCATCCGCGATTTCATCGGCAGGATAACGCAGCACCTCGGGGAGCCATCCGCTGCCGTCGAGCAGCCGGGCGGCTTCGCGCGCCATATCCTGCTTCTTGAGGTGGTCGATGAGCTGCCCGGACTGGTCGCCCTTGGCTTCGCGAACGGCCTGCAGGATGTGGGCCTTGGTCACGCGGCCGAGATAGTTGTCGACCGTCGGCGTCCAGCCCGCACCCACCATGCCGAACCCGATCGTCTGGGCCAGCTGCACGGCGTGCTGGTTTTCCTTGGTGCGCCGGTTCCATTGCTGGATCGTGGCGTTCAGCGACATCGACGCACAATGCGCAAACAGCGCCAGCCGGCTGTCCTGATCGAGCGCGATCAGGTAGGCCCACACCGCATCGGCTTCACCCGGAAGATCGTGCCCCCAGTTTTCCTGGCGCTGTTCGATCTCCTTTGCCCAGACCGTGTCGGCGAGGCCCTGCGTCTTGGTCGACACCGTATGCTGCACCGTGATTTCCAGGCAAGACGCCGTGCCGTAGTAGTAGAAGGTCTTCAGCACCAGAAGGTGCAGCACGGCGATGAAGGCCGTCATCGGCTCATTGGCGAGCGCATTCCTGAGCGCAAGCGTGCGGGCCGCGGTCAGGTCCTCGATGAGGCGTTCCGAGAGCGGCCTGATCTTGCCGTCGTCGTCTTCCGGCTCCTCGAAACCGACGGGCTTGCCGTTGACCGTGACGCCACCTTCTGCCGACGCGATGACGTCGTCCCCGCCATCGCCATCCGGATCGGCGGCGTCGCCCTCCTCGGCCTCGATGACAGGCTCGTCCTCGGGCCGGACGAAGCCGCGCTCGATCTTCAGTTCGCCATTGCCGGCGAGCGAGATGAAGGCACCGCCGCGAGCGACGTCGTCGGGATCGAGCACGTAGGGCCGTTCGTTCAGGGCAGTAAGCTGCGCATCGAGATCATCGAGGCGCGCTTCCGTTTCCTCGGAATAATCGTCGGCGGCCTCGTATTCCTCGCTGAGCTTGTCGAACTCCGCCTGCAAGCTATCATGGCGAGCAAGCTCTTCCTCGGTGAACTCCGCCTGCTTCCCATAGAAGCGGCGAAGACCGGACGCGTGGCCGAAATGGAAGTCGATGGCGGAATCGACCCACTTCCAGCCTTCCTCCGTCTTCAGAGCTTCGGCATCTGCCGTCAGCTTTTCCAGCACGAGCTGTTCGAGGAGCGCCGGATCCTGAAGCCACCCGCCGTTGTCCTGCTCGAAGAGGTCGCGCATGACGCCGCCGCCGGCGGCTTCATAGGCTTCGATGCCGACGTAGACCGCACGGCGATCCGTTGCACGGACCGCCGTTTCGGTCAGCAGCCGGCGGATGTAGTACGGATCCGTGCTCTGCGTGCGCGAAACCGTCTCCCAGACCTGCTCCTGGCGCGCATGATCCTTGGTGAGCGAGAACGCCATCACCTGGCCGAGCTTCATCTGGTCGTCGCCATAGAGTTCCAGCAGACGCGGCGAGACGGACGCCAGCCGGAGGCGCTGCTTCACCGTCGCAACCGAGATGTGGAAGCGAGCGGCGATTTCCTCCTCGTCGAGCCCCTGCTCGCGCAAGACCATCATCGCGCGGAATTCATCCAGCGGATGAAGATCGGCACGCTTGACGTTTTCGGCCAGCGAATCCTCGGCTTCGAGGGTTTCGCCTTCGCTGACGATGCAGGGAACGGCCGTGGTCTTCGTCAGCTGCTTCCGGTCGACCAGCAGTTTCAGCGCGCGGTAGCGGCGGCCGCCGGCAGGGATGCGATAGATACCGGTCTCCTTGCCTTCGGCATCGCGTTCCGCACGCACGTTGATGCTGGTCAGCAACCCGCGGCGGGCAATGTCGTCGGCGAGTTCCTCGATCGAGACGCCGGCCTTTGTCTTGCGCACGTTCTGCTGGCTGAGAACGAGCTTGTTGAAGGGAATATCGCGCCCGGCGTTGAGCGAGATTTTCTGAATGGCCTGTGCCATGTCATGTCTCCGCGGCGGACCGGCCGGAGCCTCTCTCCAGCCACCTCAATCCGCCACGAAGACCCCTGCCCCCTCCCCCTCTTTCCCGGTCCACCGCCCTTAACGCCAGCCGCCAGCGCCCACGTCGCTGTTGGCGGCGCGCGGGCAACTGTTCAGCCAGATCGACATCTGCTGCCGCATGATGCCGATTGGCGCGCAGATTTCCATGATCGGCGCGCTCCCGATTACAAAGCATCTGCCTGAAACAGTTCGACAAAGTGCTGCATGACATCGAGATAGAGGGCGCCGCCGACCAGGCAGACCTCGACGAACGGTTTTCGGCCATGCTCTGTCATCGAGGCGATGTGCATGCCTGGATGTTCGCCCGGTGGCATCACGCGCCGCTGGGTTTTCGGGCGCGGCCATCGCGTACCGAGGCCGCCGGCCTTCATGGCGGCCGCAAGCTCCGGTGTCATCCGTGCCTCATAGTTCTCGATGGTGCTTCTGGCTTCGCGGAAACCATACTCAGCCGACAGGAAGGCGACCTGAGCCTTCTGTCCATCGGGATCGGCATGACGCAGGGTGCGCCAGAGCGGTCCATCATAGCGATCGCGCGCCGGCATGTATTGCGGGCCATCGCGCTTGGTCGTCGAGCACGACAGGATCAACAAACGCCGGGAAGGCAATATGCTGGTCATGCTGCCCTCCCCCTGCTGTCGCGCATATCGAGCAGCTCGGCATAGCGCGCATGGATCGACGATCGATCTAGGTAGCGAGCGCGAATTCCCACCATGGTGCTGACTTCGGACCGCACCTCGGCGAGGAGGTCGGCCTCGCCGTCCGACAGCATCCGGATTGGCCAGCCCTTCACATAGAGCATCGGCTTCGTCAGCCGGCGCTCCGCCTCACGACGACGGTCCGCTTTGTCCCTGGCCATGGCAAGACGATCCTGCGTGCTCGTCTCAAGCAGATGAGGCGCAATATCGCCTAGCCAGCGGCTGCTTTGAAATGCGAATGTGCTGCGGCATTCCAGGCCGACCATGTGGCGATAAAGGTCGTGTGTTTCCGGCTGGGCGACCGCGGCCACCAAATCGGGAAGGCTGGACATGATGCAGAAGCGGCAGGAGACGCGGCTGAGGCCAAACTGGCGATAGGCGGGATGAGGCTCGATGCCCCAGAAATCCAGCGACGAAAAGACCTCTCTCTCAGACCATTCCAGGATCGGCCGCCAGGTCCATATGCGCTCGCCCGGCTTATGGTCGAGGATCTCGGCGCGGGCGCGCTGCGGACTTTCCTCGCGACGGACGCCGGTCACGCTGATGATGGGCAGCCTGGAAAATCGCCGTTTGAGTTCCGCATGGATTTTCGAGGTCTTGAACTCGGACGTGTTAGAATCTCATTGCCGGCGTGCTCCAGCACGGCACGAGCGTCACAGTGCTGAGGTTTTCGTAGCGCGCGACGTTCGATCGCCATCGGCTTTCCCAACGATCCATGAGCCCGCCTTGCTTGCGGCGGACGACAATGAGCTCAGCGCCGAGACGAGTGGACAGATGCTCGCAGATCGGTAGTGAATCCGTCCACTCCACCGAACCGAGGTCGGCATGGATTAGGAGCCGTGGGCCGGAATGTCCGATCCTGTCGAGGTACTCGAAGGTCGCCATGGCCGCGGCCTGGCTATCCTTGCCGCCCGAAACCCCGATGGCGACGGCCGCGCCCTGCTTCAGAAGATCGACGATGGGCGGGACGATGGAGATCTGTGGAAAGGCACGGGAAATCGATATTGCCAGCGGCGACGTGGGCGAAGCCATTCGCGGGCGTGCGTGGTCGACGTTTAGGTGGGAGTGCATGATGCGGCTCCATGGCGAGCAGCCGGAGCCTCTCTCCAGCCTCTCAACCCGCACAGCCGCTCCGCCCCACTCTCCCTCTCCCGCCGCCGACCCGTCTTTCCCATTTCCGGCCGCCCACGCCATCGGCCCGGTTCGGATAGTGGCCCGATACGCAGGAGCGGATGAAGAAATTTCAGGACAAATTCAACGGGATGGCATATCGTCTGGCGCGAAGCGGTACGCGCCGCTTTGGGGCGTGGAAACCCCTGTGAACGGTTGATGCTGGCCGATACAGCATCACACTCCTTGGCCTTTTGGTCGGGGAGCCTGTAGCTATGTCCAGGTTCTCCGAACTAAAAGCTCAGGGCCGTTTCACACGGTTTCCAACTCCCCGATCATGGGGTCAATGAGCATTGGAAGGCGGGGGCGCACCGCCACAATTGCTTCAGGAGAAACCGTTGGCGGAAGGTCTTGCCTACACTTTCTATACCTATTCCGATGCCTGTGTTCCGCTCAATGAGCGCTGGAAGCCGACCGGGCTGCGAGATATCTTCTTTGCCGATCGTGAGGAGGCAAGACGTGCAGTGCTCGCCATGCGCGACGATATCACCGCGGATCCCGACATGGAGTGGACGACCACCAATATCGAAAAGGTGGTGACAGTACCAATCTCCCATTCCAACATCTTGTTATTGCTGAATATCGGTCCCGGCGCTTTTGTTGCGGAGTACGAGGTCCTTGAGACCATCGTTTGACGAATTTTCAGCCTGTAGCGACAGATTTTTCTCGCGTCGGCAATACAACGCCGAGTGTTCAGCACCCAGCTCGACTTTATCGGCTGGGCCAGCAGCGTTTGAGACCGAATTTATTCGCCAACCTGTCGGCTGGATCATTGCTCGGCAATCGATATTCGGGCTGGATGGGATATGAAAAGTTGGATATGATAATATCCTCGAAAGGATATGCTGTCATGCCGCTTTATATCAAAGACCCGGAGGTCGACCGGCTCACGGAAGAACTTATCAGCATCACGAAATCCAGCAAGGTGGATGCTGTCAAAGACGCACTGAAGCACGAGATCGCAACACGTCGGGCCGCGCTGCCCCTCCGTGAGCGGCTTACGAAGTCCCTCTCCATGGCTCGCGAAGCCGGCCCCTTTGCGCGCGGAAATCACAAACAGGAGACAGATGAGATGTGGGGCGAGAACTGATGCTCTTTATCGATGCCTCGGTTGTCGTTGCCATTCTCGCGGAAGAAGAAGACGCTTTCGCCCTGATTGATCGGCTTGAGCAGGAAGGCGGACCCTACTACGTTTCGGTTATCGTGCGAATGGAAGCGACGCTGTCGCTAACCCGGCGGCTGGCAGAGGCAACGGGTCGCGATAAGCCAGCCACTCCAGAAATGCTGGATACCGCGCGACGCCTTGTCGATCAGTTCATCTCCGACCTGGAGTGCAAGGAAGCGATGATTTCCGGCGACGTTGGCGCCAAGGCCCTCGATGCCGCGCAGCAATTCGGCAAGATCATGAATCATCCTGCCAAGCTGAACATGGGCGACTGCTTCACATACGCCTGCGCGCATGCGTACAGAACGCGGATTGCCTTTAAGGGTGACGACTTCACCTACACGGACCTCGGCTGGCATAGACATTAGAGGCATAGTAGTTCGACCATACGGGAGACGGTCTCCTATACATCAAGCTGTCGTATGCGTTGCCTAATGGAAATTACGGCAGCATCGCCACTTGCCATCATAAACGGTTTTGGCTTTCGGCCCTTGCCGGCGGCGATCTGTTCCATGGTCCGGCCCGATGCGACGGAGGTCAGGTTCTCATCGAGGATGGCCGCGCCGTTCTCCTCGACGGAATGGTCGTCATGATGCTTGATCAGCAGCCAGTTGGTGCGCTTGCCGCCGTCGCGGTTGTGACGCATCCGAACGAGCACGAAGCTTCCGTGCAGACGCTTGCCGTGCAACACGAATTTGAAGTCGCCCTTTTTGAGCGCCTCTTCCGGCGACTTGCTGCCCTCCGGCTCCCAATAGCCTCGGTCCCACAGCATCACCGTGCCGCCGCCATATTGGCCTTTCGGGATCGTACCTTCGAAATCGCCATAGTCGAGCGGATGATCCTCCACCTCAACGGCAAGCCGCTTGTCGCCCGGATCGAGTGAAGGGCCTTTTGTCACCGCCCAGCTTTTGAAAACTCCGTCGAGTTCGAGCCGGAGATCGTAATGCAGCCGCGTGGCATCGTGTTTCTGAATGATAAAGCGCAGCCGGTTCGACGGCTTGACCTCCGTCGCTCCGCTCGGTTCCTGGGTCTGCTTGAAATCCCGCTTCTTCTTGTAGGTTGAGAGCTTGTCAGCCGTCATCATCGACCTCGATCCATCTCACGTTGACAACGCCATCGAAATTCGGCGACGACGAGAAGAAAACCCCACGTGAATGATCCTTGTTCCCAAGCGCTCACCACGATGTCTGGTTGCGACAGCCGCACCTGGCAAGTATGCTCGCCGCTGGCGCAATGCCGCTCACTTACGAGGATCTTCATGGCAACGGGTACAGTCAAGTTTTTCAATCAGGACAAGGGTTTCGGGTTCATCACGCCCGACGACGGCGGGCAGGATGTCTTCGTCCATGTCTCGGGCGTCATCTCGGGCGGGCCGCTGCGCGATGGCTCGAAGGTCAGCTACGACCTCGGTCAGGACCGCAAGACCGGCAAGTCGAAGGCGGAAAACGTTCGCGCGATCTGATGGGCGCGGGTCAAGGGCGGCGGTTATCGATGCCGCCGCCCGAGCAATTCAAGGGTGCGTCGATCCGGTTCGCCGGCAAAGAAGCGCTGAAGGGCGAGCCGAAACTTTTCCTCCGCCGCGCCGGCAGCTTCATTGAACAGGGTCATGGACGAGCGGAATTTCAGATCGTCCGGCGACCCGAATATCTCGTGGGCGGTACGGTCGGATACCCCGAGCACCGCATCGACCGAGCAGGCCAATCGTTCAGCAAGCATGGGATGCTGGAGATAGGCCCGAGCCTCCTCAATGGAGCCGATACCGTAGAAGCTCGCAGTCGGAGATCTGCCGAGTGCACGCAACTGCGGAAAGACGAACCACATCCAATGGGTTTCCTTGCGTCCCGCCCTCAGCTCGGCAAGGACCGTAACGAATACAAAATCCTGCGCCCACACGAAGCGGGAAAGCTCAAATGGATCGTTCTCTGCCATCGCTCGTTGCCTTTGATGCCGATCTCAGTCGGGTGCGGCGGCCAGCAGAACTGCGACAGGCACCGTTAAGGCCAACGCGCTGATCGCCAACGCCGTTGCATACCTGATGATGCGGGCGCGCCGCGCGCGCCGGGGATCCCATTCATACGCCATATAAGCCCCTCCGACCGAAAAGAAAGCATGGGCAATACGCCGAGTCCATCCGTGCAGCATCGAAACGCCACCTCGCGAACGCTCGCCATTGCAAAGCGGCCGGCCGCTCCCATCTTCAGGCATGGGAGCCTGCGGAGAAACGCAATGCGACAGTTTTTCGAGAATATCGCGTCGGATGATGGGATCGAAATCATCACCCCGGAGAAAAGAGCAACCGGCTCGCGCTGCTCTGCCGTTTGCCTCTGCTGCGAGCGGACGGACCAACCGATGGATGACGACGGTTGCGGCATTTGCGATGCATGTCTCGGTTTGACTGTTCGGACAAGGGAGGATCAGAATGGTCTTGAACTTTCGGCCCCCTCCCATCTATCGCTTACCACCCGTATTCGATGACTGCCCGCAGCGATGGTGCTCTGTCGCGCGTTCGTAGTCGTCCGGGTCGGAAGGACGCTCCCCGAAAGGGTCGAGTGCCCTTCGTCATTCGGGAAAAGAAATGCCTCTCACCAGGAAGAACGGCGCATCGACGTCGAAAGAACTCGGGCTGTTCTGGCCAATGCAGACGCCCGGGGGAACGACAATCCACGTCTTCCTCTATGCCAACGCAATGTAATCGTTTCATCTCTAGTCAAATTTTCTCATGTATTCGCCTTGTTACGCCGACACGCCTTCGATGAAAACGATTTGGCCGCCACCGTTCCGGATTGTTGCATAAAACGTCGATCGTCCGCTGAACCACACGGTTTACCGCGACATGGGAGCAGACCAGCTTTCTCGTCCAACTGTGAAGATCATCGCGAAAATGCAGATCTAGTGGTGTTGCTGTATACTTCCGAAATGGCATAACTCGTCCTCCTTGGTGTTGCAGGCGGAGAGCACAACCCTCAGTCGGCGCTGCTACAGGTTCTGTGGATAACGATCATTCACCTTACTCGTTAAAGAGGCAGCGTCCACAGGCATCATTGCACGCTAGCGTGCCAAGCCTCTAATGGGTATGGCGACGACGGCGGTGCGCTTCATAAGCCGCTATAAGTTTCGCCCGCTGACTGTTGGTCATATCGCGGTTGAAATCCGTCATTGCCCATACGACGGCGATGGTTTCAAGCTGCGCTGGATTTACAATGCCAGATCGAACCAGCTGGATCAGCCGAACCGCGAATGCATCCAGGCAATAGTCAGACGCATCGAACCAAGGCTCACCGGTCACCAGGTCGAATATCTGTTCAACGACCTCAAGGTCTTTCGGGCGTAGTGTCCTACCTGCGAGACGCCGCAAACGCTCCATGCCATTTCCCAACCACATACCCTATAAAGTCACACAATCAGCCATAGGAAAACCGCAGGTTGATATAGCTCATCTTAATATGAGTTATCGCTTAAAAATATTGACCTGTGTCAAAAGGCTGAGCGCGTCCGTTTGCAAGCGCGATAAACGGCAAGCTGGCGGTCGACCTCACGCCGTCGTCTTCGGGCCAATTACTGGAGGCGTCATGGTTCTCTCCTTTGAAAGCACGCCACGGCTTCCGGGAAGGAGGGGCCGTGGCGCACCGGGGAACAGAGGACCTCGTGAGCAATCGTTCCCTACTGTTGAACTGAATGCACGGCCGAATGTTCCACAGGTTGTGGAACATCAACATCAAGCATCAGTTTTAGCACTTGAAAGGCAGTTTCGAGGTAACACGATGTATCCCCGCGATTTGAGCGAGTTGATATTTGCGATCGTGCTCCTGTTGACGCCGCTGATCATTGGCGGCGCGGCACTCATGAAATATCTTGGATGGCTGAATTAACACCAAGCATCGCATCAATGCCGAGCCACGCTAAACTCGCGGCCCGGTCGTTTTTTTGCTGTCGGGGTGCGGTCGTGGTCAGCTTCCATGCTGGCGGCCAAATCGTCTTCGTCGAAGGCAGGCGGGCATAACAGGGCAAATATCTCGCCGCCGACATTCGAGGCATCGAGTAGATGCGCACTGGCGCACAGGATACGGATGAGTCTCAGAACGGGGAGGTTGGAGGCAAAGCCTTTTTTAGCCAGCAGCGTGATAAGGTATCGAAGGTCATATTGTTCCATCGTGATTGTCCGTTTCTGGAAATGATCCAACCCACAGCTTTCTGAAAAAACCTATACGCCTCAGCGCATTGATCTGATATGGCGTTCGCTCCGGAAGACACACTCGTCATCCGTGTCCACCTTTGTTCCCGCGCTTCAATGTCAATGAGAGTAGCCATGAGACAAAGCCAAACGCCACAAACCGCCAATCGCATGCTTGGTCTCGATCCCGGTGTCGCGTTCGGGCTTATTGGCGCAATCGTGTTTTTCCTGATCAGCGGCGTCGTTGCGTACCTCAATCTTCAGGCTCTGGAGGCGGGCAACGAGAAGATCATCCAGACACACGTTGCCATCGTCGCGCTAGACGAATTGCTCTCGCATGTTCAGGACGCAGAAACGGGCCAACGCGGCTTCCTGCTGACGAACAACGAGCGCTATCTCGCGCCCTATAATTCAGCTCTTCGCGCCATCCCGCCGCAGTTGGACAGGATCGCCCAGTTGACCAATGGCAATCCGGGCCAAAGCCAAAGGTTGATGACGCTGCGGCAGCATGTCGACGCAAAGCTATCCGAGCTAGCGCAGACGATCGATCTTCGCCGCACCGAAGGTCCCGATGCGGCGCTCGGTGTTGTCAACTCCGATGCCGGAAAGATCGAGATGGACGCGATCCGCGCGCAAATCGCGGCAATGGCTGTCGGCGAAGGTGAAGTTCGCGTCCGACGGCTCGCGGACATGAAGGCGGCGCAGCAGCGAGCGCTACTCAGCACGCTTCTGTCCGGTCTCCTTGGCATCGTGCTGACTGCCGTGATCGGTTTCCTTGTTCGCCGGACCACTCTCGCCCGTCGTCGAGAGGAATGGCTGCAGTCTGGCGAAGTCGGATTGGCGTCCGCCATGATGGGCGACCAGCCCGTCGAGCAGCTCGGCAATAGCATCCTGGACTTCCTGGCGCGTTACGCAGGAGCGGTTGCCGGTGCCGTTTTCATCGCCGGTGGCGATAGCTACCAGCGCGCCTCTGTCTATGGTGTCCGCAACGATGCAAGCATTCCAACGCAATTCAAACCGAGAGAGGGCCTGATGGGCCAAGCGGCTGCAGAAGGCAGGGCCATGGTGGTTGATAACGTGCCCGACGGATACCTTTCCTTCGGTTCGGCGCTCGGCAAGGACAAGCCGCGTCATCTCATCATTCTGCCGGGGAAGACCGATGACACCGTCAACTCCGTCATCGAGCTCGGCTTCCTGCGTCCGATCAATGAGAAGATTGTCGCACTTCTCGACCGTGCGTCGGAAGCTATTGCAATCGCCATCCGCTCCGCGACCTACCGCGCAGAGCTGCAGAACCTTCTGGAAGAGACCCAACGGCAGTCTGAAGAACTTCAGACCCAGAGTGAGGAACTGCGCGTCTCGAACGAGGAGCTGGAGGAACAGAGCCGGGCGCTGAAGGAATCGCAGGCTCGCCTCGAGCAGCAGCAAGTCGAGCTCGAGCAGACCAATGCCCAACTCGAGGAGCAAGCGCAGCAGTTGGAGACGCAGCGCGACGATCTCGAACAGGCCAATGCCTCGATCCAGCTCAAAGCACGGGCACTTGAACAGGCAAGCCAGTATAAGTCCGACTTTCTCGCCAACATGTCGCACGAACTGCGCACACCGCTGAATTCGTCGCTCATTCTTGCCAAGCTTCTCGCCGATAATCCTGATGAAAACCTGACGGAGGAGCAGGTCAAATACGCCAAGACAATCCAGTCATCCGGCAACGACCTTTTGAACCTCATCAACGATATTCTCGATCTCTCCAAGATCGAGGCTGGCCATGTGGATATCCGCTCCGAGACGGTCGCGCTCGAGCGCCTTGCCAATAATCTGCGCCAAGTCTTCCAACCTCTGGCGGCGGACAAAGGACTTGAATTCGCAGTGGAAATCGCCTCGGAAGCACCGGTGGAGATCGAAACCGATCCCCAGCGGCTTGAGCAAGTGCTTAAAAATCTCCTGTCCAACGCGATCAAATTTACCGAAGCTGGCAAGGTCAGCATGAAGGTCGCGCTCGGCAGGGATGGCCAGCTCTCTTTCTTTGTATCCGACACCGGCATTGGCATCGACAAGAAACAGCAACAGAGTGTCTTCGAAGCCTTCCATCAGGCCGATGGCACGATCAGCCGCAAATACGGCGGCACCGGCCTCGGTCTCTCGATCTCGCGGCAGCTTGTCCGTCTACTCGGCGGAACGATCGCCTTGGAGAGTCAGGCAGGTAAGGGCAGCACCTTCATCGTCACGATCCCCAAAACCTACGATCCGTCGCGAGTGGCGGCTCGGGATCAGATTCCGACCGAATCGCCTGCACCCGAGATACCAACACAGGAGCAGGCGCGCTCTGTCCGACCCAGACCGCTTCGCAAGATCGATGATGACCGCGATAAGCTAAACGACGCAAAGCGCGTCCTTCTGGTTATCGAAGACGACGACATTTTTGCCGCGATCGTTCGCGACCTGTCGCGCGAAATGGGATTTCGGTCCATCGTCGCTGGCACCGCTGAGGAAGCGTTGAGTCTGGCCCAGGAATTCAAGCCGAGCGCGATTGTGCTAGATGTCGGCCTGCCTGACCAGTCGGGACTTGCGGTTCTTGATCGGCTGAAGCATGACGTCCAGACCCGCCATATTCCCATCCACGTCGTATCTGGCAGCGATCACACAGAGACGGCCTATTCGCTTGGGGCGGCAGGATATGCCATCAAGCCCGTCAATCGAGAACAGTTGGTGGAAGTCCTGCAGAAACTCGAAGCCCGGCTTTCGCAGCGCGTGCACCGTGTTCTAATCGTCGAGGACGATGCGGTGCAACGTGAAGCAGTATCAAAACTACTGGGCTCGCAGGATGTCGAAACAGTGACCGCCGGGACCGCGGCCGAATGCCTGAGCCTTCTCAAGAATGAAACGTTCGACTGCATGGTGCTCGACTTGTCCCTTCCGGACGCCTCTGGCTATTCGCTTCTCGAAACCCTCAGCCAGGAGAGTGCCTACGCCTTTCCACCCGTCATCGTTTATACCGGCCGGGAACTCTCGCGGGACGAGGAGCACAAGCTACGGCGTTATTCAAAATCGATCATCATCAAGGGAGCGAAATCCCCCGAGCGCCTCCTGGATGAAGTCAGCCTTTTTCTGCACCAGGTAATCTCCGAACTGCCTGCTGAACAGCAGAAGATGATCCGGAAAGCGCGGAACCGGGATGCGCTTCTCGAAGGCCGGCGCATCCTGGTGGTCGAAGACGACGTTCGCAATGTCTATGCGCTCACAAATATTCTTGAGCCACGAGGCGCCGGCATCGAGATCGCCCGCAACGGGCGCGAAGCGCTGGATGCTTTGCACAAGGCTTCGGCCGATGGTGGCTCAGCAATCGAGCTGGTGCTCATGGATGTGATGATGCCGGTGATGGATGGGCTGACCGCCACGCGCGAGATCCGCAAAAATCCCGCATGGAAGAAGCTTCCCATCATTACGCTGACGGCCAAGGCGATGCCCGATGACCAGCAGCGGTGCATAGAGGCCGGGGCCAACGACTATATGGCAAAGCCCCTTGACGTCGAAAAGCTATTGTCACTCGTGCGTGTCTGGATGCCCAAATGACGGATTCAGCTATGCCAGAGAAAATCGAAGACATTGAAATCCGACTTCTGCTGGAAGCCTTGTATTTCAAGTACCACTACGATTTCCGCAATTACGCGATGGCGTCTATCAAGCGCCGGCTGAAGCAAGCGCGTGAACAGCTGGGATTCGCCACCTTTTCGGCGTTGCAGGAAAATCTCCTGCGCGACCCGGACATGCTGCCACAGCTGCTGCGGTTCCTAACCGTGCAGGTGAGCGAGATGTTTCGCGACCCCAGCTACTTCAAGGCTATCCGGGAAAAGGTCGTACCCCATCTGCGGACCTATCCGTCGCTGAAGGTGTGGATCGCCGGCTGCAGCGCTGGTGAGGAATTGTATTCGCTCGTCATCCTCTTCCGCGAAGAGGGTTTAGAAGATCGCACAATCTTTTACGCGACTGACATCAATCAGGAAGCACTGTTGGCGGCCGAGGCAGGAATCTTCGCGCTGGACAGGCTACAACTCTTCACGGAGAATCATCGCAAATCGGGGGGTAAGTCATCCCTGTCCGACTATTATCAGGCTGCTTATGGCAGGGTGACTTTCGATAAGACCCTGCGTCGCAATGTGGTCTTCTCGGATCACAGCCTGGTCACGGACGCCGTCTTCGCAGAGATGCACCTGATTTCCTGCCGCAACGTGATGATCTACTTCGATCGCGGCCTGCAGGACCGTGCGCTTGAGCTCTTCAAGGATTCCTTGGCGCGGAAGGGATTCCTGGGCCTCGGCGCCAAGGAAAGCCTGCGGTTCTCACGACACGCTACAGCCTTCACCGACTTCGTCCGGGAGGAGAAGATCTATCAAAGGCGGCCCGAATAATGGCGGTCGCTCCCGAAGCCATCGTAATCGGCGCGTCGGCTGGCGCTGTCGAGGCTCTCTCTGTCATTCTTCCCGCCCTTCCCGCAGACTATCGACTGCCGATTGTCGTGGTGGTTCATGTGCCCGCTGACAAACGCAGCATCATGGCCGATCTCTTCCAAGCCAAGTGCGAACTCGCAGTATGCGAGGCGGAGGATAAACAGCCACTTTTCGGCGGTACCGTCTATTTCGCTCCTCCCGACTATCATCTGCTTATCGAAACCGGCAAGAGCCTGTCGCTTTCCAGTGACGAACCGGTTCTTTTCTCCCGCCCGTCGATCGACGTCCTCTTTGAAACTGCCGCTGACGCTTTTGGGGAAACCTTGATCGCAATCGTCCTTACCGGCGCCAATGGTGACGGCGCTAAAGGCTTGCAGGCGGTGGTGGAAGCAGGCGGAGTTGCACTTGTCCAAGATCCGATTAATGCGTTCGCATCGATAATGCCCGAAACCGCCATTCAGATGTCCCCCCGAGCTCGCGTCATGTCGCTCGGAGAGATCGCGCAATATTTAAAAGAGGTTTGAGACAATCCATGGAGCCTGTTCCGTTTCTTCTTGTTGACGACCTCGAGGAAAACCTTCTGTCGCTGGAGGCACTACTCCGACGCGACGATCTCCTCCTCTTGAAAGCCCGGTCTGGGGATCAGGCGCTTGAGATCATGCTCCAGCATGACATAGCTCTGGCCCTGGTGGACGTACAGATGCCCGGCCTCAACGGATTTGAACTGGCTGAGCTGATGCGCGGCAACGAGCGAACGCGACGCATTCCAATCATCTTCGTGACCGCCGGGACCGGTGATGGTCAACGCCGCTTTCGCGGGTACGAGGCTGGGGCCGTCGATTTTATCCAGAAACCGATCGAGCCAGACATTCTCCGCAGCAAGGTGGATGTCTTCTTCGAACTTTACCGCCAACGGCAGCAACTGGCTGCGCAGCGCGACGAGCTCGCGGCACAGGCGGAAGCTCTCAAGGAAGCGGCACGCTATAAAGACGTCCTCCTGCGCGAGATCAACCACCGGATCAAGAACCTCTTCAGTCTCACCGCCGGCTTGATCTCGTTGAGCGCCAAACCGGCCACAAGCGTTGCAGAACTGGAAGGCGATCTCCGCTCGCGTCTGCATGCGCTCGCACGCGCCCATGAACTCACGCTGCCTGATCTCATCAGAGACGATGATGCGAGCCCTGCCGCCACGACCGTTACCGCCTTGCTCAAGGCGATCGTCGCGCCTCACGAGCATGCTGACGGGCCACGTATCGATATCGCTGGTTCGGATGCTCCGCTTGCCGGTCGAGCGCTGACGTCGCTTGCGCTTCTGTTGCATGAACTGACGACCAATGCGGCTAAATACGGTGCGCTTTCGACGACATCCGGGCAACTTGCGATAACTGTCTCGGCAGTCGACGAACTTCTCGATTTGCAATGGAACGAGCACGGCTCGACACCCTGCCCGGAAGCGTCTGGACGCGAAGGGTTCGGAACAACATTGGAAAGGGCGGCGCTACAAGGCTTGAGCGGTACAATTGCGAGAGACTGGCGGCCTGATGGCCTTTCGCTGTCACTTAGAATTCCTCTCGCAAATCTGGTGAGTTGATCCCGATATGCGCTCTTGCGGCGTAGCAACCTTTGCGGATTGCCGCCATGACCGGATCACTTATGTCGTGCGAGGCGGAACAATGAGGCACGCAAATGTGTTTCCAAACAGCAAGAATGCTGCGAAGGGACCCTTGAGCTGTCGCCGAGCCAGGCACTGGCAGCGGCATTTTCGCTCGTGTCTCCCGTTTTTACCAGCATAAACCAGCCGGGAGTTTAACGCGTTCTCGCTGCCTTGGCTCTAAGACAACGGAAGCAGCGATGAGGTTGCAAATAGATGGCAAAGACAACCGGCCCGTCGGCAACCTTTTGCTTCCAGGATTTTCTGACTAGTTTCGTCGTCCTCGCTGAAAACGGCGTTATCGAATGGTATAACTCCGCCGCAGCAGGTACGCTGGTAGGCAAGAACGGGAGAGGCCGTCTTTTCTCTGAGATGCTTGCCGAAGCTGCAAAGTTCGGAACGATCTCCAAGACAGCCGTCGGCCGGATCATTGCCGGCATCGAAACCGGATCGACTACGTTTCGGTTGGAGGATGCCAGGACCTTCCTGCTGCACAGCCATGTCTCGAAGAGCAGTATCTATGTCGAATGGACGGATATATCGAGCGTGTTTTCCGACGCCGGCGGCCGTGATCCGACGACCGGCCTCTTCACGCGTCGTGAATTTCTCGTTGTGATCGACAATCTGCTTGCGCAAAACTCTGCTCGACATTTCATCTTCGATCTCCGTCTCGATAATTTCAAAGACGTCAACGAACTCTTTGGTCATGCCGTTGGCGACCATCTACTCCGGCGGGTTTCCGAGAGAATTTCCGGTCAGATCAGGATAGCAGAGGCTCGACTTGCACATGTCGGTGGAGGAGAATTCCTCTTCGTCGCGACGGAGGACGAAGCCCTACCATTGACCGAGGTTCTCCTTGACCTCCTTAGCCGCCCGCATCTCGTTGATGGCAAGATGGTCTATCCCACGGTGAGCATAGGTGTCGCAATTGCTGACGGTTCCAACGCAGAAACTGTTCTTCGCAACGCGAGCCTCGCACTGAAAAAAGCCCGAGCCGAAGGAGGCAATCAAGCTGTCACCTTCACAACTGAAATGCATGAGGCGATGCAGCGCAAGCGAATGCTGGAGACTGAACTTCGAAAGGCGCTAGCGATGCGGGAGCTTTCGCTCGTCTATCAGCCGCAATTCCGGGTCAAGGGCCGCCGTCTCGTCGGTTTCGAGGCGCTGCTGCGCTGGAACCATCCTGACCATGGCTCTATCTCCCCAGCTGAATTCATACCGCTGGCCGAAGAGCTCGGCCTGATATTGCCGATAGGAGAATGGGTGCTACGGACGGCCTGCCGGAAGGCAGCATCATGGCCGCCGGGCATCTCAATCTCCGTCAATATATCGCCGCTGCAATTCCGCAGCACGACGATCGTCTCGTCCGTCAAGACAGCCCTGGAAAACTCCGGCCTTGATCCACGACGGCTCGATCTCGAGGTCACCGAGGGCGCGATCTTGATGAATAGCGCACCGATCATGGAAACCTTCCGGCAGTTGAAGGCGATTGGCGTCCGTTTCTCCATGGACGATTTCGGAACCGGTTATTCGTCGTTGAGCTATCTGCAGAAGTTTCCCTTCGATAAGATCAAGATTGACCAATCCTTCGTCAGGAGCCTCTCGGCTAATCGCGACAGTCTGGCGATCATTCGGTCGGTCTGCGCGCTGGGCAAGACGCTAGGCCTCACCACGATTGCCGAGGGCGTCGAAACGGAGGAGCAGATGTCGCAGATCGAGAAGAAGGGCTGCCAGCAGGTCCAGGGATACCTAACGGGTCGTCCCCTCGCCCCAGATGTCGCCGATCGACTTGTCGCTTCCAGCGCATAACAAAACGAGGATCACACCAATGACCGACTTCCGCCTCGTCTACTACAGCGAAAACCGCATCCCGCCGGAGAGGCTCGAGGCCGAAATCGAGGCGATCCTCGGAGCCAGCCGCCGGAACAACGGGCTCGTCGGGATTTCCGGCGCCCTGATGTTCAACGCCGGATTTTTCGCACAGGTGCTGGAAGGTACGCAACAGGCAATCGAGAGCACCTTCGAGCGCATCCAGCAGGACCGACGCCACGGCAATGTGCAGCTCCTCGACTTCACGTCTACCTCGACAAGGAGTTTTCTGACATGGTCGATGGCCTTCATCGGCTCGTCCGAAGGCGTCGCGGTCAGTCTCTCGTCTATCGCCTCTCGGAGCGGCTTCGATCCGCGAAACCTTGACGGTACTCAACTGTTCAGTCGCCTGCGCGATCTACTCAGCGAGCCTGGCTAAAATGGATCAGACCTTCTATTTGCAGCTGACTGGTGCCTTTCTTCGCTAAAGGACCCGGTACCAGCAGAGCCGGCAGTTCGTTTGCCAAAATCGCGCGCGAAAACGGAAATTTCTGAAGCGCTTCACAGCCATTCGAACAGTAGCTCCAAGCGGTCCATTGTGTGGACGCCTTTCGCGGTGTCCCTCTTGCCATTGCATGACCGAGGTTGAGCACCGATGTCACAATCGCATTGCTCTCTTGCCGCCCCAAACGTCTGTGTGAAAGACCGATCGATCTTGATCTTGTCAACCTTGAAACGGCACAGGTAACTCAACTCCAACTGCAACGCTTCTTCGACATCGCCGTCTCGTTCATTTTCTCACCGGTGTCACATGCTTCGTGCTGGCTCAGGAGCTTGCAGGCAGCGACGTCGGGCAACATCCTAATGCGGGAACAATAATAAACCTCGAGGGTTAGGCCGATAGATCGATATGACGAGATCTAGGCTAGAAAGGAAATCCCATGAAAAACCTAATTCTTGCCGCGGCGTTCGTTTCCGCGACAGCCGTTAGTGCCGTAGCGCAGACTGCGCCTTCCACCAACAGCAACGGCGATACACCCGCCATCGCAACCCCGGACTCAAAGAACGCGACCGCACCGGTCGAAGGGGCCAACAGTTTTACGGAGAGCCAAGCCAAGGAACGAATCGAGAAGGCCGGTTACAGCGAGGTCAACGACCTCAAGAAAGACGACAAGGGCATCTGGAACGCGTCCGGCATGAAGGATGGCAAGTCGGTATCAATTACCCTCGACTACCAAGGCAATGTGGTGGCGAAGTAACCTCAAGGAGTTTGAATGATGAGAACCGTAACCGGATTGTTTGACGATTATAGTGACGCGAGCACGGCGGTAAGCGCGCTTGAGTCGGCTGGCGTATCTTCGGGCGATATCAGTATCGTTTCTAACAACGTCGACAAGCGTCACGGCAACCAGTCGAATGCCGCAGCGGGCGCCGGAACCGGCGCTGGTATCGGGGCTGTCGTCGGCGGTGCCGGGGGTCTGTTGACCGGCCTGGGCCTGATGGCGATTCCGGGTGTCGGTCCGGTGGTCGCGGCCGGCTGGCTCGCCGCGACGGCGGCAGGCGCAGCGGCAGGCGCAGTGGCTGGCGGTGCTGCTGGTGGTATTATTGGCGCCCTGACGAGTTCCGGCGTTTCCGAAAGCGACGCACATGTCTACGCTGAAGGAATTCGGCGCGGCGGCACTCTGGTGACTGCCAAGGTCGATGATGCTCACGCCCCTGAAGCCGAAGCCATCCTCAAGCGTTCTAATTGGGTCGATCCCGTCGAGCGCCGCCGGGCCTACGAAGAGCAGGGTTGGACACGCTTCGACGACACGCTGGACCCGTACGATGCCGAGCAGATCGAGCGCGAGCGCCTGCGTTATCACCGACCAGGCATTTGATTGAAATCCATTTTGCTTTGGAGGAGCGATCGGCTGGTCGCTCCTCATCCCTTTGTCATTAAAGATTTGGAAAGCCGATGGCTCAAGCGACGGCATCTGGGAATCTGGTCTCAGCGTCTCGTTGGTGGCATCGATCGACGATCTACCAGATCTATCCGCGCAGCTTCGCCGATAGTAATGGCGATGGGATAGGCGACATCGATGGCATTATTTCGAAGCTTGAGTATCTGAAGGCGCTCGGCATCGAGATCATTTGGCTTTCTCCGATCTACGCGTCCCCAATGGACGACAATGGCTACGACATTTCGAACTACCAGGAGATCGCACCGGAATTCGGCACGCTCGCCGATTTCGACCGGCTTATCGCCGAAGCGAAGAGCCGCGGCATCGGCATTGTCCTAGACCTCGTCGTCAATCATACATCGGACGAACATCCCTGGTTCATAGAAGCCCGCAAATCGATCGACAACCCCTACCGAGACTTCTACATCTGGCGGAAGCCTGCCGAAGACGGTGGTTCTCCGAACAATTTGACATCCTCTTTTGGCGGGCCGGCTTGGACGCTGGATCTTCGGACGGGAGAATACTATTTGCATCTCTTCTCCCGCCGACAGCCAGACTTGAATTGGGAGAACGCAAAAGTCAGGGCAAAAATCTACCAAATGATGAACTGGTGGCTGGAACGTGGCATTGCTGGATTTCGTATGGACGTCATCGACTACATCGGCAAGCAGGTCGACCAGTCGATCATCACGGACGGCCCCCATCTTCACGATTATCTGCAGGAGATGCACCGCGAGACCTTCGGCAGTCGGGACGTCCTGACGATCGGCGAGACCTGGAGCGCGACGCCCGGCTCTGCTCTCCTTTACTCGGGCGCGGATCGTCACGAACTCTCGATGGTGTTTCAGTTCGAGCATGTGACACAGCAATGGGACGAGATCTACGGCAAATGGCGGTCTCGGCCCTTTGACCTCATCAAGCTGAAATCGGTCTTGAGCAAGTGGCAATATGCTCTCGCCGAAGACGGCTGGAATTCGCTCTTCTGGGGCAACCACGACCTGCCGCGCGCAGTTTCAAAATACGGAGACGCGAGGGGCTACCCGGTCGAGTCCGCCAAGATGCTCGCAACCGTACTTCATCTTCTGAAGGGGACGCCATTCGTCTATCAAGGCGAGGAGATCGGTATGACCAACGCTCCCTTCGCCAAGATCGAGCAATACAGGGATATCGAAACTCTCAACATGCATCGCCTCCATCTCGATGCTGGCCTGTCGCCCGAGGATTTTATCAAAGGCGCAAACGAGAACGGCCGCGACAATGCCCGGACACCGATGCAATGGACGCCGGAGGCGAATGCAGGCTTTACGACCGGCATCCCCTGGATCGAGGTAAACGAGAACTACACGGTCATCAATGCGGAACGTGCCGTTTCGGACGAGCATTCGATCTGGAATCATTATCGCAAGCTGATCGCGCTCAGAAAGGAGCACGCGGTTATCGTCTATGGGCGGTACCAATCCTATCTGGATCAACATCCCGACGTCTTTACCTATACGCGAACGCTGGACCGAAAGCGGTTGGCCGTCGTTGCAAACTTCTCTGCAAAAACGATTTCACTGGATTTGCCGGGCGAACTGCAGATAGCCGGGCGTTGCCTGATCAGCAATTACAGACCTTGCGATCGACTACCGGACAAAGTCGATCTGCAACCATATGAAGCGTTTGCTATTTTAGCCGTTTTAGATTGACGGCGGAACAAAGTCTTAAAACGGAAGTTTTCGCATACACCCGTGCATGTTCCCAGATGCTCGTGGATCTCTCTGACACAAGGATCAACCATGAGCATCACGAGTCGTGAGATCGATACATCTACTTCATCAAATACGACGAGACGATATCCGATCGGTGCTGAAATCCTCGGCGATACGGTATCATTTCGTGTTTGGGCACCGTCTCGGGAGCACGTAGCAATTCGACTTGAGGACGGTAGCGAACATGCGATGAATCGAGAGGATGGAGGCTATTTTCGCCTTGATCTTGAAGGTCTTGGTGCTGGTACACTCTATCGGTTCCAGCTAGATAGCAGCTTGGCGCCTGCGGCGGATCCCGCCTCCCGCTTCCAGCCGGAAGGGCCGCTGGGCTATTCCGCCGTGATTGATCCGCACGACTTTGAATGGAGCGATGCCGACTGGACCGGCATAACGCCGAACGGTCAAGTTTTATATGAGATGCACATCGGGACGTTCACCGCTGAAGGCACATATGCGGCCGCCAGCGAAAAGCTCCCTTTCCTGAAGGAGATCGGTATCACCTGTCTGGAGATCATGCCGCTCAACGAATTCTGCGGGGAGTTTGGCTGGGGCTACGATGGCGTGCTTCCCTACGCGCCGACCCGGCTCTATGGCACACCTGACGATCTACGATCGTTCATTGACACTGCCCATCAGCTAGACATCGGCGTCATTCTCGACGTCGTCTACAATCACTTTGGCGTCGGGAACCGGTTCCGTGATTTCACGCCTGCCTACTTCACCGAACGCTACTGGAACGAGTGGGGCAGCTCGATCAATTTCGATGGCGAAAACAGCGCCGGCGTGCGCGAGTTCTTCGCGAAAAATGCTGCCTATTGGATCGACGAGTTCCACTTCGACGGATTGCGCCTCGACGCCACCCAAGCACTTCATGATCGCAGCGAAGAGCACATCATGGCGATGATCGACCACGAAGCTCGCGCTGCTGCCGGGAGGAAGTCCATCTATCTCGTGGCGGAAAACGAACCTCAGGACACGCGCATCGTTTGCGGCGCCGATAAAAAAGGTTATGGCCTGGACGCTCTCTGGAACGATGACTTCCATCATTCTGCAATGGTCGCACTGACGGGCAGGAATGAAGCCTACTACCATGATCATCTTGGCTGCGCGCAGGAATTTGTATCCTCGGCGAAATACGGATACCTCTTCCAAGGGCAGCGATACGACTGGCAAGATGCGCCACGCGGCCGGCCCGGCTTCGATCTTTCTTCGAGTAACTTTATCCATTTCCTGCAGAACCACGATCAGATTGCCAATTCCGGAACTGGGGTCCGCATGGGAAAGCTTGCCTCGCCGGCGAGAGTCCGGGCACTGACGGCCCTTTTGCTATTAGGTCCACAGACGCCCATGCTATTCCAGGGGCAGGAGTTCGGCGCGACCAGTCCGTTCTATTATTTCGCAGACCACTCGGGGGAGCTTGTCGAAATCGTTCGAAATGGTCGCATCGATTTCCTTAAACAGTTCCCGAGCCTAAAGGATCCTGCCTTCGCTGAATGGATGCCTGTGCCGGCCGAACGCTCAACCTTCGAACGCTCGAAGCTCGATTGGTCTGCGCGGGACGTCAACGCGCATGTTGTCGCATTGCATCGTGATTTGCTGGTACTGCGCCAAAAAACGACGGTTATTTCCAGCGGCAATGGAATGCTGCGTGGTTTGCTGGATGGAAGCGTACTGGATCGAAAGGCATTCCTACTTCGCTTCTTTTCCGGCGAGCCGAAGAGCGAACGGCTGCTACTGGTCAATCTCGGTGAAGATCTTTCCGTAATGAGCCTTGCAGAGCCGTTGTTTTCAGCGCCAACAGGCCATCAGTGGACGGTCTTGTGGTCAAGCGAGGACATAATTTATGGCGGTAGCGGCAAGCGACCGATAGACTTTCAAAAGCGCTGGACGCTTGGTGCCGACACTACCTTGTTGCTTGCACCGCTGTCGGTCGAACATTATCCGATATCCGATCGCGAGAGCTTGCTCGCCTGGCAGGACGGTATTTCGAATGCAACGTCGTAGCGACATCTTAATGCCTCGTTACGATAAGATCGTGAAACAACTCCGCCGGCGTTGACTGACCGGGCGAAATCAATCGGCTGCCTCGCCGATTGTGTCTGCAACGAACGCACCGCGCGCTCCCATTGATTTCGGTGATCCGGTGGTGGAATCCCGAACGGTCTGGTGTTCCAGTTCGGCGCTGAGTTCGACGCCGACTATCTGGATGATCACCGAGATCCAGACCCACACCATCAGTCCTGTGAACGCACCAAGCGTGCCGTAGGCCGCATTGTAGTTAGCGAAGTTCTCAAGGTAGAAAGAGAACAAGATCGATGCAGCCATCCATAACAATGTGCTGAACAAGTCGCCCCAGCTCAGCCATTTCAGTTTTGCCTGTTCGCGACTCGGACCATAACGGTAAATAACTATTATACCACACCCGACAAAGACGAGAATGAAGGGCAGCGCACAAAACGAGCGAGAAGCTCCTGCCATTTGTCCAGCCAGAGATAGGCAAGTGCCGCCGGAAGCACGCCAATAGCGACAATGAGAACGATCGCGATGATGAGCGCGCCGAAGGTGAATGCGAGTGCCCGAAGATTAAGCGGAATCAGGCTACGCTTTTCATCTTCCTGGCAGGCAACGTTCATCGCGTCAAATGATGCCTTCATTCCGCTGTTGGCACTCCACAGGGCGACAATGAGGTCGGTTACAAATACAAAGCTTGGCGTAGAGGTCTTCTGCTCGGTGAGAGCGGTCAGCCGGTTGAGAATCAGGTCGAATGAACCAGGCGGAAAGACGCTTGCCAGGAAGCCGCTATGACCCATGATCGTGGCCGGATCGGCAATAAACCCATAGAGCGCAACCAGCGCGCCAAGGGCTGGAAAGAGCGACAGCAATAGAAAGTAGGTTACCCCTGGATGGTCGACAGAAGCATTTTCATCGAGCTCGACAAAAGTCTTCCGCACGACGAAGCGGGTCGCGTCCGATCTTTGATCAACAATTGCGGCGCCAATACCTCCAGTGCCAGGTCGCAGAGGGCGCCGAATTCGACGGCGGCTTTGGAACATTACAGGTGCGGGCGCATTTTCTAATGCCGTCATGGACGGTGCAGGCTGAACTCATCCGGGAGCATCCATGAAGGCCTATCTCTTGCATCGCCATTTCCGTCTCCATGACCGGCACCGTTCTTGCACAACAGACGGTACCAACCCGCTCCAATGCAACGATCGCAGGTCCGAATATCATGCATGGAAACCACCGCGACGATCCCCTCAAGTGCGTCGCCACAAACAAGGAAGGTCCTCGAAGGCGCCAAAATTCGATTTATGGAAGCTCAAAAAGTAATCGGTTTCGAAAGTGTACCGACAAGCTTTCTGCTCTGCAGACCGACCGGAACAATCTGTGTCGATTGCAGGTTTCCTACACAGGTCAACCTGGAAGGCGCCTTCATTATCACGCCCGCATGTCCCTTACGCACCCGCATCGATCAATTGCTCGGCGTCGTACCTCCGCTTGCAAAGGCGTCTTACGGTTCCTGCAAGTTTCTCGACCTTAGCCGGCGTTTGGCCTTCGTATATTTGCCGTAGATTTCCTGGAAGCGATCAAGCATCTCAAACTCGTTCAACAATATGATGCCAGGTTTTTATGTGGAGCGAGCCCAATAGGCATAGAGCCATTGTGGCTTGGAGGAAGCTATGGGAGAGAATAACTTGATCCAAGAAACGCCCCCTGCAGATATTGTCGAAGCCCCGTCCGAGCTAACCCCGGTTCAAGCAGATGAGGCGCGCAAAGCGTATTTGCTCAAACGTTTCTGGATCAGCGCACGCGAATATTGGGGACGAAAGGGCGATAGGCTCGCCTGGCCGTTTTCAATCGGGCTTCTTGTTCTGATCGCAATCAACGTCGGCTTCCAATACGGTATCAACGTATGGAACCGCAGGCTTTTCGACGCCATCGAGCAGCGCAATGCATCGATGGTATATTTTCTGGGCGCAGTTTTTCCGCCACTCGTGCTTGGTAGTGTCGCGATCGTCACCATCCAGGTCTACGTCCGCATGTTGATCCAGCGCCGCTGGCGTTCCTGGCTGACGAAAGCGCTGATCGCGCGATGGTTGGCAAACGGACGCTATTATCAACTCAATCTGATCGGCGGGGATCATCAAAACCCTGAGGCACGCATTTCTGAAGACATGCGGATAGCAACCGAGTCCCCGGTCGATTTCGTGGCCGGCGTGATTGCAGCATTCGTGTCAGCCTCGACATTCATCATCGTGTTGTGGACGATCGGCGGAGCTTTGACCCTGCCCATCGGTGACACGTTCATCACTATTCCGGGCTTCCTCGTCGTTACAGCTGTCCTCTACGCCGTCATAACCTCCGGCTCCATAACCTTCATCGGCAGAAAATTCGTCCGGGTTTCAGAAGCAAAAAATCAGGTGGAGGCGGAGTTTCGCTATACCTTGACCAGGGTGCGCGAAAACGGCGAGAGCATTGCCCTGCTTGGCGGAGAGGAAGAAGAGCGCAACGACTTGGAGAAGACGTTCGCCAATGTGCGACAACAATGGCGACTGCTGGCGCATCAGTATATGCGTACCACACTGGTGTCCCATGGTTCGATGCTGATCGCGCCCGTGGTGCCGGTACTGCTTTGTGCTCCCAAGTTCCTCGACGGCAGCATGTCGCTGGGCCAAGTCATGCAGGCGGCATCTGCCTTCACTATTGTCCAAAGCGCGTTCGGATGGCTTGTCGACAACTATCCACGCCTTGCCGACTGGAACGCCTGCGCCCGGCGCGTCGCTTCATTGATGATGTCGCTCGACGGGCTGGAGCAGGCCGAACAGAGCGAATCTATGGGCCGGATCAAACGCGGTGAAACGGAGGGGGAGATCATGCTCAGCTTGAACGACGTCTCAGTGTCGCTCGGCGATGGGACCGCCGTCGTTAAGGAAACGCAAGTCGAGGTGGGACCGGGTGAGCGTGTTTTGGTAGCTGGAGAATCCGGGGCTGGCAAGAGTACTCTTGTGCGGGCCATCGCCGGGCTCTGGCCCTGGGGTGGTGGAAGTGTGAACTTCCATGCGGACCGACAGCTCTTCATGTTGCCTCAACGTCCTTACATTCCTTCCGGAACACTTCGCCGAGCTGTTGCCTATCCTCAGGCCGCCGACAGATGGACCGCGGACGAAATATGCATGGCCCTTGAAAAGGTGGGCTTAGGCCATTTGAGTGATAAGATCGAGGACGAAGCGCCATGGGACCACACGTTGTCGGGAGGTGAAAAGCAGCGGCTGGCCTTTGCGCGGCTGCTGCTGAATGATCCAGATATTATCGTACTTGACGAAGCGACCTCGGCACTCGATGAGAAGACCCAAGATAAGATCATGGAAATGATGATCGAAGAACTTCCGGGCGCTACGATCGTCAGTGTCGCGCACCGTGCCGAGCTCGAGGCCTTCCACAGTCGCAAGATCACACTCGAAAAGCATGAGGGGGGTGCAAGGCTGGTAAGCGATATCGATCTCGCTCCCTACGAAAGCAAGCGCAACGTCTTCACTCGACTGATGAAATATTCCCGCAAGCTGCCATAGCCTCGTCATGCTGCGGCGAAAGCGCCGTCACATCATATCCGGCTCAAAGCGTTAGGTCGTCTGTTGCTTGCTCACGGGCTATTTTTTTGAAGAAGAATCTGGGCGAGCGAAACAAACTTCCCAGCTGGGTAACGCTCGATATAGGCGCGGATCATTTCTATATTGCCGCTGTCGCGTACACTTTCCCAGAAAGACACCTCTACAGCCGGTTCTTCCGACGGCGGAAGATCATGCCGGAGCCGCGCCCGAGCAAGGTCCGAGAAGGCACCATCGGGGTAGTGCTCGAGATAGAGACGCAACTCCGTCCCATCGTCGTCGTCGCGGATCGATTCCCAGAAGGCAATTTCAGTCAAGTCCTCGTCAGTATTTAATGTGACATCTTCACCGGGGCGACTCCTCGGCAAGGCACGGGCCAAAACCGGCTCATAACTGGCGTCGAACAAAACCTTGAAGATACGGACGGGACGAGCGATATTCTTGACGGTATGCTCGCCCATGTCCTGGAACTTTGCCTCGACACGATCGCGGATGTGGTCGCGAACGCCACGCGTCACGCAGATGCCACCAACATCGGCGAGGCTTTCTAGTCTCGCGGCTATGTTAACCCCATCGCCGAAAATGTCGCCGCTTTTAACCATGACATCACCGACATTTATTCCGATGCGAAAGTTCATTTGTTCATCCATAGGGATGCCGACATTGGCTCGATCAATGGCGAGTTGGATGGCGATCGCGCAATTGAACGCTTGAACCACGCTGGGAAACTCCGCCAGTATACTGTCTCCCGCCGTTCCGAAAATCTGTCCATTGGCGTTTTCGATCAAGCCGTCCACTATCGCTCGGTGGCTCGTCAGCATTGCCAATGTCCGCTCCTCATCGAGATGCATAAGACGGGAATATCCCTCGACATCGGCAGCGAGGATGGCCGCGAGTTTTCTTTGGAGAGGAGGCGTTTCCAAAATCTGATCCCAATCCACGGTTCGGCACAATCGCTTCTTTAGAAAGGGAGCGGATGACCAGGTTGTTCCACGCAATATGGATCGCGCAGCGCCCCATCGTCGAAAAATCGAAATTCGCGAGCAGCAGGCTGGAGAGGATAACGGATCGTCACGACCTATTTTGCCTCCCTGGATCCGAAACGAGGCTGTTAATCCAATGCCCATTGTGGGACCGCTTTGCCATGCAGATATGCTACGGTTCAAAACGGGTCTTAACTTTACGGTCAATCCCCTTTACGGTGAGAACACTTCCAGATCCGCTTCCCTCCATTTTTTGCGCCTGTTACGAAAGCATTGCTCGTGAAACACGAAGATATTTTACCGGTGATCGCAATTGCGGCATCGGCTAAAAACGCCGATGTATTGCGAATTTTTCTCAACGCTTTGCCTGAAAACCTCAACGCCCATATCATAATGGCCGACGTCGCACCGGCAGGCGAAATTGAACTTGCGGAGATCATCTCCAGGTTCACCAGCCGGCCGGTGCAGCGGATCGAAAAAACAACCATGTTGGAGAAAGACGCCATTCATGTCCTGCCCCCAGGTCGGTGTCTCCAATGTGCGGAAGGCCGCATCGCAGCCCTTCCGATCAGTGAGCCGTCCGGGCGAGCGGAATCGGCTCAGCTTTTCCTTCAAGCGATTGCCGGACAATGCCAGAATCCTCTTGTCGTCATCCTCGCCAATGTCGGCCACGATGCGGCCGCAGCCATCGCCCCACTCAAGGAGGCAGGCGGGATTATACTTGCAACTTCGCCTGAATCCGCCACGGATGATATGCCAGGGGATGCCACCTTTCCGGTCGAGCTGGCGGATGTCTTGCTGCCGGCTGCCGAACTTGCACGCTGCGTGGCCGAATTTTCGTCTCAGCATGACCGGAACAGCTCATTTTCTGACAGCAACGACGAAGATTTTCTCAAACGCATTCTCAGCCATGTGCGTCTGAAGACGGGACATGATTTCTCGCACTATAAGCGCGCCACACTGGTCCGCAGAATTGCCCGACGCACACAGGTCGCGAGAAAACATTCATTTGCGACCTATTTCGACTACCTCCGAGACGACCCGGAGGAGGCTCAGGCTCTGCTCAGCGATTTTCTCATCTCGGTAACGTCGTTCTTCCGCGATCCCAGATCTTTTGGATCCCTCGAACAATCCGTCATTCCACAGCTGTTTCAGGCGCCAGATGCAGCGATCCGCGTGTGGGTTCCCGGCTGCGCGACCGGAGAAGAGGCCTATTCGATCGGCATGCTTCTGCTGGAGGAAGCCAACCGTCGTAACATTTCTCCACAGATCCAGGTTTTTGGATCGGATCTCGACGCCGCAGCATTGGCCTTCGCACGCGAGGGGCGCTATCCTCCGTCGATCGAGGCGGACGTGTCGGAGGAGCGGCTTCGGCGCTTCTTTCAACGCGAGGAAGGTCAATATAGGGTTCGTAATGAATTACGCGACATTGTTCTTTTTGCTCACCACAGTCTTCTGAGCGATCCTCCGTTTTCGCGGCTGGACATGATCTCCTGCCGCAATGTCCTGATCTATCTCGACCGAAGCCTGCAGCAGCAAGTCTACGCCACGTTTCACTATGCACTCAATGCTGGCGGTTATCTGTTTCTCGGAGCTTCGGAAAGTGCAGACCAACCCGCAGGACTGTTCAAGGCCTTTGATCGGGATGCCAAGATCTATCGGTCGCTCGTAAGCCCGAAGCGAACGGAACTGCCTGTGTTGTTTGCGACCGCAGAGAGGACCGAGCGCCTTATCCGCGGCTCGAAGTCGTCCGTAGCGGTTACTAACGCGGTCGATGCGGCGTTTCACCAGAAAGCTCTTGAGCGTGTCGCCCCGCCGAGCATGATGGTGGATGAGGCCCATCGGGCGCTACATCTGTCTGACAGCGTTGGGCGCTATCTGCAGCCGTCGGGAGGACCTGTGACCACCGATTCGGTCGACATGGTACACCAGGAACTGCGCTTCGACCTTAGAAGCGCGCTCAATCGGGCGTTCGAGCGTGGCGAAGCTACGCTTACCATGCCACTTCTCGTCAGGTTTGGCGAAGGCCCCCGCCGGATTTATCTGCAGGTAAAGCCTCTCCTTGAGGATGATGGCACGGTACGATCCGCCGTCGTGATGTTCATCGAAGGCGAAGCTATGGTCGGAGCCTCCGGCCTGCTCGAAGTTCCGGCCGAACACGCGCCGGCCAACGAGATTATTCGGCAGCTCCGGGAAGAGCTTCAGATTGCCAACCTGCGGCTGCGCGAGACGCGGCAGGAGGCAGAGGCGACCAACGAGGAACTCCGGGCGGCAAACGAAGAACTGCAGTCGATCAACGAGGAATATCGCTCGACGTCCGAAGAACTTGAGACGAGCAAGGAAGAGCTTCAATCGATCAACGAGGAACTGCATACTGTCAATAACGAACTCAAGCTGAAGCTGGAGACTGTGTCGCGGGCAAACAGTGACATACAAAATCTGATGGCGGCCACCGACATCGGCACGCTGTTTCTCGATCCGGCATTGCGCATTAAGCGCTTTACGCCTCGGTTGCGCGATATTTTCAATATCACATCTGGAGATATCGATCGCCCGCTCACCGACTTTTCCCATCGGTTGGACCATGAGAGCCTGATCGACGATATTCGTCTGGTTCTTGAAACACTGACGCCTCTGGAACGCGAGGTGCAGAGCCGGACAGGTAGCTGGTATATGCTGCGAATCGGCCCTTATCGAACAATCGATGATCGACCGGATGGCGTGGTCGCCACGTTTGTGAACATTACCGAGCGACGCAAAATTGAGGCTGCGCTTCGCGAAAGTGAGGAGCATCTTCGCCAGGAAGCACGGTTGGTTGAACTTTCACGCTCGCCGATATTTGCCTGGGATTTCGACCACGGTATCGTGCAATGGAATCACGGCAGCGAGGTTCTTTACGGCTATACGCGTGACGAGGCAGCCGGCAAGCCCAAGGAAAAGCTCTTGAAGACGGTGGTTCCCGGATCGTCATTTGAGTGCCTTCGACAGGCGCTCCTTGACGATGGCAGCTGGAGTGGTGAGGTCCTTCATACGACCAAGGATGGACGTGTGCTGACGGTGGAAAGCCAGCTCGAATTGATGACATCGGGAGAACGCCGGATTGTGTTGGAAAGCACACGCGACATTACCGACCAAAAGCGATGGGCCAAGCGTCAAAGCTTCCTGCTCGATGAACTTGCTCATCGGGTCAAGAATTCGCTGACCGTGGTGCAGTCACTTGCACGCCAGACTTTGCGGACGAGTTCGTCGGGCGAGGACTTCGTCGAGCGGTTCGAAGGTCGCCTTCTAGCTCTCGCCAATGCACACAAGCTGCTGGTAGAGTCGCACTGGGAAGGCGCCGAACTGCAGGAGGTAGCCCAATCACAATTGCAGGCGCACCTCGGTGGAGAGACGAGCCGCTTGAAAGTCCACGGACCGGCGATCCGCCTGCCGGCCGAGCTCGCAACACCTTTCGGACTCGTATTACATGAACTTGCGACAAATGCCATCAAATATGGGTCGCTATCCGCGCCCGAAGGGCAAGTTGAACTTTCGTGGACCCGGGAAGGAAACAATCCGCGCAATGTGACAGTTATCTGGGCGGAGAGCGGAGGCCCGCCCGTCGAACCACCCACGAAACAGGGACTGGGTGGGATCTTGATCAGCAAGGGCCTTCCCGGTGCCAAGGTCCAACGGCAATTCTTGGCGCACGGTCTCCATTGCACAATAGAAATAGAAATTCCGGAGCAGGAAGAGCATGGACCCAATCATTGATCAGACAACCGCGCTGAAAGGGGCCAAGGTGTTGGTCGTCGACGATGAGCTTCTAATCGCCCTCGATGTCGAGGACAGCGTTATGAGAGCTGGTGGTGAGACCGTCGGGCCGTACGGCACTCTTTCGGCAACGCTTTCCGCAATCGAGAGCGAGAGCTTTTCCGTCGCTGTACTCGACGTCCGGCTTGGTCGTGAAACCTCTGAAGCAGCCGCACGACGGTTGAAGGAGAAAGGGATTCCTTTTTTATTTTACACGGGCCAGTCCCTGCCCGAGCGTATGCAGGACCTGGCGAGCAATACAGTTGTTCTCATGAAACCTTCGCCCAGCCGGGCGTTGGTTGCAGCTCTTAATAGCCTCGTAACGACGGAAAATTAGGTTTTCACCACATATCGATGTGTGTTTGAATCCTTGATTGCCCCCAATGTGCCGGCTCGCAAAACGAGCCACGCATCGCTGACGTGGGACGCTCCGGCGGCGGATATGTTGATACCGCGAGGCGCGTCTGCCAATTCCGCGAGTACAACTACAGACTCTGGGAGGAGAAAGGGCGATCCAAGGGGCTTCATCTCGACCACTGGCAACGAGCGGCCGATGACAGAGTTCCGGCGCCGATCAACCCGCTGCGGAACGTTCAGTTCGCAGTCGGATGTAATGGTTGTTGTAGGCAGATCTTGGAGGTTGACGTCAATACGGCTCGTAGTGTCGCAAAAGTCAGGCAAGACGTTGTTAGCAGGTTTTGGGCAGACTGTCGGAAAACTCGAAAGACGCAAGACATGTTGGAGTTCTATGCCGCCTAACACCCTGCAACTGCATTCATGTGCCGCCTGGGCAATGGCGTGCCCGACTTCATCGGACTTTGACGAAGCTCTTGTGGCACTCAGCGGCCACTCGCGGGTGTGGTCAGCGACGAGAACAGGCCGCATCCTCTCGCCGGCGTCGTCACCGCCATGATCGCCGGCGCTCTGATCCGGCCTGATTGACCTGGTGAGGTTGAGGCGACCACGACATTGGGCGCGGCCCGCTGCAACATATCGTACGTATGGAGCGCCTCAACGAACGTGGGGATCTTTCCGCCGGCGAGATGCGACGATGGTATCAATCTCCGGCGCCAGCAAATCGTGTTTCTCGGCGAACGCAGCGAACAAGCCGCGCGCAGTCTCCGCTTCGATCTCGCCACGCAAAGCCGCGCCGCAAGCCTTCAGTGCGACCGAATGGGCACTGTCCCTAAACGATGCCGGCCACTCGCAGAGATGGCTGTACGCTTCGGTGACACTGCGAACCTCTGTCGGAAAGCCAAGGCCGACGAGAATGGATACAGGTTGTTTGAACATATCGGGTTTCACCGCTCTCTCCTTCCAACCCGGAATGTTGACGGGCGCCACCACGGCGGCGCCCTTTCCCAAACTTCTGATTAAGCCGCCTTCTGTGCTTCGATCTGCGCCGGAACAGCAGAGCGTTCCAGGTTCGATGCCTGAATGTCGATCTTCCGTGGCTTAAGGGCCTCCGGGATCTCACGGATGAGATCGATCGAGAGGAGACCGTTCTTCAGATCAGCACCGTTCACCCTGACATGGTCGGCAAGTTCGAACCGATGCTCGAACGGCCGGCCGGCGATACCGCGATGCAGGTAGCCTTCGGAAGGGGTTTCCTGCTTCTTGCCGGTGACGGTCAGAAGGTTGGACTGGAAGGTGATGTCGAGATCATCCTGCGCGAAGCCCGCTACGGCGATCGAAATCCGGTAGCTGTCATCGCCGGTCTTGACGATGTCATAGGGCGGCCAGTCGCTGATCGAGCGGGCGCGCTGGGCGTTTTCGAGAAGATTGAAGATCCTGTCGAAACCGACGCTCGAACGGAAAAGCGGTGCATAGTCGTAAGATGTTGCCATAGCCATATCCTCCTTGAAGCAACATGGGTATGGAAGCGCCGAAAGCGACGCTCCCAGCAAAGCCAGCCCTGACTTTAGCGGCTGGCGGCATTCGATTTGGTTTTTGGAAATTTCGGATTCAAGAGCTGGTTGGAGAAAAATTGTTCATTTTCGCCGGTGAGAATTTTGATGGAATGCTGCACTGCAGCGGAACAACAAACGGCTCCGCCAATTCTCAAAGTCATCATCCCTCCCGTAGCCAGGAGGTGGCAATGGATCCCACGGTCGATCCCGTTTATATCGCCAGGAAACAGGATGATGGAACGTGGAATATCGTCGACAGCCAGACCGGCCAGATCGCCGACATCGGCGGATGTGTTCTGGGACGGCTTGACGCCGCAATGGCAGCGGGATTGGTGCAGGACTTCAACGATACCCCTGCCCCGATAGATAATCAATCCGTCAGATTGGGAGCTTTTCCCGAAACACGTCTCCCCGTTTCCTCCCTGCGGTTCCGCAATATTTCTTCACCAAAGGAACTTTCAACTCGCATGTCGATTTGAGTGATTAATGAGGAGGAGCATTGGATATGAAAAAGCAACGGCCTTTCAAACTGCACGTCCGATCAGCGGCGAGTCCATTGCCAACGGATTTCGGAAAAATTGGTCTTCTCGGCGAGAGCCCGGCCGAGTTTCCTGATTGGTCACGCCCGTAAGTGTCAATCCCTGGCCTTCGATGAAACTGACGAAGAAATGACGTTGCGATTGGCAGCATTGAACGACGCTAACCCGTTACTGAAGACAAGAGGAAATTCAATGATCGACAATGAAGATGAGAACGACGGCAAGCGCCGTGAACGTGCCTACAGAATCTGGGAAGAGGAAGGAAGACCGGAGGGACGTCATCTCGACCATTGGCAACGAGCGGAAGAACAGCACGAGCATACAGAACAAGAAGTGAACTCATCCAACGGACCGGAAAGCGACAACTCGCCAGCGCATGATCACCAGCAGAAGAAAGCTGCTCCTGCGAAGACGCCAAGACCTGTCCGGAAGTAACCAGTTCCAGACTTATAGGGGATTCCGTTGCCTATCATCAACCTTCTCATTCTCTTCGCGCGATGGGAGATGTTGAGGACGCTTATCAAAATGCTGGGCGCGGAATCGGTGTATCCCGCCGCCGCGATATATTAGGCCATACGCTCAGAGCGCAACGGCAATTCGACCGGAGTTCAATGGAGGAGATCGCATGGCGGTGACTTATCATGTCGGCAAGCACGAAGACGGATACGGCTATCGTCTTTAAAAGATTTGGTCCGAGACATTTCCGGATCACGATACCGCATTTGCCGCAGCCAGGGCGGCAGCCGAACGCCAGCATCTCGAGGGCCAGGATGCAGAAATTTCCTATCAGCTTCCAGCCGGTAGCTGGCGCGTTGAACATGTCGACGGTGGGGATCGTCCGGATACCGAGGTTGTCGATGATGAAAGCGGAAGTGCATGATGGGTATAAAGCAAAAGCGCAAATGCCACCTGATAGGAAGTAAGATTCTGCTTCTGGGTTTTCGGCGCGCTCTAAGATGTCACAGTCGCCGGGCGCGTCCACACGAAGCTCTATCAATCATTTTTATGAATGGCTGGGATACGCGCTCGCTATCCATTCCAGAAGACCCAGATATGGACCCGCCATGATTTGTCACATCAGCAATCTAGCCGCCTTGGCGGATCCTGACAGAGAAGTCGCCATACAAATCAGGGACTTTGATCATACCGTCATCGGCAATCCCGCTCATGATCTCATTCGCTTGGGACTCGCATAAACCTCGCGGGATTTAGACCTTCCTGGTATCGCAACCGCAAGAAGGCAGCTCTCATCGCCGGATGAGAGGCAGCCTCCGCGGAAATCCAAATGAGCGCGCCGCAGTTGAGATCGTAGCTATCGTCTTCACATCCCACCGGCATCATTCTCCTCGGACTTCATCGATCTCATACTGTCAACGTCCCGTTCGCGATCGATCCACCGCATGATCGGCCGCCCACCGGGGCGGGTGTTCTGCCTCGTGTTCCAGCACCATGCGGATGGCACGTTCTCGGACTTCAGGTGAAAACTTGTTCGTTGTCTTGCTCATATCGGCTCCACTTTCTCAGAAGTTGGAGCCTCCGGCAAACCCGGCGCGGTTCAGATCCTGCGCGAACTGAAATTCAATTTAGCCGTGTATACCGCCCATAAAACTGAAGGCGACGACCGAACCTGTTCCTTATGGGAACGAAGATTGGCTGAAAAAGTTTAACCAGGCATCGACCCAGGTTATAGAGACTCAGTGATGACACCCGATGATCGCCTGCTCGAAGAACTCGCGCCTCTCATATTCACCGATGCGATTTTCTGGTTTCCTGATGAATCCCCAATAACATCAGGGAGATTCAGGGCTACCCACGAGAGGACATAGCAGCGGCTTCGAAATATCCATTATTAGTCCGAAGATGTTCGTTGGACTGTCGTCGGTGAGATCGCCGCAAAATATCTATATGAAATATAGCTGGAAAGCAGACGTCGAGGGGAGCCCTTTTAACGGACAATGTAGTGGGATCGCAATCCTCAGGCAAGAATGCCGCGATTGGAATCGCCCACGGGCATCTTAGCCGTTTTCCGAGCTAATCTGGACAGCAGCCATTTTTTGACGGCAGGGAGCTTCACTAAGTGAATGAAATGAAAGAGGTAAACAAAGCAATTCCGCTAAATGCTGTGGACGTATCCAAGGAAAAGTCGCATTCGTGGGAAAATCTTGCCCTCTTGGAGGAGGTTGAACGCCTACTGAAAGGTCGTACCCGAGACATACGACTGAAAGGCGAGCTCCTTCGCCTTTTTCAAGAGCGTTCCTTGCCACGAACCGCCAAGATCATCCGCTCATAGATGATTTGGGTAACGTTCATAGATCTGCTTACATTGGGTCTGAATGTAATTCTGCTTCCGCGAACGGTCACAGTCTCCATGCTTGCGCCGGCCTGCATTTTACCTCCCGCGGCTTTGGCTACGGCCTTTTTCTGGAGAAAACCAGAAATATCCAAGCTTCATATAGCCGTCCTTATAGCCGGATTGTTCTTTATCCTCCTCTCCGTTGCACTCGTGGGCGTAACGGCCGGTGGGGAATTTTACGAACGGCATTTGAATATCATGTTGTTCGTAGCTATTTCCGCGATCATTATCTTCGCCATTCCGCTGCCGGCGACGACGACCATCGCGGCAATGGCTCTGGGCCTTTATCTCTTCTTCCAGATCCATAATCCGAGTATCACCGTCGGAAGCGTAGAGGCGGCAACCTTGTTTTTTTCTGCCGGAATCATCGCGACAATAGTGTCTCGGCGCACCATGACGATACTTGCGCAAAAGGCCTTTCTCCTCGAGCTCCGGGACCGAAGCCGGGTAACGGAATTGGCTTCTGCAAACGCGCGCCTTGAGCTCCTGGCAAGAACCGATCCACTCACCGGCATCGCCAACCGGCGCTGGATGATGGAACTGCTCAATCGCCTTTGGGATGCGGAAGCCGAAACGAGGGGTATAGCCCTGCTGATGTGCGACATCGATCATTTCAAGGCCTTGAATGACAGCCTTGGCCATGGCGAGGGTGATCGCTGCCTCGTGAAGGTCGCCGGCATCATTCAGAGCAACTTGAGAGGAAACCATGATCAGGTAGCACGCTATGGCGGCGAAGAGTTCCTGATTGTACTTCCCACGATCAGCGAGCCTGAGGCATGCGAGGTCGCCGAGCGCATCCGAGAAGCCGTGGAGACGGCTTCACTTCCCAATCCTGGCGCGCAGACTTTACCTTACGTCACGGTCAGTGTCGGCGTAGCTTATCTTGCGGCTATTGACGACATTAGCCCCGAACAACTTCAAAGCCGGGCAGATAAGGCTCTCTATGTGGCCAAGCAATCCGGTCGAAACCGCGTCCTACTTCATCAGGGAGAGTAAGTTAGCAGTTTGCGCCTACAACGCTCTAATCAGGTTCTCTCAAGAGGTCTGCGGAGGGGCGTCAAGCCTCATGAGGTGCACGCGGCAGTATTCAAGATATCGGTATCTGTAGCATTGGTCGTGCGCTCGTGATCCATCGGAAGGTCGCTGATGGTAAACATCAAAGGCTTGGAATGTTTTGCTGAAAATCGGCAGAACAAATGCTCGCCGCTCTTCCGCCTTGCTATTCCAAAGCGCCGAGATCGGCGAACGATTGCTGCTGTTCCACTGTTGCCTCAGCCTCGGCTATGACGCGATATGCCTTGCCTTGAGCCTTCAATTCCTTCGCCGTCTTCAGCGCCTCGGGATAAAGAAGCTTCGGCTCGTCGCGTGTATCGCTCCCGTCTGGGTCGAGCGAACTGAGCGCAATAACCTGAAACCTTGCCGGCATCGCCGCCTCCCTTGTGTTGGTCTGCTATCCTTCGTTGCCATCTGAGACGAAATTATTCGGGACATTCTCCCGAGCCGCTCGCAGCGCGCGTGCCTGTGTGAGCCATTTTTCCACCAAGACGGCCTCGATCGAGAAAACGATCTCCTCAAAGGTCCAATTGGCGTCTTCCAGTTCGCGAACCAGAGAGGTCAGTTTCTCATCGACGACGCCCTTGAGTTGAGTGTCATTGACGTCACGGGCAGATCCCATTTGAATACCTCCTGAACAACCTGAGATGCGGATCGCCCCGGCATCGCCGAGGCAGCGCTGGACCGCCGCGATCTGATCTTCGGCGATGTCGATGGAGATCTCGATCTCGCCTGCGAGCGCCGCGTCGTCACGGGCACCCTCCGAATGGGACCATCTCCTCCGGAAGGCGCCGATCCAGCTGTATTGCGGTCGCCTTCGCCTGGACGAAGATATCGGGCCGGGAGACGCCATGCTGCTGCACCAAGTGTTCAACCGCAAGGTCTGCCGCCTCGCGTGTCTCGAAAGTGGCCGTGATTGTCACAGTGTTGTCATCCGCCATCTGACCTCTCCTGATCTTCACATTCAGTGATCATAACGCCTTTTTCGGCCGAGAGTTTCCGAGGCTGGCCTGAACCGCGACCTTTCCTCTTCTCCTCAATAAAGCGGCGAACCATCTCCCGACCTGTTTCCGACGCGATGGAACTTCGGCCCTCGATCTGTGTAAGGGCACCGTTTGTCGAGATCGGCGCGGATAGCGCCACTAGAATACAGGAGTTCCTATGCCGACCGCATATGAAAACCTCAGGACCGCCGGAGTGGCAGTCTGGCTAGACGATCTTAACAGGGAACGTCTAGGATCTGGAAGCCCTGCTCGTATGGTCGAAGCCGGCGAGATCGTCGGGACTACGACGAACCCGACCATCTTCGCCAAATCCATCAGCAACGGCGCCGGCTACTAAGCGCAGATCAGGGAGCTTACGTTACGTGGCACGGCGATTGGCGGGGCGCTTCGACTGATCACCGGTCACGACGTGCGTGATGCCTGTGACGTGTTGCGACTGGTCTTTGAGGCCAGCCGATATGGCGCCAAGGGCGGTTCGCTGCAGCGTCTTCTCTGGGCCTCGGCTCCTTGCCCTACGTGACCGCAGGACTGCTGCTGATCTGGGGCCTGTTCACAACTCCTGTTCCGGCAGCATGGACGACGTGGATGACCCGCACGATCTCCGACCACCTCGAGGAAAGCGGAGCCTGGTTCGTCGCGCTCATCCAGTTCGCGATCACGTCGGGCGCGTTCGCCGGCGGTCCGCTGTTCGACCATCTCGGCGGGCGGAGCCCTTTGCACTGAGCGCCGTGGTCTTCCTCGCTTCCTCCCTTGTCGCCATTCGGTCGTCAAATCCCGTCAGCATTCATGAGCAACATCGATAACATTAAGACCCCCATTCATGTAACCGTTAGGGGTTTCGCGCGTTCTACGCCTAGGGGAACCTTGTCGTTCGTCTTATCCGAGATCACTAAACATGGAGCCGGACATGCAAAATTCCGTCAATCTCGACATTTCTCGCCGGGACCTTCTGGTGTCGTCCGCTGCGACAATGGCTGTCACCAGTGTCGCCCGGAAGGCAGCCGCCCGGCCCGCTGCACCGTCTTCGGGCCAGAGCAGCAGGCTTTCGCTGACCGTCAACGGCGAACGCCGCGAACTCGATGTCGACAATCGCACGACTCTGCTTGATGCCCTGCGCGAGCACCTGCATCTAACTGGCACCAAAAAGGGCTGCGACCATGGTCAATGTGGCGCCTGTACGGTCATGGTCGATGGCCGCCGCATCAATTCCTGTCTGACGCTTGCCGTGATGCATGACGGCGACGAGATCACGACGATCGAGGGGCTCGGCAAGCCCGGCGACCTACATCCGATGCAGGCCGCCTTCGTCAAACATGACGGCTTTCAGTGTGGCTACTGTACTCCCGGGCAGATCTGTTCCTCCGTCGCGGTGCTTGAAGAGATCAAGGCGAACATTCCAAGCCATGCCACTGGCGATCTGACCACGCCGGTTCAGCTGAGTCAGGAGGAGGTGCGCGAGCGCATGAGCGGCAATATCTGTCGATGCGGCGCCTACTCCAACATTCTCGACGCCATCTCGGAAGTCGGAGGGATCAAGGCATGAGAGCCTTTACATACGAACGCGCCTCGTCGGTTGAGGCGGCGGCCAAGGCGGCCGCATCCAACGCTGAAGCAAAATTCATCGCCGGCGGCACCAACCTTCTTGACCTCATGAAGCTTGAGATCGAGACGCCGACACATCTGATCGATGTCAACGGGCTTGGCCTCGACACGATCGAGGCAACGCCAGACGGTGGCCTGCGCATCGGCGCTCTGGTTCGCAACACCCACCTTGCCGCCCATCCGGCGGTCCGTCGCGATTACGGGCTCGTGTCGCGCGCGCTGGTCGCGGGCGCGTCTGGGCAGTTGCGCAACAAGGCAACGACCGCCGGAAATTTGCTTCAGCGGACGCGCTGTCCGTACTTTTACGATACCAACCAGGCCTGCAACAAACGTCAGCCCGGAAGCGGCTGTTCCGCCATTGGCGGCGTGACGCGTCAGCTTGGGATTGTTGGCATCTCCGACGCCTGCATCGCCACGCATCCGAGCGATATGGCGGTCGCCATGCGCGCGCTCGACGCTGTCGTCGAGACCATCAAGCCGGACGGAAGCCGCCGTTCGATCCCGATTGAGGATTTCCACCGGCTTCCGGGTGATACGCCCGAGATCGAGACCACGCTAGAGCGGGGCGAGTTTATTACGGCCGTTATGCTGCCGGCGCCGATAGGCGGCATGCACATCTATTGCAAGGTCCGCGATCGCGCCTCTTACGCCTTCGCTCTCGTCTCTGTCGGCGCCGTCATTCAGCCCGATGGCACCGGTCGCGTCGCGGTCGGTGGGATCGCGCACAAACCATGGCGGATCGAGGCGGCTGAAGCCGAGCTCCCGAAGGGAGCCAAAGCCGCAGCAAAAATCTTTCTCGCCGATGCCCGCCCTACCGATCAGAACCGGTTCAAGGTCGATCTCGTCGAGCGCACGCTCGGCGCGGTCATCGCCGAAGCAAGGGGTTGAGATCATGCAGTTCGACAAACCAGCAACGACAAACCCGATCGACCAGCTGAAGGTCGTCGGGCAGCCGATCCAGCGCATCGACGGCCAGCTCAAGGCGACGGGCCGGGCGATGTACGCCTATGAATGGCATGACCCGAACCTTGCCTATGTCTATGGCTATCCCGTTGGCTCCGCCATCGCCAAGGGACGGGTGAGGTCGATCGACACATCGGCCGCGAAGAAAGCCGACGGCGTGGTCGCGGTCGTGACGACGCTCGATGTCGGCAAGCTCAAAAAGGGAAAATACAACACCGCCAATCTCTTTGGTGGTGACGAGATCCAGCATTACCATCAGGCCGTTGCGGTGGTGATCGCAAAGACCTTTGAACAGGCCCGTGCTGCAGCCTCACTGGTGAAGGTGGAATACGCCGAGGACAAAGGGACTTTCGCCCTTGCAGATGCAAAAGATGCCGCGGTCAAGCCGAAGGACGCGGACGGCTCTCCGCCGGACACTGCGGTTGGAGATTTCGAGGGCGCCTTCAAATCCGCTCCGGTGAAACTCGACGAGACCTATACGACTCCGGATCAATCCCACTCGATGATGGAGCCGCACGCATCGATCGCCGTCTGGGATGGCGACGAACTAACGGTGTGGACATCAAGCCAGATGATCGACTGGTGGCGCACCGATCTTGCCACGACGCTCGGCATTAAGAGGGAGAAGATCCACCTCATGTCGCCCTTCATCGGCGGCGGGTTCGGTGGCAAACTGTTCTTGCGCGCCGATGCAGTGCTAGCCGCACTCGGTGCCAAGGCCGTTGGTCGCCCCGTCAAAGTGGCTCTGCCGCGTCCGTTCATGGCCAACAACACGACGCACCGTCCGGCAACCATCCAACGGATCCGCATCGGTGCTGGACGCGACGGCAGGATCACCGCCATCGGCCACGAGAGCTGGTCTGGCGATTTGAAGGGCGGTGGTCTGGAGACTGCCGTCAACCAGACCCGGTTGCTCTATGCCGGCGCCAACCGAATGACGGCAATGCGCCTTGCCACGCTCGATCTTCCGGAAGGCAACGCCATGCGTGCCCCCGGCGAGGCACCAGGTCTGATGGCGCTCGAAATCGCCATCGACGAAATCGCAGAGAAGCTTGGCATGGATCCGATCCAGTTCCGGATCGTCAACGACACGCAGGTCGATCCGGAAAAGCCGGAGCGTCCATTCAGCCATCGTGATCTGATCGGCTGTCTGAGGCTGGGCGCGGAGCGCTTCGGCTGGACCGACAGGCCGGAGGTCGGCATGCGTCGCGACAGAAATTGGCTGATCGGAATGGGGGCAGCGGCCGCCTTCCGCAACAACATGGTGCTTCCATCGGGCGCCCGCGCCAAGCTCGACAGTCAAGGGCTCGTGACGATCGAAACCGACATGACCGATATCGGCACCGGCAGCTACACGATCATCGCCCAGACGGCGGCCGAGATGATGGGAATTGCAATCGATAAGGTCGCCGTCCAGCTAGGCGACTCCCACTTTCCGGTCTCAGCCGGGTCTGGCGGGCAGTTTGGCGCCAACTCCGCGACCTCTGGCGTCTATGCCGCCTGCGTCAAGCTGCGAGAGGCTATAGCAATTAAGCTCGGCCTGAACGCCCAAGACATCACATTCGCGAATGGCCAGGTGCGTTCCGGCGATCGATCCGTCTCGCTCGCAGAGGCGGCAGGCGCTGAAGGCCTGGTCGGCGAAGACACGATGAAGTGGGGCGACCTGACTGAGACGCATCAGCAATCCACCTTTGGCGCGCATTTCGTCGAGGTCGGCGTCGATGTCGCGACCGGGGAAACCCGCATCCGCCGGATGCTGGCGGTTTGCGCAGCCGGCCGTATTCTCAATCCGATCACGGCGCGCAGCCAGGTGATCGGGGCGATGACCATGGGCGCAGGCGGTGCGCTGTCGGAGGAACTTGCCGTCGACACCCGTCGCGGGTTCTTTGTCAATCATGATCTCGCTGGCTACGAAGTGCCTGTGCATGCCGACATTCCGCATCAGGAAGTGATCTTCATGGATGAAACGGATCCGATGTCGTCACCGATGAAGGCCAAGGGTGTGGGCGAACTCGGGCTTTGCGGCGTGTCGGCGGCAATCGCCAACGCTATCCATAACGCCACGGGCATCCGCGTCCGGCATTATCCAATCACCCTCGACAAGCTGATCGGCGGTTTGCCAGAGGTGGCTTGACGCTCAACGCACTGGCGGTCGATCCTCGGCCGCCAGCCTCGCTTTCTTCAAGAAAGATAATGTAGTTCAAATGCTTGCGGCCTTGGAAGCCAATCCGACACGCGCATTCACAAGTGACCAGCGCGATGACTTCTTTCGCTTCGCGGTCGAGGGTTTTGATCGCGGTCCTGTTGCTCTGGCCACCCTTGTCGAAATACGCGGTGGTGCCGCGCGAGCCCTGGGATCGCATGTGGTTGTCGCCTCGGACGGTCGCTTTTGCGGTTATGTTTCCGGTGGCTGCGTGGAAGCGGCCGTCGCGGCGGAAGCGCTTCTCGCCATGGCGGAAGGGCGCGACCGGACAATCAAGTTCGGAAAGGGCTCTCCGTTCTTCGACGTCGTTCTTCCCTGTGGCGGCGGTATCTCGGTTGCCATCCACCTACTGAGAGACATTGAGATTCTGCAGCACGTTCTTGGCCGTCTTTCGCGAAGGCAGGTCACGGCGCTTCGGTATTCACCCCGATCTCAAACCCTTGCTCTCGTCGAAATAGCTAGCCGGACCGGTTGGCTTCATGACGAGTTCATCGCGCTTTACCAACAGACGACACGGGTCGTAATCTCCGGACAGACGGCGGAAGGGGAAGTCGTCGCCAGATTGGCGGAGCCCTCCGGTTATATTGCGGAAGACTGGCGGGACACTACTGCTAAAAACGCGGCCCGTTCTATCGATCGCTATACCGCGGTCGTTCCCCTCCACCACGACCTTGACGCAGAGGATGCGATCCTTGCTGCAGCCCTCGGTTCGGACACGTTCTATATCGGTGCGCTCGGAAGTACGCGCACCCATTGTCGCCGGGTTCAGCGCCTGAAAGCACAATCGTTCAGACAGCAGGATATCGATCGGATCAAGGCGCCGATCGGCATGTTTGGACCTACCCGGGATGCCGCGTCGCTGGCGCTGTCGATTCTGGCCAATATCGCAGCTGCTCGGCTTGCTTCATTTGGCTGATCCGTTATTAGGAAGCCCTTCGGTAGCCATGTTGCTTGCCTCTCCGTTCCAGCCGCCCATCTTACACTCTCGCCAAATGATGGAGGTATTCGCCGTGGCTTTGTCCCTTCTCGATAAACGCTATGCTGGATTTCTGTTTGATATGGACGGGACCATTCTCAGGTCTGCCGCTTCGGCGGAACGGGTCTGGGGAACATGGGCCGAAAACCACGGCCTCGATCCGGTAAAGTTCCTGCCCACCATGCACGGTTCGCGGGGCATAGATGTCATCCGTCGTCTCAATCTCCCGGGCATCGATCCGGAGGCAGAAGACGCCAAGATCACCGCGGCAGAAATGGAGGACCTTGACGGCATCGAGCCGATCCCCGGTGCGGGTGAGTTTCTGGCCGCGTTGCCGCTGGACCGGTGGGCGATCGTAACCTCATCTGTCAAGGCGCTAGCGCTTAGACGGCTGGAGGCAGCCGGACTCCCTCGCCCGCGTTTCATGGTGACCGGCGAGGAGGTGACAGCTGGCAAGCCTGACCCACAATGCTATCTCGTGGGTGCGGATAAGCTCGGCATCCAGGCAAGCCGGTGCCTTGTGTTTGAAGACGTCACAGCAGGCGTGCAGGCGGGAGAGGCGGCCGGTACTGACGTACTGGTGGTGACGTCAAACCAAGGCAAGATAGAATTTGCTGGTCGATCGACCATTTCCAACTACACCAAGATAACAGCATCTCTCGATGATCATGGGCAGCTATTCTTGAGCCTAAAATTCTGACAATGATCAATCAAAGGCAATGCGTTGCCTGCAGCGACGGCTACTTTTTTTCTTATCAATCGAATTGCGGTTAGTCATTGTGCGCGGTCGCGATGCGGGTCTTGATGGGAGCTGAACCGCTGCTTTCGTGTCGCATCCGACATTATCAATGACTTGGCATCCGATCCGGCATAGTGCGGTTTATGGAACTGCGATATACGGCGGGCACAGCACCCAACCCCCGAAACATCAGTTGCACAACCTAAATCGCCGTTGCACCGACCCATTCGGGTTTGTCGATGGCGGCGATTTTGCCGAGGTCATGACGCTGGACGTGGCGTTGCATAGCATTGTTTCCGGATAAGAGGAGAAGATAAAATGAAACCTAGTTCTGGCGATCTTTCGGCGGGATTGTCGAATTCAGACCATCAGCTTACCGTATCAGTTGCTCACCCAAGTGCCGAGCGGCCGCCGGAGACATTGCTACCTGGATTTGATGCGGTGAACGGACGAGACGACGGGCCTTATCTAATTCAGCCTGCGACTTCGCGTAGTCTATTCGAATGGCTATGCGGTGCGGTGGCCGCGACACCCCAATCATAAAGGGTATCGGCTTTGATGTCGTTGATATTCCTGAAGTGCCATTTCGACTTATCGTGATCCACTTTGCCCTCCGTAGCTTAACAGTGAAACCGCACAGCGCGCGGAAGTCGATTCACCTACAAAAGCTGTGATCGACGTAGACTTTCCCGCCGCCGGAGGACAGGTAGTAACAACCGCCACGCGGTCCCGTATAATAGTGACGCGAGTAAGATGAAATCTTGGCCCGGCTGTTGCCGCCACTCGGCCTAGAATAACTTTCCGATGTTGCTATCACGGCGGCTGATGAAGGCAAGCTAGAATCATATCGAGCCATCGCGATTGCATTTTTGCAGGCGTCAAACTGCTCTTTTGTAGGAGACGTTTGGCATTGAATAGAATCTGGGTCGGTAAAGCCGCCCGGAGGAGCGTAGGCTGGAGGCGGCTGATATGGAAGTGGCCTCGGGCCATCGCCACAGCCAACCAAGAGAAGAAATGACGATAGAGTCACAAACTGCCTGATCAAAATTATACCCCTCCCGCAATAACGAGAGGAGCATGGAATCAATCAAAGCGATAGTCGAGTCGATTAAGCCGCCTCTAGATGTTCGATGGCGTCGAGTTCGGCTTTCTTGGCTTCGGCCTCGGTTGCCAGATCATAAGACGCCTGCATGCTCATCCAGAACAGTGGCGTGGTGCCGAAGAATTTGGCGAGCCGAAGAGCTGTGTCGGGCGTGATGGGCGTCTGCTCTGCAACAAGCCGCTCAATACGCGTACGCGGGACATGGAGCTTCTTGGCGAGCGTGTAGGGCTTCAGGTTAAGCGGGGCGAGGTATTCCTCGCGCAGGATTTCACCTGGATGGATGGCAAAGCCGAGAGTGGTCATAGCTTGATCCTCAATCGTGATAGTCGGTAATTTCAACGTCTTCGGGGCCGGCGTCAGTCCAGCGGAAACAAAGTCTGAATTGGTCGTTTATCCAGATCGCATGCTGTCCAGCGCGGTCACTCACAAAGGCATGCAGTTTGTTACCCGGAGGCGATTTCAGGTCATCAAGAACAATGGCGTTGTCGAGCATAAACAGCTTGCGACGTGCTGCCTTGATCAGATCGGACGGAAAGCCTTTTGGAGATTTACCGGCGGCGACCGCCTCAGTGGTCTTGTCTTTGTATGACCTGATCATGGACGTATCATTACACGATACGATATCGTGTCGTCAAGAAAAAGTATCGCAACATGATACGAATTAAGCTCATCCGCGACGGCAAGGCTTTGGAGCCATCCGTACCTTGCCGCCGCCTCTGCCAGCAAAAACTTGGGGTGCTTGCTGGTATCATCGCCCAGCGGGTAGCAAAGGCTCTGATTGGCACCGTCATGCTGACATGAGACAAAAAGCGCAAGGATTATTGCGTTTCTGGATGTTTCTAAGCGGTCTTATATACGATTTACATCAACAGCGACGGCCTGCTACCGGCTCAGGTCAGGCCGCCGCTGCGTCTGCCAGTCACTCTTGCCGGATGACTGGTGTCGCAGCCCAGAAGAGACCCAATCCAATCTGGTAACGACGAATGCACCCCAACACGGTCCGATGCGCTGCGCAACACTTGATTCGGCCCGGCAATATTCAGAAACCAAATATACGAGATCGATCGCTAAGATGCTGGCGGTGTGCTTGGACAAAAGAAAGGCCCCATCTCGCGATAGGGCCTTTTGAGGAGAGGGATTGGGAGGAGTGGGCTGCCTCCCATACATCTAACCGACAACTCCCTTAAAGGTTCCTACCGTCCCTTCGGGCGGTTCGAATGAGTTACGGTCGCCTTTAACCGGGCGGCCGGTGCGGTCCAGGCGCAACGACGACGGGCATAGTTTGGCGACCTGTTCTCTATAATTCCACCAGCCAAGCTGGCTCAAAATGATGTGATTGAACTGGGATTTCAATGCAACCTCTTGCCTAAATTTGGGGGAAGATGAAGAATGAAATCGCCTGACTAGGGAGGAGGATATGCAGCGCTACCACCATCTGGTCGAAGGCGTTCTCCAGCCGGACGAGATCGCTAATCTGCAAAAGATTTTTAACGCCGTGATCGCCGAACCATGGTTTGATCTAACGGATGTGAACCGCGAGGCTTTTGCAGCAGAGTTGATTAGGCTTTACCGAAGGGGCGTGACGGACGTCGACAAGCTCCACCATCTCGCCAGTTTGACTGCCAATGCTCACTTCAGTCGAAGCCAACCGCATGAAAAGCGCTTGTCGATACGACAATTGCACGATGCTCAAAAATATCACGGTGGCGGCGATACTCGACAGGCGCCACGTATTCCGCCAGATGGAGCACGTAAGCAATAAGACGGCTCAAACACGGGTTTGAGACAGGCGAGAGCGTTCAAAGTTCTCAATCGCGGAAACAGCCCAAAACCCAAGCTCAGGGGTCTCGTCTTTGCTGGCAGGTTTGGAGAATGCGGCGAAACGCAATAATCTATAAAGAATTTCACATCCAGGTCCCCGGAAAGAGACCCGGCTCTTCGTCCTCGTGATGTCCGCCGCGCCGAGTCTCTGCCGCATATGACGGTGCGGTGCTGCAACCTTTAGGACCCGCTAAATGAACCGAATATGAATGAGGAAAGTGGAATATAGGGTGGCCGCCGACACTTGTAGGAATGCCGGCGCCGATGAGTGGGGTGTTGCAAAACTCATCCGACGGGGAACAGGATTTACCCGTCGCACCCTTTGCCTTGTAGGCCACCAAGAGTTGCACGCGAGACTGGCGTGTTCAATCTCACTCACCAAGAAGTGATTGTAGCGAAGCACATTCAGGCAAGGCGGGTGCCCAGCACACGAGGATTGCGCCGGCAACGGGGTGTCTTTGTCAGTCCCGCTGGATAAAATGTTGCAACGTTTATCGCACCTTGCCTTGCGAGCGGCATGATCATCGCACGCCGATAGCACGTTCTCAATCTTATCTGACTAGAAAAATCCATGAAATCGAAACTGGCCCCGAACGCGGGCCGGGTGCTTATTGAATTGAAGACGGACAAGCTTGAGGACAATCCGATCAACTCCGAGGAAGTCGGGCAAGTTTACCAGCATCTGGAGTGAGCGAGATCGCGATACTCAGGTTACAACGTCCCTGGCATTCTCGTTTACACAGAGAGCAAGTCGGTTACCGGTGGCAGTAATCCGTCCAGTGATATGTTCTTTGCCAATCAAAAGACGATGAAAGATCTGCAGGCGGCCTTTATCACCGGTGTGACGATGCTCTCCAAGCTGTCTCCCCTGGAAAAATATGGCAAAGCGTCCGAGATCGGCAGCAGGCCCGAGTGGCAACCGCTGGCCATCTTCGAGCGATTGAAAGTCGGGCGACTCAAGGACCCGGATTAATAAAAGCGGAGCTTGGTATGACTACTTTTGCGCAGGAAACATGACGCCGCCACGTAGCTATGTCCGCTTTCGGGCGAGCGCGATGACGACCTCTACGACCGACATCGGAGCGCCTAACAGCGGAAACAGATACCTCCCGCAATTCAGTTCACGTGGATCAGCTTGCTCGGCTTTTGGTGTTTCGCGTTCGTTTTGATGATGTCGACCGGCTATCGCGTTGCTCAAAGTCCAATTTTTGCGAATCCACTACTGGCGTGCGGCTACCTGCAATCGGCAACTTCATCTGTGGGGCACGTCGAAGCTCTTCCGGCGTTGAACGGCGTGGAAGTTTTGCTTTCAGTCCGGGTTTGGCGCCAGCATTTAATGCCTCACGCGACAGATTGAGTTCCAAAAGGTTTGCCAGAGCTTCCTCTTCAGCAATATTCGCAGGCCACCCGTAGGCTGCGGCAATAGCGGCATCTAAATCCGAGTGAGCATCGACCAACCACTGCGGACGCCGATTGTAGAGATTGGTCATCGCAACTTACCTTTCGACTGCGAGTGGAAATCGCGTGCGCATCGGCAAGCTTGGCTTTATAGGCCGACCGGCAGCAGATCACGGGCGCTGAGCTTCGGCGATCGCCAGGGTATCGATGTACTGCCGGAAGCGGGTGATCTTCCCGCCCCTCACCATCCAAATGTGAGCGTAGCGCGCCTTGGAGGTCTTGCCGGTGGTTCCGTGGACGCCTGTGAAATCGCCGAGCGACACCACTGTTTCTCCTTCGGTGATGAACTCCGTGGGCACAAGCGAGAAGCTGGTCCACTCTGCCATCAACGGCTTGAACAGGCCTTCGGCGACAGCGGCGGGGCCGCGGCCTTCGACCTTGTAGTGCCACATGGTGATCCACTCGATGTCCGGGGCCATCAGGCCCATTGCGCCGGGAGAATCACCGACGGCGAGCCTGTCGTAGAAGTCGCGGATGGTATCCGCTAAGGTGGAGGTCATGATTAGTCTCCATCGGAGGCCTCAGCGGCCTTTAAGGTCAGGGGAGCCGGGCACCGCGAGTTACGTCCGGCAGCGGGCCGAGGTCAGCGCAGATGCTTGGCAAGGAAGTGGCGCATGATCGCGCCGATCTCGCTAGCATGGGTCTCCAGGGCGAAATGGCCGGTGTCGACAAAGCGGACCTCCGCTTCCGGGACATCCCGTTTAAAGGCTTCGGCACCGGCCGGAATGAAAAAGGGGTCGTTCTTGCCCCAGATGGCCAACACTGGCGGACGCTTGTCTCGCAGATAGGCCTGAATGTCGCCGTAAAGCGCGACATTTGTCTTGTAGTCGCCGAGCAGGTCCAACTGGATCTCGTCATTCTCCGGACGCGCCAGATAAAAATCATCCAGGTTGCGGCCGTCTGGCGACACCAGGCTCGGGTCGGCAACCCCGTGTGTGTACTGGAACAGAGTGGTCTGCGGCGCCAGGAAGCTACGCAGCACATCGCGGTTGGTCTGGGTCGGCTCCTTCCAGTACGCCTGCACTGGAGCAAAGGCTTCCGATACGCCTTCAAGATAGGTGTTGCCATTCTGTGTGACGATCGCGGTGATCCGCTCAGGGTGCTTCACGGCAAGGCGAAAGCCGACCGGTGCGCCATAGTCGAAAACATAGAGTGCGAATTTGTCGAGCCCGAGCACTTCGGTGAAGCGATCGATTACACGGGCAAAGTTCTCGAAGGTATAGGCGAACTTGTCCCGTGCCGGCTGTTCGGTCATGCCAAAGCCTGGCAGGTCTGGCGCCACGACATGATAACGGTCTTCAAGTTGCGGAATCAGGTCACGGAACATGTGGCTCGCGGTCGGAAAACCATGGAGCAGCAGAACGCTCGGGCGAGCCCGGTTACCGGCCTCGCGATAAAATACTTTAAGGCCGTCTACATCGACAGAATTGAAATGAACGGACATTATAGGTCTCCTTTCAGGGTGCGACGCGCTGTTGATTTTCTGATCGATCAGTCGATCTTTCGGGCCTATGCGCGGAAAGTCGATATCGGTCTTCAGCGCTACGCTGATCGTGTTGGTGAAGAGATTGAGGCCGACATCGGCGAGTTCGGCGTCCGAGTAACCGGCATGCTTGACGGCGGCAATATCGGTCTTGCTCACTCGGCCTCGTTCGCGCGCAAGTTTCGCGGCGAAACGAATGGCCGTGTCCGCCTTCGTGTCGTTCAACGCCCCGCTCCGGTTTGCGGTGGTCTCCGCATCGTCGAGCTTCGCTACCTTGCGGGCGAGATAGGTGTGCGCCGACAGGCAATAGTCGCAACCGTTCACTTCAGCCACCGCCAACGCGACGCGCTCACACGTCGCCGCGTCCAGGGCATCTGTGGCGAGCGCACCGGAGAAACGAGATAAGCTTCCAGCGCCGCCGGGCTGTTGGCGAGAATCCGTAACAGGTTCGGGACGGTGCCGAGTTGCTTCTCGGCCGACGCGAGCAACGGTTGGGCCGCATTTGGCGCCTGCTCCATCGCGGGATTTGGAATGCGGGACATTGGCTTTCACTCCTGATCGAATTGAGCCGTGACCGACCCTCGGAAGAAAGCATATTCCCTTCCGCAAGACATCAATAGCCGCTAGTGTTGGAAGTCAGCCTTCCGCGACGTGAGAGGCAAGATGGACCGGTTCGAGGCAATTCGTACCCTTGTGGCTGCGGTCGACGGCGGCAGCCTGTCGGGCGCTTGGCGTGCCGCTGCCGACTGTCAGCCGGCGCGTGGCGGAACTGGAGAAACACCTCGGATCACAATTGGTCGTTCGCACCAGCCGCGGGTTGCTGCTGACCGAAGCCGGCACGTCCTATGTGGCCTCGGTCCGCCAAGTGCTGGAAGACCTGGCCGAGGCCGAGCGGGCGGCATCCGGCGAATATCGCGCCGCGTGGCGAGCTGCTCGTCACGGCGCCAATCATGTTCGGCACGCTCAATGTCGCCCCGATCGCCCATGATTTCCTCACTGCCTACCCCGAGGTCACAATACAGCTTGTGTTGTCCGATTGGGTAATCGATCTGGTAGAATCTCACATCGACATCGCGCTGAGAATTGGACACCTGCCGGATAGCGCCCTGATGGCTCGGCATGTCGGCGAGATTCGCTGGATGGTGTGCGCGAGCCCGGACTATCTCAACCGGCATGGGAAGCCACGCACGCCCGCTGACCTTTCCGACCATGACTGCATCGCCTTCGAGGAACTGCAGCGCTATCGCGAGTGGCCGTTCAGCTGCACCAACGGCATTGAGCAAATCGCCATAGGCACCCGCTTTCGGTCAACACGGCCGTCGCAGGTCTCGGGATCGCGCGCGTGTGTCCTATCAGGCCGCGGCCAGCGTGCGTGACGGAACTCTATTGCCAATCTTGATCGAATGGGCGCCGCCACTGATCCCGGTACAGCTCGTCTATGCTGCGCATCGACAGCAGCCGCTGAAGCTACGCGCCTTTCTAGACTTTGCTGTGCCGAGGCTTCAGGAAAGCCTGCGTTTAATAGCGGAGCATTGTGGCCAAGCAAGCAACGTCAAATAAGACCAATAGTTTGACAAGCCGTATTTCGGCGAGGGTTATAGAAAACCCTCTCATGAGCGATTTAGGTTTTCGCGGATTTTTCGCCTGACAACATTCAATGCGGGCTCACCTCTCTCTAAGAACGGATATCTAGCCCAACATGTGTCGAGGGTTTTCTAATCTTTGACCCCAGGATGCTGCAGACGCAGAAAGTTGCTATGAGTTGCGTTTACACCGAGAGTAGAGTGGCACCTTTCGGGCAGTATCCCAGATGAAGCTCGGCCAGTTCGCGAGCTACCGCGGTGAGAACACGCGGTGGAGTTTTCCGGTTTCGAAAAATCTCGATAGCGCTTGCAAAGCCTCGCCCGCGCATTCCAGCCAATGTGATGTCACGACATCTGTGGACACCCCGGTGAATGCAAGTAGAATCTTCAGTCAGGTATCATTTGCGAGTAGTCGGGTGCTGACATCTGTCCGGCCTTTGAAGCGACCTTTGAGTGTCGCGGGCCCGTATGGGAGTTAGCGGACCAGATCCAAACCACGAAAGCGTGCTTTGATGCACTTCGTCGTGAACTGATTCTTCTGGCCCCTCTCATCGACCGTTTCGCCATACCTTCCTTTTGACCTTCCTACATTCTCGACGCCTCAGGCTGTGCGGCTATGCCGCCGCCGGAGCTCTATATGTCCCACCCGATGCCATCAGTGCCCACGCGATCCGAGCGAGCTTGTTGGCCAAAGCCACTATCACAAGCATGCGCGGTTTGTGGGCGAGCATGCGAGCAAGCCACGTTTTCTGTTGACTGCCGCGCTTACAAGCTTGTTGGACCACGGCGCAGGCGCCAATAATCAGTAGTCGCCGAAGCGTCCGCTCGCCCATTTTCGACGTCGAGCCGAGTTTTTGTTTTCCTCCTGTTGAACGTTGCAGTGGCGTCAGGCCCAGCCAGGCGGCAAAGTCGCGGCCTTTCTTGAAGGTTGTAGCGTCCGGCGCCAGCGCAATAAGAGCCGTTGCGGTTATCGGCCCGATGCCAGGGATTGTCGTCAACCGGCGCGCGTCTTTGTCCTCCCTGGTGCGCCGTACGATTTCGCGATCGAGTTGCTTGATCTTGTCTTCCAAAGACCCGAGCGCTTCGATTAGCATGAGAAGCACCATACGCGCTGCTTCCGGAAGATCGCTTTCGGGATCTCTAGTCTTTTCAATCAACTTAGCAACATGGGCCGGCCCTTGGGCGACAATCAGTCCGTATTCCGCAAGATGCCCACGCAGGGAATTGATCAATTGAGTCCGTTGCCGCACCAAGATATCTCGAACCCGAAATACCGCTGAGCTGGCCTGCTGCTCCTTGCTCTTAACTGTGACAAACCGCATCGTTGGTCGTTGAGCCGCCTCGCAGATTGCCTCAGCATCGGCCATGTCGTTTTTCTGGCGTTTGACGAACGGTTTAACGTAGGCTGGAGGGATTAAACGAACCGTATGACCGAGATCACCGATAGCGCGCGCCCAATAATGGGCCCCACCACAAGCTTCCATTGCAACTACGCAACGCGGCTGGCTAGCGAAGAAACTCAATACTTTGTCACGCCGCAATTGCTTTCGGTAAGCAACGGATCCCGAAGCATCGGCGCCATGCGCCTGAAACACGTTTTTCGCCAGATCCAACCCAATTGTGCTAACGTCCATTTCGGGCACTCCTCTGTTGTGGAGGTTAAACACCTGCCACCTTGGCACATCGATGCCGTCGAGGTTGTCGCTGCCGGCGATTGGTTCACGGAGGTCTACGATCCGGAGATCGCGGACAACCTGTACAAGCCGGGTTATTCATACCATCAGGATATGAAACGAAGGTGAGCGGCTCGCATGCCCACATTGGATCGAAATAAACTGAACCGCATCGTCATTTCAATCGGCATCCGCGCGTCCTTGGGTACAGCTATAAGATGAGTTTGGGTCGTCGCCATGAGATGATGACGTTCCCCACTTTCTGTCAGCTCAAGCGCAATGAAATCCAATTCTTAAAACTCGTTGTCTTAGATGTTGATTGCAGCGGTTACGGCGTTCCCTGCGAGATGAAATAGGCGGCTCGTTTCTGGGATAGGAAGCATCACAGATGCTGTTCGTCAACAATCAGGCGATTGCAAGCCGGACATTCGATACGCGCCTCGCCTGCGATATCCCTTGGTGAGGAGCGTTCGGCAGCGCATGCTTGCCGGACCCCAGAGGCAGGCTAGTGTCCTCACCGATATGATCGGTCAGAACAGGAAAATCTGTCGTTAGCCACAAGCCGATGGGCTTGGCTGGCGCCGTCTGCGCCCAGACGACGGATGCATACGAACCCACCTTGCCGGCAAGCACTATGGCCGGCAGGAAATGACGAATGCGATTCATCGCATCACTCCCAAATCAACAATGGCATGCTGGCTCGGCTACTGTCGATGTGCCAAGACGCTGGAACGATCCAGTGCGATTGTGACGACAATCGGGCAATGACATTAAATCTTCCTGATATGATAGCTCATTTCGAAGCGTCTTTTCATAGCGCGCGGGAACTTCACGCTGAACAGCAGTTTGGAAACATGCCTCGTGCGGCAAGTGGAGGTCAGGAAATATACCTATGAAAAACAATAAATTAACCCGCAATTCATGAATAGGAATTCAGGTCAGCTGGTTGCCAAATCAATTCGGAATAGCAATTGCTTCCTCGCTATCGCTCAATTGCTTTCTTCTCGCTCTTTGTATCATACCATGATATTTTAAACCTACGTGATTTTGGTGATTCTGAATGTGGGATGAACAGCTGGAACAATTACAGGCCCATTCACCGCTATTTCGTTCCCTCTTCCCTGCATTGAAGCATGATTAGCGACAGCAATCTCGCATGCACGCAAAGAGGGCGGCAAATCTGCGATAGAGATTAGGGGCAAGGGAAACGATGCAACGCGTGCTAATTGTTGAGGATGATCCGCTCATCGCAATCGACCTCGAGCATACCATTCATGCTCTGGGATACGTGACGTCCGGAATAGCTAACAGCTTTGATAGCGCAAAACGCCTTGCACCTCATTCGGATCTTGCCCTTGTCGACGTCAACCTTATCGACGGCGCCACCGGACCACGCATCGGGCAATTTCTGGCCAGCGAATTTGGTATCTCCGTCGTCATGGTAACGGCTAACCCTGAGACTGTTGCCGATGGCATCTTCGGGGTAATCGGTGTCATCTCCAAGCCGGCGCAACCGGTAACAATCAAGCAGGTGTTGGAGTTTATGTCGAACCACAAGACTCACCAGACGCCCCGTCCTCCAGCGCTACACCTGTTTGCGCCGGAAAGACGCGGCCCGCTCTAGGAAGATCAGTCACATCATGCATACGACGCGCAAATCCCTCGGCCTTCTGTCATTGCGCCTTGAACAGATGCTGCAACGTCATGGCGTTCTGGATGGACAAGTCCAGATGGAATCCTCCAAGACTGGCGAGCTGTCGGTCGAGCTGCAGCATAGGCTGGCCGGTCTCCTCGAAAACAAGGCCGAACTCAAAGGACTGATCGAGGTCGGACGAGAGGTGCGCCGTGGTAAACCGCTCTCCCCGGCCGTAATGAATGCTGCGCAGATCATGATGGAGGAAGTCTGCGGTGCACTCGAAGGCGGGAAGACAAAACAATAGTATGTTTCGTACCGCTTTACATCATACCCATAGCTTGAACGTCGCTTGTAGCTGGAGCGTCCGATGAGACGCCGGTACCGCCTGTGATCAATCGGATCGCGAAAGGCGCCGAAGCCGCCTCAGGGATTCGACCAGCAGTTCCTCGTTATCGAGCATCCCCTTGAGATGGATCGTCGCCAATCTCTCAAGCAACTCTTCGCCAATCTCGGTGAGGCCGATCAACACGCTCCGCTTGTCTTCCGTAGAGGGTATGCGGATCGCGAGACCTGCGGCCTCCAACCGATCTACCAACTGAACCGCGCCGTTATGTTGCAACAGCATTTGTTCGGCGAGCTCCCGCATCATGATGCGGCCTGTTGAGGCAACCTTGATCACGAGCAATGCCTGATATTGCTGCGACGTCACGCCCACTTCGGAAAGTGCAGCCTCACTAAATGAAAGAAACCGTCGCATGGCGAGCCGCACGCCAGCAAGGCCGTGATATACATCGGGATTCAGGGGTTCGTTTACCTCAAATGCCTGTTTGTGAGATCGTCTGGCCCGCTTGTCGGAACGCATACACATCTTTTCCTTTATATACCCCATGACCATATATTTTACGCATGTCGTGACTGGCAAGCACCCAGGAAAACCGTCACATCGACCTGCATGTCGATGTCACTGGCCAAGCGTAGGAAAAACGGTTCTCTTGCCCTCGCCTACGGCCCTCTCAATCCCGTGACTTTGCGTCCTGACCATATCGCTCCGTTTTCAGTGGCTCAATAAAGTCTCGTATTTTATATCATTCCATGACATATAGCGCCGGCAGCCGCCGCTTCCATATTTCCTTAGGCAAATAATGTCATCGCGCATCCGTAGACCGAAACTGCTCCGCCGTTCCCGTGTGATCTGGGGGTCTTTCAATCTCTGGCGGCCAAGATTGGTGTTCTGGACGGGGGCTCTGGCGATTGGCGTGATCAGCGTCGGCTTTGCCAAGGCTGCGGATCTGGCGCAGCGTGCCTTTACGGGCGTGACCCAATCGGGCGAATGGACGTGGCTGCTGCCGTTGCTGCTCACCCCCCTCGGCTTCGTGCTGTCAGCCTATCTCGCGGCGACGCTGTTTCCCAATTCGCAAGGGAGCGGCATCCCGCAGGCAATTGCCGCGCGGCACCTGCATCATGACGAGGACCGCACGAAACTGCTGTCGCTCCGGCTTGCCTTCGGCAAGATCGTGCTGACCATATTGGGCCTTTTCAGCGGCGCCTCGATCGGCCGCGAGGGACCGACGGTTCAGGTCGGCGCTTCCTTCATGCTGGCGGTCGCCCGCTTCGGCGGCATGGCGCAGGCAAAGGGGCTGATCCTTGCCGGTTCCGCCGCCGGTATCGCCGCCGCCTTCAACACGCCGCTCGCCGGCATCGTCTTTGCCATCGAGGAGATGAGCCGCACCTATGAGTCCCGCGCCAACGGGCTGGTGCTGACGGCCGTCATCCTGTCCGGCCTTGCCGCCCTCGGCCTTTCCGGCAGCTACAACTATTTCGGCACGGCCGATGTCGCGCCGACGATGTTTCGCGACTGGGTCGTCATGCTGATCTGCGGCGTCGGCGGCGGTGCGCTCGGCGCGACCTTCAGCGGGCTGGCGCTCTATGCCGGCATCCGCATCCGCCGCTGGGCGCAGCCGCAGCCGCTCGGCAGGATGCTGATCCTGGCAGGTCTCTGCGGCCTCGTCGTGGCCGCCATCGGCGTGTTCTCCGGCGGCCAGACCTTCGGCACCGGCTACGAGCAGGCTCGCGGCGCGGTGGAAGGCCACGCCCTGCCGATGCTGTTCTTCATCGAGAAGCTGCTGGCAAGCTTCCTGTCGATGATTTCGGGCATTCCCGGCGGCATCTTCGCACCTTCGCTCGCCGTCGGCGCCGGCTTCGGCAGCACGGTCGGGACGCTTGTCGGCGGCGGCGTGGCACTTGCGGCAATCCTCGGCATGGCCGGCTATTTCGCCGGCGTGGTCCAGGCGCCGATGACAGCCTTCGTCATCATTCTGGAAATGACAGGCGACCACCAGGCCGTCATCCCGATCATGGCGGTATCGATGATCGGCTACGTGACCTCCCGGCTGCTGTCGCGCGAGCCCCTGTATCACGGGCTTTCCCGCGTCTTCATTGCCGCGGCGATCCGCGCCCGGCGAGCCATGGAGAAAGAAGGCTTGCATCAACCATGAGGATTGCGGATGCGATTACAGCTGATTGTATCGACCTTTGAAGTGTTGCGGTTATCGGCCGATCGCGTGAGCGCAATCCAGGCGTTGCTATTGATCTTTCCTTTGATGACGGCACTTGCTCATGCCCAGGTGCGCGAGCCAGCACTAGCTACAGGCCGCGTCGCAGATTGTGCTGATCTTGTTGACGAGGTGCTTGCAAAAGCGAACGGCCGATTGCTTTCGTTCCGCTCGGACGAGAAAAAATGCACCATCACAATCCTTCGGGCAGAGGAAGGCCAACGACCGGAAAAAGTCGTCCTGCAGGTCGATCGGCAAGACGCAGTTCGGCATGAAAAGTAAGCCTTTTGGGCCAGTTACCCATCGACAAGCCCGTGGGCGACGAGGCGAAGCATTGAGGCCTTATTGGCATTTCCCTATTCGCTCCAAAGCAGCGGCAACGCCTGACAAAGAGTAGGTATAGCTGGTTGCCGTTCCTCGCTTGGAGGTGGCATGCAGTTCCAGTTTATCGCCCGATTTGAGCGCCTGGATCATGATCGGCTGATCAGCTTCGTTTTCAACCCAGCCATGCCGGTCCTGGGTGAACATCGCAAAGGTTTTGCCGCCAATTACGGCCGTCATTGGCGCACCTTGCTTGAGATCGTAACCTGCTATCGCTTCCGGCACATAGTCCTTTTCCGGCGGATGCGCCACCATGAAGAAATTATCGCCATGATCGACACCGGAGGGCTTTTGGGTGACAGGCGTCGACAAGATATAGCAACTCGTACCGGCGCCGGTCTTATACGAAAATGCACCCCACGCGCCGAACTGGTCGATCCGGACAGGCGCTGCCGCTTGAGCTGCGGTGATTGCGGACATGGCGAGTACGAGAGAGGCTGCAAGAATTTTGACAGTCATCTTCCTATCATTTCTTCTATCAAGGAAGTCCGGCACGAGCCTGTGTGCGCGAGCTAAGTCATGCTTTCAAAGTCTGCCGTCATAGCGTGGCTCGGCGCGAACAATTTCCTTCAACATTGACTTGGACCCAATCCATCGAAACGAATCGGCCACTTTTCATAGCTCGGATTGTATGTCATGTCATGATATATGTGCCCTCGACGATCGGTCTGCCGCCGCTTGGCCACGCATCGGCGTCGAATGACAGGCAGATAACCAAAAGGCATGTCCTCATGGTAGAAACAGAGAAGTCGAACCTTGAATATGAAAAGGTACTCGAGCCGATCGAGAACGCCCCTGCTTGGCACGTCTCAAATAAAGATGCGCCGGAGCATGACGAGGACTTGCGATTGAGCCTGCTTCTGCTGTCGGCACTGGCACTCGGCCTCGGCATCGTGACGGGGTTGGGCGCGGTCCTCTTTCGTGATTTGATTGGGCTTTTGCACAACCTATTTTTCAACGGCACATTCTCAATCGCCTACGATGCAAACGTTTTCACCGCACCCAGCCGATGGGGTGTATTCATTATTGGCGCGCCGGTGATTGGAGGGATCATTGTAACCTTTCTCGTCAGCAATTTTGCGCCTGAGGCCAAGGGGCACGGCGTCCCGGAAGTCATGAACGCCATTTATCATCATGAGGGCCGGATCCGGCCGATTGTCGCCGTCGTGAAATCTCTGGCGTCCGCGGTCGCGATTGGTAGTGGCTCGTCGGTCGGCCGCGAGGGACCGATCATTCAGATCGGTTCGGCGTTGGGATCGACCCTTGGGCAGATTATTCGCATGCCGATCGGCCAGCGCATTGTCATGGTCGCGGCCGGCGCTGGCGCGGGTATCGCCGCAACCTTCAATACCCCGATCGGCGGCGTAATGTTCGCCATCGAACTGATGATGCCCGAAGTCAGCGTCAGTACCTTTCTGCCGGTGGCCATCGCAACCGGAGCGGCGACTTTCGTCGGGCGTTGGTTTATCGGCCAGCAGCCCGCATTTCTGGTGCCACCCTTGCAGGCACTGACGACCGACGCCAGCGCAATTGTTTTATTACTATTCTACACAGTCCTCGGTGGCCTAACGGGCGTTGCGGCGGCCGCTTTCATTCATGGCCTGCATCTGGCCGAAGACTGTTTCGACAAAATCCCGGGTCGCTACACGCGTCATATCCTGGGCATGTTCCTTCTTGGCCTGCTCATGTATGGTCTCTTTGTCTCATGCGGCCAGTATTATGTCGATGGTGTCGGATACGCGACGATCGAAAGTATTCTGGTTGGCAATACGACTACCCTTTGGCTCCTGGCCTTGCTGTTTGCGTGCAAGTTGATGGCAACGTCGATGAGCCTGGGGGCGGGATCTTCCGGCGGGATTTTCTCGCCGTCACTCTTCATGGGCGCAACGCTCGGTGGTTGCTTCGCAGCCTTGCTTCAAGCGCTCGGAATTCCAATTCCGATCAGCATCCCGGCTTTCGCCATGGTCGGCATGGGCGCGATGGTCGGCGGTGGCACCGGCGCGGTGATGACAGCCATAACCATGACATTCGAAATGACCCGCGAATATGACATTGTCATGCCGATGATTCTTGCGGTCGCCACCAGTGTCGGTGTCCGGCGGCTGCTTTCCCGCGAGAACATCTACACGCTCAAGCTGGTTCGTCGGGGTCGGCCGATACCCAAGGCGCTGCATGCCAACATGTTTCTCGTGCGCCATGCACGCGAAGTCATGGACAGCGACATCCTTGTCTCGCAAGCCGAGCAAAGTTTCGATGAGTTCCTGCGCCAACACGAGGGGGAAGGACGGCTTCGCCACGTCGTGGTCATCAAGGGCAACCATGTCTTTGGTGTCATACGCATCAACACAGGGCTGCGGCGCGGCTTGGAAGATCGTCATACGGGCGTGAATCTCGGCGATATCGCAAACCGTGATTTTACCATCGTCGGCACGGAAATGATTGCCTCCGAGGTCATTCAGCGGCTGTGGCGAAAGAACGCATTCATGGCCGTGGTTGTTCGCGGGCACGGCGTTCCGCGAGAAGCCGACGTCGTTGGCGTGATTACCAGGGAACACGTTGCCAATTCGGTGGCTGACGGCCTCAAGATCTATCCGAGATAAAACACACGATCGCGGACTTTCTGCGGGAGCTTGCGCCGATTATTCGACCAGCGTGGAGGATGATACGTTATTCCTTGCCGAATAGCCCGGTTGCCCGCTGATATGGGCGACGAAGATAGCGAAAGCCGCAATCGAGCAAAGCACGATGATAAGAGGTATAACGACCGTCTTTATGAGGTCCATAACCGAGGGTGCCGTCCCCGGATCTCTCTTTCCAATATCGCCAAATGTCCGAATTTTCGATCGGCAACGCAATTCCGGCGGTCGAGGGTTCGCGTTACAGACGGCAGCTTCAACGCGACGCCGTCTGGATTGCGTTCTTATTGTTTTGAAGTGCACCACCTCAGCCATGTTCAAATACCTAGAGGTTGATAAGGCTCGGATGAATTTCGGCTTACAGGCGTAAGCCGGCCGGCCGTTCCACTGATCAGTTAATGTGCCGCCCGATTATGGACGCAAGCAACCCTTATCCGGTTCGCGTAGCAGTCGTATGGGACGACAGATCCGTTGGCCTTGTCTCCTCGGTATCCATCACCGATCCAACCGAACCGAAGACGCGGGCGTCACCGCCTTCGTTTCTCAAAACTCCACCGACAGCACCATAAACCACGACGATTGCACCAGCTTCGACAATGAGATCGTTGCAAATCGTCCCATGAAGCTCGAAAGTCCGGCCTCTCGGGACCGTAAGACTGCCGGTGACTATTCCATAAAACCGTACATCGCGATCTAGCCGTATCGAACCATCAATTCTCGCATCAAGCCGTTCCACCCGAAGCTCCTCCGTGGATAAAGCGCTCTGTCTTTCAGTGTCCCGACCGACCGCCTTTCATTTTGCTCCTCTCCACAATATATGTCATAACATGATATAAATTGAAAGGGCTCAGCTGACAGTCGGTTGAAATCAATGCAACTTGATTGCCTGCCTCATCGCAGACGATGGGAAACTGGCATGACGTCATATCGGACAATTGCCATGCCAGTTCCGGACTTCGATGAATTTTACCCTTTGAGGATTGTGATCGCTCTGTACGGACTATATCATGTTGTGATATAAATTGCCTCTCACCTCGCAGTATGGACAGGGTTGCTGCCGATGGCGCCAAAGCAAAAGACGAATGCAATAGCGGCGCTTTTCGATGACCTTGCCAGTGCAAACGAGGCGATTGAGCGTCTGGTTTCCGTTGGCATCTCTCCGACAAAGATCGAGGTGCTGACGGGAGCCGATGCCATCGCATTTGCGGCCAGCGAGGAGAACGGATTCTGGCACAAGCTTGCCACGTTGCTTTTCGAGGACGACGATAGGAGCGCCCTCCTGCGAAACTTGCGTCATGGTAGTCATTTGCTTGTTCTCAGCAATCTCGAATTCGATGAGGATGACCTTGCTCTCGATGTTCTCGACAACGATGATCTTTGGGATGCCCCTGCCGGCCCCTTCGAAAGATGAAATTCCGTTGCCATAAATGGACGCAGAGGGCGATTTCTCGCTGCTCATTCGCTTTCTGATATGCCACCACTGGCAAGTATCAGAGCTTCGTATCGGCACGCTTAACCGGTCCTAACAATATTCGGCGGCCTGCCGCCTCCGAGAAGTGCCATGACGATCAGTAATTTCCTGCACCTGGGGGCGACCAAGCCGCCGCTGGACGGCTAGAGTTCAGGAATACTCGCGTTCGTTTAATGAAGTCAGGCGCAAGGAGGAGCAGCTTTGTCTCGTGACGCCCAGGGAACCTATCCGCCGATTGGCGTCCTGAAGCCGGTTACCGAGAATATTTGGATTGTGGACGGCCCACTCATTCGATTTGGCATGCCATGGCCAAAGATGGCATTTCCGACGCGAATGACTGTGATCAGGCTTGCTGGTGGACTCTTCCTTCATTCGCCGACGGCTCTATCCCCCCATCTAAAGAAGGAACTGGAAGCTTTGGGCGCTCCGCGCTGGATCGTGGGGCCGAACCGCATTCATTATTGGTGGATCCCCGATTGGAAAGATGCCTATCCGCGCGCGCAAATCTATCTTGCTCCGCATATCCGCGAACAGTCCAAGGGACGCATCAATTTTGCTGCGCATGCGCTGTCGTCGACGAACGGTTACCCTTGGGATCAGGAACTCATGACCCTACCTGTGGAAAGTAGTTTCATGACTGAGATCGAGTTTTTCCATCTTACTAGCCGTACATTGGTGCTCACCGACCTCATCGAAAACTTTGAGCTTTGTCGGCTCAATGGTTTTCTCATGTGCTGGCTGACATGGTTCGGTGGCGTGCAAGATCCTCATGGGAGCATACCCAGGGACATGAGAATGACATTCCTGCGAAATCGTGGAAGGCTCAAAGCCGTTGTCGAACAGATGATCGAATGGAATCCGCAGCGCATTATTCTGGCACACGGACGATGGTATGAAACTGACGGTACCCAGGAACTGCGCCGTGCCTTTGCTTGGCTGCTTAGATAGCGTTCATCGATAGCAGATATTTGAAATCCATCCGTTTACCGAACGTTTTGGTCCTTTGGAACCTGGCCTGTCGAAATGGTTGCGAAGCGTCCTGCTTAAAGCGTCAGCCGTCGCCGGAAAGGCAACTTGTCACGGGGCGTTATGCATATGCCGGAAAGGTTTCAACTCGTTGCCATCCTTGCCATCTGCCTGGGCTTCATTTCAACACTTACGTGCTCGTCGATGTCTTACGACATGCTTAACAACGCTGATGGTCCCCAATATGATCCTGTCAAACGCGTCCAGATTCTGGTCCGACACAGTCCTGCGTTCCCCCTCAAAACTATCGACTCATGAATCCTTCCACGAAGTCCGCGAACGCACGGGCCTTGGCGCTCGCCAGCCTGCCGGTCGGGAATACCGCCCACAGGTCGAGCGGCAGCAGTTCCCAGTCTTCCAATAGGCGGACGACGGTTCCGGTTTCCAGTTCCGGGCCGAACATCCAGTCGGAGGCAACGGCTAGGCCCATGTCGGCAAGGACCGCGGCCCGGATTCCCTCCGCGGCGCTGAAACGGACCCTGCCTGACACGGCAACAGAGGCCTCCGTCCCCTGCTTGCGGAAGGTCCAACTATTGCCGAGCTGGCTGTAGACGACCGCCGGGTGGGTGGCGAGATCTGCCGGGACGAGCGGAATACCGTGCTGCCGAAGATAGCCCGGCGTCGCGATGACCGAGCGGCGGCTGGATGCGATGCGCCGTGCGACGGCCGAGGAATCGGCAAGCTCCCCCATCCGCAGCGCGACATCGATCCCCTCGGTAACGAGGTCGATAATGCGATCGTCGAGGATCACGTCCACCTCCAGTTCCGGATGGGCCGCCATGAAGGTGGGAAGTTTGGGGACGACCATCAGTCTGGCAAAGGTTGTCGCAGCGCAGACGCGCAGGCGGCCAGACAGCCCCACCCCGGCTCCCCGCGCTTCCAGTTCCGCCTCGTCCGCCTCTTGAATCGCCGTCCTGGCGCGCTCAAAGAAACGCATCCCGGCATCGGTGGGCGTCAGGCCGTGGGTCGATCGGATAAGCAGGCGGACCCGGAGCCTGTCCTCCAGTTGCGCGATCGTCTTCGAGATCGCCGGCTGGCCGACACCGATCTGGCGGGCCGCCTCCGAAAAGGAACCGGTTTCCACAACCCGCACGAACGCGGTCATCGCTTGTAGCCTGTCCATTGCCTATTCTCCTTCGGAATAAGCATTATCGCTTGAAGGCGGCTGCCACAACGTCCTTGGAATGATCATAACAGCTCTAACGACAAAGACAGTCGATGGAGATGACGATGATTGAAGTTTATGCTTTCGCCACGCCGAACAGCGTAAAGGTGCCGATTGCCCTCGAAGAAATGCGACTTTCCTACGAATTGAAGCCAGTCAACGTTCGCAAGGGCGAGCAGCGGCAAGCGGCATTCTTCGCTCTCAATCCGAACGGCAAGGTTCCGGTGCTGGTGGACGACACCGATGGCGACAGGCTGGTTGTGACCGAAAGTGCCGCCATTCTCGTCTATCTCGCCGAGAAGACGGACAAGCTTTTGCCGGAAAGTGGCCCAGATCGCGCCCGCGTTTTCGAACAACTCTTCTTCCACGCCTCGGGCTTAAGCCCCGCCTTCGGCAATGCCGGCTTCTTCAAACATTCGTCGCCCGAGCCGCAGCCGGTCGCGGAGTCACGCTTTTCCGGAGAAGCCGAACGGATCCTCAGCCTGCTCGACAAGAGGCTCGCCGGCCAAGCCTTCGTCGCAGGCGACAGCTTCACGATCGCCGACATCGCCCATTTCGGCTGGCTGTGGCGGCGCCAGTTCCCCGGTCTGACGCTCGACGGCCGGCCTAATCTTTCCCACTGGTACGAGCAGGTCGCATCCCGCCCCGCCGTTCAGCGCGCCATCGCCCGCGTCGAGGCCCTTGTCCCGGCCGCCTGACTTTCCTTTCCGCTTTCCAATCCGAACACCGGAGAACCACCATGTCCCGCTTCGACACCTACAGGAATGCGTTTGCAAATGCTCGCCTCACGCGATCCGAGAGTGGCGTCCTTGAAGTCACGCTGCATACAAACGGCGACAAGCTCGTCTTCAACGGCCATACCCACGAACAGTTCGTCGACCTCTTCCACGCAATCGGCTCCGACCCGGATAACCGCGTCGTCATCCTGACCGGCTCCGGCGATGCCTTCATGGACGCGATTAGTCCCGAGGGTTTCGATTTCTTCTCGCCGCACGGCTACGACAAGATCTACCGCGAGGGCAAGAAAGTCCTCATGAACATCCTCGACATCGAGGTGCCGCTGATCGCCGCGCTAAACGGCCCGGTCCTACTGCATTCGGAATATGCGCTGCTGGCCGATATCGTCCTTGCCACACCGGAAACCGTCTTCCAGGACAAGCCGCATTTCGACTTCGGCATCGTGCCCGGCGACGGCGTCAATCTGCTCTGGCCGGAGGTAGTCGGCAGCGTGCGTGGCCGCTACTTCATCCTCACGCGCCAGGTGCTCGACGCAGCGACCGCCAAGGAATGGGGAGCAGTGAACGAAATCTTGCCGGCGGGAAACCTGCTCTCTCGCGCCCATGAGATCGCCGAGGGACTGGCAGCCCTGCCGCCTCTCACCAGCCGCTACACCCGCATCGCGCTCACCCAGAAGCTGCGTCGCATCATTGACGAGGGCGCCGGTTACGGCCTGGCTCTCGAAGGCATCAGCGCCGCCGAAGTCGCCCGCTTGATGGCCGCCAACGGCTGATCGCGCAAATTTGTCCGTCAAACCAAGGAGAGATAACATGACCCTGCAATCAAGGCTCGACGCCTTCAAGGCTGATTTCGAAGCCGGCAAAACACCTTATAACGTCCCCTATTCGGTCATCGAGACGATGCACCGCGCCACCGCGGAACTGATCGCCTCCGGTGCTGCCCAACATGCTCTGAAAGCCGGAGATAGTCTGCCTGCCTTCATGCTCTCCGATCCGGACGGCACCACGGTCTCGTCCGCCGACCTACTCGCCCACAGCCCGCTCGTCATCAGCTTTTACCGCGGTGTCTGGTGCCCCTATTGCAACATGGAGCTCCAAGCCCTGCAAGAAGCGCTTCCGCAGTTCGAGGAATTCGGTGCCAAACTCGTCGCAATCTCGCCGCAGAACCCGGCGAACAGCCGCAAGTCGGTGCGCCAGAATAATCTCACCTTCCCGATCCTGTCGGACCCGCGCAATCATGTCGCAGCCGCCTTCGGCTTGCGCTTTGAAATGCCGGATTACCTCATCGAACTCTACAAGTCACTGAAGAACGACCTGCCGGCCTTCAACGGTGATCCAAGCTGGACACTGCCGATGCCGGCCCGTTACGTGGTCGGCCAGGATGGTGTCATTCTCTACGCAGAGGTGAACCCGGACTACACGCGCCGCCCCGAGCCGGAAGACATGCTACCGGCACTGCGCCGCGCCACCTCGCAGGTCGCCTGATCGAAATCTTGAAACGGCCCTGCTCGGATGAAGCGGGGCCGAGGGGAATTGCCATGAAGAGAACATTCCTGATCACCGGCGCCAGCAAGGGTATCGGCCTTTCCCTCGCCAAGCGCCTCGCTGGACAAGGACACGATATCGTCGGTATTGCACGCAACGCCGTTGACGATTTCCCCGGCCGCTTCGAGCGCATGGACCTTGGCAATCCTGCATCGAGAGACAAGCTCGTGGAAATTGTTCGCGAGAATAGCATCGACGGTGTTGTGAACAATGTCGGGCTGGTGCGGGCGGAACCGCTCGGCGCGATCACAATCTCGACGCGCGAAGAGGTAATGCGGGTCAATCTGCATCCGGCCCTCATCGCGGTGCAGGCCACTTTGCCTGGCATGAAATCCAGAGGCTGGGGCCGCGTCATCAATATCTCCAGCCTTACAGTGCTCGGTAGCATCGAGCGTACCAGCTATGCCGCCGCCAAGGCCTCCCTTGTCAGTTTCACTCGAAGCTGGGCGCTGGAAGTCGCCTCCTTGGGCATTACCGTCAATGCCGTCTCGCCAGGGCCGACGGAAACCGAGCTGTTCCGGCAAAACAATCCGGCCGGCAGCGAGGGAGAGGCTCGCTATCTCTCAAGCGTGCCGATGCGCCGCTTCGGAAAGCCGGACGAAATTGCCGCAGCCATCGCCTTTCTCCTTTCGGACGAGGCCGCCTTCATCACCGGCCAGACGCTTCATGTCGATGGCGGCGCATCCATTGGCAAGGCGTCGTTTTGAACCCTATATGCCGGTGCAAACTCAAACCATCGGTGCTAATCCTGTTGCTTAGCTTCTGATGGGTTCGCCTTCAGGCCTGCGGCTGCGCAGGATCCGGATAGATGATTGATTGGAATGACGTCCGTTATTTCCTTGCTGTCGCAAACGAAGGCTCGGCCGCCGAGCGTCTCGAGGTCGATCATTACACCGTGCTACGGCGCACCGCCCAATTGGAAGGCGCCTTGGAACGCAAATGTTCGAGAAGTGGCCCCTCCAGCTATCGGCTGACAGATGCGGCTGAGGAAATCCTTGAATTCGCCGAGCAGATTGGAGCATCCTCGAGCCAGCTTGCGACAGGCGTGTTCGGTCGCTACCAGAGCGAACGCTTTCCCTTCAGCTTGCGTTCGAGGTGCTCCCTCATCTGCGGTGCCCTGCGGCGCAGCTCTCGCGTATGTGATGTTCGTCATTTCCTCGCCTTTCGTCCTGATATTTCGTCGCCGCTCACATCTGTCAGATTTCTCTTCAAATGCGTGGTCACATTGACGTTGGCGGCAACCGCCATCTGCGCGGTCATCAGTTTTGCGCGCCCCGGCGATGCAAGCAAGCGCAGGTCCTGGAGCTTATTGATCAATCCGCTGATCCTATTGCGTGCGGTTGTCGTGGAACTGATGTTCTGCCGTCCCGATCGTGGGCAGTTAATCTCATTGGCCACAACACACCCGGGTGTGTGTAACAGTCATCCCGCTTCTGTCGGTCGGTCCCCTGATCTGCATATTTCTTGCGTTTCGCAGAGGCGCTCCCTCTAAACCGGGACTTATGGGCGCAGCTGCCGGGCTGGCAGCGCGCGGCATTCACCGCGCCTTTCTATGCGGCCAACTCCATCGACGACAGCCCGTTGTTCGTTGCCAACTGGTATCCGCTCGCCTCATTTATCGTGGCAGGCGTGTCCTACTTCGTCGGTGCAAGGTTGTTGCGTTGGTGACGCCCGCGTCATCTGCGCGCGCCCAGCTGAAGAAGCTCGATCGCCGGACGTACCACTCCCTCGAGCAATGTCCGGTCTGGACGGACACGTGCGAGCACCCGAACCCCAAGCAAAACACCCAGCAGGTGTCGGGCCAACTCATCAGCTGACATCGACGACGTGATCGCGCCCTGCTCTTGCCCTTTCCGGACGCATCGCCGGAAAAAATCCTCGATGCGCATGAGCACCTCGGCGACGACTCGCTGAAACTCGTCATCATGGGGTGCGACGTCCAGCGCAGCGTTCACAAGCATGCATCCCTTCCGGGCAGGATCCTCGACGGATCGCGACACGATATCGTCGAAAAAGGCAACGATCGCATCGAGCGAAGGAAATTCTTCACAGCGCGCCAGGCGAGCGACAACACTCCCCTCGACGTAACGATCAAGCGCTCGCTGATAGATCGCGCGCTTGTCGCCGAAGGCGTTATACAAACTCGCTCCGGTGATGCCTGTCCTGTCAACAAGGTCGCGCATCGACGTGGCCTCGTAGCCGCGGCTCCAGAAACATTCCATAGCGGCATCGAGCACCGCACTCTCTTCAAATTCTCGCGGCCTTGCCATGTTCTCGTCCGTCCAGACCTCTCTCAGAATTTACCGTGCCATGATTGTAACGAGATTGCATTCTAGAACGAACGTAATAAAACTCAATTTCGTCAGTTTTTGCCGAAATGCAAGCCCCGGGGGGAAAGCCACATGGGACTGAAACAAGACCTCGATGCCTTCAAGGCTCAGTTTGCGCAATCTGCGCCGGCAGGACGCGTCGAGTTCTACGCCACAAAAATTGAAGAACTCCGCCAAAGCTTCGCACGCGACAATGCGATCACCGAAGGCGACATTGCTCCTGACTTTTCACTATCGGATGCCAAGGGCGGCTCTGTGTCGCTTTCGACGCTCTTGGTACAGGGCCCGACCGTGATCACTTTCTATCGTGGTGGCTGGTGCCCTTATTGTAATATTCAGCTGCGGGCCTACCAGGCTATCCTTCCACAGATCATTGCCGCCGGAGCAAGCCTCGTCGCGATATCTCCTCAGGCGCCTGACGGCTCCTTATCGACAGCAGAGGTGAACGCCCTCACCTTTAACGTCCTCAGCGATGTGGGAAATCGCGTGGCGGGTAGCTTCGGCCTTGTCTATTCATTAGCTGACGAACTCCGAGCGGCACTGCGTTCCGTCAACAAGGCGCTTCCCGACATCAACGGCGACGATAGTTGGGAGCTCCCAGTGCCGTCGACTTACGTCGTCGCCCGCGATGGCCGCGTCAAGCTTGCCCATATCGACGTCGACTACACACAGCGCCTTGAGCCCGAGAAAATTTTAGCCGCGTTGGGTTCGCTGAGGGCAATATGACGCATGGCGAACAGTGAGGTCTCGGCCACGGAAGCAATAGCCGAAGGTGACTTCGCCTCGTCATCAGGCCTGAGGCGGCTCACCGGTTTCGTTTGGGCGGGCCTGTCGGTGATCATCTTCTCCGGATGGTTTGTGGCAACGCGGTTTAGCGTCATACGCGAACTCCGCATTTGGGATATCACGGCTTTGCGCTTCGGCGTGGGAGCACTTCTTCTTGCTCCGACAATCATGCGTGGATCGTCGCGACTCCCGTGGGCGGCATGGAGACAGGGATTAGTCTTTTCCATGCTCTGGGGCGTTCCTTTTGTCCTCCTCGTCGCGCTCGGCCTACGGCTTACGCCGTCTGCAGACGCGGCTTCAATTGCGCCGACGATAATCCCGGTCTTTGCGGGCATCTTCGGGTGGATGTTCATTGGGCAATCGCAAGGCGCTATGCGATGGATCAGCTATGCCGCAATTGTCGTGGGATTAGCATGCCTGCTTTCCGCCACGGCGCTCAATCGAGGTGCGCCGGATCCGACAGGCGTCGCGGCGTTGGCCGGCGCCGGGGGCTTATGGGCCGTTTACACGCCGGTATTTCGCGCAAGCGGTCTAACCGTGACGCAGACCGCCGCTCTCATTTGCATTTGGTCGGCGGCCTACTTCGCGATATTCTCGTTCAACCGCGCTGTCTCACAGCTAGCCCCTTCGGCAGCAAGCGCCATTATCGCGCTCCTGCCAGCAGCCGTAGCGATGCTCGCGGTTCCGGTTCTTGCTGAGACACCCTCTTTTAGCAAGGAGCTGTCGATCGCCGTCATCGTCATCGGGGTTCTGCTGGCTTCCGGGCCTACTCCATCACCCGTGCATTCATCCGTCAAAATCTAAAGGAGAGACATATGATTCGCTTCTATTTTCATCCGACGCCAAACCCCGCGAAAGTGGCCCTCTTCCTTGAAGAGGCAGGTCTTCGCTATGAGACCGTCCCCGTCGACACCAGCAAGGGCGAACAGCACTCGCCGTCGTTCCGTGCCATCAATCCCAATGGCAAGGTGCCGGCAATCATCGACACCGAGGGCCCTGGTGGCAAAGAAGCTCGCCTGTTCGACTCGACCGCGATCCTGATCTACCTCGGGGAAAAGACCGGCAAGTTCGTCGGCAAACCGGAGGATCGTCCCGAGCTTCTGTCGTGGTTGCTCTTTTTGGCGTCGGGCCTCGGCCCGTTCTCAGGCCAGGCCGTCCATTTCCAATTCACCGCCCCCGAAGGACTCGACTACGCCGTCAATCGCTATCGCAGGGAGGCCGAACGGCACTATCAGGTGTTGAACGATCACCTCGAAGGCAGGGCCTACATCGTCGGCGACGACTACACGATTGCAGACATCTCGGCCTGGGGCTGGCTGGACCGTGCCTCTCGGGTGCGCAAAGGCGCGGAAGATCCTCTCGGTCCCTATCCGAATCTGAAGCGGTTGTTTCAAACAGTGGACGCTCGCCCGGCGGTCGCACGGGCACGCGCAGTCGGCAAGAACCACACGTTCAAAACAGTGAATGATGAAGAGACCAAGCGCTCTCTCTTCCCATCGAACTATCCGCCCGCAGCGTGAGCTGACCGAAGACGTGGCGGAGAACAAAATGACGAGCTCCTCTGACTATACACCCCCGAAAATCTGGACGTGGACCAAGCTGAGCGGCGGCACGTTCGCCAGCATCAACATGCACAATGCAAGTGTACTGTTCCAGTAAAACGCTTCCGGAATGTGAGAGTTGCATGGATCGAATCGAGGCAATGAAGTTGCTGGTCACCATCGTCGAAAAGGGCAGCCTCTCCGCGGCCGGGCGGAGCCTGGGCGTTCCGCTGGCCACCGTGAGCAGGAAGGTATCCTATCTCGAAGCGCATCTGAAAACCAAGCTTCTGAACCGCTCGAACCGGAAGTTGACGTTGACGGACGCGGGCGAAGCATATTTCAAAGCGAGCAGACATATCCTTCAGCAGATCTACGAAGCAGAGCGTGCTGCTGCCGGCGAATACGTTGCGCCACGTGGCGATCTGGTTGTCACAGCCCCCATTGTCTTCGGCCGCCTGCATATGGTCCCTATCATCGTCAACTTTCTCGACGCTTATCCAGAGGTGGACGTACGACTGACGCTCGGCGACCACATCACCAATCTCCTCGATGAGCACATCGACGCAGCCCTACGCATAAGCCTGCTTCCCGATAGCACCCTTATGGCGACAAAGGTCGGCGAAATCCGGCGCGTGGTGTGCGGTAGTCCAGCCTATTTCGAAAAACACGGTCTGCCCCGACGCCCCTCCGATTTAAGCCAGCTCCCTTGCGTCACATTCGAAGGGCAGTCCAATCCGCTGTCGTGGAGCTTTGGCATCGCAAGAGCCCCGATCACCGTGCCCGTTCATTCGAGGTTTGTCGCGACAACGGCGGAAGCGTCGATCAACGCGGCAAAACTCGGAGCCGGTGTGACGCGCGTTCTTTCTTATCAAATCGAAGACGCCGTCAGGAAAGGCGAACTCGTCATCGTGCTCGAGGAGTTCGAGCCGCCTCCGATACCCGTAAGCCTGGTCTATCGAGGCGGAGGAATGATCCCACTCAAGCTCCGAGCGTTCCTCGACTTCATGACTCCCCGGTTGCGCGCGCTTCTATCGCAAATCGGCCCAAAACGCGGTGCGGAGAACCATCTCGCGGGCGAAGAGGACACGCTTCAAGGATCAGAGACACTCCAGGGTCGAAAGACCGGGAAGGTCGTCAAGATCTCAACTGAGCTTTGAGCAAAAGGACGCCGTAATTCAATTCGACGTTTGATGCTGGTTACCCCTTCCACGAAATGGGAGGTAGCGTTCCAACTATCACGTATTCTGCGTCCTTTATTTGCGTTCTATCTATGCGGATGACATCCGCCATAGAACGAGCAAGCACGATGAGCCGACCACCCTTTCCGCCATTCACCCAAGCGACCGCCACTGAAAAAGTCCGCATTGCCGAAGATGGCTGGAATAACAGGGATCCCAAAAGAGTTTCGCTCGCCTATACCCCGGACACGGCTTGGCGCAACCGGTCCGAATTCGTCAATGGTCGCGGCGAGGTCGTCGCGTTTCTGACGCGCAAGTGGAGCAAGGAGCTCGACTACCGTCTGATCAAGGAGCTCTGGGCGTTCTCCGGAAACCGCATTGCCGTCCGCTGCGCCTATGAATGACATGACGACAGCGGCAACTGGTTCCGAAGCTATGGCAACGAGGATTGGAATTCGCGCCGGACGGCCTGATGCACCGGCGGTTCGCCTGCATCAATGACCTTCCGATCGCAGACGCTGATCACAATTCCGGTGGCCGCTTGGCCGCCATCCTGATGACCACCCGGGTTTGAGCGACCTCGGCCTGTGCCGTTAACATCACAATATTCCAAGGAGATAACCCATGACCAAGCTGTTGTTCGTGCAAGCGTCGCCACGCGGCACGGATTCCAAATCGATCGAGATTGCCGACGTCTACCTCAAGACTCTCCAGGCCGGAGACCCGAGGCTCGAAATTGACAGACTCGACCTTTGGGACACGAACTTACCGGCTTTCGACGGCGATAAGGCTGCAGCAAAACTTAACGTCATACTGGGCAACGATCAAAACGCCATCCAGCAAACCGCCTGGGATCAGATCGTCGGCATTGCCAATCGCTTCATCTCCGCCGACCGCTACCTCTTCGCGGTGCCGATGTGGAATGGCGGCATTCCCTACCGGCTGAAGCAGTATATCGACATCATCCACCAGCCTGGTCTTCTTTTCGGATTGAAGCCGGAAACCGGCTATTTCGGACTGCTGGAAAACAAGCAGGCGACGCTAGTCCTAACGTCTGGTGCATTTGCGCCGACTTCGCCGTCGCCCGCCTTCGGGGTGGATCACCATTCGACCTACTTGCGTGCCTGGCTGAACCAGGCGGGCATATCAGCGATCGACGAGGTGCGCTTTCAGCCGACGCTCCTGACAAGCGACGCTGCCGCTGACCTCGAACGCGCCAAACAGGACGCTGTTCGCCTGGCTCAGGGGCATGTCCGAAACCAAACTGTCAACGCAGGAGCGATTTGATGAGAAAACCGATTGTATTGGCAGCGGCGGTGGCCGCGAGCCTTTTCGCCGCGCAGGCGGCTAGGGCCGAGCCGATGGCGTCCACGTCATCAAGTACGACCTACCATCGTGTGCAGGTAGACGGCGTAGGCGTTTTCTACCGCGAAGCCGGACCCAAGGATGCGCCGACCATCGTGCTCCTCCACGGCTTCCCATCTTCGTCGCGTGAGTTCGATACCCTCATTCCGTTGCTCGCTACGCACTACCATCTGATCGCGCCGGATTTTCCAGGCTTCGGTCAGAGCGATGCGCCGCCACCGTCAAGCTACACCTATACGTTCGACCACCTGGCGAAGACGACCGACGACCTGCTCGAAACACTGAAGATCAATAATTACACGCTTTACATTCACGACTATGGCGCGCCAGTCGGGTTTCGCATCATGCTGATGCACCCCGAGCGACTTCACGCGCTCATTACCCAGAACGGCAATGTTTATAAGGACGGCCTAGGCCCCAAATGGGCGAAGATCGCCGAATATTGGGCCAATCCGAAAGAGCATCCCGAGGTGGTCAACGCGTTTCTGTCGTTCGAAGCAACGAAGGGCCGCCATCTCGCCGGCACGTCGCATCCCGAGCGCTACAACCCCGACACCTGGACGGATGAATACGCGCATCTATCCCAGCCGGGTCAGCGCGAAATCCAATCAGATCTTCTCTACGATTATCGGACCAATGTCGCCTCCTATCCAAAATGGCAAGCGTGGCTCCGCGATCACAAGCCGCCCACGCTGGTCGCGTGGGGTGCAAATGATCCGTCGTTCACGGCGCCGGGCGGCGAGGCGTTCAAGCGCGATCTGCCCGATGCTGAAATCCACCTGCTGGATGCGGGCCATTTCGCAATGGACGAAAAGAACGACGAGATCGCGCGGCTGATCCGCGATTTCATGGCGAAGCATCCCGGCTGATCACGGCTCAGGATTCCGAGTCTCTAACCGATCGTTTACGGCCACCAAACGCGGAGGAAATGTACCTCAAGGTGGCCAAAGGAATTCGGATAGATGGCTTTTCTTCCCTATCGTCGCATGGACCGCTCCGCCCTTGACTTGGCGTATAACAATGTCCGGGCGGAGCCGGATTATTTGGCCATGATGGCTCGCTTCAAGGAACAGGGTGATGCGCTTTATCGCAATGTCGACGCTCGGCGCGATATCGCATACGGCCCTCGACCCCGCCAGCGTTTTGACTGGCTAACGGGCGACCGCGCGGACGCGCCCACTTTCTTGTTCGTCCATGGCGGATACTGGCAAAACTACACAAAAGAAGATCTGGCATTCGTTGCAAAAGGAGCGCTGGAATGTGGATTTAATGTCGTGCTTGCTGAGTATACGCTAGCTCCGGACGCGTCCATGACCGAGATCGTCGGTGAAATCGGATTGATGATCGAGTTTCTGCAGAACAGTGGGAGCGATATCGGTTTCGGCGGGCGGCCGGTCTGTCTCTGCGGTCATTCCGCTGGCGGACAGTTGGCGGCCCTCTACCGAAGTCACCCTGCGATCACTCTGACGATGACGATTAGCGCATTGTTTGACCTGGAGCCAATCGCGCAGTGTTGGCTTAACGACAAACTCCAATTGACGCCGCAGGAGATCGCGCGATTTAGTCCGCTCCGCAAAATCGAACCGGGCGCTCCCTTGATCGTCTCCGTCGGGGCCGATGAACTTCCCGAGCTGATACGCCAATCGGAGGATTACGCCGACGCTTGTAAAGCGGGCGGCGAGACCGCTTCATTTCTATCGCTTCCTGGGCGGAGACACTTCTCGATCCTAACCGATCTGGCGGATCCGAACGGCGTCCAATTGGCAACTGTCGCCAGCGCACTCGCGAAATCGCTCTGATTGAGGATCCCACAGCTTCCGGGCCCTGCCTTTTCACCATTCACCGCTGCATACCCGGACTTGAACGACTCGGCTCGCGCAGTCGAGCCGACTGGCCTTGCTTTATCACCAGCAGCAAAAACAGCCGCGTGGCGAATGGCGCTGACGGTCGACAGGAGACCAGCTGGTATCCCCGGAATCGCTGGAGAAAAGACCGCTATCTCCGCGATTAATCTCCCGATTTCTGGAAGATTAAGTTCCAGAGAACCGCAATATTCATCAAATGCGGAAGCACATAAAAAAACGGCAGGCAATGTCGCCTGCCCCAGAATAAGGACACAAAGCTATGTCCCGCATCGCCATCCCGGCTTCCATCGACGCCGCCCCGTCTTCCTCTCAGCCCTTTCTCGAAGCTGCGAAAAAGCAACTCGGCAGTGTCCCGAATCTATTCCGTCTCGTCGCCAACAGCCCAGCCTCGATCGAGGGCTATCTCGGCCTCCTCGGTGCACTCGGAAAAGGCCAGCTACCGGCGCCGACGCGCGAACGGATCGCCATCGCAGTGGCGCAGATCAACGGGTGCGATTATTGCCTGTCAGCTCACACTTACCTCGGCAAGAATCTCGCAAAACTCGATGACGCCGAAATCACTGCCAATCGTAATGGCGCCTCGAACGATCCCAAGGCCGATGCGGCGGTGAAGTTCGCTGCGACGGTCACGCGCGAGCGTGGGCATATCAGCGACGCTGCACTTCAGAGCGTTCGCGCCGCCTGTTATGACGATGCGCAGATCATCGAGATTGTTCTGCACGTCGCGCTCAACACGCTGACGAACTACGTCAACGAAGTTGCCAAGACCGACGTCGACTTCCCCGTTGTTCGAGCACACGAAGCGGCCTGAAGGACGCTCACGACTCCGTGAGCATTTTTTTTGTAACGAAAGACGTCAAACTCACGAAGACCTATCGTGCCGCTTATTCGAGGCACAATCCAACAAGGAGTAACCGAATGTCTGCAAAGTCCGCAATCAGCTCATTGATACTCGCCGGTGCCGTTTCAAGTGCGCTAGCCTCTATCGCCGTCGCTGCCCCGTTGACCAAGGCCGAAGAGCAGGCCGCCGTCTCCGCTCACAAGGTGAAGTGCTACGGTGTTGCCCTCAAGGGCCAGAACGACTGCGCCGCTGGTCCTGGCACCACCTGCCAAGGTACCTCGACCGTCGATTTCCAGGGCAATTCCTGGAAGTTCGTGCAGGGTGGCACCTGCGAGTCGATCGTGGTGCCGGGCGGCAAGCACGGCTCGCTGAAGCCGATCTGATCGCCACCATAACAGCCCCGGAAAGCGGAGAAACGCAATGACCTCGAGCTTCAATCAGAACACCGGGCTGACGGCGAACACTTTCCGCTTTCCGGATCATGCAATCGTCGGGCAGGCCGGGACGAGTTTCAAGCACGAGCATCTTCCGGCGATTATGGCCGACGGGAAGTCCAAGGGTTTCTTCGAGGTCCATGCCGAGAACTACATGGGGGCCGGTGGCCCCCCGCATCGAGCACTCGAAACGATCCGTCAGGACAACCCTGTGTCACTCCATGGCGTCTGCATGTCGATCGGAGGCCCACAGCCGCTCGATCGCGAACACCTCGGACGATTCAAGTCGCTCGTTGAGCGCTACGAGCCTGCGCTCGTGTCCGAGCATTTGGCCTGGTCGACACACGAAAACACGTTCTTCAATGACTTGCTTCCATTGCCTTATACCAACGAAACGCTTTCGAGGGTGTGCGCGCATATCGACGAGGTGCAGGAAGAAATTGGGCGTCCGATCCTCCTTGAGAATCCATCAACCTATGTGATGTTCCGTGAATCCACGATGAGCGAAACCGACTTCATCCGCGCCATAGCGCGGATGACCGGTTGCGGTCTCCTTCTCGATGTCAATAACGTATTCGTATCGGCAACCAACCACGGTTTTTCAGCCCTCGACTATCTTTCGAACTTCCCGCTTGCCAAAGTTGGAGAAATCCATCTCGCGGGTCACGCCGAGCAAGCCGACGACGAGGGCGAACTTCTTCTTATTGACAGCCACGACGGCCCGGTCGCCAATGCGGTGTGGAAGCTTTACGAAATCGTCATTCAGAAATGCGGACCCGTCCCGACGCTCATCGAGTGGGACAGCAACATTCCCGATTGGCCTGTGCTCAAGGCCGAGGCGACAGCCGCGCAGCGCATTCTGGACCAATACGTCGGGTTCTCTTCTCTGGATAAGAACCATGCAGCTTAGCCGCTTTTCACGACATGATATGCGCCAGCGTCCGACCTACGCAGACGCCTTTTCCTCAGCCCTCGTCGATCCAGATCATCAAACGCCTGATGTGGTCGCGGGTCCGAACGGGAAGGCTGCGGTCAAGCGCTACAACGTTTATCGCAACAACGTCACGGTCAGTCTTATCGACTCGCTCGCCGCGATTTATCCGGTCGTGCAACGTATCACTGGTGTCGAATTTTTTCGTGCCATGGCTCGGTTTCATGTGCGGGCAACGCCGCCGACTTCGCCTCTCCTTTTCGAATATGGGCGCGAGTTTCCGGCCTTCATCGAACGTTATGAATACGCGCGGGGAATGCCCTGGCTCGCCGATACGGCACGCATCGAGCGGGCCTGGCTCGATGCCTATCACGCGGCGGATGCCATCCCGCTTGCGGCCGAGAGGCTTTCTATTGTCCCGCCGGAACATCTCGGCGAACTTACCTTCAGGTCCCATCCGGCAACGCGGGTAGTGAGATCGCGATATGCCGCACTCACCATATTCTCTGCCAATCGCAGCACGGACCCTGTTGATCCGATCGACGCGACCGAAGCCGAAGATGCCCTCATCACGCGCCCGGAAAACGAGGTCGAGGTTCGTCACCTCCCGGAAGGCGGGGCGGTTTTTCTGACTGCATTGATCAGCGGGCAGACGCTCGCCACCGCGGCTGCGGCCGCGATGGCGAGCGCCCCCAATTTTGACCTTCCCGCCAGCATTTCCGGCATGTTCACCGCCGGTGCGTTCACTGGCCTCGACTTTGGAGCGACCTCATGAGTAGCACGAACCAATCAATTTCGGCGGCTGAAAGACTTCGCCCTATTTTGCGCCTCGTCGACAAGACGAGCCAGATCGTCCGCGCGATTGCGCAACCCTCCTTTGTCCAGCTTGTGCTGAGGGTGGCCCTAGCGGTTCCGTTCTGGCGATCCGGGATATTGAAGTGGGATGGCTTTCTTCAACTGAGCGACACGGCTGTTACCCTGTTCACCGATGAGTTCATGCTGCACCTTCCAGGTGGCCCCTACCCGTTTCCAGCTCCAACAGCGATGGCTTTCCTTTCTGGCTGCGGGGAAATCACCTTTCCAATCCTACTCGTCCTCGGATTTGCGACGCGATTTGCCGGTTTGGGCTTGCTCTTCATGACGCTGATCGTAGAGCTCACTGTGCCGGACGGATGGCCTATCCACATCACATGGGCGGCCATGGCTCTCGCCATCATGGCCTGGGGTCCGGGACGCATATCCGTCGATTACATCCTTCGGCGCTTATCCGCGCTTCCAACGAGCGTCCCGTAAAAGACAGCGTCAACCTGATCGTCTCGATCCGACCGAGTGACACCAGCGACGACCCGCCCTTTGCATGTAGCGTTCACGCTCGTCTACTTTCGAGCACTCGCGCTGAGCGATCAAGAGCTGCATCGATTTTGGCTAGCTCAGCCGCGAAGCTGCCTTCACCTAATCTGTCGGATGATGGCGGACTTCCCTCCCCTGTCGGCTCTCGTTCCATGGAGACCGCGGATCGCCCGATCAGGCTGGCAATCTCCGCCCTGCTTGTCGTTCAGTGTGGATTTTAGTTTGGCATTTCAATCTTGAAATTGGCATGCTGCGGCCGGGTTTAGCCAGCCAGGACAAGCCGTTTTTCGCTAGAAAGTTCAATAGACCTGTTTTTGCTGAAACTATTGCAAGGTCGAGCATCACATGTGATCTGCCAAATTCCCAGCCCAGTTGGCAATGGACAATTGGGAGCCCGGGCTCTTGAAGGGATATGAATCGCTGACGCATAGCCCCTATCATCAACGTTCAGAAAAAGTTCGATTTTACGTCAACACGCCTATTTAACATAATAGTAATGTATCTCTCACGAGATCGAAAAGATCCGTCGTAATGAACTCTTGCTTCTTTTCCATAACAAGCAACCGGCGGCTCTTCAGAAGTTAGAAGCCCCGGTCACTCCGCCGCGAGTGTTGCTTCGGTCTTACGATTTTCCCACTCTTGCGGCGTCAACGTTTTGATATCGAACTACTCGCGTGTTCGGGCGTAGGCGTGGCCGCCCATACGGCTGACCGCATCTATTATTTGCTAGTCGATATGCAGCTTCGAGGTGTTGGCCGCATCAGAGCGGACAAAAACTCCAATCACCTTCCCCAGAATGATTTCCCGCGCAGGGCCGACCTGCAATGTCGTGTGGCGACGGCATTCGAGTGCGGCTGAGGCCGCCAGGATGCGCGGATTGCGCACCATCTGGCCAGGGACCGTCGCCAGGCCAGCCTTCTCCATCTCGTCGACCTCGGGCCCGAACTTGATGGCGCAGACCTCCATCTGGTCTACCAGAACGTTGCCGCAGATATGGAGGGTAAACTCGCCGGTCTCGCGGATGTTGCGCGCCGTGTCCTTGAGCGAATTCGACCGTTTTGAAACAAGCCGCATCGAAGGCCCCTTGAAATATCCAGTTTAGAAAGCATTTCACCGAGCAATGGGGTCGTACTGCGTTTACGGGTTTCAATCTACCTGCCTAGAATATATCGTTTTTGATTATGTTGGCGCGCTGATCAAAGCGCCATCGAAGGTTGCGAGTTCGATCATGGGCTCGCCTTGCGGATCCTGTGAACTGTCGTCGGGTGCAGCGTGGGTGCGCCGCATGAGGTCATAGGCTTATCCGCGGAGGATGCCATGCCGAGTTTTGCGCTGCTGGATGTCGTCAGTCCCTATGTGATGGGCGGAGCCGCAATCGGCGAACCCTGGCACGAACTCTTGAGCGCGCTGTTCGTCACCGAGATCGAAACGGCATTCGACGACAATGGCATCTGCATCTCCGGCATTGCGCGGTTCAGCGCCGATCTCGACAATTTCACACCGCGTTACGTTCCGCCGGCAACGATAACCTGGGCTCCCAACGCCACCGTCAACCATACGACGCAGCGCACGGCCGGCGCCTATTGGGAACTGCCCGACATCGCCATCACCTTCCGGCTAACCGCGCCCCGCACATCCTCGCCGGTCGCCGACCAGATTTTGCCGGGGCTGAACAATGCCGCGGTCGGCACGCTGCTTGGCAATTTCGGGCGGGGCATGCCGCCGCCTGGCCAGCCGGCCGCGGATGCGCCGGGCACCGTCTTCCATCTCGATCTCCTGCTCGATGCCGCAACCCTGCACCTGCCTTTCCTGACCGGCGCGCTGCTGCAGCCAGACGGCGTGCTTGCGGTCGATCCGACCAATCCGGAAGTCACGGTCACGCTGCCGAAGATCAAGCTGTCGTTCGACCAGACTGCCGGGATACCGGGCACTGCCGATCCGCAGATGACGCTGACGCTCGATTCCTTTGCCGCACAGGATATCGACGACCCTTCCGGCGCCGGTTACGGCGAGGTGATCAGAATGCAGCCGCCCTATGCCCTGCTTGGGCCCGACGACGTCCTGGGATTCGGCTTTAACAGCGTCATCCTTGACCTGTCGGGCACCGAAACGCCGCCGCAACTGCTCGACAAATACGGCGTCGGAGCCGATTTCAGGGGTATCTATCTTCCCGACGTGCGCGTCTTCGTAAAGGTGCCGGGCGCCAAGGGCATGAGCATCGACGTGTCGGCCCGCGAGCTGCTGATCGGGCTTGGGCCGGAGGGCGGCCTTTCGGCGATCTTCGGCGTGGATATCGTCAACCCCGACAAACCACAGGCCGGCACGATCACCATTTACGACGAGTTCGGCGGCATGGTCGATCGGATCGCGCTGCCGGAACTCGATACCGGAACGATCGGAGGTCCGCTGCCGACCTATACGTCTCCGCCTGCTCCGGTGCCGCGCAAATCGCAATGGGTGGTCGATGTGACGGGTGGCCAGCCACCCTACAATATAAGCATCGACAATACCCAGCAGACCGATCAACCAGTTTCGATAACGCTGACACCTGATGTCACCGAACGCACGATCCATATCGAGATCGTCGACGTCCATACCCAGCGGTCGCGGGTCGCGGAGATTCCGATCTATCTGCTGCCGCCATCGCTCACCGCACCAGAGGGCGGGATCGTTGCGGCCTTCGAGCCTGCGATATCGGAAGTCATAACTGCCGGGCCTCCAGGCTATACGATCCTGATATACGACTATCCGAGCCAGGAGGCCGTCACGCTTCTGGTGACACCGCCGGAAGCCACCGTCGAAGTGAAATCGAACGGCGTTGCCATGCTCGCCGATTTCGTCAATGGCCGAGCGTCGGTTTCATTGGCGCATGGAAAGAACATCGACGTCTCGGCGACATGGACCGTCAAACAGGCCGCACCCGGCAGCACCACCACGTTCAACGCACAGTTCCAGTACGACCAGCCGTTACGGCCCAATCCGAAGGCGCCGGTCGACGATCCGAACGATCCGGCATGGGAAGCCTTCTCAAAACAATCCAACCGCATCCAGACCCATCCTTCAGAAGACGCGCACGATCCGGACGGAAAATTCCCGCCACCAACGGAGCCTGTGGAGAAGAGCAGCGCCTTCACGGACTTCCTGGCGATCGCCAAAGCGAATTCAGGCACGGCGATTACCCTGATCGGTGAGGCCAGCAAGGAAAACCAGAAGCTCGAGGATTATAACGTCGCGCTGTCCCAACGGCGGATCTGGGTTATTCAGGAGCTCCTGGAGAGCAAAGGCGCTACAAATGCGATGACCTTCCTTCCGAGAGGCGAGCAGCCACCGGAGCAGGACTATCCCGGCGCACCGGGTCGCGGCCTGTATCGGCGGGTGATCGCCAGCATTGCCGTCCAGAATCCCCCGACCCAAACGACCTACAATGCCGCAATCCGCATCATCCGCGCGCCGCGCAAGCCGGCTCCGCCGGTCTTCAAGCCGCCAGTCATCAAACGCGAGGCCCCAGGCAACGAGAAATTCCGCTTCAGGGAATTCCATCTCCGGCTGCAGCTCGACCACAACAAGGTCATCGCGCTGGAACTGCGGCTTAAGATCGATATCACCACGGTTCTGGAATCCTACCTTACCCGCGTCAAGCAGCAGCAGAACCCGCCGGGTGGCGGCCAAGGCGCTACAGTCTTGCCGGTCGGCAGACTTTCCGATCCCAATGACGGCGTGCTGGACATGCGCTTCCAGCTGACGCTCGACAGTACGGTCGGGCGGTGGGAAGTGCGCGGCAGTTTCTTCGAACAGGATAGCGACGGCTTCTTGCAGACCCCACCGCCCGTGGCGGTCGCCACGGGGCCGGTCCCGGAAAATTTCTGGCGCGACTACTTCGGCGTGATGATCGCCACGATCCCGCTTCTCGACGCCACCGCGAGCGCCGACACGGTACCGGGCAATATCGTCGCGCTGGCGGCCGGCGCCGCTCTGCCTTTGGCGGTCGTCGCGCTCGATATCGTCCATGTGCCGCGCATCACCTTCTATGGCGGTGAGATCATCGTCGGCCACGATCCGAACGGGACGCGCGTCGCCGTGCTGCTCGATGTGGAAGTGGCGCTTCTCGTCACGCTCGATCTCGGCGGCAGCACCAAGCTGATCGATACCGACCCGAACAATCCGATCACCGTGCGCTACAAGGCCGTTGGGTTCGCAACGTCGGACCAGCCGCAATTCAACGATATTGTGCCGGTCTTCGATTCCTCGAAGGGGTACACGATCAACATCCCGAGTGGCGGTGGCATCACCGTTCCCGGCCCGCTCGGCGATATTCTACAGGTCGCCGGCACGCGCATCGCCCGCTCCAACCCCGTCAATATCGAGCTCGATCTCAACCTGAAGGCGGATCTCGGCGTCGTCACGATCGACAAGACGACGATCCGAATTCCGCTTGAAGGCGGACATGTTCCAACAGTGAGCGCGCTCGGCGTCCATATCGATATCGCCGGCGCGATCGAGGGCGGCGGCTACCTCGCGATCTACGACAACGGCTTTGCCGGCCAGCTCGACGTCTCTCTGCCGAGCCTCGGCGTACGCGTCTCCGGTGGGCTGTCGGTTCGTCAGGTGACCGACGAGCAGGATCCGTCCCGCAAGGCAACGGCGATCCTGATAACGCTCGAGGTGGATTTCCCGGTTCCCATCGCGCTCGGCAATTCCGGCCTCGGCATCTACGGGTTCGGCGGACTTTTCGCCCTGCACCACCGGCGCGACGAGCGCGAGACCGATCCTGTACCGGCGCTCGACTGGTTGATACGTGTCAACGGCAATCCAACCGATATCACGGGGTGGATACCAGATATCGACAACTGGGCGATCGGGCTCGGCGCAGTGCTCGGCACCATGGATGCGGGCTTCATCATCAACGTCAAGGGCATGCTGATCTACGAAATGCCCGGCCCCCGTGTCCTCTTCGTCATGAAGGCGAAGATCCTTGCGATCAGACCGCCGCGGCAAGGCAATCCGACCGCAACCATCCTAGCCGTCATCGACCTCGATCTAGGTCGCGGCCGCATCACGATCGGACTTACGTTCGACTACGACATCAAGCCGATGCTGTCGATCCATGTGCCGGTAAGGGCGATCTTCCCGTTCGAGGACCTGGCGCATTTCGCAATCGACGCCGGCACCTGGTATGCGCCGGCGAGCGTCACTTTCTTCGAGCTTTTCAAAGCGCGCGGCTATGTGATGATCCGCGGCAAGGGCATTCCGGACACCGCGCCGGACAGCTACGACAGCGGTGCGACAACGCTCTTCCCGCTTTCACCGCTCGGCGGGTTCTCGCTCGCGACCGGCGTTTCGGCATCCTTCATCTGGGGCGACAAGGGATCGGGCCTTTATATCTCGGTCGGCGGGTCAGCGGATTTCGGCATCGGCTTCTCGCCGATAATCTTTTCCGGCGAGCTCAGGATCTGGGGCGAGTTGCATCTCTGGGTCGTTAGCATCGAGGCTTCAGCCCGCCTCAGCGTGCTCGCAGGGCAAATCCCGGACGGGCCTCCCGTTCCGGACCCGGACCATCCGGGCGAGCTCTATCAGCCAACCCGAAACACCGTGCAGATAGACGGCGAAGTGCATGGCAAGGTCGATTGCTTCTTCTTCAATGTGGAAGGATCGGTGCACGTTACGCTGGGCTCCAAACCGAGTTCGGCGCCTGAGCCGCCGCCGCTTCTGACCGGCATCAGCCTCCAGTCGCGGTCGGCAGCGCTTCTGAGCGGCGTCAGCAGCGACCGGCCAATCGACGGCAAGCTTGCGGATGCGCATGAGGATGTCGGCGGCCTGCCGGGCGCACCGGTGCCGGCTGGCGAGGCGGTGCCGATCGATTCCATCATCGTCCTGCATTTCGACTGCACGCCACGCGTCGACGGCGCTTTCGCAGTCAGGCAGAATAATGCGGACTTCACGGTACCGCTTGGTCCACCGGTCGGTTCGACGAGCCCGGCCGTGCGGCGCGGTGAACCCTATTACACCTATCGCATCCGCAAGATCACCCTCGACAACCCGCTGACGCCGGGAGCCGTGCCGGTCGTCTGGTGGCCGAGCGTCCCCAATCCCGGCCCGGAAAGCAAGCGCGAACTGGCGCTCCTGACCCGCGTGCCGGACGCCCATCCAAGCGCCGTCGAGCGCAGCAAACATGCCGAGGATTTCATTGCCCAGCACTGGGAAACGGTTTGCACCCCGGCAGCCCCGCCCGCCCCGGTTCTCTTTACCTTTCACGACAGCGCGCTCGGCCCCTCGCCAACCGGCTGGATCGTCGATGGCATCGCATGGCCCGATCCTCCGGGCACGACGCGCGATACGCCGCCGAGACTGCGCTTGGATATCGCCGAGACGTGGCGGTCGGGTGACGGCGCGGCCGACATGTTCATGGACATTTCGCCTGCCCGCATCATCGGCGGCCCTGTCACCTGCCCGCAAGGCTGCGGCGGCAAGATCCCAAGCCCCATATTCAGGCCACGTCCCCGGCAGATCAATACGATGCTTCTGAGCGACGATCTGGCGACCGGCGGCCTTCTGAGCACCGGCAGTCATGTCTCCATCCGCGACAGCTTGCTAACAACGAGCACTGCCGAGCAGATGGGGCCACTCAACAGCTTCATCGCAGCGAACATGAAAACGCGTCTCGCCACGCCAAAGCGCGGCTGCTTCGCACGGGTGCTGGAAGCGCCCTTCCTGCGTGTCGGTCCGAAGGAACTGTTCAACGACCATCCGCTCGCCGATGTCTTCGCCAGCCTCTACGGCCAGATGGAGCAACGGCCGGGCGAATTCGCCGACATCGTCGCCCTGTCGACCGGGGAAATCGCAAGGCTGCGCGGCCTCCTTTACGTGCCGAATATCGTGCTCGACAAGGGCCTGATGGAACTGCGCTGCTTCGACCGCAACGGCAACATCGTGGCGCGTATCGGCATCAGCGATATCAGCCGCCGCGTCTCTAAGTTGAACGATGTTCCCAAGGAATGGCTCGACCCGGAAAAACCCTGGCGCTGCCGGGTCCTCGAGGTCCTGGATTTCCTCGACATCCCCGACCCGCGCCGCGACCGGCCGGGATCGGTGGTGCTGGCGGAGACGGATGTCCCGAAAGAGACAGCCTATATCCATTTCGGCATCCACGACGTCGAGCTTCTGACGGAAGCCGGCATACCCCGCCCGAGCTATCTCGTTGCGCTGATCGAAACGCTCGCAACCGCCGAATTGGTGCGTCACGATTCCGAAACGCTCATCAAGAACCACCAGCAGAGCGAGATCAATGGCGGGTTGACCGCCATGGCCGCGCCGCCGGCGCTGCTGTTGCCCGACACCGAATATGCCGTGAGGATCGACTGGGAATACGCGACCTGCGATGCGAATGGCGGCGGCCAGCTAGATTGGAAACAGAGAGACCAGACCTACAGGTTCCGGACCGACCGGGTGCCGCTTGCGCCGCGCGTCGTGCGCCCACCGGGTGAAGATGAGCAAGGTGAGAAGACCCTGCCGTCCCGGCTTGATCCCTGGGTGCTGACGACCGACCCGGACGAAGGCGAGAATTTCTATTTCTACGGATCGCCGGTGCGCATCGTGCTGTCAGTCGATTACCTGCTGAGCATGTTCCAGACCTATGGCGTGGCCTTGCAGGCCAAGGTCCGGGCGTCCTCGTTCCGGAATGTCAGTCCGACCTCTCCGGGCTTCGCCAACACGATCGCCTTGCTCAACGATGCGGTCACCGCTGCCGTAACCGGCGGCGCCATCAATGCCGAGCCGCTGGTCGGCAGCAGCGTCCTGACGCCATGGGAAGACATGGCCCGCGACGTTCTGGCCGACAAACCCTGCGTCGATACGTTGGGCGCGGTCACCCGTCACACGATCGTTGATCTCAATCTGCTGCTTGAGCCTGTGACCGACTATATTCTCGATGTGGAGCCAGTCGATTCGCCGCAGCCCGAACCCCGCCAGCCGGCGCGGCCGATGTTCCGGCGCTCTTTCGTAACATCTCGTTACGCAAACCCCGAGGAAATGTGCGCCTCAGTGGGACAGGCACGTTTCACCGAGCTTCCCGCCGGTGACATCAGCGCGATCGAGGCGCTGGCCGGCGCGCCAGCGCCGCTTTCCCGCTCGCAGATCGACGATGCGCTCGGCACTGCCGGCCTGCGGCCGGTTCTCGACGTCGCCAGCCCGGAAGTCGAGGTTATGTGGAGCGGCAGCGGCGGGACACAGCAACCTCGCGTCCTGGTGTTGCGCACTCCCGAACCGCTGGTCCGGACGCGCAAACAGCCGGTCAATATCGAGCCGCCCGGACAGCCGCGGCTGCAGCGCGAAGTGATTGTCATGGAGGACAGGCCCTATCTCGAAGTGGTCGCTTCTGCTGACGTGCCCGGCTCGGCCGGCCTGACGATCATCAGCCAGCCCGGCCTCAACGTCGTCATCGCGCTGGTGGCCGAAGGACGCGGCAAGCCGATTTCCCTTTCGCTGCGTCGCCATGACAGCGCGTTCCTGGGCGAAGTGGAAGGCACAAGCGACATCGACCTGTTCACCATGACCCTGCAAGCAGCCATCTGGGAGGTGGTGTAATGGCCCGTCGGATTGGCCTTCCGGGCGAACTGTTTCTCGATGCGGTCGTCATCGATCAAGCCCGTGCGCTGGCGATGTCCCAGGGCGAGTCCACCAAAGAAGATTGGGCCAATCCCGGCCGGTTCGATCCCGAAACGGAGCGACGCGTCAAGAACGCGGAGCCCTTCATTGCGCTGAGATGGGTGCTCAATCCGGTTCTCGGCATTCCGCTCGCACCCTTCACTGTCTGGCGTCGCCCCGTGGAAAAACGCGGTCCGGCGCGGGAGATCAGCTTCTGGCGCCGCATTGCCGCCGATACCTACTGGTGGGACGGCGTCAGCGAGATGCTGCGGATCGAACTGGAAGTCTCCGAACAGGTCACCGCTTACGGACTGTCGCGCGCCGATCACGATCCTGTCGCCACCGTGACCGGCGGCCCGGGCGTGATCGTGCTGGAAGGCGGACCGATGCTCGGCGTCAGGGTGAGCGTGCCCGACAGCGTCATCTTGGCGAAGGGACACTCCGCTTTCTTCATGGCCAATGAAGACGGCTGGGAAAAGGTCGAGAATGTCGGCCTGCCGATACCCGACGAACTCGATGAGGCGAGCTACTATCATTCATCCGGCCAAGGCCCTGCCGGCGCACCGACAACACCTTACGATGCGGCGATCGGACGGTTGAAGCGCTGGGGACCGGTGCTCGGCTGGCGTCCGCTTCTCGGACTCGATCCCTGGGTCATGCCGGAACCTCAGCTCCTGGTCGAGCAGTTCGGCGCAGATCTCGTCACCGACCTCGTCGGCGTTCTCGACGCACACCGGCCGCCGCATGGGAGCGACCAATATCGGGCGGAGCGCGCCCCCCGGCCACTACCGGAATTCAGTCAGCTGGTCGCAGACGGCGCCTATAAGTTCGGCCCTGGCAGCGAGATCGAACGCTCCGAGATCGTCACCAGACCGCTGCAGGTGCTGACGCTTGCCGTTGCCAGCGACACCTGGGCCAGCTTGGCGCTCGGTTTCGGCACCGGGGCTGAACTCGGCAAGATGACCGGCGAGCCGGCCGGTTACGACGATTTCATGATCACGGCGCCATGGCACGGCATGATGAAGGCCTCGGTCAAGGAGCCCTCGCCATGGCCGTGGAGCGACAAGACAACTAAGCTCATCGAGCAGGAATACGATCGCGAGCTCGTGGCCGTTGTTCTTTCCCCCAGACGCCGCAGCGCCCCGGCGGCGCCCTCACCGCTTCTTCCCGCCAGCACATTCGTGGAGGGCGCGCCGTGGCCCGACGCGCAATTTACCAGCGCGGTCAAGATCGAAACACCGCGGGTGAAGATCCTCCCCGGCAGGACACAGGTGAGCGGCTATGCCATCGCCCGCTTCGACAAGCCGCAGGCCGGTCAGTACCGCCTGCGCGAACGGCCGAAAGGCGGCTGGATTCCCGTCGGCGCGGTGGCGCCGGTGCGCGCGCCGGATCAATCGCCGGACCCGACACAGTCGCCCGATACAGTGACGCTGCGCGACGGCGGCGTTGCCCTGCCCTTTTCCGGTTCCTCCAGCAATTACCAATACGCGGTGGCGGCGGTCGATCTGTTTGGGCAATGGAGCCCATGGGGCAAGGCCTGGCTGGCGCTCGGCCCCGGCAATATCCAGACGCCGATCATCACGATCACGCGTGCAAAGGCGTCACCCGGCGCCAACAATCAGGATCCCTGCCGCCTGAAAGCCTCGGCGGTCGTCGTCTGGGACGCCACGGAACGGACCTGCCACCGGATGCGGCTGGTGGTCGATGTATTCGATCCGCCGGCCCCACCTCAGCCGCTCCCAGAACCGGCGACAACACCGCAGCCCGGCCTGGCGCGGGCGGACAGCATGATTACCTTCGATCTATCAGGCCAGCCGACCGGCGTTCCTGCAGGCGTGACGGTGACGCCGCTGCAGGCTGACGAAACGCCGGTGGCTCCAAGCGAGGCGTTCGCAACGCGGGAATGGCGCTATCGCGTCGAATGGCGCGACCTACCAATCGTTTACGGCGGAGCGCGCGAAAAGGCTGTCGTCATCTACGCTCAGGCCGAAGAAACCGTGCGGCCCGGCGAATGGCCTACCGTATGGGGCCATGCGCGCGAAATGGTGATTGCGCCCAATCCCCTGCCGCCTCCGACGCCAACCCCTCCTCCGGTCGAGTATCCTGTCTGGGCGTCTCTGCCGGATGCAGCGGGGCTGTCGCTTGCGTCCGTCGAATGGCAGGCGACCGGGGCCTGGGGTTATCGTGTCTTCGAGGCGACCGAAGCGGCACTCAGGGCAGCCTGCGGCAAGCCCGGCCCGATCTTGACCGCGGGTTATGGCGACCGCATGCAATATCTGTTCGATCTCTATGCCGATCCGGCCAACCATCCGTCCCTGAAAGCCGCCTATCGCAAGCTTGGCGAGCAGCCGATAATGGCACCGGCCCAGCCGAACGCAAAGATGCGCTACGAAGCACTGCTGCCCCGCGGCAGCCGGTTGATCCATTGCTTCATCGTCGTAGGCATCAGTGAAAACAATGTCGTCTCGGAGTGGCCCAATGCCGGCACCGATGGCCGGCGCGGCTTCCTCGCCTATGCCATTCCGCGTCCCCTGCAGCCGCCACCGCCGGAGCTTCAGGGTACAGCCTCGTCGGGTGGCCCGCCCCGGATCACCGTGTCCGTTGCCGGCATGCGGCCGGCCGCATCGATCTCTCTCTACCGCACGGCAAAGCCGATCCTTGCCCGCCAGACGGTGACGATGCAGAAGGTCGGCGTCGCGGCCCCCGATCTCGCTGACTGGCAGCAACGACGGGCGGCTGATCCGACTGCCCGGCAACGAGCCGAATTCACCGACGCCGGTGCGGCACCGGGTTGGCAATGGGTTCAGTATCGGGCCGTCGCCCGTTATGCCGACGACCGGGATATTGCCGGTATGGCCGTGGATTCAGAGGCCTCCCATCCGTTCGACCTGCTCTACCCGCCGTCCGGGCCGCCGGTTCTCAACCTCGTGGAGGTGACCGATCGCCGTACCGCGAACCGGGCGGTAGTGCGGATCGACACAGATGGTCCGCGCGACGGAACCGGGATCGGCGACCATATGCTGGCCTGGGTCGTGCAGCAGGCCACCGAACCGCTCGTGCGAGGCTCCTCACCACTTTCCGGGTTGGAGCGCTTCGCCTCGCTCGATACGCTGCTGGGGACAGCCAACGCGATCGGTTATGTCGGTGACGAGCTCTATCTGCAGCTTGCCCGCGAGAACGGCGCGCCTCTTTCCCTATCGATCGACCTGGCCGACCCGATGTCGCGCGCGACGCATCGGGTGATGCAACTGCCGGCCTATGTGGCCGATGTCAAACCCGTCATCGCGAACCTCACTGTGGCGCGGCACAACACGCCGACAGATCGCGCGGTATGGATCGGTTTGGTCTGCAACGCACCCGCCGCCCTCAATGCAAGCCATGACTGGACGCTTTCGCTGCGCCACCGCCCCGCGACGGGACTGCTGCAGACCTGGACGACGCGCAGCGTCGCCATTTCGACCATCCCGGTCGTCAAGACGGTGGCCGACGTGCCGACGCCGGCCGAGTTCAAAGGCGCGTGGCTGGCGACCCGCGTCGGCAAAGCCGGCCAGTTCGTCATCTGGGTCCGTAGCACGACACCGCTTGCGATCGCAGTCGCGCTCACCAACAGCACCGGCCAGTCAATCAACCGCCAGGCGACAAGCACTTGAGGGGCATGCGATGATCAGACCTGTTACTTTCACCGTCGCAGGGCAAGCCGATATCCGCAACCGGCTGAATACCGATGGCGTCGCGGCACTCGGGCTTGGCGCCCCATTGCTCTCACAGGTCTGGACACAGGCGGTGCCCACCGCAAATCTTGCGGATCTCAGCTTCACCGTCACGGCGAACTGGTTCGCACCGATCGCCGGCATGATCATGGCAGAGCCCAATCCGAGCGGGCTGGGCCTGACCTGTTACGACGGAACGCAGTGGCAGGCCGGCGGTCCCGCGGCCGTTCTTTTCAAGATCCACCCTCAGGCACGGCTGCGGCTCGAACGCCTGATGGTGGCCAATCTGCAGCCGGCAGGCGCCACACCTATAGACCAGTCGATCCGACCCGTCCCGTCGATCATCCTGATCAACAACCCGTCGGCGACATTCACCGTGCCGCAGATCTGCGCTGCCGGCGATCTCACCATGCCGGCCGGCACGGTTTATATGTTCGACGATCACGGCCTGCCGATCGATCCCCTGGCTTTCGCCGGAGCCGTCGCGGCGGTGCTGGCCGGGGCGCCGGCCGACCAAACGCCGATGCCAACCAACGTTCCTGCCGGGACACCGACCGGAACGCCGTTGGCGATCGCCAATACCGCGCCGGGGCAGTTCATCCATGCCATCGACCTGCATGGCAGGCCGTGGCAGGCGCCGCCGGGCCAGATCAGCAGTATCAGCATCTATTCCGGACAGCCCGGTTCCCTGACTCAAGTGGATCCCGTCGGCGACGGCCTGCTGCACGCCTGGCCTTCCGGTCAACAGCTGACACTGGCCGGCGATATTGCCCTCGCCAGCGGAATGACTGCTACGGCGATCCCGACGCTCATTCGCTTCGGCTGGCATCCGCTGGGGCGTATGAACTCGACGCCGCTGAGCTGGCCGGCGGCCGGTCCGCAGGTTCCGGTTCGCGATACGCTGCGCGTCGTCGTCTGCGATCCCGAATTCCATCTGCTCGGCAACTGGAGTGCCGCGCCTCGCGACGGGTTGCCGCCGCCGGATATCCGGACACAGGTCTCCGACAAGCCGCAAATCCGCGAGGGAAGCCCGGTCACGCTTCTACCGGACGGACGTTCGGCGCTCGGCTGGATGGGACAGGTCATCCTTAATCTGCAGGGCGGCAATCCGGCGGCCGCCTTCAACACCGGGCCGATGTTTGCCGCAAGCCCGTTCATCGATGGCAACTGGCCGTTTCCGACCGCGCCCGGCCCGGCAGGTGCCTGGCCTCTTGCTCCCGCTGCAATCCAGATCCCCGGCAATGACGCCGCCGTACTCACCTCGCTTGCCCCCTTGCGCACCGGCGGCAGCGCAAACTGGATCGCCGGCACGAACGACGTGCTGGTGACGTTATCCACCGCCCTGCCGGCAGGGATTGCGATCCGCCTCTATCCGCTTCAGATCAAGATGGGTATCAGCCCCGACGAGCAACCGCTGTTGCGTCGCGCCGACGGACCGGGGCTGATCACCACCGGCGCAAACGATACATTGCGGCTCGTCGATCCCTTCGCGCTTGGCCCCAATGCCGTGCGCCCCGCTCAGACGCCGACACTTCGGGTGGACGCTGCCGCCACCTGGCAACCGGGGCCCGATGCGGCCGGCAACCCGCAGGTCGCCAGGGTGAAGCTGATCGGCAATCTCCAGTGGTCTGTCGGTCCCGATGTTGCCGCCCCCGCTCCGCCGCCCGGAAATATCCTCTCGGCGATGTTCTGGCGCGGCTGGTCGCGCAACCCGATGATTGGCGCGCCTTCGCCCGGACCGTTTCCGCTCGCCAGCGCGCTGGGAGACCCCATCGCTTTCATGCAGGCTATCGTGCGCTCGCTGACCACGGACGCCAATCCGCGCGAGGCGCCGCGCCTGCCGACCATGTCCCGCAACGAGAGCCTGTTTGCACTCCAGTTGCTACCCGCAGCCGGCCCCGACCTTTATCGCGCCTTCCTGACCGGCGGCTGGCTGACGAGCGAGACGGACGTGCAGTCCCCTCGCCTTGCCAATCCCGGCGGGGCCGGCATGCATGAAGTGCATGCACCTGCCATTACCGCTACAAGCCAGCTCGGGTTCGACCTGTGGGTCGCGGCGGCGCATCGGGCGCGGCCGATTGTGCCCACCGCCGACGTTGCCGCTGTCTTCACCAGCGGGCCGATCGCCGGCCTGCCCAACAACTGGCTTATGCTGCAGGCCAACGCCACGTCGGTTCCGCCCGCGCCGCCCGCCGCGCCCACCACCATCGCGGCGGCGCTGCTGCAGACCGTGCCGGCTTACGTCGAAACACCGGAGCTTGCGATCATTCCCGACAACGACCTGCCGGCGGCCGTGAACTGGGTGACAAACCAACTCGGCAACTGGGTGACCACGCCGAATGATACAGAACTGCATCGGCAGATCGGCCGCGAGTTGCGCAGTGCCAATTACGGCCGGCGCGATAGTCAATGGGCGCTGCGACGTGCCTTCGCGCATGCCCGCGAACTCGTTTATATTGAAACGCCCCTGCTCTCGATGACTGCCACCGGCAACGGAGCGCCGCCCGACCCGGCGGCAGCGGCTGACGTTCTCGGGGAACTGGCTCTGCGCATGCGCCAGGAACCACGCCTGCGGGTGATCATCCTGACGCCGCGCGAGACGCCGTTCGGCCCGAATTACCATCCGTTTTCGGCCTATTTCTACGCCGCGCGCAATCAGCTCGCCGCCACATTCGCAGGCTTTGCGCCGGAACCGATGGACGGCCTCAACACAACCCGACCACGCTTCATCATCGCGCACCCGGTTGGCATGCCGGGGCGCCCGATGACGATCCACAGCTCGACTGTCATCGTCGACGACGTCTGGTGTATGACCGGAGCCTCCTCTCTCAGCCGTCGCGGCCTGACCTTCGACGGCTCCAACGATGTCGTCCTGACCGACTGGCTGCTCGATCGCGGCGCGAGCACCGCCATCCGGAACCACCGTAAGGCGCTGATGGCGACCCATCTTGGCGTCGGTCCTACGCCGGTCGGCGGCGGAGCCCCGCCCAATATCGTCGGCGCGCCAAGCGGTGACTGGGTGCGCCTCCACAATCCGATCACCGCCCACGAGGCCTTTGCCGATTGCCTGGCGGCCGGCCATCGCACGAAACTTCTTCCGTTGTGGGCAGGCCCCGATCCATTGGCACCCGAAAGCGCCATAGCCCACCCGGCATCCGTCGCTGACCCGGACGGCCTCGTTGGCCAAGCCTGGGTCAACACGCTGGCTGCCACTCTGGGCGGTGGATCGGCGATCGTGTAGGCAAACCTTCCATATGCTGCCTTGCACATCGATCCCCTTGAATCGATCGAAGAGCTGCGGCTGGCGAAGCGGTGGATAAACTCGGCTTTTCAAAATTAGTGCAGCACGAAGGTCACACAGCACCTCTCGCTCCGTCACGCATAGCGGGGACCCGCAGCCACTCGCCGGCGTCGTCACCGCCGTGATCGCCGGTGCTCTGATCCGGCCTGACTGGCATGGTGAGGTCGGGGCGACCACGACATTGGGCGCGGCCTGTTGCAACATATCGTACGTATAGAGCGCCCAACGAACGTGCGGATCTTTGTCTTGCCGCGGAAACGCGACGACCCCATCAATCTTCGGCGCCAGCAAATCGTGTTCTTCGGCGAACGCAGCGAACAAGCCGCGCGCAGTTTCCGCTTCGATCTCGCCACGCAAAACCGCGCCGCAGGCCTTCAATGCGACCGAATGGGCGCTGTCCCTAAGCGATGCCGGCCACTCGCAGGTGCATTATGATGACATCTTTGGCGTAGTTCCTTTGTACGACGACTGTCGCATCAGCAAGCCGCTTGGTTCAAGCAATATCGACCTGCGACGCCGGCTCCGGCGTTGATGCCTCGCCGTCAATTTCTTATGCATCTTTAGCCGCCAGCCAAACACTGGTCGCAAATTCATCATCGAGTTACCAGCACCAGCATCACGCCTGGCGCGGAAGGTAAAGAGATGAGATTTAGCCGTAGGTCATTGGTCGCCGGCGCTCTTTTGGGAGCCTTGGCAGGAAATGTGACAATGAGCCATAGTGCCCAGGCTGCTGAGCACAATGGCCCAAGCAGCCATCTGTAAAGTTTCCCGGAGAAAGCTTCCATTGCCGGTTCCTGCCTATAGAAAGGGAATACAACGCAATCGGAGGCTATTTCTTTAGGTTCCCGGAAGATCTTCAGCTCTATAAGAGTGGAACTCCCATTGCGAACTTGATTACAGAGGGACGGGTTATCCTGATTGCCCCAAGCCGAAAGGTGTTAACCTTGGAGGCTTTCGCTGGAAATGACGGCCGTGTTCGCGATGATCAACTCGGGGATGGCTATATCGTGTTCAACGGCTTTTGACTCACTCATAACGACACTGAACGGGGGCATTCTGGCATGGATATGACAGAGACCGAGCAGCTCTCACGCCTGGTCGGCGCCTTCTATGATGCGGCCCTTGATCCCGACGGTTGGCCGAATGCCTTGGAGATGGCCTGCGTGTTCCTTAATGCGGCAGCGGCCAATATGTTCTGGCAGGATCCGGTGACACAGTCAGCGATGGTCTTGCACCACCACGGGGATTCGCCGGAAGCCATCGCGAGCTATCTGGAGCATTACGTCCATCTGAACCCACTTTTTCCCGCCGCCGTATTCGTTGAGCCGGGTGTCGTTTTCAGCGGCATTGATTTCATGCCGCATGAAGAGTTCCAGCAGACGCGCTTTTTCAAGGAATGGGTTTCGCCGCAGGGCTTTATCGATTTCGCCGGCGCAAACCTTCATCGATATCCGACAAGCGCATCATCCTTCTCCATCCGCCGCAGCCGCGCACAAGGTTATACCGATCAAGAAGTCCGTCGAAAGATGGCACTGATCGTGCCTCATGTAAGACGCGCTGCGATGATCGGGCGCGAGATCGATACGCAGCGCGCCAGCACGGCGAAGCTTGACGCCCTGCTGGGAGCGGTTTCAGCCGGCGCATTTCTCGTCGATCCGGCGGGCCGCCTCGACTTCATCAACGAAATGGGACGCAAGTTTCTTGATGCGAGGGAAATCGTGAAGGAACAGGACGGCATCCTGAAAGCCTGCGATCCGGCGACCGACCGCTTGCTTCAAGCGGCACTGCTTGCAGCAAGCACTCGGAACGACCTGGCGCTCGGCGATGCGCGGCCATCGATCGTGCTGACGAATACAACCGGGGTGCGTTTCCTGGCCCATGTGCTGCCATTGGCGTCCGGTGCGCGCCAGAAAGCAAGTCTGGGCTTTTCGGCCAGCGCTGCAGTTTTCATCCGCCGGGCCGAGATTCCGATCATATCGGGTATCGAAGTCGTCGCGAAGCTCCACCGTTTGTCGCCAGCCGAGATCAGGATCCTGCAAGCGGCGATGACGATGGGTAGCGCAAGCGAAATAGCAGCCGCCCTCGGCATCACGGTGCCCACCGTCAAAAGCCATTTCGCCTCGCTCTTCCGCAAGACAGGCACACGGCGCCGTTCCGATCTCATCAAGGAGGTCGCAGCGCACGGCAGCCCACTTTTCCCGCAATGAGGGGGCGAGCGCATTCTGCCGTGAGGTGGCTTCGCCGGTGAAGCTCGTACATTACGCGCCGGTACCCATAGCAGGACCATGCGTCCTGAATGCCCTCGATGATTGCAACGAGTTCGGCATCGCAGAGACGCAAAGGCTGTACCGTCGATCGGTAATAGTCGGTATTACTAGATGCTTCTCGGGAGGTCGATCATTTTGCACCCCAGTCTGACGGAGCAGGCCGCGGGCGGGCCGGTGACGATGGAGGGTTTTTCATTACCGGCGATCGGCTGGTGCGGTGTTTTTTACCAGGTCCGCTCCATCGTGAGCTGGCCGACCTTGCGTTCCAGCCGCCGCGGTCTGCGCCTCATATTCAGCGATGACGCTCGCCTCGGCTTCTTCCCCGGTGAGTTCGCCGCGATTGAATTGCGTCAGCCACAACTGAATGAGGTTGGCCGAGACGTCGTAAGTGCGCTACGCGTCACGCCGCCTGATAACACCGTTGCGGATATTCTGACAAAGCTGCAGCTCGAACGGTGCCGATTGTCGTCGATATGGTCCTCTGGACTTCATGAGCCTTTTCCGACTGAGGCCCTTAAAGCGTATCAGTTTTTCCGGTCCCGTGGTCCAGCCCGAGGGGTTCACTCCACTACAATCAGACAAAACTGGATTGTTGCGAATGAACCATCCTCGGTTGAAAAGGCATGATTGTGCTTTTATGCCATCTATTCAACTGCAAGCACCTCTTGTAAGGTCTACGACGGAGGGCACATTGACCAATACATCGAAATCCCGTTGGCTGCGAGACCTGTCCCGGTTTTTGTCGCTTAAAAGCCAATTCGTTCTTACGGGAAACGTACGGGATCTGCAGGCATACGAATTACAACCAGGGACGGTCGCCGCGATCCCTCTCCTTCACTGCCTGGACAGCCAATTACGTGCGGAGGGCTATGGGGACGTTATCGTTTTCACACCGATGTCGGGTTTCAGTCTGGCCTCTCCGATCCCCGGCGTTGACGTTGCGACAGTATTGGGAAGGCTCGGCATCCCGAACCAACCGGATGGCGGCCTCGGACTTGAGAGTCTTGCCGCGATCCTTCCCGCGTTTATCGATGCAAAGGGCGAGCCCGCCGCGCTGATCGTTGACTTTGCTTCAAGGCTGGTCAATCGGAGCGACGCCCTTCTCGCCGCAGAACAGGCTTTGTTTACACGAGCACAAATCTGCTCATCGAACGCGAAAACCAGACCTTCAGGTGATAGCCGAAGACCGTTTTATAACACCGTCATCTGGATCGCGGACAAGGAATCCGACCTACCAGATTGGTTCATGGTCGCAAACCCAAGGATCCGGCACATCCCGATTGCTACTCCGGACAGCCTTGTCCGAAAATCCATCGCTCCGAGCATTCTCCGCGGACTACCGGATGCCCGTGAGGTCTCCGCGGAGGATTTCGACAAGGCTGTCAATACCTTTGTGAACCTAACCGACGGGCTGCTTCTGTCTGACATGAACGCGATCGCTCAGTTGGGCCGGAACGACAATCTTTCCATCAGGCGGATCGCGGACGCCATCCGCCGCTATAAGGTCGGCGTCACCGATGACCCATGGCGGAGAATCGATCGTGGCCGGATCGCGGGAGCTGAAGAGTTCATCCGTTCACGCGTTAAAGGCCAGCGCCATGCTGTCGTCCATATGCTCGATATTATCAAGCGGGCAGTCACGGGCGTTGGTAGGTCCTCTTCCAACGGACGGCCACGAGGCGTCGCGTTCCTCGCTGGGCCCACGGGCGTCGGAAAGACGGAGCTGGCGAAAACAATCACGAGCCTCCTGTTTGGAGACGAGTCCGCTTATATCCGGTTCGACATGTCCGAATTCAGCGCCGAACATGCTGACCAGCGGCTGATCGGAGCGCCCCCCGGATACGTGGGCTACGACGCAGGCGGCGAACTTACGAACGCGATCCGGGAAAAGCCCTTCAGTGTTGTGCTCTTCGACGAAATCGAGAAAGCTCATCCACGGATTCTCGATAAGTTTCTACAAATCCTCGACGATGGCGTCCTGACATCGGGTCGCGGGGATCGCGTCTATTTCTCCGAAGCAATCATCCTGTTTACTTCGAACCTCGGGATCTATCGGATTGATGCCTCAGGAGCCAGAATTCCAAACGTGACACCGAGCGATGACCATCCGGACGTGGAAACCAAGGTACGCGAAGAGATCGATCGGCACTTTAAGCTCGTCTTGAATCGTCCCGAGATCCTAAATCGAATGGGCGAGAACATCATTGTCTTCGATTTCATCCGCAGACCTATCGCCGAGCAGATTTTTGCCCAGATCGTCCGGGGACTGCTCGATCAAACGCGAACAATTGGATACGACGTCTCGCTCTCGTCTTCCGCCGAAGCCGATCTTCGCGAACATTGCCTATCAGACCTGTCAAACGGCGGCCGTGGCATCCGGAATAAGGTCGAAGCTTACCTTGCCAACCCACTGTCAAGAGCGCTCTTTGACTCCGGCAAGACGGAAGGTGCCTTCGTCGTTAGCGCGGCACGGATTGAACCGCTGATCGCGCTGGAGATCACCGAGAAACCCACGTCATGACTCCGATCGCGCTATCACGGCTACATTTTCCGATCACGACCCTTGGTCCAGGCAACCGTATCGGCATCTGGTTCCAGGGATGTTCGATACGATGTCCCGGCTGCATTTCGGCAGACACCTGGGCTGTACGTCGGGAGACAACGAGCGTGGAAGCCGTCATCGATGTAATGGATCAATGGCTGCCCAACGCTGAAGGCCTCACCGTTTCGGGCGGCGAGCCATTTGATCAACCGAATGCGCTAACCGAACTCTTGCAGGCTTTTCGTCATCGCTCTGAAGCGGACATCCTGGTGTTTTCGGGCTACCCAATAGAAAAGCTCGTACCTCATCTTGAGAGAATAAATGGTCTGGTGGATGCGCTGATCTCCGATCCATATTTGGTCGACACCCCTCAGACGAAGGCCCTGAGAGGTAGCGACAACCAGAGACTTCATCGACTAACCGCGCTCGGCGAAACGCGGTTTGCCGCGTATGATCGGGCTGTCCAATCCGGCGAGAAGAAATTTGATCTTATGATGGATGCCGACGGCACGGTCTGGATGGCAGGAATCCCGGCGCGGGGAGACTTCGAAAAGCTGTCGAGCCATCTATCGAACCAACATCACACGGTCCTCACTACGCAAGACCGCTCCACAAGCCGAGCACGTCGAGGCAAGCCCCATGATTAGACTTTGTCCAAACTGCAATACCGAGCGTCCGCTGAGTGAATTCTTCTGCGAAAATGTCCTGGCCGATGGAAAGACCTGTAACTGGGACCTGACGTCTGTGGCAATTCGTGAGCCGGGAACCGGGAGCGCCCAGCCTGTCAATGTCGCGTCATCCGCTTCAATAACTACCAGCGCGCCGGTTGCACATGCAAGGACCTGCCCCAATGGCCACGCTGTAGAAGAAGGCGATCTTCTCTGCATGACCTGCGGGGCAGAGATCGAAATTGACAGCAACGCCCCTCTCACGGTTGTCCCCGAGCCTGCCGCTGACACGAGCCCAGTCTCAGCATCGGTTCCGACCGAAATAGGCGGATGGACCGTTGAATCACGGATCACTTCGTCGAGCTCCGTCCGCGAGAGATTTATCGCGACGAATCCCATTAGCGAACAACGAGGCGTCCTGACGCTTTACGCGGATGGAGCGGAACCGGACACCGCCGTTTACGACGCAATCCGCAATATGCCGCTCGATCACCTGCCGGAAATTTTCGAGATTGGTCGCTGGAACGACCGGGCATACGAAATCAGCGAAGAGATCACCGGCGGGACACTTGAGCATCTCGCATCGAAATCTGCTGACCCGCAGATCTTGCGCACCATCACATTCGAGATCGGGAAAGCGCTCGGCTCGTTCTCTCAGGCAGGCTTGCGCCACCGTGACATTCGCCCATCCAACATTCTGATCCGAACGGCGGAACCACTGGATCTCGTGATCAGCGGCTTCGGGTCAGCCCGACTTTCAGACTACGATCTGGACATCGTCGCCCCCCTGGAAACCACACGCTACATGGCTCCCGAAGCCATTGCGGGCGGAGTTTCGGCGGCTTCCGACTGGTGGAGTTTGGGCATGATTGTCCTCGAGATCGCTACCGCCGGGAAATGCTTCGAGGGTATAAATTCACATGCCCTGCTGATCCACATTATCACCAACGGTGTTGAGATTCCGGCGGATATTCCGCCAACGATAGCGACGTTGCTGCGAGGATTGCTGACGCGGGATCACCGCGACCGCTGGCAGTGGCGCGAGGTCAGGGCTTGGTACGACGGCGAAGAGGTCCCGGTATCCGACACGCGACAACAAACAGCAGAGCTAGATAGCCGCGCCGCGATTTCTCTCGGGGGCAAGGAGTTCCGCAAGCCATCAAGCTATGCCTTGGCGGCCGCCGAACCCGGGAACTGGGACGAGGCCCGAAACCAAGTCTCCCGTGGAAGTGTCGCAGCATGGGTTGAAGACGCAGGTCTCGATAGCTTGACACAGGCTGCCATCCGTCGCCTTTCCCACACGGAAGGCCTGATGGACGACCTCAAGCTTTCGCTTGCGTTGAAAATCCTGCATCCCGCCATGCCGCTGATCGTCAAGGGGAATATCGTCACCCCTGGTTGGTTGCTCGACCATCCGGTGGAAGGCACAGAGCTGATCTTCGGTCCCGCGACCGAGTTCTTACACCGACTGGGTGCAGAAGAATGGCTTCAGAGGATGAAGCAGCGAGGGCTTTCGGTCCGGGAGAAGGCAAAGCAGTTTTCGATTCAGTTGAACGAGGAAGATCTGCAGATCCATCTGCTGTCGACCTCGAAAGCTAGATTGGCGGCGCTCTGGGCTGAACGAAGACGCATCTTCCCAGACACGGATCATCCAGGCCTCAACTCCCTGACCGAACGGCGTCAAACAACGGAAGAAGACTTTATTCTCCTTCTGTCGGCGGAAGTGAGCCAATTCCGGTCGATTGACGAAATCCTCGATGAAGCGGCCAAAACGGCTGATCGCGCCGGAGTATATTTTTTCGATCGCGAGGATGTACGCCATTTCCTTCAGCACGCCCGGCGCGATCTCCATGCAATGATCGATGAGCGTCTCAACGGCTTCTCGCGCTGTGGCATTGAACGGGTCGACGAATGGGCGGACCAATTCCGTCTGGATCGCAGGATAAGCCTCGACCGATCGCTAGTGTTGCTTTCGGTACCCACCGAACATTGGTTGGAGCCGCCAAAGCAGTCATATGTGTCGACGTTGCTCGAATACTTCTCAAAGAAGATCTCCGGTAGCATCCTCCGCGGCCCTTTAACTAAAATGACGATCGGCAAAACGACGCCACGTGTCGATGTCATGGAACTGGGCACAGAGCGCCGCCCGTCCCCTGCCCTTCTTGACCACATCCTTGCTCGAACCGATCAGACACAGACCCTCGATCCCGCTGCGATCGGAGTGTCGGATACGCTTGAGCGCCGGATGCGGAGCCTCCATGCCCACTCCACGTTATACAAACGAGATACGGGCATCGACGGAATGTATCTCGGCTTTCCTTTCCTGCTGCATCGTGAGGACCGGACACGGACCCGAATTGCCCCGATCCTGCTATGGCCGATCAAGATTATTCCCGAGGTCGGCAACCGTGGACACGCGTCGATCGGGTTTGATCGGGATCGCGAGGAGGTGCGCCTCAATCCCGCATTCGAAGGCATGTTCGGTATTGACGCGACACGACGTTGGCAGGAAGCAGCGAACGATCTACTCGGTCGTTCAACGCTTACGGCCGCCGACGTGGTTGACGGCTTCGGCGGGTTGGCTGAACTCGGCGGCCGCCAGCTCGGGCCGCTCCCCGGGAAAGACACCGTGGTGGATGTCGGTCGACCGAAGATCGTCTGCGCCGCAGTTTTCTTCCACCTCGCATACATGGGGCAAGCCATTGTCGAAGACCTGCGGGCTCTGAAGGGCAAGCAACTGGGAGACAGCGGGCTTGAAACCGCTCTGAAGGTTACGGAGATCGAACCGAAGGCACCGGAGGCTATGAAAGTTCCGGAACTCGATCGCTACTTCACCGTGGCGAGCGATCCGTCGCAGGAAGCCGCGGTGTTAGAGGCGAGAAACGCACCGGGTCTTGTCATTCAAGGGCCGCCGGGTACGGGAAAGAGCCAGACGATTGTCAACATGGTCGCTGATGCCATCGGGCGAAAGAAGAGCCTCCTTGTCGTCTGCCAGAAACAGGCGGCGCTCGAGGTCGTCAAGAAGCGTCTGGAGGCCGAAGGCCTCGAAGACCGTATCTTCATGATCACCGACACCAACCGCGATCGCGAACCGATTATTACGGCCATCCGTGACCAATTGGCTGTGCAGAACAGCGCGGCCGGAGCACAGGGCTGGCGGAGAGACCGCCAAAACCTTGCTATGCGCATCGAAGCGATCGAAAAGGATCTCAATGTCCATCATGAGGCGCTCCATCGTATCGACGAAACCACCGGGTTATCGTACCGCGAACTGCTTGGGGAACTGATCGAACTTGAAGCTTCGGGAATTCCGTTGGATGTCCCCGCATTGCGCCGGCTTTTGGGACGATTGGAGCCGGGATCGGTCGCGGCTCTGGCCGAAGCTTGCGCGCCCCAGGCGCGCTTCTGGTTGCCGTCAAAATTCGAGGGCAATGCATTGGCGTCGCTCAAGATCTTCAATCCGGACGAAGCGAACATGTCCGCGTTCCGTGGAGATTTCATAGCGTTTGTCGACCGTGAGACCGAACGCTTGGCCGTCCTCACCAGGACTGATCATGCCCTGGCAATGAAGGACCCCGAACCCTACCGTCTGTGGTTCGAGCGGCATGATGCTGAGTTCCGGCATCTGGAAGACAGAGAAAGACATGACCTAGCTCGCTGGCTTCGTTTCTGCGGACGGGCGGCCACTGGAAGCAAAGCCCTTGAAATCGCCAGCGTACTTTCCGAATTGGCTGTTCGCTTGCGTTCGCTGAGCGGCAGCTCTCCGGCTGAGAATGTTCGTCGCCAGATGATCGTTCTGGACAATGGCACCCTTCAGGCGGATGTCGAACTGGCAAGGATCGTTACGACCCCACCAATGGGGCTTGGAAAGCTGAACCCGTTTCGCTGGCTTCGGGCCAAACGACTCAAGGCCCGGACGGCCGAGTTAGGTCTCGGAGGAACGACGCCCGCGGATCTGCTCAGAGCTGGAGAATGGGAGCTGCAATTGCGGCCGCTCCGCGAAGCTCTCATTACGACGATCGAGGGATTGGGCGAAGGCAAGCTGGTTAACCGCGAGATGTCTTGGGATGCACTTGCGCGCGTAGCCGACGACCGCCACGCCGCTCTCGAAAAGACACAGATACTTGCGGATGCGGCATTCGCGTTTCCGTCGACCGACGCCATGGGACAGGTCGTCGCAAAAGCCACACTGGCGCAATACGAGCAGCTACGCGACAGTGCCGAGCAGGCGTTCGAACGTTATGAAGCCAAGCAATTCAGCCGCGCATCGCTGTCGAACGCCGACCAATGGTTCGAACCTGGCTGGGTCGAGGCTAGACTTCGGGCGATTGACGATGACGAGGGCAACGATACCGCGATTGGCGCGATATTTGGTGCGCTTGTGACGCTGGAACCTTTTCAGCGTTTCCGCATCCGGCTTAATGCCCTCCCCGCCGAGGCCATCGAGATCTTCGGTGTGCTTCGCACCAAGGAGAATGACTTGGAAGCGATCCCAACACATAGACTCGAGGACGCAGTCAGGAAGATCGTCAATCGCGAGGCACGATTGGCCTGGAAGACGAAGCTTGAAAGCGAATTCCCACAACTTCTCTATGATACGTCAGAATTGCAATCGAAGATTCGTACAGTTGCTGAAAGCGAACGCGCGATGCGGCGAGCGAACAAGCAAATGCTGGCTCACGGCGTCGACAGGTCGAGAATCGCATCCGAGCGTGAATGGGAACCGATTACCCGGCTCCGGGGGCAGAGGGCCCAGCGCCTGCGCGAGTTCCTCGAAAAGGGTCCTGATTTGGGGCTGATGGAACTTCGACCTGTCTGGCTGATGAATCCGGACGTTGCAAGCCGCGTGCTGCCGCTCAGAAAGGGCATGTTCGATATCGTCATCTACGACGAAGCATCACAGATGCCCGTCGAATACGCATTGCCCACTCTGTTCCGCGGCAAGATCGCAATTGTTAGCGGTGACGAAAAGCAGATGCCTCCGACGGCCTTCTTCTCCAGCAAAGTCGAAAACGATGAAGCCGACGTGTTCGATGGCGAAGAGCTGGATGAAGATGCGACAGAAGTAGAGCGCGAGACCTACAACGACACATGGAACCGTCGCGAGATCAAGGATTGCCCCGATCTTTTACAACTGGCGAAGTCCGTGATGCCGACCACGACGCTGCAAATCCACTACCGCTCCGCCTACCGCGAGCTGATCGGCTTCTCTAACGCTTCGTTCTATGCAAACCGCCTGAGCGTTCCTGTTCGTCATCCCGACGACGAGATTCGGCGCGCCAGACCAATAGAAGTGATCCGCGCAGATGGCATTTACGCGGATCAGAAGAACGAAATCGAGGCGGAGAAGGTCGTAGACGTGTTGGCCGACCTCTGGAAAACCGACGGCCGCAAGCCCACCGTCGGTGTCGTGACCTTCAATCGCAAGCAAGCAGACCTGATTGACGAGGTCCTTGAAACTAGAGCCCAGCGCAACGAGCAATTCAGGACGACGCTCGCTCGCGAGCGGGAGCGTGTCGAGGGCGGGGAAGACGTTGGCTTCTTCGTGAAGAATGTTGAAAACGTTCAGGGTGATGAACGCGACGTGGTCATCTTCTCCTCGACCTTCGGCCGCAACGCTCAGGGCAGCTTCCGCCGGAATTTCGGCGTGCTGGGACAGAAAGGTGGCGAACGCCGTTTGAACGTTGCCGTTACACGTGCTCGAACGAAAGTCATCATGGTGACGTCCATGCCCATCGAGCTGGTGTCGGACATGTTGTCCAGTCGGCGAAAGCCAATCGTTCCGCGGGACTACCTCCAAGGATATCTCGAATACGCGCGAACGATGTCCGAAGGCGACTTGACAACTGGACGCACGCTCCTAGACCGTCTGGTAACCGAGCGGTCAGCGGCACAGTATCGCGGAGAACACTCTCTCGACGGGTTCTCGAACTCGGTGTTCGAATACCTCTCCAGCTTGAGTGTCGAGCCTCATCACGTCAACGACGGCAGCGCGTTCGGACTCGACTTCGCAATCGAGGATCCGCGGACCGGGCTTTATGGACTCGGTATCGAGTGCGACGCCCCGCGCCACAAGATCCTCGACAACGCCCGTGCGCGCGAAATCTGGCGACCAAGTATCCTGAAGAGGTCGATCCCCAACATCCACCGCGTTTCTTCGCATGGCTGGTATCATAATCCGGATGAAGAGCGACAGCACCTTAGGAGCGCTGTTGAAGCTGCGCTGTACAAGGAGGCTGCGGAATGAGTGGACCGAAAATCGTCAAGATCGTCACACGCGAAGAACTGATCGATATCTGCCGGGGCCATATAGCGGCGCTGAAGGCAGCAGCCGGCCAATGGGAGCGGGTCGGCAAGCGAAACGATCTCATAACCGAAGGAGATATTGCCGCAGTACAAGCGCGGATCGTTGCAATGGAGCAGTTGCTTTCGGCTGGCAAGTTTGCGGATCTACAAAAACGCGTGCCGGCGGAAATCGCTTTTCTGACTGCCGACGTTGAGGATCGTCTGCAAAAGATGGCAGATGCGAAAACATCGGAACAGACGAAGGAAAAGCGGCTTCGCGCGGCGGCTGTGACGATATCCCGGGCGTTGGGCGAAAGACAAACGCCAATTCCACCGGAGCTTTCCAATCCCGCTCGCTACTCCTCGCAGGAAATCGAAGCGGCGATTTCGAAGGCGATGGTGACGATTTCGGAGTCGCAGGTTTCCTCCGAGCTTTCGGAGCGCCAGAAGGAGCTCGCGTCTGTTCTCTCCGAAGGTGAGGAACGGACCTCTCGCGCAACGTGGCTACAGAACCAGGTGGAAGAGAGTGATCCCAAGCTTTCCGCTTTGGAACGTCAGCTTTATGAGTTGAAAGCTCTCGATCCGCAATCAGCGTTTGTGTTCGAAGAACGCGTGCGATTGTTACCGGATGAGCCGGCATCAAGGCAATCGCTACTAATCGACAGCCTGACCATCGACGTGGTGGCAGCCAAACGCGAAGCTAAAGATCGTTTGAGCTTGATGACTGAACTCGCCTCCCTAAAGGCACAGCTTGCGCTGTTGGATGACCAGGCTGCAGCTCAGCGGCTAGAAGCAATCGATAGCCTAGAGACAAGCGATCTTTTGTCCAGTGAACTTAGAACGATGGTCGATTCCTCATCTTCACTCTTGGAAATGCTGAGGAAGGAGAAGGCCGAACTTGACCGGCGGAGGATTCTTCTGTCCGGACTGGCTGAGCTCGGATATGAAATTAAAGAGGGCATGGAGACTGCATGGGTCGAAAACGGCCGTATCGTCCTGAAGCGTGCCGCTGATCCCGACACTGGAGTAGAGCTCGGCGGCAATCCGCAAGCGGCCCTTCAGATGCGCGCTGTTGCGTTTACTAACACGGCTTCTCCACATGACACGGCGAACGACGTGAAGGCGGAGACGAAATTCTGTGATGACATTGCGCAACTGCGGTCAAGGCTTGCGTCAACCGGAACAGAGTTCGCCGTCATCAAGGCACTCGGCGTTGGGGCTACGCCGGTGAAAACCATAGTGGTCGATGATGAACGGGAAAGGCGTTATAACGCCGCAGACCATCGACTATCAGAGCAGTCGAGGAGATAAGTAGATTTCGCTTCGGCGATTAGGCTTGGCGCAGTCTGGCAATGAGCTGCAACCTCATTTCGATCCTGTTCTGACGTTCAAAACAGACGCTCAACCAATAGCCAACGACCTATCCCTCATCCAAACGCCAAGACGACAGATCCGGCCGCATACTGGAGAGTGGCCCAAGTCAGATTGGCTCGAGCCGAGAGCTATGGGGCCGATTGCAAAAATCACGACTATCGATTGTCCCACAGCAGACCGCCTGCGCCTTCTCAGCCGACCTTGAACCGATCAAACACCGTCAGGTGCTTGACCGACAAGTCGGCATCCCACCGATAGATCTCGGTGCGCGGGAAAGCGCATCCCTCAGGCCATTCAGTTCCAGTCATCGGCTCTGGGATCCCACATCCTTACCTTGCAGCTTGCCGAGCAGCACCTGCAGAGCAGAACGCAAAACCTCCAGGTCCCTTTCGCCGAGGAGCTGTGCCCACTGTTCTTCGACGCGCTTGCCGGTGGCCATCGCGAGCGGACGTATCTGCTTTCCACGTTCCGTAAGGAAAACCAGGCGTGCTCGCTTGTCGGTTGGATGCCGCCGCCGCTCGACATAGCCTAGTTTCTCCAGTTCCTCCACGGCCTGCGCCATCGATTGCTTGCGCACGCCCGCCTTCACAGTCAGTTCAGACACCTGAATCCCTTCGTTCGGCACGAAGCTGAAGACATTGGCGTGATGTGGGCGAATGTCGCCGAAACCGCATTGGTGCAGCACCTCATCGACTGCCGACGCAAAATGCTGGTGAGCAAGCCGCAACAGGACGCCGAGCGAATATGGGGCAGGAATAGGCTCTGGAGACATATTGACAGGTACCTGTCTATTTAGTTTAGATAGACAGGTACCTTACTAAATCCAACTCAGGGAATTAAGCCATGCCTTCGCTGCAAGTTCTCAATTCCACAATCTTCTACCGCGACACCGGGACCGGAAGCCCATTCGTATTTCTACACGGCAATCCGACGTCGTCCCATGTCTGGCGAAACGTCATTCCGCATGTCGGCTCACCTGCCCGCAGCCTCGCTCCCGACCTCATTGGCATGGGTCACTCCGGAAAGCCGGAGATCGCCTACCGCTTCTCCGATCATGCCGAATATCTCGACGCCTGGTTTGAAAAGTTGGCGCTCGACCGAGTGATCCTCATCGGCCACGATTGGGGCGGCGCGCTCGCCATGGACTGGGCAGCTCACCATCCGGAACGTGTCCGGGGCATAGTCCTCATGGAGACGATCCTGCGTCCGATGACTTGGAATGATTTTCCCGACCAGCATCGGCACCGATACGAGTTGATCCGCACGGCAGGCATGGGCGAGGCCAAGGTCCTTGATGAGAACTTCTTTATCGAGCAAGCGCTCAAGGTAACCATTCGGTCCGGCCTGAGCGCCGAGGATCACGATATTTACCGGCAGCCTTATCCCACGCGAGAAAGCAGGCGTCCCCTGCTGGCCTGGCCGAGAGAAATGCCGATAGAGGGCGAACCCGGCGATACGGTGAGACGCATCGAAGGCTACGGCACCTGGTTGGCGAATTCGCCGGAAATCCCCAAATTGCTGCTGGTCTTCGACAATTCAGATGGAACCCTCATGATCGGACCGGAAATGTCAGGTTGGGCGCGGGAGAACATCTCGGCCCTGGAGGTAGAGGCATGCGGACCGGCTGCCCACATCTGCCCGGAAGATCAGCCGGAGATCATCGGCAAGGCCATCGCCGCATGGGCGGACCGTCATAAGCTACGTTGAAGCATGTAAGGATGCGATCACATTTGGCCATCTGCAAGGAGACTATCCAACAGCTATTATGGGACGAAACCGGTCCATATCAAAATCGCATGAAAGCTGCCTTGTCGCCTAGGGTTCGCGGTAGGGCGCTCATTGCTGAGTGTCCCGCCTGGATCCGCATTTGCGGAATTCCCGCATACGGCTACTACGAAGCGAACCGAGGAATTACCCCCTGTCGAAGAGCTGACTCCTTTGTTGGTTTGCGGCGTCGTTAGTCTTCACCATAAATGAACGATTGACTTGTAACAGCCGTAACATTTATATAGCGGCATGTTGAACACATGGATTCTTCTCACCTATAAAGTTCCCTCCGAACCGGCCGCCAAGCGCATCGCGCTCTGGCGCAAGCTGAAAGGCATGGGTGCCGTCTATCTTCAAAACGGGGTCTGCCTGTTGCCGAAGACCGACGACCATCTGCGGCGGCTGAAAATGCTGGAGAACGACGCCTTGGAAATGGGTGGTGAGGCGGTATTGCTCGAAACAGGACCGTTAGACCGGGCGCAAGAGGAAAAGGTCTTATCTCGCTTCAAGACCGATCGCGATGAAGAATATCGCGAGTTTTTGGGCAAGTGTGCCGATTTCGAAGCCGAGATCGCCAAGGAGACCGCGGCCGAGCATTTCACTTATGCCGAGCTGGAAGAAAACGACGTCGATCTGAAAAAGCTCCAGGGCTGGTTCGACAAGATCAGGAAGCTCGATTTCTACGGCGCGGCGCTCGCCAGCGAGGCCACCGAGCGGCTGAAGGGCTGCGAAACCCTGCTCGACGCCTACGCCAAGCGCGTCTTCGACGCCCACGACGAAAACAAATGAAGGGCGCTGCCATGACGCTGACCATCCTGACCTGGAACACCCTCTTTGCTGGTCGGGACGGCGCGGACGATCGCCGAGCGCAAACGCAGATCAATGTGATTTCGCAGATCAGGCCCGATGTCTTCCTGATGCAGGAGGCCAAGGGTTTTGACGCTGGCGGCGGCGCGCTGCTGCACGCGCTGGAATCGCAGATCGGAATGCGCGGCTTTCTCGCCGTTGCGACGCGCACCGGGCAGAACGTCGCGATCTTCATCCGCGAGCCGCTGCGGCCGCTCTCATTCGAGATGGACGGGGCAAACTTCCATCATGCCTTGGCAACGCTCAAGGTCGCGCTCCCCGGATCGGGCCAGCCGCTGACGCTCATCAGCGCGCATCTGTGCCCGAATGGCCCGGCCGTGAGGCGGCGCGAAGCGGCCTATCTCGCCGTACAGGCCGCTGCGGACTCCTATGCCCTGCTGACCGGCGATTTCAATTCCGCCTCGCCACACGATCCCGAACCGGAAGGCTTCGACGTGCTGCCGGCGCACCATCGCGCCCGCTATCTGGCCGAGGACCTCAAGGGGACCGATCGAAGCGTTCTCACTCATCTGGAAGCGGCCGGGTGGATCGACATAGGCCATGCGCTCGTCAAGGCAGTGACGCCGACCGTGCCAGCGGCCGCTTTCGCCGGCACCGAGTTCGCGACCATGCGCTGCGACTATGTGCTGGCGACCGCCGCGCTCGCCGCCGGCGCGAGCCGCTATGAAGTGATCCGCACCCCTGAAACGGACGCCGCTTCCGATCACTATCCGGTCGTCGCCACGTTCGAGGTTCCGGCATGAACGGGAGGCCTCATCATGTGGCTTCCGCAACTGGTCGATCGCGTCGGCCGAAACCATGTCCGGGCCTATTACCGGGGGGAAGCCGCCGACAGAAACGATGACGCATGGGCTTTCGAGGAAAACCAATCTCCGGCCCCGCTGCACAAATCCGAGGGCGAATCCATGACCGCTGAAAGCTCCGGCCTGCGACAGGCTGTCCTGATCGTCGCACTTCTGAACCTCGCCTATTTCGGCATCGAGTTTGCCATCGCCCTGTCGATCGGCTCCGTCGCGCTGTTTGCCGATAGCGCCGATTTCTTCGAGGACGCGGCCGTCAACTTCCTGATCGTCGCCGCTCTTGGATGGAGCGCCACGCGCCGGGCGCAGGTCGGCATGGTGCTGTCGGCCATCCTGCTCGCCCCGGCGCTCGCCTTCCTGTGGACGCTCTGGCAGAAGTTCAACGCACCGGTCCCGCCCGAAGCCGTCCCGCTCGCCGTTACAGGTATCGGCGCGCTCGTCATCAATCTCGTGTCGGCCTTTCTCATCGCGAGCCATCGCCACCACGGCGGGAGCCTCGCCAAGACCGCCTTTCTCTCGGCGCGCAACGACGCGCTTGCAAACGTAGCGATCATTATTGCTGGCGTCGTCACGCTTTACCTGCATTCCGTCTGGCCGGACGTGATCGTCGGTTTCGGCATCGCCTTCATGAACCTCGACGCCGCCCGCGCCGTCTGGACCGCCGCGCGCGAGGAACATCGGCTTGCCAAGGCCGAAGCTTGAAGTTGTCGCGGTCCAGCTCGTAACCGATCTTCTGGCCTTCGGCGAGATCGCGCATTCCAGCGCGTTCGACAGGGAAATGCGCACAAACGCATCGGCGCCACCGTAATCGTGCTGGTTGAAACCGAAGCCTTGGTGAATATGAATTGGGAATCGAACCGCCGTTCTCGCTGGGTAATCACAAGTCTTAAATTCTCTTTGCAAACTTAAAGATGTATGTACCTCGGCATTTTATGGCTAATTAACGAGTAATGCTTGCATGCGTCAAATCCTCGAACATAATCTCCTAAGCTGAGCTTTTGGCGTTTGGAATCTAACCATACCTATGGATCAGTTATCAGCTTTTGCGATCCCTCTGTCAGCGGAAGATCATCGCGAGCGCGTGCCTCGATAAACTGCTACCAATAAATACGGTCCACCGACCAAGCTTCCCAATAGGCCAGCCGGAATTTGATACGGAAACAGCAAATTGCGCCCAAGCCAGTCCGCGACAATCAATATAAGCGATCCAATAATTGCTGCACCTATGAGTTGATGACCGGCTCTTGCAAGACCAATTCGTCGTGCCAGGTGCGGCGCTAGAAGGCCTGCGAAACTGAGCGGCCCTACGACTAGCGTCGCGGCTCCCGTACAGATCGCTGCTATGATGATTAGAAAAATTCTCGCCGGCCTAATCGAAATGCCAAGCCCGACGCTGACCGCTTGCCCCAACGGCAAAATGGTCAGCCATCGCGTCAGATGAAACAGAACGATGCCCGATGCCAATAAGAAGAAGAAGGCCATACCTGCGTCGATGTTTGTAACCCTGTAGGTCGACCCGGAAAGCAGTGCGAGCGCCTGACTCAGTCTTGGGTTTCCACTCGCAAGTAAAAGTGCCGTCGCTGCGCTGGTGGATGACGCGATCGACATCCCGACAAGCAGCAGTCGCTCCGACGCCGCACCGTTGCGAAACGTTATGACGAGCATCAGAAGCAAAGCGAGCGCGGCACTACTCGACGAGGCTGTTAAAATTCCCAGTCGCGATGGATCGCCAACAAACATAAGAAAGAAAACAGCTCCTAGAGAAGCGGCGGAGGATATGCCCATGACCTCCGGACTTGCCATCGGATTTCCACTGACACGTTGTAAAATCGATCCGGCCATTGCAAGCATAGCGCCAGCGGAACCTGCAGCAATAATTCTGGGCAGACGCAGAGCCCACATCATCTCCATGGTTGTCCACGCGTCGACGCTCCACCGCCGCCCGGAATTCGAAACTGCCATCGCCAATAGCAATGCAAGAGCTGTTAAAATAAACATCCCAACGAACAGCATACGCGGATGCCTTTTTCGTTCATTGCTCTCCGACTCAAGTGAATAAATGTTCCCGTAGCTTTTTCCCATCAACCATAATAGTACTGGAGCACCGAGCAATGCGGTTACCGCTCCTGTCGGAAGCATCGTTCCGAATGCGCCGATGACGATGACGAACTGATCAGAACTCCACAATAGAAGCGCTCCCAGCAGTGCCGAACTGATGATCAAGCCATGCATCCGTCGATTGCCCGCGCCACGAGCGAGCGCCGGTGCGCCGATCCCAACAAAGCCGATGACGCCCACGGCACTGATCACGGAGGCTCCCAGGGCAATTGCCGGGATCAATGCCGATATACGAATAAAGCCAATCGGCACGCCCAGCGCCAACGCCCGCTCATCGCCCAAGGTCGCAATTGAAAGCGGGCGCGCGAGAAGCAGGATCGCAATGGTGCAAGCACCCACTTGTGGAATCAATTGGCGAACACCATCCCAACCGTTTTGATTGAGAACGCCGCTGCTCCAAAGAAGGACTGCTCCCATATCATCGCCGTGTAGGGCAGCAATCACAGCAATCAAAGTTCCCGCATAAAGCGAAACAACCAAGCCGCTCAAGATCAGACGAATGGGCAAAAACCTGCGATCAAAAGCCAGAAAGAGAACAAGCAGCGTTGCCACTGCGGCCCCGACCAAAGCGATGGTTTCTGTTCCCCAAACTAGAAGGGAAGGAAACCAAATAGTGACGATTGAGAGCGCCAATTGCGCTCCCGCACTGACCCCAAGCGTGGTCGGTTCCGCTAGGGGATTTTGAAGGATTTGCTGCAACGTAGCGCCGGAAATTCCCAGCGCCGCGCCGCATAGGAGCGACGTCACGACACGCGGCAGAAGTGAATACAGGAAAACGACTTGGGCCAAACTATCGGCAGAACCGTTTGCGATAGTCTTGAACCAAGATTGAAGCGGCAACTCGTTATTCAAATTATAGGCTGTCGCGACGGACGCCATCGCGAAAAGGAGTAAAACAACAGCTCGACTGCGTGCTTCGTGGCGCTGTTCAGTTTGCTCGGTCATATCGCCGTCGAAAGCAGGACGTCAGTTAGAAGGGGGGCGAACTGAGTTGCTGCCGGCAGGCCGCCGAAGACTTCGAAGCGCTTTATGGAGTAGACCCGATGTGCTTGAACGGCTGGTAAGCGCACCCAGAACGGGCTTTGTGCCAACGTCGCAAAAGCAGATTGCGTGATTGCACCATAATCGATGCTAACAATTGCCGCATCCGGCTGATCGGCCAGCCGTTCGATCCCGGCATTTGCGAAGCCGAACACATTGGTTTCACCGTGCCAAGCGTTTTCGACGCCAAGCCTAATCATGACGTCCCACATGAGACTGTTGCGGCCGTAAACAGTCATGTTTCGTCCATCGGGTGCTAAACCGATCAGGTAGACAGGCCGCCGCTTCCATGACGATAATTTTGAATGCGATAGTTCAAGTAAGTTCGCCTGCGCCCTGAGATAGTTTTGGCAGGCTTCCGTCCGACCTATCTCTGCGGCGAGTTTGAGCGTTTCTGTCTTAGCCCGTTCGAGCGTATCGGGCAGGCCAGTGTAAATCTGCAATGCATGGACCGCCGCAACGCGGCCCAAGACATTGCGGATATCGGCCGTGATCGTCGAGGTAACGATAAGATCGACGTTCATCTTCCGAATGACTTCCAGATTTGGCTCGGAAGGATCGCCACAATCGACAACGCCGTCAGGCATCGGCGGCTCCGTGCCCATGGCATCGAAGAACTCGCGCGAGACCGATACCAAAGGAACTAAGCCAAGCGCCAAGACGGTTTGAGCCGCTCCCCTGTCCGGAGCGGCTAAACGCGGAGACTGAAGCCCGGTTGCAAAGGTCGACCGGCGGACGAGGGGCAATAATGACATTCCCTTCAAGAGCGTCCGGCGATTGGTGAAGCTTGATCTATTCTGCCTCACCGGATCAATACTTTGCCCGCAGCGTTAGCATTACCTTGGCTGGGTCTCCCCATTTCACGCTGTGGCTCGCCGGTTGGAAATACTGCCGATCGAAGATGTTGGTTCCGTTCAGCGCAATCGAAACCTTGTCGCTGACATTGTAAGCGATACGAGCATCCACTGTGATATAACCGGGCTGCGTCAGCCTCCCCGTACGCGTTTCCGCATACAATTCGCTGGTTACATTGAGACCTGCTCCGACTTCCCACTTATTCAAGCGATCCGGTAGACGATAATTAGTCCAAATTTTGAAGAGATGGGTCGGCGCGATTTGAGAAAAATTCGAGCCGAAATCGTCTGTGCTATCCGCATCAAGATATTTGGAGTTATTGTAGGTGTAGCCGCCGAAAATCGTCAGTCCGTCTGCAATCTGTCCTGAAAGTCTCAGGTCGATGCCACGTGTTCTGGCTTTTCCCTGCGCGACGTAAAATGCGTCGAACGGGAAATTCGGATCCAGCACGGCCCGATTCTTCTGATTGATCTGGAACAGGGCAGCCGATGCAACGAGATCGCCGCCGAAATACTCGCCCTTCACGCCCACTTCATATTGTTGGCCTTCGATGGGATCGATGACAGCGTTATTGCTGCTGCGCTCCGTCTGCGGCTGGAAGATGCTGGAATAGCTTCCATACGCCGAATAGGTTTCATTCAGTTTGTAGACGACACCGGCATAGGGCGTGAATTTGCCGTCGTAGCGGTCATGCGTCGCATCATAATTATCGTAATTATAGACGGCGTCTGGTTCAAAGTCAGATCGCCACCATGTCACGCGGCCTCCGAGAATAACCGTCAGGGGATCGGTGATGCTGAGGCGAGTATTCCCGTAAATCCCAAATTGCGAGGTCTTGGTGCGATTTTCGTCGGTGTCAGTTGGCAGGCCAAGCCACACCGGCTTGGCATAGTTGAAATCAAAAACGTCGATCACTTGACTATTAAAGTCATCTCCGCCTGCGCCATAATATGTTGTTTGATGTTCGTCCATCCGCGAATAGTTTGCGCCGATGGTGAACTGATGGTTGCGGCCAAGCAGTTCCACCGGCCCGCTCGCAAAGACGTCAAACGACTTGTTGCTTTCACTACCATCTTTTTTGCCGGAGCCGATGGTTGCCAGATCGGTGGCAGGGTCGACGAGTGTGTAGATATCTGTCTGCAGAATGCTATTCTTCAGATAGCTGTAATCGCCGGTAAACTGCAATTTCCAATCATTATCAAAGGTATGTTCCAACGACGCAAAAACGTCGGTCGTTTCATATATATCTTTGTTCCAATCGCTACCAAAGTAATGAGAGCGGTCACCAACTGGCGTATTGTTGGAGTAAATTGGGCTTCCGACCCAGGTATCGTGATCGGTGCGCCTGCTGTAGCTGGCGCCAAGGCGCAACAACGTCTGTGGCGTGAGATCTGCTTCGATGGTCCCGAAAATCGCACGATCCTTCTTCCAGGTTCCGTCCTGAACCAGATCTCCGTTCAAGACGTCACCGACGATCCGGCCACGGACCGTTCCCTCTGGATTAATAGGGCCACCAACATCGAAAAGGGCTTTGCGTTCGCCACTCGAACCGACGCTAAGCTCCGTCGATGCGCTGAATTGATATGGTGCGCGTTTGCGAACCAGATTGACGACACCGCCTGGGCTTCCAAAACCATTGTAGAGACCGGCTGGGCCATCGAGAATCTCTACACGATCATACATGGCAAGATTGGGAGCACCGGTACTGGACGTCTGCGAAAGATTGGGGTTCGTCGATGTCGGCAGGCCATCGACCTGGATCGATCCGATGGGAAAACCACGTGCATAATATTGATAGCGCGATGAATCGCTTTGAAGAACCGTTACGCCAGGTGCTCGTTGAAGCGCCTCGTTCAACGTTTGGACATTTTGCTGTTGTATCTTCTGCTGCGTGACAACGGATATAGTTTGAGGAATTTCCCGTTGCGTCAGCGGCGTCTTAGAGCCAATGACCGTGGAAGGGTTCGGCATATCCGTAAAGGAGTCGCTCGTTGTACTCGTGGCTCGGACGGTGATGGGCTTTAATTCCGTCGCGCCGCCTTGCTCAAGTGTATTCGCTTCCGCCGGTGATCCTGCGCTAATCGTCGCGCTATTTGCACCGGTAAACCGGTAGGACATGCCTGTGCCGGTCAGGATTCGTGCCAACCCCTGCTCAGGCGTAAATTGACCACGGGCTCCGCCGCTTCGAAGCCCTTGAACTCGCGCGGTATCGTAGAAGACCTGGACACCTGCCTTGTCTGCAAAAGCCAGAATAGCGGAGTTCAAGCTTTGCGCGGGAATGTTGAGAGTTAAAAGAGCGGGAGCTTGTGACACTCGCATCGTCTTTTGTTGCGCTTGGGCTATACCACCCGGCCATGAAACCAAGAGCGCCAATAAGCTTGACGTCGCGATCATCCCGCGTGTCAACGGGCTGCTACCTCTATAATTCGTCTTCATACATGCCCCTACAATAGACCCGACGCGCCCCCTTGAACGTGTCGGGAAATAAGACGAATCTACTCATGTTTTTCGGTAAAACTTTTTTCCGGTTTTTTGCAGCGATCTGCGATCAGTACAAAACCGTGACAACCGGAGGCACCGAGGCTGTGCGCAGGTTCAATTCCGTGGCTATTCGACCGAGCGCAGTACCAAGGTCGCGTGTGTCAAAAACACCACTCACGCGGCGCAACGCGATATCTTTGTTCGCGATGACAATCCGTCCACGACGATAACGATTGAGTTCGGTGATCACTCTCGACAAAGGTACATCATCGAAGACAAGCCGACCGCGCCGCCACCCCGTCGCCTGTTCGATATCGACCTTCTCCACCGAACCCACACCGGCAGCTTCGGAATAGTGCACGCGACTGCCCTCCGGCAGCCTGATCGGCAATTGGTTTTCGTCGCGTGTCATGAGAGCAACATCGACCTGATGCTCAGCCACTATTACGTCCGCACCATCCTCGAGTCTATCAACGGAAAACTGCGTTCCGACGGCAGTTACCTGCCCGCCGGCACTTTCGACAATGAACGACCGTTTCTCTGATCCGGCCCTCGGTGCCGCTATGAAATAAGCGACACCTGAAAGAAGTTCTACACGGCGCTCCTCAGAGCTAAATCGGATATCGATTGCGGAATTAGGCCCAAGCTCGATCGTCGACCCGTCTACCAGCTTGATAAGTCGCTGCTCTCCCGGTTCAGTGTGATAGTCGGCCGTTAAAGCAATGATCGGATCGCCGACCCAATATGTTGTACCGCCGATGATAGCCGTCAGACACGCAGCAAGTGCTGCAACCGGGCCAAAGATGCGCCTTGATTTAGGTCTGAAATAGCCTTGAACAACGGGGGCAGTGAACGAAGTATCCTGATAATAGGCAGGTCTTGCACTTTTCTGTAAAGCAGCCGCTTCTGCCCAAACAGCGCTGGCTATGGAGAAGGCCCGTTCGTGATTTTCGCTTTTTGAAAGCCAAAGTCGGAATGCATGCTGATCAGATGACGATACTTGACCATCGAGGCGTACGACCCATTCGGCCGCCTCCATTTCAATCTTTTCGCCTTCGCTCTCAGAATTTAACACGTCGTACTTCCGTTTATTTGCACCCGCTATTTTTCTAAGACGTTTCATGAGGGCCTGCTCGGTAAAGAATGGCGGCAATTTATCGTCATCGGGGATTGCCCATTTTCCTGGTAACGTGAAAAAGTGCCTTGGCCAGATGTTTCTGGACGCTGCTGTCTGATATGGAAAGACGATTAGCGACTTCGGAGTAGGTCAGTCCTTCGACCCGGTTCAAAACGAAAATTCTTCTCGTGAGTTCAGGTAATTCTGCTACCGCATCACGCAAACGGCTAAGGCGCAGCCTCGCGTCTGTTTCGTCTTCCTGGGTTGGATGCTCGTCTCGAAATTCAGACAAAGATTCTGGGGGGACGCTATCGGTCTTTTGGCGCGATCGCTTCCGAACATGATCGATCGCAAGATTGTGCGCAGTGCGATACAGATAAGACCGATCATCTTTGACTTGCGCTGGCCCCTCACGTTTATGCTCTGCAAACCGGAGAAAGGTTTCCTGGGTCAGATCCGAAGCCAGGTCGGGATCGCGCAGTTTTTTTGTTAGATATGACTGCAGCTCTCGCTTATGGGCGACAAAGAGCTTCTTTAGCGCGGCGTCATCCACTGAAGGCACTCTTCCATTCTGCTTTAAGGACTACGTCACGCCCTCAAAAGTGGATTAATATAGTCATAATATCAGTTCAAGATGTGCATTGAAAGTTTTCCTTACCCGACCATTGCGCAAGCTTCCTTATGACCGACTTGTTCATAATCTCGATATGGAACCCGGCAACGCACGCCCCTGGAAAGGGTTCGCTAAACTTCCAAGAAGCGAGTTCACAGATGGTTCTAGGATCGTTCTCGTGGGAAAAAGCGACAAAGGCCCGCAATCTGGCGGTGTCATAAAGACGAAAGGGCGGCGCTTTCGCAAACAAAATGACGCGGGTGATCTGGGCCATGCTGGCGAAGAGTGGAAATTATCGAGTACCGGCATTGGCATGGCCGTGTGAGAGCATGCCTGAGCAACGTCGGGAAACGGGCGTGAGCAGGCAACGACCAGAATGGACGGATTATAGAACTGAACCGTGACGGACTTGCCCTTTAGCCTCGAGGGCTCGGCGACCACCGACAATCAGGCGATCGGAGCTTACCGGAAAGCTCCATATTTTTGCGTTGGTCGCCAACTCATGCAACATCACGGCGAGTGTCTGAACTATCGTGAAACCGCAGGCGAATTTCAAGTGCAAGGCAGAGTGATAAACTAACCGAGGCCTGAGCGGGACTACCGCGCCCACAGGCAGGAGAGTTCCGACAAAGTCACAGAGGGGCCGACATTCGCGGGCCTCTCTGTGCCGGATTCTTATACCTTTGCCTTGCGTCCACGCTTCGGCCTTTTTGCCTCCGTCCCGTCCCGCGCTGGTTTTGCTTCCGTTGCTTTCACATTGCTGGCTTCCGGCTCGCCGCCTTCGTCGCAGGCGCTTTCGTCTTCATCTTGGCGGTATTCAGAAGCGAGGCGCGACGCGAACGATTTTCTTCAAGCGCCTTCTGAAACGAAACGTCATGGTCAGCATGCTGGAGAAGATCATCAAGGAATTCCGCAACTTGGGCGGTGGTTTCCAGAACAACGTACTTTAGCCCCTGCCCTGCATCGATCGAGTCACGGCCGATGGTCTCGCCGAAGCCGCCGGGCACGCGCTGGAACCAGGTCGACCGCCACTTGGTGAAACCGGTTGCGTCACTCTCAAACTCGGCCAGATATGCCTTCTGCTCAGCCACCCTGACGCGGAAGGCGTCGACGGCGCTACGTGTGCCGGCCTTCGGCTTGTCAAACTTCCTGGAGGACCACTTTTCCAAAAAACTCGTCATTATGTTCGTCTCTTTTGTTGGTGTTCGTCATCAAACCAATTGCAATGCTTCGTGTCGATAAGGCAGCCATGCTCCTATCGATCCGAAGGTTTTATAGAATTGCCATATCATGGCAACATCGTGAGCCCGAGCAAACGGGCATGTGTCCAATAGGGATCATGGCCGTCATTCCTGCCGATATCGGCGGTTTCCAAATTTGAAGGATCGGCCATGACGTTTCACAGAAGCACCCCGTTCGGCAAAGTGCCCTGAAATTGCTGGCGTCGACGGGACTGCGTTATATTAGGAGGTAGAGAAAAGCCCTCAATTTTAGTCCTGACAGGAATTATGAAAGACGATTTCGGATCTTCGACGGCGGATATACCAAACAGAATCGACGCTCTAAGCAAGCGTCAAGCTGCCCGAAGTCAGCGTCCAGGCTGCAAAGGGATGGTACGTACGCGGCGATGTCGGATACGCCGTCAACGCCAGCCGCAGCGATACGACATTCCGCGCCTATGATCCCGCTGGAGGCGATTACGATTCCGGTCATTTCGATTCGAACCGCTTCGGCGGTGATTTTTCCGGCGGCCTGGGCATCGGTTACCAATTCAACGACCTGTTTCGTGCCAATGTCACCGGCGATTTCTTCACTGACGACTTAGCTTCCGGGCGCACTGCCTTTTGATCGGTCTCGCGGACCTTGCCTTGCAGGGGATTAATCGATCCGACGAATGCTGATTTCGAACCGGCCGACACGTCTACCGTCGTCGGTGAGCGTCAGCTCGATGTTCAGGACCGAAACGTCTCCCTCATAAGCCTTGGCGATCAATTCATAGGCGGCGACAGCAGCTTTTTCAGGCAAGTCCTGAACCTGTACGCGTTTTGTATGGGACATAATCGTGCTGACGATAATTTTGATAGATGACTAATAATTAGCCTGCTTTTTATAAGGCGACAATATGGAAAACAGCTGTTTGCTGCCTTTGTCGTGCGCATTGAGCGCAGTTCAAATGTGTTCAAGATGATGAAATGGCTGCAGACCAAGCCATTCGACGACCATCATTGAGTTTGGTCCAAAAAGGACTCGAAGCCGCCCGCCCCGTTGTTCATGTAGCATATATTTGAACTAATTTATGTAAGCCGGGCAACAGCTTACGCTTCAGGATTGCCCTTCTGCAGCCAAGAGTGAACTGATAGGTTTGCTTGTTCAGGACGGATTAACCGTCACGTCGGCAGTCCGATTTGAATGACTATTTCCAGGCGCGCAGGTCGAACTGACCTGGTCTGAAATGCCGTTAATGAGAATACCGAAGCCACCATTCTCACAATTAAATGCCGATCCCGACAAGCCGCGTAGTTACGTGATCTGAATTGCCGTGCTCCGGCACGCAGAGGAAAACGTGGCCGGCTCAGAAAGCGCGACAACGAGCGGTATTCAATTGGCTTGATACAGTGCTTTGATCACTTCGTCTTTGACAGGAATGGACGCTGTGCCCCAGGTTTCAAACATGCGAGGCTGGCCGCTGTGGCGGCAATTTGGGCAGCCTCGCGAAGTGATCCGCCATGGTCGAGCGTCGCCGCGAAGTAGCCGCAAAAGGTATCGCCCGCCCCCACCGTATGTACGGGCTGAATCTGGGGAGCTGGCATCTCAAAATATTCCGATGGTGAGGATACGGCAACGCCGTCTGCCCCCTTCGTCACGACAAGGGTCTGGCGCTGATAACGGCTCCAGTCCTGCATCGTGCCGGGCAGATTCGCGCCCTTGTTCAGTCGTAGCCACTCATGCTGGTTTACGATCACGATATCGGCCAGCCGCGACAGGTCGGCGGACGTTTCATCGAAGGGCGAAATATTAAGGATCGTCTGGACGTTGTTCAGACGGGCGAGTTCTAGCGCCGCCTTGATGGTCGCGAAGGGGATCTCTTGCTGCAAGACCAGAATCCCATTCTTTGCGCTGGCGACTGCGGCCGCCGCCATATCGATATCCACGAGCGCATTTGCTCCGGTCGCAACGACGATGCAATTCTCACCGTGTCGATCGACGTAGATGTTGGCGGAACCGGTATCCTCCTCCACCATTGCGACGTTCGAAACGGGGATGCCCGCCTCAACGAGTTCTCCGAGAGCGATGTCAGCGGACCGATCTGCTCTCACAGCGCCCAAAAAAAATGCGACAGCGGCGCCGGCCCGCTTGGCCGCTAGGACTTGATTGGCGCCCTTGCCACCGCCGAGAAGGCCTCGATTGCGCGCATGGACGGTCTCCCGGCGGCGGGCAGGCTATCGACCTCAAATCGGACGTGTCGATGTTGATCGAACCCAGAACAACGATCATGAGACACCTAGTGCCTGCCAGCAATGTCGCGCGGAAGGAAGCGGCCGAAGCCCTTCTTCCCGACCGGTTGGCCATCATCGAATATGACTTCTCCACGCAGGATGGTCATTATTGGCCAACCCTTGACCTCGAGACCCTCGTACGGCGTGTAATCACTGCCGTGATGCATGAGAGATTGCGTCATGGTTATCTGCCTTTCTGGATCCCAGAGGGTGAGATCGGCGTCCGACCCGATAGCGATCGTACCTTTCGCCGGGTACATGCCGAACAGCTTGGCGTGGTTGGTCGAGGTGAGTTCGACGAAGCGCTGTAGCGAAATTCGGCCCTTGACGACACCTTCCGAGAACAGGATTGGCATGCGTGCTGCGACCCCCGGAATGCCGTTCGGAACCCAGCGGAAGGAGGTTCTGCCCTTCGGGTTGGATTTTCCCTGTGCATCCTCGTAGCGGAACGGGCAGTGGTCGGACGAGACGGTCTGGAAGATGCCATTGACGATGCCGCGCCAGATCGCTTCTTGCGAAGCACGATCGCGCGGAGGCGGCGAGCAGACGTATTTTGCACCCGAATGGTCCATGTTGAGGCCCTTCAGGTGGTCTGCCGTCAGCACGATGTATTGCGGGCAGGTCTCGGCATAGACCTTGATGCCTCTGCTTCGCGCCCATTCGATCTGCTCCATTGCCTCTTGGCCCGAGACGTGGACGATCATGACGGGGACATCGACCAGCTCGGCATGGGCGATGGCGCGATGGGTGGCCTCGCGCTCCACGAGTTGCGGCCGGGATTCGGCATGATAATAGGGTGCGGTCTTGCCGGTCTGCTCAAGCTTGTCGGTCAAGAATTTGATCTGGTCGTATCCTTCCGCGTGGATCATGACCATCGCACCATATTGCCGGGCGATACTGAGAACTTCCAGGATCTCGCGATCCTTGAGGACCAGATCGTCATAGGTCATGAAGATCTTCACTGATGTGTAACCGTCTGCGATCAAAGCCGGGAGTTCCTGGCCAAGCACCGCCGGTGTCGGATCACTGATGATAAGGTGGAAGCCGTAGTCGAGCAGTGAGTTCCCGTCGGCCTTCGCGTGATAGTCTGCGACGGCATCGCGCAACGACTGTCCTTTTCGTTGCAGGGCGTAGGGAACGATGCAAGTGTTGCCGCCGGCCGCCGCACTTCGGCTGCCTGTCTCGAAGCCGTCTGCCATGACGATCCCCTCGCCCTGGTACTGATCGAGATGGACATGGCTGTCGATCCCGCCTGGAAGCACGAGCAGATCCGTCGCGTCGATCTCTCTCATGCCGCTCGGCAGATCACGGGCAAGCGCAGCGATCTTGCCGTTCGCGATCCCGATGTCGCAGGAAAATGTGTCGGCCGCCGTGGCGACGGTTCCGCCGCGAATGACGAGATCGAATTTCGGTTCCATTCAGGTCTCCGGATGAAGTTCGTGATAACGGCGATTGAGGTATATGAGGCTTGTCGCCCGCGAGCCGTTCTTGACCGCCAGCACCTCGGCGATCATGAGCGTATGGGTGTTGACCTCAAGTGCCTGAACGATCCTGCAGTCGAAGGACACGATCGCATCGACCAGGACCGGCGATCCGGTTTCCAGCGTCGCCCATTTCCCATGCGTGAAGCGGTCGTCCATCTCCAGCTTTCCGACCCCGGAAAACACACCGGAAAGATCCTGCTGGCCGGCGGACAAGGTGTTGACGCAAAAGACGCCATTTTGCCGGATCGGGCCGTTCTGCAGGCTGCGGCGGTTCATGCAGACAAGCAGCGACGGCGGTGTGTCGCTGATGCTGCAGACGGCTGTGGCTGTAAAGCCGAGGCGGCCGCATGGCCCGTTCGATGTGATGACGTTCACTGCTGCCCCGAGACGGCTCATGCCGTCCCGGAAAGCCTGCAACGAAACGGTTACATCCTCCTGGATGTCGGTGAAGTGACCGGACCTAGGCATCGCGGTCAATATCCGGGCTGCGTGATGCCGTGGCGTGCGGCAAAGGCCTTCGCGACATTGATATCGGTTAAGGCAGGAACGATACTTTCCGGGTGCGGGAAGCCGTAATAATAGGCGTCAGCCGCTCGTTCGTCGGCGCGGGCCGTGTCCAGGACGATCTGTGTTGCTTGTGATGGTGGTTCGAGAAAGATACGCGTCAGGTCACAGCCGCCGCGGCCAAATTTCTCCCACATGCCGTAATTCACTTCGGTCATCCAGACCTCGTCGAAGCGCTGATCGCCATGTCGTGCAATCTCCTCCGCGAGATACTTCGCGCTGCGGCTGGCAAAGTTGCCGCCCTGCCCGCAGATCGGGTCGAAGGTAATGGCGGTGTCGCCGACCGGCATGATCAGCCCACCTGACGGAAGGCGTCCAAAAGCCTTGCGGACCGTCGGCGGAAAGCGGCCGACGAGCCAGCCGTGCGGATCCTCGTCGACGTATTCGATATCATCGACCATATCGTGCTCCCACGGGGCGAATTCGCGGATGATGTTGCGCGCATGTTCGGTGACCTCTTGCCCTGATGTGGCGCCGGCGAAGCGGTCCATGCGGCTGCCCTCCCGCGCCTCGAACAGAATGCCGTAGGTCGGGCCGGACGTTTTGTGATTGTAGGGCACCCAGAAATATTCGCCGGAATCGGCGAAGAAATCGAACTTCGTCGAGCTGTACGGCGTCCGGCCAGAAAACCACTCGCGCACATGCCGGCCCGACTTGCTGCGCACGATGGTCATTGCAAGGTTGCGCTGCGGGCGCTCGTAGACGCTGCGATGCGGATCACGTGGAATGAGCCGGCCAAGATCGGCCTTGCCGGCAGCCAGCACGGTGAGGTCGTTTTCGAGCGCGACCCGGTCGGCGCGCTCCGGGGTAACGCCTTCGATCACCAGCTTGCCGCCGATGCTTTCGAAATCCTCCAGCCAGCGGTGGATGCGCATGCGCTGGTCGATTGCTCCACCGCTGCGGCCATATTCAATCCGGCCCTTCATTACCGTCGCTTCCGGGTCGCTGGGGAAGCGGGCGCTTTCAAGCAGAACGCCTTCCGCCGGGAACATGCCATCGGACCAGAAATCCATGCCAAGCTCGCGCTCGATGTCGATGACCTCGGCGTAGAGGCAGGCAGTGCCGGTGGGCGCGGAATGGTTCAGCCACTGGTCCGGCGTCTTGTCGGAATAGAGCGTGACGTCATAGCCCTTCTTCACCAGAGAATAGGCCAGGATGCAGCCGGCCTGGCCGGAGCCGATGATCGCGATCTTTTTCATGCGTGGGTTCCCCTTTTCGAGCCGTGAGGGCCCTTGAATTTGGTATCATTGGTTGGGTCGGTCGCCAGAGCGCATCGACTGGATGAGGCGATGGATCCCGTCCCGAAGTGTAACGGACGGCTCGTATCCGAGCACGCGGCGCGCCGCCTCAATGCTAAGGAGGCCAAGCGTGATGTCTTCCGGATCTGCGCCGGGATCGAGCCTGATATCTGCCGCCGGAATGACCGCGCGGATGATGTCTGCAGCCTCGTCGATCGTCGGATTGACGCCGCCGCTGAGATTGAAGACGCGCTCGGTCGGTGCTTCTACGTCGAGCGCCAGGATCAGTCCGGCGGCAATGTCGTCGACATGCACCCACTGCCGTGGAAAACCCTGGCCATAGCGCAGATACGTAGGCCTCCCCTCCAGTGCGTTCTGAATCATCAGTCGCAGCACGCAACTCGTCCGGCGACGCGGGCCGTAGACGCCGGCAATACGCAGCACGATCGCGTCGAGATCGTGCTCCTCGACATAGGAGAGCACCACCGCCTCACCGGCCACCTTGCTGGAGGCATAGCACTGCCGCGTCAGCAGCGGATTGCTTTCCCGGATGCCGTCCTGCGGTTGGTTGCCGTATACGGTAAGCGACGAGCAGAAAAGAAGCCGGCAAGAATGACCGTGAAGAGTGCGCTGCCGCGCCACCTCGGCGACGTCGATCGTGCCGCCGATATTGGTATTGAACAGGGCTGCCGGATTGTCGCGGCCAAGCATCGGGCCTGACACGCCGCCGCAGTGAACGATGGCGTCGATCTGGAAACGATCTGCCAGTTCATGCAGCCTGTGCTGGTCACCGATTTCCAGAGGAAAGGCGTTTCCGGTGAGCGTTGCAACATCCGACACCGTCCGGTCCACGGCGATGACATTGCGCCCGGCGCCGGCCAGCCGTTTGACGACCTCATAGCCGATCAGGCCGTTGGCTCCCGTGACGAGGATCGATTCACGCATTGCATGCTACTCCCATTCTTCTTCCGGCTTCCTGCGAATTCCATCCGGTCGCCTTTCAGGCTATGTCGAAATTCCATCTGCCATGCTTGTTTCTCGTCCTCGCGCTCCGGATGCCGACGATGATCAGCGCCAGGACGGTGACGACATAGGGGATCAGTTGCAACAACTGCGGCGCGATACCGGTCACCTCCGGAAGCCGGATCGACAAGGCGGAGGCAAGGCCGAACAGCAGTGCGACGAGCGCTGTGGCGAATGGGTTGCCTTTGGCGAAAATGATCGCCGCGATCGCGATGAGGCCGCGGTCGTTGGTCATCTGCTTGGCAAACAGCGAGACATAACCGAGCGAGAGATAGGCGCCGGCGAGTCCGCAAAAGAAACCCGACGCGAGCATGGTCTCGATCTTGATGCGCTCGACGTTGACGCCAGCCGCCGCAGCCGCCTCCTCGGCCTCACCGACGACGCGCACCCGCAGTCCCCAGCGCGTCTTGTAGAGCACCCAGTAGACGAGCGGGATCGCGAGATAGGCGATATAGACCAGCAGCGTATGGCCGCTGACGACCGGTCCGATGAACGGAATATCCTCGACGAGAGGAATGTCGATCGCCGGAAAGGTTGGGATCTCGCTTGAGGTGAATATGCCGTCCTGGCCGAAGATGCCTTCGAGAAGCAGCGCTGTGAGGCCGTAGGCGATGAAGGTTACGGCGATGCCGGCGATGAAAATATGGGCCTTGAAGCGAAGATTGAAGGTCACCAGCAACGCCGCCAGGAGCATGGAGCAGACAACCGCGGCGAGAATGCCGACGGTGAGGCTGCCGCTTGCATAGGCGAAGGCGACGGCGGCGAACGCGGCGATGATCATGAAACCGTCGAGCGCAATGTTCAAAATACCTGCCTGGAAGGTCAGCAGGCCGCCAAGAGCCGCCAGCACCAAGGGTGCCGAGATGCGAAGCGCGGAGAAAGCAAGGTCTTCGATCATGTCAGATCTCCTGGGTGACGGTTTTGGGTTCGACGGATGATGGGGCGACCTCCTGCCGGGGAGCCCGGGGCCGGCGGCGCCAGACGAATTTGCCGGCGAGAACGAGGACCACGATGAACTGGAGCACCTGCACGAAATATTTGCTCAGGCCCGTGGTCATCTGCAGGACGGCACTTCCGCCGTTCAGCGTGCCGAATAGGAAGGAGGCCGCGATCACGCCGAGAGGGTTGGAGTTGGCGAGCATGGCGACCGCGATCCCGTCGAAACCGAAGCCCGGCGAGAAATTGTCATAGAAGGAATGATATTGTCCAAGGACCTGCTCGACCCCGGCGAGCCCTGCTACACCGCCACTGACGAGCATGACCCAAAGCGCGTTGGCCTTGACGTTGATGCCACCATAATGGGCGAAGCGCGGATTGAGCCCGATCAGCTTCCAAATGAAGCCTCTCACTGTGGTGGCGTTGAAGATCAGAAAGACGATGCAGACCGCGATGCCGAGAACGATCCCGGCATTGAGCTGCGAATAGATCGAGAAGGATGGCAGGTAGGCGCTCTCGGCGATGTCTGGCAGCTTGTTCGTCGGACCCGGTGCTTTCAAAACCCTGGTCGAGAGATAGCCGGTCAGCAGCAGCGCTATAGGATTCAGCATCAGGCAGACAACAAGTTCGTTCACCCCGAGATAAACGCGCAGGAGTGCCGGGATCGATGCCCAGATCAAGCCTCCCAGGAAGCCCAGAAGGATGCAGAGCGGCAGATGGATTATGGTCGGAAGACCCGTCAGGGCATAGCCGGCAACGCCGGCAAACATCGCGCCGATCAGCATCTGCCCTTCGGCGCCGATATTCCAGAGCCCGGCGCGGAAGGCGATCGAAACCGACAGGCCGGTGAACAACAACGGCGTCATCATCTGTAACGTGACGGACAGGTTCGGCCAGCCGGAGAGCCCGCCTTCGAGCAGCGTCTCGTACACCTCCAGCGGATTGCGACCAAGCAGCACGATCAGGATGGCGCCGACAACAGTGGCAATCGCCATGGCGACCAGCGGTGCAAGCAATGGTTTGATGAGCTTTTCGAGCAATGTTCTGATGCTTTCCATGTCGCTATCCGTTGATCGCACCGGTGGGCTCTGTGCCTTGGCGGGGCCTGGCGGAACTCGTATGAGCATCTTCGTGGAGACCGCCCATGTAACGCCCGATTTCCTCGTAGGTGGTCTCTTCACTCGCGAGATCGGCAACGATCCGGCCACGATACATGACGACGATCCGGTCGGAGAGCGCCATCACCTCGTCGAGGTCCGCCGATACGACGAGCACCGCCTTGCCGGCATTGCGCATGGCGACCAGCACCTTATGGATCGATTCGATCGCGCCGATATCGACGCCCTGTGATGGTTGTTCGGCGACGATCAGCTTTGCATCCCGGCTCAGTTCGCGGGCGATCTGGATCTTCTGCTGGTTGCCTCCGGAGAGAGAGCCGGCGGTGGCGAACATTCCTCCGCCCCGCACGTCGTAGGACCGGATAAGCGTTTCAGCCCTTGCCTGCGCGCGCCGTGCCGAAAGGAACGGCCCCATCGAGACCTCCGATAGATGGCCGATGCTGAGATTTTCCCAGAGAGGGCTTTGCAGGGAAAGGCCAAGCCCACCGCGATCGGCGGGAATATAGGCAAGCCCGGCTTCGCGCGCCGTGCGCGGTTCGGCGGATGCCGCAATTCCGTCGATCGTGATGCGACCTGCGCCTGGCGCTCGCAAACCCGCGATGCACTCGACCAGTTCATCCTGGCCATTGCCCTGGACACCAGCGATGCCGACGATTTCTCCGCCCCGCACGACGAGCGAAAGGTCGTCGACCGCCCGTTCGCCACGATCGCCGAAAGCGACAAGATCGTTCACTTCGAGCATCGGCTTGCCGACGTCGCGTGCGGCCGACTTGTCGACGCGCAGCAGCACCGAACGGCCGACCATCTCGTTGGCAATATCCTGCGCGGTGACGTTCTTGTTGTCGAATGTGCGCATGATCTTGCCGCGCCGCATGACTGAAATGCGGTCGGACACGGCAAGCACCTCCCGAAGCTTGTGGCTGATGAAGATAATCGTGCAGCCGCTAGCAGCCAGCGACCGCATGGTGTTGAACAACTCCCGGGTCTCGTTCGGCGTCAACACCGCTGTCGGTTCATCAAGGATGAGGATCTCCGCGCTGCGGTAGAGGGCTTTCAGGATTTCGACCCGCTGCCTCAGACCGACTGGCAGCTTGGCCACGATCGCCTGCGGATCGAGCTCGAGATCGAAGCGGCGGCTCAGTTCACGAGTCTCAGCCTCCGCCCTGGTGAAGTCCACCCTGCCTGCCCCCTTCATGGGCTCTGAGCCAAGAATAATATTCTCGGCGACGGTAAATGACGGAGATAGCTTGAAATGTTGATGCACCATGCCGACCCCGGCGCGGATGGCATCGGCTGGGCCGGAGAATTGGACATCCTGGCCGCGGAGGCGAATTTCGCCGCCGTCTCGCTCGTGGATACCATAGAGAATATTCATCAGCGTCGACTTGCCGGCGCCATTTTCTCCGACCAGAGCATGGATCTCCCCCTTGCGTACAGTCAGTGAGGCATTTTCGATGGCGATCAGGTCGCCGAAGGCCTTGGTGATCCCGTTCAGGGCCAGGATTTCGCCTCTGGTATCCGATGGCGCTGGTATGGGCGCTTGCGACATGGCGTCTCTCCTCTGAATGATGTCTTCCATGCCAGGACGCCGTTGCGACGCCCGGGCATTTCGGGAGGAGTTGGACTTATTGTGCGGCCGGCCGGTCGATCGGCGGCGTACCCATCTGCTTGGCGGCCGGGTCGAGTTCGATGTAGTTCGGCACGACGATCTCGCCCGAGATCACTTTGGCCTTCAGCTCGTCCATCTTCTTCAGGGTCGCGTCGGCGATCAGGCCCTTGTTGTTGTCATCCATGGCAGCCTCGACACCACCTTCCTTCAGACCGTATTGCTTGTTGATGCCGCCTTTGAAGGTGCCGTCGACGACCGACTTCACGATGTCGTAGGCGAGGATATCGACGCGTTTCATCATCGAGGTCAAAACGGTTCCTGGCGCCATGCCGTTCTGATTGGAGTCGACACCGATGGCAAAGGTCTTCGTGCTCTTGGCTGCGTCGATAACCCCGGCGCCGGTCAAATTGGCAACCGCGAAATTGATGTCAGAACCGCTATTGATCAGAGCAAGCGCGTATTCCTTGCCAGCTGCCGGGTCGGTGAAGGACCCGGAATAGCGCTCAAGAACCTTGATATCGGGCCTGGCCATCTTTGCGCCATAGTAGTAGCCGTTGAAGAAACGATGGATGACCGGAATGTCCTTTCCGCCCACGAAGCCGATCGTACCGGTCTTCGAGGTCATGGCAGCTGCGATCCCGACGATGAAAGAGCCTTCCCAGTCTTTGGCCACGGCGCCAACCACATTCGGCGCGATCGGGTCGGAGCCGACATCGATGATCCCGAATTTCTGGTCGGGAAAGGCCTTGGCGGCCGCCTTCATCGGCTCGATCATGTCGAAGGAGGCGCCTAGAACCAGATCGAACTTCTGGCCGGCGGCCCTGATCAGCGACGATTGCATGTCCGACACTGCCCGCGGCTGGATCACGACGTAGTCGATGCCGAGATCGGCCTTCGCCTTCTTCAGTCCCTCGTTGATCATGTCGTTGAACGAATGGTCGCCAAGCCCGCCTTCGGCGGTGACGAAAGCGACGCGGGTGGCGGCTTCAGCGATTGTCGACATCGCTCCGAAAGCAAGCGCGGCACACAGGATTGCGGTCTTGTACAGTCTCATGGTTGATCCCCAGTTTGATTTGGAAACTTGCGGGTGTTCCGTGGTCAGTTATTAACTCTGCCTCACAAGTTAATACGATCCTAGTCAGTATTGTATCTAAATGTCAATGCGAATTGGCTTACTAAGTTCGCGAATCGTCATTGGCCGGCTCCCGGTTCGATGGCTGCCATTCAGCTCGCCCTCGCCTCTGTCGGCCTTTTCGGAGTAAAGACCTCCGTCAACATCGCGACGAATGGCTCGCGCCTGGCGTGGAACGCGACATGGCAGTTCGGCTCCCGCTTTGTTCGCCTCTCATGATCCACGACGGTTCGGCCGATCGTATATTCGCCAAGGGTTTCGATGACGACGTTCACATACTTCGTCTCGATAATCTCGCGATCCACAAGCGCCGCCACGCAGACCGCATCGTGGACAGGGGCGGTCTGCGGCGTGCCGGTCGGCTGGGTTTCCTCATAGCCTCTGATCCGGTGCTCGATGATGTCAGCGGAGGCCTTCGAAGCCGGGCTGCCCAGCGCACGCAACATCTCGCATTGTTCTTTCGAGACGAGGGCTTCATGTGTCGCATCAAGCGGCACGAGCGTGATCTTGCGGAACGGCGCGCGGAAGACCTGCGCGGCCGCTTCGGGGTCTGCCCAGATATTGAATTCGGCCGATGGCGTAATATTCGACTTGTTGACGGCGCCACCCATGATGATGAGCTCAGCGCAATTTTCTGGAAATTTCGGGTCGATCGCAATCGCTGCGGCCAGGTTCGACAGGGGGCCGACAGCAACGAGCGTGATCTCTCCAGGTTGCTCGGCAAATGCCTGAGTCAAAAAGATTGGTGCTGGCAGGTCCTTTTTTGCAGAGGTGGCCGCCGGCAGCGGCAATACCGCCATATGGACTTTTGGATCGCGTTTTGTCGCCCGCGGTGTGGGAAAATCCTCGCGCACGATCGGATGACTCAGGCCCTGATAGACCGGGATATCGCTGCGGCCGATCCAGTCCAGCGTCCGTAACGTGTTGTCCGTGCAGTTCTCGACGGGAACATTACCGTTGACGACAGTCACCGCGACCAGATCGAGATCGGGATGCAATCCGGCCAGCATGATGGCGACGGCGTCGTCCGTTCCGGTATCGACGTCGAGGATGAGCTTCTTGCGCATTAATTTGCCTCCGCATTCTTCAATGATAGCCCGGACCGCAGACGGCGATCTGTGCGCCATGATAGGAGAGTGAATCCCAACCTTAGTCAATACGAAAAATTAGTGTTTCGTATCGAATACCTCCGGCGGATTGATTTCCTGTTGAGAGAAACTCGATCGTCGGCTATATCAACCCATCAACACCAGGATGATCTCATGTCGAAAAAACCACAGACCGCAGCATCAGGTTCAGCGCCGCGCGAGGCCGCCTCCATCGATCGTGTGCCGGATGAGATCTATGACACGGTTGTCCACGCGATCCTCGACAGGGCGCTCGACCCTGGAACGAAACTGCCAGAGGACGTATTTTGCAACCACTACGGCGTGAGCCGAACGATCGTACGCGTTGCGATACAACGGCTGCAGCAGGATCGCCTTGTCGATGTGCAGCCCTACAAGGGGTGCTTCGTCGTCGTCCCGGACCTCAAGGAGGCTCGGGATATTATCGCCGCGCGCAAGGCGATCGAGCCTTTCATCATCAACTGCCTGGTGGACGTTGCTACCGACAAGGATCTTGCCGCCCTCGCCGCGCATGTCGATGCCGAGGATTCGGCCTATCATCGCAACGATCAGCGCGAGGCCTTGAGGCTGTCAGGCCAGTTTCATATTCTCTTGAGTGACCTTTCCGGCAACGGCGTCCTCGGGGTCTACATACGCAACCTCATTTGCAGGTCGGCGCTGGTGATCGCCACCTACAGCGATGTGACAGCGTGCTGCAAGGCGCACGACCACCGCCGGCTGGTCGAGCTCCTGATGGCGCGGGATGCCTCTGACGCCGTCAAGCAGATGGAGCGGCATCTCGACGATATCGAGCATGACCTGCTTCAGGACAAGAAAACCGAAGAAAAACCTAGCCTCGAAACCGTGCTCGTCAAATACTCCAAATCCGCCAACCCGACCACTCCACGCAAGCCGGTTGTCGTCCATGGTTGAGAACGTGATGACATTGACCGGAAGAAACGCATTGGTGATCGGAGGCGCGGTCGGAATAGGTCGCGCAGTTTGCCTGGCCTTCGCAAAGGCCGGCGCGAATGTCGCCTTCGCCGACCTCGACAAGCGGGACGAAAAGGCCTCGCTCCTGGCCGAACTCGAGGCCCAGTCGGTCGATGCGATCGGGCTGGACGTCGACGTCACCAGCGAGACATCGGTGGCCGCCGTTGTTCGTCAAACCCTGGAGAGCTTTGGACACATCGATATTCTCGTCAACAATGCCGGCGTCACGAGTTCGGGCTCTCCTATCCAGGGGCAGGACTGGGATGTCTGGTCGAGGATATTCGACGTTAATCTGATGGGTGTCGCCTACGGTATGAAACACGTGATCCCGCATATGCTGGAGCGCGGCTATGGGCGCATCATCAACACCTCTTCGCAGCTCGCACACAAGCCGGTCGCTAATCATGGTGCCTATTGTGCCTCCAAGGCAGCGGTGACCGCACTCACCGCAAGTGTGGCCCAGGAAGTTGCAGGAGCCGGTATTACCGTGAACTGCGTCTGCCCCGGCATGACCAACACGGCCATGCTGTGGGTCGGGGGAGAGGAATTCGTGAATGCGAAGCTCGCGGCGTTGCCGATCGGGCGGGCGGGCGAACCGGAGGAAATCGCTTCTGCTTATGTCTACCTTGCGTCCGATCCCGCGGGTTTTTTCATCGGACAGAGCATTTCGCCCAACGGCGGAGACGTCATGTGGTAGACGGCTTCCTCGCGCAGCTCGCATTCCTGATCGAAATTGACCGGCTGAAGCTGGTCGAACGTCAATCACGGCTTGCCGGTGGCGGGCGACGCGAGAACTCTGCGGAACATTCCTGGCATCTCGCACTCGTCGCCCTCACACTGGGAAAAGGCCGGTCCCTCGACCTCCTGAATACAGTGAAAATGCTTCTGATCCACGATTTGGTCGAGATCGATGCCGGTGACACCCCCCTTCACGGCACCGACCGGCCTGACAAGCTTAAAACCGAAACCCTTGCCGCCCGACGGATCTTCGGGCTTTTGCCGCCGGATCAAGGCGCTGAGTATTTTGCACTCTGGGAAGAATTCGAAACGGGATTAAGTGGCGAAGCGGCTTTTGCCCGGGCAATCGATCGCCTGCAACCTCTGTTGCTCAACCTCGTCAACGAGGGAGGGACGTGGGCGGAAAACGGTGTCAGCCTCGAAATGGTCTTCGAAAGATACGGCTCCGTCATATCGCCGGCCCTGCCCGATCTGTGGCCTGACGTTATGCGGATGGTGCGCCAACATTTCGACGGGCGTTCCTCGCCACTCAGTTAACGCTCACGCGCTTGGCGTCACCGGTGACCGAAAATTGTCGTCAACTCCTTAAACTCTTCCGGGATTGAGCAAGACCGGACGAGCGTTGGAGCGATGCTAGACTGATGCTGGCAATCGAAAAGCTTGAAAGCAAACCCAGGGCGCGAGCCTGAAGTGAGACAAAAACCTCCGCTGGTGCTACTATCGAAAATCCCGCGTTTTGACCTTGATCTGGTCGATGTGCCCATAGGGATCAACGATATCGCGGACTTTCGGCATCCCGCGTGGATCGGGCGCCGACGACCCATGGTGAAACTCGTCGCCGCGTCCATGCGGAAGCGGAAATGCCTTGTCCCGCGACCCGATACTGGCGAGTTCGCCCGAAAGATCGGTCAGCCGGCGCGCGACGAGATGCACAACCTCGCCTTCGCGCTGGATCTTGCCGTAGACACCGATCATGCCGGCGCCGAGCACGACGCGGCGGTATTTCTCGAAGGTCTTCACCCAGACGACGAGGTTTGCGTGGCTCGTTTCATCCTCGATGGTGATAAACATCACGCCCTTGGCGGAGCCCGGCCGCTGGCGTACGAGGACGAGACCTGCGGCCTCGAGCCACTTGCCGTCACGGGCGTTCATGGCATCTTCGCAGGTGACGATCCGGCGTTTGGTGAGATCATGTCGCAGGAAGCTCAGCGGGTGTGCACGCAAAGTCAGGCCGACATGGCTGTAGTCCTCGACGACTTCCCCGCCAGATGTCATCGGCTTCAGTGCGACCGCTGGCTCGAGCGCCTCCGGGATGACGGCCTGCTCGAGGTCGTTTGCGGGAGGGGGCGGAATCCTACGCTAAGGTTTCGGCCAACGATATTCTCCGGTGAGATTGATGTGTTCCCAACCGAGCGGCGAGACATGGGCCAGTAGATCGGGTGATAACGGCTTTCCGGCTCGTTTCTGGTTGGCGACGACTTCGCCGAGCTTCATGGTGTTCCAGAAGATGATGATGGCGGCGAGCAGGTTCATGCCGGCGATCCGGTAGTGCTGTCCTTCCGCCGAACGGTCGCGGATTTCGCCCCGGCGATGGAAGCTGATGGCCCGTTTCAGCGCATGATGCGCTTCACCCTTGTTGAGACCGATCTGGGCGCGGCGTTGCAGATCGGCATCCAGAATCCAATCTATCATGAACAGGGTTCGCTCGACGCGGCCGACCTCACGTAGAGCCGTGGCAAGCTCGTTCTGCCGCGGATAGGAGGCGAGTTTCCGCAATATCTGACTAGGCGCAACGGTTCCGGCTGCAATGGTGGCGGCGATGCGCAGGATGTCTGGCCGGTTTCGCTCGATCATGGCCTGATTGATCTTGCCACCGATCAATCCCCGCAAGTGCGCCGGCGCTGTCGATGGATTGAACGCATAGAGGCGCTTGGATGGCAGATCACGAATCCGTGGGGCGAAGCGGTAGCCGAGAATGGCGCACGCGGCAAAAACGTGATCGGTGAAGCCTCCCGTGTCAGCGAACTGCTCGCGGATATGACGGCCAGCATCATTCATGAGCAGGCCGTCAAGAATATATGGCGCTTCGCTTGCTGTCGCGGGGATCATCTGGGTCGCGAACGGCGCGTATTGGTCGGAGACATGGGTGTAAACTTTCAAACCCGGCGTATTGCCGTATTTCGCGTTGACCAGGTTCATGGCCTCGCCTTGCTCTGTCGCTACGAAGAATTGCCCGTCGCTCGATGCCGAGACACCCGCGCCCCAGAATTGCGCCATAGGTAACGCCGCCTGCGCCTCGACCACCATGGCCAGCGCCCGGTCGTAGGCCTCGCCCTCGACATGCCACCGCCCAATGCGGATCAATTCCCAGAAGGTGTGGGTATTGGTAGCATCTGCCATCTTCCGAAGGCCGAGATTGATCCCCTCCGCGAGAATGACGTTCATCAGTCCGATCCGATCGACGCAGGGCGCTCCCGTGCGCAAATGGGTGAAGGCTTCGCAGAAACCGGTTGCAGCTTCCACCTCAAGCAGGATGTCGGTAATCCGCGTAGACGGGACCTGCTTGTAGAGATCGAGAACCATATCCTCGGCACCAGACGGCGCGGCGGCTTCGAGCTTCTCGATATGCAAGACGCCGTTTTCGATGGACCCACCGGGAATTGTGCCCGCGCGAGCGGCGCGACCAAGCTCGCGTAACCGTATTTCGAGCCGGGCTTGCCGGTCCGCCAGCCATTCCTCCGATCGCAATGGCACAGCCAGGCGGCCGCTTTCGGCCAGCGCCTGCGCCGGCACGAGTGCATGTTTCAGATCGCCATAGCGCCGGGACCTGACCAGCCAGATATCCCCGGAGCGGAAGGCATCGCGCAGATAGAACAGGACTGCGATCTCCCAGAGGCGAGTATCGCCGACCACCTGTGTACGAAGATGACGATGCCATTTCGAACTCGGCCGCAAAAAGGCCGTATGCGCGGTATTGTTCAAGCCAGTGCGTAGGGCCGTAACCGCTTCCAGAAGCGGCTGTGCGTCCGGCGCGGCCCGGAGATCGAGCAGGCGCAACATGCGAGGAGCATAGCGGCGGAAACGGTGATAGCCGTCCAGCACATGGTTGAGGGGATCGTCCGCCATAGTGGCGGTCAGCCTGGCTGCCATAGTGACAAGGGTTTTGAAGCCGTCCCAGCCTGATCCGCTTGCGATAACGTCGTCCAGCGGCTGTCCGTCATCTTGTGCATCGACCAGGGCTCCGCCGATTTCAGCGAAAGATTTCAGGGTGTCGCGCACCGCGTTTGCTTCGTCGGCGATCTTCGCCTGGCAAATCCGTTCCGATGCCCGGTAAAGCCTGCCGACGATCCGGTCATGGGTTTCGACCACGGCGTCGGCAAGCATTGCCTGCCATTCCGACGCGCAGACGGCCAGAATTGCAAGCCGCCTGTCCTCCGGAAGATCGCGCATGCCGTCAGCATAATATCGTTCGCCTTGCCGACGCAGACGTGTCACGCGATGGGCAGGAACACCGACCAGCAAATCTTCGGGGAGAACGACGCGTTGCAGGTGTTCTATCCGGTCGAGCAGCCGGTTGGCAGACGATGAGTTCGAGCCTGGCTCGAATTGCCGCAACCAGACGAACCGAGTTACCCGGTCGTCAATGGTATCTTCGAGCAGCGCTAACAACGGCTTCCTGGTTTCTTGCGACAAGTGACTGGCAATTCTTGTCTCAATCTGTCGTTCAGCATCGACCAAAGCCATGGCGCAAAGCCGCTCGATCGTCGATGTCGCGGGAAGAACTGTGCGCGTGCGACGGCATTCGGTCACAAAGCGAATGGCAATATCCTCGTTCGATACAGCGATCTCGGCTTCGCGGAACAACCATTCCTTCAGATCACGCGCACCACGTCCGGAGAAGGTGCGGAATCCATAGAGCGCCCGCAGTTCGGAAAGATGCTCGTGCCGCGTCTCCTCACGGGTAGCATATTCGGCAAGATCGTCGGCATGGAGGCCGAGCTGCGCTCCGATAAAATCAATCACCTCTGCCGGTATCAGTTCACCTGGAGCCAACACCCGGCCTGGATAGCGGAGGACGCACAGTTGCAGGGCGAAGCCGAATCTGTTGTGAGCGCGCCGGCGTTGCCTGATGTGGCCGAGATCTTCATCGCTAAGAGTATAATGCTTCAGCAAATCCGCTTGCGAGGTCGGCAGGCGCAACAGCGCATCCCTTTGCCGATCGGCGAGAGTGACGCGACGCGGCGTTTATGTTCCTTTTTCAAAATTTGATCATGTTTAAGATGCTTTGTTTATGAAGCTGGTTGAGATACAATTCTAGCCAACAAAACATTCGCGTCCGACACACCGCCTCAAACCAACGTTTAAGATACATGCTGATAGGATATGCCCGCGTCTCTAAAGCCGATGGCTCGCAGTCCCTCGACCTGCAACACGACGATCTACGGGCCGCCGGCGTCGACCAGGACAACATCTATGAGGATCGCGCGTCCGGTAGTCGGGATGATCGGCCGGGTCTGGCCGCCTGTCTCAAATCCCTTCGTGCCGACGATATACTCGTGGTTTGGAAGCTCGATCGCCTTGGGCGGTCGCTTGCCCATCTCGTCAACACCGTGAAAGATTTGTCAGAACGCAAGATTGGCCTGCGTGTGCTGACCGGAAAGGGCACTCAGATCGACACCACGACTGCATCCGGCCGCATGGTGTTCGGTATTTTCGCCACCCTGGCCGAGTTCGAACGGGACCTGATCCGCGAGCGCACCATGGCGGGGCTGGCCGCCGCGAGAGCACGAGGCAGGAAAGGCGGTCGTAAGTTTGCCCTCACCAAAGCGCAAGTGCGTCTCGCGCAGGCCGCTATGGCGCAACGCGACACACCCGTTTCGGATCTGTGCAAGGAGCTCGGCATCGAGCGCGTCACCCTCTACCGGTATGTCGGCCCCAAGGGCGAACTCAGAGATTACGGAAAGCGAGTCCTCGGCTTGGCTTTAGGGCCTTGAGCAGCACCAGAACAGACCCCCTACATAATTTCTGATCCGCCGAGGCCCGGCCGCGCTTTACCGTTGCGGGCGGCCCAGCTTTTCAGACGCAGCCCGTTGAGCTTGATGAAGCCTTCAGCATCGTGATGGTCGTATGCACCAGAGCCCTCTTCGAAGGTAACGAGATCCATCGAATAGAGCGAGCTGGACGAAGTGCGGGCTACCACGTTTGCTGAGCCCTTGTAGAGCCTGAGCGTAACCTCGCCGCTGACATAGGTTTGGCTCTGATCGATCAAGGCCTGCAGCATCTCCCGCTCCGGGGAAAACCAGAAGCCGTTATAGATCAGCGCGGCGTAGCGTGGCATGAGCTCGTCCTTCAGATGAGCCGCAGCACGATCGAGTGTGATTGATTCAATCCCTCGATGAGCGGCGAGCAAGATCGTGCCGCCGGGCGTCTCATAGACCCCACGGGATTTCATCCCGACGAACCGGTTCTCTACCAGGTCGACCCTTCCAATCCCATGATTGCCGCCCAGCCTGTTGAGTTCTGTCAGTAGTGCAGCAGGCGTTAGGGCGATGCCATTAACGGAAACTGCATCGCCTTTCTCAAAGCCTATAACAACAGTCTCCGGCTCGTTCGGCGCATCCAGAGGGTCAACCGTTCGCTGATAGACATAGGCAGGTGCGATCTCCGACGGGTCCTCCAGTATCTTTCCTTCCGTCGAGGTGTGCAGGAGGTTCGCATCAATCGAGAAAGGAGCTTCCCCGCGCTTGTCCTTCGGAATAGCGACCTGATGCCTTTCGGCATACTCGATCAACTGCGTGCGCGATTGAATATCCCACTCGCGCCAGGGAGCGATAATTTTGATCGACGGATCGAGCGCATTTGTTGCCAGTTCGAAGCGCACCTGATCATTGCCCTTGCCGGTGGCGCCATGGGCGATGGCGTCGGCGCCAACCTCCTTGGCTATGTTGACGAGATGCTTGGCGATCAGCGGTCGCGCAATAGACGAACCAAGCAGATATTGCCCTTCATAGAGCGTATTGGCCCGAAACATCGGAAAGACGAAATCGCGAACGAATTCCTCACGAACATCGACAATACGGATGTCTTTGACGCCAAGACTCTCGGCCTTTTCGCGCACTGGTTCCAGCTCCTCGCCCTGGCCCAGATCCGCCGTGAAGGTGACCACCTCGCAACGATACGTGTCCTGAAGCCACTTGAGAATGATGGAGGTGTCCAGACCTCCCGAGTAGGACAGCACGATCTTCTCGATCTTTTTCATCATCACCTTCGCCTTCATATTGAATATGAAAACGATAGGCCAATCTACGCGCAATGAGATTGCAAAGAGATCAAGGATACGAGATAGTTTGGCATATTATGCCATAAATTATTGGTGCGGAGCCATATTGTGTCATTCAATTTAGACGAAATTGATCGGCGGATCCTGAAGGTACTTCAACGTGATGGACGCATTTCCAATATCGACCTGGCGAAAGAGGTGGGGCTGTCTCCTTCGCCGTGTCTGCGCCGCGTTCGGCTTTTGGAAGAGGCGGGTATCATTGATCGCTATGTGGCCGTTCTTGATCCGACCAAGGTGGGTGCGGGTCTGACGGTGTTTGCCCGCGTCTGGTTCAAAACGCAGGATGCACAGGTCACTCTCCAATTTGCAGAAGCTGTCAGACGCCTTCCGGAAGTCATGGAATGCTACCTGACCACAGGAGAATGCGACGCCATCCTGCGCATCGTCACCGCCGACCTCCACAGCTATTGGCGTTTTCAAGCGGACCACCTAACCCGTATCGCGAGCGTGCTGAACGTCAAAACAGATGTTCCAATGGAAACTCTCAAGCGAAGTTTCGAATTACCATTGGCATTGTAATCTTCCACCATGCCTCAGCGTAGGATTTCGCCCCCTCCCGCAAACGCCCCCTGCTCGCGCGCGACCTGTTCGTCCGGCTTGCTCCGAACGAGCAGTTCGTTCCGCAATTCCGCCTTCCCGATCAGGAGAATGGCAAGGTGGAGGCTGTGCTGGAGACGTTTCATAGGTCAGGGCAGTCCTCCGGTCCTCCCGGCGCCATGCTAAGCCAGGGCAATTTGAACACCTCGGCTCTCACCCTGTTCCTTGCGCTTAACCTGTCGGTGCCGTCGCAGCTGCCATGGTTGGTGCTCGACGACCCCGTGCAGTCGATGGATGACGTTCACATCGCTCAGTTTGCCGCTCTGTTGCGAACGTTCTCGAAGGGTCTCGGCAAGCAAGTCGTGATCGCGGTGCACGAGCGTGCGCTGTTCGAATATCTGACGCTTGAACTGAGCCCAGCCTTTGCTGGCGACAGTTTGATTACCGTGGAGATCAGTCGCAATTTCGCCGGCGACGCCGTTGCGGATCCTCACTTCTATGCGTTTGAGGGCGATAAGGCTGTCGCTGCCTGAGATAACTCGCCTATCTGCGCAGGTCTCCGTGGCAGCGGGTTAACGGGTCACGCCACGCTTCTTTCAAAAAGCGCCGAATTCTGAATGAGCCCGCTGTCACCTGCCACCTTGAAAGGCGCGTGATCCGTGTGGTGAACCACGGCGGCAAGAGGTTGTTGGTCGGCCAAGTCACCGTTGCGGCAAGTCACCAGCTCTGTATGGCTGAAATTTAAAGGTGCGCGTCACACCGATTGGAAATGGGCGGCGGCCAGAGGCCCACCGTGCCCCAGTTCCAGCCGTCGCCACTACTTGGGCTTGTAGCAGACATTGATTGTCGCGGTGCAACCCTCGCCATTGCCGCCTGGGCCACAATAGGCACCGATTTCAAGGAACTCTCGGACAACCTCGCCAGTTGCCGGATCAACTTCGGCAATCGTATGGGGAAGGCCCCTACGTCCGTTTATGTCAACACCAAGTGCGTAGTGGTAGTTCCCAGTCGCTTCCAACCAAACCCCACGAATGTTGTGCCGGCCGTCCCAGCGAGTTTTAGCCCATCGACCACTATCGTCCGATCCTGTCAGTCGGCCAATCGCATTGGTCTGAGCATACGACCGATCGCGGTTGCGAGGAAGTGCTATGCGGAGCAGTTCGAAGCCGCTGCCTTGCCCAGTATTTCTTTTGACGCTTTCTGTCCCGACTGGAGCGAAGCCTGTTGGGCAGTTCTGTGCAAACGATGGTTCAATGGCAGCGACTAGGCTGAGTAAGCCCGAAAATCCCGCAAGCGTTAAGTTGCGTAGCGCGTTGGCCTTCATGGTGTTCCCACTCCGTTGCGTGTCGAGACAATAAATGATCAACGCTTGGACTATCCCATGGAGTGCATTTTGCTGTCGTACCCCAATTGGAGGAGGTGATCGACTTGCAAAGCCTTTCGGGCAGCAGGAGAGCGCGTATGGAGGGTTATAGCGGCCCTCATCGCGCCGACGGTGGGTGGGTCAAACCCGCGCAGAGTCAACCGGCTGAGGTCTCCGCAGCGCAAAAGCCCAGAGGCGATGCTCCGACCTTTTGTTACTAAGATAGTAATACGACACTGTCCATCCACCGGCTAGGATGGGTGAAAGCCATCGCTTGGTTGCAAGCGGCTTTAAAGCCTCGGCCATCTCGCGCAACCTTGATGAGTTTTGCACGAAGCAGAAATTGCAACCAAGAGTTATAATTGCTTAACCGTCGGGGTGGATGCTGCGGTATCCTGCGCCTCTATCGCGATCTTCCCCGCGAGTGCGCCGAGGCCGTCGCAGCGCGTGCCGTCGAGATCGGCTGCCTGACCTGCAAGACCATAACCGCGCTCATCGCTATCCACAAGCCCAACAGGCATTCCACCGAACCCGCCGCCGTCGTGGAACACGCAAACCTGCGCGGTCCCGGCTACTTTCATTGAGGACCAAGACAATGCTGACCAATCCCACCATCGACATGCTGCGCGAGCTCGGCCTCTCTGGCATGGCAAGCGCCTTTCACGAGCTCGAGGCCTAACCGGAAGTGAGGAGCCTCGAGCATGGCGAATGGCTCGCTCTTCTTCTGGAGCGTGAGGCGACCACGCGCCGCAAGAAGCGCTTCGAGGCGAGAGCCCGTGTCGCCAGGTTGCGCCATGACGCTCAGGTCGAGAACATCGACTTCCGCGCCCGATCGCGGCCTTGACCGCAATCTCATCCTGAAGCTCGCCGGCTGCGACTGGATCAGGCAACATCATAGTCTCCTGCTGACCGAGGGAGCTGGCTGGCCCGTCGGTGTGTATCTTCTTGAGGACGCAACGGAGAAGCGGAAACGGGGCCCGAGACATCCCAGAACTTCTTCAATTTGACGCCGCGGCAGGTCTTCATTCTCTCAAAGCTCTGCGAGGGCCTGTCCCTGCGTGAGATTGCCATTGCGTCCGAGTTTTCCTATGAGACCGCGCGCACGCATTTGCAGGCGATTTTCGCCAAGACAAAAACGGGCCGCCAATCCGAGCTCGTCGCACTTGCTCACAAGGTGACGCTTGCAAAATGACCTGTGTGTCCGATGAATACTTGCTTCGGCGCGTTCGGAGCTATTGCCCGGATACTGACTATGGATGTTGTACCTGTGCAGCTCTTCCATCATGATCACAGCCATCGTCGGCCGCTGGATGGTCGTATCCCTGTGAAATTGTCCGTTGTCGCGCTCCAGATTGGCGTCAACCAATCGGATGGCTATTCGTCTCGATCACCAACTGCATGAGGACCGCCATCAGGTGAGCTTGGTTGTTAACCTCGACCTTGGAAAAGATTCTCCTGAGGTGGGACCTTGCGGTTTCGTAGCTTATTTTCATTGTCCCCGCGAGATCGCGCAATGTGTCGCCGCGAGCCAAGCGCTCTGCCACTGCCGCTTCCGTTCGGGTCAGCCCGAAGAGACTTTGCAAGACCAGAGTTGATGATGTCCGCCGCTGATGTGGATCAACGAGGATTACATAGGCTTGACTGGAGGAAAGGACATCCCGAGAAATTCCTCGAGCAGGCGAAACGAACGCGAACAGGGGGCCTTGATCGGCCCGCTTGATCAGGATGGGAGCACTGAAACTCTCCCGTGGGCTGGTACAAGCAATCTGGATGGCCAGATCCAATCTCTTTGTCGAAGTCCTGTCCAGACAAACGAGCCGCCTATCTCGAATGCGTAGTTCGTCGTCGAAGAGCCGTTCGGCAGCAATATTGGTGCGCGTTACGTCACCATGACGATTAAGCAGGACCACGGCCTTGCCGCTTACAGCAAATGCCTCCATTGCAGCATCCGCTCGCGAAAAGTCCAATGCATTTGCAAGTGCTGCGCAGGAAGAAAAGCTGCGGGAGAGTCGCCGAAGGTGGGTGCATTGGACGTGATCGAAGGGGTCTCCTGCCTCCGCCTGTTGCAGCGAGAGGACCCATTCTTCCTCGAACCCGGCGATGTAGACCCCCGCAAACCACTTCAAGCGGAAGGCGGCGAGCCATTCTTGATAGTAGGGGCTTCTTTTGATCTCGTCTTCGGATGCACAATCAAAATCCGTAACGAGCCCCGTCTTTCGTAGCGTCGCCAAACCATTAAAGCGAACATCTCGTTTGTGCCACCCGTCCCTAAAGTAGTAATCAACCGCTTCGGAAAAATTCGCGCTCGTTGGCAGCTGAGATAAAGCCCCCTTCAGGGGAATGAGCGTTGCTCCCGCGAGGCCAGCGCTTTCGCAAATGGCATCGAGCGAACTCTGCCAACTTTTGTAACCTATCGCAGCGTCCGAAAAAGATTGTGCAATAAGATCAACGTCCCACTCGCGTTGCATTCCCTACCCGTTGCCTGTAATAGTCGACAGTCCCCACCTGCAATCTATACATATTTTCTCTAAATCTCAAGCAAATCTGACACTCTCCGGGTAGAACCAGACACAAACTTGCGCCCGCATCGCAGATCAAACTTCGATCTGCACCAATAATATTCTGCAATAAGTATATTCAGAGTAATTTTTGCTTTAGACCCGGGGCCTGAAGTGCGTCCTCTGAAAAATTTCGGAGGCCTTCGATATGGTCGTTGCGCCGCATGTCTAGTTCGCCAAGCGGACTGGGCTGACGAATATGTCCAGGGGCGGGGCTGGAATCGAGCTCACCCAATTGGAGGACGATTGTCCTTCTAGCACTGCGTACTAAAGACGACGCGCTTACCGTTGAATAGCAAGACAGATGACACAAAATCCAAAGGTAAACGCTGAATACATCGCTGCTTATATGGGGCCAGAACAAGAGCAGGCCGAAATCGTACGCAGCCCTTATCAACCAAAGACAGCCACGGCAGATTTGATGGTGATGCATCCGCTATGACTACGGCGCATTTGGCGGCCGGTAGCAGCACGGAACACTTGTATTAATTGCAGTGCAGGAGGTACTCGTTACCAAAGGATCTTCTTGCTTTCCTTGCCGCTTCGGCTTTTCCGCACTGCTTGGCCGGAAACAACGCGCTGGGACCATCTGAAGCCGATTTCATGGAAATACAGGTCGGCAAGTTCCGGGCTGATGTGATGAAAGACGCCTGCAATGGTTCGCCGGACCCGTGCATTGAACGCCTCGGCTGAATTGACGTGGACGGCATCCCGGACATATTCGCGGCTGGAGTGGTTGACCGTCTCGTGTGCGGCAAAGCTTTCGCCTATGGCAACGAATGCCTTTGCTTCGTCACTCATCAAATGCGCTCGAAGTTCAACTTCTGTTGCAACTGCTCGAACGGCAGCACGCAACGAAAGGCCGGTGACGACAGCCGCACGGGCATCGCCGGCACTTGAACCCGGGGTGATGTCTGTCGGTCGCTGCACGATCGCCATGACCGGCGTCTTTTCCGTCTTTACCTGTCCCTTGCGGCCTCTTCCGGGCGGTGGATCATCGGGATGCTTTCTCGGTCTGCCACCGAGATAGAAATGGTCGACTTCCACCGTGCCGTCGAGCATGTGCTCGCGCGCCACCATAAGGCGCAACGCATGACCGATCCGCCAGGCCGTCGGTTGGCTAACGCCAAGGGTCTCGGCGAGACGGACCGAGGATAAGCCTTTATCCGACTGCAGCAACAGCCACAGCGCCTTGAGCCAGGTGCGCAACGGAAGCTTCGTGGCGTGCAGGGGCGTATGTGTTGTCACGGTGAACTGGAAGCGGCAATCCCCGCTGGAGCATTGGTAAAGACCCGGCCGCGCGCGGCGCTTGCCCATGTCGCGGCCAGCTATCGCGGTCGAACGCTTGTAACCACAGGCGGGGCAGACCCTGCCAGTCGGCCATACCATGCTTTCCAGCAAGCGACGGCAACGCTCCTCGTCCCGGAACGCGGCGACCATGTCTTCAACCGTCCGAATATTGGAAAGCATCGCCAGCATCATTTCAGACATAATTATATCCTTCGGGACTGACCGAAGAATCGCATGAAAGATACTGTTTTACAAGGCATTTTCTGTCTTTAGTTGATAAGAGCCGCGTACGATTTCGGACTGCTCTTGTTCTGACCTCAATCTGCTTTGGACTATCAATGGCGTACTGTTCTACGTCCTGCTTTTCGCAACAGATCAATGGCAGCCCATCATACCGCTAACTTGGGAGGTGTTTCCTGCAGCGCTATCGACGGGCATACAATACGCATCTCTCAACTTTCCGGTCGACGAAGGGTGGACGCGCTACAATGGCCTTCAGCAGCTCACCTACTTCATCACCGTCTTCGTTGCGGCACCGGTTTCGATTATCACCGGCTTCATGCAGGGGCCGGCTATTTCGAACCGCCTTGGCTGGTTCGGCCGCGTACTCGACAGGCAGAAGGCGCGCTCCATCCACTTCATCTCGTTTCTGTGGTTCGTGTTCTTCATCGTCGCGCATGGCGTTATGGTGTTCGTGACCGGCCTTCGGCAGAACACCAATCACATGTTCGCCGGGGTTCATGACGAAAGCTGGTCAGGATTTCCGTTCTTTCTCCTAGCCATGGCTATCATCGTTGCCGCTTGGCTGTGGGTTTCGCCCTTCACCTTGCGTAATGCCCGCCTGGTTCAAAAAACGGGGCAATTCACGGTTGGCTGGATCAAAGGTCTGATCGAATGGTTCGATCCCCGCTCCCAGATGACCGAAAAAGACATCTCGCCCTATCTCTGGCCCAACGGCACGATGCCCAACTCACCGGAGTTCGACAGCCTTATCGCTGGTAACTTTGAGAGCTACCGCCTCATAATTGGTGGCCTCGTCGAACATCCACGGGAATTCTCGCTCGCGGACCTCAAAGCTTTACGGCGCCAGGAACAGATCACCACACATTTCTGTATTCAAGGATGGTCCGGTGTCGCCAAATGGGCCGGCGTACCGATGCGAGATATCATGAATATCGTCAAGCCGGCCCCCGAAGCCCGATATGCAGTTTTCTATTCCATCGCCGAGGGCGGAGATCGAGGCCGTTACTACGACGTCCACAAGATCAGCAACATGCGCCACGAATTGACGATCCTGGCCTGTGAGATGAACGGCGAGGCATTGACAGTGTTGCACGGTGCACCTCTGCGGCTGCGTTGCGAGAATGAGCTGGGCTTTAAGATGGTCAAATGGATTTCAGCCGTCGAATTTGTAGACGACTTCAAGCATCTCGGTGCTGGCCAACGTGGCTACAATGAGGATCATGAGTTCTACGGCTACAGAATGCCGATCTAAGCGGGGGGCAATGCGAATTATTAGTCCGGATCCAACAAGGTCAGCTTGGCTGGCGGTCCATCATATTTGATGTTGTAACCGGCCGCGGAGATCACTTGGATCAGTTTCCGGGCGTCGTAGAGTGTTTCCGGGGCGACGGTGTCTGCCTCATCTCTCATCACGCTAGGATCACTCCATTCGATAAAAGACAACTGTGCCGTTGCTGGCTCCAATTTAGCTCTTGATGGGAGCCGAACCGGCGCCCCGCTATAAGATAACACGGTCCTGCGTAAGCGCATATCTTCGAGCAATATGTGCTTTCATGCCCATCCAATTCGTATCGGCATTGCGTCAAACAGCACCCGCAAGGAGATCGCCGCTGACATCGGCGGTATCGATGCTTGGCAGGCCGGCCGCCCCCTGCCGGATCTGCGTCGGCGTGCGGCCGAACATCCGTTTGCAGCAGCGGCCAAAATGCGCCGCGTTCTCGAAGCCGACTTCGAGCGCGATATCAATCAGCGGTCTTTTCGTGCGGGCCAGAAGGCTCTTCGCCCTTTCCAGCCTCACGCGATTGTAGGCTTTTGCCGGAGAAATGCCGGCGTCATCCAGGAAAACGCGTTCCAATTGGCGCCGAGACAACCCCACCATAGCGGCCAGCTTTTCAATTGAGACGGCAATTTCGAGGTTTTGCTCCATGGCGATAAGTGTTGCCCTGACACGGGAATCCTCGAACTCGTGATAAAGCGGACGCCGTGGTTGAATATCGAGCGGCGAGCGCGCCCTTTCGATCTGCAGAACCTCCAATGCATTCCGTTCGGCGTCCAGTCCGATATGGCGGCGGATGAGGTAGACGGCCAGGTCAGCGGAACTGCTGCCGCCGGCGCAGGAGCCGCGGTTGCGGTCGAGATTGAAAATGCGGTCCGAGCGCACTTCGATATCCGGAAAGCGCTCGCGAAACGCCTGATGATGCAGCCAACTCACACAGACCGGATGGCATTTCATCAACCCGGCTGCCGCCAGGATGAACGTGCCGGTGCAGACACCGATTAGCGGCACTTTCCGCGCATCCGCCCGACAAAGGAAATCCATCGTTTCGGCATCGACGGGCTCTTCGATGGTCAGCAGACCACCGACAACGACAATATAGTCAAATTGGCGCGGATCGACGAAATCGGAGGTGGGGGCGACCTGGATTCCGCAACTCGAAACGATAAGATGGCGCGTACTTCCCAACACCTGCCAATCGGCGAGAACACGTCCCGACCGATCCAGCTGATCGCTGCCCAAACGCAGCGCGTCCACGAAAAGCGCGAATGCTGAGAGCGTGAACGATCGCGCCAGCACAAAGCCGATCCTCAGCCGTTTCGCTTTTGCGCCTTGCATCGGCTCTTTCAGTGCGGTCATCTCGATCGAACGTCCTTTCCACCCTAGGATGGTGTTGTCCTCCTCCTTCGTTCGGAGGGATTCTGCCGGCTCAACGCACCGATTCCTGCCCGGTCGCCTCATCTTTCGACCGGGACATCCGATCGCCGTACATAGCAGCAGGCTGTTTAGTCCGGGTTCTGGCAACCGGCCTGTTCACGAACCGACATTGGCAAGAACCGCGCCGCAGCCGACCCGATAGGTGTTCGCAGGATGTGGCAGAGCGCGCCCTGTGATAGTTAGGTTCTGGCTTCCTCGAAAGCGCGCCACGCGATCTCGAAGGCCTCGATATCGAAGCCCGGTTGCCGGGCGGGCTGAAGGATCAGATTCTCTGCCTTGCGCATCGTCTCGATAGCCGTCGCAAGATGCTCGATGACGTCAGGCGGAATGACCACGGCTCCGTGCCGATCGGCATGCACAAGATCGCCATCCTCCACGCGCAAGCCGAAGACCTCGACCGCGCCGCCAACCTGGGTGACGTGAACGAAAGCGTGGCTCGGCCCGATAGAGCCCGCGATCACCTGAAACCCTTCTGCAAGGTCGCCAAGATCGCGCATCACGCCGTTTGTGAGGGTACCCTCAAGGCCAAAACCCTTGTGAACGGTCGTATTTACCTCGCCCCAGAACGCGCCAACGCAAGCTGGAAAATCGACGTCCTCCACAACGGCAATTCGCGGAGAGCCGCCGGAAGCCATATGGCGATAGTAATCCATGCGGCGCGCGCGCACCACTTCAGGAGGCTCCTTTGCCGCGATCGCCGCTGCAATCCTGGCAGTTCGCGCGTATCCGCATATCGCTCCGAGGTCGGGCACGGCTGCCAGCACCGTCCCCTTCGTGAAGCCTGAAAATCCCCGCTTGCCCTGCACCACCTCGATGGCGTTACAGACCGTCGGCGTGTCAACCGAGCGCATCAGCTCCCAGAACGTTGAGTCCATCATTCTCCTCCGGTCACGTCGTTCAAAAACTGTTCAAGCGCCGCGTTCACATCTGTCGGCTGCTCAAGCGTGGAAAGATGCCCGCAGGCGGCGATTTCGACATAGCGACCATGCTTCGCCCTTGCGGCCATCTCCTTATGGAGAGCCGGCACACATACCTTGTCCTCGGCTCCGGAAAGAGCAAGAATTGGGCCTTCGAAGGCGCCAACAACGTCCGCATAGGCCGACCGCAGCAGCAATGCTTCGCTCTGTCGGACGAACGCGTCCGGCCCGAGATCCCGCGCCATGGCAAGGATCACCGGGTCCAACTTTCCTGTCTCTCGCGCCGGCTGCCCCAGGTAATGCGGCATGATCTCGTCGGCAAACATTTCCATCATCCGTCCTGCTCTGGCCGACGCCATCTGTGCCTCTCGTATCGGTCGTCTCGCCGGCGCATCGGGTGCGCTGGTCGTATTCAATAGCGCGAGGCTTTTGACACGTTCCGGCGCTTGCCGGGCAAGTTCCATGGCAGCGATCCCGCCCATGGACAGCCCGACGACATGCGCCGATCGTCCGGCCATCGAAGCTACAACGATCTTGGCCAACTCCTCGATCGTGCCCGCCGTCGTGAGATCGGCGACGCGCACGTCGAAGCTGTCCGAAAAATGCTCGACCTGTGGCGCGAATAGACGGTCGTCGCACATCATACCGGGCAGCAGGATCAGCAGCGGTTGCATCAAAGCCTCGTCGGCCCAGCCAGGTCATCGGTGTTGTAGACACGGAACAGTGCACATTCCCCCGTCATGGATGGAACGAGAGAATGCTCAAGCTCCGGTGGCACTGCGCATGTGTCGCCAGGCGCCAAAACTGCCTCGCCGCCATGCCAGGAAACCTTCCAGTGTCCCTTGTGAACCATGAGGACCTCGTGGCGTTCGGATTGGTAGGTTTCCGCAGAGATCGAGCCCCGGCTCAGGAACTCTACCTCGAATCCGGTGCGGTCTCGAATAAGCGCATCTTCCCAGGTCCCCAGAACACGAGCTGGAGCGTGTTTGGATAGCGAGATCATGTCGAGGTAGCGGCCTACATAACGCGGCACGACATCTGACACGGGCGTTTCCGGATATTCCTTCAACTGTTCTTCAGTCAGAAGCGGCATCGGACCGACACCCTCGGGCAGCGATTGGCCCTTCTTACTGTCGTACAGCTTTCCTGTTTCCGCCAGGACGAGACCGTGGTCCCGTGCGTCTTCGATGACCTGAGGCGCCCATATCACTCCGCCGCCGGCGTCGTCGCCGCCGAGGATCGCCATGATCATCCCGTAGTCCGTGCCGATGTTTTCGAAGCCACGGAAGATACCGGTCGGAATGTCGAAGATGTCACCCTCTTCGAGTACCACCTCGCCCGCCGTTCCGTGGCGACCCCAGAAAAAACGCCATTTTCCCTTGTGCACATAGAAGACTTCCGCCGTGCGGTGCGAATGCAGGGAGTTCCTGCAGCGTGGCGGCTGACCCGCGGCTCCGATGTTGAAACCGGGGGTCTCCTTGATGTGTACGTGCTGATCGGCGCTTTCCGAAACGCCGCCGCCGATGATAGTGAAGTTTTCCTTCTGGTTCGAGCCCGGCGTGTGCGCATCGATGAACGCGGTTTTGCACGGCTTCAGATCGCCATAGCGGACGATCCGCTTTTCCATTTCTTCCGGTGTCATTTGTTTCATCCTGTCTTCAAAAGAATCTGTTTCCAGATCGCGGTCTCGTCGAAGAGCACGTATTCGCGACGCAGCCCCCAGGGGCCGAACTCCGCGTGGCTGATGCCCATGACGTGGATCTCCGCGCCGGTCGGCGTCCCGAAACAGCCCCAGCCCTCATGCTTTCCGGTCAGCGACCAGCGCAGTGCGGCGCGCGGTGAAAACTCGGGATCATCGCGTCCGATGCGGTGGTGGATCTCGAAGCGAGCGTTCGGCAGAGCGGCCCGCAGGCTCATCCAGAACTGGTCGGCATCGCCGATGCCGTGGCCGGTGACACCGCCCGGAAGCTCAAGCTGGACGGCGCGGTCATATTCCTCGGAGATCGCGGCCATGTCTGCCGACATGATGCGCGTCAAGATATCCTCGTAGCGCAGCCCGACTGGATGATCGTTGCCACGCCCCTTGTAGCGCCCTTCGACGTCGACTTCTGGCGTGAACGGACGCACGCAACTCTCCGGCCCACCCTCGCGCGCGATGAGATCGGCAGCAAAGGTCTTTGGATCCCAACCCATCTGACGGACGATCGCGCCCTGGTCGCGCACCAGCCATTCATCGTAGATCTGGTTGTCCTTCGTCGCGCAGTCGGCGAGAATTCGATAGGTCAGCTTTTTGCCGGTCGGTTCGCCGTAGATGCCCGGCCGGGAATGGGTGGCGGTTGATAGGAGGCGATGCGACGACAGAAAGCCATCGTCTTCGTTTCCCGACCAGATGACGTCCTCGCCCAGCAAAGTCCGATCGGGAAATTCTGCGAGGGTCGCCATCGTCGCCGAGATGACGTTCCTGTTTCCGAGCACGACGGAAGCCGGTGATCGAACGGCCATATCATCGGCATAGTAGCGGTGAAGGGTCGATATGCGCCGATCTTCCCATATCTCCTTGGTGATCCCGATGATGTAGTCGGGAAGGTTCTTGAACTTCGGATCGAAGCCTTTCATTGCCATCGTCGTCCTCACTCGGCGGTCCAGCCGCCATCCACTAGAATTGATGTGCCCGTGATCATCGCAGCCGCATCGCTGGCGAGAAACACGACCGCCCCCATGATGTCCTCGACCTCGGCCAAGCGGCCGAGTTTGATCCTGGCGTCGACCCAGGCCCTGCGTTCAGGGTCCGAGAGCGTCTTCTCCGACAACGCCGTCCGCACGAACGTCGGGCAAATCGTGTTGATGCGGATGCCGTCACGCCCGAGTTCGATGGCCGCTGACTTCGTCATTCCTTCGGTAGCGTGCTTCGTCGCTGCATAGACAGATCGCTCCGGGCCACCGACATGCCCCATCTGCGAAGAGATGGTAATGATCGAACCCTTTCTTGCGTGTTGGCGCATGTTGCGAGCCGCGGCCTGAGCCACAAAGAACGTAGCTCGGATGTTCACGCCGGCGACAGCGTCAAAATCCTCGGGCTCGACGTCCGTGAACAGCGTATGCCTTGCGGCGCCCGCGCTGTTGACAAAGATGTCGAGGGGACCATGACCTTCGATCGCATGACGCGTCCACGATATGTCGCAGACATCGCCGGCGATTGCGCTCGCCGTGCCGCCGCTCGCTCTCAGATCATGGACAAGCGCTTCGAGCGCAGGACGGTCGCGCGACATGCAGACGACTTCCGCACCCGCTTGCGCCAGGGCTGCCGCGCTGGCGAGCCCAATGCCACGCGAAGCGCCACAGACAAGCGCACGCTTTCCGTCAAGCCTGAACGACGGGGTGAGTGGCAGGTTCATCACAGAGCCGCCTCTCCATAAGGAATATTTCTTCCCCCGTAGCGGCGAACCCGAAGATTGGCCTGTTCGGCGTGGCCGACAAACCCTTCAAGCATGCAAAGGCGAGAGCAATATTCGCCGACAAGAGCGGAGGCTTCGTCCGACAACACCTTCTGATAGCTATGAGTCTTCAGGAATTTGCCAACCCAGAGTCCGCCCGTGTAGCGCCCTGCCTTTCTGGTTGGCAACGTGTGGTTGGTGCCAATGACCTTGTCGCCATAAGCGACGTTGGTTCTGGGTCCGAGGAAGAGAGCCCCGTAGCTGGTCATATTTTCGAGAAACCAGTCATCGCGGTCCGTCATGACTTGGACGTGTTCGGAAGCGATCAGGTTCGCCTGCTCCAGCATCTCGTCATAGCTTTCGCAGACGATCACCTCGCCATAGTCCTCCCAGGATCGCTGAGCGGTCGGACCGGTCGGCAGGATCTTCAGCAAGCGCTCGATCTCCGCCATCGTGGCGCGCGCAAGCGCTTCGGATGTGGTGAGCAGAACAGCCGGCGAATTGACGCCGTGCTCCGCCTGGCCAAGCAGATCGGTCGCGCATATCTCCGCGTCGACGGTTTCGTCGGCGATAACCATGGTTTCGGTCGGCCCAGCGAAGAGGTCGATGCCGACCCGTCCGAAAAGTTGTCGTTTGGCTTCCGCCACATAGGCATTGCCCGGCCCGACAAGCATATCGACCGGCCGAATTGTCTCGGTGCCTAATGCCATCGCGCCGACAGCCTGGATGCCACCGAGGCACAGGATTTCATCTGCCCCGCCGAGATGCATCGCCGCGACGATGGCTGGGTGCGGTGCACCGCCCTGCGGTGGTGCGGACGCCACGATCCTCGGCACCCCTGCGACCTTGGCGGTGACGACGCTCATATGTGCCGAGGCCACCATGGGATATTTTCCGCCGGGCACGTAGCAGCCGACGGATTGTACCGGGATATTGCGATGGCCAAGCACCACGCCCGGTATCGTTTCCACTTCGATATCGCGGAGCGCGGCTTTCTGGTGCGTGGCAAAGCCGCGGACCTGATCCTGCGCGAAGCGGATATCCGAAAGATCCCTGGCGGAGACCTTGGACAGCGCCTCCTCGATCTGCCGTTCGTCGAGTCTGAACCCTTCGGGCGAATATCGGTCGAACTCCTGCGAGAGCTTCCTGACGGTTGCGTCGCCGCCGGCATCGATCTCGGCCAGAATGCGCTCGACGGTTGCCCTGACTGCCGCATCGTCCTCCGCACGGGCCTGTTCGCTCTTGGCGATCTTAAGGTATTTCGGCATGAAACCTCCCTTCACGCGCAGCCCGACCTCGGTCGCGCCACGCATGTCAATTTTCCATCTCGTTTGGTCGGACTGCCTGTTAGGCCGCCTTGTTATCCGGGCGCGGTGGTACCTTGCGGCCGGCGTCATACTCTTCCCAGCCGTGACCATTGAACGGATCGACGCCCAGCTGCATCATGACATGCGGGAAATCGACCATGACCCAGTTGTCGACGATCTTGCCGTCGACAACCTTCCAAAAGTCCATGTAGCGGATTTCGACGCGCTTGCCGGTCGGCGCGATGCCCATGAACTCGCCGGAATGGGTCGCTTCCTGCCGGCCGAACGCCGCCATCCACTCACCCTCGGCAAGCCGTGCCTCGTCGACGCAGACCTTGTCGGAAAAGGCCGCCTGGAAGGGGCGCTGCCAGTTGTCCTGGAATTCCTTCAGGCCATTCTTCGTGCCACAGCCGGCGTTGCCCATCCAACGGAAATTGCTGGCGAAGAACGTCCCGATGCCGTCGATGACATGATCGTTCAGGCCGTCCACCATGCCTTCGACGACGGCGCGGGTCGCCTCCGTCTTCGAACGGTCGTTGTTCTTGGTCAGGCTACCCTGTTCCGGTCTTGAACCCTTCATTGCAATTCTCCTTTTTAACCTTTGACCGCCCCTTGCGTGAGGCCGGATACGATTTGACGCTGGAAGACCATAACCAGAACGAACAGCGGCGCGGTAATCGATACCGCTGCTGCCACGGCCTGGACCTGGTCGGTGGTGGTTGTTTCTCTGTTGAAGAAGGACGCGATTGCCGGAACCATCGTCTGAGACTGGGAGTCCAGCAGCAACGAGGTGACCAGGAAGTCGTTGTAGGCGAGCAGGAAGGCAAACAGCCCCGTGGTCACCACACCGGGCCACATGACAGGCATGATTACCCGCCAGAAGGCTTCGAAATAGGTGCAGCCATCCACGCGGGCCGCCTCGTCCAGTTCGCGCGGGATGTTAACGAAGAACGAACGCAGCATCCAGATGGTGAAGGGCTGATTGATGCTCACCAGGACCATGATGACCGCGAGCGGCTGCCCATAGAGTGTGGGCGGTGCATCGGAAAACAGCCGGAAGAACCAACCCGACCAGGGACTCGCCCACAACGGCATCAGCAATTGCCGCGAGTCGATGAAGGTCGGCAGATAACCCGTCACGAGAACCGATTGCGGAAGAGCGCGGAAGATGAGCGCAATGATCAGCAGCCAGAAGCCGAGATTGCTTTCGGTACGGGCCAGCGCATAGCCGGCAAGGGTCCCGACCGTCAACGATATGACGACCACGCCCGTTGTCACGATCAGCGAGTTGATGAACTGGTGATAGAAGGCGTGCCCAATCCAGACGGCGCGATAGTGTTCCATCGTCAGGCCGAAAAGCGGTCGACCAAGCCATGAAGTAAACGACAGCGCCGAGGCCGCAATGTCGAGCCGATCCACCGCCCATGGAAGGACCAGGAAGAAGGCCACAAAGAGAGCACCCAGCATGACCAGCGCCGTGCCCAGCCAGCCGACGAACGCGCTGCCCATCAGGCTCAGCGATGTCACCATCGATCTCGCCAGTTTTCCGGCCAGTCGGTAGGCGGCGAAGATCGCCGCGAGATAAAGGACGAGGAAGATCGGCGAAAGGCCGCCGCGTTGCTCGATCGTCGCGTCTCCGACGATCACCTGCAGGGGATCCGATGCGAAGGCATCGACCGGCAGCTTGACCGACATGATCGCGATCCACAGAAGCGGGAAAACGGCGATCAGCGTCCAGGCGGCCAGGAATATCCCCGTGGCGAGCTTGAGGCCGGCACCCGGCCGGAGGGCTTGTGGGACGGACATGGTTCAGCGCGCCTTTCTATGGTCGCGCCACGTCCGGCGCAGGAGGGGAAGAAGCATGACCAGGATGCCAACCATGGTCAGCATCGATGAGGCAGCCGCGCGAGACACAGAGCGATTGCCGCTGTTGTCGGGAATGAGAAAGTCGTAGGTCAGCCACTGCAGGGAGATGCGGTATCCCTGGCTGGAGAAGCCGACGATTTCATCGAAGACCCGGTAAGCGTCCATCAAGTGGATCAGCGCCACGAACACGATCAACGGCATCAGATGCGGAATGATGACGTAGCGTAGACGCTCGACGCGCGAGGCGCCATCGACGATCGCCGATTCGAGCGTATCGCGATCAACCGTCTGGAGACCGGCATAGAAGATTATGAAGGCGAAAGGTGCTGAACTCCAGACCCTGTAGAACAGCATCAGAATCTCGATCGTCCAACCATGTGCAAACATCGCGATATGGACGCCGGTCAGCTTGTCGATCAATGATGTCATGATCCCGTCGCCGACAAACAGCCAGCGGATCGACAGCGCGCCGATCACCGGCGTGATGATGAACGGCAGCAACGACGAGAATATCAGCGGACCGCGCAGAGATTTCAGCGTGTTTTCGAGCGCGATGGCCAGTGCAAGCCCGATCCCGATGACTAGCGGCAGGGTGACCAACGTGAAGGTCAGCGTGAAGCGGAGAGCGCGATAGAAGTCGATATTCAGGATCGCCGCCAGACCGCCGCCGCCCTGCTTGAATGCATCGACGACCGCCGTCGGCGATAGAATGGTCCGATAGATATCGAAGCCCACGAAATGCGACTCCTCGACGGGACGTCCCTGTTCGTCGAGAACCGGCAGATTCTTGATGTCGTCTGTACAAACCTGGCCGGCAAAGCCAGGCGTGCACGTCTGGGTCTTCACCTGATGAAAGACCTGCTGGCGCAGCTCGAAGCTCTGCAGGAGGACGACGACCAGTGGGACGGCGATGAAGATCGTCATCAGCGCGACCGAGGGTGCCACGAAGGCAAGAAACGTCCTGGATCTCATATCGCAAACTCTTCCGGTGAGAAAAGGCAAGCGGGCGGCATGCCGCCCGCAGTCGGCTCTACTTCAGCAGACCCTTCTCGGTCGCTCCGGTCTTGTATTCCGCCTCGACGTCGGCGAGCGCCTGTTCGGCCGTCTTCTTTCCCGTCAGGAAGTCGCCAATATGATTACCGAGCGCCGTATGAAGAATCCCGAGCGCGGTCGTTGCCGGATAGGGAGGGGCGCCGGCCGCGGCCGTCTCGAAGGCACCCTTGCTGATCGGCGTCGGCGTATAGCCCTTGACCAGCCAGACCGAGGCGTCGTTGTGCGCCTTCACCATCTCCGGCTTCATCCCCTCCATGCCGAGCCTGAAGGCTGCGTCCGCATCAGCGTCCGAAATATGGCTGGCGATCGTCATGCCGTCCCACCAGAGCGTCGCCGCCGGCTTTCCGCCCGGATAGGCGGCAGGAGCCGCCGCGACGCCGATCTTGCCGACGACCTTGGACTCGGTCGGATTTTCGAGAACGCCTGCCCGCGACGCCCAGAAATTTGCCATCGCGATCTTGCCCTGCTCGAACTGCTGCTGGACATAGGTCGAGTCGGAGACCAGGAATTCCGGGTCCATGTACTGCGACAGCGCCTTCAACATATCGAGCGTCTTGACGCCCTTGTCGTTATCGATCGTCGCCATGTTCTTGTCGTCGAAGAACTGGCCGCCGAAGCCGAGATACATGTTGACGAATTCCTCGCCAAGATCGTAGCCGGTCTTGAAGGTGCCGCCGAGCGGATAGTCGACGACCTTGGCATCCTTGATCTTCTTTGCCGCCGCCAGCACCTCGTCATAGGTCTTCGGGACGGGGATGTTCAGTTGCTCGAGGATGTCCTTGCGGAAGACGAGATGTTGCGTGTTGACCATCATCGCGATCGCGACGATCTTACCATCCACCTTGATCAGCTGGTTGGGATTGAGGTTCTGGCCGTATTTGGCGACGAGGCTGTCGAGCGGACGGATCAGTCCTTCCTGCAGCACGGGCACCAGGGTTTCGTTGGCGACACCACCGATCTGATAGAGAGCAGGCGTTGCCTCGAAGGCTGCCATCTGCTTCTGGGCAAAATTCTGGTCGAGCTCGGCCTGAAAATTTCCGCATTCCGCCATCGTCGAGGCGACCGCTTTCCAGGCGTCGAAGCCAGCGGCCAGCAACTTGATCGGCGTATCGTTCTTGTAGCTGCATTCGGCATGGGCTGAGACGCTGGCAAGCAACGATATACCGGCAGCGAGAATAAGTTTTCTGATCATTTCGTTGTTCCCTGTTTTTGTTTTTTGGAGGCAGATAAGGCTGTCACCGACGCTTCGTGGCGGAGGCCGGTATCCGGATCGAAGAGATGGCAGATGCGCGGCGGCACGGAGAAGTCGACCGCGCTGCCGATCTCGGCGCGAAAGTCCTTGTTGGCGCGGACGGCCACCAGCGCCTCGCCGCACCGCACGCTCACCATCGTCATGTCGCCCAGAAGCTCGACGCTGTAGATCGGGGCCTGAATGCCGCCGGCTTCGCCCCCGACTGTGGCGTCCTCGGCGCGGAACCCGAGGATCACCGGCCCGGACAGATCGCTCCTCAGTCCGCCAATTCGCGTGTTCGGCGCCGTAAAGACGCCCTCCGACAGGGTGCCGGCAATCAGGTTCATCGCTGGCGAACCGATGAAGCTTGCGACAAACGTGTTCGCCGGACAGTCATAGATCTCGGTCGGCGTACCGACCTGCTGAATTTCGCCTTTGTTCATGACGACGACGCGATCGGCCAGCGTCATCGCCTCGATCTGGTCGTGCGTGACGTAGATTGTTGTCACCTTCAGCTCGTGGTGCAAGTTTTTCAGCTGTGCCCGCGTCGAGACGCGCAGCTTGGCATCCAGGTTGGAGAGAGGCTCGTCCATGAGAAAGACCTGCGGCTCACGGACAATCGCCCTTGCCAACGCTACCCGCTGTCTTTGGCCACCGGAGAGCTCGCTCGGCCGGCGGTCGAGCAGCGCGCCCAGCTCCACCATCGCCGCCGCGCGCCGGATGCGCTCGTCATGGAGTGGCTTAGCCACCTTCCTGACCTTCAAGGGAAAACGGATGTTTTCGTAGACGGTAAGATTGGGATAAAGCCCGTAGTTTTGAAATACCATGGCGACATCGCGATCACGTGGTTCCAGGCCATTGACCATCCGATCGCCGATCCAGATTTCGCCCGAGGTCGGGTCTTCCAGTCCGGCGATCATACGCATCGTCGTGGTTTTGCCGCAACCGGACGGACCAAGGAGCACGAGGAACTCACGGTCGGTGATTTCCAGATCGACGGAAGCGACGCCCGTGAACTTTCCCCAGCTCTTGAGGAGCCGCTTGAGTGTGACTGAAGCCATGTCGCTGTTCCGCTTTTTTGAGGTCGCCAGCCTGTTGATCGGCTGTTCTATGCAAATAAGTTGACATAATGTGAATACGTATTCAATACGTTTCAAGGATTTTTTTTGATCGACAGCAAGGAGGATCATCGGTGTCGAGCGAGAACCTGGCAAATAAGAAACTGGTCCATGAGGCTATGAGACGCCTAGCCGAGGCATCGCCGCAGACGATCGACGGGGCGCTTGCAGACATCTACGCTCCGGACGCGCTGTGGCGCGGCTCGCATCCGCTGAACGAGGTGCGGGGACCGGATGCCATAGCTGCGACCGTCTGGCGACCAATGATGGAATCGTTTCCCGACATCGAAAGACGCGATACGATCTTGATGGGCGGCACGTATCAGGGCAACGCGCTGGTAGGCGCCGTCGGCCATCTTTGCGGCACCTTCCGCCGCGACTGGCTGACGATCCCCGCCACGGGACGGCCGGTCTATCTTCGATACGGTGAATTCCACCAGGTGGTCGACGGACGGATCACCTGCAGCACGGTTCTCTTCGACATTCTGGACGTTATGCGTCAAGCTGGCTTCTGGCCGCTCCCGCCAAGCCTTGGAACCGAGGAGCAATGGCCGTGTCCGATCTCCGCAGACGGCATCCTGTTGTGTGAGCAGGACGCGGCCGAATCGGCAAGAGCGCTCGAATTGACCCTGGCCATGCAGGTTTCGCTGGGCAAATACGACGACACCCAGGCAAAGGGGCGCGACGGGCTGCTCGTCATGCCGCAAAAGGAATTCTGGCATCCGAAAATGATGTGGTACGGACCGGCCGGCATCGGGACCACTCGCGGGCTGCAGGGCTTCGTCGACTACCACCAGCTTCCCTTCCGCGACGCCTTCCCGAACCGGCGCGGCGGCAACCACTACGTTCGGATCGGAGACGGCAAATATTCGGCGACCGGCGGTTGGCCGAGCGTCTACGCCCGGCATGCCGGCGGGAATTTCCTGGGGACATCGCCGACCGGACGAGACGTCCAGATGCGCGTCATGGATTTCTACCTGGCCGACGAGGGACTAATCAGAGAGAACTGGGTGCCGCTGGACATTATCCACCTTCTTCTCCAGATGGATGTGGATGTCTTTGCGCGCATGCAGAGCTTTTTTCGCCGCGGACAGCTCTAGGCCGAAGACAACGGCCGCGGGGTGACACACAATCCGCGGCAACGCCCGTTCGCACTAAGAAATATCTCTTACATTTTTGAGCCACACTGAAAGGACTTGAATATTTCACGAATTTATGAATTCTGTTGCAATCGTATTCATAGATTGTTATGGCCTATTCAAAATCATCCGGGATATGGAAATGGCCAAGGGCGTAGTCACATCGGGGCAGGTCGCGAAGCTGGCAAAGGTATCGCAGTCGGCGGTCAGCAGGGCGTTTTCGCCTGGCGCCAGCATTTCGGACGATGTTCGCAAGCGGGTTCTCGATGCGGCCGAGCAGTTGGGCTACCGACCAAATGCTCTGGCAAAGGCGGTAAACACCGGGCGTTCGCGCCTGATCGCCGTGCTTGTCACCTATCTGGACAACCATTTCTATCCCGTCGTGCTCGAAACGTTGTCGCGGGCGTTGCAGGCGCGGGGCTATCAGATCCTGCTGTTCATGACAGACCGCGGCAATCAGGATGAAGTGATCCAGAAGGTGTTGACCTATCGGGTCGAGGGCATCGTGATGGCGTCGGCCGACATGTCGTCGACACTTGCGCAACAATGTGTCGATACGGGTATCCCCGTCGTATTGTTCAACCGATACGTTCCGAATTCGTTGTCCAGCAGCGTCGTCACCGACAATTTCGAGGGTGCTCGCAAGCTCACCCGGCTGTTGATTGACGCGGGCCACCAGAATATCGCCTTCATTGCAGGCGCGGAGGATTCCTCGACCAACAAGGACCGTGAAGCGGGCTTTTTGGCCGAGATGAGCGAAGCAGGCATGCCGGTCCATCTTCGCGAAGTCGGCAGCTACACGATGGAAGGCGCCGAGGAAGCGACTCGCCGTCTATTCGCCGCGCGGGGGCGCCCAGACGCCATCTTCGTCGCGAACGATCACATGGCGTTCGGCGTCATCGATGTGCTTCGCGATGATTTAGGGCTGAAAGTGCCGGAAGATATATCAGTCGTCGGATTTGACGACGTTCCTGAGGCCGGCTGGAAGGGCTACCGGCTAACGACCGTTCGCCAACCCGTTGAACCAATGGTTCGTGCGACGGTAGACATCCTCATGGAGCAGATTTCGTCGAATTCCGTCGAGACTCGCGCAATTATTGTTCCTTCGCAGGTGATTGTCAGACGCTCTTGCAGGCTCGCTCCGTTTGTACGTGAAGCAGTCTCCCGTTAGGCCGCATCCTAAAGTCGCATAATGCAGTTTGGGCTTGCGGACAAAGCTGCCAGACGAGACCCGCAACGGTCCTTATTGCTCTTGATGGGATGCGAACCGTCGGCCCCGTAATTCAAACGACCCGTAAGCTCGCTAAGCCTTCGAGTATATTACGCTTTAGATCAGGCTGGGTGATGGAACTCGCTTCGGCGTTTTGAATAGCACTCCGAGATCTGCGGGCACTCACCGTAGCTTGACATCCTCAAAGCAGAGGTCGAAGCGAGCGAGATATTTCGTCAGGCGATCTGCGTCATTGCCGCTTTTCTTTCTCAATCGCGAGATTGCAAACAAGGATCTGCCGGCAGATCGTCGTCGCATGCTCACGGCAGGTATGAAGCACCATTGCAAGCTGCACCGCGTCAAAACGATCGAGGCGAGCAGTAGCCTCTGCGCCCAACGCATCCATATCGGCTCCATCATCATCGATCGAGCGGCGCCATAACGGTTCAGGCGCTTGATTTCGCCGTCGACGACCTCCGTCGTGATACGCCCATGCGGCACGAGTGTCGCCATGCGTTTCACCGGAAGCCGACAGGTCGCGGAAATTGGCACTCCAGACAGCTTGCGGGCTGTTCGCGAATGTCAGTCCTGCCCGGGCTGCCTGGCGTCGCCGACAGTCCCCGATTCGGGCTGCATTGTTATTGGCGGATGGATTTCTTCCCCTGTCCTGATCTCCACGAACGGTCCTTGCTGCAAATACCGGCCTGAACAACAACGAAATATTTGCCTTTCGACCAAGAGTTCACGGCAGCATCGGCGCAAAATATACGTCAAAGCCATTTCATAATCTTGGACCGTTTGCAGCTTCTCCGTCCTATTTCGCGATTTTGTGTGTCCAGAATCGCGAAATAGGACGCAGCCGCGTCACTTTTCGGCCTATCGAATACTCATCGAAGCGATTTTCGGTCCGCATGCTCGACCCCATCAAAGCATAGCCATTGCATCCAAAGCAACATCTGACCGCAAACGCTAAATATTAACTGGAATTACTTCTCCCCGACGGGAGACCACCGGTCATCACTATTCGCATGGCTCAGGCTGTGAAGGATGGTCCAACTTTGCGAAGTACAGAGGAGATAGACATGGACGATACTATAGTTTCAGCGATTGAAGCAGCGCTTTCGGACGTCGTGGAGCGGCCCGTCCCAGGCATAAGGAGCGACATGAAGCTTGACCGGGATTTCGATCTCGATTCCTTCATGTTCGTGCAGTTCCTGCTCTCGCTTGAGGACAAGGTTCAAGGTCTCCGCTTCGATCCGACGGCCCTTGGCCAAACCGATTTCAATTCGGTCGGAAGCCTTGCCTCCTACATCTCGGCTCAAGTCTGCGCCGAGGCACAATAATGTTGCACGTACCGGCCCGCATCTCCCTGGAAGGCCTGTTTGCGCTCGCCCGCACCGGCGATGCCAGCACGATCCTTCGCGCAATCTGCCTCTTTGCGACATCCAGGGAAGGTTACCTGGTGGCGAACGGATATGCCTTGCGCGGTGTAGATGACGATTTTCCCCTCGTCGGTCCCTCGACGGCAAACGGCGTCGCGCGCCAGGTCGACGAGCAGAGCGACATTGTGCTTGCCCGCATCGGCCTTGCCATGGTTCGTGCGGAACCGGAGGTCCAGGCGCGGCCGAATGTGTCACGCTGCGCGATCGCGGCCGTTGCAGCAAGACTGGGACTGCTGGCGCAAGCGCTGGATATGGCCTTTCACCACCTGGAAGGCCGGCAGAGCTTCGGCCAGAAGACCATGCACCATCAGCTGGTCAAGACGAGGTTCGCCCATGCGAACGCTCTGATTGTTCGGCTGATCGAAGAAATCGGCCTCGTTGAGGAATGTGGCGAGCCGCAGGGCCTCGAAAGGATGCAATCTGCGATCAGCGAGGAGTTCTCTGAGGTCTCGAAACTCATGGGCGGGCATGGATATCTGATCTCCGGCATCAACACGCTGGAGTATCTGTCATCACTGATGGCGTCGATCTATTGCCGCCATGGCGCATCCGCCGTGTTGACGTATCGTGATCGCACGGTTCACTCCGTTGAGCCTGGAGATGCGCCATGATCGTCGCCTCCCTCTCAACGGAGAAACTCGTCGTCGCGCGCGGAACGCTTCAGGTCTCCCCGCGCTGGCGAGATTTAACGCAATCGGAGTGGAACCAGCTACATGGCTGGCGTGCCTGCCACGGCGCGGAGGAGGCCGCAGGGCTGCAAACGGCAGCGTTTGACGAAAACCTGCCGCATGACACGAGCCTGCGAGACGTCGTCGAGCGCCTGAGAGTGGATCACGGCGGGCGCGATCTTGCCGTCCTTTATCTGCATCGCGGCCATCAACTCGATACACGCTCCCCGATCCTTCAGTGGCTGCTCCATCTTCTGGACATCAACCGCAACGTGTTTGCGATCCGCGTCGAACACGAGCAGGCACTCGAAGACGCCTTCTCCATGGCCAGGGCCCTCCTTGGAGCCCATGCCAAGGTTCTCATTCTCAACGACGAGGTCGAGCGGATCGCCGAGCGCGGCCGGCTGGCCAATGAGGTTAGCTATGTCGTCCTGGAAAAAGAGCGCCGCGATGCGACGGCGACTCGACGGGATCCGGCCCGCTCGGCCCAAAATCATGTGCGGGAGATGAGCCTTTGACAGCCGACGCCGTGCTCGTTCAGGTCAGCGATGCTCAACGGGTCTCACTCGCCTCCATGATGGGGCAAATCATCGCGCTTGCCGCGCCCTTGGCGATCTCGGCCTGCATCTTGTCCGGTCTCAACCTTGGAATGGTGACGATCCTTGCCCGCCATGGCGATACCGAGGCAATCTATCTGATGTCGCTGATGCAGCCCGCCTTCTTCATCATCATCGCGATGATGGAGGGCCTTGCCATCAGCAATCAGGTCTTCAGCGCGCGTTGCAAGAATATGCCGTCGGCCGGCGCGGTCCTCAAATCCTCCCGCACGCTTTGCCTCGTCGGCCTCCTGCTGATCGGCGCCATCGCGCTGATCGCCTATTGCGCATCTCAGATGCTGCCGCTGCAGTCGCAATCCCTGGCACTTATCCTGTCCTATCTTCCGATGGCCGCGCTATCGATGGCTGCGTTCCTGGTCTTCGAGATCCATCACAGCGCTCTTCGTGGCAGCGGCCATGCGCTTCTGGCGATCGGACCATTCGCGCTTGCCGCAATCCTCAGCCTGCTCGTCACCTATGTGTTGCTGGATCGATATCAGATCGGGTTCACGGCGGTGCTGATCGGCAACTTCGCCGGCCCGCTGATCCTGCTTCCGATCGTCGTCATGCTGGTTCGAAGGATTGCCATGAAAGACGCGGACATCACGGAAGCCATGCCTGAGGCGAGACGCATATGGCCATTGCTGTCGACGGTTGGATTTCCGGTCTTCTTTTCCATTCTCGTCGCAAGCGCCAGTGCCGCATTCGTCTTTCCGGTCATCGATCGTTTCGGCGCGGATGAGGTTTCGGCCTTTCTGGTCGTGCTTCGCCTGCGAGTGGCCTTCACGATCCCCGCCGTCGCGGCAGGATCCGCGATCGCAATTCTCGTCAACCAGTCCCTGAACACGCGATCCGGCCTTTCAGGCGATCGATATCTCGCTGCGGGCATTCCGCTCGTCTTTGCTGTCTATGGTGTCGCCACCGTCGCCATCCTCTTCGCAAAGACGATGGCGATAGGGCTGATCGTTCCGGAAAACGCCACCACCTTGAACATGTGGTCGAACAATCTCCTGTGGCTGCTGTTGCCGACATTCTTCCTCATGCCCTGTGTGGTCTGCATTCAGATCATCCTCGAACAGATCGGAGACGGGCCGAAGGTCCTGGTATTCACCATTGTCGCCGAAGCCGCGACCATAGGCGCGATCATCTTCTCCGCAGAAAACAGCAAGTCGATCGAGTCGATATCTCATGTTCTGACGGTGTCTTCGGCACTTCTATTTGCGGCATACGTTGCGCGACTTGTCCACGTTCTGCATCGCTGGGAGAAAAATCATGCTCTATGAGATTTTATACCCGGCACTATATCTAGGCTCACTCACGCGCATTCGAGGGACGCGACTGGAGCCGCGGGGCGCACAATTCAGGGCCCTGAAGTCCAGACTGCGTCGACTGGACGTCCATGTCCTGACAGCGATTTCGCCATTCGCCGGCGCATGGCTCGCATTGCACCGGTTCGAACGGACGTCGGTCCCGCTCCGGCGTGCGGGAGCGCAGCCAGTTGACCGGATCCTTCAAACCGAGAAGGGCCGCCTTGCCATCCGTTTTTCCGGCGACGAGCAGGCGCCACGGGTACTCCTCATTCACGGATGGAACGCCGACAGCTCGATGATCCTGCCGCTGGCTGCAGCGCTGACCCGGAGCGGGTTCCGGGTCGTCTATCCCGATCTCCCCGGCGACGGGGCGTCGACATCGAGTCCGATGTCCTTTCACGAGAAGGGGCGGCAGATTGCCCGCTACTGCGCTCAGTATGGACCCTTTCACTGCGTCATCGGTCATTCCGCCGGCGGCCTGATCGCCGCAATCGCGCTGGAGGAAGGGTTGCCGGCGCATCGGTTCGTCACAATCTGCGCGCCGCAATCGCTGACGTCGCTGCTGCAGGCCTACCTCGTTCAGACCGGAGCGCCCGAGTGTCTGCGCCATGAGGTGCAACATGCTTATTGGAAATTGCGGCGGCGTTCGCCCTGCGATGCGGGCCCTGCGACCTTTGCGCGGCTCCAGGATAAATTGCTAGTCGTCCATGCGAATTCGGACTGGCAGGTCCTCGTCGAGGAGGCGCGCTCGATCGTCCAGGCCGCTCCCCGGGCGAAGGCGATTTTCCTCGACGACTGCAACCATCGCTCGGTTCTCGATCATCCCGGCCTTATCGCCGGCATCACCGCCTTCCTTGGCGGCGGCGCCGAACCTTCGAGGTGGACCGATGCTGACGCTGTTTGATGTCCAACTCAATTTTCCCGATACGGTCGAGAGAATGGACGAGGCGGCGGCGCAATTGCAGCTGTCCCATGATCAGAGACGGATGTTTCAGCGGTTCTTCGGTTTCGAGAGCTTTCGATGCGAGCCGAAGAGAGCGCTCGCGCCATTCCTGCACGATGCCGCCGGCAAGATCCTTGAACGCAACGAAGCGCATGCTGCCCGCCTGACCCATGTCGTGCATTGCCACACATTGCCGACGACAAGCCTCATGCGATCCGACATGCAATCCGTGCTGCAGCCCTTTTCGTCTCGCGGCCTTGAAGTCTTCAGCCTCACGATGAACCATTGCGCCTCGGGTCTGACGGTACTCGACGTGCTCGGCCAGCTGCTTGAGGACGGGGATGTCGCGCTGGTGCTCATCGGCGAGCGGGCATTTCATCGCGTCGTACGCGTCATCGAGAACGCGACGATCATGGGCGAGGCGGCATGCGCGCTTCTTGTCGGACATGGGTCGGGACCTTATGACGTCGTCGGCAGCAGCGTCCATCACGACGGCCGTTTCGCGCTCATCACCGGGCGCCCTGGCGACGCCGTCGGCGACGAGTTTTCGAACCGCTATCTCGACTTCGCGTGCGAGGCGATCCACAGGGCCCTTTCCCGCTTCGGCATCGGCCTTGGCGAGCTGCGCTGCGTGATGCCGCACAATGTCAACATTCCCTCATGGCTGCAGATCGCTCAGCAGATCGGCCTCGATGCGGACCGCATCTTGCTGTCGACGATCGCCGCCTATGGCCATTGCTTCGGCGCGGATCCGTTCATCAACCTGATGCAGGCACGCAGCGAGGGGCGGGTCGGGACCTCCGATCTCGTCCTGCTCTTCAGCATCGGCCTTGGCGCCACGGCCTCGTCGGCACTCGTGAAAGTGAACTGAACCTGTGATCATGGAAATTGTGATCATCATTTGGGAGAACAGACATGCTCGATATCAGATCCATCATTCGCTTTTCGCTTGAGCAGAGCGGCCTTGGCCCCACGCGCATCGGCGAGGTCCTTGGCGGCACCCAGATATTCGGGCCGACCGGCATCCTCAACTCGCTGGAGCTTGTTCATTTCGTCGCCAGATTGAGCGAGGAACTGAACCTCGACGTCTTCACGTTCATGAGCGACCTCGACATCACCTCGTCGACCGCCTTCCGTAGCATCGACGATCTCTCCCGTTTCATCGAAGGCAAAGTAACGCAGGCCGCCTGAGCCGAAGCGGAGATATCGGATATGTTGGACGAAGACAGACGCTTGTGGGCGATTGCCGAGAGGGTCGGAACACCATTCTACGTGTTCGACGCCGCGGCCATTCGCGAGCAGTATTTCAGGCTCAAGACCGCCTTTCCGTCGGTAGATTTCTTCTACTCGCTCAAGGCAAATCCCAATCTCTCCGTGGTCGCCGAGCTTGTCGCAGCCGGCATGGGCTGCGAAGTTTGCTCTTTCCTGGAGTTTGAAACGGCATCGGCCGCCGGCGTTCGAAGCGACAGGATCCTGTTCGTCGGGCCAGCCAAGTCGGACCGGGAGCTGGAGCGAAGCGTGGCGACAGGCATAAAGGCCATCGTCGTTGAATCCCTGACGGAACTTGAAAGGGTCGACCAGTTCGCCCGCAGCCTTGACAGTATCCAGGCCGTCGCACTGCGGCTGAACCCCGACTTTCATTTCCCTGGCGCGAGACTTTCGATGAGCGGGCGGGCGACCCAGTTCGGGATCGATGCCGTCGCCATCCATGACGTCCTCAGGCAGGCCCGGCGCCATCGCAATACGCGGATCGTCGGGATCCACGTCTATATGGGAACCCGCATTCTCGAGCCCGCGACCATCGCCAACAACACCAGACAGATCCTGTTGCTTGCGGACGAAGTGGAAACCAAGCTCGGATACCCACTCGACTTCGTCGACATCGGCGGCGGCTTCGGCGTGCCTTACCACGAGGGGGAAACCGCCCTCGACATCGACGCGCTTGCCGATGAGCTCGCCCCGGTCATCGCACGCTACGAAACATCGCATCACGAGACCAAGATCTGCATCGAGCTCGGCCGCTACATGGTCGCCACCGCCGGGCGGTTCGTCACCGGCGTTCGCCAGACGAAGGTCACGAAAGGGGAAAATTTCGCAATCTGTGACGGCGGATCCAATGTTCACTCCGCCGCCGCCGGACAAGGCTCGCTGCTGCGCAAGAATTTTCCCGTTTCCCTGATCAAGAGGAAGGATCGCGAACCGTCCCGCGGACAATGGACCATCACGGGTCCGCTCTGCACACCGATGGACATATTGGGCAAGGACGTCCTGCTCGATCGGCCCGAAGCGGGCGATCTTATCTGCATCCATCAATCGGGCGCTTACGGCGCGACCGCCTCGCCCGTCAATTTCCTGGGGTTCGGACAGCCGGCCGAGGTCATGGTCGACGGCGAGGCGATCACGCTCGTCCGCGAGCGCGCATCGATCGACGCCCTGCTTGCCGAGCAGCGCCCGCGAAGCATTTCCGGCCCTATCCGGCCGACGCAAGCCGGGACAGCCGCCGCCGGCGGCACCTCGGTGTTCGAGCATCCCTGCCTTGAGCGCCTCGACGAGGTCAAGGAGCTCCTGATCGCCACCGGGCACAAGCTCGAGCACGACCCGGATGCGTGGCAGGACCTCTGGGCGGATCCCATCATGCGTGCCTTCACGCTGGTTGGCGTTCCCGAGCGCTATAACGGGTTTTCGCTCGGTAACACGAGCCTTGGCGTCGAAACGTGCAGCTACAGTCTGCACATCGCCATGATCGAACGCCTAGCGCGCTTCGACGCATCTTGCATCCTCGCGCTCCAAGGCCCGTCACTGTCCGGTGGCGCTATCTTGAAGATGGGCACCGAAGGGCAGATCGAACGCTTCTTTTCCCGATACAGGACAGGCCCGCAGGGAACGTTTTTCGCAGTTACGGAACCGGGCGCAGGCTCCGATCCCTCGCTCGGCGTTTCGACGGTTTGCGGAGCAACGGGACATCGCCGCCTGACCGCCCGCAAGATGCTGGTCGGAAACGCCAAGCGAGCCGCGATCGGGCTGCTGTTTGCCAGAAACGCCGATACCGGCCGTCCGATCCTCGTGCTGATCGAGCCGGGCCGGAACACATCGGCTATGAAGATCGAACATCTTCCGACATTCGGTCTTTGCGGCGCCATGCTGTGCAGCATTGCAATCGACGACCTGCCGGTCGACGACACAATGATCCTCGGCGGCGACGACCAGAGCCTTCGAGACGGATTCCTGGCGATCAACGAAGTGTTCGAGCGGAACCGGCCGATCGTGGCGGCTCTAGCCCTCGGCACGGGTCGCGGCATTCTCGATCATCTGCGCGCAAGCTCGAAAGTCGCCGCGCACGACATTTCGGATCTGGAGCTGACGCATGCCGCGTTACTGCGTCGGCTGGAGATCGTTCTTGCCGCCTACGAGACCGGTCACCCCAAGACGCACGAGATCAGCATGGTGAAGCTGCAGGCGGTGCAATTTGCTGACCGGGTCGTCGAACGGGCATTCTCGCTGCCGTCGTCGACTGAGCTCATGATGAGCCCGACACTCCGCAAGAAGACACGCGATGCCAAGGCGTTCGAGTATATGGAAGGCGCGTCCAACATCCATGCCCAAAACGCATTCCGCGCCTATGTCGCGAGGATGCCGCAATGACCATATCCCTCGACCCGAAGCAGATCGTCTGGAACACATTCGACGGACTTGAGCCTCCGGTCGCCGGGTGGCAGGACCAGGTCGGCTATTGGGAAGACTATACTGGTCGGTTCTTCCGCTCGAACGGCAGGGACTACACCCCGGACGACAGCAATGTCGCCCGATGGCTGAGCGCAAGCGACCGGGCTCCCTTTGCCAATATGCTTTTGGCCCTATTGCCGCTGCTGCGCGAGCGCGCCGACCTTGACGACCTCGATCTCGTCCTGCTCGCGCACTGGCTTCCGGATATCCATCTCGGCACATCCGTTACCAATCTGGCGCTTCACAGCCTCGGCATCGACGACGGCCTCGGCTTCGCCGTTTCCGACCGCGGCCGATCGGCCCCGTTCTTTGCACTTCATTGCATTGGCCGCTACCTTGCCAATGGGCGAAGAAAGGCTCTGCTGATCACTATGGATCAGCGGCATCTTCTTTACCGCTCCCCCGTTATCGAGACCATCAATCCCTTCAATGCCGCGAGCATGGTCGTGTTGAGCGAGCGCGGTACCGGCCCGCTCACCTATCGCGGCTACCGCCGCCTATCCGACCGGGAATGCGAAACCGTTGGCCGCGCAGCCCGAAGGCTTGCGCAACAGTTCGATGTCGATCCCGCAAACTGCACGCTCGTCGCAGACCGGCACATCCTGCCGGATACCCACTGGCCGGGACCCGTCCTGCCCCAGGAACAACGACTGCTCTGCTCGGCTCCATTCGCGGCCCTTGCGAGCCACGGAGCCGAGGGAGGCGATTATCTGCTGTTGAACTGGGAGGATGGCGTCGCAAGCGGCGTCTGCCTGTCATCCAGAGGGGGAGAAGCGCCATGAGGCTTGCAGCCATCGCCACGCATATACCCGCCGGGCGAATCGACGCAGACGATATCGTGCGCGCCGCCGGCCGGCCGCTTTCCGAGGCGCGCGTGTTCAAGCATCTGTTCGGCATCGAACAGGTATCGGCTTCGGACGCCGCCCCTCGCCCGCTTGCCGCAGAATTCGAACCCATTCTCGACCGGCTTCTTGACGATCACAGCGGACCGCGCCCCGATGCCATGATCTATGTGCACGGCCTGCCCCTGCAATATCCGCGCGGCCGCTCGCCGCTCACGGTGCTCGGCTCCCATCCGATGCTTGCCGCCGTCAAGTTCAAATATGAGGTCGACCAGCACAATTGCAGCGGCATGTTTTGGGCGCTGGAGATGGCAAGGCATCTGCTGCAAGGCGGCATCGTACATTCGGTCGTCATCATCGCAGGCGACAGCCACACCAACGTGCCGCTGGCCGACAGATATGTCCCGGGATGTACGTTGATGGGCGAAGCCTATTGCGGTCTCGTCGTCGATCAGGAGGGCGGCGGCTGGCAGTTCGAACCGATGGTGCTTCACATGAGGCCGGAGTTCCATTTCGGGCGAGCCGGCACGGCGCAGCAGATGAGCGCCTTTTTTTCCGGCCATAGCACGATGGTTAAGCAAGCGCTCGACGAGGCGGGATTTGACTGGCTTGGACCGGCACCGCTGCTTCCCCACAATGTCAACAGGCTCGCCTGGCAGCAGCTGTGCCGGGAACACGGTCTGGAATATGGCCGGGTCGACCTCAGCCTGCTTCCGGACGTAGGCCACTGCTATACGAGCGATCCTTTCCTGTTGTTGTGCGAACTATTGCGCAGTTCCGAAATCGGGGCAGACGCCGCGACCCTCGTATCGGTCGGCATGGGCGGCTTCGTCGGTGCCTGCACGATCCACAAGCATATGTCCCCTTCCAATGGAGCAAGCCGATGACACCTTCCCCGAACATGCTGACGAGTTTCCTGATCAACAGTGCAAAAACACGCGCCGAACGGACGGCGATACAGGACGAGCGGCGCAAGCTGACCTATGGGCAGGCATACCGGCTGGCGCTTACGGTGGCCCGTGACCTGCGACGAAACGGCGTGACCGAGGGTGAGCGCGTCATTCTCCTGATGCACAATTCGGTCGGATTCTGCATCGCCCTCTGGGGCGTTCTCCTAGCGGGCGCCGTCGCAGTACCGCTCAATCCCGAAACAAAACGCGACAAGCTTGCCTGGATCGCCCGGGATTGCGGGCCGAAAAGCCTCATCGTCGACGATGCCCTCCTCTCGGTTGCCGTCGAAGCCGTCCAGGCAAGTAGATCGGATGTCTATTTCCTGACCCATCACGATGGCGGCCTGATGGGTTCGAAATGGATGGGGTTCGACGATGCCGGTCCGGCGAGCGACGAGTCGATGTCCAGCGACGATCTTGCCTCCGTCATCGACCGGGATCTGGCGGCCATCATCTATACCTCGGGTTCCACCGGCGACCCGAAGGGCGTCATGCTCACGCATCTCAACATGACGACGGCGGCACAGTCCGTGTCGCAATATCTCGGATATGTCGAGGGCGACATTATCTCCTGCGCAATTCCCCTGACCTTCGACTATGGCCTGCATCAACTGACCATGGCGACCCTGGTCGGGGCGACCTTGCATGTGGAGAGGAATTTTGCACAGCCGCTGTTTGCCCTTGCCCGCATGGTCGCGAACGGGGCAACGGTGCTACCGATCGTGCCGACGATGGTTCCGCTCATCGAACCGCTCGCCGATCGTTTCGACCTTTCGAGCGTGCGTTGCATTACCAGCACGGCCGCAGCGCTGCACCCCGGCAAAATCGACACGTTGGCGAAACTCTTCGCCAAAGCTACGATCTTCTCGATGTATGGCCTGACCGAGTGCCATCGCTGCACCTATCTCGATCCGGCTGAGCTCGCCACGCGCAAATCCAGCATCGGCAAGGCGATCCCCAACACGCAATTATGGGTCGTCGATGCTGCGGGCCGCAAGCATTTCCACAGCGCGACCGGGGAGCTGGTCATCCGCGGCAACACCATCATGAAAGGATACTGGAACAATCCGGCAAAGACCGCCGAAAAGCTTCGCATGTGCCCGGACCTTCAGGAAATCGTCCTTTACACGGGCGATACCTGCAAGCTCGACGAGGAAGGCTTCCTCTATTTCGTGGCGCGCTCGGACGATATCCTGAAGGTCGCCGGCCACAAGGTGGCGCCAAGCGAAATCGAAAGTGCGCTGCTTGCCCATGACGCGGTCTCGCAAGCATCGGTGATCGGGGAGGACCACGCCGTCCACGGACAACGGCCGGTCGCCTTCGTCACACTTTCGAACGCGGATCTTGTGAGCGCCGAGAATCTTCTGGAGTGGTGCCGCGATCGTCTTGAGCCTCACGCCATACCGGCGCGCATCGTCATCCTGCATGAGTTCGCCAGGAGCCATAATGGCAAGATCGACAAGCATGTTCTTCGCAAGCAGCTCCTCGAAACCGTCTGAACGTCAATCTCTTTCCATGAAGCCAGGAGGAAAAGCCATGACATCGATTGAGAACACCATTATCGATGCGATCGTCGAATTGTTGGAACTTCAAGCACCACATTCCGTCGGGCGGGAGACGCGCCTGCAGGATCTCGGTATCGACAGCGGCCTCATGCTCGAATTGTTCCTCCTGATCGAGGACAATGTCGCAAGCCTTGATATAGATCCGGCCTCGCTGCGTCCCGAGCATTTCTCGACCGTCGAAAGCCTCACGGCATTTGTCAGCCAAAGCCTCCTAGAGGGGGAAGTCGCATGAGGCCGGCCCTTGCGATCGAGGGCGAGCGGCAAGAGCCGGCAGCGGCGCGTCTGCGGGCAATCTTTGCCGCGTTCGAAGCCTGCACAAGCGTCTGCTACCGGCATCCGGCCGGCGATCTGCGCTTCAGCGACCTTTACCAACAGACTGTCGCGCTTCTTGACCGCCTTTTCAGTGTGAGCACGGCCCGAAACCCGGTTCTGATCTGGGGACACAAGGATCGGCGCTATCTGGTCGCCTATTGGGCATGCCTGATTGGCGGCCGGGCGCTGGTTCCGGTGGAGCCCGAGACGCCGCTCGACCGCGTTCGCCAGATCGCCCTTGCCTGTAACGCCTCGGCCATCCTCGTCGCCGCCCCCAACGACAACGCGCCGCCGGAGCTTTGGAGCATCGACCCGTCAATTCCGGCCATGGCGATCGAGCTGGGGAGCGAAAACCGGCTTACCAATCACGCGGCGCGCCGTCCTGCGCCGGCGACAGACGCCATCGCCGATGATGACGTTGCCTACATCATGTTTTCGTCCGGTACGCTCGGCCAGCCGAAGGGCATCCAAGTCACTTACGCCAATCTCGTCGACTTCATCGACTGGCTTGACGTCCTGTTGCCCGAAGCTGCCGGCTTTTCAGCGGTGTCGGGCAATATTCGCTATTGCTTCGACGTCTCGCTCTTCGAGATATGGACGTCGTGGCTGCATCGCCTGCCGATAACGGCGCTGGATCACGCCGACGTCGCCAACTCGACCGGCTTTATCCGGCGCCTTGCCGCCGATAAGGTCTCCTTGTGGGTTTCGACGCCATCGATCGTGCGGCTCTTCCTCAAGAACCGGCGGTTTGGCGCCGACACCCTGCCGGATTGTAGGACTTTCGTCTTCTGCGGCGAACCCTTGACGAAGGCCATCGTCAGCGACCTTTTTGACCGCTTCCCGGGTTGCCGCGTCGTCAACACCTATGGCCCGACGGAATGCACCGTCGCGGTAACGAGCGTCGATATCACCCGCGCCCACCTGCTTGCAGACCATGAACTTCCGATCGGCTATGCCCGGGCCGCAACGACCCTGGACCATTCTCCAGGCGCCCAGGGCAACAATAGCGGCAATGACGCGGCGCAGGAAATCTATATTCGCGGCGCAAGCGTCGGCCGAGGCTATATCGGCCTTCCCGAACGCCAGGCATATGCCTTTCCCGAAGGCGACCTTTATCGTACCGGCGACTGGGGCTGGAAAGCAGCCGACGGGCTCTGGTATTTCAAGGGCCGCATCGACAGAGAAGTCAAGATCCAGGGCGTGCGTATCGCCCTTGACGATGTCGAGGCCCATATTCGCGCCCAAACGGGTGTGGAAGAGGTGGTCGTCAGCGTCTTTTCGCTGGACGATCAGCCGCGCGCGCTCAACGCCTATGTTCTGGGACCGCAAACGGGTGACGAGCTACGCCTGATTGCGACGCAATTGTCAAAGCAGCTGCCTCACTATCTCGTTCCGCGGTTCTGGTACGCCGATTTCCCGGTGACGCTCAACAAGAACTCCAAACTCGACCGCGCCGCCATTGTCGAGGCGGCGGCGCAGGCGGCGGCGCGCCACGTTCATTCGCTCGCGGCGCAGGCCTGAGGCCTTGCCGCGAGCCGGCCCACGGACAAGGAAAAGGGAAGCATGGATATGCAGACATGTCCGGTCTTTGACGCCAATTCGGCGCTCTATCAGAATCTCGGCCTCCTGAAGGTGGCCGAGACGGCCGCACGCAAGCATGGCGATCTCGTCATTCTGCATACGCGCGAGGACCGGGATACCTATCTCGTCACCGGCGAGCGCGGCCTTGATTTCTGGCGGCAGCATGCCGGCCAGCTCGCCGCCGAGTTCGGCGACGTCACCAGCAGCGCCATGACCATGCGCCTGCTGCTTGGCGAGAACACCGAAGAAGCCTCCTGGGCGCGCGTTGGACTGCCCATGCGCCGCAAGCTCGCCGGCCTTGCCGGCTCGTTAGAGCTCTGGTTCGACGAGGCGCTTGCGCGGGCAACTGCGACCTTCCTCGACGAGGCGCTCGCGCCGGTCGCCGATCTTCGTACCCTGTGCCGCTTGTGGGCGGTGCGAGCCACCTGCCATCCCATCTTCGGCACCGCCGTCAATGACAGCGAAATGGCCGAGGGCATCGCGCAGGTGCAGGTCTTTCATCGCTTCATGTTCAACAGGGACGCCAACGCCTTCAAGGATGCCGACGCACTGGAGGAATTCCGCGAGACACGCGCCTTTCTCGACGACGCCGTGCGCGCCGGCATCGCCGCCGCAAGAGCGGGCGAGAACACCATCCTCGCCCACCTGCTCGAAGCCATGCCCGACGATATCCGAGCGAACGACCAGATCGACCATCTGCGGCCGCTCCTCTTCCGCATCCTCTTCGAAAGGCTTGGGGTCGACGGCCTCAGCCTGCTCTGGGCCCTCGTCCATCTCGCCCAGGATCCGGGCCTTGCCGATACCATTGCCAAGGACGTCCGGGACAACGGAGCATCGAGCCTCGCGACCGCCGTCGCCCTGGAGACCCAGCGCCTCTATCCCGAACTCCCCTTCCTCTATCGCACCACGAGCCGCGATCTCCATTTCGGTGCAATCACCGTCCCCGCCCAGGCAACCCTTTTGTTTTCCCCATTCCTGCTGCACCGCGACGAGCGCCTATGGGACGAGCCGACCCGTTTCGATCCTGGCCGTTTCGACCCGGGCCGCGTCCCAAACCTCGCCGGCCACCCCGGCCATTTCCTGCCTTTCGGCATCGGACCCAATGCCCGTAGGCAGACCGAAAGGGTCACATCCCAGATCGCATCGGCGCTGACCGCTATCTGCGCAAGCCGCTCGTTCGGCCTGGCGGCGACAACCCGGCCGGGGGATCTGCGGCCCGTATTCCGCTCGATACTGGCCCCGCGCGGCGCGGTCAGCCTGTGGTGGCGACCGAGAGGAGAGGCGCGCAGCCGCGCGCAAGACGAAGCCCGTTCACAAACAGCCCTTTGCGGAGAAAACTCATGGTAGACAGTATTTTGCAGCGCATACGCAGCCACATCCTCCATACTCCGGATGCGCCGGCTCTGATCAGCGACGGCGGCGTAATGCGCTTCGGCGAACTCGGATCACGTTGCGAGGGCATGCGCCGCCATCTTCTGGGGATCGAACCGGGACCACTGGTCATCGTCGGCCACAAGGAGCATGACTGCGTCGCGATGATGCTGGCCTGCGCGATCTCCGGCAGGCCCTTTGTTTTCGTCGACCGGTCCAATCCGGTTCAACGCATCGAGACGATCGCTCGCATTGCCGGAGCAAGCCATGCCTTCGTCGAGGGCGACTACCTCGAGCTTGCGTCCCTGCATCAAATCGACGTCTCCACGATCGATGCGGCGGCATTGCCGGCCGACGGCGGCAGTTCCAACATCGGCAGCGAAACGCTGTTTTACATCGTCTTCACGTCGGGAAGCACGGGGCAGCCGAAGGGCGTTGCCATTTCGAGAGACAATTTCAAGCATTTCGACAGCTGGTACGGCCCGATGCTGCGTCGTCTTGCAGGCAACGGCGCCCACGTCAATCACGCAAGCCTCGCCTTCGACATGGGCATGCTTGATCTATGGCCGGCGCTCGCCAACGGCTCCGCGGTCATCATGCTGGATCATCGCAACAACGTCCTTGCCCGAAACAATGTGCGCCTGCTCGCCGAAAACGGCGCAATGACACCCGGCTCCTGGTTTTCGACACCATCATTGCTGCAGATCATGTGCACGGACAGGGGCTTCAACGGCGCGACCTTTCCCGAACTGCGGTGCTTCTTCGTCGGCGGCGAGGTCGTGCAGAAGTCTCTCATTCGCGATCTATGGCGGCGGTTTCCGCACGCAAAGCTCTGCCATGCCTATGGACCGACCGAGGTCACCTGCGTCACACATGCCCAGATCCTTGATGGGGGCCATCTCGATACCGGCGACCTGCTGCCGCTCGGGCCGGCTCTCGAGCCTTCCAGCATGCGCATCCTGCGCGAGGACGGTTCCGAGGCAAGCGCGGGCGAACCGGGCGAGGTCCAGCTTCTCGGGCCACAGGTCGGAAAGGGCTATCTGCCCTCGGACCATCCGCGCAACCATGCCTTCGGCACCTTCGCCGCAGTGCCCACCTATATGACCGGCGACCTTGGCTATGTCGACCTCGATGGAAGCCTGACCCTGCTTGGACGCGTCGACCGCCAGGTCAAGTGGAACGGCAACCGGATCGAACTGAACGAAATCGAGCGTATCGCCAACGACCTGCCCTATATTCGCCAGGCCACCTGCGTTCCGCTTTTGAGCGACGGCCGGGTGACGAACATCGTCCTGTTCGCGCAGATGCATCCCGATCGTCAAACGACTCGCGATCGCCTGGTCGCCGACATGAGGCTCGCGCTTCCGGCGGTGATGGTCCCGCGCGACGTCCGGATCGTCGACAAGTTCATCCTCAACATCAACGGCAAGGTCGATATCGGCCGCATGCTGGACTGCGCCCTTGCGACGTGAGTGATCCGGCCGAGCCACCGAGCGAATTGGAAAGAAGGCCGAGGCCTGAACGAGGAATGATTTGACCTGCTGTCGCGCCAAGGCGTTTGGCGGCGGACGGAAAATGAGCGCTTGTCGGCTGGGCACCGGCTCCGCGCACGAAAACCCTGCGCTTTTCAACTGTCGCCGCACCGGAAAATGCGGCCACGTCATTCTTGTCAAAGCAGCAAAAGGAGTTGCTCATGTCAGACGATCAATTCGACCTTGCGGATGTAGCGCTTGCCGAGCCGCCCTTCCATCATCTGGATGCAGGCATGCAAGGCGCGCCGCGGCAGACCGCAAGCAACATGAAATTCAGCCTGTCGTTCTTTTCCAACGACGATCGTGGCAAGCCGGGCGCCGACAACTACAAGCTCCTGCTTGACGCGACCCGATATGCCGACCGCAACGGATTTGAAGCCGTTTGGCTTCCCGAGCGCCATTTCCATGCTTTCGGCGGCCTGTTCCCCAATCCATCCGTCCTGGCGGCGGCACTTGCAACAGTCACCGCGAGAATCGGCCTGCGCGCCGGCAGCGTCGTGTCGCCGTTGCATAGCCCGATCCGCATTGCGGAAGAATGGGCTGTCGTCGACAATCTGTCGAATGGCAGGGTCGGCATCTCGTTTGCCGCTGGATGGAATGCCAACGATTTCATATTGTCTTCGAGCCCGTTCGAGGAACGCCGGGAGCGGCTGGCCTGCGACATGGATGTGGTGCGCCAGCTCTGGCGGGGCGATGATGCCGTCGTCTCGGGCCTGCCCGTAAAGACCTTCCCCCGACCCGTGCAGGAAAGCCTACCCGTCTGGCTGACGACCACCGGCCGGCAGGAGGGTTTCATCGCCGCCGGCAAGATGGGGGCCAATGTACTGACCCATCTTCGAGGGCAGGAGCTCAACGAACTGCCCGAGAAGATCGAGCTCTATCGTCGCAGTCGAAAGGACAGCGGCCATGATGGCCGTGGCCAGGTGACCTTGATGATGCACACCTATGTGCATGAGGACAGGGCGCGGGCGATCAAGGACATTCAGCAGCCGCTGATGGCCTATCTCGGCAGTTCCCTCGACCTGACGCAGGCCTCCACCAAGCGGCTCAAGCCCCCGCGACGAAATTCCGCGACTGCGGCGGCACTCCGCGACGCGATGCTCCTGGAGGCCTGCGAGCGCTACATGAACGAAAGCGGTCTCTTTGGCACGCCGGACGATGTCATCGCAACGGTCGAGCGTCTCGCACGCGCCGGCGTCGACGAGATCGCTTGCCTGGTGGATTTTGGCGTGGATCATGCAAAGGCGCTGGCGAGCCTTTCCCTGCTCGCCGAGACCAAGAGACGTCTCAGGGCCCCGGCGTCATGCGGCTTGTCGTTGCCAACCGAGCGATAGGTGGATTTGGCGGCGATGCCAAAAGCAAAAGGCAATCCGAGCGCACCCGGATTGCCCGAACGGGATCTAGGCCGGCTTGCCGGCCGCGCGCTGTGCGGTGCAAGTGCTTCGGAATTGCCCGCGACAACGCAACGCCATATCTTGCCGGCGCAACTCCAAGGGCGGCGACGCCGGCACAGACTTTAAGAGGAAGCTCCTCCCGATCCTCGCGACAAAGGCAGTCATCCCTTCATGGGAATTGGCTGGTCCGCGATGCGCAGATGATCCATCTTCACCCTTGTCCCCTTTTGGTCGGGCACAAGCGAACGCTTGCGCCAGGCTCCCGGGCTATAGCCGGTAATGCGCTGAAACTCGCGGTGGAAATTGGACTTGGTCGTAAATCCGGTCTTGTAGATGATCTCCGTGATCGACTCATTGGTCGTCTCAAGCAGATCGCAGGCGTCCGCGATCCTGAAAGTATTCACATATTGTGGTACGTTCATCGCACGCAGGCTGTTGACGGCTGTCGATATCTGCCTCGAAGGCTGACCGAGTTTGCGGGCGAGCCGGTCGAGCGATAACGATTCATCACGGAAAAGCTTGGTGTCCGTCATGAGCCGGTCAAGCCGATCGACAATCTCCTGGTTCAGCCTGTCGTCGCGCCTTGAATCTTCCTCGGCATCAGCTTCAGCACTCGGGATGATTGGCCGCGATCCGACGCCCAGGAACAAGGAAATGAGGACCAGGAGCATGAAGAGATTGCCATAGCCGACAAGTGCCGATGATATGCTGCTATTGTTCCATTGAATATCGCAGGCGATGATCAGGTCGATTATGGCCGACAGCAAGAACATACAGCCGGCGACCAGAGATGCGAGCCGCGCGGGAAAGAGCATATGAAGCGGCTGGCTTTCCATCGACTCGTGGTCGGACAGATAGGCAACCACGATAAAGGCGGCGCCATAAACCATGTATACGCCGATGCTAATGGCCTCCGCGAAAACAAAATAGTCTAGGAGAGCGGCGATATTGACCGCAATGACGAAGCTTGCGGCAGACCCTAGGGCAACCATCATGTCCCTCTGTTTATTTGCTTCTTTCGATCTGCCGATCAACGAACTGAGCACCAGCCAGGTCATTGGTGGAATGGCGAGCGACACGCTCACGAGGAACAAGGACGGAAAGCCGCCCAGTGTCCATTTGATTCCGATTAGCAACGACTGGAGAGCATAAAGACCTATCGTGACGAAAACCAGCGGCGATCCCCATCGATCCTTGGAGTTCAATCGTCGCAACAGGACGATGGCGAGGAAAATTGCTGTCAAGATCGGCAAAGGAAGACTGATCATTTTGGAAACTCCCGCAGAAATTTGATCATCAAAATGACAATTGAAACCGTGCCCGACCGGGGTCGAATGATTCCGTTTCAATTGCCTTTGCAAAGATCCAGCCGAGCGACATCAGGGTGCTTTTTTCGCGATAGGTTCCGCCAAGCATCCCATCCGGGAGAGAATGCCAATCCTCCCTTCCGCGCAAGTGCGCATCGCGCAAGGATCGCGGCATGATTGTGCTTTTCATGGACAGAATGGCGGTGTGCGCGAATTTTGAATGCCGAGCCTGATGGCATTGTCTGGTATCTCGTGCGCTCAGGGATTACGATCGGGCGTCGATTACGTCCGGCGATGATAAGGGCTCTGGCTGCCTGGCAGGTCAGGGCCCCTGCTGGGGTATTGCTGGTGCTGGCCGTCATGCCCGCGCGGTCATCCGCTCGACCGGAGGGCGGCGGTCAAGGGAAGACGGCTGGCAACCGTCGCCGGCAATGCGCCGCCCAGAATGCCGATTGCAAGTCCGAGCAGACCCGCCGTCGCCATGACATCGCCGGTTACGGAAAGCTGGAACGCCATGCGCGCGCCATTCGCTCCAACCGTGCTAGCCTGCCAGCCATTGAAGGCCAGCCACGACGCCAGAAGTCCGAACGCCACGCCAAGGGCGGCAAGCACGATCGCCTCCACCCATGTGCCGAGAAACGCGGATATCCTGCTGAAGCCGAGTGCCCTGACCGTTGCGATCTCAACGGTACGATCCGACACGGAGTTCATCATTGTGTTGAGCGCGCCGGCGGTCGCGCCGACGGCCATCAACAGTGCGAGCGGCCAGCCGAACAGCCGGATGAGGCTGGCGGTGCGGCCGGATTGCGCCGCATAGAGGTCGGCTTCGACAATGGCGCGCAGCGGTGTCGTCCTGATTGTGTCGAGCTTGGCCTGCAGCCGCGGCAAGGAGGCGGGATTGGACAACCTCAAACGCAGGCTCTGGACCTGCCCCTGCCGGTCGAAGCCCGATCGAACCGCGTCGAGATCGGCCCAGATCTCGGACTCGAAGGCGCTGCCGCGCGCCGAGAACAGACCAACCACCGTCCAGCCGACCGTGCCGAGCCGCAAGGTACTGCCGACAGAAATTCCGAACTGTTGCGCCAGGCGATCCCCGACGACGATCTCGCGCGAACCGGGTGTGAACAGGCGGCCGGCCGACAAGGCTATATGGTCGCGGATGGAAGGACCGGATTGATCCATGCCGCGAAGAGCCAAGGTCTGGCTCGCATCTGATCCGTTCGGTTTGGCGTCGACGGCAACGACGATTTCGCGCGAGAAGATCGGCATGCCGCTGGTGTCCCTTGTAGCGCCGATGTCATCGGTCATTGCGCTCAAGGTGCGAATGACGGAGGCCGGAACGTCCGAGCCAGCCTCCTGGTTCGTGCCGCCGCCCAGAACGACGGCAACGGAATTGGAGCCGGCACTTTGCAGAGTCGTCTCAAAACCCCTTGCCATGGCCAGGAAGCCTGTAAGAACGCTGACGACGAGCGCTACGGAAAGAACCATGGAGGCGGAGATGGAGATACGTCGCGGCAAGCTGAACAGGTTTGCCCTGATCATGACAAATGCTTGTTTGGCATTGGAGGACATGGATTTACCTCGTTCTAAATGCTGAGATTATCGGGATCCTGAGCGCGTTGAGCGCCGGAAGGGCGCCGGTTGCAAGCGCCAACAGGGTGACCATCGCCAGGGCTCTTGCAAAAATCGCATTGGAAAAGACGAGGCCGATCGCAGGTCCCGTGATGACCGTCGCAAGCAATGCAAGCATCAGGCCGATGGTGCCGCCGACCACGAATATGAAGAATGTTTCGCCAAGGATCAGCGCCATGATCCAGGAGCCGGAAAAGCCCAGGGTTTTCAAAACGCCGATCTCGAAGGTGCGCTCGCGAACGGCAAAGACCATAGTATTGCCGACGATCATGAGCAGCGTGACGAATGCCGCCCCGACCACCATGTTCACGATCAAACCGACATCGGCATATTGGCGCAGGAAGGCCTCGAGGAACTGCTTTTCCGATCTGGTTTGGGTCGGTGCCGCCGAATTGGCAAACAGCTGATCTATCCTTGAGGCAAGCTCTCCTGTCTGGACACCCGGCTGCGGCCTGACGATGAAGGCGTCGACCGTGTCCTTGTTGCGGGCTCTCAGCGCATTGACATAGTCGTATTGGGCGACGACGAAATAGGTGTCGGTCGAGGCGTTCTCGCCGTTGAAGATACCGGCGATTTCGAAGGACCAGTCGCGGCTGCCATCCTGCTTTGCCGTGTCGAAGCTGGTGACGGTGATCTTCTGACCGACGGTCCAGCCTTGCGCCTCGGCAAGCGCCTGGCCGACGAGGACGGTGCTGCGGTCCCTTGCGAGCGCGCTGACGAGATCCGGCGTCAACCCGAGCTCCCTGCCGTTCGAACTGTAGAGCCGCGCAGGATCGGCGGCACTCACCGGAATGATGTTCTTTTCAACCGTCGCAAAACCGCGCAGGCGCGACATGTAGCCGACGGCGGCCACGCCCGGGTCCGCGCCGATCCGGTTCAAGTAGGAAACCGGCAGCGGCTGGGCGCGGCCAGCCGCGCTCATGACGCCAAGGATGTCCTCGCTGGCCGCCGACGCGCCCTGGCTGCCATCGATAAAGCTCGTTGTCAGGCCGTAGATGAGAAAGGCGGTGGCAACGCTTATCATCAGCAATATTGTGCGCATAGGCTTTCGCCAAGCACTCTTTCTTACGAGATCGAGGAACGTCATGCGTCCATCCTCCGCTCTTCGACGAACCTGCCCTTATCGAGATGGAGCGTTCGGCCGGCATAGCTTGCTGCCTGAGGGTCATGGGTCACCATGATGATGGTCTTTCCAAGCTCGCGGTTCAGAAAACGCAGCATTTCCAGCACCTCGTCCGCCGATCGGCGGTCGAGGTCGCCCGTGGGCTCGTCGCAGAGCAGCAGAGCCGGGTCCGCGACGATCGCCCGCGCGATGCCGACGCGCTGCTGTTGGCCGCCCGACATGAGCTTCGGATACTGCTTCTGGCGACCCGACAACCCGACCAGATCCAGGACCTTGTCGACGCGAACACGGCGCTCCCTCGACGAAAGCGGCTTCAAGAGAAGCGGCAGCTCGATATTCTCGGCCGCGTTCAGCATCGGCAAGAGATTATAGAACTGGAAGACGATGCCCATATTGTGGGCGCGCCAGGAGGAGCGGGCCGCCTCTCCCATCTGATCGAGATTGCTGACACCGATGCGCAGGCGGCCCTGATCCGGCTTGTCTATGCCCGACAGCATGTTGAGCAGCGTCGATTTTCCAGATCCGGAAGGCCCCATGATCGCGACGAATTCGCCACGGGTGATCTGCAGGTCGAGATTGGAAAAGATCGGTACGGTCTCGGTGCCTATCTTGTATCCCTTCTTGACATTGTTGAGCACGATATACGGCTCTTTGCTTGTTGAGGCGGTCATTGAGGAGTGTCTCCTGGCTGTTGTGCTGGAATGGTCGAAATACGGATGCGGGCGGCCATGTTCGGCATGATGCCTTCGGGTGGGTCGAGGAGCGCCAGACGCAGCGTGATGGTACCCTTTTCCGCCGAGGCGACCGGCCATAGCTGCAGGATCTCGATCGCGAAGGGCTTGTCGGGGAAGCCGTCAAGAACGGCTTGGCCGCGAAGGCCGGGCCGAAGTTCGCCGATATTGGTTTCGGCGACGTCGGCGTCGATCACTAGGCTCTTGGTATCTGTGATCGTCAGCAGGCTTTCATTTTCCTTGATACTGTCCACCCGGGCCAGTACCCGGCCACCCACATGGGCGTCGAGCCGCGTCACCGTACCCGAGATCGGGGCTCTGACGGTCAATGCATCGACATGTTCCTGCGCGATCTTCACGCCGAGTTGCGCCTTGGCATAGCTTTGACGCGCCTGGTCGACGGCGTTCAACGCCGTGTCTCTGGCGGTCTGCGCCTCCTCGACGGTCTGGATGGAAACAGCGCTCTTTGCAGAGAGCGCCGCATTGCGCTGCAGCGAACTGTCGGCCTGCTTGAGCGCCAGGATCTTGCCGTCGAGGACGAGCTTTGCGCCATCGCTGTCGGCCTTGGCTTGCTCGAGCGCGAAGTCGGCGCTGACGTCATCGATTCCAACAATGACCTGCCCTGCTTCGACGCGGTCGCCGACATATACGCCGACCGATGCGATCTCTCCCTCATATTTGGAAAAGACTGTCACGATGCGCGGGGCGACGACGAAGCCGGATCCGGTTATCTGCGACGCGGATGCAGGTCGCGGCGAATTGGCGAAAGGGATGGGCGAACCAGTACCGGGCGCCGCCTGGGTGGATGGAACGCCCGGTTTGCTGTCGGTCGGCGTCGTGACGGCCGGCTGCGGCTGCAGGGCGGTTTTGAGACGAGGCGCGATATCCGGCCAGAAGAAAGCGACCGCAATCGCGCTGACGCCAAGGGCGAGCATGGCACTTGAGAGGACAAGACGCCGGGTTTTCCTGACCGGCGGCTCCACTGTTTGGAACGAAGGCTCAAGGGACAATGACCTGAGCGTTTCGGCGAGTTTGCGATTTTGTTCGGTGTTCGTGTTCATGCCGCCAACATGAAGGAGACCGGCAAAAACTCGACCTCAAACACGTTCTAGCTCGTACTCGATCGCGATCTGGTACTTTTTGACCCCTTTATTGCCTCGAAACCGTCTTCTTGCGCCACTCCAGAGGCGTAATATCCGTTACGCGCCGGAACTCACGGTTGAAATTGGACTTCGTCTGAAAGCCGACGGCATACATGACCTCGATTACGGATTTCTCCGTCTCCGTCAGCATCCGGCAAGCGGCCGCGATTCGAAACTCGTTGACATATTGCGAGACGTTCTTCCCGCTCGCACGGTTGATCGCCTCGGAGATCTGACGGGCCGAGAGGCCAGCCTTGCGGGCGAGCTTGTTCAGGGTGAGGTCCTGGTCCTGATAGACCTGCCTGTCGATCATGAGCGCCTGGATGGCAGCCATCGTCTCGCTGTCTCCGGCATCGGCCTTCGGAGCTTCGACGGTTTCCGGCACGTCCTTCGCCGCGCGACCGCGACTGGCGGCGGCGGCGGCGACCGACAATATGATGAGTGCCGCGAGGTTGCCTCCTGCAATCAGCGTCGCGGCGTGACGGCCATGGCTCCAAATCAGATCGAAGGCGACGAATGTATCGAGGATGGCGGAAAGAAGCAGCGTGGCTGCGGCCAGCAGGATCGCATAATAAGTCGGCCGAGCCTCGTCGAACGCCGCAAGGCGAAGCGCATCCATGCCGGGTCGCATGAGCCGGAGGATCGCGATCGCGTAGCCGATGAAGACGAGAACCAGCACGACATCGATCGCATCGCGCCACAAGATCATGAGTATCAGGACAAGGATGGCAGGCAGGCAGTGAATACCGATGCGCACGAGCGGCGGCTGGGCGCTCCTTCTGATCAGCTGGGACACACCGGCATAGACGAGGGGCGGAATGATCGCGGCGACCAATGGCGTCACATACATGACGGATTGAATGCCGTAACCCCAGCGGAGGCCCGACAGCACGGACTGAAGAGCGCTTGCGAGAATGAGCGTCAGGAACGGCAGATTGGCCGGCCGGTCGTCATCACGCTTGAAGACTGCGGCAAAGAGCACGAGAAGCACGATAGCGACGGCGAAAGGGAATGGAATGAAGAGCATGGCAGTCACCTGTGGCGGCTTGAATGCGATAAAGTAGGATCATGTCAGCAACTGTCGCATCACACGACCTCGATCGTGTTTCAGTACGGTGCCATCCCCATAAATTGACAGGCGCAATCGGTCAATTGCAGGCCGCAGCTTCGCCTTGATCTAAGCGCCTGGCACGGCATTGGCGCGTCCGGCGCCTCCTATATCGCGATAAAGGACGGAAGAAATCACGATATAGGACGCCCAATACGCGGTTTTCTCGCAAGTTTTCCGGAACGAACGGTGGCAGGCCGCCTGTCCTGCCCGTTGGAGGCGCATCCCCTCTTCGGGCGCATAATTCGGCAATTCAGCTTCGTGAGGCTCTCGCATGATCAGACGCAATATTTTCTCTCAGGGAGACGAGCAGTTTCGCCTGGAAGTCGCAGCGTTCCTCGATGGCGAGATAGCACCTCGCTACGCAAGCTGGGTGGAGGCCGGCCGCGTGCCGCGCGAGGCCTGGCGCAAGGCTGGCGACGCGGGCCTGCTGTGCCGCACCGCTCCGCGCAGCCACGGCGGGCGGGCGGCATCCTTTCTCGAGTCAGTCGTAATCGCCGAGGAATTGGGAAAGCGGAGGTTTTCGGGCTTTCTGACATTCCTGCAGAGCGACATCGTCGCTCCCTATTTTGTCCGGCTTGCAACTGACGAGCAGAAGGCGGCCTTTCTTCCGGGCCTGTGCTCGGGAGAAAAGGTCGGCGCCATAGCCATGACCGAACCTCGGTCGGGAAGCGAAGTCGCGCAGATGCGCACGACTATTTCGAAGGCGGATGGGACATTCGTTCTCAACGGGCACAAGACCCATATTTCGAACGGCTTTACCGCCGATGTCGTCCTGGTGGCCGGACGCACCGACGCGACAGCCCCGGATGGCGATGCCCGACTGAGCCTGCTCATCGTCGAGACCGGTCAGAAGGGCGTCAAACGTTCCCCCATCGCTAAATCGGGGATGCAGGCTCTCGATACCTGCGAACTGATCTTCCAGGACTGCGAGGTGCCAAAAACCAGGCTTCTCGGCGCCGAGGGACAGGGGTTGCTCTATCTGTTCACCTTCCTCGGGCTCGAACGGCTGATGCTTGCCATTTACGCGCAGGCGTCGGCCATCGCCATACTTCGCGAACTCATCCTTTTCTGCCATGGGCGCAAGACGTCGACGGGGACGATCCTCGACCATCAGACGACCTATAGCAGGCTTGCCGATCTCTATAGCGACTGCTGCGTGAACCAAGCCTTCATCGACACCTGCATCGTTGAGCAGATGCAAGGCCGGCACGATCCCCGCTCGTCCAGCATTGCAAAGCTGCGTGCGAGCGAAGTCCTGAAATCGATCGCTTTACTCGCTATCCAGTTTCGGGGAGCGCAGGGTATCAGCGGTGAAACCGGCGAGCGGGCCACCCAGGATATGATCGACAGTTGCGTTCAGTCGATCTGGGGAGGAGCGAGCGAAGTACTGCGCGATGCGATTGGCAAGAGCTTAGTGAATTGTGTCTGAGCGACCCTGCTGCCGCTCATTCTTCCCCTAGAATAGACCCCCTGGAATTTGATGGGAAAGGAAAGGACACGAATGGAGCCTAGCGTCAATCTATGGCAAAGAGTTCATGTCGCGACTGACGTCGCAGATGAGCGCCACAACAGCGGTGGACAACCGTCCCATACCCAAAAAGTGGGCCGCACCGTCTTTGAATATGGAGCAAAGCTCAGGGTTAAATCACGCAGCTAACGCGGATTCACAGAAGTTCACTATTGTAACTCCCTCGCCTTGAACGGACTCGAACCTGCGGCGTGCTCTTCATTCTCGCTAAATTATTGGAAAACCATAAGTTCGCAGTGGAGGAAAGCACTGAAAATGAGGGACGCGGCTCAGTCTCGGCGAACAACATCAGTTCAATCCGGCTAAAAAACCGAAAAAGGCAAGCAGTTTCATTGCATTATATATAAGCCGGATAGGAATAGAGGATAACGACGGCGTTCAGCGCCGGATGTATTTTCCCGACTGGTCGTAACTTGGCGAACCATGATGACCAAACGCATTCCACATGAGATCAAATAGAGGCTTAAGGGTATTCTCTGGAACATCCGCCGCGCCCGTCGTATCAATGTTGAGTTCGGGTAACATTATCCGGTCAGAACGACACGGATAGGTAATGCTGCCGCGCCATTCATCAATCGGGGCCGAAACGCCACGAACGCCAATGAGGCTCACGAGAACCGTGTATGGCGCGGGGATCGACCGCCGTTCGTACTCGCCGAGGATCTGCCGAATACCGGACGCAATCCCTTGCTCAACACCGGTCAGATAAATGTTGCGTTGACCGTCCTTCCCGCCGACATTCAATTTTGCAACGGCCTCGGCGACACCATTGCGAAAAAGCGTCGAAAATGCGCGGACGGTATCAAATTTCTCTTCCGGTCCCGAGTAAGCGACGAGACCGTCGAGCGAGTACATTGGATTCGCGCCGCTGGCGCCGAGAGGCCATGGCCACATCGTTCCGCCACGTTCATCAAACGAGAGTGAAATGCTCTCTGTGAAAGATGCTCGTGGCACGACCTGCATTACCAGACGAGCATCTCCATCGGCGCCAACCGCTAGAGGTCCCTCGTTGTTGGTCAGGATTTCCAGCCGCTCCGTTCTAAAGCGTCTGATCCTCTCTTCGACCTCGGATGCAAACAGAAACGCTCGTCGCAACTCTTCTACTGACATCGGATGCTTTCCGTTTTCGTCGCGGATAAAAAAGCGATAGTCCTTGGCGACAGTTACTCGATGGGGCGCACTCCAGCTCCGCGCCATCTTGATTGCCAAAACGCCGCGTTCACCCTCGATAGCAATCCATTTCACCCGAAATTCGAGGATTGGCGGTTCGAGCGACGTTCGAATGGTATCGGAAACCGCTCGAACCAAACCATCAGGATCCGACGTCGCAACGCCGCTGACGTCTGATGCAATTCCGTTCCGCTCGTCGACTCCGATCACAAGATATCCGCCGACAGCGTTGGCCATGGCGGAAACATCGGCGGCAAACTCGCGCCGGTCTTCGTCTTTGCGCCCATAATGATCGCGCTTGAACTCTAGTTGCCTGCCTTCGGGGATTCCCTCATCAACAAGGGCTTGAAGATCGGCCAGTGCTATTTCGTCGAACTCTTTCGCAAACATCGACTCGCCCTCAAAATCCTCCGAAGAGCGTGCAATATTTGTGTTCACCCAACAAGAACCGGCGGCTCAATTCACAGCCCAGGCCGCAATACGGCCGACATCCCAATCGACGCCAGCATCATCGCGGAGAATACCAGAGACATAGCGTTCAAACTGCTTCCTCGCGGGGAAGGCGGCCAGAGCACGAGCTGGAAGCCGGGACCATCGTCGATCTCTTGGCCAAGCGGCCGGAGGAGAGCGCAAAAGCTGATGATAGAAACCGGCGACCCGTACCTCGGATATCGACCTGGGACCGGCGCAGCTCGAAGAAAGAGCCATCCCCGCGCCCGCGAGGGCATTGTCGGCAAGGGAAGTCATCTTGCTTAAAGCTCCCCAACTGCCCGCAATCATCATAGTTGTGGATTAATACCCTAAAACCTAAACGTTCACCGGCAATATCCTTCAGTTGTGTGCCGATCCGTGGCTTATTTCCTTGTCTCAGATGGAAAAATCGGGAGAGCAGAGCGATGAGTGAAATCAACTACAATCATCGGCACAAGGCTTCCGGCACCATGATTTCCGGAAATGGCGATGGCTACTTGACCGTGAAAGATGTTCGCGACGCCATTGCGCATTTGCCGGATGATGCGGAAGTCATATTTGGAACGTGCGACCATGGCGAACCATTGCAGTTCGACCGTTTCAAGATGCGCGGACCCAATCTGCTCCAGATCGAGTTCGGCTGATGCGAGAACCGCCTGCAATCATCAAGGCGATCAATGCCCTGAAAAGCGCGAGCTTCGACGACCCGATAAATCACATCCCGTCCATCAGCGCCGAAATGGCCGAACGTCTCGTGGCAAAGGGCTACGCAACCAAGACACCGTGGTCCAAGGATCCGGTAGTCCCATGCTATCGACTAACAAAAGCGGCAATAGATGCTTTGAAACATAAGCCTGAGCCAAAGCGAAAGCTGACGATGTTAACTCCAAGACTGACCACCCTTCCGGCGCGGTTGAAAATCCTCGACGAAGAGTAGCGCTATGGCCGACCCTATATACCTGCACGCATGGAAAATCAGCGAAGAGATCCACCATCGCGTATTCGCGATCGATGAAGCTATCGGCCATACCGGTCTCGATTGCGGGCGGCGGGCAAAAGCGCGAACGGGCCAGCGTTCAAAAGGGCAAGAAGGCGATGTTTGGCAGTTTCGCCGCGCTGCCGTTCTTCAGCGCATCGGGGCGGACTGAGCTCAGGCGAGTTTGAAGGCACCAAAGTCTTTCTTGCCCAAGATCCCGGAGGCGCGGCAACGCTGTCCGAGTTCGAGGAAATGGTGCTGATGGCGGTCGGATATTTTCAGCCGATCACTCGCGGCGAGTTGTCGAAGATTTTCGGAAAGGACGTCAGCCGCGACACCATCGGCAATCTCCGCGCTGCCGGTTTCATCGGTTCGACCGTCGTCAACGATCCTTCAGCACTGCTTCTAGCAGCTGAAAATAGATGTCGATTTGGGTCAAGATTTTCTCGGCATCGATTCTGATGACGAGGTTTTACCCATATAGCTGGTGAGCTGAATTATTTTGAAATGCTGTCACGGTCCTGGTCGATCGCGAGGATTGTCGTGCTGGTTCGGATCGGTCACGATCATCGGCATGCAGGTCGCTTTGAAAGCAGCGAAAGGATCTTCGCGGGCGTGTCCGGAAACAAGCCTGTCGCCGTCGTTCTGAGCGTCGGCTTCGTGCTGATCGTCGTTTGTCATGCCATCCAAGTTAGACTGCGAGCGACAATAAATGCATTTCGTGGTTTCATCAGAAGGTCAGTGAAAGCCCCGATGAGCCCATGGGCGAGAACATAGGACAGATAGCAAATCGCCTTTAGCGATATTTTATTTGACAATCGCGTTCGAGTTTCCTATCTTCCTGGTCGTGATGATTGCTCATAACTGAACCCGTCTATGCGTGGGGCCGGAGGCCCTGTGGGGATGAAAATCCCCGATTCAATCCTGCGTCTGGCTAGGGACCGCGGCACGCGCGCCGCACCCGTCGGGCCCGGGTGCGGCATGTTCGAGGTCAAACGTCGCTGATCAGTCTTCCTGTTTCTACGGGCGCCGGCCATCCCGGTCGGCGGAAACATGGAGAACTACGAAATGAGCACAAATGGTCATCGCCAGCGGCGGCGTCGCATGTTGAACGCGGTAGTGGTCTTTAAGGTCATTGTCGCGTTGGGCCAGGCAACATTTGCTGTCCTGCGCTTTTGGTCCTGGTTTTCAGACCGGCAATGAGCGGCGACCTCGGAAATAGCCCTCAAGGAGCACGTAATGAGTACGATGAAACGCCCGATGATGAACGATGCCCTCAGACTGCTGCGTCTTTATCTCGGCCTGTCGCAGAAGGAGCTCGCCACCGAGCTGGAAATTTCGCAATCCATGGTGTCCGAAGTCGAGAGCGGCACGAAAGCCGTGTCGATGGAACTGCTGGAACGTTACAGTACCAAGTTCGATGTTCGGATGTCGCAGTTGTTATTTTTCGCCGAAGAACTCGACGGCCAGCCGATCCCGAAACGAGGAAAGCTGATCGTGGCAAGCGGCGTCCTGTCGCTGCTCGATAAGCTTTCTCCACGCGACGTCTCGCATGCGTCGTAAGCCCGTCCGATCACCGGTTGAACGGTACGATCTCGTCCAATCACCCTTCGCACAGCGCCCGACGCAGCGGGATATCGCCGAACTTCTCGGCACGACGCGCGATCACCTGCGCTATCTGGTCACCCACAAGGAGCATTTCATCGTGCGCCGTCAGGAGGAAATCGGTAAGAAGAAGAAGCTTCGCGACTTAAAGTATCCGGTAGCGGATCTGCGCGGCGTTCACGAGCGCCTGAAATTCCATCTCAATAAGATCAGACAGCCGAGCTACCTGTTCAGCCCGCGACGTCGTCGCGGCCAACGCGACAATGCGGCCCTGCATCTCGGCCAGAACCAGTATCTGACGCTCGACCTGAAGCAGTTCTACCCGTCGACGACGGCCACGATGGTGCGGCGCTGGTTTCAGGACCAGCTGGGAATGTATCCGGATGTCGCCGGATTGGTGACCCACCTTGCCACCATCGATGACCAGGTTTCGTTCGGATCGCCGCTGACACCTGTGCTTTGCACTCTTATCCACCGACCAATGTTCGACAAGATCGCTGATCTTTGCGAGCGTGATGGCTTGCTCTATTCCCTCTGGGTGGACGATCTGACTATTTCGGGGAAGTTCGTGCATGGCGACGTTGTTCGCGAGATCCGCAAGATCATTGCCGGTGCGGGTCTGCGATCCCATAAAATTCGTTTTCGGACGGGCAGTCGTCCAGTGTTCATCACGGGGATCGGTGTGATCGGGCGAGACCTGGTTGCCCCGAACAGCCTCAATCTGCGGATCAAGGAGCTCTGGGAAACTCTCCATCTCGCCGAAACGATCGACGAGCGAGACGACTGCATCCAGGCATTGCTCGCGCAGCTCGGAACGCAACGGCATATAAGCGGTGCTTCATCGGATATAGGGTGCAAGGCCGCCGATCAGATGAATGCCCTGCGCCAAAAGCGCCGCAAGATGCATCTCGAAGCAGCTGCCAAAGCCGCGGCAGACCGGCTGTTTCGATCGTCAACAGCCGTCACGGCGCCTGAAGACGCACCATTCGATCTTGCATGAAAGAACTTCATCGCGCCTCGCGGCGCGATCAGCGAACTCCGCCCGCCTCGGCGACAGCCATGTGGCCTAGCCGATCGACCCTTCACCTGAGACTCAGTAACTGATGATCCGTCTTTACCTTCGATCCAATGCTGCCGACGCATCGAAGATAAAAACCAATGATATCGAGAACTGCGAACACCTTGGAAGCGAAACGATAGGCGGAGTCCAGACCGAAATCTGGTCCTACGACCACCTATCGTATCAACAGGTTGATTACTACAAGAGTTGGATATCAGTTGATACGGGGTTACCCGTGAAATCCCATTTCAAGTGGGTTCGACCCAAAGACGCTATCGAGGGAGACGCTACATACACCTATGGCCCTGACATCAAAGACCCCGTCTGAACTACAACACGTCATCTTTGATCGGAACCCATCGCCGGCATTTCCAGTGGCCGCATTTGGCGCGAAGCCGCCGGTAGACGCATTCATCACTGTCCTCCTTAGACCCCATCAGTGGAGGAGCTTTTCGCCTCGAAAAGATTGGAACCTGCGACCCGTCTGCATGAGATCACCAAACTGTTGAATCCCATACGAAAATCACCAAGATTGATATTTCGCGATAGTCCGCAATTGGTTCAAGATAGTTAGGCACCTTATAGAGCTGTCTCTGTCCACCAGGTCGGTGCTAAGCGGAAAGACGGGAGTGCGGGCCAAATCAGGGCTGAATTCAACAGAACGCCCGGTTCCGTACCTCACTCTTCCCTGAATGCTCGAGCCATCTGATCGGTGAGAGGTTTCGTCAAATAGGCCAGCGCAGTACGCTCGCCGGTCTGAACGAATGCTTCCACCGGCATGCCAGCGACAGGGGTCAGACCATCGAGCTTTGCCCATTCCTCCGCCGGGATAGTAACGCGCAGACTGTAGTAGGTCTGGCCTGTCCGTTGGTCGGTAGTCAGGTCAGCTGCAATCTTGCTAACTCGGCCGTTCAACTCTGGCGTGGAGCGTTGACTGAACGCCGAGAGACGAAGCGTCACGTCCTGTCCAATCGTCACTTGATCAATATCCTGGGGAGACAGTTTGAGCTCGGGCATGAGGGCATCATTGTCGGGAACGATCTGCATGATGGCCTCACCTGGCGTCACCACGGCTCCCGCGGCATGCACCGACAGCTGGTGGACGATTCCGCCTTGCGGCGCTCGGATATCTATGTGCTTCAAATCGTCTTCGGCGGCAATCAATCGCTCTGAATACTCGCCCGTTTCGCTCTCGACCTGTCGCAATTGATCCGACACTTCCGTTCGCTGATCATCATCGACTTGAATGATCTGCAAGTGGGTTTCCGCCATTTTTCCGTTTGTCTCCGCTTCGGAGGCGACCAGACTGCCGAGCTCGCCGGTCAGGTCGGCTGCATCGCGCTGCAAGGCGTAAACCCTCGTCGCCGGGATGATCCCCTGATCGAGCAGTGACTGCAAACTGGCCAGCTCCTTTTTGAGAATGGCAATCGCCTGGCGTTTGCCATCCTGTTGGGAGGTCAGCCCTTCCGCCTGCCTCGAAAGTTGACGAACCCGCTCGGCCAATTGCAACTTGCGGCCTGTCCTTGAAGAGCGTCGATCGTCGAACAGACGCTGCTCACCGTCGAGCATCGCCGCGACCTCAACGGTTGAACGATCTCTGAGAAGGGACGCCGGAAACTCTATCCTCTCCCTTGCGTCCCGTTCAGCCGACAGTCGCGCGGTTCTCGCCGCCAGTTCCTTCAAACGCTTTGACACAATCGCAAGATTGGCGCGGGTTTGCGTATCGTCGAGATGCACGAGTATCTGTCCCGCGTCGACACGATCGCCATTTTTGACGAAGACTTGCGCAACCGTGCCGCCCTGTTTATGCTGGACCGGCTTGACGTAGCTGTCGACCACCAAAGTTCCTGCGGCAATGACAGCGCCCTGAAGACGAATTGTTGCGGCAAGTCCACCCAGGACGCCAACCAGCAGCAGGATCATGGCAATCGCCAACAGCGTCAGGCTTCTGATGGCCCGTTCGGCGAGCGGGGCATGATACTGTCTCATTGTGCCATTTCCCCATCAGCCGTCATCAATCGAATAGATTGGAGCGTGGCCGGTGTCGGCTGCGTGGTCTTTTTGAGAACCTCGTCCTTTGGCCCGAACGCTTGTATCTGGCCATTCGCTATGACGATGACCTTGTCCACCGCAGCAAGGGCGCTTGGCCGATGCGCGATAACAATCGCAATGCCGCCACGCTCGCGCACCCCAAGGATCGCATTCGACAGTGCGACCTCACCCTCCGCATCGAGGTTTGAATTGGGTTCGTCCAGAACGATCAGGAACGGATCATCATAAAGCGCTCTCGCCAGTGCAATTCGCTGTCGTTGGCCGCCTGACAGAGCAGACCCTTGTTCGCCGATCTTCGTATCGAAGCCTTCCGAGAACTGTATGATCATCTCGTAAACGCCAGCAGCCTTGGCCGCAGCGATGATTTTGTCCGACGGCGCATCCGGATCGAAGCGGGCAATGTTTTCCGCGATCGATCCCCCAAGCAGTGAGACGTCTTGGGGCAAGTATCCGATGTGCTTGCCGAGCGCTCGCGGATCCCATTGCGAGAGTGAAGCACCATCCAGGCGTACTGCACCCATGGCTGGCAGCCAAAGCCCGACCAGACCACGCGCGAGGGAGGATTTTCCAGAGGCGCTTGGCCCGATGACACCCACCGCCTCACCAGCCCGAAGCTCGAACGATGCACCGCGAACTACCATCGTTTTTGAACCCGGAGCAGCGAGATGTAGGTTCTCCACTCGAAGCGTGCTCGAGGGTTTCGGAAGCGAAACCTCCCGCTCGTCTACGGGCATAATGTCGGCCAGTCGCACCAAACGGGACCAACTGTCGCGCGCCGCTGAAAACCCTTTCCAATGGCCGATTGCCAGCTCGATTGGTGCCAGCGCGCGACTGACAAGGATTGAGCTGGCAATCATGATGCCGCCGGTTGCCTCTTGCCGGATCACCAGAATAGCGCCGACAGCGAGGATGGCCGACTGAAGCATCATTCTCAGGATCTTCGACAATGTCGCCAGGCTTGTGGTCACGTTCGTGGCATGCAGGTGATTGGCGAGATATCGCTGGTTCACCTCGTTCCAGCGACGCCCGAGAGAATGACCAAAGCCCATGGCAAGGGCGGCCTCGGAGTTGCGTCGAGCAGCCTCCGCCATCGCCGTGCGTTCTGAAGCAATTCTTCTCGCCTCTTTCGCAGGCTGACGCGATTTATATTCCGTGAGGACGGTCAGGCCCAGCAAGAGGAGCGCACCGGCCAGGCCTGTGATCCCAATCCAGAAATGAAAAAGGAAACACAGGCCGAGGTAGAATGGCATCCACGGTAAGTCGAACAGGGCGGTGGGGCCAGGACCGGAAAGAAACCCTCGAACGGTATCCAGGTCTCGCACGGATTGGAGGCCATCCCCCGGAATTTGCATGCGAGAAGGAAGCAAAATCAGCGAGTCATGCACCGCCTCGCTGAAACGCTCGTCGACCGAGGTTCCGATGCGCATAAGCAGCATTGATCGGATGAGTTCGAGTATGCCCAGAAACGCATAGAGTGTTGCCGCAACGATCGCCAAACCGACAAGCGTCGGCAGACTACGGCCGGGTATCACCCGGTCGTAGACCTGCAGCATGAAGAACGACCCGGTCAACGCCAACAGATTGATGATGGCGCTGGTCATGCCGATCCCGAGCGACGCCCTCTTCAGGGACGAAAGGACCGCTACAAGGAAGACCTGTGGCGATGTGCTATTGCTGTTCGACACGTTCAAATCCTGGTCATGCCGCAGAAATGAAGCGGAAGTCATCCTGATGCAGCGATGACATCTGCACACTCTTCAGCTTGACACTATGGTCACTATCGAAGGCGATAATGGTATCGGCGCCTACTTGAGTGGCAGATGCCATGACAGACGCGAAATCGGCGAAGACGTCATTGTCGAAGGCGACGACATCCATGGATCCTGCACCAGCCGTGAAGTCCGCGATCGTGTCATTGCCGAAATTACCGCGAAAGACAAACGTATCGTTTCCAGCAAGACCGCTCAGCGTATCGTTGCCTAGCCCGCCGTCGATCGTGTCGTTCCCTGTCGTGCCGGCAATCGTGTCATTGCCACCTGTTCCTCTGATCCAGGCGGCAGATTCCATCTCGGCACGCCCCCAGGATACGCCATCCGAAAACTCGATCTTATCTATGCCCCAGTTTGCCGTAGACGAGTAGAACTGCTCGTCGAACGTGATCGCCTCCCCGGTTTCCTTGACGGTCAAAATGGCATGCACGCCAGATCGCGTCAGGAAGACATCATCCGCCGTCAGATCGGTGAGACGAAGCGTATCGACCTCGGACGTGGAGCCGGATTCGTCATTGATGTAGTCATTGCCGTCGCCTTTCGCGTAGACATAGGTATCGCTGCCCGCGCCGTTGTTGATACGGTCGTTCCCTGTTCCGCCGTACATGACATCATTATTCGCCGTGCCGGCGATTGTATCGTTACCGCTCGTGCCTCTGATCCAGGCAGCCGATTGGATGGCGGCGCGATCCCAGACCGTTCCATCGGCGAATTCGATGCGCTCGAAACCCCAATTTGCAGTTGCGGAATAAAACTGTTCATCGAGGGTTATGACGTGACCAGTTTCGTTGACGAGAACCTTCACATGAACGCCGGAGCGGCTGACGGTAACGTCTTTCGCATTCAGATCACTGAACTTGAGGGTATCGACGTCTACAGTCGAGCCGGATTCATCATCGAGATAATCGTTTCCATCGCCCATAGCATAGAGAACGAGATCGCTACCTGCCCCGCTATTGATCCGATCATCACCGCGGCCTGCGACAAAGGTTTCCCCTTCCGATGAGCCCGTAATCGTTTCGTTACCGTCCGTTCCATAGATCGAACTTTGTGACTTCAAGAGCGCATCAAGGGCCCCTACAGTACCGCCGATTGAAGTGCCGTCGCCAAAAACAATTGTTTCGACGCCACCTGCCAGATTGAGCTGATTCTTCAGCGTTATAGTCTCTTCCGTTGCGAGCACACGAATGACAACGTCATTGATAGCGCCATACGGGCGCTCGTAGCGGATATCGTTTAGTTTGAGGTCTGACAGGGTTAGGACGTCGATATCGGAGCCCGACGTCACTTCATCGACGATGTCATTACCATCGCCAATCTTATAGACATAATTGTCGTTGTCCTGGAGGCCGCGCAGCGTATCGTCGCCGACTCCAGCACGAATGAGATCGGCTACCGCGGTCCCAACAATAGTATCGTTGCCCGTCGTTCCGCCTACGTAGGAAACTCTTCCGACAAAGTCGGACTTATTCCAAGTCGTTCCATCGGCAAAGAGGATCTTTTCAATGCCCTGATCCGACGAAGTTTCGATGCTGGCTGTAAGTTTGATGGAAGCGCCGTCGCCCGCCCCCGGTGCTGTTTCAGAGATCAGCAGCAAGACGTCGTTGCCATTCCTTGTCATAGTGACGGAAGTGGAGCTTATATCGCCGAAGTTTAGCACGTCGGCGCTACCGCCGCCGCTTTTCTCATTGATGGTGTCGTTTCCGTTTCCGCGAACGTAAACGTAGGTATCGTTTCCACCATTTCCTTCCAGAATATCGTCGCCCAGCCCAGCAGCGATACTATCGCTCTGATTTGTTCCCCAGATTATGTCGTTTGCCGAACTTTGCTGATCGAAAACGTATCTCGCCGCAATCTGGGCTTCATTCCATACTGTACCGTCAGCAAATCGTACTGCCTCGACGCCGGCATCCCCCCATTGCTGATTGTCCAATACAATGAAGCCTGCGAATGACCGGAAGGAAATCCGGAAATCGTTGGCATCTTCCGTAACCCGGGAGAACACGAGATCGGTGGCCGTGATTCCTTCGCCGAATTGCAGCGTATTGGTTCGCACTCCGCGATAGTCGAGGATTACATCATCACCGTCACCGATATTATAGATGTAAGTATCGGAGCCCTCCGACCCTTCCAAACGGTCATTTCCGGCTCCGCCGACGATCGTGTCAACACCATAGGTGCCCCAGATGGTGTCATCGCCAGCCGTTGCTTGACCGGCAACATAACGGATCGCGATTTGGGCATCCGTCCAAACTGCACCGTCAGCAAATCGAATGAATTCAACGCCGGCATCCCCCCAGAGCTGGCTGTCGAGTACGAGCGACCCGGACATTGATCGGAAAGACAGCCGCACGTCGTTGAAGTCACCTGTGACCCGCGAAAAGACGATATCCGCTGCAGCGATCCCTTCGCCAAACTCCAATACGTTGTCACGGCTGCCGGTATAGTCAAAGATGATGTCGTCGCCGTCTCCGGCTGCGTAGACATACACGTCTGTGCCTTGACCACCTTCCAAGCGATCGTTACCGGCTCCGCCGACAAGCCGATCATTGCCATTGAAGGTGAGTATGGTGTCATCGCCGGAACCACCAACTGCGTTATCGGAGAGATTTGTTCCCCAAATCGTGTCATTGGCATCGGTCTGTTGATCGGACACATATCGCCGAGAAATCTCAGCCTCATCCCAAACAGTTCCGTCCGCAAATTGAATGAACTCAATGCCGGCATCACCCCAGAGCTGATTGTCGAACGTGACGGACCCCGTCATGGAATGGAATGTCAGCTTCATATCGTTTGAATCGCTTGAGACGCGAGAGAAAACAACGTCGCTTGTTACTATCCCGGGACCAAATGCAAGGCGATTGTCGCGAACGCCGCGATAATCGAAGACGATGTCATCCCCGTCGCCCGGCCGATATATGTAAACGTCCGTGCCTTCTTTGCCCTCAAATCGGTCGTTGTCGGCCCCGCCTTCGAAAACATCGTTGTCCGAGGTGCCGGTCAGCACGTCATTTGCCGACGTTCCGGGTATTGTGACCGGTGGTAGCCAGGATTCACTGGAAATATTGGCAAGGATCTCAGTTCGTGACCAAATCGTACCGCCAGTAAACATGATCTGCTCGACACCCTGCTGCGAGACACTTCCGAGCGTCTCCCTAAGCAAGATCAGGCCGCCATCTCCGGCACCTGCGAAACTTTCCTTGATATCGATGTAGAGATCGTTGCCGACACGATGTAAGAGGACATCGTCGGGATTTATATCAACAAGTGTCATGCGATCGGCAACGCCACTATTGGCGTTTTCGATAATGCAATCATAGCCGTCGCCACGATGATATATATAGTTATCGTTACCGGCGCCTGCGTCGAGAACATCGTCACCCTTGCCGCCGCCAAAGTCTCCAGAGGCGGCAGTACCGGTCAGGATATCATTGCCATCCGTGGCTCCTGCATACACAGATTTTTGTCGCAGAACCGCCGCGTCCCAAATCGTCCCGTCTTCAAACTGGATCTTCTCGATTCCATATTGGTCGAATTCGAGCGGCGTGTCGGCGCTGTTGACCAAAGTCAATTGGTCTCCAGGCAAGCCCGCAAACTGAAGTTTCAAATTATTCCCATCACGAACCAAGGAAACGGCCGATGGGGCGATACCGTAGAGCTTCAGGACATCCGCGGTACCTTCAGCCACACCCTCGAAAATCACATCCAAGCCGTCACCGGCGCGGTAGACATATATATCGTTGCCCAAGCCGCCGCGCAACGTGTCTGTTCCGCTGCCACCATCCAGTTGATCATCGCCGATGTAGCCGTCCAACACATCGTTGCCCGCACCGCCCAGGAGAATGTCATTGCCGGAACGACCGTCCAGAATGTCGTCGCCAGCACCACCATCCAATGTATTGTTGCCGGCATCCGCCAGAACGACGTCGGAGAATGCTGTGCCGATTATGTTTTCGGTGTTCACAATAGTGGCGATCAGACGATCTGAAGCAGCTGCAGCAGTTGAGCTATCGCTGGTCCTAGCCTCGCCGTTGTTCAAAACGAGATCGACGAAAACCGAACCTCCAAACTCGGTAAATGTCACCGTGTCGGAGCCTGCACCACCGTCGAGTTGGTCAAGATCGCCCATGTTGGCAACTGATATTGCAAGCGTATCATTACCCTGATCACCATGGATCGAATCTGAACCGCCTTTTCCATCGATATAGTCATTGCCGTTGTTGCCGCTCAAATCTTGATCGAAATGAGAGCCTATCAGCCTCTCGCTGGACGAGTTGCCGCCGTAAAAAATCGACCCTTCCTGCGCCCAATAGCGGATGTCTTCACGATTCCAGAGCGTGCCATCATGGAACAAGATTTCGTCCAGACCTTGGCCGTTCGAGGAGCGATACCAGAAGGCGCCTTCATCGATGATCTGCTGACCGCTTGTAGTAATCTTGATGATCAGATCAAAACCGTTGATGCTCAACAAGACATCCGAAACATTGATGCCATTCAGTTGCAGCCTATCCGTCTCAACGTTTGAATGCGACCCATCGAAAATGAGGTCATTGCCGTCGCCGAGATTGTAGATGAAGAGATCGTTGCCATTCGCACCCCCGCCGTTTGCTCCCCCACGGGTAGTAGCGGACACGATGATGTCATCGCCTAGGTCGCCGAAGAAAACATTGTTGTTTCCCTCAGAGCCCTGCAGCAAATCGTTCGTGACGCTGCCGCGGTACCAGGCATTGTCACGCATTTGGGTTCGATCCCAGGATATTCCGTCGGCAAACTGTATAACATCGATCCCCTGGCCCGTCGTTTCCCAGTTCCAGAAAAAACCTTCGTTGATCAGGATCGAGCCAGTTGCCAGGTCTTTTAAAACGAAGTCCAGCCCTGATCGATAACCGGCAACCTCCGTCGATTTGATATCTGTAAGGATGAGCGTATCTGTCTCGGCTCGAGAATGTGATCCGTCAAAAATAAGATCGTTACCATCGCCACGGCTATAGATGAACCGATCATTGCCATTCATCCCGCCAACATTGGCCGCGCCTCTTATCGATGCGGAAATAATGATGTCGTCGCCCTTCTGCGAAATGAAGGTGTTCGAATTGGCATCATTGCTCTGGAGTACCTCGCGCGAGTCTGTTCCCCTGAAAACAAGGTGCTCCCGGATGTAACCGCGGTCCCAGATCGTGCCATCGTCGAAGATGATCTGCTCAAGCCCTTGCCCCGCTGCTCCTGAGCCCCAGAAGAAGCCCGCATCCACGATCATCTTGTTGGTGGATCGGATCATGATGATGAGATCATTACCTGCCCTCGTGAGTTCGACCTCATCGCTTCGAATATCCTGAAGGACCAGTTTGTCCAGATCGGTAGTGGATCCGGAGCCATCAGAGATGACATCATTGCCGTCATTTCTACGGTAGACAAACGTGTCGCTGCCGGCGCCGGACACGATCGTGTCATCACCCTGCCCTCCATCAAAATAGTCGTCAGCACTTATACCGTCGCTGGCTCCTACATCATCGAGTAAATAGTCCGAACCCGCGTCACCGTAGAGGCTATCGGCACCTTCGCCCCCAGATAGATAGTCGTTTCCAGCGCCCCCATGCAGGATGTCATTGCCTTTGTTCCCCTCGAGGCTGTCATGACCATAGTTCTCATGATCAAAATTGAGGAAGTCTCCATAGAGGATGTCATTTCCGTCACCCCCGCGCAGGCCGTCGCTGCCTATGCCGCCCGCAATAACATCGTCGCCGCCGCGGCCGTCGAAATAGTTCCCGCCAGGAGACCCATCTAGCGAGCTTGCCGCGATTGAACCGTCAATCTGATCGGCGCCACTGGTGCCGAGGATGGTGTCGAAAACGCCAATTGCGGTCGGCCCCGGACTGCCAAGCTCACGATCGTACCCGGTCCCGGTATGCCCGAGTTCATCCTCGAAATAGGGGTACTTAATCCCTGTCTTCGGATCGACATAAAATTTGTTGGTGACGTCCAAACCGAGGTTGGAAATCGCCGACATGATCTTTTGACGGCCCCAGACCACGCCAGAAGAAAACTGGATCGCTTCAATCCCGTATTTCGTGTCGTTCCAGTCCTCAACGATATTACCGATATTGGAGAACTGATCTGAGATAGTGATTACTTCGCCAGTAGAGCGGATTGTAATCAGCAGATGCGCGCCAGAACGGGTGAATCTGACATCGCCGGGACCGACGTCCTCGAGAATAAGCCGATCCGAAGAAGCTGCGTTGTTGTCATTGTCGATAATGGTATCGCTTCCGTCACCTTTCCGCCAAACATAGGTATCGGAGCCTGCTCCTCCCGAAATCTGGTCGTTGCCTTTGCCTGCGTCATACCTATCGCTGGTATTATAGGCAGGAAGGCTGTTAGCAAATTCACCCCCGCGCACGACGGCTGCGGCCTTGATCGCATCGCGGTTCCAGGTAACGCCGTTGGCAAACTGAATAAGATCGATACCCCAGCCGCCTGCCGTCGACGCATCGGTCGAATTGGAGAAGAAGGATTGGTCCGTCAGATACTCGCCCGAGGACAATATTTTAATGATCAGCGCATTCCCCGACCTCGTAAATTCCACCTCGGAAGGCTTCAGGTCGCCCAGAACCAGCTTGTCGCGCTCGGCTACGTTTCCCGACTTATCGTTGACGACGTCGAAGCCGTCGCCAACCGAATACAAGATCGTATCGTCGCCGCCGCTGATGTTGATTTGCTCATGATCACTGCTACCGTGAATGATGTCGTTCAGTGCAGTGTCATTGATCTCGGTCGATTGATTGCTAATTGTCGTGGTTTTGCTACGTATATCTTCACGGCTGAGCACAGAGCCATCAGACAAGACAATCGAGTCTATACCCCGATTTTCCTTGCCCCACTCTCGAAAGAAGTCCTCAGAGATGATGACGTCGGTGCTACCGGCGATCTTGATGCGAAGGTTGTTGCCTGCGCGCTCGAACGTGAGATCGCTCGCCGATTTGTCAGTGAATAGAAGCCGATCATTTTCCCCTAGAGAAATCGACGTATCCCGAATGTAATCCGAGCCGTCGCCGCCGCTATAGACAAAAATATCACTGCCTTCCCCTGAGACGAGAATGTCGTTACCACCTCCGCCAACAAATACGTCATCACCAATAGATTTTATTAATCCATCGCCTGCCATCGTACCTAGTGCAGCACTTCCATCGACTATCGATCGTACCATTTGCCGCAAATCCTCATCCTCGATCTTGGAAATAAACAGAGAGAGATTCGCGACATATTCATTTCGGTTGTTTTGGTAGCCTGAAGGAACTACTCCGTTCAGCGCCGAGAAAGCCTTAATGAGGTAGGTAGCTGCTTCACCAAGCACAGTTGGCGCATTAGAAATTATGGTGTTGACCACGGCGGATACACGGTCAGAAAGGGTCTCTGATTCGTCAAGTCCGACACGAAGTAAGACTAGCGCGAAGTACGGCCTTACTTGTAGCGTGTCAATATTTAAACCACGAACTGCTGTGCTGAGATCTACCTGGCTGAGGAAAGAAACCAGGAGAACGCTGACTATTTGCTCAAAGCTCTGTTCGATTCCATACCCAAATTGTGTGTTCGTGGGGGATGTGCTCAATTGATTGCCAGCATATATTTCCTGGTAATTCGAGCCGAAAAACTTTTCGACAAAGGCCAAGTGTCGCGCGTCGACAAACTGTCCTCGCGAAGTTATATCGATTGCCTCCACCCCAGCCCATCTTAGCATTAGGGTTTCGAAGGTATCTCGTAGACTATCAGCGGAAACCATAGAGGCCGAACCTGTAAGATTCAGCCATGCCTCCTTGAAGCTTGCATCAAACGTCAGCTTCCACGCAATCGATGGAATTTGACCGGACCCGCCCAATTGCGGTAATCCAAGTACGCCATCGCCCGGCGTAAATGCTGGAGTATTATCGGTCACCGTGTCTTGCAAGTCGACCTCGAAGTAGATCGTTTGCACAGTTCCTTTCGATTGGTCGGATTTGACATATTCCGCGCCGTAGCCGATGCTATGACCCTGGTTTGTCCCCTGGACACTGGTCCGCACAGTCGAGATACTCTGGATGCCAATCTCTTGGAGAGACTGCATCTCACCCAGGTCAGAAATTCCATTTTGATTTAAATCGCGCCAAACGCGCAATTGACTGAAACGCTCATCCTGCGCATCTATTTTGCCATCGCCGTTTGAATCCATCGTCTCAAGTATCGCAAAACCATCTTGTGACGCTGAGCCGAATATCTCACCGGCGCCATTGACTACGCCATCGCCGTTGAGATCACGCACCAATATTCCGTCATCACTTGATACCCAACCCGTCCGCTCGCTGAACCCGTCGCCGTTATAGTCAAAATGAACTGATGAGCCTTGAAGCTTGGTCAACTCGATGCCATCGCCATCGAGGTCCAGTATCATTGGGTCACGAATGATGTTGGCAAGTGGCGACAGCAACTCACCAAACTGCGAAATTCCGCCGCCAAGCCAGTCGGGCATATCAGGAAGGTTCTCTACCAGCGGTCTAAGTAGATCCGCAATCAGGTCGGCGTGGCCGTATAGCATTCTGCCAGCAACGTATCCCAAACCCATAAGACCAATTGCTGGCACGCCGAGTGCCATGGCACCGAGCCCCAGAAGCAATGCGCCTGCGATCCCCGAGAATAGCGTATTGGCCGCTTGATCAATGTTTGCTTGGTTCCCGTGATCAATTGCGTCACTTAGACGCAAAACATCAGCCGAAACGTTACTAACGAGTCCAATTGCGGCCAGCGCCTGTTGCAGAGGCATGAACGCCGCTTTAAAGCTCTCGCCAGACGAATAGCTAGCCATCCCTCCCGCAATTCTCGTAGTCCAAGTTAATATTGTCGAGCTCATCCCAAAAAAATCGGCAATGACTACCGGAACGTTACCATCGGGAAATTTGAGCCCGAAGAAATCATACGAAAAATCTATAAACGATTGCTCTCTTGCTGCGGCATTAGCTTCAACAGTACTCACTTATAGCTCCGATTTTAAACATTTTTGTAGAGAACAAATGAACAAATGAACAAATTATATACAGCAACACATATAAGCTGCGTGTATAATGAATTAGATTTAAATGATACTAATACAAAAATAAATATAAACGGAATCAACACCCAGAAGAGATATTTTATACGTTTTAACTTCCTATTTTTAATAAAAGAATCGTTCAATTTATATGATAATGATCTTATTAATAATATTAATAGGGAAACGATACTTGAGATCGCGAAATTCAACCCAAAATAATCACTTATGCCGAAAATGCTTAATACAAGAAATATTACTGGATACACAGGTACCATAACCAGAATAAACAATAATACCAGCGTTTGATGTAGTTCGAAAAGATCGGGGCTGTTGTGGACGCTATCCTGATCAAACATATTCCGTGTTTCTCGACCGAGCTATTGGCCCCATGATGCATGCAACAAAGCGCCACGCAGCGGCGACGCTTTGCGCCCCACAATACTCAAAGACGATAGAAGCTCAAGGGATCAATATTGACCATTAAAGGAATTATCTAATTGAAATTACTAGATATTTTAATGAAATGGCTTCCGCATGATACCCAAATTTGCCGATATTATACTATATCCACATCATCATTCGATCCACAAAAATGTCATCCAATATTGCGCTGGAGACAATCATAGTGCTGAGGAAGCCGATTGCATTCGGCAGAAAGCCCAGCCTAGCCGCCTTGAGGATTGCCTCCATTTTTGTTTTACAGCCAAGTGTTGCCATCGCGCGATTGAGGTGTTTCCGGACTGTGTGAATGGATAGATCCAGCACGTAAGCGATTTCTGCCGGATCACGCCCATGCGCCAATAACTCAAGGCAAGCAGCACTTTGCCGGGAGAGCCTAGGGGCCTGTTGACTTGGAGCGCTGCCGCTTATAGCCAGCATCCGATCATGAATGTAACGACCAATATAACTGAGCTCTGGAACATGTTGATGATAACAGGCATGCCAATCATCTTCGTCTCCATTGTGGCTCATGGCTAGAAAGCCGCGCTCACCCGTATGCCCCTCCAGTGGGATTGTGACGCCATAGCGACCGATGTTGAAACGGTCGAGCTGCGAGAAAAAGTACCGACTTGCGCGCGAGGTTTGGTCTACGTCTTTCCACTCCACCGGCAACATCGAATGGCGGGCGGCCCTTACGATTGGATCGATCTCGGCTAACCGCTCATCGTGGTATTGTCTTACCCAAGATGAGTCGCAGGTTCCAACCAAAATTGGTAAACTGCCCATCTGGTTGGCGGATTTCGCCATGTTGTAGACGACATTGGCAGCTTGATATCGGTCGCGAAGATCGTAAAGGAAACGAGAAATTCCATCGCACGTTTGCGCGCGTTCAATCTCCAAACGGCCATAGGTCAGAAAGGTGTTATCGGTCATTATCGCAATCCGTCTCCGTCCAGAATATTCTACTTTAGCTATGCAGAAAAAATTGAAGTTTCATTGTCGAATTCGGCTAAAACGTTAGAGTTGGAATTGCTATTTATGCGGGAAGTTAGCTGAAATCTGTGCAATTTCAAGTAATTTTCTCCGGGTTGGCCTGACGCACACTGATGAGATGCGCCTGGGGTAAAGCACGTGTTATTACGTTCGTACCACAACCACTGAATTAGACGCCGCCGCGGCCATGAAAGCGGAGCAAACAGTGGTCAAGGGATCGAACCCTTGCCCTCTTCATAGCATGTCACCCGTCTCTCCTGGTCAATAGCTCATCGTTGGCGAATAGCTCCCGTCTCACGGGGACCTAAAGGCGCTATTTACCGCACTCGCGCCGCAGGCAGCGGGTGTCGACCAAGGATGCGCCTCGTCGGAGACGTCGATTTTGCGGAAGTCGAGAAGGTCGCATCGGTCATCACCCCAGTTCCAGACGGTGTTGGCCCGATGACGATCGCCATGCTGATGGCGAATACTGCAATTGCTGCACATCGAGCCGCTGGCCGGAAACCGCCGCTCTGAGCCATCAGCATTTCGACAGTGTGGTATCGTCAGACGATGCGTACGTTTTCGGCCTTTGACTTTCCGGTTCGGCGATCCTGGCCGAGTTCGTAGCTGACCTTCTGGCCTTCCCTGACCGATCCGTCTTGCAAAGCGGACACATGAACGAACACGTCCGTCCCACCGTTCTCCGGTGTTATGAAGCCAAATCCCTTATCGGCATTGAAAAACTTCACAGTGCCTGTGGGCATAATAATTCCTCCCTCACCCTGCAGCGCTCAAGATAACCTGGAAGCGGTCTCCGGATTTGGTAAAAGAAAAATTCCGCAAGCAAGTTTCTCGAATTAGGCTCTCAGAAATATCGGACGCGACCCTGCCGTAGGCTATTCCGATTCATGCTCATAGCATCGTCAGCCTGGCCGAGATCCTGTGGGCCGTGCTTCTGTATGAGGGCGAGCAAGTTTGAGAGCCGAGCTGAACACTGCCGTGCGTTTTATGAGGCGAAGATCTTTCTCCAGATCAGTTCCGATACCGGAGCGCGTCAACGATCACTTTGAAGGCGGGAAGATTTTGGCGGCGGCTCGGATAATAAAGGAAATAGCCATCGAAGAACGGAGACCAGTCCTCCAGGATCGCCACCAGCACGCCCGATGCGATGCGCTGTTCTACGATGCTCTCAGGGACATAGGTGATGCCGTACCCGCTCTCCGCAGCATCAACCATTGCATAGGAATCGCTGAAGGTCAGTTGACCGTTGACCCGGACGCGCAGCGCTTTCCCATCCTTCTCGAACTCCCAGGCATAGATGCCGCCGGCGCTGTCGTGGCGAATGTTGATGCAGTTGTGCGCAAGAAGGTCTTCGGGATGTCGTGGAACCCCGCGCGCGGCGAGATAGTCGGGCGACGCGACGGCGACCAGGCGGAAGTCGGGTCCGATCCGAACCGCAATCATATCCTTCTCGACGCTTTCGCCGAGGCGCACCCCGGCATCGAAGCCTTCCTCGACAATGTTGCGAAACCGGCCGTCCACACACAGTTCGACGCTGATGTCTGGATAATCCTTGAGCACGGATTTCAATTTCGGCCAAACGACACTCTCCAGTGCATGATCGGCAAGCGTCAGCCGGATCGAGCCTGACGGCTTGTCGCGGAACGCCATCAGCGCCGCGATCTCGTCCTCGATCTCCGCCATGCGCGGAGTGATCGTCTGAAGCAGCCTTTCTCCGGCGGGCGTCGTGGCGACATTGCGCGTGGTGCGCGTAAGAAGCCGTATCCCCATGCGCGCCTCGAGCTGCTTGATCGTGTGGCTGAGCGTCGACTGAGCCACCCCGATCCGGGCGGCCGCCCGGGTGAAGCTTCGTTCCTCCGCGACGATCCGGAACCACGTCAGATGGTTGAAGTCGGTTTGCTCCATGCGCCCCCGCTCTCTTTGCCTCGCAAGATTAATCGACCCAGTCGATTAGTCCATTCCAATTGAGGCGGGTAATCAAACTACGCGCGGGAGGCTACATGTGGCTCCGAAAAACGTTCAGGAGAATGCGGAGAAATGACTGCCGCAACAGCAGATGTAAGTAATAAAGAGCCGGTCGCGGCCTGGGGCGCGGTCCTGTCGATGGCGCTGTGCGTGGCGATGCTGATCGCATCGGAATTCATGCCGGTCAGCCTGCTGACCCCGATGGCGGAGGGACTGCGCGCCACCGAGGGCCAGACCGGGCAGGCGATTTCGATCAGCGGGCTGTTCGCGGTCGCGGCGAGCCTGCTCATCACCACTGTCGCCGGCACGCTGAACCGGAAATGGGTGATGGTCGCAATGACCGCCTTCATGCTGGCGTCGCTGGTGCTGGTCGCCATGGCGCCGAATTTCGCCGTGCTGATGATCGGCCGTGCGCTGCTCGGCATCTGCATCGGCGGCTTCTGGGCGCTTGCAACCGCCGTCATCATGCGGCTGGTGCCGGCAAGCGACGTGCCCCGCGCACTCGCGCTGATGTATGGCGGCCAGGCCATCGCTGCCGCCTTTGCAGCACCCGTCGGCAGTTATCTCGGCGGCATGTTCGGCTGGCGCGCGGTGTTCTGGGCTCTGACGCCGATCGTCGCCATCAATCTCGTCTGGCATGTGATCGCGCTGCCGTCGCTGCCTGCGCACCAGAAGCAGGATTTCCGGGCGATGTTCGCCCTGCTGAAGCGCCCCTACTTTTCGCGAGGGCTTATCGCCTGCATGCTGTCGTGGGGTTCGGCCTTCACGATGTTCACCTATCTGCGCCCCTTTCTGGAGAAGGTGACGGGCGTCGACGTGACGACGCTCTCGGTTCTGCTCCTTCTTCTTGGCTGCGCGGGCTTCATCGGCACATGGGCGGCAGGGCGCTTTCTGAAGGGCAATGTCGCGCCTTTCCTGAAGCTACCCGCTCTGGTGATGGGCGGCGCGACTGTGGGGCTTCTGCTGTTCGGCTTCTCTCCGATCGCTGCGGGCCTGTTCATGGCGATCTGGGGGGCGATGAACACGATGTTCTCGGTGATCTGGATGACGTGGATGTCGCAGAACGCCGACGACGCACCCGAGGCCGCCGGCAGCCTGATGGTCGCGGCGATCCAGGCCTCTATCCTGCTCGGCGCAGTGGTCGGTGGTCTTCTGCTCGACAGCTTTTCGATCCAGGCCACCTTCATCGGCAGTGTGGTTCTGGCCGTGCTCGCGCTCGTGCTGATCGGCAACGGGCAGCGCATGCTCAAAGCTGGAGGAGGGGCCTGACATGATGATGTCCGCCCCGATTTCACGCCGCACATTACTGGTTGTCTCCGGCGGCCTCGCCGCTCCCGCCGTCGTCCACGCGCAAACAGGAGATGCCCAAGCCCAGGAGGGAAAAGCCATGCGTCTCAGATTCACCTTCGCCGACCAGGACTTCACGGCGACGCTTGAGGACAATCCTTCCGCGCGCGAGCTGGTTACGATGCTGCCGCTCGACCTGACGATCGGCGACTACTCGAGCAACGAGAAGATCGCCTATCTGCCGCGCAAGCTGACCGAGGACGGCGGCGGGCGCTTCGGCAACGAGGCCGTCGGCGACCTTTGCTACTACGCCCCGTGGGGCAATCTCGCGATGTTCTACGGCCCCTATCACTGGTCGCGCGGCCTGATCCGGCTCGGCCGGTTCGACCAGGGAGCGAAGCAGCTCTCTGTGCGCGGCGAACATAAGCTGCGCGTTGAAGCGCTCTGAGCCGAAGGAGGCCGCCATGCAAATCTATCGCTCTGGTCAAACCCCGTCCCGTACCGGCCCCGCCGACTGGTTCACCGGTCGCGTTCGCATCGACGCCCTGTTCAATCCGGCGGCTCCGGATCGCGTGCAGGGCGCGCACGTCACCTTTGAGCCCGGCGCACGCACGGCCTGGCATACCCATCCGCTCGGCCAGACGCTGATCGTCACCTCCGGCCTCGGCCGCGTGCAGCGCGAAGGCGGCCCGGTCGAGGAAATCCGACCCGGCGACGTCGTCTGGTTCGAGCCGGGCGAGAGGCACTGGCATGGCGCATCGCCCGAGATCGCCATGACCCATATCGCGCTTCAAGAGGTCAAGGACGGCAAGGTCGTCGACTGGATGGAGCATGTCAGCGACGCCGAATACGGCGCCTGAGAAACCAGATCATCAATTTCGGAGAACTGCCATGATCAAGGACAAGGTCGTCATCATTACCGGAGCGTCGTCGGGTATTGGCGAGGCGACTGCAAAGCTGCTCGCCAGCAAGGGCGCAAAAGTCGTTCTTGGCGCGCGACGTACCGACAAGCTGAAGCGGATCGCCGACGAGATCGTGAAAGGCGGCGGTCAGGCCGTCTACCAGGAACTGGACGTGACTAGGCAGGCGGAGAACGACGCGATCGTCGAACTGGCCAAGGACACCTATGGCCGGGTCGACGTGATTTTCCTGAATGCGGGCCTCATGCCGAACTCACCGCTTTCGGCGCTGAAGACCGACGACTGGCACCAGATGGTCGACGTGAACGTCAAGGGCGTCCTCAACGGCGTCGCGGCCGTGCTGCCGACGTTCACGGCGCAGAAGTCCGGACATGTGATCACCACCTCGTCGGTCGCTGGGCTCAAGGCTTATCCGAATGGCGCGGTCTATGGCGGCACCAAATGGTTCGTGCGCGATTTCATGGAGGTCCTGCGCATGGAGTCCGCCATGGAAGGCACGAACATCCGCACCGCGACGATCTACCCGGCGGCGATCAACACGGAGCTGCTCGACACGATCAGCGACAAGGGCACGGCCGAATCCATGCAGGGCATCTATGCCAAATACGGCATCTCGCCGGACCGGATCGCCGACGTCGTCGCCCTCGCCATCGATGCACCGGAAGACACCACGATCAACGAGTTCACGGTCGGGCCGGCCAACCAGCCCTGGTGATCCGCATCGTCGCGGAAATCAGCACCGTAGGTGAACGGCGCGTTTCAAGACGCTGCTGCGCGTGACGTTCGCGCAGCCAACAATCAGGAGAAATCCGATGGACTATACGCATCTCGGCCGCACCGGCCTCAAAGTCAGCCGGGTCGCGCTCGGCACCATGAACTTCGGCGAACTGACCGATGAGACGGCGAGCTTCGCCATCATGAATGAGGCACTGGAAGCTGGCGTCAACTTCTTCGATACGGCTGACGTCTATGGCGGGCCGCAGTCGCCTGACATGGCGAAGGGTTTCGGCACGTCCGAGGAGATCATCGGCCGCTGGCTGGCGCAGGACGGCACGCGTCGCGACAGGATCGTGCTCGCCACCAAAGTCTATCAGCCGATGGGAACCGGACCGAACGACAAGTACCTGTCGGCCTACCATATCCGCCGCGCCTGCGAGGCCAGCCTGAAGCGGCTTAAGACCGATCATATCGACCTCTACCAGATGCACCACATCGACCGGGCGACGCCCTGGGAGGAAATCTGGCAGGCGATGGAGCAGCTGATCCGCGAGGGCAAGATCACCTATGTCGGGTCCAGCAACTTCGCCGGCTGGGATATCGCCACCGCGCAGATGACGGCCGCTTCGCGCAACTTGGCAGGCCTTGCGTCGGAGCAGAGCCTCTACAATCTCACCCAGCGGACGATCGAGCTGGAAGTAATCCCGGCGCTGCGCCATTTCGGCATCGGCCTGATCCCGTGGAGCCCGATCGGCATGGGGCTGCTGGGCGGCGTGCTGCACAAAATCTCCGAAGGCCGCCGCGCGACGCCTGGCTTGCAGGCGCAGATCGAGAGGAAGCGTCCGCAACTGGAGGCTTATGAAGGGCTATGCCGCGAATTGGGCGAAGCACCCTCAGACGTCGCATTGGCCTGGCTACTGCACAATCCGGCTGTGACCTCGGTGATCAGCGGCCCACGGACCGTCGAGCAACTGCGCCAGAACCTGAAAGCGCCATCGCTCAAGCTCTCCGACGAGACGCTGGCGAAGCTCGACGAAATCTGGCCCGGGCCCGGCGGCGAAGCACCGCAAGCCTACGCCTGGTAACGCTCATCAAATGGCTCCGACCGAATGACACCCTCGCCATCACCGTCAACCCCATCGCATTCGGTCGCTGTCACCCTGCTGCCCATCATGGCCGCGGTGCTCGCCGGGTTCGTCGTCATCGGTGCGGCGTTACCCGTGCTTCCGCTCCACGTCAGCCACAATCTCGGCTTCGGTAGCGTCGTCGTCGGCGTGGTCGCCGGCGCGCAGTTCGCGGCTTCCCTGATCTCGCGCGTGTGGTCGGGCTCCTATTCCGATGTGAATGGAGGAAAACGAGCCGTCCTGATCGGCCTGGCGACCGCAGCGGTTGCGGGGCTTTTCTATCTTCTGTCCGTGGCCGCCGAGGGCTCACCCGCCCTCTCCGTCTCGATCCTCGTCGTTGGACGCGCAGTGCTCGGCGGAGCGGAGAGCTTCATCATCACGGGTGGCGTGGCTTGGGGTTTGGCGCTCGTTGACTCCGGACATTCCGGAAAGGTCATCGCCTGGGTCGGCACTGCGATGTTTGCGGCGCTGGCCTTCAGCGGTCCGTTCGGGACCATCCTGTTCACATCCTGCGGCTTCGTCGCGATCGGGCTTCTGACCGCGTTGTTGCCGTTGGTCGTGTTGGTGTCGCTGTTGCGAACGCCGGGTCCCCGCCGGCGAGTGCGGCAGAGGAAATCCAATCTGAGAGCGGTTATCGGCACGGTGTGGCTGCCCGGTCTTGGCGCGGCTCTCGCCAGCATCGGCTACGGGTCGATCCTTGCCTTCAGCTCCCTTCTATACGCCGATAACCGTTGGCAACCCGTCTGGCTAGGTTTCACGGCGTTCGGAGCGGCCTTGATCGCCGCGCGCATGATCTGCGGCCATCTTCCGGACAGATACGGTGGTGCGAAGATCGCCCTGCTGTTCGTGCTGGTGCAGTCGGCCGGTCTTCTGGTCATGGGGCTGGCGGGAACCAGTGTGCTTGCTTCCTCGGGAGCTGCGCTGGCAGGCTTCGGTTATTCGCTCGTTTATCCAGGGCTCGGCGTGGAAGCGGTAGGAACCACATCGCCAGAAAATCGCGGCCTTGCGATGGGCATCTATACGGCCTTTCTGGATATCGCGATGGCGATCGGAAGTCCGACGCTGGGGTGGATCGCCGACCGGAATGGCTTGAACGCCGTCTTTATCGTCAGCGCAGCCATCACACTTTCCACAACAGCGGTTGCGTTCAGATTGCTTCGTCGGGAACGGGAGATACAGTGACAAAGCCGAGTCGAGATCGAGCACGATCGGACGAGCGATGTCTGGATCGCGAAGACGGGCAGGATTTCTGCGTCGGATGTCAACTAAACGTTTGTTTTTCAGGGGAGTGCTCCGCACCCTTTCCTATCAAGGCTTCGACTGGGCCTAGCCTCTCATTTATGGCCGCAACCGCCTCGTCGGGAAATTCCTCGTAGAAATTGAGCTTGCCGTCGGGGAGTTCTATGGCGGTCACATTCGGAAGCGACCCAAGAGCTTCGATCTCGGCCTTTGTCTTCCGGGGGGCCTTGCGACCGTGGAAGCACAATATCGCCCCTGCGCGGCTCGCTGCTCCAAGGAAATCGCCTCGGTCCCTGAACGGGTCCAACTCGCCGGCGACGAAGCGGAACGAGGCAAAGCGCACGCCCGGCGCTTCGGTCACTGCGCGTTTCGTCGCCATCCGCGTCGGCGTCAGCCAAGCGGGATCGGAATAGACATGGCCCCGCACCATCATGCCGATAACCGGACCGTTGACGTTGAGGCGATAGAAACCCCGGCCGATCACCGGCAGGTCCACCATCTTGGACAGCCCCCGAAACAGCGCCATGCGCCGGCCCGTCATTGTCGGCAGGGGGCCGCGCCATGTCGGCGATAGCAGGCATAGGCGACCGGTGCTGGCCGGATCGTCGGCCGCCTGCGCGAGCGCGTATCCTGCACCGTGTCCGGCCGCGATCGTCACTTTCGGCCGAACGATCCCGCCAAGCAAAAAGCGCAGAAAGGCGCGGTGGAGATCGGGCCGCCAATCGACCATCGGCCTCGCAATGTCGCCGAAGCCGGGCCAGTCGATCGCCACGGTCGAGAAGGTCGCGCCCAGCCGCTCTTGCAGCGGCCACATTTCCATCCGGGTCGAGATCGAGCTGAGCCCCGGCAGCAGAAGTATGGCCGGGCCGGTTCCGAAACGGGTCAGGCCGATTTTGATCGGCTTGCCGTCCGCTTCCCATTCAATCCGCTCGTCGACCCAGTTCATGCCTTCACCTCAGCCGCCAAACGTAATATACCCCCCCATACTATAATTCCGGGACCGTAGCCAACGGCATGAGCCATATCACTCGCCAAAGAGACAAACTGCTCGCCCGCGCCCGCCGCATCAAAGGCCAGATCGGTCCCGGCCACAATGCGGCGATCGTCGCCATCGCCTCGCCGGACCCGAAGGAGCCGTCGCACTACAAGGACGTTCTATCCAAAATCCACGAGCTGTCTCATGTCACGGTCGAAGTCGAGCCGCGTAAAGCTCTCACTTAAAAGGGGGAGAACACTTCAATCCGCGCAGCATGACGGCGAGTGTTTTATGCTGCTATCGCTTGCGACGACGGACTGGACGCTGGGTTCACCCCCAATCAGAGAAAACTCTTAGCTACGATCTGGCAAGGGCGATAAATTTGCGCACCGCGCCGGAGGTCTCGCGGCTGCGGCTGATCAGCACGAGATTTGCCATCCGCCCTGGAGTGGCGAGAGGCCTGTATTGGACGCCACGAAGAGCAACGCTGGCAAGCGGCGCCGGAACCAACCCCAGCGCAAGCCCTGCCGCCGCTATCGTGAGAACCGCCAATGTATTCCCGACTTTGTATGATACGTTGGGCTCCTTGCCGAGAACCTGACGCAGCAGCTCCAACTGCCCGTTATCCGCGCCATCGCCGGCGTAGAGGACGAAGGGCTCGTTGAGCAGATCAACCTTGTGAACTTCTTTTCTAACGACAAGTGGATGCTCGGCGTCCATGGCGATTAGCCACGGCCAGGAGCCGATACGCATGGCATTCAAATCCGGATGGAAATCGATATCGAAGGTTGGGCAATAGCCAATGTCGAGCGCGCCGGCGAGAATGGCGTCCGCCTGCTCACGGGGGGCCATTTCGTGCAATTCAATCTCCACATCGGGGGACTGCCGGTGGAACAGCTTGAGATCATCGATAAGCTTTCCGACGAATGAGGCATTTCCGGAAAAGCCAATCCTGATGGAACCGAGTTCTCCCCTGGCCGATTTCATGACGAGTTCTTTGGTGCGCTCGGCCTGCCCGATCGTTCTTCTTGCTTCCGCGACCAAGATCTCTCCTGCCTCCGTCAGCCCCACTTTCCGGCTGGTCCGTGTGAAAAGGAGAGTTCCAAGCTCGTCCTCCAGGGATCGAATCTGCATGCTCAGCGCCGGCTGTACGATATGCAGCCTCTCCGCGGCGCGGCCAAAATGCCCCTCTTCAGCGACTGCCAGGAAATATCGCAGGTGACGGAGTTCCATGATTTTCAATCACTTTCACTGATTGATTGATACATTTAATATATTTGAATGATTTGGTCACCTCAAGCACTCTGGAGATATCGAAGATGCAACAAGGAGCCGACCAATGACCCGCCCAGCCCGGATAGATGTCCATCAACATGTTGTTCCACCTTTCTGGGCCGAAGCGCTCTCGGCCAACGGCGGCGATCCTTCCGGATGGCATAGCCCGAAATGGAGCCCCGAAAGCGCCATCGAATTCATGGATTCGCAGCAGATCGCGACTGGCGTCCTGTCGCTGACGGCGCCGAGCGTCGTCGGTTGGAAGCCCGATGAACGCCGCGATATGGCGCATCGGGTCAATGATTATACGGCCGCCCTTGTCGCAAGAAATCCGGATCGCTTTGGTAATTTCGCCACATTGCCGCTACCCGATATCGATGGAGCCTTGGCAGAGATCGAATACGCTTTCGATAAGCTGGATGCTGATGGCGTCGTGTTGCTGAGCAACTATCAAGGCAAATATCTCGGCGATATCCTCTTCGAGCCGATCTGGGCCGAACTCGATCGCAGGGGCGCCGTCGTCTTCATTCATCCCGGCAAGCCGGCGATCCCGACTATCGACGGCATCCCCGGTCCGATCACGGATTATCCCTTCGATACGACCCGGACCGCCGTGCAGTTGGTGCTGAACGGCGTGATGGATCGGTATTCCCGCGTCAAGGTGATCCTGTCACATGCCGGCGGATTCCTTCCCTATGCCTCTCACCGTTTTGCCGAGCTTGCGCCGGCGGTGCGGTCGGACGTTCCGGATACGGAAACGCTGCTGGCGACCTTCAGGCGCTTCTATTTCGATACGGCGCTATCATCGCCGTCGGGCTTGCCCAGCCTGCAAGCTTTCGCAGGTGTGGGACAGATACTCTACGGAAGTGATTACCCCTATGCCCCCGCAAGCGTCGGGGCCTCGTTTAACGCAAAGCTTGACGCCTATGAAGGCTTCAATGCCACCGACCACGCAGCGGTCAACCAAGGAAATGCAATGCGTCTGTTTGAACGCCTCAACTCCTCGCTTTAAGCACCGAGTACCGGCCGATGCGGGCTCCTGGCCCGCGTCGGTCGATCTCAAACAGGTTAATTGATCGGGCAAGCCATCTCGAACAAGCGGGCCCCGCGGCGTAGGCGCGCCGGATGAAGTTTCTTATCGATGAATGTCTCAGTCCCGACCTCGCCGAATGAGATCGTCAAGCCGATCCATTTCAAGGCCATGCCGGCGATCCTGACGACGCCCGAAGAGGCTGACCTCTGGCTGACGGGAGAATGGGACGAGGTGAAGCATCTCCAGCGGCCGCTTCCCGGAAGCATGCTCGCCATCGTAGAGCCGCCCGCCAAACCTGACGAAGACAGGTTTCTCTAACGGCCGTTCGGTGCAGCGGATTTTTCGCTAGTCTTTCCGCTCGGTTTTTCTTCGGCCACCTGTGGCATTGGAGACGCCCTGTCCCAAAAATCCTAAACTCGCGACAGCTTCGCTACCGAAGCGCATCCGTTCGTCTAGCATGAGCCCTGACCGGAAACATGTCTTCGCCGTAGTGGTGAAGCCTGGTGTGATGCCGACGGCATAACCAGCGCACCTGCAAAGGCTCGTCGTATTGATCGTGATGAGCATCGACTGCTTCGATCCCACACACCTCACACGTTTGCTTTTCCAGCTCGCCGGCCTTCACGGCCCGCTGCACAGCGAGGTGAGCATCATATTTGCTCGGATTGGAGCGACGCCAATTGGCCTGACGCGTATCCGTTTTCAACATCCCTTCAATGCACCCCTCTAAACCTGTGTCAGGCTCTCTCGATTATCGGCCCCGAAATTCCCTCATGCCGCTGTGGGTAATGGTGCGACTTTGATGTCGCGCTCATGGGCTCTCACCTGCGCAAGGTCATAAGCCCCCTGCATCCGCAGAAGCGTTTCCGCCCGCAATCCGAAGGCTTTCTCGAAACGGATTGCCATTTCTGCCGACAGCGCGGTGTGGCCGTTCAGAACATTGCTCAGATTCTGGCGGGAAACGTCCAGATGCTCGGCGAGCGCCTTCACATTGATACCGCGCGGCTCCACGATCTGGCGCTTGAGCCAAGGGCCGGGATGAACGTGGATCGAAGGATGAATCTTTATAGCCATCAGTGATAGTCCTCCAGATCAAGGTTAGCGATGGTGACGTCATCAGCCAGAGTGAATGTTAACCGCCAGTTCTTCGTAACCGTCATGGCGTAAACCCCCTTGCGATCCCCGGTTAGGGCGTGGAAACCGAAGTTTGGCGGGACGCCGAGTTCTTCAATATCAGTAGCCGCAACGATAAATGCGATCATGTCGATGACGCGATCGACTTCGATGACACCCTTCACCCGGCCCTTTTCGACGAGGTTTCGCAGGGCCTTGTGCTTGATGCTCTCGATTTCCATGTGTCGTGTTATAGACGACACAAACGTCTTGTGTCAACTGGTAATTGACACGATCTACCATCGCGAACTGGAACTGCGGTGGCGATAAAACGCGGCACAAATAATAGTACGGCCCTCTCCTTGATGCCCGTCGGCTATTGATCCGACCTTGCTGTGTACCCACGCCAAACTTACGACGCACTGCTACAGCAATGCAGCCGCAAATAATGCGACCATTGAGCTTATCCACCTTCCGGCAGTTCAACGTCGTCTCATCAATAAGAGAAAGTATGGTAGCGGAATCACTTCAGGCGCTGTTGCCGTTCATGACAGCCGTTCGCTCCTATAGCGCAGCTCAAAGCGGCAAACTAAGTTTCGCCATTCGACCACCATCGATTGTCCAAACCTGCCCGGTTACGAAGGAAGATTCCGGCGAAGCAAGCCAAGCCACCAAGCTCGCGACCTCATCAGGCTTTCCGGTACGCCCCACCGGATGAATCTTCCCAATAAATCTACGAAACTCTTCTGGATCCGGCATATTCTCAATGAAGTCCAGATTCAGATCGGTATCAATCCAGCCCGGCGCGACCGCATTGCAACGAACTCCTTCTGCACTGTGGTCGATCGCAATTGCCCGAGTAAGTCCGTGAAGACCCGCCTTCGAAGCACAGTACGCAGAATGCTTCGGATTAGAGCCCAGCCCCTCGATCGAGCCGATATTCACGATCGTACCGCCAACCTGACGCAGATTCGGCAAGGCCGATTTGATCATGACGAAAGGTGCCGTCAAATTTACCGCCAAAGTCCTTTCCCAATCACTTAAAGTCATTTCTTCTGCAAGCGACTCCTGCATCACGCCGGCATTGTTGATCAAGACATCAAGCCGTCCAGCACATTCTGCAATGGATCTCACAGCCTCAATTGCCTCATGAGGATTGCCGATGTCCGCCGCGATCGACTCAAACTCCGCATCTTTGCCGCGCTGCACGGTGAATACGCGTGCACCTTCATCCCGCAAACGGTGCGAAATCGCAAGGCCGATGCCCGAACGACCACCCGTAACAAGTGCCACCTTCCCTTCAAACCGCTTCATCCAACAGGCTTCCCACCATTGACCTCGACCAACGCGCCGCACATGTAGCGAGCGGCATCGGAGGCGAGAAAGATGATAACTTCGGCGATATCTTCCGGCTCCGCAATGCGCCCCAAAGGAACCGTTTTGCCGAGTTCGGCGACTGCGGTGTCCGGATCGAAGCCTCGCTTGATGAAACCTGTCCGTAGCATCGGAGTATTGACTTCGTTAGGGCATACTGCGTTGACGCGAATGTTCTGATGCGCGTGGTCCATACCCATACACTGCGTCAGGGATGCGATCGCCGCCTTGGTCATGCAATAGATGGCATGATTGGGCCCCGGTCTAACACCCCAGCACGAGGAAACGTTGACAATTGCGCCGCCGCCTCGTTCCGCCATGATCGGGATAGCGGCCCGGCATACCCGGAATGGCGCCTCCACGTTCACACCCAAGGAAAGAGCCCAGTCTGTGTCGGTGGTGTTGATTACAGAACCTCGGGTGATCACGCCTGCGTTGTTGACGACGATATCGAGTGAGCCAAGGGCATCGAAGGCCGCCTGCGGCAGACCGTCAGCATATGCCGGTTCTAGAAGATCGCCTGGCAAATGAGCCTCGGCATCAATGCCAGCGACCTCGCGGTCTGCGACAGCCACCCGCGCACCTTCGGTACGCAATTGTTTGACTATTGCCGCGCCGATCCCGCCGGCTGCACCTGTTACGAGAGCTGTCTTGTCGCGAAAGTAATTCATGATCTTCGTGTTCCAAGTTTTAATTTAGGGTCGATCGCTGGTTGCCGGGGGTCTTCCCAAAGTGCTCCCGGTAGGCTTTCGAAAAATGCGAGGTGGATGTGAAACCACAGGCCATCGCGATTTCGGTTAGTGCCTGATCAGACTGTACGATGAGATTGCGGGCACGATTGAGCCTCATCTCCATGACATATCTTTTCGGGGAGGTATTCATGTATCTTTCAAACATTCGCTCGAGCTGTCTGGTCGAAATGCCGAGCCGGTCGGCGATATCCGAACTGCTAAGCGGCGTTTCGACATGCTCTTCTATGAGACGAATTGCCTCGCCAAGACGGCTGTTGCGCAATCCATATCGTGATCGCATCGAAACCTTCTGCGTAGCGGTCCCTTCTCTGACAGCGTTGTAGACCATCTGGTCGGCAACTGCCGAGGCAAGATCTCTTCCGTGGTCTCCGGAGATCATGTGCAACATGAGGTCGGCAACTGCTGCTCCCCCAGATGCAGTCACAAATTTTTCATCAGCGACGAAAACGGATTTCGTTAGCCGCACGTCAGGGAAACGCTCTGCGAACACATCGTGATATTCCCAATGGACTGCCGCCTTGCGCTCCTGGAGGAATCCTGCTTCCGCAAGAATAAATGCCCCAGAACATATGGCTCCGATGGAAGTGCCCCGCGCCCTCTCCGCGCGGAGATATTTTAGGAGTTCCGGCGTGATGTGATGCTGAACGTGAAGTCCGGAGACAACCATCAGCATTTCATGATTTTCAGTCGGATATAGACCGCGGTCGACCAAAGTAATCGCTCTATTCGAACACGTTGCCGACCGGCCGTTCGTAGATGCAAGATGCCAACGATAGAGCTCGCGGTCGGCAACCAAGTTCGCAATCCTGAGCGGCTCAAGAGCGCAAGAGAATGCTAGATGCGAAAAATCTTCGATGAGAAGGAAAACGAAATCGATTGTTGGAGTCATGGCGCAACGTTTTCGATGGTGGAGCGCTCTTGAGAGCGCTCCTGTTGATTGTCTTCAATTCGACGCGTCGCGCGCTGCCTTGAGCCAACCGTCATATTCGCTCTGATGCGCCTTGATCCAATCATCGACATGCTTGTCGATATCGGCGGAGGATTTTTGACCGTCGGCGATGAGCTTATTTTCCGCTGAAATATCGTTGATGTCGATCGTCGCGACTTCGAACAACTTTGCCGCAGCTGGATTTTTTTTCAGGAAGTCGTTGCGTGCGACAATCCTGAGATCGTCGACCGGGAATCCCAGGTTCTTGCCGTTAAATACCGTGTTAGCTTGAGAGTTATCCGGCAGAGATGTGAACGGCACGCTTAGAAATTCGACGTCCTTACCCGGAACAAGAGCGCCTGAAACCCAGTAAGGCGTCCATGTATAATAGAGGATTGGCTTACCGCTTTTGAAGCGTGCAATCGTGTCTGCAATGATCGCATTGTATTCGCCTTGATTGTGCGTAACCGTGTCACGGAGACCGTATGCGTCCAGTTCGTGTTCGATCACTCGCTCGCAACCCCAACCGGGCACGCAACCTGCCAGGTCAGCTTTTCCGTCGCCATCTGCATCGAACTTGGCGGCGATCTTTGGGTCTTTCAGATCAGCGAGGCTCTTTACGCCTGCGTCGTAGCTTGCCTTGTCGACGAGATAGCCTTGTAGCGCTCCCCTAACTAATGTGCCAACCTTGCTGATCTTGTCCGGCCCGCCTGCTTCCTTGAAGAAGGCCTCATGCAACTTATCCCAACTGTTCGTGAAATAGTCGGCATCTCCCGTTCCCACTGCGATATGCGCCGTCTGGGCGAGAACTTCTTGGGGCTGTGCAACGGTGTACCCGAGATCCTTCAGGGCGCGGTCGATAATGCGTCCTTGGAAATATTCCTCGAGAACCGGCTGGATCACTGGATGCACGGTGATCCCCTCGCCTGGCTTGTCCTTTGCCATCACCGAAGTCACTGCGAGCGAAAGAGTGATCGCAGCGGTAAGGGAAAATAACTTCATGCTCATTCTCCTCTGGTTTGTTTATTTATTGGGCAGGCTTATGGAAAAGGTTGGCGACTAGGCCTACGGGACCGGTCTGCCACCAATGACGATGGCCCCGTTCGCGCCCGGAGCGACTGAGTCCCTGAGTGACGCGGTCAAGAACGATTGCGAGAATGACGATACCGAGACCACCGACGATGGCCTTTCCCGCATCAAGCCGCCCCATGGCACGAAGGACTTCGTTTCCGAGACCTCGAACCGAAATCATCGACGCGATAACGACCATCGACAATGAGAGCATGATCGTCTGGTTCAGACCCGCGAAAATGGTCGGTGTGGCCATCGGCAACTCAACTTTGAAGAGCACCTGTGCTGGCGTCGATCCAAAGGCTTTCGCTGCCTCTACGACGCTGGGGTTGACGGTGCGAATTCCGAGCGACGTCAACCTGATCAATGGAGCGAGCGCAAATATGACCGTTACTAGAACGCCGGAGACGTTTCCGATGCCGACAAGCATAACCACGGGTACGAGATAGACGAAAGCAGGGATGGTCTGCATTGTGTCCAAGATTGGACGTAGAACCGCCTCGAAACGATTGCTCTTCGCCGCCAGGATGCCAACAGGCAATCCGATGACCACAGAGAAGATGACCGCGGTTACAACGATCGCAAGGGTTGTCATCGCCAATCCCCAAGCATCGGGCGAAAGGAAACCCAAAACGGACAATGCAATAGCGACATAGACGGCAGTGCGACGACCGGCAGCCTGCCAAGCGATCAGGACAATGATGACGAGCATGATCAGAGGCGGCGTTGCCTGTAATCCCCGCTCAATTCCTTGAATGATTCCGTCGAAGAAGATTTTGAAGGGTTGAATCGCCTCTCGGTGATCAATCGCCCACTGCTTGATACCATCAGTCCGATCCGCGATATGCAAGTCGATACTTTGGAAGGGATTCAGCCAGTTGATGCTGTTCTCGTCTGCCATCACTTGGCCTCCTGCATTGCGGGATCCGGGTCGTCGCGACCTTGAATCCCACGGAGAAGGGCATCCTTGGTGACAACGCCCACGGGAGCGCCGCCATCTTTGACCAGAATGGGGGTTGTCGCACCGATCGAGAGGTCAACCAATGCATTGAGTTTGTCGTCGGGTCGAGCGACCGGCCAGTCAGACCAATCTTGTCCGTTCCGGGTTTGACGGAATTGCTCGAGTGGCTGCATAACCTTGGAGGCAGTCACAAGGTCGAGCTTCGATATTCCACCAACGAACTGGGCGACATAGTCGTCGGCTGGATTTGTGACGATCTCTTCGGGCGTTCCTACCTGCACCAAGACCCCGTCTTTCATGATTCCGATGCGATCACCGATGCGAATTGCTTCCGAAAGATCGTGCGTGATGAAGACCGTCGTTTTGTGAAGCTCAGCCGAAAGCTCCATGAACTTTCCCTGCAACTGATGGCGGATCAGCGGATCGAGCGCCGAGAACGGTTCATCCATCAAGAGAATGGTCGGATCGGCGGCTATCGCGCGGGCGAGACCCACTCGCTGCTGCATGCCTCCTGAGAGCTCGTCTGGATATTTAGACTCCCAACCCGACAACTCCACCGCCTCGATGGCTTCCTGGGCCACACGGCGGCGTTTACTTTCGGGGATACCCCTTACCTCAAGCGCGAAAGCCACGTTGTCGCGAACATTGCGATGGGGCATCAGAGCCATATTCTGAAACACCATGCCGATCTTCTCGGCACGTAATTGCCGTAGTTCCTTAGAACCCATGGCGTTGACGTTACGGCCCTCAATGAATACGGCACCGTCGGTCGGCTCGATCAGCCGGTTGATATGACGGATCAGGGTGCTTTTACCCGATCCCGACAATCCCATGATGCAAAATATCTCTCCACGAGTGACCTCGAACGTGGCGTCGCGCACTCCGACAATACAGTCAAGCTCGTCACGAATTTGCGCCTTGGTCAGTTGTCCGTCTTTAACCGCCCGGACGACATCCTTTCCCCGACCGCCGAACACCTTCCAGATACTTTCACATCTGATGACGGCTTCTTGAGGTTGCGTGTTCATCCACTCATTCCCCTTTGTCGTTTTTCTTTTTACAACATAAATTATCCCAGTAGACAAGTTGTATTATGAAGCGCTACAAATATTGCTATGGTAGGGGACGAGGTCGAAACAATGAGACCCCGTTTGAGGACGATCCATGACTTCTGATGCAAAACGCAACAAAACCAACTGCCTCGAGGATCTCCGTCGCAGGATTTTGACGGAAGCACTCGAGCCCGGGAGCTATCTCGATGAGACGGAAATTGCGGAGGCCTACGGGATTTCCCGTCCACCGCTACGCGAACTTCTGCGGCAGCTCGCAGGTGAAGGCTATCTCATTCTCCACGAAAACCGCGGCGCACAGGTAGCGCCGATGTCGCACAAATCGCTGAGAAATTTCTTCGTTGCGGCCCCGATGATTTACGCCGCGATCGGCAGGCTGGCAGCACAGAATGCCACGACCGCCCAAATCATGCGTCTCAAAGACATTCAGCTGTTGTTCCGGGCTGCAATCCGTGACGGCAATACGGAGCAAAGAACACTCACTAATGAACGATTCCATTCGATCATGGGCGAGATGGCGGATAATGAGTTCCTGATGCCGAGCCTGAGACGGTTGCTGATCGACCACGCACGGATTGGAATGATTTTCTACAACACACGCCGGCCGGAACTCGCAGATCAACGCGTCATCGCAGTCGAGCAACATGACCAGTTCATCGCATTAATCGAAGCGGGCGACGCCGAAGGCTGCGCGGATCTCGCAATTTCCCATTGGGAGCTGTCGCGCGCGCAAATCGAAAGTTTCGTAACGCCTTCAAGCTTCGTCGTCCCACTAGGACGCGTGCCCGATAGTATAGCTTAGGGAGTATTGAATGAAATTTGAGGGAATATATACGCCCGTCATTACTCCATATCGTGATGACGGCTCGATCGACCGGGACGCGTTCGCGAAGATAATCGAATACCTTGTCGCGTCGGGTGTGCACGGTATCATCAACGGCGGTTCGACTGGCGAATACTACGCTCAGTCGATGGAAGAGCGGGTCGAAATGGCCAAGCTCGCAAAGGACGTCATTGGTGAGCGTATTCCCCTCATCATCGGAACCGGAGCTATCCGCCTGCCGGACTCGATCCATATGGCAGAGACCGCCGCGAAGATCGGCGCATCGGCCATTCTAGTCGGGTCACCTCCCTACGCCGTCCCGACCGAGCGCGAAAACGCACTGAACGCACTGGCGATCGATCGCTCAGCCGATCTCCCAATCATGCTCTACAATTATCCGGGCAGGATGGGGATCCATATGGGCGAGGAGTTTCTCGACCGCGTCGGCCGAAGCCGGAACTTTTGCGCCATCAAGGAAAGCTCGGGCGATATCAACCGCGTCCACCTGCTCGCACGCGACTATCCGCACATCCATATGTCTTGCGGCATGGACGATCAAGCGTTGGAGTTCTTTGCCTGGGGCGCGAGAAGCTGGGTCTGCGGTGGCTCGAATTTTTTGCCCGAAGAACATATCGCGCTCTATAGAGCGTGCGTCGTTGAGGGCAACTTCACCAAAGGGAGACGGATCATGTCGGCGATGATGCCTCTCATGCGTGTCCTCGAACAGGGCGGCAAGTTCATTCAGTGCATCAAATACGGTTGTGAAATGGCCGGCCTTTTTGCCGGGTCGCCCCGCCCCCCTCTGAAACCATTGAACAAAGACGACGTCCGACAGCTCGAACAGGTGGTGCGTGTTCTCAAGCGTACGATCGCGGAAATCCAGGCGGAGGCATGAGCATGGGCAATCTACTGACGCATGACGAATATAAGGCGATTGCCGCCAAACTTGAATTTCCAACGCAGGCTTTCATCGATGGCAGTTTCCGCCCATCGATGTCGGGCAAGACCTTCGACACAATCAATCCCGCTACAGGAAGCGTCCTCGCCAAAATAGCATCCTGCGCGGCTGAAGACGTGGATTTCACCGTGCAGAAGGCTCGGGCCGCTTTCGAGGACGGGAGGTGGTCAAGTCTTCATCCCGGGGAGCGAAAAGAGACGCTTATCCGCCTTGCCAAACTCTTGAAGCGCAACGCACGCGAGTTGGCCATCCTTGAGAGCCTCGATAGCGGCAAGACGATTTACGATTGCGAGAACGTCGACGTTCCCGAGACGATCCATTGCATCAAGTGGCACGCGGAACTGATCGACAAAATTTACGACCAGGTCTCTCCGGCGTCGGACAACCACATTGCAATGATCGTACGTGAGCCGGTCGGCGTGGTCGGACTTGTCTTGCCCTGGAATTTTCCTCTGCTGATGTTGGCGTGGAAGATTGGCCCTGCCCTGGCGGCAGGCAATTCCGTCATTGTGAAGCCTGCCAAGGAGACCACGCTGACGGCCCTTCGGGTGGCCGAGCTCGCCATGGAGGCCGGCGTTCCGGCCGGGGTTTTCAACGTGCTACCAGGCGGCGGTAGCGAAGTCGGCGAGCCGCTTGGCCTTCATATGGATGTCGACATGGTGTCGTTTACGGGTTCCACGGCGACGGGCCGCCGCTTCCCGCGGTACTCCGCCGATTCAAACCTCAAGGAAGTCACCCTCGAGATGGGGGGCAAAAACCCCGCGGTCGTGCTGGACGACGCTGAGAATCTCGACCGCGTTGCCGCGCATATCGTCAACGGCGCGTTCTGGAACATGGGTGAGAACTGCTCGGCTTCTTCACGCCTCATCGTCCAGCGCAGCATCAAGGACGAACTGATGAAGCGGATCATCGCGCACGCGCGCGAATGGCCGATGGGTGATCCGCTGAACCCTGAGAATCGCGTCGGTGTCCTGGTTTCCAAAGCCCATTTCGATAAGGTATGTTCGTATCTTGAAAACGGGCAAAAAATCCTCCTTGGTGGCAAGGCAAAAGATGGTTTCGTCGAACCGACCATCATTGACGTCTCCGATCGCAATGCCAAGATCGTGCGAGAAGAAGTCTTCGGACCTGTGCTTTCCGTCCTGACGGTGGAAAGCTTTGAAGAAGCTATCGCGCTCGCGAACGATACCGATTACGGCCTAGCGGCATCCATCTACACTTCAAACACGAAGCGGGCGATCCGTGGGGCGAGAGCCATTCGAGCGGGCACCGTGACCGTCAACTCTTTCGGCGAAGGCGATATCACAACACCTTTTGGCGGCTACAAATCGTCGGGCTTCGGCGGCCGCGACAACGGGATACAGGCCCACGATCAGTATACCCGGGTTAAAACGATCTGGCTTGATCTCACTGACGACACCGATGAGGCCGTGGGGTGAAAAATGCACAGGGCCGAAAGACTGCCGATCCAACGAGGGCCTGCAGCATGGAACGCGATCCTGCCAACCCGCGCCCCGTTTCCGCCGCTCGATGCAGCCGTCCAGGTTGACGTCGCCATCGTCGGTGGCGGGTTTGCCGGCCTTTCGGCCGCCCGCAGGCTCCACCTGCTGGATCCCAACCTTCGTGTCGCCGTGCTCGAAGCAGGCGCTTTGGCAGAAGGTGCTTCCGGTCGAAACTCCGGGTTCATGATCGACCTGCCTCACGATCTTCAATCGGACGACTACTCCGGAAAGGGGGTCGCGGCGGACAAGACGATGACCACTCTAAACCGCTCGGCCATCGCATTCGCGCGCGGCGCAGTGGACGACTATTCGATCGATCCTTCGTTTTTCGACCCCGCGGGCAAGATCAATGGGGCTGCGACCGGGAAGGGCCACAAACTTAACGTCAGCTATGCCGAGCATCTCACGGAACTCGGAGAGGCAAACGAAATGCTCGACGCCGAGTCGATGCACGAAATCACCGGTAGCTATCATTATACGTCCGGGCTCTACACACCGGGGACAGTGATGCTGCAGCCGGCGGGTTACATCCGATCGCTCAGTGCAGGCCTATCCCGCGACGGCGCCCGGATTTATGAGAATACCCCTGTGAGCAAACTCGAGCAAGCAACCGGAGGCTGGGTTCTTGCAACGCCGAAAGGTCGCGTCTCGTGCGCGCAGGTCATTCTGGCAAACAATGGGCACCTCGAAAGCTTCGGTTTCGCACGCCGCAGGCTGATGCATGTGTTTCTCTATGCGTCGATGACCGTGGAGCTGGACAAGGTGGCCCTTTCAAAGCTCGGCGGTCAACCTCGCTGGGGTATCACGCCTTCGGATCCCATGGGAACGACGATGCGCCGTATCGACACTGCGCAAGGTGGTAACCGCATCGTGACGCGAACCTGCGCCAGCTACATTCCAGGAATGGTGGCCTCGCAAAAAGGCGTCGCGCGAGCAGCCGGGATTCATCGCCGCAAGTTCGCCGATCGCTTTCCGTCGATTGCCGACGTACCTATGGAATACAGTTGGGCTGGGCATCTATGCCTCACCTGGAATGGCGTCGCCGTTATGCGAGAACTCGAGCCGGGCCTATTTTCCGCCTGCGCCGACAACGGTCTCGGCACGGTGCGTAGTACGCTGACGGGCATTGGGGCAGCCGATCTCGCACTCGGTCATGCCTCGGAAATCTCTTCACATTTTCTTGCCGAGGGCCAACCAACCAAGCTCATTCCGGCGCCCTTATCCACGATCGGAGCAAATATGTATTTCCGGTGGAAGGAATGGCTCGCCCGGGACGAGTGAAACATATCCGCGAACTGTCCGCCGGTCGCTTTTGAGCGCGAACTGTTCGCAAAGCTGACTGCCGACGAAGAACGACCGAAGCACAAATTTGCTTGATTTGATGGAGGGATAAGTCAATGAGCGAGCAAGCAGTTCGACACTCCCGAGCCGGAGGCCGTGATGCTCGGCGCACGCTCCGAAACGCTCCAAATTTTACAATGCTACCAGCCCTTCACCGAAATCTCCCTGTCACCGAGTTAATGGACGAAGAGCATGTAGCCAAGATCGACAATGCGTCGATGTCGATCCTCGAAGAGGTAGGAGTCATATTCCGCGATCCAATCGCGATCGAACAGTGGAAGGAGGCGGGAGCGGACGTGCGCGGCGAACGTGTTCATTTGGATCGTGCACTCGTCCGCGAACTGATTTCGACCATACCGTCGAGTTGGACTTATCTCGCACGCAATCCCGACAAAAGCCTGCCTTTCGGCGGTAAGAATTCCATCTTCGTTCCGATGACGGGGGCACCGTTTATCCGCGACCTCGAAGACAAGCGCCGTTGGCCGACGATTGCCGACCTGAACATGTTTCACAAGCTGGCTCACATGTCGCCAGCGCTGCACTCGACCGCGCATCACATCGTCGAGCCGATGGATATGGTGGTTAGCCACCGCCATCTGGCAATCACTTATTCGTCGATGAAATACAGCGACAAGACATTCATGGGCATGACAACCTCAGGCAAGAATGCCGAAGACGTCATGGATATGTGCGAAATCCTGTTCGGCAAAGACACAATGGAGCAAACGCCGGTCGTCACCGGCAACTGCAATGGCAATTCGCCCCTGGTATGGGACGAAACCATGTTATCGGCGATGCGCGCCTTCTGCCGCCGCAACCAGCCTGTCCTGTGCTCGCCGTTTGTTCTCGGCGGAGCCAATACGCCAGCCTCGGTCGCACCCGCAGTCGCGCAGTTGAACGCTGAGGCTTTGTCGGCACTTGCCTACACCCAGGTGATCCGCAAAGGCTGCCCCGCGATCTACGGTCACTATCTGTCAACCGTCTCGATGAAGTCGGGCGCTCCAATGGCGGGAACGCCGGAGATCAGCTTGATGAACTTCATGATCGGTCAGATGGCTCGATTCTATGGCGTACCATGGCGAACGTCCAACCTTCTGGGAGGAGCGAAAACCTTCGATGCCCAGGCCGGATATGAAAGCGCGATGACTATGAACGCCGTCCTGCACGCGGGCGCCAATTATATCTGGCATTCAGCCGGCTGGAACGAAGCAGGCATGCATTGCAGTGTCGCCAAATTCGTGGTCGACGCCGAGATGTGTGCGATGGGATACAGGATGGGCGAAGGCGTGCGATGGGACGATTTCGATGAGGCACTGGCAGCTGTCCGTGATGTCGGTCCCGGCGGGCATTATCTCGGCCATCCCCATACGCAGGCGAATTTCCAGCGCGCTTTCTTCATGCCGAAGTTGTTTAACAACGACTCCATCGAGCAATGGCAGGCAGAAGGAAGCGTTGAGGTCACCGAGCGCGCCCTTCGGTATGCCAGGCGCCTCTTGGACGACTATCAGGAACCAAAACTCGATGAAGGGATCGATGAGGCACTGCGCGACTATATCGAGCGGCGCAAGCGCGAAATCCCGGCCGTCGACGAGCTCAACACTCAGCACTGACATCTCTTTCAATGCTTGGCCACCGTTTTCCCGGCGGTCGTTTTTCTTGGAGCAAGTTAATGAAGATCACTGAGATACACGTCTATTCGCACACCATGCCCGTGAAGAATGGCCCATATACGATCGCCAGCAGCAAGGTTTATTCGCTCGATACGACGTTGGTGAAGCTCGTCGCAGATAACGGTCTGTTCGGCTGGGGCGAGACATGTCCGGTTGGTCCCACCTATCAACCGCAGCATTCCAGAGGCGCAGTCGCCGCCCTGCAGGAAATGGCGCAAGGTCTTATCGGAGCCAATCCCATCCAGCCTCTCCTTCTACGCCGCACGATGGATGGTTTGCTCAATGGTCATCGCTATGCGAAGGCAGCTGTAGACATCGCGGCGTATGACCTTATGGGAAAACATTTCAAAGCCCGCGTTGCAGATCTGCTTGGCGGCGCGGTGACCGAGCGTGTCCCTTCTTACTATGCATCCGGCATTGGAGAGCCCGAGGAGATCGCGCGTATTGCCGAAGAGAGAGCCCGTGAGGGCTATCCGAGAATGCAGATCAAAATCGGCGGCCGTGACGTCGCGGTCGACATCGCTGTCGTGCGAAAGGTCTGGGAGCGCGTCGGCGGCCGAATGCGCCTTGCCGTCGATGGCAATCGATCTCTGACAACGCGTGATACATTGCGACTTAGTCGGGAATGTCTAGACATTCCCTTCATCCTCGAACAACCCTGCAACACGATCGAGGAGATCAAGGCGATCCGCAGCCAGTTGCATCATGCAGTGTATCTCGATGAGAACGGCGAAGATCTCGCAACCGTGCTGCGGGCCATTGGTGACGGCGTCTGCGATGGCTTTGGTATGAAAGTTACCCGCATTGGCGGGCTGCATGCGATGGCAACGTTCCGCGACATCTGCGAGGCGAGAACCATGCCCCATACTTGCGACGACGCATGGGGCGGCGATATCATCGCAGCTGCCTGCACTCATATCGGCGCCACAGTCCAACCCCGCCTTTGCGAAGGTGTCTGGTTGGCCCAGCCCTATATCGAGGGGAACTTCGATCCTGAAAACGGCATCAATATCGAGGGCGGCCATATCAAACTGCCAAGCGGTGCTGGCCTGGGCGTCATTCCGGACGAAAGCCTGTTCGACGCGCCTATCGCCTCTTTTGGATGAGAAGTATCAAAAGCGGCTACATCATCACAATGGTCGAAACAGGATATCCAACGTGAAGGATCTGGATATGAATAGCACCGATCCTGAGGGCCAATTTGCCTCTCAAACGATCCCAAAGACCATGTCAGGCGTCGTCCTGACAGGGCATGGCGGCTTCGACAAGCTGGAGTTCCGCACCGATCTTCCTGTCCCCAGTCCGGGGCCGGGCGAAGTGCTCATCAAGGTCGCTGCAGCCGCAATCAACAACACTGACATCAACACCCGCATTGGATGGTACTCAAAAGCCGTCCGAGAAGGAACGTCACACGGGGGCGGTACCGGATTCGCTTCGACAGAAAACGAGGATGCGAGTTGGACCGGAGAGGCTCTCAAGTTTCCGCGCATACAGGGAGCGGATTGCTGCGGTCGCATTGTCTCGGCAGGCGAAGGCGTTGATCCAGCAAGAATCGGCGAGCGGGTCATTGTGCGAAACCTGCTGCGCACATATGTGGACTACCGTCCTTGGGAGTGCTGGACCTTCGGCTCCGAATGCGACGGAGCATTCGCCCAATTTGCCAAAGCGCCCTCTCGCGAAACCTTGAAGGTAGACAGTAAGTGGAATGACGTCGAACTTGCCACTCTCCCATGCGCCTATTCGACCGCAGAAGGAATGCTCCATCGGGCAAAGGTTATCGCCGGAGAAACCGTTCTCATTACTGGCGCGTCCGGTGGGGTGGGTTCTTCCGCTGTACAGCTCGCCAAACGCCGGGGAGCGACCGTCATCGCAGTGTCGGGCGATAAAAAGCGCGACCATGTTCGTGCACTCGGTGCCGACCGCGTCGTGTCTCGTGAGCAAAGCCTTCTCGAAACAGTAGGCGAGAATGCCGTCGATGTCGTTATCGATGTCGCTGCAGGCCCCACTTTTCCCGAACTGCTTGATGTTCTCAAGAGAGGGGGGCGTTACGCCGTTGCCGGGGCGATTGCTGGACCGATCGTCGAACTAGACGTCCGTACACTCTACCTCAAGGATCTTACCTTTCTCGGCTGCACATTCCAGGACGACGTCGTTGTCGAAAACCTAGTCTCTTACGTGGAGCGCGGAGAGATCAAGCCCAATGTCGGCCGAACCTATCCGCTCCACCAGATCGTGCAAGCACAGAAAGATTTCCTATCCAAGACCGTCAGCGGCAAGCTGGTCCTTGTCATCCCTTGAACAATGGTGATTGAAATGAAAGAACTGAAGATCAAGCAGATCGACGTTTTCCAGGTCGATCTTCCATATGCCGGCGGTGTCTACAAACTGTCTGGCGGACGTGAGTATACCAGTTTCGACGCCACAATCGTTCGGATTATAACACAAGACGGAACCGAAGGATGGGGTGAAAGTACCCCCTTTGGCCCGAACTGGATCGCAGCCCACGCATTGGGCGTTCGCGCGGGTATCGCCGAATTGGCGCCGAGCCTGATCGGACTCGACCCAAGACGCGTCGATCGCGTATACGAGACAATGGACACAGCGCTTGTCGGGCATTCTCACGCAAAGACCGCCATCGACGTCGCGTGTTGGGATATCTTCGGCAAATCGGTGGGAATGCCGGTCTGCGACCTTCTTGGAGGGCGCACCAACGTCAAAATGCCGGTCATTTCTTCGATCTACATGGGCGAACCTGAGGAGATGAGAAAGAGAGTCGCTGAACATCGTTCTCAGGGCTACGTCGGCCATTCTGTGAAGATAGGCGACGACCCCGCTCTTGATGCGGAGCGAATAGCGGCAGCGCTCGCCGACAAGCAGCCGGGCGAATTTTATATTGTAGATGCAAACGGTGGTATGACAGTCGAGTCCGCCCTTCGTATGCTGAGATTGCTCCCACACGGCTTGGATTTCGTTTTGGAAGCGCCTTGCGCTACATGGCGGGAATGCGTTTCTCTACGCCGCAGGTCAAATGTTCCGATCTTTTTTGATGAACTCGCAATCGATGATCCAAACATTATCCAGCTCATTGCCGACGATGCCGCCGAAGGGATTGGGTTGAAGGTCTCGAAGAATGGAGGCTTGACGAAGGGCCGCCGGCACAGGGATATTTGCTTGGCTGCAGGATACACCATGAGTATTCAGGAGACGACGGGTTCAGACATTGCTTTTGCGGCGATCGTCCATCTTGGGCAAACCATTCCCGAAAAAAATCTGCGTTGCATTCTTGAGAGCCGCGACATCGTGGCTCTTAAGACAGCGGACGGTCCGTTTGATGTCAGGAATGGGCGCATTACCGCTCCCGAACTTCCAGGACTTGGGATAACTCCACGACTGGAGGTGCTAGGTTCACCGGTTGCTAGCTACTGCTGACGGACCGTCAGATCGTCACCCAGCCTGTCAACCTTGTGAATATGCCAATCAATGGTGAGGCGCTCGTCCTACTGTACAATCCACTCGCTCAATGCCGACTTGCCCTTCGACGCCGCTCAGGCCGGCATGCGGGCACTACGGTATGAAATGACCGTAGGGATCGACTGAATGAGATTCTACAATCACGATTTCTGCCGGACGATCTGATTGCGTCGCGTCGCCTGACGGCGGACTACCTTGATCGGTTCATTGGGGATACAAACCTTGGGCAAGAATCCGTCGGCATAAAGCTGCTTCAGAACGCCTGCGTTGATCGTGTCCGCCTCGATCTTGCGGCGGGCAAAGATGCACACCTCCTATGGGTTTTCACTCATCACTTTCTCCACATGCGGCGTGACAGCTATCGCCACTGGGGACGCGTTGCCAAACTTCGTCGATCACCACGGGGTCATTCGCTGTCAGACCTGCCGCGAACGCTTTCAACAGATCACGCCGCCTGTCGACATGGCTCGGTTGCCTGAACCCATGCCCTATCCATCACCATCGCTTTCAATTTCGCCAAAGAGCCCAAGACCTGCAATAGCGAATTCCGTATCGAGCAATCTGCAACGCCTGGACAACAGACCGTCAATCTTCAAATTTAATCTCACCATCTTATTCCGGGACCACATGGGGAGCAACGCGTAATTGAACTGGTACTTGCAGCTGCGGATAAACCAATCACCACAGTATCTGGAGCAACTCCTATCGTCACTTCGGCAACAATCACTTCGACCGGCTTTTCGTTTGGCAAACCTACTACGTTTGCCGCTTTTTCAAAGCTCATAAAGAGCAGCGAGCAGCCTTGGATAAAGATTTTCGCCAGTAGCCTGAACGATATCGACCTCGAGCAGCCCAATCCACGAGATTTTCGTGTACATCAACTTCGCAAGGTCGCCTGCGCGGCCGCCGCCATGCTCATCGCCATCGATAAGGCTGGAAAGCCTTCACCCGTGCCGAAACATGTCCTCGCGGTGGCTCGTAGCCTTTTCGAAACCACACGCTGATGCGATGCGCATGATGCGCGCTATCGCTGATTGTGGCTTAACTGGTACTATCCCCATTTGATGCCAAAGCGAACCCTCCGCTATCTTCAGCAAATCGATGCTACCTCCACGTCATGTCCAGCTCCCGCCCTCAACAAAAATCACGACAGCATTGGCGTTGTTGCCTGGAGTTTGCTCCGCCTTTGTTTCGCCAGATATGCGAAGAACAGTTCCCTTTTGTAAAGGCTTGCCGTCGCGCGATGCGCTCCCGTTCTTTCCGTGTAGCAAGTCGACTGTACACCTCGCTCGCTAATGCCTCATGTATCGAGGAACAACTGCCGGTGGATGCGGGGCTGGCAGCGCAGATATTGGGGAGCAGCCCGTGCCTGCGCGCCGAGATGTGCCGCTGCGTGCCAAGGCCAGCGTGGATCGTAAAGTATCCCGCGCGCAAGGGCGACCATGTCGGCGTCGCCCGTCGCCACGATCGATTCGGCATGGTCGAAATCGGTAATCAACCCAACTGCCACCACGGGCATGTCAACCGCCGCCTTGACCGCGCGGGCCAGCGGTACCTGATAGCCCGGAGCGACCGGAATCTTCTGTCGCGGGCCTAACCCACCGCTGGATACATGGATGGCCGCGCAGCCGCGCTTTTGTAGTTCCTGCGCAAACGCAATGGTCTCTCCAACGTCCCAGCCTCCATCCACCCAATCCATACCCGACACTCGGACCGAGACCGGATAATCGGCTGGAACGACGGTCTTCACCGCCTCGAAGACTTCCAGTGGAAAGCGCAAGCGGTTCTCAAGACTGCCGCCGTAGGCATCATCGCGATCGTTCGACAGTGGCGAAAGAAACTGATGCAGGAGATAGCCATGAGCGGCATGCAGTTGGATCGCGTCGATGCCCAGCCGCATGCTACGCCGGGCTGCCTCGACGAAGGCGTCGCGGATGCGCTCCATCCCGACCTTGTTCAGCGCCTCTGGCGCATGGGTATTTGGGGTGAAGGGCAGCGCGCAGGGTGCGACGGTCTGCCAGCCGTTGGACTGACCGGGCGGGATTTGCGCCCCGCCCAGCCACGGCTTTTCAGTCGAAGCTTTGCGCCCGGCATGAGCAAGCTGGATCGCGACCGGGATGTCGGACCATTGCCGGATCGCTTTTAGAACAGGGACCATCGCCGCTTCGGTGGCGTCGTCCCACAGGCCGACATCGGCATAGCTGATGCGTCCCTCGGGGCTGACCGCCGTGGCCTCAATGGTCAGGAGCCCTGCCCCAGACAATGCGAGCTGGCCAAGATGGATCATGTGCCAACTGGTCATCCGGCCTGCCTCGGCTGAATACTGGCACATCGGCGCGATGACCACGCGATTGGGCATTGAAAGGCTGCCTGTTTTGATAGAGGTGAAGAGCTTGCTCATGTTTTGGCTTCGTCCGGACAGATTGAGGGAAAGACCTGGGGCAAGCTAGGAGATCATTCATCGCTTTGGAAGTCCAGCCGGCGGCCTGGTTTGAGGTGAAGCACCATTAGACCAGGTGGCAGCGGATCGCGTGTTGCTCTTATGCACATTCGACACGCTATCCGTTTCGCGCAGTCGCCCACGCCAGGAAGATGGCTTTTGGAAAATTGTCCGTAACCATGCAAGGAGCGAGATGAGGTCAAGAGCTGTCTGTCCATTCTTAAGAAAGCAGTCGCCGATTCAGGCGGTGATCTGCCAGACCGATGCTGATCGTGTCAGAAGATATGACAGTGGGACTTCTACCCTGCTTTACCGTCACCAATTCCAATCGCGAGAGAGCAGTAACTGAAATTTATATCGATCCCAATAGGCTGAGTAACGCAGCCGAAAGGCGGCAGGGCTCTATAAATGCAGCATGTGCGAGGCGATCAAAGGATCAATTACCATGGCTCTTTTGCTGATTTCGCAGCTTGTCGCGTTCTCTTTGTTTCCTTTGTATTTCACTACGATTTCCGGCCCGCTGCGCAGGGTACATTTCTACGTCTACATCTCGCTCGTTCTTCTGATCGGTGGCTTCATGGGGAATGTCTATTCCTTGCCGATCACCGACGATATCGTCATCTCCGGCGGCAATTTATGCTATGGCGCCTTCATGATGACATCCGTGATGTTCGTCTGGATCGAAAAGGACGCCTTCATCCTTCGCCATCTGGTTCGGCTTGTCGTTCTGGTCGATATCTTCAACATCATCTTTTCCTTCCTGACTCATTCCATTCTCGAAACCAGGGGAATTGTTAATCCGCATGGCGTACCGTCCGATCTGTTCGCGATTTCAACGCCTCTGATCGCGCTTGGCGGGTTTCTCATCGTCGCGGAACTCCTGCTCCTTCTGTTCATCTTCGAGCTCACAAAGAAAAGAAAATCTCCACTCGTCGTTACGGCGACAATCTATATTCTCTCATTCATGCTCGTCCTCATACTGGACGGCATCGCCTTTCCTTTCATCGCTTTCGGCATCAGCGCGGAAATCGCTGCGATCGTCTTCGGAGGGCTCGACGCGAAAATTCTTATGGCAGTGGCCTATAGCGTGCCGCTCGCTCTGTTCGTGATGCGGAAACGGCAGGCATTCGCGGATTTTCTCGCCGTCGACACTGTTCGCTGGCGTTTGCTCGCGTCCAGCAGCACGCAACTGATCAAGGAGATGGCAAGCAAGGATCAGGACGTCCGGCGCGGCAATATCGTTTTCAGGAACTCCACCGAAGGTCTCGCCATCGTTGATCATGAAGGAAATGTGCTCAAAGCGAATCATGCCTTCCAGGCAATGCTTGAGATCAAGGAAAACACCGCGAGCATCGATCTAGCGAACGCATTCTGGATCGGCGGAAAACCGGTTATCCTGCCGCAAAGCCCGAAAGAACAGTGGCGGCGCGAAATCATGTTCGGCCGAGACAGGAAAAAGCCCGGCATACTTTCGATAACGCCAGCCGGCGAGGATACGGAAGGAGCCGAAAGTTACGTCTATTCGTTGACGGATATTACAGAGCAGAAGAACACACAAGAAAAGCTGGAGTATCTCGCATCCCATGACCATCTGACCGGGCTCCTCAACCGCCACGCGCTCGACAAGAGCCTAAGCCGCCTTCAGAATATTCCACATACACTTATCATTCTCGATCTCGATCGTTTCAAAGACATCAATGACAGCTACGGCCACGGCGTGGGTGACCGGGTGTTGCGTATCATTGCCGACCGTCTGAACCTGGTCCGCAAGCGGGATTTGGTTGCCGATGATGTCTTATGCCGTATCGGCGGCGATGAGTTTGCTTTTTTAATTCACTCCAGCGACAACGGATTCATCCGGGCCATCCTTGAGGATATACAGGCGATTTTTAGCCAGACAGTTCGTATCGAGAACGGCTTGGAATTCATCGCCTCCGCAACTATCGGGGTCAGCAGCCGGCACGAAGCCAGCGAGAATGACCTGCTCCTTGAGGCTGACGCAGCACTTTACGAAGCAAAGCGCAATAAACGTGGCTCCTATGCTGTCTATGAAGAGGGACTGACTGCTGAGAGCCAGAAAAGGATGAAGCTGAGCCTGAAGTTGAAAAACGCTCTCGCGGCGGGCCAGGTCGACGTTCACTATCAACCCCAGTTCGATACTGTGACCCATGCATTGCGTGGCATAGAAGCGCTTGTCCGATGGACCGATCCGGAACTTGGCGTCATTCCTCCATGCGATTTCATTCCGGTGGCGGAGGAAACAGGGCTTATCGATATTCTCGGGGAATATGTTCTCGAAAAAGCCTGTCGAGACGGCCAGGAGTGGCTGGAAAACGGTCATACGCCAGTCACCATATCCGTGAACATATCGGCAAGCCAACTTAGATTTGGCCGCTTCACATCCGTTCTGCGTGGGATCTTGGAACAAACCGGCTTCCCCGCAGGCCAACTCGGCATCGAAATAACGGAGTCGACCTACATCGAACGCGAAGACGAGGTCACCCCTCTGCTCCGGGAGCTGAAGGATATGGGTGTCCAGATCGCGCTAGACGACTTCGGCACGGGATATTCTTCTCTCTCCTATCTGCGGGAAATCCCCTGCGACTGCATTAAAATCGATCGAAGCTTCGTCGTCGGAATTCCTGACGACGAAAAACAATGCAATCTGATCGCAGCGATCATAAATCTCGCGAAAGTCATGTCGTTCAAGGTGGTTGTCGAAGGAGTCGAAACCAGAGAGCAGCTGGACTTTCTAACGGCACGGGAATGCGATCTCATTCAGGGATATTATTTCTCACCAGCCATTTCAAAAGAGAAGATTACGGCCCTCCTGATTTAGGATTATACCCTCATCAATCACATTTTAGCGGTTTGAACGCGGGCCGATGCGCAATCGCTGACAGCGTTGCACAGTCTAATTATAGGGCTACTTCAAAAGGATACTGCGACATTGGCAAGATCCTACCACCGCGTAGGGATACATCATTCCGAAAACTACTGACATATGCCTTTAACGGCATTGATTAGGAGCCGAGATCAGCCGGCAAACGCTGTCGATATCGCCAGAAAGTCACGTGACTCGAGGCTCGCTCCACCGACCAGCATCCCATCGACTTCGTCGATGCGACTAATATTGGTCACGTTGTCAGGTTTCACCGATCCGCCATAGAGAATCCGAACAGCTCCGCCGTTGTTAACGAGATGGTTGAGCGTCCCTCGAATGAACGAATGGTTTTTGGCGATGCGATCAAGTGTCGGCACGCGTCCGGTTCCGATCGCCCATATCGGCTCGTAGGCGACCGATGACCTGCGAGGCGTGGACGCCGTGGGGTAGACACTCCTCCAGTTGCCGACGAAGAACAACCTCCGTGGAGCCGTCGACCATTTCATGCTCCGTTTCGCCTATGCAGAGAATAACAACGAGGCCCGCGGCAATTCCCCGTTCCACTTTTCGAAGGACGTCACTATTAGTCTCGCTATGCTCCTGACGTCGCTCGGAGTGACCGAGGATGACATAACGTGCGCCGCCGTCGGCGATCATTATTGGTCAACCCCACAACAGCTTCCTCGGTATTGGTGAAGCCAGTGACGCAGCGTCCTTGAGCTAACGCGGTGCCATCAAGATTGGCCACGTGCCGCAGGACACCCGGTGGGTGGCAAACGAGGACGATCGGCTTGCCATGCGCCGGGGACTCAATCAGCTCGAGCCTATGACGGGCCGTGTCCGCCGGGATAGAAGATCGTGCCAAAATTATTCGCGTCGACGCTGTCGAGGCAGACGGTGTCTGCGAGCGGCGCCCGGCCCGCGTCGGCGACGTTGAAGCGTCGCGCGAGGTCGGTTTGGAATGTCGGCTCGTCTCTGTGCGGATCGAGCGGCGGCAGGACGTCCTTCGGCGAGGCAAGGATGATCTCGGCACCGGCGTCCTCGAAGAGGTGATATCGTGCCCCTAGCTTTTCGAGCCAACAGCTAGTCTTCCTGCCGATGCTGCCTTGGGGTCAGACGATCTCCTGCTTAATTGAGTGCGGATGAAAGTCTTCCCGCAGCCCCGATCGAACGGTGACCGTCGTCGCGCTGAGTTTCGCAGGGCGGGGATGACATGAGTTTGTTGGGACTATACTCCCATGTTTCGTTTGGGCTCGACAGCCTGGATCTTCCGAGCATTTAGCCATTGGCGGTCGCCTCCGGTTAGAGCCCGAGCTTCTCAAGCTAGAGCTACTACGCTACTCATTGCCGAATTGTTGAGGTGACATTCTACGAGCCCCCATCAGAAATGGGGCCGACACGCAGTGGCGTCACACCCCTCAAGATCAAGGAGAGATCTCTGAATCATTGGCCAGTGCAGGTGGTCTGTAGCCTTCTATTGGGCGACCCCCGCCGCAAAATGTTGGCAGCCTTCATGAAGGGGGATATTAGTAGGTCATGCTAACATCTGTCTTACTGCCGTGATGCCTCGTCTCAAGAAGGGGTCAGAATGGATGTAAAAAAACTGCACACCCCTTTCAAGCCAACCCGGCAATTCGTCCGCTGTAACGAGGGTGCCAGCGACCTTGCCGGCGGAACGGATCTTTCCGACCGCTTCCGCCACCTTCTCCTGCACTTCGACCGGTCGCGCCTCGCCAAAAGGAGGAGCCGGCGGAAAACCCATGTTCTGCGAGAGGTCGCCTGGCCCGATAAACAAGACGTCTATGCCCTCGACTGCAACTATCGAGTCGAGATTGTCGATCGCCTCGACGGTCTCGATCATTGCGATGACCAGACGCTTTTCATAGTCCGACGGCAGCGCGTATCGGACAGCCTCGACAATGGCGCTCGCCTGTTCGGCGTTGTCCACCATTGGCACCATGATCCCGTCAGCGCCAGCATTCAGATATCTGATAATGGTCGGTCGCTCATGCGAGTGAGGGCGGATGATCGCGGCGCCGCCGACAGACCGAACGATCTGCGAGGTTTCGCGGACATCCTCGAAGCTCCAGGTACCATGCTCGCAATCGACAAACACCAAGTCCGCCCCGAGTTCGATCAGGCGGGCAGCAAGACCCGAGGAGGCGTGGTGTGGCGTGAACATGGTTATGGATTCGCCGGCCTGAAGGCGGGCGCGTAATCTTGCACCATTCATGATGTGCTCCTCCTATTACTTCTTTTTTGGCAGGTCCGGCGTGTCGGCCGGGGCGCCTACCCAGCGGGCAACCTCGATGTCAGCCGAGGTATCCCGCATGAAGGTCGGGCAAATGTGCAGTTCGGGGATCGTCGCGCCCTTCTGCAGGCTGGCGCACAACGCAATTGCCCGAGCGACATCATGCGGGCTCAGCATGATCGCGCGCTCGCTGTCGAGCGGCGGCCGCGCCCTGTTGTTCATGATCGGCGTGTCCGTTTCGCCAGGCAGGATGGTCGTCGCCCGAATGCCCTGGTTCCTGTAGGTATTGTGCAGGAACGTCATGAAGTTCTTCACGCCCGCCTTCGCGGCACCATAGGCAGCACCCCCTAGGAGGTTTGGATTGAGTACTGCCAGCGACGAGACCGTGATGATCGTTCCCTCGCCTTTCGCGATCATGTCGGGAAGAACCGCCTGGGTCAGATTGAAAACCGCCGTCAGATTGACGTTGACGGTGGAATTCCATTCCTCTTCGCTGAGAAAGCGAGCATTCAACACCTTGCTGGCGCTGCCGGCATTATTCACCAGCACGTCGACCGGGCCTACGCTTTCCTTCACCCATCCGACCACCGCGAAAATGTCCGAGCGCGATTCGATGTCGAGAGATTTCGCAAATGCCCTGCCGCCAGCTGCCTCGACGAGGGCCGCGACCTCCTTCAGGGGTTCGATCCGTCTGCCGGTCAGGATGACGGTTGCGCCATCCTTCGCGAGAAGCAATGCTGTCTCCTTGCCGATACCCGTGCCGGCTCCGGTAACGAGAGCGACTTTTCCCTCAAGCAAGCCCATTATTCTCTCCTACTCTGCTGCGACCGCGCCGGTACCCTTATAATCATAAACGGTCTTCGCGGCCTGCGGACTAATCAAGCCCTCGGCAAGATCCTGCTTGATACATGAGACGGAACGCTCGCTCGCTCGCCCCCAACCGCCTCCTCCGGGTGTTTCGACCTCGAGCCGCTCTCCCGTCTTGAGAACGACCTTGCCCTTGGGGAACTGCGGGTGCCCATTCTTCATGACCTTGCCAGCGGTGCCGTTTTGGCCTTCGACCACGCCGAAGCACGGGTGACGGACGCGTTCGGATGCCAGATAGATGTTCATCGGCGACTTGCCGAGGTTGCGAAGGACAACGCGCTGGCCGAGCCCCCCGCGATACTTGCCGGCGCCGCCGGAGTCGGCAATCAGTTCCTTGCACTCCGTCAGCGCGGGAACAGCGATCTCGAACATCTCGATCGCGGTAACCTTGCAATTAGACGGGAAGCTCAGCGTGTCCAGGCCGTCAAACTCTGCACGAGCACCCTGCCCGCCATGAAAATTCTGAACCGAACCATATTGCGAGCCGTCATCGCGACGGCCGACGCAGTTTGCGGCCCAGATCGGCGCGCCACCACTATCGCCCATGACCTTGTCGGGTACGACGCCTTCAAGGGCCTTGAAGATCAGCGAGGGAATGGCATGGCCGATGAGATTGCGCGAATTGCCGGCCGTCCATTGTTCGGGATTCAGGATCGATCCCAATGGGGCATCGTCGGTGATAGGCGTAATGCAGCCTTCATTGTTTGGCGTATCCGGATCGAGAAGGCATTTCAGCGCATAGACCGAATGGGCATAGCGATAGTTCGTGCGGCAGTTGATCGAATGCAGCACCTGCGGCGACGTGCCGGTGTAATCGACATGGATCGAATCGTCGTTCACAACCACGGTCGCCTTGAGCTTGATGTCGACGTCATAGCCATCGAGCAACATCTCTGCCGGATACCTGCCGTTTGGCCACTCGCGGATTGCCTTGCGGGTTTGCGCCTCGGAGCGCGTGTGGATCGCTTCCGCCAAGCCGTCGACGTCGTCGAGATCGTATTCATCCAGGAACTTGACGAGTTCGCGGCCCATGACGTTGTTCGCGGCGATCATGGATTCGAGATCGCCACGCACTTCGGTCGGCAGGCGAACAGACGCTTCGATGATGTCGAACACATCCTTGTTCGGAACGCCCGCCTTAAGCAACTTCACGATCGGGAAGCGGATGCCCTCCTCGAAGATATCGCTGGCCTCCGAGTGAAGCGGCGCACCGCCGATGTCCGGGAGGTGCGCAATGGATCCGGCATAGGCGACGACTTTGCCGCTCTTGAAGATCGGGGTGATCATCGTCACGTCCGGAAGATGGCCTGTTCCGATCTCCGGATCGTTGGTGGCAAGAACGTCGCCTTCTTCCAGTGTTTCGGCCGGAAATTTCGGCAGAAAGAACTTTTGTGCCGCAGCCGGCAGCGACGTGATGAAGACCGGAATCGACCAGGTGCACTGGGCGAGCGCACGGCCCTTGCTGTCGAGGAGAACGGTCACGTAATCATGGTTTTCGCGCACGATTGGCGAGAATGCCGTCTTGCCGAGCACGTTGTCGGCCTGGTCGGCGATGAAGATCAGACGGTTCCACATGACTTGAAGGTTGATCGGATCGTTGAAATCGGTGACGGGCTTCGACATCGGATATCTCCCTAGAGAATGTTGATTATGAGATTGCCGCTTACGTCGACATGGAAGATACCGCTCGGCCCGACGACAGCGGTCGACTCACGCTGCTCGACAATGGCAGGTCCCTCGATCTCGTGGTTCACGGGAAGCTTGTAGTGGTCGTAGACCGAGGTGTCCGCATAAGCGCCCAGCTCCTGGAAATACACCTGGCGGCTACCCTTCCTGGCCTCTTCCGCCCGCGTCTCGTGAGGACGGGTGACTTGATCCTTCTCGCCACTTGCGCGCAGACGCCAGGTGATGACCTCGACAGGCGCGGCCACGGTCCGGCCGAAGAGTTCGCGATACAGCTTGAAGAAGTTGTCGGTGAGCTGCTTGAGAAATTCCTCCTTGGGGAGAGTGCGATCCGGCAAGACCACCGTGATCTCGTGCCCCTGGCCGACATGCCGCATGTCGACGGTGAACCGATTGGAGATCGTCTCCTTCGCCACTCCCGCAGCCGATACCACTTCCGCACCTTGTGCCGCCAGCTCGTCGAGAATACGGATCATCTCACCGATATCCCAAGCGTTGACGGGCATCGGATGACTCATCGAGAGATCCACCGCAACAGGCGCGATCAGCAGGCCGATTGCCGAGCTGACACCCGCGCCGGTCGGGCAAATGATCCGCTTGATACCAAGCTTGCGGGCGATGCCATACGCATGGACCGGACCTGCGCCACCGAAGGCCACCATCGGAAGAGATCGCGGATCGACGCCGAGATCCGTCGCGTGCATGGCGGCCGCCTTGCTCATGGACTCGTTGACGAGATCATGAATGCCCCAGGCGCAGCGCTCTACCGAGACGTCGAGCGAAAGGGCGAGTTTTTCCATCGCCTTGTATGCAGCATCTTTCGAGACCTTGAAGGAGCCGCCGACGAAAGATTCCGTCCCCATGTAGCCGAGCAGGATGTCGGCATCCGTAACCGTCGGCTGGCTGCCGCCGCGCTGATAAGCGGCAGGGCCTGGCATGGCGCCTGCCGAATGCGGGCCGACGTCAAGAAGGCCAAGCGGGTTCTTGGCCGCGATCGAACCACCGCCCGCGCCGATCTCGATCATCTGGATCGACTGGATCTTCAGCGGAAAGCCGGAACCCTTGCGAAAGCGCTGATAATGGGCGACCTCGAGATCCGTGCCGACGTTGGGCTCGCCGTTCGGGATGAGGCAGAGTTTTGCCGTCGTTCCGCCCATGTCGAAGGACAGCACGCTCGTTTCGCCGGCAACACGACCGAACTCGGCGGCGGCGACAGCACCGGCCGCGGGTCCGGATTCGATCAGGCGGACCGGAAGCTCCGCAGCCCGACGGCTCGGCACGAGACCGCCCGAAGACGTCATCCAGAGAACCTGACGATCGATGCCTCTCCCGGCAAACTCCCGTTCAAGGTGAGCGACGTGCCCTGCCATTTGCGGGCGGGTATAGGCGTTGACAACCGTGGTCGAGGCGCGATCGAACTCACGCATTTCCGGGCAAACCTCGGACGAGATCGAGACGAAGATATCCGGGTTCTCTTCGCGAAGAAGGGCCGCCACGCGCTTTTCGTGCTGCGGATATTTGTAGGCATGCAGCAAACACACCGCCACTGAACGAACACCCTTCTCGCGCAGGCGGCCGGCAATCTCGCGCACGCTGTCTTCACTAAGTTCCGTCATGACCTCGCCGTCGGCCGCGATACGCTCCTCGACGCCGAAGCTATTGGCACGGGTTACGAGGGGATCGGGATATTTGATGTTGAGATCGTAGAGATCGTACCGGCCTTCGTTGCGGATGCGCAGCATGTCCTGGAAGCCGTTCGTGGTAACGAAGCCTGTTTCGACGCCCTTGCGTTCGAGGACAGCATTGGTGACGACCGTCGTGGCGCCGAGGATCTGCAAATTTTCGATGGCGATCGAGCCGGAGAACTTTTCAAGAAGCTCCGAGACGCCCTGCACAACGGCTTCTGCGGGGTTGCTTGGCGTGCTCAGCACCTTATGGAGATGCAATTCGCCACGATCGTCAAGAAGCGCGAAATCCGTAAATGTGCCGCCGGTGTCGAAAGCCAGTTTTGCCATGTTTCCCTCGAAGCAGAAGCTTGGCGCCGATCGCGCCTATGACTGCGGGTCCGAAGGCCGAACCCTTTATCTGCCACAAGGTTAGGTGAGTTCGGCCCCGATTGGCCAACACAACTACCGTCTGCCGCCATAGGGTTTGCTTATGGCGATGGGGGTCGTGCCGGCAGTGGATCGTCATCAAGCAAACAACGTTCTGCGACAGCTTTAGAGGGTATGTTATGCAGGGCGAATTCCGGGATGATCCCCTGCCATCATATGTGCGACTATCTCGAGAAGCACGGCCCTTGCCGCCAGCGCAGGCTCGGATAGTGGGAGATGGTCGGATACGCAGAGCGAAACGGTGGCGTCGATGACCGGCCTTGTCAGCGCGCGCACCTGTGCTCCGGCGAATGAAGGGGTCGCGGTCACCACTGAAGCCGGCAAAATGGTCGAGCCAAGCCCATCAAGGACCGCAGCGCTCAAGGCCGGGACGGACTCGATTTCCGACAGAACTACCGGCGCCGCCCGTGCACGCGCCAGCGCGTCGTCGATCAGGCGTCGCAACAAATGGTTCTTGCTCGGGAGAAGCAGCGGTATCTGCGCAAGCGCTCCCACGGCCAAGGCTTCGCCAGCTGCGCCAGGCAGGTTCTCGCCCGGCGGAGAAACGAGGAACATCTCTTCCTTGAAGAGCGGTTGCAGCGTCGTGCCCTTGATCGGATCGGAGGCATAAATGAGCGCCATGTCCATCTTGCCGGTCATGATCAACTCGCTGAGGATCTGCCCGAAACTGTCGTTGATGTGCAAGACGATCTGGGGATGCCTCGCCCTCATTTCGCGTAACAGCGGGAGCGAAAGCGAACTCGATGTCGAATATGTCGCAAGCCCGATCGAAACGCGCCCGGCGACGGACGCGGCGGCCTGGTTGATGTCGATCTGTGCCTGATCGATCTGTTTCAGCATCAGCTGGGCGTGCCGATAGAGAATAAGCCCGGCTTCTGTCGGCGTAATCCCGACATTGCTGCGGATCAGAAGCTTGTGCTTGAAATGCGCTTCCAGCGAAGCGATCTGCTGCGACAATGCCGGTTGCGCCGTTCGCAGAATTGCCGCCGCCCGCGATACGCTGCCGGTGTCGACGATCTTTACAAAGCTTCTCAGCTTGCGGAAATCTACGCTCATGGTTCCACGCTCTTTTTCGTGGACCCTAGTCTCTCGGGAAGGACGCATGCAAGCCCCCTTCCCGACATTGAGGCTCGGTTCAGCGCAATGCCGCGACGGCGCGCTCGATACGATCGCAGGCTTGCTTGATTACCTCCATCGAGGTGGCGATCGAAAGGCGAAAATAGGGTGACAGTCCGTAGGCCGCGCCCTGCAGCGCCGCAACGCCGACGCCATCGAGGAGGTAGAGGACAAAGTCCAGGTCCGTTTCGATCACCTTGCCTTCCGGCGTCTTCCTGCCGATCACGCCAGCACAGTTCGGGAAGAGATAGAAGGCACCGTCCGGCACCTGGCAGGATAATCCGTCGATGGCATTGAGGCGGCCGCAGGCATAGTCGCGGCGCTCCCTGTAGACCTTAACGCTATCGCGAACAAAGGATTGGTCGGCCGAAAGAGCATAAGCGGCGGCGGCCTGGCTGATAGAAGACGGGCACGAGGAGATCTGCGACTGCAGCTTGTTGATCGCGGCAATCAACGGCACTGGGCCGGCGGCGTAGCCGATACGCCAGCCGGTCATCGCGTAGGACTTTGATACGCCGTTCGTCAGAAGCACGCGGTCCTTGAGTTCCGGAACTGCCGCAACCAGCGTCGTCATCGGCTCGTCGCGAAACCAGACCTGGTCATAGATGTCGTCCGACAGGACAAACACATGCGGATGACGAAGAAGCACCTCTCCAAGCGCCTCCAATTCCGTTCGGCTATAGGCGGCGCCCGTCGGGTTTGACGGCGTATTCAGGACGAGCCACATGGTTCGCGGCGTGATCGCCGCCTCAAGAGCCGCCGGTGTCAATTTGAATCCCTGCTCCTGCGGGCATTCGACGATAACCGGCTTGCCTTCATTGGCGATCACCATGTCCGGATAGGAGACCCAATAGGGTGCGGGGATGATGACCTCGGCGTCGTTCTCGACGCTTGCCATCAAGGCCAGGAACAGAATCTGCTTGGCCCCGCCACCGACGCAAATCTCGTTGTCGGCATAGGAGATCCCGAGGCGGCGCTTGAAGTCACCCATGATCGCCTTGCGCAGGGCAGGTGTTCCGTTCACCGCCGTATATTTGGTTTCGCCTCGGTCGATCGCCGCATGCGCCGCCGCCTTCACACTCTCCGGCGTGTCGAAATCGGGCTCGCCGACGGTCATGTCGACGATATCCTTGCCGGCCGCCTTGAGCTCACGGGCGCGCGCCGCCGCTGCCGTGCTGGGCGAAATCTTGATGCGCGCTACGCGTGACGCGGCCACGAAATTGCTCATGGTTCAATATCCTCGGTGATGTGCGCCCGGCATGGGCGGTTGCGTTAGTGCGCAGCTTCCGTTTCGCCGCGCATCTTTCCAGTCAGGAAGAGTTCGCCCAGCTCGTCGTGAGTGATGTCCTTCGGCAGCCCATCCCAGATCACCTTGCCCAGGCGAAGGATGACGGCGCGCTCCGCGACCTCCATCGCCTTCTTGGTGTTCTGTTCGACAAGGAGAATGGTCATTCCAGCCGCGTGAAGCCGCAGCAGCTCATCGAACACAACGCCGATCGCCGCCGGCGACAATCCGACGGATGGCTCGTCGACGAGCAGTACCTTGGGACGCTGTAGCACCGCCATTGCGACTTCCAGAAGCTGCTGTTCGCCTCCGGACATGTTTCCGGCAAGGGTGTTGCGCCGCGTCTTCAGGATCGGAAAGAGATCATAAACATAGTCCCTGTCGGACTTCACCTTGGCGTCGCGCAGCGTGTAGGCGGCCATCTGCAGATTTTCGTCGATCGTCATGAGCGGGAAGTTGCAGCGTCCCTGGGGGACGAAGGAAATGCCCTCTCCCAGGATTGCCCGCGATCTGTATCCGGCAATCTCTTTGTCCCGCCACGATATGCTGCCGCCCTTGATGGTCGTCATGCCGTAAAGCGTCTTCAGCAGCGTCGACTTGCCTGCGCCATTCGGACCCATGAGCGCCACGAATTGGCCCGATGGCACATCCAGATCGACGCCGTTGAGAATATCCAGATTGCCGTAGCCGGCGCGAAGCCCCTGGATTGAAAGGTTGGAATTAGCCGCCAAGGTAGGCCTCCCTCACGCGCTGGTCCTGAATGATGTCATGCGGGAGTCCTTCGACGAGTTTCATGCCCTGGTCGAGGACGATGACCCGTTGGCAAATGCTGGTGACAACATCGATGTTGTGTTCGATAACCAGGAAGCTGACGCCGAGGCTCTTGTTTGCATAAAGGATCGTCTCGACGACGCGCTCGATGATCTTCGGATTGATGCCCGCCATCGGCTCGTCGAGAAGGATGAGCTTGGGCTCAGGCATCAGCATCGAGGCGAACTGGATCAGCTTCTGCTGGCCGCCCGACAGGTTTCCGGCCGGCTGGTGCCGCACGTCCCAGAGGCCTGCCATCTTGATGAGATCGCGCGCACGCTCCCTCAGTCCCGCAACGCGGTTTCGGGACTTTGACCCCAAGCCGAAGGTGGACCATAGCGATGGAAACGTGAACATCTGGCCGGCAATGATCAGATTCTCCTCCACGTCCAAGGACCGGAACGTCACGGTCTTCTGGAACGAGCGCAGCATCCGCCCCTCGCGGGCAATCCTGTTCAGCGACCAACCGGTGATATCCTGACCGTCGATTGTGACGGTTCCACAGTCGGGTTGGGCAAGCCCCGTCGAGCAATCGAAGAAGGTGGATTTGCCGGACCCATTCGGCCCGATCAGACCGGCAATCTCACCGCGATCGATGTGTATCGAGACATCGTTTACCGCCTTCACCGCTCCGTAGGATTTCGTGAGGTTCTTGATCTCCAGGATGGGAAGATGGGTTGTCATTTCGCACCCCCGATGACGTTCCAGAAGCGGTTGATGAGTGGTGCAAAACCCTTCTTGAACCAGAAGACGAGCACCAGCAGGCAGAGACCGTAGATGATCATGCGCAATTCGGGCGCCACGCGGAGTGCTTCCGTCAGACCGACGAAGAGCAGGCTGCCGATGATCGTGCCCGAGATCGTGCCGGCGCCGCCGCCGAGTACGATGATCAGGACCATCGTCGAATAGTACATCTGGAAGGTCAGCGGGCTGACCACGGTAAGGTAGTAGGCGTACAGACTGCCGCCGGCACCAGCAAACGCCGCGCTGATCATGAAGACGATCAGCTTGTAGTGCCAGGTCGGAATTCCAACCGATTCAGCGAGCGTCTCGTTCTCGCGGATGGCGACCATGTTGCGGCCAGCCGGAGACCGTGCGATCGCCCAGACAAGAAATGTGGCGATGACTGCAACAACAAGCGTCAGATAATAAAAGTTCGTCGTCCCCGAAATCTTGAAGGACCATGGGCCGAGTTCGAAGAATGGCTTTGGGATGCTTGAAAGCCCCATGTCGCCCCGGGTCAGCGATATCCAGTTCTTCGCAATGGCCTGCCCGATGATCACGAAGCCCAAAGTGCACATCACGAAGGAGGTTGACCTCAATCGGAGGGCCGGAATGCCGAGTGGGAGAGCAAGACCGCCCGCTATGGCGGCAGCGGCGAGGATATTCACATAGAAGGGGGTGCCGTAATGGACCGCAAGCAGCCCCGACGCGTAGGCGCCGATGCCGAAGAAGGCGGCCTGGGCCAACGACAGCAGGCCTGTATAGCCAACCAGCAGGTTCAACCCATGCGCAGGCAACATGAAGATCAAGGCGATGATCAGAGCGTGCGTGACATAACGACTGCCGATGAAAGGGGCTGCCACGGCAATGATGATCAGCAGCGCGGCGAGTGGAATTCGCAAATCCGGTCGTTTCGGCTGTGCGGTGGTTTCGGTGAGAGACATGTCGTGTCCTCGACGTTCGAGAATGAACCTGCGGCGTGCCTAGAAGCGCGCCTGCGTGGAGAAGAGGCCGTGGGGGCGCCACATCAGCATCAGAATGAGGGTCGCAAAGCCGACCGTGTCGCGAAACTGCAGGCCGATATAGGTGGCAACCAGGCTCTCGGCGATCCCGAGGATCATGGCCGCGAAGAACGTGCCGCGAACGTTTCCGAGACCGCCCATGATGATGATGGGAAGCGTCTTGAAGGTAATGAGCTCACCCATGCCTCCGTAGACGCTCACGTTGACCGGTGCGGTCAGCACTCCCGAAAGAGCAGCGAGAGCGGCGCCGAGGATGAACGTCCGTAGCACGACCTGCGAGACGTCGATGCCGACTACCTCGCAGCATTCCACGTTCTGCGAGACCGCCCGCATGGCCTTGCCCATGCGGCTGTAGGAAACCATCAGCTCCAGGCCGATGAAGACCAGAAGCGTCACGATCAGGATCAGGATTCGCTGCTCGGCAATGCTGAAACCGAGGATCGACACCGGCTGGATATAGCCCCCCGAAAAGAATTTGTAGCCACCGCCGAAGACGAGAATGACTGTGTTCTGCAAGACGAGAGCAATCCCGAGCGTGGCAAGCACCCCCGCCTCTGCCGGAGCGCCGACCATGCGCTGCATCACGAAACGTCCGACGACATAGGCGATCACGATTGTCGACAGGACACCGACCACGATCGACGCCTCGTATGACAGGCCGAGATAGTCGATTGCGAACCACGCACCGAATGTTCCCAGCATGTAGTACTCGCCATGAGCGAAGTTGATTGCCCGCAGGACGCCGAAGATCATCGTCATGCCGACGGCGACGATCGCGTAGACGGAACCGGTGACGATGCCGTTGACGACCTGCTCGAGGATAGTCGAGAACATGGGTAGCGCTCCTCCCGGCCAGATCACTCGGTCGGATACTTGATATCTGCGGTGTAGGCGCCCTTTATGCTGGGCTTGCCGTTCTCGATCTGCAGGAGGATCATCGGCAAGCGCGCCTGATTGTGATCGTCAAAGGTAACCTCGCCCACGGGACTCTTATACTTGATTTTGGAAAGGGCATCGCGAACCTTTTCCTGATCAATACTGCCTGCTTCGTGGATCGCTTCCGCAAGCAGATGCACCGTATCCCAATGAACGTAGGCGTGGTTATTGGGCGCATCCTTGTAAGTCGTCGTGAACTTCTCGACGAATGCCTTGCTTTCAGGCGAATCCCAGGCAGGCAGCCAGGCTGCAGCCTCAATGGCACCTTCAAGCGCGGTTGGCGCAGATTCTATCGTCTTTGCCGTATTGAATTCGCCATTACCGATGAGGGTCACCTTGCCCGCGAGACCGAGCTCCACCATCTGTCGCGCGACGATGGGCGTCGTGTCGGCAAGGCCGTACATGATGATCGCCTGCGCGCCATTGTCGCGAATTTTCGACAACACACTGCGGAAGTCGACCTCACCTTCCTTGTAGTAGTCTTCGCTGAGGATTTCGCCCTTGAACTCGGGGAGGTATTTCTTGGTGAATTCGATCGCCGAGCGACCATAATCCGTGTCAACGGACAATACTGCAAACTTGGTGAAACCGCGCTGTTCGGCTGCGTATTTCGCAACGATCAAAGCACGGTTCTCATCAGTTGGATAATTCCGGAAGGTCCATTTGTAACCGCCGACGCCTGCCCCATAGGTGATTTTCGGATTGGAGGACGCGGCGTTGAGGAGAAGGATGCCGGCATCCTCAACAACCGGCTGCATGGCCAAGGTGACAGAGCTGGAGACATCGCCGATGATGAAGCCGACTTCGTCTTCATCGATCAGACGGCGCGTCGCTGAGACGCCTTCGACCGGCGTTCCCTGACTGTCAGCGTTGTAGAGCTCGATCTTGTGGCCGTCGACGCCGCCTGCGTCGTTGATTTCTTTGGCTGCCAGTTCCGCACCATGCATCGAGAATGCGCCGTAACGCGCATTTGGGCCGCTCATCGGCGCGACGATGCCCAGCTTGATCGGATCTCCATCCGCTTTCGCGGAAATCGGGAACCCTGGCACCGCGGCGGCCAGCGTCAGGAGGGCAGTGGAGACAAAGAGAGCTCTGCGGCTAAGTGAATGGGTCATCTGTTCCGCTCCGTGTTAGGAAACATTCTTATCGGTCCGTTCTGGACCGTTTATGCCGCTTAAGCGGTTCTCGAGAGCCGGCCTTAGCCGACGATCTCACAGTAAGTTCATGCATCAGAGCTTGGCCAACACAACTCTACTCTGCCGCCATAGTGATTCCTTATGGCAGGCCTTGAGGCAGACGTCTTCTGTGACGGAGTATGAGCCACACAAAAAAAGATCAAAAATATCTTGTGTCAACAAGATCGGACCAACTCGCTGAGATGATAAGCTTCCGAAACCCGTGTTCGGCTGGCGGATAAGGCCAGCAGCGTAACGAGGCTCTTAAATGAAATCTGTGGCCTTGTAAGGGGACAGTGGTCAGCATCAGTTATTTCAACTGAGTCGCCGGATTTGACAGAGGATAGGACGATCCTGCCCTTATGAACTGGAGGGTTGAGGATTTAGTTAGGATTAAAGTAGCCCTCAGATCGCCCCTCACCTCTCTAGCGACCAACGGCTCACGACGAAATGCAAAACCGGGTGAGATTTGATACAAATGAACAATCAAGCCTCTGTTGGCAAGATGAAGGGAAATATTTCGCTCTTGAACGGATGCGAACCGACGACCCGTCAGGCTAGAGTGTCGTGGAAGCAGACACAATATCATTAATAATTGCATTTGCCGCCCTTTCTATCCTACGAGAAAGCGATCCACTCATCGACTAGGATTCGAGATGCTGCCTGCGGAAGTGACACGCGACCTGTTTGTCGTTGCAGAATTGGTCAACGCCGCGCACTCCGGTGGAGACGGCATTGACCTGCGTCTGATCGACGATATCCGCCGCCGCTACGGCATGACATATCGTCGGCCCGTCACCGCGCACGACCGCGATCAGATTGCGGCACTCGCTCTCCGCTTTCGCTCTATCTTCGGCGCGTCCGTCGATGAGCTGGCACGGATCGCCAATGCGGAACTGGCCGATCTCAGTTTCTCGCCGCGTATCTTCAATCACGAAGAAGGCTATGGCTGGCACATCCACTTCTTTGGTGACGATTTCGACCTTGCCGAGCGCTTGCGCTCGACCAGCGCCATGTCGGTGATGTCGTTGATCATCCATAGAGAAACCCAACGCCTGAAATGCTGTTCGGCGGAGGACTGTCACAACGTCTTCATCGATACGACCAAGAACCTGTCGAAGATCTACTGTGATCCGAAGACCTGCGGAAACCGCACCCATGTTGCGGCTTTTCGCGCCCGAGCCTGACCAGAAGGCCTGGCCTGCTCCACCCTTCTAGCCGATTTTTCTCGCGGCGAATTTTCCTCTTGAATCCCATTTTCTATATCGTAATGTGCTAACTGTAATTAGCACATTACGGCGAAGCCCGGCTTACGCCGGTACCAACAAGAAAGACTGGGAACGATGAAACTGATCAAAACTGGGGCCGCTGCGGCGGCATTGTGCATGCTTTCCTTCGCTGCCGCGCAGGCGCAGGACGTCGAAACGAATGAGCCGGGAAAGCTTTCCGTTTGCGTGGTCGATGCAAATGCTCCCATGTCGTCGGTGATCGACGGCGAGATGAAGGGCTATGAAATCTCCTTCACGCAAGGGATTGCGAAGGAACTCGGCCTAAAGCCCGAATACCGCACGACCGTGTTCGAAGGCATCTTCGCCGCCGTCGCCAACCATGTCTGCGACATCTCGGCCGGCTCGCACTCGATCACCCTTCCGCGCCTGCAGATCATTAATTTTAGCCGCCCGCACTTCGTCGGGTCCTACACCATCCTGACAGCGGCCGATTCTGGCATCGCCGATGAAAAGGGCTTGGCCGGCAAACGTCTCGGCGTCGTGGCCGCCAGCATCCAGGAAACCTACGCCAACGACACCTACAAGGATGCCTCGGTGGTACCATTCCCGGATTCGGCCGCGATCCAGATCGCGCTGCAGTCCGGTCAGATCGATGCAGCCTTCTTCGATGGCGGCCTGGCAGCGATCTATGTCAAGGAATCGCCGAAGCCCCTCAAGGTGGTCGTCTCCATCCCGAACACCGACCAGCCTGCCGGTATCGGCATTGCCAAGGACAGGCCGAATCTGCTTGCCGCCGTCGACAAGGCGATCGGCAAGATGATCGATGACGGCGAATATGCGGAGATCTACAAGAAGTGGATCGGAGCCAACGTTCCCACGCTGCCGGGCGCAGACTTCAAGCCCGCCAAGTAAGCCATCGGAGCCGGTTGCCGCGCGTGCCCCACGCGGTGTCCGGCCCGTCTCTTCGCGGGCGCACACGGCACGATGCAAGGTTTCTGGAATACATTCTTCAACCTCGACTACATGGCGATGGTGATCCCCGAGATCCTGCGCACCGGCTATCTCAACACGCTGAGAGTGGCCCTGTTTTCGAGCATACTCGGCGCCCTGATCGGCGCACCGCTGGCGCTTCTGGCAATCTCCCGCATCTGGGTGCTGCGCTATGCCGCCCGCATTTACATCGACATCTTTCGCGGACTGCCTGCGATCGTGACCATCTTCCTCGTCGGCCAGGGCCTTCCATTTGCCGGCTTCCGGCCCTTCGGGCAGAACCCGTATCCCTACGGCATCATCGCGATCTCTATCGTCGCGAGCGCCTATATCGCCGAAATCCTGCGCTCGGGCATTCAGAGCGTCGATCGCGGCCAAGCGGAAGCGGCCCGCTCTCTCGGCCTCGGCAAGCATCGCACAATGCTGCAGATCGTCTTTCCGCAGGGCGTCCGGCGGGTCATCCCGGCGCTGACGAACCAATTCATCAACATCGTCAAGGATTCGAGCCTGATCTTCGTCCTCGGCCTGATGGTGTCGGAGCGAGAGCTCTATCGCATCGGCCAGGACATCGCCCAGCGCACCGGCAACCTCTCGCCGCTCACGGCAGTCGGCATCGCCTACCTGATCATCACCGTGCCGCTGACCCACCTCGTCAATTTGATGGACCGCCGCTTGCGGGAAGGTCGCTCCTTGCTGCCATCCCGACTGACGAACCTCTGGCTGCACAAGCCGGAACGGCTCGCTCCGGTGGTTGCCATCGAGACCGCGCTCCCGGCGAAGCGGAAGAAGAAGACCTTGGGCGCGCCCGTGATCCAGGTCAGCGACCTATCGTTGAGCTTCGGAGACTTCATGGCGCTGAAAGGCATCGACCTGACCGTGCACAGTGGCGAGGTCGTCTGCATCATCGGTCCGTCCGGATCGGGTAAATCTACCCTGCTGCGAACGTTGAACGGGCTGCAGACACCGGACAAGGGCCGCGTCGAAGTGCTCGGCCGCGATTTTCCGGAGTCGGAACGCCAGCTTAACGAGCTTCGTGCCAAGGTCGGAATGGTGTTCCAAAACTTCAACCTGTTCCCGCATATGAGCGTGATCGAAAACGTCGCCTTTGCGCTGCGCAAGGTAAAGGGGATGAGCGGGACCGCCGCCCATGCGCTCGCCGCGGCAAAGCTTGCCGGCGTCGGCCTGTCGGACAAGCTGCATTCGCGCACCTTTCGGCTCTCCGGCGGGCAGCAGCAGCGTGTCGCGATTGCCCGCGCGCTGGCGATGGAGCCGCAGATCATGTTGTTCGACGAGGCGACTTCGGCCCTCGACCCGGAGCTCGTGAAAGGCGTTCTCGAAATCATGGAAGCGCTCGCTCATGGTGACGGCGCGGCCGGCCCAATGACGATGGTTGTCGTGACGCATGAAATGGGTTTTGCCCGCCATGTCGCCGATCGTGTGGTCTTCATGGATCAGGGTCAAGTCATCGAGACGGGCACGCCTGCGCAGATCTTCGATACCCCGCAATCCGACCGGTTGCGGACCTTCCTCAAACAAGTTCTCTGAATTCACGCCGGAATGGCGAGAAAGGCATGTCATGACGTTCGATGCGGATGTCGGAGTAGTCGGTCTGGGCGCAATGGGCTCAATGACCGCGTGGCGGCTCGCCAAGCGCGGGGTTAGCGTTTTGGGCTGGGATCGCCTGGCTCCCGGCCATGACCAGAGCGCTTCGGGCGGCGAGAGCCGGATTTTCCGGACCGCCTACAAGGAAGGGCCGGCCTATGTCCCGCTTCTGATCAAGTCGCGACATCTCTGGAACGAACTAGAAGCCGATACCGGCACCTTGCTGCTGAACCTGATCGGCGCGATCTCCATGGCGCAGGAAGATTCCGACTACATGCGCAACGTCATCGCCTCCTGCCGGAATTTCGATCTCGACCACGAGATCCTGTCGGCGAGCCAAGTGCGTGAACGCTATCCGGTCCACACGCTTGATCCCGGCGAAGTCGCAGTTCTGGATCGTTGGGCTGGTTATGTCAGGCCCGATCGAGCCAACATGGTGGCTGCCCGCCAAGCGGAATCACTTGGCGCAACGCTACATCGCTACACCCCGATCCGCGACATCGAATTTAGCCAGCATGGCGCGACGGTCTATTCGGACACGCAGGAATGGCGGGTCCGCAAGCTTGTGCTGACCGCCGGACCCTGGACGCGGCGGCTCCTTCCGGGCTCGGAGCTCAACCACAAGCTCGTCCGCATCGTGCTCGCCTGGTATCGCACGGAAAACGACACGCTGTTCCAGCCGGACGTCTTCCCCATCTTCATGCGGCTTTCCGGCGGGCTCGATTTCTGTGGCTGGCCGATGATCAACGGCGACAGCGTCAAGCTCGGCCGCAACGGCTCGCATGGAGTTTTCGAGGATCCGGACAAGCTCAACAGGAATGTCGAGTCCGCCTGGTTCATTCGCTGGCGCCGTATGATCCGCGACTACCTACCGGGGATCATTCCCGACCCTGTCCGCGTCGGCGCCTACATGGACAGTTGGACGCCTTCGGGCAACGCGGTGGTGGACTTGCATCCAGATTGTTCGAACCTCGTGACGCTTTACGGCTTTTCCGGACACGGCTACAAGCTTTCGCCTATTTTCGGCGAGATCGCCGCGCGGCTGGCGCTCGAAGAAAAGGTCGAGCAGGACATCTCCATCTTCCGCTCGCCGGCACTCGGCTCGTTCGACGCGATTCCCAACGAAACCATGGTGCCGTAATGAGCGTGCGACTGGACCATTTCGCCGTGTCCTCACCTGATCTCGACGATGAGATGGCACGTTTCGAGGCCCGCACCGGCGTTCGCCCGCAGCCAGGTGGTTCGCATCCCGGCCAGGGCACGCGCAACGCGCTCGTGAGCCTCGGTCCGGGTGTCTATCTCGCGCTGGACGGCCCCGATCCGGAGCAGTCCCAAGTCGGCAATAACGGCGAGTGGATGGCTGCGCAGACTGGGAGCGACCTGTTTCTCTTCGCCGTCGCGACCGAAGATCTCGACGCGGCCGAGAAAGCCCTGGCGGATTTCGGTATTGCGACCCGTCGTGTAGCCGGCTCGCGCCGCACCAAGGCGGGCGAAACTCTGGCCTGGGAATTTCTGGAAACCGGCTCGACCGAATTCGGCCGAGCCATGCCGCATATCATGACCTGGAAGACCGCCAATCACCCATCCCTGGAAGCACCTGACGGAGGTCGGATAACAGAGTTTCGGGTCGGACATCCAGAGGCGGTAAAGCTCCAAAGCCTTTACGAAAGGCTTGGGCTGGACGTCACGATCGTCGAGCAGCCGGAGCCCGGCTTGACGCTGACGGTTGCCGGAAATCAGGGACCGTTCAACATCCCCTGAGCCGACGCCTATTAAAGCCGCCGGCGATCGCCCAGCGGTCTGCCCATCACCGTTGTGAGCAGATCACCGAGCCATCAGGTTCGTACCGGCGGCGCGCTGACGCTATTCGGTATTACCCGGCTCGGCATTCCGGTCTCAGGAGTCTCATGCGCGGGCCGGCCGTCGCCGACTATTACTCCCGCGAATGGCCGGCTTTTACTCCGGCGTTGACACCGCTTCCAGGCACGTGCAGGAGCGCGTTTGATGTCTGATGGAAGCGCAAAGCAGCCGGCACCTGCACTTCGCTCCGATGCTTCTTTGAACCGCAAAACACATTCTAAGAAATCAGATCAGTTGATGTGAAAGTATACGAACCGGGCAATATCTCCTTGAAAACACGGATTAATGCCAAATGGCCTGCGTCAAAGACGCCCCGCGCCGCAAATTTTCGCTGGCGGCTTCATATGGAATCTTGGGTTGCGGATTACGAAGATATACGCATATCTGGACTTGTTTCATCCAAGAGCTACTTTGGTGCCATGTCTAAACATCCTATCGTGCCGGGTACGGACCTCACAACCATCCGCAGTCTCCTTTTAAAGCACGAAACTAGACAGGCCCGCTCCCTTCTGGCCACAGCCATCGAACATCTTAAGATCCCTGCAGAGGAGGCAGATGTTTTCCTTCGCCGGCTGGCTGTCGCCGGATATCTTAAATGGCATAGCCAATATGGGGGGAGTCTAGATTGGGATCTGTCGGAGCACGGACTTCGCCTTGTCGCTGATGACCTTGGTCCACGTCTATCTCGACAAAAAGCGGAAGTCATTATCGAAGAAGTAATCAATCGAGCACGGAGAATTAACAGCGATCCCGATCGCATTGCACGTGTGAAGGAGCTTAGACTGTTCGGTAGCGTTCTCGAACTCGATCGCGAAGATTTCGGTGACGTCGATATCGAGGCAGAGATCGAAATCCGCAAGGTGCCGAAGGACGAGGTTGCTCGAGCACGCGCCAAGATCGCGACTAAAGTTCCACCTTCCTGGCGCCAGCACCTCATCCGCAGGGTATTTGCAGAAGAGGGTTACGACAGTCGCAACGTGTTCGGTGCACTGAAGAAGGGGATCAGAGGCCTTTCTCTCTCTCAAGATGCGACAAAGTCACTGGGCTGCGAGTTTCGGCGGATCTACTCTTTCGATGTCCAGTCGGGCAATGAATTGGAACCGGATCGGGCTATAGTCCCGCGAACAGCACCACCTCCCAAAACAGCTACTGAAATAACGCCCGTCCCCATTCCCAATCATACGGTGATCCGTCCAAACGGTCTTGCTGGCGCCGACGAGAAGATTCGGACGGAGAAGGTCAGAGTGTCAATGGAGGACCTCGCGTTAACTGAAGCCGTCGTCTGGTTGGGGGAAGAGGGCCCGAACGGAAGTCGTGTTGCGACAGATACCCGCCGGAATCCTCCTCAGCGTTTTGCGGGTGCCCAATTCCTCTTCGATGATTGGCGCGACCCGAACCTGACTGGGCTAGAACTCTTTCAGAGATCGCTAGACTGGGCTTCATTATATGATCTACCCATCTCAAGGATTGGAAGGAAATTCACGCTCCGGACCTATCAAGCTACCCGTATCGCAAATTTCCACGCACTCATCGTTAAACGTGTCGCAGATCGAATAGAAGCGCCCTTGGCTATCAACAAGCACGAGGGGCACAAAGCGGAGTGGTATCAGTTAGGTGGCTCAACATTTACCACCCCCAGAATGATAGCGGCCCACCACCCCATCGCTGTTGCACTGGCTCGGATGCTTGATGAAACGCAGCTGACCGGACAGGTCAATTTCACGGCCGAATTTGATCTGAGCGGTGAGCGGCGGAATTTCTACCCTGCACTACCGGACCTCTCTGATACTTCCAGACGGTTGCGTACTTCCTTGTCAAAGGTGGCATTTACCGAAGAGGTCTTAGAGGAAGCTCGCAGACGCAAGCACGAATATGATTCCAACCTTCCGCTTCATCGTGAAATGCGAGTAGCGGCATTCTATCACCGCCAGAAAACACCGGAGGTGGTTGCCCTGGCCCACGCAAGATTCATTGAAGAGTGGAAAGTGGACGATGACGCCGAATCCGAGAGCCCTGGCGAATTTCTTTCGGGCGAAGAAAGCGCCTGGGACACAGCGGACATTGTCAAAGAGCGTCTTAAAGGCAGCGTAGGCGAACTTCCAGGCTGCCTTTCATTGTCTATCAGTCACAGGGCGCCTGTGCGAGCATAATTTGTTTCGCCTTATTCTTGATTAGGGATCGATCCTGCGACCCGGCGTTTTAAACAACTCATAAGCCTGCTATGCCTTTGAGAATATGTTATTTAAATCAGGCTGAACTATGAAGCTCACCTTTCGGCGTTTTGGAGAGAAGCACTGCCGAGCCTGCCGTCGTTACCACTGTTTGGCGTCCTCAAATCTGATGCCGAAGCGCGCGAGGTATTTCGTTAGGCGATCTGCGTCATTGCTGCTTTTCTTTTCTAATCGCGAGACCGCGAATAAAGCTCTGCCGGCAGAGCTTGCCGTTACGTGCTCACGGCAGGTCCGAAGAACGGTTGCAAGCTGCACCGCGTCGAAACGATCGAGGCGGGCGGCAGCTTCTGCGCCCAGCACATCTTCAATGATCGCATCCGTCCCATCGTCATCGGTCGCGCGTCGCCAAAACGCATTGAGGCGCTTGATTTCGTCGTCCACCACCTCCGTCGTAATACGCCCATGTGGCGCGAGTGTTGCCATGCGCGTCACCGAAGCCGACAGGTCGCGGAAATTGGCGCTCCAGACGGTTTGCGGGCTGGTCGCGAACGTCAGATAGCGTTCCCGCGCCTCCTTGTTGAAGGTCACGTTCTCGCCCTCCCGCTCCAGATAACGCCTGAGTTCGAATTCGAGATTGGGTTCGATATCCTCCTTGCGCTCGCGCAATGCCGGCAGCTGGAAAGTCCAGAGATTGAGCCGGGCGTAGAGGTCCTCGCGGAACCGTCCCTTCCGAACATCCTCGCCGAGATCGCGATTGGTCCCAGCCAGCAGCTGAAAATCCGCTGACATCTCGCGATCGGCGCCGACCGGCAAAAATCTCTTCTCCTCGATCGCACGCAGACACATGGCCTGCTCGTCGAGGCCGAGTTCGCCAATCTCATCGAGGAACAAGACGCCTTTGTCGGCAGATTTGAGCAGACCAGCGCGCTCGCTGGCAGCACCGGTAAAAGCGCCCTTCACATGGCCGAACAGCGCAGACATGGCCTGGTCGCCACGCAAAGTTGCGCAGTTGACTTCGACGAAAGGCCCGCTGATCTTCCGTTGGCTCTTCTTCAATTCGTAAATCCGGCGGGCAAGCTGTGACTTGCCGGCACCGGTTGGTCCGGTCAGGAGGACCGGTGCAGTCGATCGGATGACCACTCTCTCGATCTCGTCAATCATACGGTTAAAGGCAGCATTGCGGGTCGATATGCCGGACTTGAGGAAGGAGGCAGCATCCTCCCGTTCCGACGCGAAACGCTTGGCGATCTCGTCGTAACGGGAAAGATCCAGGTCGATAACCCGGTGCGTACCGACGACATCCTGTTCCCCCTCCCGATCGCGTGGCGGGGAGAGCTGCAACAGCCGGCCGGGAATGATGCGCGCCTCGGTCAGCAGGAACCAGCAGATCTGGGCCACATGTGTGCCGGTGGTTATGTTGACGAGATAATCTTCGGTATCAGGGTCGAAGCTGTAGTCGCGGGCAAAGTCCCTGAGGTTTGTGTAGACCTCGGAGAAATCCCATGGATCGCGGAAGCTGATGACATTGCTGCGCACCTCAGTTGCCGGCGAAACTGTTCCTATGTCGCTGATGATGCGATGGCTGAGGGGCTGTGCATGATTGTCGTGGATCAGTTCCAGCCGGTCGATGAAGAGCCCTGGCTGCTGACAAAGAGCGACGGTCGGGCGCCAGCGGCTCCAACGGTTATCCCATTTCCCCGCATCAAGGGTCGTTCCCAATATGCTGATGGCAACACGCCGCTTCATGACTTATCCAAAATTATAGTCCGCTAGACAGTTGGATAATATCTCCCAGGCATCCGATTTCGCAACTGCAGACTTCTCTAGCGGCATGATAAGAATTTATCCTGCTAAAACAAATAGATATGAGAAACATTCTCGCCACCCCGTCCATCTCCCCAAACTGGCACGCCTCTTGAACTGTATCTGGTACGAACGAAACAAAATGGTGCCGTTATGGCCTCTGCAGCGTTCGTCAACCAAGCGGTGTGTGAAACGAAGCGATCTAATAGAAGGACTGCAAACGCAGAAAAGACGATGACAACGGTAATGAGCGGACAGGATTTGATCGACGCCGGCATGAGCCAGGGAAAGTGGTTTCGCCCAGCCCTCGAAGCCGCCAACTCGGTTTTGAGCAACGGCGGCTCGATGGCGGATGCGCTGGAGACAGCAAAGGCTTTCCAGCCTGGGCCAACACTCGCCTTGCGGGCCGAAAACGATATCGAGATCTATTCGAACATCCGCGCCGAAAACGCTTTCGAGCAGGACAATGTCGAAAAGGTCCACGCGACGATGCGCGCATTGGTTCGTACGCCTGTTGTCCGTTCCGCAGCAATCATGCCGGACGCGTGCCCCGCAGGTCCGATCGGTACGATTCCTGTCGGCGGTGTCGTCGCTTCCGAAGCGATCCATCCTGGCATGCATTCGGCTGATATCTGCTGCTCGATGGCGATCTCGATCTTTCCAGGCGTCGATCCGAAATCGCTGCTGGAGGCCGTGCATGCCGTGACGCATTTCGGCCCGGGCGGCCGTCCGCGCGGCGCACAGTTCAAGCCTTCCGAAGCGACGCTGTCGGGTTTCGAGCAGAATCCCTATCTGCGCGACGGAGCGCTGAGCGTCGGCATCGAACACTTCGCGACCCAGGGCGACGGCAATCATTTCGCCTATGTCGGAACCATGAAGTCGACCGGCGAAACGGCGCTCGTCACCCATCATGGATCGCGAGCTCCCGGTGCACGGCTCTACGACAAGGGCATGAAGGTCGCCAATCGGTTCCGCGAGCAGATGTCACCCGAGACCCATCGCGAGAATGCCTGGATTCCGGCGGATACCGAGGAAGGTGACCTCTACTGGTCGGCCTTGCAGACGATCCGCCAATGGACGAAGGAAAACCACTATGTCCTTCACGACATGGCGGCGGAAAAGCTCTCGGCCAAGATCGCCGATCGCTTCTGGAACGAACACAACTTCGTTTTCCGGAAATCGGACGGGCTGTTCTACCATGGAAAGGGCGCGACGCCTGCGTTTGACAACTGGGCACATGATGCGACCGACCTCACCATCATTCCGCTCAACATGGCGGAACCGGTGCTGATCGTTCGCGGAACGAATGCCGCTCATGGTCTCGGCTTCTCGCCACATGGCGCCGGCCGCAACATCTCGCGCAGCGCGCATGTGCGGCAGCTGTCGGCGGAGTACGGAGCGGATTCGCGTGGGCTCAGCCCGAACAACATCGCGGCAATCCTGGAGAAGGAGACCAGCGGTCTCGACGTTCGCTTCTTCTCGGGTTTTGCCGACGTGTCGGAGCTGCCGAGCGCCTACAAGAGCGCCGCCAACGTGAGGGCACAGATCGAGCATTACGGCCTTGCCGAAGTAGTCGACGAGGTGATCCCATACGGCAGCATCATGGCCGGCGACTGGCAGAAGAATGCACCTTGGCGGAAGAAGCGCCAGTAAACATCGGGGAAGGCGGCATAGTCCGCCTTCCCTTGCATGCATCATGCTTGAAAGCGGCCAATTTGGAGCATCTGGCCCTAGCGACATAGCATCATTCAAAGGCGCGCCTATCCCAATTGCGGACAATTGCGCCTTGGTCCAACAACCTGATATTCGAGAAGATATGAAACCTGCAGTCGCTGCCTTGCTCTTTTTCTACTGCGTTTCCCCGCTCAAGGCATCGCGTGTATTCGACGGCTCGAACGAGGAAGTAATCGATGAAAAAGAATCGCGAAATTCTGTCGCTCGAGACCAGTACCCTTCTCAAATCGTTGCGTGAGGGAGTTGAACTGGAAACCCAGATCGGGGCAATCCTCCAGCAATTCAAGGCGATTCCCCCAGCGGCGATCGGCGCCGTGCCGCTTCAGATCCGCCGCGACGCCAATCTCTATGCAGTTCCGCTCGGTTATTTCTGGCCTACCCACTACGATGCCTTCTTCTTCAAATCCTCTTGGCTAAGATATGCAGGAGCGGTAGTGCTCCGTTCTGCAACCACGAAAATGAGCCGTTCAAGCGCCCTGTTTTTATCATCCCCATCCGGTATCGTCTCGGTCAGATGGATTGCCAACAGCGTGTCTTGCATCTGCGCCAGCCGCGAGAAGAAGAAGTTCAGCTGAATGAGGCTACGGTTGTACAAATAGAAGTACCCGCCGCCGATGAACTGAAGGATGACGCCTGCAAACGGCACCAGATACGCCGTGAGGTCGTTCCGCTCGGCCGTATAGGCCCAGATGCCACCGATGACGAGGGTGACAAAACCCGCAATAATGGAATACAAGCTCGCATTGAAGCTGTTGCGCGCCTGACTCTTGTTCATCTTGTAATATTCGATCAGGTGGCCGAGGTTACCCCGTATGCCGGTGATGATGTCTTCCTCAACGACCGTCTGCTCTTGCGCCTCTTGCGTTGGCGGACCGATGACCTCTTCCTTATGCGCACGACGGACTTCGGCCACGCTTCTGCCTATCCTGATTGTCGCCGCTATCGGGTCCAGCACGCTTTCAGCAAATACACTTACGAAATGATCTTCGTCTTTGCTTGAAAGGACTTCCTTCAATCGCTCAGGATCAATCGCGCTCACCGCGACGGATACGAGCAACCAGAAGACGATGAACAGGCTCGTCAGAAGGACAGGCAGCGTATCAATCAGTTTAAGCTCGCGCCCGCCCACGAAGACGTGCCCAACGGTTGCTGCATAGGCCAAGGCAAGACTTGCTCCGGAGAGCCCGACCGCAACGACAAGGAAAGCTCCCCGCAGGATCTTGTTCTTCCGCAGAAGATCGATGAATACGATATTCAGAATTTCAACTAATCGACCAAGCATCGGCCCCTCGCCGGTTCAAACGCGAGGAGGAGCTATAGCAATACAACTGTAAATAAAAGGGTCGCTTCTGCGATGCCTTCAACCGAAGTCATAGCCTATGAGCGCCGCCGCGCGCCCTCCTTGCACGACATCACGAAAAAGGCCTGCAATCCGTCGACATAGAGAAGAAGGTCGTTACCTACCCACGCGCCGAGCCCGATTTCCTCAAGCTCCGCGCAAACCTTGAACGGCTCGCTCAACTCCCAACTGGTAATCGGCGGAACGGCCGGATTTTTTTCATCGTCGCAGATTGATAATTCCTCCCCTCACACCCAGATGCAAAATGTAGAGCGCAAAATTGTAGAGCCATCATTCTCATCCGGAGAGGAGAATTTCATGCCGAAGATTCGTAGGAAAGTAGCCAGCAAACCGAGACGCTACATTTTGGAGCTCAATCGCGCCGTTGGGGACAGCGTGCGCAAGGCGCTTCGTTACTTCGAGCGGCGTGGCATTCCCGCTGACATCCTGCCGCACAAGACTACGTTGCAGATCACCAAGCCGGACAATATGTCGTTTGGCGAATTCCTTCGCATTATCGGCAAAGGGATACAGGCTCGGATCGGTAGCGTTATTATGTTCAGCCAGACCACCGGCAACGCCTTTATCTGCAACAACCGTGGCAATCGCCCCGGCAAGTTCATCCGCGTTCCGGCCTAAGTTTCTTCCATGTGATTGCTGTTAGAGGCCCTACGGGGCCTCTTTTCGTTTGAGTGGCAGTTGCTACGCTCGTTGCAAGTAAAAGCGCGCCTCCGGGCGCGCGTTTGCTGTGGACAACTCGGTGGCGTGTAAGACCGAAGCACAGAATTCCTGTACTGGTTGCAAATCCGGAGGAAGTCGCCTTGGCCGACACAGTAGAAGCGAGAAAGCCTTACCGTATTCTCAGCCTTGATGGCGGTGGCGCCAAAGGGTTTTACACGCTTGGCGTTTTAGCCGAGATCGAAGGCCTTGTCGGTTGCCGTCTCTGCGAGAAGTTCGACCTTGTATTCGGAACCAGCACTGGCGCCATCATCGCGTCCATGATCGCTCTGGGCATGACCGTCGATGATATCCACGACAACTATAAAAAGTATGTGCCCGACATCATGCGGCTGAAAAAGCCGGAGCAGAAATCGGCCAAGCTCGCTGAGCTGGCACAGCGAATTTTTGGTGAGGCAAAATTCGATGACGTGAAAACCGGCGTCGGCATCGTCACCACAAAGTGGGTGATCGAGAGGCCCATGATCTTCAAGGGCAGCATCGAGCAAGCCCACGGCCGGAAGGGCACGTTCAAACCGGGGTTCGGTGTGAGGATTGGCGACGCGGTGCAGGCATCTTGTTCCGCTTATCCGTTCTTTTCGCCGAAGACTGTCACCACTGCCGATGGCGATGAAGTGAAACTGGTGGACGGCGGCTATTGCGCCAACAATCCGACTCTATACGCCATTGCCGATGCCAGCCGGGCATTGGGCCTGACCCACGCAGACCTCCGCGTTATCAGCGTTGGCGTCGGGGTCTATCCAAGCCCGAAGCAGTCGATGCTCAGCAAGATGTATTGGGCAAACAAATACCTGCTCAGCGTCCAGCTCCTACAAAAGACGCTTGAGATCAACACACAGTCGATGGACCAGCTTCGCTCGATTCTCTTCAAGGACGTGCCGAGCGTCCGCATATCCGACACTTTTGAACACCCGGACATGGCCACCGACCTGTTTGAACACGACCTCAAAAAACTCAACATCCTCCGTCAGCGCGGCCGCGAGTCATTCGCCAAAAACGAAGCCTTGCTGAAGGAATACCTTCTGTAGCGGATCCCTCTTCATGGCAATCAACGAAGCTCAGCTCGATACCTGGTCAGCTCAGGGCAGTGTCCAGCAGTCTGCCGCGACCTATCAGACGATCCGCAACGTCCTCGACCACAAAGACTCGCCGTATTACCAAAAGTTCTACGAAATCTTCTTGCAGGGCTCTTACGGCAACGACACGAACGTATGGCGAGACAGTGATGTCGATATCGTCATGCGGCTGACTTCGGTTTACTATTCGGACCTCAGCAATCTGACGCCCGAGCACAAGGCCAACTACGAACAGCTTCGGACGCCAACGGAATATTCTTTGGCAAAATTCAAGGAGGAGGTGGCCGCGTGGTTGACCAAGAACTTCGGCACGGGGGTTGATGCCAGCGGTAAGGCGATCTTTGTTCCGGGTAGCGGCAACCGTCGCGACGCGGACGTGCTAGCCTGCGCCGAGCATCGCGAGTTCATCACGTATCCGGCCATTGGAAATCCCACCTATCGCGAAGGCATTATTTTTTGGAAGTCGGATGGCACGCAGATCGTCAACTATCCGAAACAGCACTCGAGCAACTGCACCAATAAATACCAAAATACGAATAGCTATTTCAAGCCCACCGTCCGCATCTTCAAGAACATCCGGAATAGGATGATCGATGACGGCCGATTAAAGGAAGGCGTTGCCCCGTCCTACTTCTTGGAGGGTATGATTTGGAACGTGCCCATCAATCTTTTCGGTGTTAGCTACCAGCAAACCGTGATTAACTGCTTCAACCATATCTATGGGATGGCAGATAAGTCCGAACTCACGTGTGCCAACGGGATCCACTGGCTGCTTCGCGATGGTTTCCCGACGAGTTGGTCACCAAACGACCACAACATCTTCATGGAAGCGTTCAAGCAGTTCTGGAATGATTTCTGAGGCCGCGTTTGGCGTTCCGGACGGTCAGCCCTCTTTCGAGGGACTTTGCCTCTTTGCCGCAACGCCAGACTTTCGTTTTCTCAACGGCACCGGTTTACCAGCGGACAGGCGAACCGCCTGAGGCTTCAGCCTTCCATCGTCTTTTTTCAAATTGCTGATAAGAACTTCGCACTCGATCAGGTTGCTCGCGAAAGCGCTGGCTAGCTTGCCTCGGTCGCTTCCATCCCCGGTCGCGCTCAGACGACTCGGGGCGATCTGAGCGAGCCTGCTGGCAATCGCGGGCTTGGCGAAATTAATGCCATCCCAGTTATGTGCGAACTCGTTGCGAATTTTCCGGATGTGTTCAAAGTCAGCGAATTGAATGTCCGACAGCAATCCCATGGCGTGACACGCCTTAATCCTCGCGGAGAACGTACCCAGCGGAGCATTGAAACCCTCAACCAGCTCCTTGGCAGCCTTCACATCCCTCATGAAAGCAAGCAGGAGCCGGCCAAGACAATCTTCCGAAAATGCCGCGATGGATAGGACCAAGGCACGTTCATCGTCCTTCTCTTTGTTGAGGACAGCGAGCAGGCGGTTCAGCTTTCCAAAGACCTCATCCCCCTCCGCCAAATCCTGCGCTTCGTCAGCCATCCACCCCTCCATCTCGTTGCAAGAGTAGTTGCCGCGATTCTCAAAAGCTTGACTACCGATAGATCCGAGAGGTTCTTCATCTTTTTTCGAGACGCAGGCCTGAGTTCCGTATCTTTCCTTATGAAGCCACATAGGTGCGGCTTGCGAACAGCCGCCACACCACCAACTAACCATACGGCTATCACCTAAAGGAACTCCGGATGATAAAACCAAGTGACCACTTTGAGCCTCGGGATGTCGTCGCCGAATTCATCGCGGCCAAATTCGTGGAGCGGGGAAATACCCTCCCCGACAAGAGTTTTCCCAGCTTCGCGATCAGCCGTGGCCTCGAACTGCGCGAACTCCTCGAACTCTTCGAGGATGCAGTGAAGCGTGGCGTTCTTAAGAAGAACGCATGGGGAGCCTATTTTCGGCGCTGAACGAGACCGGGTGCACGGTCGATGGATACCCATGCTAGCCATGAGTACAAGCCGCGCTCCACCCGTAGCGAAGTCGAGCCTGCATTTTCTGCCTCGTGATCCCGACGTAGGTCGGGTGCCCGTCAACGCTGGCGATATACAGCTTCGGATTTTTCGACACGGCAAGCCCCGAGAGCTTTGAGGTGCCTTCATTGCAAAGCACCGTAAAGCTTTGCGGCGTGTACGTAAGTGCGTAGCGTTCCGGTCCGTTCAGCAGCATGATTCCCCCAATTTTCGACATCCCCGATAGCAGCAGCCGCCCTTCAGCGGACTTCGCTACTTCGGCCACTCCTTGTACCGGTGAGGGAACATACCGATATCCTTCCTCGCCTCCGCAAACATCTCCGCGAAGCGACCCGTGCATTTGCTGAAATAGCCCGCGACATAGAACGCATAGACATCGGCATGGAAGGCGCCAGCATCTGCAAAGGCGAGCGGGCCACGCACATCATCTTCACAAAGCACGTTGTGCGGAAGGACGATGATTCCGGTGAGGACAAGCCGGGGATGGTCGTGAAAGGCTATCCGGTCTTCAACATCGACCAGATCGACGGTCTGGATGATATGTACCGCCAGCCTCAGCAAGAACCCAACAATACGCAGGCGACCCATGAAAAGGCCATCGCCTTCGTCAGGGGAACCGGCATCGGCGTGCAGCACGGCGCCAACAAGGCGGCCTATTACCCTACCCGCGACGAGGTGGTGATGCCGGATCTTGCGGCTTTCGTGAACGAGGCGGCCTATTGGGGTGTCCTCAATCACGAGCTGACGCACGCGACCGGCCACAAGGATCGGCTCGACCGCACCTTCGGGAGGCGGTTTGGCTATAAGGCCTATGCGTTCGAGGAGCTGGTGGCCGAGCTTGGGAGCGCCTTCCTATGCGCCCGTCTCGGCATCGAGCCGTCGTTCAGGTCCGCCAGCTACATCGAGAGCTGGCTGAAAGTGCTCACCGACGACAACCGCGCGATATTCTCAGCGGCGAGCTATGCCGGCCACGCGGCCCACTGGCTTTGGAAGAGGTCGTTCGGAGAGGTCGAAGAAAAGCGGCTGGAAGCAGCCGAATAACAAGCAATGTTGTTGCATCCTTCGGGTTGCGGCAATTTTTTACGCCGATCCTTCAACGCTACTTGTCGCTTATTTGTCGATCTGCGCCAGACCAATGGGCGATCTGGTTTGTGCCGGCGAGAGCCGAGCCCAATACCACCGACCCCACAAAAAGGATCAACGCGACAATAGCAAAGCGCCCGCTTGCGGATGCCTTCCACTTGCCGAATTCGAATGTCAGGGAATCTTTCTGATCTTCCATGCGCGCAACTCTCCTTAAAAAACAAGGTGAGCGCTGCTGCTGCTGCGCATATTGTCAGATTTTCCGACTACCGCAAGGGGAGCACGAGAACCGAGGATGAACATCCCGTTCATATGGCCCGCTTTTAGTACCGCCTTTTTTTCAAGTGATTTCCTAACTATCTGATATTTATTGATTTTATTTAGACTTTTCCACGCATTCCACAGCTTTCCAGCTTTTCGGAATTTCCTTGAATTCACCATCTTGGCGCCAGTCTCGCCGACGTTCTGTCGCCTGTTTTAGAGACCTCCGATAAGTTACGGATTCGATTTAGATTTTTCCGTCACCGCCACCGTCCAAATTGGACAGTGCCCCACATAGTTTTGCAACTAGATGCACGCCTGCTCCATAGCGGCATCTAACCGGTCCACCGCACGCCGCGTCTCTGGCTTATCGACGTCGTAGACTACGACCTTATTCCCCTCGTACGCGATACAGCCCGCGCCGTTTAAGGTCCGACACGACATCAGCATCGGAGAGCAGCTCGACACTAGCAGCAGCGCAGTTACCAGAGCGCGTAAACAAAGGTGAACCTATCCTTCGGCTTCGCCGACGCTTCGGCTTTCGGTTGCAACGCGTCGACCGCCGCGTCGCCGTCTGCCTCACCCATCTTCACGAACTCCCCCATTCGCTGCTGATCAGCGGCGGCACCATCTTTGTGATCATACAACGAACCACCGCCACGATTGCAAGACTGTAAAATCTCATCGTGCCCGTTGTGCTGCCTCCCTGAGGTCTGTCACGGGCTGGATGACATCCCTTACCTCCCTTACAGCCAGGTCGACTAAATTTGGTATCTATTAACCATATCAATTAACTTCTCAATTCCCTCATGTGGAAGCTATAGTGGCGTTTGCTTCCGTTCGTGGATGGTGTTACCGGGTGCGTTTGTAACCATCGATAAGTATTGGTTATCGATGATAGATCGACAAAGCCCGCAAATCCGGCTTGTCAGTCCTTGTGGATCGGCGAAAAGCCCGCAAATCCGGGCGTTTTGCGGCTTTTTCACTTTGGATCGGTGGAAATTCTGCCCGATTAAGCGGAAATAACGCGCGCCGGACCGGTCGAGCTCCTCCCCTCCCCTATCGTCTCTTGGCACCAAAGCCTGGCTAAAATGACAAGCCCAGCCTAGCTCCGCTCCGAAACGGCCGATTTCACGCCATTTCCGCCAAGGGAGCCCGCTGGCGCGCGTTAAGGGGTCGCGATGAGCGTGGGTTGAGCTCAACCAGGAAAACGCGTTGAACGGCGCTCTATTTGAGCTATAAAACACGCTTGCAAACCTTCCTTTGCTCATGAGTTTATTATTTGTACAAATGCCGTCAAAAGCGAACCAAATCGGGCACAGCAGGTTTAGCCACCAGCTCTCCTTCACCCCACCGCGACTATTTGTCGGATACAGCGGGTTTTGATCGTAGATCACCTTGATGACGCCAAGGCCACGAGCTGCCGGCTGCCACCGAATTCATCAAGAGCGTGGATCTGGCATCGGGCAAGGCCAGTGCTCACCAAGTTGCCGCAGGACTTCGCCCGGCGACGTTCTTGTCATCGTTCGTTTCGACTGCCTAGCCCGATTGGTCAATCATCTGCTACGAGGGTCTCAATAGACGCGGGGTTATTTCCGCTCGCTACGCGATCCGATCAACACGTCAACACCGCAGGACATGCTCTCCCCCCAAATACCCGGCGCCGTCGTCGGCTCGCACGCGCCCTGGTCTTCGAACATGAATTACCCTGCTGAAATCGTGTGCCGGATACAGTCGATGAGCTGGAGAGCTGCGGGCGTGAGGCGGCTGCCGCGGCGATAGATAGCGCACATCTGGAGCACCGGCAGCCGGTCCTCGGTTTGGAAGCGTCGAATCTCGTATTGTCTGAATATCTTGTCTGCAAGTGGCTCTGCGAAGATGCCGATACAATTCATCTGCGCCACCATCATGAGCCCGGCCGTGATGGAATCACCCTGCATTATTCGCTGCGGTACGGGCAGGCCGAGGCTTGCAAACAGGCTTTTTGTCGCCGGCCATACTCCATCCGCATCGCCCGGCAAAGCCCATTCGGCTTCCATCAGCTGGTGAACATGGCGGCAGCGCCTCAACGGATGGCGGTTCGCCATGGCAATCACCAGCGGGACGGGGAAAAGCGGGATGCTGTCGAACTCGGCATCGAGCACGGCGGGATCGAGATGGGTGATGGCAAGGTCTATCTGTGCCTCGCGAAGATGAGCCAGCATGCTGGGCAAGCCGGTTTCGCTCAGGTGGAGAGCAACGCCCGGGCGACGGGAGCGCAGCTCCCTGAATGTAGGGACCAGCAAAGTCTGCGCAAATGTCGTGCTGACCGCGACACGAACCTGGCCCCTGAGGCCGTCGCGCAGTTCAGCAAGCTCATTGCGCGCGCGCCGCATGTCGTCGAGAAGCAAACGGGCCCTTGGTGCGAATGCGGCGCCATATTCGGTCAGCTCAACGCCCTTGACACTGCGTTCGATCAACGGAACGCCAAGCTCGCTTTCCAATTCGCGGATGATCTTAGTGATCGCGGGAGGCGTTACGCCGAGCACGCGCGCCGCCCCGCGAATACTGGAATGTGCGGAGACCGCCACGAAAGCATTGAGCTGGGTCGGCTTCATCGGATCCTCCTGCCGGGAGTGTAAACCAAATGGAAACGTTCGGTCAAAAATTTTGTCTTTTCGATTAGCAGGCAAATGGGCAGACTTCCGGACATCGGTTTCCCGGCCTTGCGAGGGAACGTTCAGGAGATGGCACATGAGCATGCGACCCCACTCCTTTGAGGAGAGCAACCGTCGTCGAACCATCCTCGCCACGACGATTGGCAATGCCCTCGAATATTACGATTTCACCGTTTACGGCTTTCTGACACTGGTCATCGGCAAGCTGTTCTTTTCCGCCTTCGACCCGGCCAGTCAGGTTCTCCTTACCATTGCCACCTTCGGTGTCGGCTTCGTCATGCGCCCCCTCGGAGGCATCGTCATAGGTGCCTATGCCGACCGCGCGGGCCGCAGGAAGGCCATGGTTCTGACCATATTTCTGATGGCGCTCGGATGCGCCATGATTGCCATTTCACCGACCTATGCACAGGTCGGGATCGCGGCACCGATTGTCATCGTCATTGCGCGCTCGCTGCAAGGTTTCTCCGCAGGCGGCGAATTCGGGGCCTCCACCGCGCTATTGGTGGAGCGGACTGCACCCGCGGAAAGAGGCTTCATGGCGAGCTGGCAGTTCGCAAGCCAGGGACTCGGCGTTCTGATCGCCGCGTTGATCGTCGCCGGACTGTCGTTCGCTCTGCCGGCTACCGCGATGGAAAGCTACGGCTGGCGCATCCCCTTCATACTGGGACTCGTGATTGCACCGATCGGCGCATATCTTCGCCAGCACGTCGAAGAGCCATCCATGGCCGCGGGTATCGTATCCGCAAGCGAGCGACAGCCGACGATACGAGGTGGCCTTGCAGACCTGTGGAGAGATCATCGCCGTGCCGTTATCGTCGCGATCGTCATCACCATGGGTGGGACGGGCGCCTCCTATGTCATCGGCTTTTACATGCCGACTTACGCATCTCGCGAGCTTGGCATGTCGTCGGTTGCAGCGCTCTTCGGTGCGTGCGTGACCGGTGGACTGACCTTCGTGCTTTCTCCCCTGATCGGCCGATGGTCCGATCGTATCGGAAGAAAGCCATTGATCGCCGGCGGGCGCATGGCACTCATCCTGCTGATCTATCCGGCTTTCGCATGGCTCAAGGCCTCGCCCACGCCGCTAACCCTCTTTACCATCGTCAGCCTGCTTACCGCCGTCCTGGCAGTCCAGGCCGTGCCAAGCATCGTCATCCTTCCCGAGCTGTTTCCAAAACGGGTGCGTGCCAGCGGCATGTCGCTGGTCTACAGCATCGGCGTGGCGGTTTTCGGAGGCTTTGCACCATTCGTCAGCGCCTGGCTCGTCCAGACGAGCGGCGATAAATTGGCGCCCACCTGGTATCTGATATCCGTGGCGCTCCTCTCGCTCTTCGCACTCCCTTATTTGAAGGATCGCACCGGGGACGATATCGACCTGAGCGGCGACGCCGTCAGCAGCTCGTCCTCCAAGGCAAAGGTAATCGCATGATATCCGCTATTGTTTCCCACCATTTTTCCGGAACCTATGTCGAGGCGCGTAACAAGTTCCTCACCGCCGCTTCGGATCGCGGCGCGACCATCGAAAGCTTCCCCCTGCCCGGTTATCGCGGTGCCCTGGATGAGGAATTGGCGATCGATGTCGCCTGTCTCGGTGCGCGGGACGCCAGCCGATTGCTGATCCTAAGTTCGGGAACACATGGCCCTGAAGGTTTCTGTGGTTCCGGTTGCCAGGTTGCCGCGCTTCACGACGATGATTTGCTCGGTCTTTTGGAGCGTTCGGGTATTCGGCTCGTGATGATCCACGGGATCAACCCCTACGGGTTTTCGCATATCCAGCGCAACAACCAGGACAATGTCGATCTCAACCGCAATCACATCGATTTTGCCAAGCCGCTTCCCGCTAATCCGGCATATGCAGTTGTCGATCCTCTGGCGCTGCCGGCAACGTGGCCACCGACCCAAGACGACGATCGGGCGATGGCTGCCTACCTGGAGCAATACGGTGTGTCAGCCTACCATGCGGCCCTCGCATCGGGTCAGTACCATCAGCCCGACGGCATGTTCTATGGTGGCCGGGAACCGACATGGAACAATCGCACAGTGCGGACGATTCTGCGCCGGTATTGTACCGGAGCCCAGCACATCGGCTGGATAGATGTTCACACCGGCCTGGGCCCAAACGGCCATGGTGAGAAAATATATGCCGGCCGTGTCAGTACAGCCGATCTCGCGATTGCACGCAGCTGGTGGGGCGCTGACGTCTTTGCGCCGTTCGAAGGGCAGTCCGAGTCGCCCGAAGTGTCCGGCCCCGTTGTGTCGACCGTCTACGATGAATGCCCGCAGGCGGCTGTCGGCCTTATCGCTCTGGAAATCGGGACCTTGCCGTTTCAGGAGATACTTTTTCACCTGAGGGCGTCCCAATGGCTCGTGCGGCATCCGGAACTTCCGGCGTCCGTGCAGAGGGATATCCGCAGACGGCTTCTTGACGCCTATTACTGCGACAACGACGCCTGGAAAGGCGCCGTATGGGCACAGGCCCGGACGGCTCTTGTGCAGGCGCTCAGCGGCCTCGCCAAGGCTTCGCTCGCATAAGCGGTCGGACAACGACTTGAAACCGGCCAGGTCAAGCCGACGACGGGTTGATCTGGCACCGCCATGCCGGGGCTTAGCGAAACAAAATCGGCCGATACCGGAAAACCGCTATGCACTTTTTCTGGAATCGCTCAGCCTAGTCAGCTGGCCGCGGTTCTCGACTTTCTGAGCGCCTCGTTGATCTCGCTGCGTGCGACACCGATAAGCTGCTCCATGGCATGTTTGGCAGCCTCCGGACGCCGCATCCTTATGGCATCGAGGACGTCCTGATGCTTCATGATGGCTTGTTCGTGCGATTGGCTGGCACGGTTGGTCAATCGAAAGCTGGCCAGAAGAGCCGCTCTGATCGCCGTTGCGAATTGGCGATACACCCAATTCCCGCTGGCATCGATGATTGCTGTGTGAAACTCGAGGTCAGCCCGGCTCCAGGCCTCGTTGTCGCGTGAATTGGCTTCGACCATATCCTCGAACGCCTTGGAGATCTGATAAAGCTGGCGCGCGGTCGCCTTCGCCGCGGCCTGCGCCGCCGCTGCGGGTTCAAGCAACTGGCGGGCGTCGATCAGCGACGCGTAGAAATCCTCGTCTGCGCAAAGCGTCAGCATCGCGTCGAGCACGAGCGGATCCAGATAGTTCCAGTTTTCCCGCGGAAGCACCGTTGTTCCTGCTCGGGTTCTCGATCGTACCATGCCGAGCGCGGATATATACTGCATCGCCTCGCGCAGACTTGTGCGGCTGACGTCGAACTGAGCCGTCAGCTCCGCTTCGTTCGGCAGTGTCGAACCTTCGGCCAGCTCACCGGAAACGATCCGGTGGATAAATCGCTGGAGAAGCCCCTCGCGAACACTCCGCTTGCCGTGTTCGGCAATCGGATCGCCGTCCAGCGTCAAAACGCGACCTGCCCTAGCTTTCGTCATCCCTTTTCCTTCTCCAAGATCACTGCCTTACAGCTTTTTTAGTCTGCGTGCCTCGCAGTCAAGGCTTTCGGGAGCAGGCAGGCGCCTGAGATAAATCATATTTATATCGTGATATCGCTTGCTTTCCATTGCTCACTATCACAATCGCCGGCTCTTTTCCATATTTATCAAAAAATAAATCCTATTTATATTGACATTAATATGATCAAGAATATGGTGATGCCGCAGTAGACGAGGTCGGCCCTTGAGCCCTTCACTGCTATTTCGATTATTCAATCAGGAGGGAGGAGCGCATGAAGCTCATGAAGGTTGCCGCCATGCTGGCAATGTCGACGGTTGTCGCATCGCATGCATCGAGCGGCTTTGCTCAGGACAAGGTTCTGAAGGTTGGCGCCATCTACATGGATGCCCAGGGGTTTTATGCCGGCGTTCGAAAGGGTATCGAGACAGGCGCCAAGGATGCGGGTGAGAAGCTCGATCTGATCGAAACCAACGCCCAAGGCGATGTCAGCAAGGAATCGTCCTTCATCGACTCGCTGATTTCCGCAGGCGTGAAGGCTATCATCGTCTCGCCGGTATCGGCAGATGGATCTTACCGCGCTATTCGCCGCGCGCATGACGCCGGCATCCCCGTGGTTTGCTACAACACCTGCCTGAATGATGCCGATATGAAATCCTACGTCTCCGCCTATGCGGTCGGAGACCCTTATGAGTTTGGGCATAAGCTCGGCGATGCCGCCGGGGATTATTTCCTGGCCGAAAAGAAAAGCGCTCCCAAGATTGCCATCCTGAACTGCGAATTCGTTGAGGTCTGCGTGACGCGACGCAAGGGTTTCGAGGATGCCCTGAAGGCAAAGGTTCCCGGCGCGACGATCGTTGCCAATCAGGAGGGCGCCATTCTCGACAAGGCCGTGTCGGTTGCCAGCACCCTCCTCTCTTCCAATCCGGATATCGATGCCTTCTTCGGTGAAGCCGGTGGGGCGACACTGGGCGCGGCGCGCGCGGTCAAGAGCCAAGGCAAGACCGGCAAGGTCGTGGTATTCGGCGGCGACATGACCACGGAAATCGCTCAGGAGCTGGCGGATTTCAGCATCATCAAGGCGGTCGTGGATATTTCCGGTCAGGGCCTTGGCAAGCTGGCTTTGGCGCAGGCAGTCAAGTCGATCAACGGTCAGGCGCCGGCCGACATCAAGGTCCCCTACGATATCGATCTGTACAAATCCTCAGACGATGCCAAGGCCTGGCTGAAGGCGCATGCCGACGGACTGCCGTGACGTGACGTCGTCCTGACTTTCGCGAAAGAATGCCGCCGGATACCCGGCGGCAATGTTCAATGTGGAACGTGCCAATGATGTCTGCCAACCACCCCGCTCCCGCGGCATCCACCAGGATCGTCGCCTCCGTCAGGGATTGCACCCGTCAGTATCCGGGCGTCCTTGCGCTCGACAACGCGACCTTCGAAGTCGCGGCGGGTGAGGTAAGAGCGCTTCTCGGCAAGAACGGCGCCGGCAAGTCTACGATGATCCGCCTTTTGACCGGAGCCGAAATTCCGGACAGTGGAACCGTCGCCATCGATGGGGTCGAGCTCAGGCAAACAGGATCGGGACGTGCCCAGGAAGCCTTCGAAAAGGGTGTCCGCGTCGTCTATCAGGAACTGAGCCTGGTGCCGGGAATGACCCTTGCCGAGAACCTGTTTCTGGGCCGGTGGCCGCGTCAGGGCGGCGTAATCCAGTATGACAGGATGGAAGCGGCAGCCGCGGAGGCCATGGGCCGGCTTGGGCTTAACCTTCCCGCCAGCAGGCTGGTCATGAGCCTGAGCCCGGCCGAGCGGCAGCTTCTCGAGATCGCGCGTGTCCTGATCGGCAAACCCAAGCTCGTCATTCTCGACGAGCCGACGAGCTCCCTTGCAGCGGCCGAGGCCGAGAAAGTCATGAATGCGGTGACGCGCATCGCATCTGAAGGCATTGCCGTTATCTATGTCAGTCACCGCATGAACGAGATCCGGCAGATCGCGCATTCGGCCACTGTCATGCGTGACGGCCGCATCATCGATACGGTGGACGTCAAGGGCGCGGAAACGCGCGAGATTGTTCGTCTGATGCTTGGTTCCGAGGCTTCGCAGGCCGCTTTGCTTGAGACCGGCCTCCGCGAAAAGACGGTGCTGGAAGTAAAGGATCTGGCCGTTCCGCCCAAGCTTCGATCGATATCCTTCAAGCTGCGCGAAGGAGAGGTGCTCGGGATCGCCGGCTTGCTGGGATCGGGCCGAACGGAACTGCTTCAAGCCATCATGGGCATTCGTTCCTTTCCGCATGGAGAAATCCATGTCGACGGGGCGAAGGTGAAGACCCCGCGATACAGGGAGATGGTCAGCCGAGGTTTCGGCTACACACCTGAGAGCCGCAAGGAAGAGGGCATCGTTCCGCTTCTCGGGGTCGACGAAAATGCCCTGGCGACGAATTTCGCCTCCGTCAGTCGCAACGGCGTGCTGTCTGCCCGGCTCATGTCGGAGGCGGCGCGGCGTGTGATCGATCGATTGCATGTGAAGACGGCGCGCACGGATACGCCGATCGGAACGCTTTCCGGCGGCAACCAGCAAAAGATCGTCATCGGCCGCTGGGTGCATGCCGGCAGTCGCGTTCTCTTGCTCGACGAGCCGACGCGCGGCGTCGACGTCGAGGCGAAGGCGCAGATCTATGCGATTATCCGGCAGCTGGCGGCCGAGGGCCGCAGCATCATTTTCGTTTCAAGCGAAATAGAGGAGTTGCCCCTCGTATGCGACCGGGTCCTTGTCTTGAGGGACGGCACGCTGCAGGAGGAATTCCATTCCCCCAATATCGATCAGGACGCTGTAATGGCCGCCTGTATTACCGGACATTGACGGAGGTTCCGATGGCAATCGACCAAGCTGCAAAGCCCGCAGCGGCCAAGGTGGATAAGGGCGGCATCAGCTTCTTCCAGCACATGAACGAGCTGAGCCTGTTCGTGGCGATCGTCGTGCTTTACATCGTGTTCACCTCGACGGCGAGCGGCTTCATGTCGTTCAACAACCAGATCAACATCCTGCGCGACGCGGCAACGATCGGGATAGCTGCCTGGGCGGCGACCCTGATCATCATTGCCGGCGAAATCGACGTCAGTGTCGGCCCGATGGTCGCCTTCATTTCCGTGGTGCTTGCCGATCTCCTGCACTGGGGTATTCCAACTCCCCTGGCTTTCGCGCTGGCCGTGGTGGTCGGAGCGTTGCTCGGCTCGATTCCGGGGATTTTGAGGGCCTATTTCGACGTGCCGTCTTTTGTCGGTACGCTCGGACTCTGGAGTGCCCTTCGCGGCATTGCCCTCTTCGTGACCGATGCGCTTCCGGTATCGATCGGCCGCAACGATCTGCTTGATGCGCTCGATCAGTCGATTTTCGGCATTCCACCGGCCGCGATCATCATGCTCGTCCTGTTTGCGGTATTTGCCTTCGTCAGCAGAAAGACAGCTTTTGGCCGGTCCGTCTTTGCGATCGGCGGCAATGCGCAGGCGGCGTTCCTGAGCGGCATCGACGTATCGCGGATTCGCGTTGCGCTCTTTGCGATCGCCGGCGCGATGGCGGCGATTTCAGGCATCCTTCTGGTGTCGCGGCTGGGATCCGGAAATGCAACCGCGGCAAATGGCCTCGAGTTCGACGTGATTGCGGCCGTGGTCGTCGGTGGGACGTCGCTGTCAGGCGGTCGCGGCTCTATGCTTGGCACCCTGCTTGGCGTGCTGGTCATTACTCTTATCGGCAACGGTCTGGTGCTGCTCGGCATCAATCCGTTCTTCCAACAGGTCGTGCGAGGTCTGATCATCGTCGTTGCGGTCCTGGCCAACATCCAGGCCATCAAGCGCAGCGCGTCGCGCAACAAGGGTTGACCGGTCGATGTCGGTGATTGAACTCAAGAATGGCGCTTTGACGCTCCGCGTATCGACGGCTGGCGGTCTGATCCTGGGCTACTGGTGGAACAAAGGCGCCGAGACGGTGCCGCTGCTTCGACCCGCGCCGAACGACGAGGCCGATGCGCTCTCGTCCGGCTGCTATCCGCTGGTCCCGTTCGGCAATCGGGTAAAGAACAACAGGTTCACCTTCGACGGACGTTCATACGGCTTCAGTGCAAACACGCAGTGGGATCCGCATTATCTTCATGGCGAAGGGTGGAATTCCGAATGGTCCGTGGAAAGGCAAAGCGGCAACGAACTCGAACTCGGCCTCGTGCATCGCGGCGGCCATACGCCTTACGAGTATCGGACCTATCAGCGGTTTCTGCTTCGTGAGAACGAACTTGAGATGGAGCTTGGCGTCGAGAACCTGGGAGAACATTCGCTGCCTTTCGGCCTCGGCTGGCATCCCTACTTTCCGATGACGCCGCAAACCACCCTTACCGCTCCGGCACGCAGGTTCTGGACCGAGGTCGACGGCTGGCTTCCCGGCAAGGCCGAGACTATTCCCGACGACCTGAATTTCAGCGAACCGTCGCCCCTTCCCCACCGCTGGGTGAACAACGGCTTTGAAGGCTGGGACGGAGAAGCCTTGATCTGCTGGCCCGAGCGCGGGACGGCGCTTCGGCTGGTCGCGGACCCGGTGTTCAGGCATGCCTTCATATTCGTGTCGGACACCGATTTCGATCCGGGTTTCAAACGCGATTACTTCTGCTTCGAACCGATGTCGCATCTGGCAAACGGTCATAACCTACCGGATCTTGGCGATCTCAAGGTCCTGAAGCCGGGGGACCGGCTCTCGGGCCGTATCCGTCTTCATCCGCAGGCAATCTGACTTCTACTACCACGGAGACTTTCTATGTCCGATAGCGGTCGGTTCGACTTTATCATCGTTGGAGGCGGCAGCTCGGCATGCGTCGTCGCGGCACGCCTCGTCACCGAAGGCAAGGCACGCGTGTTGCTGATCGAGCGCGGCCCGGCAAAGGCAAGTCCGATCATGCATTTTCCAGCGGGCTACATGAAGTTCCTGGCAAAAGACACCTATCTCGCGATGCATAAGACCAAGCCCCAGCCTCAGCTCGACGGTCGCGGGCCGATCGTTCCCCAGGGCAAGGTGCTCGGTGGTGGAAGCACGGTCAATGCCATGGTCTACATGCGCGGACAGGCGGCGGATTTTGATCGATGGAACGAATTGATCTCGCCGCCCGGCGCCAATGACGGCGCCTGGTCTTATCGGGATATGCTTCCCTATTTCAAGGCGCAGGAAGACAATGATCATCTGGCCGGCGAGTTTCACGGTGTCGGCGGGCCGCTGAAAGTGTCCCATCTCGGACATACCAGTCCTATGACACGCACCTATGTAAAGACGCTGCAGGGCATGGGCATCCCCTATAATCCCGATTTCAATGGCGCGCGCCAATTCGGCGTCGGCTTCATGCAGCATACCATCGATTGGCGGACGCACAGGCGCTCCAGCGCCGTGGACGCGTTTCTGGCGCCTGTCATGAACGATCCGCTGTTGACGATAGAAACCGACGCCACCGTGACCGGCTTGAAGATGGACGGCGATCGGGTGACCGGCGTCGACTACCTGAAGAATGGTCGATCGCGCTCCGCATCGGCGGGAATCGACGTCATTCTCGCTGCCGGCGCCTATCAGACGCCGAAGCTTATGATGGTATCGGGCATCGGACCCGAGGAGGAGCTGGGCAAGCACGGCATCAGAACCAAGGTCGCGCTGCCGGGGGTCGGCAAAAATCTGCAGGACCACTACGAATGCCCGGTCGTTGCGACAACCAGAGGATCGTTCGGCTATTATGGGCAGGATCGCGGTTGGCCGATGATCAAGGCGGGATTGCAATATCTCTTGTTCAAGTCAGGGCCGGTTTCGACGACGGGCGTGGAGACCTGCGCCTTCTATGATCCAGACGGCAACAACGACCAGCCGACCATCCAGATGTTCTGCGTCCCGACGGTCTATCTCGATCGCGACGTCATGGGGACGGAGCCCGGCGACGGTGTCACGATCAACTCGCTTCTTCTCCGGCCGAAGGCCAGAGGCTCCGTCACCCTGGCATCTGCCGATCCGCTCGCCGCCCCGATCGTGGATACCCAGATTTTTGGCCACCCCGACGATCTGCGGCTGACAATGGCCGGATTTCGCTTCGCGCGCACGGTATTGGCCGCGACGCCAATGCGAGATCTTATCGAGAAGGAAATCTTTCCCGGTGCGGACATCGTCAGCGACGAGGCGATTGCCGCCCATTGCAGGCGGACGGTCAAGACCGGCTACCATCCGGTCGGGACCTGCAAGATGGGGCGGGACAATGATCCGGAAGCAGTTCTCGACCTTGACCTGAAGGTCAGAGGCACGCGCGGACTGCGCGTCGTCGATGCGTCTCTGATGCCGACGATCGTAAGCGGAAACACCAACGCCGCCGTCCTTGCTGCCGCGGGAAAAGCCGCCGACCTTATTCTTGCATGATACTGGATGCATTCCCATGAAGATCACCAAACTGACGACCTACATCGTTCCTCCGCGCTGGATGTTCCTGAAGATCGAAACCGACGAAGGCATCACCGGCTGGGGCGAGCCCGTGGTCGAGGGCCGGGCGCTGACCGTGCAGGCGGCGGTGCATGAGCTGGAGGACTACCTGATCGGCAAGGACCCGTTCCTGATCGAGGATCACTGGACGGTCATGTACCGCGCCGGCTTCTATCGCGGCGGCGCCATCCACATGTCGGCGCTTGCCGGCATCGACCAGGCGCTGTGGGACATCAAGGGCAAGGCGCTCGGCCAGCCGATCCATTCGCTGCTCGGCGGCCAGGTGCGCGACCGGATCAAGGTCTATTCCTGGATCGGCGGCGACCGCCCCTCCGACGTCGCCGACAACGCCAGGGAGGTTGTCGAGCGTGGCTTCAAGGCGATCAAGATGAACGGGGCCGAAGAGCTTCAGATCGTTGATACGCATGAAAAGATCGAGGCCATCATCGCGAATGTCGCGGCCGTGCGGGAAGCCGTCGGACCTCATGTGGGAATTGGCGCCGATTTCCACGGTCGCGTCCACCGGCCGATGGCCAAGGTGCTCGCCAAGGAGCTGGAGCCCTACAAGCTGATGTTCATCGAGGAGCCCGTCCTCTCCGAAAACCGCGAGGCATTGAAGGAAATCGCCAACCATTGCTCGACGCCGATCGCGCTTGGCGAACGCCTCTATTCGCGCTGGGACTTCAAGTCCGTGCTGGCGGACGGCTATGTCGACATTCTCCAGCCCGATCTTTCTCATGCCGGCGGCATCACCGAATGCCGCAAGATCGCCGCCATGGCCGAAGCCTATGACGTGGCGCTCGCCCCGCATTGTCCGCTCGGCCCCATCGCGCTTGCCGCCTGCCTGCAGGTCGACGCCGTCAGCTACAATGCCTTCATCCAGGAACAGAGCCTCGGCATCCATTACAACAAGGGCAACGATATTCTGGACTACATCTCCAACAAGGAGGTGTTCCGCTATGCCGACGGCTTCGTATCGATCCCGCAGGGTCCCGGCCTCGGCATCGAGGTCGACGAAGCCTATGTCATCGAGCGCGCAAGGGAAGGCCACCGCTGGCGCAATCCCGTCTGGCGTCACGAGGACGGCAGCGTTGCCGAGTGGTAGGAGATTGTCATGGTGAACCGTCTTTCCAACAAGCGCATCCTCGTAACGGGCGCGGCGCAGGGCATAGGCCTCGCGATAGCGAAGGCTTGCGTCGCCGAAGGCGCCAGCCTCTTTCTCGTCGATATCGACGGCGAGAGGCTGGCCCACGAAGCCGAGACGCTGAAGGCTGGAGGTGCCAATATCGGCCATCAGATCGTCGATATCGTTGACGCGGCGCAGGTCGCCTCCGCCGTTCGCCGGGCCGGTGACGAACTCGGCCCTTTGAATGCGCTGATCAACAATGCCGGTGTGAATGTCTTCGCCGAGCCGCTGGCAACTTCCGACGCTGAATGGCAGCGCTGTTTCGACATCAACCTCAAGGGTGCGTGGAACTGCTGCAAGGCGGTTCTTCCCGGCCTTATCGAGCAAGGCGGCGGTGCCATTCTCAACATCGCCTCGACACACGCATTCACCATCATTCCGCACACCTTCCCCTACCCGCTTGCCAAGCATGCGCTGCTTGGCATGACGAAATCGCTGGGCTTGGAATATGCGGCCAGAGGCGTCAGAGTGAATGCTTTGGCTCCCGGCTATGTGGCAACGCAAAAAGTAATCGACTACTGGAATAGCTTTCCGGATCCGGAAGCGGCAAGGGCAGAGACGATGAAGCTGCATCCCGGTGGCCGTATCGCCTCGCCTGAAGAGATCGCGCTTGCCGCAGTCTTCATGATTTCCGACGAATGCCCCTTCATGAACGCGACCTGCCTCACCATCGATGGCGGATTGAGCGTGCAACAGCACCCCTGAAAAGCACCCGAGGCCGATCCCGCCGGCCGTATCGAGGTGTGGACTCAGCGGCTGCACGATGGGCCTGGGGGGGCGCCGGGCAAGGCCTGCCCGCGTAGAAGGTGATCCGCGCATCCGCCTTGGCCTATCGCTCTCTTCCGGACACAATGCCCCTCTTGGCTGATCGATGAGAGCGACCTCTAAGTAGAACTTTTCCAGTTCCGGGTCCGCTCGCTATCGCAGGAGCACCGCCGTCGGAGACTGCGGCGCGGCTTCATTTGCAGGAAATCAGTCGCCGGCGACATGATCACATGGCAACTGGCCGGCCGGCCGGGCTGTCGGCTACCGGATCGTGAATGAGATTCGGAGCCGAGGCCGCCGCGCCCGATCCCTTCGCCTGGGCTTCGGCGCGATGGCGGATGACGTTCAACACCGTGCCGTGAAAATCGTTCAGGAAGATGCGTCCCCACCAATCGCAATAGCTGTTGATCGGCGTCGCGATGACGTATCGGGTAGTCAAGGTCAGCCGTGTCCCGCCATTGGGCAAAGGGTCCAGGCGATAGTCGCCACCGGCCAGCTTCAGATAGGAGCTGTCGACCTTGATATGCCCTTCAACCGCCTCGGGGATGGAATGCGGCCCGAACCGGAAATTCCACGAAAGATATCGGTCGGGCTGCCAATCAGTCACGATTTCCTCGAACGTCACCCCTCGTGTCCAGCGCAGATGACGGATGGCCCCGATACCTTGCCCCTCCAGCCGCGCATCGACCGGCTTGGGAACGCCGACGACATTGTGGCTGAAAGTCCATTGCAGCTCGCGGGAAGAGACATCGGGAATTTCGACGGTGTTTTTCCAGACGATTTCCGGCGGCGCATCGATATCGATGACGGTCTGAACCTGGCCTTCATGCTCGGGGGCCGGAACAAGCGGCTCCGCAGGGAGGCCGACAAGCGGAAGAATGACGAGGCATGACGCAATCGATCGCGATCGCAGCTTGCGGAGCAACAGCCTGGAAATCAGGGACCCCAACGCCGAGCCGACATAAAAGAACGGTGCGGCCATCACGACGCAGATGCCAGCCTCCCTCATGAGCACCATTGACAGCACGATAAAGAGCGTGATGCAGATCCAGCCGATCTTGATGTGGCGCCACAGGCTTCCTTCTCCGCGCGGATCGGCCAAAATCGTCGCGGTGCCGGTGATCGCCATGGGAAAGAGAACGAGGCCCGACAGGAAGGGGAGGCTCTCCCCCGAAGGCATCCAGATCAGGAAGTAGAGGATCGTTCCATAAAAGAGCGCCGCGGGAACGGCGAACATCAAGCGCTCGGTAATAGATGGCCGGTCGCCTGGCTGCGCGGGTTCAGACGACATCGGCGTGCCTCATGCATCGTTTGCGGCAACGGCAAGCAATCTTCCTCCGCCTCGCGCCGTCTTCAAGATCGACGCTATTCCCTGTCAACATTCACAATATTCCGCATTATGTCCTTCAATTGCCCGACAAGCCGCTGATCGAACTGGCTTGCGGTCGACAGAACGATAGACCGATGAATATCGGGTTCCGTTATCGCATATGCCAGCAGCATATTGCTGTTGCATTCCTTTCTCACGCCGTTCCAGGACATGATCGAAGCCGCGATGCCCTCTTCGACTGCCCTCTTTACGGTATCCTGCCCGTCGATTTCCATAAGGATGTTCGGATTTATTCGCCTGGCCCTGAATGCCTTGTCTATCACCACCCTTATCGGATTGCTCTTTGCCGGCAAGATCAGGTCTATGCCGGAAAGCGCCTCAAGCGGCATGGCATTGCCGATGGCTTGGGGAAGAGGCTTTCCCGAGATGAGGTAGAGTTTCTCGGTAAACAATACGCAGGAAGCATCTTCTTTTCCCGTACCGACATGGATCGCTATATCGAGTTCGGATTGAGCAAGCATCCGGCTGCAGTCGGCCGTTCGAGCCTCGAATACATGCAGCTCGCTTTGAGGAAAAGCCCGGGACCAGGCGGCTATGATCTCGGGGGCGTAGGTCGCGGCCAGAGACGGGATCATTCCCAATCTGACACGCGCTTGAACTGATCTGTGGCTTCTTGCCGAAATTGCCTGCTCGACATGGTCGACGGCCTGTAAAAGGCTTCTTGCGTGCTCCAGGAGAAACAAACCGTCGGGGGTCGGAGAAATCCCGCGCGGCAGCCGATCGAAAAGCTTGAGGCCCGTCAGGCGTTCAAGTTCGCTCATGTGGTAGCTGAGCGCCGGCTGGGCGGCATTGACGCGCTTGGAGGCGGCGGAAATCGATCCGCAGTCCATGACGGCGACGAAATATCTCAGTCGATGAAGATCCAGCATCAAGAATCCCGTTGAAGCATACCGCGCGAAAATGTGCGGCGGTTTCGCAATGACGGCATGCGTCAAGACGAAGACCCGAAGCGCGGCGCGCAGCCGAGCTATACAACTTTTTTATAGTTTGCTTCAAGAATCCGTATTTGTTTTCCCTCGCGCGCCGTTTGAACATGCGGGGCAAGGCGACAACTGGAGGGTTTCGCCGAGTGCTACAGGCAGAGGGAGGAACTAAACCATGAGCGATGGGCGGTCATCCGCACGCCTGCGATCCATCCAGCTTGGAATCGTGTCGCAGCTCGCCGTCATTGGCATGATAAATTATATGGACCGGGCGACGATCTCCATCGCGAATCCGCTCATTCGGGAGGATCTGGGTATTTCATTGCCACAGATGGGTTTCCTGCTGTCGGCTTTCCCACTCACATATGCGCTGGCCCAGCTTCCCCTGGGACTGATCATCGATCGGCTGGGGCCACGCCGTCTGCTCGGAGCCGGAGTCACGCTTTGGTCCCTGGCACAATGCGTGTCCGGCCTGGCGACCGGAATGTCCCAGCTCTGGATATTGCGCTTTCTCCTCGGCATCGGCGAGGGGCCGAGCATGCCGGCGGGCACGAAAGTCATAAAGCGATGGTTCGGCATTCGCCAGCGCGGAACGGCCATGGGAATTTTCACGGGCGCCAACCATTTCGGCCAGGCTATCGCCGCGCCTGTCCTGACCGCCCTGATGGTGCTGGCCGGCTGGCGATGGATGTTCATCCTCATGGGCGGCGTCGGCTTCATCAGCGCGCTTGTCTGGTTTCTGACGTACCGCGAGCCGGACGATGTATCCCTTTTACCGGAAGAGCGCGCCATCCTGACGGAAGGCGATCCGGTGTCCGGCGGCGAGAGCATGACCTTCAGCCTATGGCGCAAGCTGTTTGGCTTCCGCACGAGCTGGGGTCTGTTCCTCGGTGTTTTCGGCACATCCTATATGTCGGGCATCTATGCGACATGGCTGCCCGCCTATCTTGAGATGACCTATCATATGAGCATCGGCAAGACCGGGCTTCTCGTCGCCATACCCTTTGCATGCGCCACGGTCGGCAGTCTCTTTGCCGGCTGGATCGCCGATGTCATCGCCCGTTTCAATGTCTCCGCGATGGATAGCGGCCGGCTGGTATTCATTGCCGGACTGCTCGGGCTGGCGGGCTTTACCGTGCTGACGGCCCAATCGAGCGATGTCGTGATGGCCACCGTCTGGATCAGTTGCGCGATGTTCTTCAGCCAGCTTTCCGGGACATGCTCATGGCTTGTCGCGGCCAACGCCGTGCCTGAGAACTGCCTGGCATCGTTCGGCGGAATCCAGAACTGCTTCGGCTATATCGGCGGCGCAATCGCCCCGGCCGTCACCGGCCTTGCGGTGGAAGCCACGGGGTCCTTCTCGATGCCGCTGATCATCGGCGCATCGATCTCGGTGGTATCGGCCGCGATCTATTGGTTCGTTCCAACCGGCCCGATCGTCGCCGCGCAATTGAACCCCGAGGATGCGGGCCTTGCACAGCCGTTCCCCGCATCCGGCAAGACCGGTTGAGCCGCAGCCCACCGATTTTTATCCCGATCCACAAAGAAGCCGAAAGGTAAATGTCCATGCCGCATGTCCGCCGCAGTTTCGAGCGTCCCTCGAAATCCGATGTCGAAGCTCTGAGCAGCTTCAGTCCCGCCACGATTCACGAAGCGCAAGGCAAGCTGGGAGCGCTCGATTGCAGAATCAAGCCGATCAAGCCCGGACTGAGGGTTTGCGGCCCGGCGATCACCGCCGGATGCCATATCGGCGACAATCTGATGATCTTCGAAGCGATCAACCTTGCCAAGCCCGGGGATGTTCTCGTCGTCGATGGCGGCGACAATCCGAACCAGGGCGGCTTCGGCGACGTTCTCGCCGCCGCCTGCATCGGCCGCGGCATCGCCGGCCTGGTCATCAACGCCGGCGTACGCGACGGCCGTGGGTTGCGCGAGATCGGTTTTCCGGTCTTCTCGCTCGGCCTGTGCATGAAAGGAACCTCGAAGGACACCCTCGGCACCGTCAACCATCCCGTCGTGGTGGGCGGAGAGCTCATTACGCCCGGAGACATAATTTCCGCCGATGACGATGGCGTCGTCGTCGTCCGCGAGAAAGACATCGCAAAGCTGATTGCCGCCTGCGAAGAGCGAGACCGGCACGAAAACCACATGATGGCACTTCACCGCCAGGGGAAAATGGACATCGAAGACCGCTACGCGATGATGCGGGCGAAGGGCTGCGTCTGGGAAGACTGACCAACGGGAACTAGCATTACCGAAGAACAGGATCGCCGCGACAGGGCGGCGGTTCTTGTTTCGGCAGAGCCGCCACCGCTTTCGGTCCGGAAAACCGGATGTGGGAGGAGTTCCTGCCAAAGCTGCCGGCGGCGATATCGGCGATCCATCAGCCGCATGGAACCATGACGAAGAAAAGCGGCGACCGGCGAAATCGGATGGTCGCATGCAGCTGGGCTTGTGCGGTCGTCAGCCCTGAATGGTAAGGCGTGTCGAAGCCGTCTCCCTCGTATGAAACCGGTTTCGATAGTCTGTGGGTGTCAACCCCGTTGCCTGACGAAAGACTTGCCGGAAATTGACGTCGGACCGCAATCCCACCCGGGCGGCTATCGCCTTGACGGAAAGCGTCGTCTCTTCCAGCAGATCCCGCGCGGCGGACAGCCGTTCATGCTGCAGCCATTCTCCCGGAGCCATGCCGGTCATCTTGTGGAAGTGCCTGTGCAAGCTGCGAGGGCTGACATGCGCCACGGCCGCCATCCGGTCCACCGTCCAATCGTCTGACAAGCGCTCCCGGATTCGATCCATCACCCCTCCGACGTGCGTACCCGCGGGCAAGGGAATGGCGCGTTCCACGAATTGAGCCTGTCCGCCATCGCGATGCGCGGAGATGACCAGCCGGCGCGCCACGCTGTTGGCAACCTTCGCGCCGAAATCCAGCCGCACGACATGCAAGCACAGATCAAGCCCCGCTGCGCTTCCCGCCGAAGTCAGGATATCCCCCGCGTCGATATAGAGCGCCTGCGGATCGACGCCGACGCCCGGATAACGATCCGCCAACTTTTGCAGATGGTGCCAATGGGTGGTTGCGCGCCGCCCTTCGAGAAGCCCGGCCTGAGCCAACACGAAAGCCCCGCCACAAATGGCAACAATCCTTTTTCCTGCGCCGTTGGCGGCGCGCAGCGCCTGCACAAGCGGCGTCGGCGCCCGTGCATCGGGGCCGCGCCAACCCGGCAGGATGATCGTATCCGCCTCCATGAGTGCAGGCAGGCTTCGGCTTGCCTCGACAAATAAGCCGCCTGCTGCTCGCAGCACACCGGATTCTGCGGCTACCGTCACGCAGCGATACCAGTTCGGCCCCATCTCCGGTCGCGTTAACCCGAAGACCTCAAAGGCGCACCCGAATTCGAAGGTGCAAAGCCCGTCATAAACAAGGATCGCGACAAGAGGGCCAGATGTTTTTGTCATGATCCTTTCGATAGTGGCATTTCCTGCCACTAGCAAGATGCCGCCGCCGCGGTAAGCTCCCGCCAGAACGCGTTGCAAGGAAATGAACATGAAGCTGATTGGAATGTACGACTCTCCCTATGTTCGCCGGGTGGCCATCTCCCTCAACGTCCTCGGCCTGCCGTTCGAGCATGAATCCTTGTCGGTCTTCTCGACCTACGATGTTTTCGCCGCGATCAATCCGGTGGTGAAAGCACCAACTCTGGTGACGGACGACAGGATTGTCTTATTGGATTCGACGTTGATCCTCGAATATGCGGAACGGCTTGCTCCCGCCGAGCGGCGACTTGTGCCCGAGGAGGCGCACCTTTTCACGCGCGCCCAGAGGATTGTCGGCCTGGCTCTGGCAGCGTGTGAAAAGACCGTTCAGATCGTCTATGAAAACAATCTCCGCCCGGAAGAAAAACGGCATCAGCCTTGGCTTGCCCGCGTGCAGGGACAGCTCGGCGCGGCCTACCGCCTGCTGGAGGAAGAAGCGCAGGCCGCCGGTCCCTGGCTTTGCGGTGAATCGGCCCTTCAGGCCGACATTACCACAGCCGTCGCCTTTCGCTTCACTCGGGAAATGCTACCCGAAAGCCTGGACCCCGAAGCTCATCCAAATCTTGCGGCCCTGTCATCGCGTTCAGAGCAAACGGCCGCGTTCCTCGCATGCCCTTTCAAATGAAGCCGTAAAGACAGCTCCTGCCGTGCAGCGCCACTTTCCCTGGCATCGAGAAAACCTCGATACCGTCTATGACGCCGGCAATGTTCTCGAACCGCCGAGGGATGGCGGCATGGCTCGCGGGAATACCGTCGATCCCGGCATCCTCTCGATTTTCACGATTGCGGCTTCGCCCGAATTGACCATGTGAATCCGGATGGCGCGACAAGCCGCCAGCTTGATCGCGGCCGCCCCGACAGCCGCAAGGACGTTTTCGCATCCCTGCCTTTCACTCACCGGAATCCCGTCAACCAAAGACCTCTGCCTGAGCCTCGTGCACGGCCGCAACGCCGCTCCCGCAGCGCCAGAAGGCGCGCTATCCGGAGGTTGTTCGCGATGGCCACATAGGTTTGCTGCGCTGCATCAACGATTACTGATTTACAAAAGTATTACTATATGATTTTTTGCTTCGCAGGCCGAACGAGATGGCCTTTGGGAGGAAATCATGAAGTTTAAGACTGCACTGATCAGTGCCACGATTCTTGCTGCCTGCATGTTTACGTCCGCATCCGCGAAGCAACTCGTCGTTGGCTTCTCGCAGATTGGTTCGGAGTCGGGCTGGCGCGCCGCCGAGACGACGCTGACGAAACAGGAAGCGTCAAAGCGCGGCATCGATCTCAAATTCGCTGACGCCCAGCAGAAGCAGGAAAACCAGATCAAGGCTATCCGCTCCTTCATCGCTCAGGGCGTCGATGCGATCCTGCTGGCACCGGTCGTCGAGACGGGCTGGGATTCTGTCCTGAAGGAAGCCAAGGAAGCCAATATCCCGGTTATCCTGCTCGATCGCACGATCAACGCACCGCAGGATCTCTATCTGACCGCAGTTACTTCCGATCAGGTCCATGAAGGCAAGGTCGCCGGCGACTGGCTGGTTAAAACGGTCGGCGACAAGAAGTGCAACATCGTCGAGTTGCAGGGCACGACCGGCTCCTCGCCCGCAATCGCGCGCAAGAAGGGCTTCGAGGAAGCCATCAAAGGCCATGACAATCTGAAGATCGTTCGCAGCCAGACCGGCGACTTCACCCGCGCCAAGGGCAAGGAAGTCATGGAAAGCTTCCTCAAGGCCGAGAACGGCGGCAAGAACATCTGCGCGCTCTACGCCCACAATGACGACATGGCCGTCGGCGCCATCCAGGCGATCAAGGAAGCAGGGCTGAAGCCGGGCAAGGATATTCTGACCGTTTCCGTCGACTCCGTTCCGGACCTCTTCAAGGCCATGGCCGCCGGCGAGGCGAATGCGACGGTGGAGCTGACGCCGAACATGGCCGGCCCCGCCTTCGACGCGCTCGACGCCTATCTGAAGACCAAGAAGGAGCCGCCGAAGTGGATCCAGACCGAGTCCAAGCTCTATACCCAGGCCGATGACCCGCAGAAGGTCTACGAGCAGAAGAAGGACCTTGGCTACTAAGACGAACGCCGATCGCACCGGCCCGGCAACGCCGCCGGTGCGACTCTCGTGCGGGATTGCCGGCGCATCACCAAAATGCGCTGGCAATTGTTTTCGCCCATTGGCTCAATGCAGGGACATTCGCGCTTCATGGCTCACGACGTCGAGCGACTTCTAACAGCGACAGGCTTTTGTAAATACTTCCCCGGTTCGACCGCTCTCGATCATGTCGATTTCACATTGATGCGCGGCGAGGTGCATGCGCTGCTTGGCGAGAACGGGGCGGGGAAATCCACGCTGATCAAATGCATGACCGGCGCCTATCGCCGCGATGCCGGCACTCTGGTCCTCGACGGGGCCGAGATCGATCCGCACGATACGCTGGCGGCGCAAAAGCTCGGCATCGGAACCGTCTATCAGGAAGTAAACCTGCTGCCCAATCTGAGTGTCGCGGAAAATCTCTTTCTCGGCCGCCAACCGCAACGGTTCGGCATGGTCAGCAGCAGGTCGATGAACAACATGGCCAGAGAGTTGCTGCAGCAGTATGGCATGGACATCGATGTCGGCCGCCAGCTCGACCGCTTCTCGGTTGCCATACAGCAGGTGATTGCGATTGCCCGTGCCGTCGATCTCTCCGGTAAGGTGCTGATCCTCGACGAGCCGACCGCGAGCCTCGATACCCATGAAGTCGAAATGCTGTTCGGCATCGTCAGGCGATTGAAGCAGCGCGGCCTCGGAATTATCTTCATCACGCATTTTCTGGACCAGGTTTACGAGATCTGCGACCGCATCACCGTTCTTCGCAACGGTCGCCTGGTCGGCACCCGCGACGCGAACGGCCTCCCGCGGCAGACCCTGATCGCCATGATGCTTGGCCGCGAACTCTCACAGACGGAAAGCACGGCGAAGCAGAAGGAGACCGAAAGCGGTCCGGTAAGATATCGGTTCACGAATTTCGGCAAGCGCGGCAAGATCAAGCCTTTCGATATGGAGGTGCATGTCGGTGAGGTAGTCGGCATTGCCGGCCTGCTTGGGTCCGGACGCACGGAAACCGCCGAATTGCTGTTCGGTGTCGAACGGGCCGACAGCGGGGAAGCGACGATAGAAGGCGATACCATCACGCTTTCCAGCCCGCGTGCCGCGATCAAGAGCGGCTTCGGCTTTTGCCCGGAAGACCGAAAGACCGATGGCATTATCGGCGATCTTTCCATTCGAGAGAATATCATCATGGCGCTGCAGGCGCGGCGTGGTTGGGCCAAACCCCTTGCACGCAGCGAGCAGAACGCTATCGCCGATCGCTACATCAAGGCACTGGATATCCGTACGACCGACCGGGAAAAGCCCATCCGGCTTCTTTCGGGCGGCAATCAGCAGAAGGCCATCCTCGCGCGATGGCTGGCCACCAATCCGAGCTTCCTGATCCTGGACGAGCCGACCCGCGGCATCGATGTCGGCGCCCATGCGGAAATCATTCGACTGATCGACGACCTTTGCGCCCAGGGAATGTCCCTGGTGGTCATCTCGTCGGAACTCGAGGAGCTTGTCGCGTATAGTTCACGCGTCATCGTCCTGCGCGATCGCGAACACATCGCCGAGTTGACCGGCGACGAGATAACGGCCGGAAATATCGTCGAGGCCATCGCCACGGCTCAAAAGAAGCAGGAGAATCCATGAACTCGCAAATCAGGGCATCCCTGCTTCGCCTGATGCCGCAGCTGATCGCGCTCGCGGCCATCCTCGCGCTGAATTACCTTATGTTCCCACATTTCTTTCATCTGGAGATTCAAAACGGGAGACTGTACGGAAGCCTCGTGGACGTGCTCAACCGCGGCGCGCCGGTGGCGCTCCTGTCCATCGGCATGACGCTGGTCATCGCCACCAAGGGGATCGATCTCTCGGTCGGTGCGGTCATCGCAATCTGCGGCGCCGTGGCGGCTGCGTCGATCGTTGCGGGCTATTCGCTGGCCTATACGCTATTGCTGACGATCGGCGTCGGACTGGCCTGCGGATTCTGGAATGGCATCCTCGTCGCCATGCTCGATATCCAGCCGATCATCGCGACGCTGGTGCTGATGGTGGCCGGCCGCGGCATTGCGCAATTGATCACCGAAGGCACGATCCTCACTTTCAACAATGACGGGCTCACCTTCCTTGGAAGCGGATCCTTTGCGGCGTTGCCCATGCCCGTGGTGATCTGGCTCGTCGTTGCTCTCGTCGTGATCCTTCTCGTCCGGCGCACGGCGCTTGGCATGCTCGTCGAAGCAATCGGCATCAATCGGCGGGCGAGCACGCTTTCCGGCATCCGGACCCCGGTCCTGCTCGTGGCAGCTTATGTCTTGAGCGGGCTTTGCGCCTCCATCGCCGGCATCATCATTTCGGCCGACATCAAGGGCGCCGACGCCAACAATGCCGGCCTGTGGCTTGAGCTCGACGCGATCCTCGCCGTAGTCGTCGGCGGCAACTCACTGCTCGGCGGCCGCTTCAGTATCGTCGGCTCGCTGATCGGCGCGATGATCATTCAATCAGTCAACACAGGCATCCTGCTCTCGGGCTTCCCGCCGGAGTTCAATCTGGTGATCAAGGCTGTGATCGTCATCGTCATTCTTGTCATTCAATCCCCCGCGATGCGGTCCGCGACGACATTCCTCCAGTGCAGCCGGGGCGACGGGCAGATGGTGCAAAAGGAGCAGGCAAAGTGAATTCGAAATATCTTCCGCTGCTTGCGACGATCGTCATCTTCATCCTGGCCTATGCCGGCTGCGTGACGCAGTATCCGAATATGCTGTCAACGCGAGTGATCGGTAATCTGTTGACCGACAATGCTTTTCTGGGAATTGCGGCTGTCGGAATGACATTCGTGATCATCTCCGGCGGCATCGATCTGTCGATCGGATCGGTCATCGCCTTTACCGGCGTTTTCCTGGCAGTCATCCTGCGGGATACCTCGATCCATCCGCTGATCGCCTTTGTGCTGGTGCTGATAGTCACCACGCTCTTCGGCGCCGGCATGGGTGCGATCATCCACTATCTCAGCATGCCGCCCTTCATCGTGACGCTCGCCGGCATGTTCCTGGCCCGCGGCATCGCTTTCGTGCTGTCGATCGACAGTATCCCGATCGAGCACGATTTCTATTCCAGGCTCAACGATCTCTATTGGCTGATGCCGGGTGGCGGTCGGCTGACGCTGATCGGCGGCATCATGCTTCTCGTCTTTGCCGGCGGCATTTTGCTGGCGCAACGCACGCGGTTCGGCGCGAACGTCTATGCGCTGGGGGGCGGTGTGCAGACTGCGGAGCTGATGGGCGTGCCCGTTGGCCGCACGACGATCCGGATCTACGCGCTGTCGGGCTTTCTTGCCGGTCTATCCGGAATCGTTTTTTCGCTCTATACATCGGCCGGATATTCGCTGGCCACGGTTGGTGTCGAGCTTGATGCGATCGCTGCCGTGGTGATCGGCGGAACGTTGCTGACGGGAGGAGCGGGGTTCGTCGGAGGGACACTCATCGGAATTCTCATACAGGGCTTGATTCAGACCTACATCACCTTCGATGGAACGCTTTCCAGCTGGTGGACGAAGATATTGATCGGCTTGCTGCTGTTTGCCTTTATTCTGATGCAGAAGGGCCTTCTGCTGCTGTCCCGTTTCAATCGACGATACGCCTGAGGGAAGGACGGAGTGTTTGCGCAGCCGATGGCTTGATACGAGAGAACCCGGTGGAAAGTCGCGCACGAGCCATGCTCAGGTGGTCGACGACCTCGGCAAGGCGATCGTTTCCGGCGTCTTTCCGATCGGCAGCATCCTTCCGGGCGACGGCGAGCTTCTGGAGCGTTTCAAGGTATCGCGCACGGTGCTGCGCGAAAGCATGAAGACGCTGGCGGCAAAAGGGCTGGTGGTGCCGCGGGCGCGGGTGGGGACGCGCGTCACCGAGAGGATCCATTGGAACATGTTCGACAATGAGGTGCTCAACTGGCACTTCGAGAGCGGCATCAACAAGGAGTTTCTTCTCCACCTTTACGACATACGCATGGCGTTCGAGCCGTTCGCGGCGGGTCTGGTGGCGCAGCGGGCGAGCCGGGAGGACATCGACCTGCTTCGCCGTCTTGCCGCGTCCATGGCGGCTGCGCATCACACGCCGGACAGCCTTGCGGTTGCCGACCTGCATTTCCATCTGGCGATCACCGAGGCTTCGGGCAATCCGTTCATGCGGTCGCTCGGCGGGCTTATCGAGGCGGCGCTTGTCGGCATGTTCCGCATGAGCGCGCCTCCTGCGAGCAACGGGTTTGGCAATATAGCCGATACGCATATGGCCATCGTCGATGCCATCGCCGCGGGCGACGGCGCGGCGGCGCACAAGGCGATGGAGTTCGTCATCAACGATGGACGGCGTCACGTCCTTGAAGCGTTTGCCGCTGCCTGACGCATCCGGACCGGCCCGGCTTCACCAGCAACGGATGATCCGGGGCGCGATTTTAGGCGGATAGAACATTTTCGCGAGGCAATGGAGGCAGGCACCGCGCGCCGGAGCGGCAATGGCCGCCATGAGAGCATGGATTGAACATGCGCGGGCCAAAGGATAGAAAGGCGTGTGCCAAAGGATAGAAAGGCGTGTGCCGAGCGGGCTTTTCATATTGTAGATCCCGAAGTACGTACAATCGAGTGCAGCAGCATAGCGGCTTGATCTGGCAAAGGCTGACCGCTAGGTTAGCGCCGCGATCACGCGACAAAACAAGAGGATTCTCATGCCGACAGGCAAAGTTAAGTTTTTCAACACCGACAAGGGCTTTGGCTTCATTACGCCGGAAACCGGCGGAGCTGACGTATTCGTCCATGTCTCCGCTCTGCAATACGGCGACGTGCTGAGAGAGGGCCAGTCCGTTTCCTACGATCTGGGCCAGGATCGCAAGACCGGCAAGTCCAAGGCGGAAAACGTCAGGCCGCTCTGATGACCTAGCGTCGGCTGCCGCGCCGCCATCTGAATGCCTTCCACGATCCGGCGCAGGAAAATGACCTTGCACCGAGGCCAAGACCGGCAGGCGTGGAGTGCAGGAGCGCAAGGCGCGGCAACCGCATAGGTTGCCGCGATCAAACAAACCGTCTGCGACCCGTAAGTCGAGTACGATTGTCGCGAGGGGGCCATCCCCCTCCGATGACATGTCGGGATCGTGCTCCGCCGCCCTGCCGGCGAGACTGCCGCCCTGTTCGGCAAGCGGTTCAGATTATCGGTTGCGGATAGGCAGGGAGATTTGTCGATGCCGCCGTTGACAAGTTCTGCTGCAATGCGGTAAGTGCGTTTCCGGCAATGGATTCTGCCGGGTTCTTCGCAACCAAACCGCCCTGACAGGCTGATGACTCCTACTCAACTGTGATTTTCTCGCAGTGGGAGTCCTGTGCCTGTCATTCGCCCCCAAAAGCGATGACGGCGAACTCTCCGACTGCGTTCGGAGACAGACATGTCGTTTGCTTATTTGACTGGCCGTTTTTCGCAGATCGGCACCTTGTTGAAATGGGCTGCCGCGGTAATCCCCATGGCTGCAGCCGTCGGTTCCCTCTGCGCTCTCTTCCTCTGGGCGCTCGATCGAGCCACCGAAACTCGTTTCGAATACCCTTTCCTGCTCTTCGCACTGCCGGTCGCCGGCTTCTTCATAGCACTGGTCTATCACTGGATCGGACGTTCGGCCGAGGGAGGCAACAACCTCATCGTCGACCAAATCCATGAACCGGGCGCAGGCGTGCCGCTGCGCATGGCTCCGCTGATCCTCGTTTCGACGGTTCTCACCCACCTGTTCGGCGGCTCGGCCGGACGCGAGGGGACGGCGGTGCAACTCGGCGGCAGCCTGGCAAGCGCGGTCGGCAAGGCTTTTCGGCTGGATTCCTCGGAAATCCGCCTGATGCTCATGGCAGGCATCGCAGCGGGATTTGGAGCAGTCTTCGGCACGCCGATCGCCGGAGCCGTATTCGCCCTCGAAGTGCTCACCGTCGGGCGCATCCAGTACGAAGCCCTGATACCCTGCCTGATTGCGGCCGTCACGGGAGACTGGGTCTGCCATCTCTGGGGCATCCATCATGTCGCATATCCCATTGCATTCGGGTCGGGCGCCCCTTTCGAACTCGATATCAAACTATTCGCCGAGGTTGCCGTTGCCGGGATCGCATTCGGCCTGATCGGCCAGATATTCGCAGAAACGTCGCACGGGCTTCAAACGCTTTGGAAGCGGCTGTTTCCGTTCGCCCCCTTCCGCCCGGTCGTCGGCGGCCTTTTGGTCATCGGCCTCGTCTACGCCCTTGGAACGCGTTCCTATCTCGGCCTCGGCGTCTGGTCGCCAAATCCGGCGGATCCGACAATTCTCGGCTTTTTCGATCCGTCGCGGGCCGATTACTGGAGCTGGCTGCTCAAGCTGGTTTTCACCGTCATAACGCTGAGCGCCGGCTTCAAGGGCGGAGAGGTCACGCCCCTCTTCTTCATCGGCGCGGCTCTCGGCCACGCCATCGCGCAGCTGATCGGCGCCCCCGTCGATCTGTTCGCCGGCCTGGGCTTCGTGGCGGTATTCGCCGCGGCCTCCAATACCCCGCTTGCCTGCACCATTATGGGGCTTGAGCTCTTCGGTGCAGGCAACACGGTCTACATCGCGACCGCCTGCTTCATCGCATACGTCTTCAGCGGACACTCCGGCATCTACCTGTCGCAGCGCATCGGCGTTCCCAAAAACGATGCCGGGCTCATTCCGCCCGACGTCTCGCTCCGGGAGGTTCGGGAAATTGGCCGGCCCGCCCCCGTGACAAGCCTGCTTGACCGCCTCGGGCGGCAAGCCTCGGCCGCTCGAACCAAAACTCCATCGATCAAGGATCAGGAAATGCAGTTTTCACATGCGCTGACCCATAGCGACGTCGGCATGATAAGAATCTATTTGAAGCCCCGCGAAAAGATGCCGAGCAAAGGAGCTCGCAGCCTCTGGAGCTCCCGCCCCCTCTATCGCGAGCTGGTCCTCGAAGCGAAGAACGCCGGGCTGATGAACGCCGTGGCGCACCACACCCATTATGGCTACAGCAATCACGGCAAAGTGGAGGATTTCGGCAGCGAGATTCGCAATCCGGAGCTGACGATGTGCGTCGAAATCATCGGTCATCGCCATGAACTGGAGAATTTCGTCCGGAGACATGGCGGGATGCTGCATGACAAGGTCATCATCTTCAAGCATCTGGAGCACTGGTCCATCAGCAATCTGCACCTCGTCGAAAAGACGATCATCCCGCAGAGCGAGGACGACGAAACGATCGCGGATGCCGGTTGATCACCGGAACATGGCGAAGCGTGTTTCGGCACGCTTCCGCCTCAACGGAGGTCATGAGGCTTCCTCCTCGATTGCATTCTGCGCCACCTCGTCCACACCGCCGTTCAGGCGTTCGGCCGCGAGATAGCCTGCCGTCACCGATGCGAGGCAGAGCGCGACGGAGATGGCGATATTCAGAACCGCCCTGCCCACCGCTCCGGCCTTGAGAAGCTCCAGCGTCTGCAGGCTGAAGGACGAGAAGGTCGTAAACCCTCCGCAAATCCCCACCATGAAGAACGTCCGTCCGACATCCGAGATGGGAAAGCGGCCATGCTCCACCGTGAGCGTCCCGAAAAACGAGATCGCGAAGGAACCGACAATGTTGATGACGATGGTTCCCCATGGCAGATCACGGCTCATCGGCAGCATCCATAGCGCCACCCAATATCGGGCAACGCTGCCCAGCGCCCCACCGATCGCTACCCATAACGTAACCGGCATGCTCTCCAATCCTCCCTGTGAGGGCCGCACTCCGCGCGCGATATCGCGCGCCCTGCTGCATGGCAGATGCAGGGACGATATCAGGCTTGACGCCACTGTTGAATCCGATCGGTGACGAAACAAGCGCCGGCCGCCGTATCGTCGCGGTTTAAATTGACTCCCTCCCCTGGCGAATGTGTCTAAAATGGTACGCCAGACCGCCGACGACCGATGAGGGCGGCAACTGCGCAGACTATAACTTGACTAAAATATACCAATTTTAATAGATTATCGCGTCGCCAGCAGATCAGGACTGTGGTGGTCAGCGGCAAGCATTTGGCTGCTCATAAAGCAGCCATCCTCACGGTTACTTTTGCAAACGTACTGCATTCGAATGAATATAGCTGCTGACGATATCGACGACGATCTTCAGGCGATTTATCTGCGCCAGTGGCATGCGTTGCGCGCGCATCTGCGCAGACGAACCGGCTCGCTCGATGTCGCAGAGGATGCGCTGCAGGAAACATGGTTTCGGGTCGCCGGCCTTACGAATCCGGCCGCAGTGCGCGACAAGAAGGCTTTCCTTCTGCGGATCGCAGGCAACATCGCCATCGACATCATCAGGCGCGAGCGGCGTCATCAGGGCCGGTGCACCGCCGACGAGGCCATTCTCGCCGCCATCGAAGATCTTGCGCCATCGCCGGAGACGATCGTCATCGACCGCGACCAGCTGCGGGCTCTTGTCAGCGCACTGACGGAGCTGCCCGGAAAGGCCCGGGCAGCGCTTCTGATGAGCCGCTGCGACGGTCTTTCCCACCGCGACATAGCCGCCCGCCTGAAGGTATCGGAAAGCATGGTCGCCAAGTACCTCGCGCAATCGTTGCGCCATTGCCGTGATGCGTTTCGTGCGCTCGGCTAGACGTTTGTCCCATGACCGGCTGCAAGATCGGCATGCGTCCTTCGTCTAATAGATGACGGCTGCGAGACGGAGCGAATTCGGACATGGAAGACGCAAAGGGCATCGACGACGCGATCAGCGATCAGGCGATCGAATGGGTGGTGCGGATCCATTCTGGACATGCGACGCAGGCCGACCGCGAGGCTTTCGCAAATTGGCGGCGCGACAATCCGCTGAACGAGGCCGCCGCCAGGGAGGCCGAAGCCATCTGGCAGGGCATCGGCGTCGCCGGCAAGGAGGTCCGCAGCACCGAACGCAGCAACAGGCGCGCGAAAGTGACGCGGCGGGCCTTTATCGGTGCGGCTTCGGTCGGATTGATCGGCAGCGGCCTGGTGGAGACCGGATTTCTGCGGCTGAATTTTCTCGCCGACTATGTCACCGGTATCGGCGAACGCAAAACGGTCGTTCTCGCCGACGGCTCGACGGTGCTGATGAACGCGCGGTCGGCTCTTTCCGCGAGGTTCGACGCCAACCAGCGCCGGATTTCGCTTTTCGAAGGACAGGCGACGTTTTCCGTCGCCCATGATCGCGCAAGGCCTTTCCTGGTAACCGCGGCAAGCGGGCAGACGAAGGCTGTCGGCACCGTCTTCGATATCGACATGCGGCCCGACGAGGTGGCTGTAACCGTTCTCGAAGGCGGCGTTTCCGTCACGACGGAAGGCACCTCGGACCGGCCGATGCCGGTCAATATGAACCAGAGAATGCGCTACAGCGACGACGGCATCATTCTTGCCACGGAAGAGGTCGACGCCGATATCGAGACGGCCTGGCGCCGCGGCAAGCTGGTGTTCAACGGCCGCCGCCTGTCGGAGGTCATTGCCGAGGTCGAGCGTTACCGCCGCGGCAAGATCGTCCTTGTGGGATCGTCGCTGCAGCAGCTGCCGGTGACCGGTGTCTTCGACATGGCGGATTCCGAATCCGTCCTGACCACGATCCGCCAGACGCTGCCGGTGCGCATTACCGAGCTGCCGCTGGTGACGATCATCCGTCACGTATAAAATAATCCAAGCATATCAGCAATTTATACGAAATATGAAATTTTCAGTCATCTTTTGCTGCAAGTTTGCGGCCAAGGCTTCGTCTCTCCGATAGAAGCTGCCGGGCAGAGGGACGCCCCGCAGATGCATCGAAGTCGAAGGGGTACAGAATGCGAATACCGCGATCGGGGAACGGATACGGCCTTATGGGACCGACGTCGATGAGGCTTCTCGGATCGGCGGCAATAGCGGCGCTGCTTCTGGCGACGGCTGCGGCCGGTCCCGCCCACGCGCAGGACGCCGCCGCAAGATCCGCCCGGCTCGCCGCCTACAACATCCCGGCCCAGCCGCTCGGCTCCGCATTGACGACCTTTGCCGACCGCGCGGGCCTCAAGCTTCTCTTTCCTTCGCAACTCGTCACGGGGCGCAAGAGCGGCGGCCTTTCGGGCAACTTCAGCCCTGAGCAGGCACTCGGCAGACTGCTGGCCGGAACAGGCCTGACCTATCGCTTCACCAACGCCTCGACGGTGACGATCGTCGCGACTGGTCAATCCGCCGATGCCGGCGGCGCGAATGGCGCGACCGTGCTTGCGCCCATCGTCGTTCAGGGATCGCAGGACGGCACCACGGGTTACGTAGCGACGCGAAGCGCCGGCGGCACGAAAACCGACACGCCGCTGATCAAGACGCCTGCCTCCGTGAGCGTCGTCACAAAGCAGCAGATCACCGATCAGAATGCCCAGAGCGTGTCGCAGGCCATGCGATACACGGCCGGGGTCGTCGCCGAACAGCGCGGTGTCAACGAGGATTCGCTCGAATATCTCTATAGCCGCGGTTTCCAGACGACCACCTATCTCGACGGGCTGCAAATTCCCTTTACCGGGTTCAACATCGCGACGCGCGACTCCTATCTCTTCGACCATGTCGAGAGCATCCGCGGGCCGGCTTCCGTGCTTTACGGCCAGACGCCGCCCGGCGGCATCATCAACGTCGTCAGCAAGGAGCCGACGGAAACGCCCGAGCACGAGGTCTTTTTTCAGACCGGCAGCTACGGCCGCGTGCAAGGCGGTTTCGACTTTTCCGGCCCCGTCGCCGATCATGACGATCTCTTCTATCGCCTGACCGCAACGGGATTGACGACCGGCACGCAGACCGATTTCGTCGACCAGAAGCGCATCGGCATCGCACCGGCCCTCACCTGGAAGCCGGATGAAGACACGAAGCTGACGATAACGGGCGTTTACCAGCGGGACCCCGAAGCCGGCACCTTCAATTACGTACCCGCGGTCGGCACCGTGCTGCCCGGCCTCGTGCATATTCCCCGTTCCTTCAATACCGGCGATCCCGGCTTCGACGAATACGAGAAGGAAGAAGCCTCCATCGGCTATTCGTTCGAACATCGCTTCAACGATGTGTGGCAGGTCAAGCAGAACTTCCGCTACCTGCATAATAGCCAGACGATCCATCACGTCGGAGACGGCTCCAGTTACGATGCATCGGGGACCGCTCTGAATCGGGTCGCCTATAATAATTTCGGCACCGTCGACGCCATCACGGTCGACAATCAGGCTATCGCGACCTTCGACACCGGCGCGCTCAGCCATCAGATGCTCTTCGGGTTCGATTTCCAGAACATCCAGTACGACCATCATCTCTATTACGGCAGCACAAGCGGCGCGGGCACGCCTTCGCTCAGCATCATCGATCCGATATACTATCAGTATATACCGACACCCGACTTCATGCTCGGCACCTCGAACAAGCAGCGCACGCAGCAATACGGGCTCTATGCGCAGGATCAGATCGAATTCGGCAAGGCCACCTTCGTCGGAAGCCTTCGCCAGGACTGGGCAAACACGCATACCGTCTCCTATAAGGATGGCAGCGCGTCGGATCAGGACGACCATGCGCTGACCGGCCGGGTCGGACTGATCTACAACTTCGACAATGGTCTTGCGCCCTATGTCAGCTATTCGACCTCGTTCCAGCCGCTTTCGGGAACGACCGATACCGGCAGTGCGCTGCAGCCGACCAAAGGCAAGCAGTACGAGATCGGCGTCAAATACCAGCCCGTCGGCTCCGACAGCTTCGTGACCGCGTCGCTTTTCGACCTGAGGCAAACGAATGTGAAGGTTTCGAGCTCCCTTTACCCGGGCTCGGTCACGCAGACGGGCGAAGTGCGCTCGCGCGGCATGGAGCTGGAAGCGCATGCCTACCTGACCGACGATCTGCAGGCGATCGCCAGCTACACCTATACGGATATCGAAAACACCCGGGCGACGGCCAACATCCAAGGCAAGCGTCCGGCCGGCATCCCGGCGAACATGGCATCGCTCTGGCTCTCCTACGACATGCCTGACAATGTCGCACCCGGCCTCAAGATCATGGGCGGGACACGCTTTGTCGGCGGCAGCTTCGGCAATCCCACCAACACGTTCAGCGTGCCGTCCGTCACCCTGTTCGACATCGGCCTGCAATATGACTTCGAAAAGCAGTTCCCGAAGGCGAAGGGGCTGACCGCGACCTTCAACGTCACCAACCTGTTCGACAAGACCTATGTCACCTGCACGGACATGACCTATTGCACCTATGGCCAGGGTCGCCTCGTGCTCGCAGGCTTGCGATACAAATGGTAGCACAGGCCCTCGCTTGACTGACCATCGGACATACCCTGGCGCCGAGGCGTCGCAGCGGCGGGCTCAAACCCGCCGCTCGCTGCTTCTTACGCTCCCGTCGCTGGCAATGGCCTATGCGCTGCCGACACTGGCGACAGCTGATGCCGAGCGGCCGAAGGTACGTGTCGTATCGTTGAACTGGGCGATGAGCGAAACGCTGTACGCGATGAATATCGAGCCGGTCGCCGCTGCCGAAATCGCCGGCTACGAGCGCATGGTCGGCTACCCACCCACACCGCCTGGCGTGATCGATCTCGGCTTTCAGAACAATCCGAACCTGGAGCTGCTTTCCGCAATCGACCCGGATCTGATCCTCATCCAGTCATGGCAGGCGGCGGGACGGCCGGTCCTCGAACGCTTCGCCCCGGTCGAAAGCTTTACGCTTTACGATCGCGGCAAGGGCGATCCCGTCGAAGCCGCGCGCGGCGCAGCGCTTCGCCTTGCATCGCTTTGCGGAAACCCCGCGGCCGGCTCCGAATTCCTGTCGCGCATGGATCGAAGCTTCGCCGACTGCGCCAAGCGCCTTGCCGCAAAGGAGCAGCGGCCGATCCTGCTGGTGCAGGCCCTGTCGCCGACCAATCTCGTCGTATTTACCGGCGGCAGCCTGTTCGACAGCGCCATGCGCCGCATCGGCCTTCGAAATGCCTGGTCGAAACCGCCGACCCTTCTGTGGGGCAGCACGCAGATCGGCGTCGATGCGCTCGCCGCCTATTCGCAGGCACGCATCGTCTGGATCGCATCTCCCGACGGCGCCTCCTCCGACGGTCTGTTCAGCAGCGATCTCTGGCGACAGTTGCCGCAGGTGGCGAAGGGGGACGTCCACCAGCTTCCCTTGATCTGGGGCTTCGGCGCCCTGCCGACGGCCGAACGCTTCGCCCGCTTGCTGACCGCCGCGCTGGCGGGAAGCGACGGATGACGGTTGTGCATCGGTCCACGCCGCCGCTCGGCCGCCCTGCCCTGATGCCGGTCATGATCGGCGCCTTGGCGCTTCTCTTCATCACCGCGACGACACTCCATCTCGGCCGCGCGTTTCCAGTCTCGGCCTGGTCCGATCTATTCGCTCCCTCCGGCAACCTGCAGGCCGCGATCCTCTATTATTCAGCATTGCCGCGGCTCGTCATGGCGTTGATGGCGGGCGCATGCCTCGGCTTCGTCAGCACCGTCTTGCAGCTTGTACTTCGCAATCCGATTGCCGAGCCGGCCACGCTCGGCGTTTCCGGCGGCGCCTCGCTGGCCCTGACGATCGCCTCGCTCTTTGCGCCCGGCCTGCTGGGCGCTGGCCGGGACCTGATCGGCATGGCCGGCGCCGGCCTTGCCATGCTCGCCGTCCTGGCGCTGGCAACACGCGAAAACCTGTCTCCGATCCGCCTGATCCTCGGCGGCCTGATCGTCAGCCTGCTTTGCGGCACCATGGGCACGCTGCTGGCGCTGTTCCATCACGACAGCCTTCAGGGCCTGTTCATCTGGAACGCCGGCTCCCTGGTCCAAAACGACTGGCATCCCGCACGCCGCCTGCTGGTGCAGATCCTTGTCTCCGTCCTGCCAATCGCAATTCTTCTGAGGCCGCTGACGATCCTGCAGCTTCAGGATGAAAGCGCGCGCAGTCTTGGCCTCTCTCTCGTCAGGGTCAGGCTGCTGGCGCTGGCTGCAAGCATATTCCTGAGTGCAGCGGTCACAAGCACGATTGGCGTAGTCGGCTTCGTAGGACTTGCCGGCGCGACGTTCGCCCGCATGGCCGGCGTGCGTCGGCTGATACATCGCCTGTTGCTGTCCTCGCTCTTCGGCGCCCTGCTCCTTTCGGCCGTCGATCAGGGGCTGCAACTGCTGACGGGTTCCTTCGGAGAAATCCCCGCAGGCGCCGTTACCGCGCTTCTCGGCGCTCCCCTTATGCTGTGGCTGCTTCCGCGACTCGTGTCGATGCCGACCACGCGCCCGGGCGAGCATTCCGCAGCAGGCAGGCGCATCTGGCCGATGCTTGTCCTTTCGATTGCGCTGCTTCTGGTGTTCGGCGGCCTCGCCATGGCCCTGACCCACGATGCGAGCCATTGGCATCTTGCCGTCGGCGCGGATTTCCGGGCCACCGTCTCCTGGCGCTGGCCGCGCGCGTTGACGGCAATCTCGGCGGGCTTCATTCTTGGCGTTGCCGGGGTGATAAGCCAGCGCTTGACGGGCAACCCGCTGGCCTCGCCGGAAGTCCTTGGGGTATCGTCGGGCGCGGGTCTCGGTGCGCTCGTCACCGTGATGGCGTTTGCCCAGCCCGACCGCGCGACACAGATGATATCGGGCGCTGCCGGTGCCATCTTGGCATTGGCCCTGGTCTTAACCCTTGTCCGTCGCTCGGCTTTTTCGCCCGAGAGGCTGCTGCTCGCCGGGGTCGCCATAAGCACGCTGTTCAGCGGCACGCTCACCTTCCTTCTGACGATCGGGGATCCGCGCATTCGTGTCTTTCTCGTCTGGATGGCCGGTTCCATTTCCGGCGTCTCCCCAAGCGACGCCATGCTTGCCTTTGGCTTTGCCCTGTTATCGGCCGCTACGCTTCCCCTGCTTGGGCGCTGGCTCGCCATCCTGCCGCTCGGCAGCTCGCCGGCACGCGCCATCGGCGTCAACGGCACCGTTTCCGGCATCGTCATCATGCTTGCCATTGCGATCCTGACGGCTGTCACCACCATGCTCGTCGGACCGTTGAGCTTCGTCGGATTGATGTCGCCGCATATCGTCCGCATAGCGGGCCTTCGCCGGCCGCTCGAGCAGGCTTTTGCGGCAGGGCTCGTCAGTGCGATCATCCTTGTGGCAGCGGATCTGCTCGGCCGCACCCTGCTCTTTCCCTATGAGATCCCCGCGGGTTTGATGGCATCGCTCATAGGCGCTCCCTATTTTCTGTTCCTGATGCGACGGGCAAGACCGTGATCGAAGATCCGATGGTGCAGTTCGCAACGACGGCCGGCTCCGTGCAAGCACTTGGCGGCATTCTGTCCGGTGCTGCCGCGAGCGGCTGTCAATGGCCGTTCGTCGTGCCTGTATGGCCGGCTCTAGACTTGACAAAGAGCCTCATAAAATCCTAGGGCTTTGGCGGAAACCAGGCATCCGGAACGGTATGCCGACTATCTTTCCGACATGGTGTGATAGTCGAAAAAAAGGCTTTAACGTTCAGTAACATGGCGAGTTTGGACTACCGGAAACAAGCCCTCCGAAGGCTCCTTATCATTGGCTGCCTTCTGCTTACGCTATGCGTCAGCGTTGCACTCGACATGGCGCTCGGGCCTGCGAACTACTCGCTTCACGATGTTGCCGCCGCAATCTTCTCCCCGGCCGGCGCGGATCAGCAGCTACTCGTTGTCATGTGGCAGATCAGGATGCCCGTGGCGCTCATGGCGGTAGCGGTCGGCGCAAGCCTTTCGGCCGCGGGAGCCGAAATGCAGACGATCCTTTCCAATCCGCTCGCCAGCCCGTTTACCCTCGGCATCTCGGCGGCTGCAGGCTTCGGTGCCGCCTTGGCCCTCGTGCTCGGGGTCCAGTTCCTTCCCGGTGCGACCGAATACGTCATTCCGCTCAACGCTTTTTTGATGTCGATGGTGGCGACCTTTTTCATCTATGCGGTCTCGACCATGCGAGGGGTCGGCGTCGAGACGATCGTCCTGCTGGGAATAGCGCTGGTCTTCACCTTCAATGCACTGTTGTCGCTGCTGCAGTATGTGGCGTCGGAGCAGGCGCTTGCCGCGGTCGTTTTCTGGACGATGGGAAGCTTCGCGAAGACGAGCTGGACGAAGCTCGGCGTCGTCGCCGGGGTCGTCGTCCTTGTCACCCCCATTTTCATGAGGAACGCGTGGGCCCTGACGGCGCTCCGGCTCGGTGACGACAAGGCGGCGAGCATGGGGGTGAAGGTCCGGCAACTTCGCCTGCAAACCATGCTTCTGGTCGGGCTTCTCGCCTCGATACCCGTTTCCTTCGTAGGCACGATCGGCTTCGTCGGACTGGTCGGTCCCCATATTGCGCGAATGCTCGTCGGCGAGGACCAGCGCTTTTTCCTGCCGACGTCGCTGATGTGCGGGGCGCTGCTGCTATCGCTGAGTTCCGTGCTCAGCAAATCCCTGGTTCCGGGCGCCGTGCTGCCGATCGGCATCATCACCGCACTCGTCGGCGTGCCCTTCTTCTTCGTGTTGATCTTTGGCGCGCGGAGAAGACGATGGTAACGTTGAGCCTGCATAAGGTCGGCGCGTCCTATGGCAGGAGGCAGGTGCTGGCCGATATCTCGATCGAGAATATCGAACCGGGAACCTTGACCGCCGTCATAGGTCCGAATGCGGCGGGAAAATCGACCCTGTTCAAGCGGATCGCCGGCCTTCTCGGCGGCTCCGGCGCCGTCAGCCTGTCGGACGCCCGTAGCGATGCCATTCGCTATATGCCGCAGGATACAGGCACCGACGCCGCGCTGAGCGTGCATGAGGCGGTGCTCATCTCCGCAAAGCAGGGCAGCGCCCTTCGGGTATCGGATCAGGAACTTGCCGCGATAGACGCGATGCTGACGATGTTGCGGATCGACGATCTGGCGTCGCGCCGGCTGGCGGAGCTTTCCGGCGGGCAGCGGCAACTCGTGGCGCTCGCCCAGGCTCTGGTCAGACGCCCCAACGTCCTGCTGATGGACGAGCCGACATCGGCGCTCGACCTTCATCGTCAGGTGGAGGTTCTGGAACTGGTTGCGAATCTTGCGAGGCGGAACGGGATGATCGTGCTTCTGGCGATCCACGATCTGAACCATGCCTTCCGCTATTGCCAGAACACCATCGTAATCTCGAATGCATCGATGGTGGCAAGCGGCCCGACGGCTTCAGTGATAACGGTCGACATGCTGCGGGATGTCTACCAGGTCGATGCCCGCATCGAGCAATGCTCGAAAGGTCACTCCGTCGTACTTGTCGACGGCGCCGTCCAGGACCGATAGCAGTTCCCGGTTACACGGCGCCCGTGGAAGCGCTCTATCGATTGATTTGCTATTCGACAAATAGGCACGAAACGAAGGCGGGAGCAGCGGTCCCGGCTCAGCCGATTGCCGGCTGGAGGGTGAAACGCAAGGCCCGACAGAGCAGCGTCGGAATGATCGTCGCATGGTCCTCGTCCTCGCCGATTTCGAACGTCACACGCGCCCGCTCGCCAAAAGCGCTCTTTATTTCCTGCGAGATCTGGCGGGCATTCTCGATCATGCGCCGCTGCCTTCTCAGGTCGGCATAGTCATCGCGGTCGTTGCCGACTGATTGCCATGGCGCGAACTCTTCCTCCCAACGTCCGACACCCAGGTAAGCCGCAACGGGCGCTGGGTCGCCCTCGTAGCGCTTCAGCGCTTGCGACAACGCCGCCCGATCCCACCAGACGGATGGGCTGAGGCCGATGTAGCCGCTGAAAAGCGACGGGTGGTTCGCCAGAACGTCCAGCACGAAAAACGCCGCGAGCGAATGACCCAGCAGTATTCTCCGGTCCCGCCGCACGGAAAAATGCTGGCTGACATACGGTAGCAACTGTTGCGACAGAAAGCGGGCGAAGCTCTCGCCGCCGCCATACTTGTATCTGCTATCGGCCTGCGTGGGGTCGGCGGGAGGCCCCCGGGTGAAATCGAAGTATCGCCGCTCCGGATCATAGGCGGAGGCGTTGGGATAGCCGACGCCCACCACGATCGATGGCGGAATGCCGGTAGCGGACGGGCGCCGGCCCGCGCGTCGCACGGTTTCCGTCACCATCAGGAAATCGGCGTTGCCATCAAGGACGCAGAGAACGGGAAACCCGGAAGACGGCGGCGCCTCATCGGGGACATACACGAAAATCCGGTATTCGAGATGCGTGTCGGAGGAGAACATGGTGAACGACCGACAGCCTGCCGCAATCAGCGGCAGGCCGTCGTCGATGTCATGCTGACGCTCGTTTGCTTGCCGGGCCATGAAGATCATTCCGTCCAGTAGCTGCCCGTCAATGGCACCGCCATCAAGCCGTTCAGCGTCTGCTTTGCCGCTTCCACATCGAGATCCTTGAAAAGTGCGGGATGGGTCCATTTGGCGAGAAGGTCGAGTGCGAGGATATCCAGCGGCGAATTGAAGAGCTGCTGCGAGAGCCCGTGCACGGCTCCCGCCTTGACCGCCGGCAAATCGCGAAAGCCCGGTCTTGCGAGCAGACGATCGAGCGACTGCCTGGTCTCGTCCGGGCCAAACGCCGGGCCGATGAGCAGGCCGGCGCGTTTGGCCATGTAGGCGCCGCCGGTGGCAACATAGATGTCCGGCCGGGAGGCAACGACATATTCCAGGCTGATCTGCCCGAAAGGTTTGTTCTTGAGGATATCCCCTATGTTGCGCGCATGAACGAAGTCGAGAAACTTGCCGGCGCTGCCCGTTCCGGGGGAGTTGCAGCAGGCTTCCTGCGTGGAGGCGTGCGTTTCCATGAAGACGGCGGGGCGCTCCGTCGTGCCGGCAAGCCTTGAGCGGATCATCTCTCTTTGCTGATCGCGAAAAGCGACGACCTTTTCGGCCGCGCCGCTCCTGCCGATGGCCTGTGCCAGAATTTCGAGGCTCCTGTCGGTATTGTCGAACGGATCGCTGACGAAATCGACGAAGACGACCGGTATTCCCGCCTGCGCCAGCTGGTCGAGCTGCTGCTCGGCGGGATGGGAGTAAAGCGACAGCACGACCAGATCGGGTCTGGCCGCGAAAATCTGCTCGACAACCATGTCCTGGGCATTGCTCGTCGACCTCGGCAGGCTGTCGATCGAGGGAAACCTGGCGCGAAACGAGCCATAGAGCTCCTGGCCGAGACGGTCGACGTCATGCGGCCAGGCGGCAATCAGCCGAACGGGGTCCTCCGTCAGAAAGGAAAGAGCGACGATCATGCGCCCGTCATCGACCACGATATGGCTCGCCGGCTTCGCCAAGGTGACGGTACGGCCTTTCAAGTCGTGCAGAATGATGTCTGCCCGGGCCAAAGACGGAACGGTGAAACTTGCGACCAGCATCGCCAGTGCCACCATCCACGCGAATGTCGGTTTCATCTTGGTGTTCGGCATCGGGAGCATCGCTGTAACCATTACCATTTGTAGCTTGCGGTTGCCATCACGACACGGCCTGTCCCGTAGAAGCATTGATATGCCGATGCGCAGGCGGAAACATACTCCTTGTTGAAGAGATTGGTCGCGCTGACGGCCAGTTGCAGGCCCTTCATCTTGGGATCATAGTTGCCGAAGTCGTAGCTGATCGCGGCGTCGACCAGCGTGTAGTCCGGCACTTTCATCTGGCGGGAATTTGCCGCGTCGCCATTCGTCGATCCCATGTAGCGAACGCCTGCGCCGATGTTCAGCCCGTCGAGAACGCCGGAGCCGAATGTGTAATCCGCCCAGAGGCTGGCCATATGCTCCGGCACGCCGACGGGCGTCGTCCCGACCGTGCTGGCGACGTTGCTTTTGGAAACCTTGACGTCGGCATAAGTATAGGCTGCGCTCACATTGATATTGTCGGTGAGCGCGAATTTGGCACCAAGCTCGACGCCCTGCGAGTGGACTTCGCCGGTCTGCGTCTGGCAAACCGTGGCGCTGCAGCCGGTAAGCGTCGTGTTGGTGCTGGTATGCTGCAGATCCGTCGTCAGCACGTTTTGCTGCCGCAGGTCATAAAGGGCGACCGTGAACAGGCCGTCGAAGTTCTGCGGCTGATATTTGACGCCGACCTCGTATTGCTGCCCGGTGGTCGGCTTGAAGGCAGTCCCGCCATAGCCTGTCCCCATGGTGGGATCGAAAGATGTCGCATAGCTGGCGTAAGGGGCGATGCCGTTGTCGAACTGATAGAGCAGCCCGGCTTTCCAGGTAAAGGCCCGGTCGTCGGTGTCGGCCTGCTTTTGCGCGCCGGTCGCAAGCGTGGTCGTCGTGCTGCTGATCGAGGACCAGTCCTCCCTCCCCGCCAGCGCAAAGGTCCAGTTGTCGAGTTTCATCTGGTCCTGAATGTAAACGCCGGTCTGATGCCGGGTCTGATCTTGACGGCCCGTCAAGGCGACGTTCGGCGCAGCCTCATAGACCGGATTGAGATAATTGATATAGGTCGTCGCGCCGTTGCCATAGGTCGACTGCGCGTCGAGCAGCTGATAATCGAGCCCGATCAGGAGACGATGTTCGAGAGGACCGGTATCGAAGTCCGCTTCGGCCTGGTTGTCGATCGAAAAGGCGTTGAACCGCTCGATATAATGCGTCGACTGGCGCCCCAGGCAAAGATAGGCAACCCCGCCGCAGCTTGCGGTCGACCATGCATTGGCATTGGGAACGACTGAGTAGGCCTTGAAGTCGCTGTCATTGTGCATGAAGCGCGCATTCTGCCGGAACGTCCAGACGTCGTCGAAGTGATGCTCGAACTCGTAGCCGACGGTTTCCTGCGTGCGGCTGAAGGAGTTGTAGTTCGGGTTGCCGCTGAAGAAGTCGTAAGGGATCTGTCCGTTCGGGTTGCGCTGCAGGGTCCCAAGCGCCGGCATCCAGTTGGTGAGCGCGGCATTCGGGTCGCGCGTGTAGCTGCCGTGGACCGTGAGCGTCGTATCCTTGTCGGGGGACCATGTCACCGATGGCGCGATCGCGATGCGCTTGCTGTCGGAATGGTCGAAACCGAGATCGTATCGGCGCCCGACGCCAATGAGGCGATAGAGCAGGTCGCCGTCTTGCGTCACCGGCCCGGTGAAATCGAAGCCGGTTTCGGCGCGGCCGTCGTTTCCGAAGCGTGTGAAGACCTCGTGCGAGGCTTCCGCCTCCGGCCGCTTGCTGACGACATTGACCAGACCGCCGGGATTTCCCGATCCGTAGAGCACGGAGGCCGGACCGCGCAGAATTTCGATGCGATCCACAAAATAGGGATCGATCGACGGAATGTTGTAATTGATGCCGGCCGGAACGCGCAGTCCGTCCCAGAAGTGGATATAGTTGGCGCTTCCGCCGAAGCCGCCAAAGCCTCGCATGAAGACGCTGTCGAAGCGGTCCCCCGGACGCGAACCGGTGGATACTCCCGGCTCATAGCGCAGGGCTGTCGAAATGCTCGTCGCGCCCTGCTTCCTGATCTGCTCCTTCGTGACCACCGAGACGGATTGCGGGTTCTCGGCGATGGGAGTATTCGTCTTCGTGCCCGCACGCGCGCCCTTCGCGACCGGACCGTCGTCCTTGGCGCCGGCCGATTTGATGGTGATCGGAGCCAGAGCCGTTGGCGACGTCTGGTCTTGCGCCATCGACGTTGCGGCGTTGAAAACGAGGCTTGCCGTTCCGGCCAGCAGGCTGATGGCCATGTGTCTGTACTGCATTGATCCCTCTCGCCCCATCTTTCCGAATTTCAGGTCTTGACCGGATAAAGATGATGGAAAAACTCATGTTTTTCCTTTATACGAATCCGGACGCGATTGACCACGCCGAACCTGTTTGCAAAACCCCCAATCTTGTTTGCATTTCGTCAATCCGGCGGCTGGCGTTTCATGGAGTACCTTATTGCATGCACGGCAAGGTTAAGGCGGACGACTTCTTCGACCAGATGCGGCAGCAGAACCAGGTCTTCCGGGTTCTGAAGTCGAATGTCGACGGTCATCAGCCTTTGCTCACGGGATCGTTCACCAGGCAGGTGATCAGGAAAGGTCTGGTGCTTCACTATTCGGATGTCACGAACCTCGTCGATCTGAAGACCGAGTCCGAGGCCTCCCCGCACCTCGGCATCAAACTGTTCTTTCGCGGTGGCGTAAGCGCCAGCATCGGAAATTGTGAAATTCCGATGCCCCGGCGGGCGGGCGGTGCGGATCGGTGGATTGCGTCTGCGACGCTGATCAATCAGGCCGAGCAGGAGTTGTTTCGCAGAAACGCGAATGCCGGCGATCGGGTCAGGAAACTGAGCATCAAGATTTTTCCCGAATGGCTGGAAGCCGGCGGCACGTTTTCCCACCCCGACGCGCAGAGCCTGCGTGCTTTCACAAGCCTGAGGCTGTCAGCCAGATCATGGAACCCCAGTGCCGCCTTTCTGGCCTTGGCCGAGCAAGCGATGCGGCCGCCCAACCTGTTACCCCACCTGCGTAATCTCTATATCGAAAGCAAGGTTCTCGGACTTGTATCCGAAGCCTTTGCCTTGCTGGGGTCCGGGCCGCAACTGGCAAGTCTGAGCGCGATCGAACAAAGGCGGCTTTCCAGAGCGGAGGATCTTCTGAAGGGGCATCCCAACCTGTCGATCGAAGCAATTGCCTCGGAATTGAATACCAGCGTCAACACGTTGCAGCGCCTGTTTCAGGCCGTCCATGGCACAACCCTGTTCAATTACATGAAGCGTCTCCGGCTGGAGAAGGCGCGTATCGCGCTCGCCGACGAAGGCCTGACGGTGGGCCAGGCCGCGCACATTGCCGGATATACCAGCTCTGCGAACTTCGCGACCGCTTTTAAAAAGCAATTCGGGTTCACCCCAAGAGACGCGCGGCAGCCAGGCTTTCCCAAACGCTAGACCGGCTCCACGTTAATTAGAACCGCTCAGCCGCTCTATCTTTTTGGTTATGCGCGATTCCGGACGGAAAACCGCTGCGCACCCTTCCTGGAATTGCTCCAATAGATTCAGATGATGCGGATTTTCGATCCATCGCTGAGCGGAATTATGGAGATCGGGGAGAGCGTCGGCGCATCAATAGCGCACTGTGCCCCGTTTCCGGCAGCAAGACCGCCCATCCCGGAATAATTCCACATAAAAAATTTTATGAAATTTCAATCGCTTGGCTGTCGGCCATATCAAGAGCGGGAGAGAAGGCGGATCATTTTTACGCGCGCAGAAACTCCTGCGTTGACAGCCATTCGTAAATCGTCCAACATACGTATACATTGTCTTTCAATGTTGGACAACACAAAAATGAAAGGCCGGACGAAAAAAATGGCTGTGCGCCCGCTTTCATCGGTTCTGAAGACTCTCGCCGCTTTTGATTGCGTCGCCCAGGCGACGGAGCCGATGCGGCTTGCCGATATCGCCCGTCAGCTTGACGAGGCGCGAGGGGCGGCTCACCAGCGCCTGGTCACGCTGGTCGAGGCTGGCTGGCTCGAACAAACCCAGGACGGGCGCTATCGGGTCAGCCTTCGGGTCGTCAGCCATGCGGCCATGGCCCTCGAACAGTCCAATCTCGGCGCCCGTTTTGCCGGCGTGCTGGAAGAAATGGTGACGCAGAGCGGCGAGACCGCGTCGCTCGCCGTTCTCGATGGCAAGGATGCCGTCATCGTTCGCCGCGTGGAGTCGCGCGGCGTGCTTCGAGCCGATCTCAAGGTCGGCGCGCATCTCAGGCTCGACCGCACGGCCTTTGGCCGCGTTCTGGCTTCGCATGCACGCCCGGAGATCGTGGAGCGACTGAAGGCACAGGGAGTGAGCCTGCCCGACGACGACATGATGTCGCTCGTCCGGGCGCGAGGCTACGCCATTTCGGAGGTCGAAGGCCCGCGCACCGTCTCAGCCGTCGCCGCGCCCATTCTGGACGCACAAGGCGAATGCATCGGTGCGCTCGCACTCTCCGGCCCGTTCCAAGGTTTTGACACTGAAAAATGCACCGGGATCGTCGTCGCCGCAGCGGCGGCCAGCTCCGGCCGCATGCGAGGAGACCAGTAAATGACTGCCCTTAGGAAACCCGCTCCGGAATCGGACGCCTACCGCATCGCGCGGCTGATGCGTTCGGCCGGCGAAATAATGGCGCCCGAGCGGCTCGCGGCGATCCAGCCGTCGCGCATCAGCGCTTCGCGCGCATTGATCAGCCAGGCGATCCGCGGCCGCTGGCAGATCCTTTGCAAGCGTTTCGAGATCGATGAAAAGGGCAACGGGGTCGCGGAGTATCGCATCGAAATCGGCGGCTGGCGTTTCAGCTTTCCCGTCTATTCCTTCGAACCCTCCCCCCACGGCCGGACAGGCCGCATCATCGGCCGCGCCTGGGACATGATGGGTGCGCTGATCGAGGGCGACATCAGCCGGGCCGACTTCGAGACCACGCGCAGCGAACTTCCCAAACTCTACGAGGGCCGTGCCACGCCCGGCACGCTGATATGGTGCCGTTCCAACCGCAGCGGCCGCTTTTTCGAGAGCGCACGGCAGGCGCTGTCGGCGGGCCGCCAGCCCGACGTCGCCGAGCTGGCCCAGACCTGCTACCTCATGCGCAACACCGGCCTCGACGGCAACGGCACCTTCGGCACCAAGACCTTCCTCGCCTACGAGGGCGATCATCCGCTGCGCTGGTCGCTCGCCGCGCAAATGCTGTGCGCCTACATGATGCGCGTCTTTGCGCAGGACCTCCTGCAGCATCTCGTCCGGCTGGGCTCGCCGCAGGCGCCTGACATGGCGAAGGACCTGCGGCGCTTCCTCGGCGTCGGCAACGGCTCTGCGCTGGGTCTGATGCTTTTCGTCAACAATCATCCGCGGCTGATCGAGCGCTGGCTCTTCATCCGCGAGGAGGCCATCGCCCGCGCCAAAGCCCTGATGCCGGATGATGAGGGCTCGCAGATCGCAAAGTTGCTCGGGCTCGTGGAGAAGGCGATCACCTTCCGCATGCAGGACCGCGCCGCCTACGAGAATTTCACGCGCTCGGACGTGCTGGCCGAAGAGCTGCAGGTAATCCGCCGTGCCGTGGCCGACCTCCTGCAGCGCTGGCGCGCGGGCAGCCGTTTCGAAAGCGAACCCTTCGCCGACCTCTGCGCCTCGCTCGAAGGCCGCGTCCATGCCGAGGCGATGGAAACGCTTCATTCGCTGCTGATCGAACTCGTGCCCGACGAAGCCGACGCATTGGTCGAGGGTCTCGTCATCGACGAGGAACTGACGGGCCGGCCGGAAATGCCGGTGAAGCGCCTCCGCGACCTGCTGCGCAATGACTATGCCTGGGCATTCCGTCTTCGCCTCGATATCCCGGCGACCGAACGCTATGTCTGGTACAAATCCGTGACCGCGGAAGAACCGCGCCGCGGCCTTGCCACCGAAGTCGGCGAGGATGTCGTCAATCTGGGGCTCGACCTGCCGCGCCTCATCATCGCGCTCGACCGGGACCTTGCGGCCTCCGATCCCGATTTCAGCACCGCGCGCTTCCTTCTCGCCCATCCCCAGCATCGGGCGATAGTCACCCGCGTCCAGGCGCTTGCCGGCACGCGCCTGCATTCGCCTCATGCCGACATCATGAGCGGCGCCTTCACGCCGGCCCATATCACCCGTCTGCTCAATGTCGGCATCCACGGCATCGACAAGACGCGAGACTTCCTCGACCGCAACCTGCGCGGCGTTCTGTTTCACGGCGCCCCCATTCCGGAAGACATCGCCTCCGGCCGCGCCGAAGACCTGTGGTTCTATCCTGCGGAGCCAAACCTGTGAGCACCTGCCAGTCCAATCCCGCCGCCTCCATGACCGTCAGCCTGCGCGAAATGCGCATGGTCTTCGAGCGGCTGCTTCAAGTGACGCGTATCGAAAGCGGCCTCGTGCCGTCGCTGCGCGACTGCGCGCTTTATTCCGCGGCTCTCGGCCTCGGCGGCTTTGCGCGCCTGCCCGCGACGCTCGATACGCTCGGAAAGGCCGATCCGCATGCGCTGTCGATTGACGGCCTCACCATCGACTGCGGCCATCAGCATGCCTGGCTGGCGGCTGATGCCATCATCGATGTCGCAACCGAGAGCCTCAGAACCGGCGGCGAGGGCATCGTCACCGTACGCAACGCCGCTGATATCGGCGAACTTCGGGTGGTCGAGGCGCTTGCCCAGCGCTTCGGCCTGAAGGCCACCGTCAAGATTGACGCAGCGGCCGCGACCATCGCCGTTGCCCCGGCAACGAACCCGATGGAGATCGCCCTGCTCGACACCATCCGCCGCGACGGTGTCGCGGTGGATGCGGCGCACTGGTGGACGCTTTACCACCGCTCGGCGGAAGCGCTTGCACCTGATTCCTACCTGTCGCGCCGGCATGCCGGCCCCATCATCGTGGAGGCCGACGGCAAGGTCATTGGCCGGCAGGACGAAGACGAAACCGACTTTTCTCTGCTGCTGGCCGATGCCCCGGGCATCGGTTCCGCCGCTGGCAACAATTGAGTGAAACGCCATGATCATCGATGCTCTTCAATGCGGCCATTTCAACCGCGCCTCCTTCGAGGCGTTGAAGCGCGGCGGCTACAGCGCCGTCACGCCGACGCTCGGCTTCTGGGAAGGAACGATGGAATCGCTTGATTCCCTCGCCCGCTGGCGCGACATGGAGCGCGAGAACGCCGACCTCGTACTCATTGCCCGTACGGCCGCCGATATCGAACGCGCCGAACGCGAAGGCAAGCTCGCCGTGGTGCTCGGCTACCAGAACTCCAATCTCTTCGAGGACCGCATCGCCTATGTGGAGTTCTTTGCCGAGCTTGGCGTGCGCGTCATACAGCTTACCTATAACAACCAGAACGAACTCGGCGGCTCCTGCTACGAGGAGAACGACAGCGGCCTTGCCCGCTTCGGCAAGGATGTGGTGCGTGAGATGAACCGCGTCGGCATGCTGGTCGATCTGTCCCATGTCGGCGACAGGACGACGCTCGATGCGATCGAATGGTCGGAAAAGCCCGTCGCCATCACCCATGCCAACGCTGCCTCGCTTTTCGCGCACAAGCGCAACAAGTCCGACAGGGTGATCAAGGCGCTTGCCGAACGCGGCGGCGTCATCGGCTGCGTCGCCTACCGCAATATCACGCCGGAGAGCGCCTGCGCCAGCGTCGACGGCTGGTGCGAGATGGTGGCGCGCACGGTCGACATCGCCGGCATAGACCATGTCGGCATCGGCACCGACATTTCCCACAATCATACCCAGCGCGACTACGACTGGATGCGCAAGGGCCGCTGGACGCGCTCCGTCCAGTATGGAGCGGGCTCGGCGGCAACTCCGGGCGCCGTGCCGAAGCCCGAATGGCTGCTGAAGCCGGAAAACCTCCAGGATGTGGCGCCGGCGCTCCGGCGTGTCGGCTTCAGCCAGGACGAGGCGAAGAAGATCCTCAGGGACAATTGGCTGCGCCTCTATTCGGAGGTCTTCCGCGCCGAGTGATCGATCCGCAAACGGAATCCAAGGAAAGAAGGGTCGCCGTCAGCTGGCGAGCGGCCCCGGGAACAGCAATCAACGACCGTTCGATTAAGGAGAAGAACGAATGGAAACGTTCAAGAAAGCATCGGCATATCCCCTATCACGACGCAGCGTCCTTGGCGCAGGCCTCTTCGGGGCCGCAATGCTTGCCTCGCCGTTCGTGCGTCGCGCCAGCGCCGCGGACAATGTCCTCTACGTCAACACCTGGGGCGGCGACTGGGAAGCCTCCGTCAAGAAGTTTCTCTTCGACCCCTTCACCGCCGATACCGGCGTCGAGATCCGCACGGTCTCGCCGATTTCCTTCGCAAAACTCGCGGCGCAGAAGACGACCGGTGTCTATGAATTCGACGTGACCACGCTCGGCGTCGCCGACATCGCCCGTGCGAATGCCGCCGGTCTTCTGGAAACGCTGGGCGATCATATCGATGCCACCAAGCTCTGGAAGGGCGCCATCTACGAAAACGGACTTTCCACCCACGGTTTCGCCACCCAGATCGCCTATGACAAGGCGAAATATCCGGCTGGCATAACGAGCTGGGCCGACTTCTTCAACGTCGAGAAATTTCCGGGCAATCGCAGCCTGCAACGCCACGCCGCCCGTGTCCTTGCCATTGCGCTCCTTGCCGATGGCGTTTCCCCCAGCCAGCTTTTCCCTTATGATCTCGACCGCGCCTTTGCCTCGCTCGACAAGATCAAGAACGACGTGCGCGTCTGGTGGACCGCAGGCCCGCAAGCCCGTCAGATCCTGACCGACGGCGAGGTCGACATGGCAGGCCTCTGGGACAGCGATGCCGCCGGCGCCAAGAAGGCTTCCAAGGAGCCGATCGAGATCGTCTGGGACCAGGCCGTCGTCGACCAGGCGTGCTGGGTCGTCGCCAAGGATAGCCCAAGGGCTGAAAACGGTTTCAAGCTGATCAGCCATATCGGCCAGAATGCCAAAGGCCTCGCGCAGTTCTGCATTGCCGACCAGAACGGCCCGATGAACCCGAAGGCCTTCGATTTCATACCGCCGGACGTGGCCAAGACCATGCCGACCTATCCCGATCACCTCGCCCGCGCGGTCATGCTCGACGGCGGCAAGCTGACGGCGCAGCTCGACGAACTGACCACCCGCTTCGAAAGCTGGGTCGGTCTTTGACGGAGACCTCCCGGTTCCGGACAACCGGAACCGGGAACATCCATGACAGAAGCATTCGCTGAAGCGCCCCGGCGCCATCGGCATGCAAGACCCGTTTTTTCCCGATTGCGGGAAAGGGAGCAGAAACATGAAACACAGATCGTTTTCGCCTGTTACCGAGGGGCCGATGCCGCTGATGGCCCCGGCGGCGATCTTCCTTGCGGTCTTCTTCCTGGTGCCGCTGGCCTACGTGTGCTGGATGAGCGTTTCGCAGCCTGTCCTCGGCCTGCAGAATTTCGGCCGCCTGCTGCAATCGAGCCTGTTCGCGTCCGTGCTCTACCAGACGTTCAAGACCGCATTTGTCGTCACCGCCCTCGCGCTCATCCTCGCCTATCCCCTGGCCTATGCCGCCGCCAACGGATCGAAGCGTTTCGCAACCTTCCTCCTGACGGTGATCGCCCTCTCCTTCTGGACGAGCTACCTCGTGCGCACCTATGCCTGGATGGTCATTCTCGGCAACCAGGGGCCGATCACCGCGCTGCTCGGCTGGCTCGGCTGGAGCCCCGCGCCAAAGCTGCTCTTCACCCCCTTCAGCGCAACGCTTGCCATGACCCATGCCCTCATTCCCTTCATGACCATGTCGCTGTTCTCGGTCATGAAACGCATCGATCCGCTCTATATCCGCGCCGCGGAAAACCTCGGCGCAAGTCCCTTTCGCGCCTTCCTTTCCGTCTACCTGCCGCTCTCGGCGCCGGGCATCGTCAACGGCTGCACGCTCGTCTTCATCTCCTGCCTCGGTTTCTACGTCATGCCCGTGCTTCTCGGCAGCCCGCGCGACCAGATGATCGCCGGCATTATCGGCGACCAGATCGAGCAGACGCTCGATTTTGGCCTCGGCTCGGCGATCTCGATCGTTCTCCTTGGCCTGACGCTCGCCGTCTACGCGCTCTACAACCGCTTCTTCGGCCTCGACCGGCTCTGGGCAGGAGGCAACCGATGAACCCGTTCATTCGCGCGCTCGCGCTTCTCATCGCCTTCTTCGTCGCCGCGCCGATGTTCATCGTCATTCCGATGTCCTTCAGCTCCGCTGCTTCGCTGGCCTTCCCGCCGCCGGGTTATACGCTGGCGAACTACGTCAACTTCTTCTCCGATCCGAACTGGACGCAGCCGCTGGTGAACAGCATCCTGATCGGCCTCGGCACGGTATGCGTAACGCTGTGCCTGGCGATCCCCGCTTCCTTCGCCCTTGTGCGGTACATCTTCGTCGGGCGCGCGCTGTTCAATCTTCTGATCATGCTGCCGATGATCGTGCCGACCATCGTCATGGCGCTCGGCTACTACATGTATTTCGGCCAGCTTCGCCTCGTGCAGAGCTATCTCGGGGTCATCCTCGCGCATAGTTGCATCGCCATGCCGATGTCGACGCTGATCCTGACCGCGGCACTGAAAGGTTTCGATCGCTCGGTCGAGCGGGCCGCCATGAATCTCGGCGCCTCGCCCTTCACCACTTTCCGGCTGATCACCTTCCCGATTTTACGCCCAGCCTTCACGGTCGCCGGTCTGTTCGCTTTCATCGCCTCCTTCGACGAGGCCGTGATCGCGCTTTTCATCTCCGGCCGCGACAAGGCGACCCTGCCTCGCCAGATGTTCAATGCCGTCCGCCAGGAGGCGGACCCGACGATCTCGGCTGCCTCCTCCTTCCTCTTCCTGCTGGTTCTGGCCGGCATCTGCATCTGGCTCGCGCCGCAATTCGTGCGCCGCCGGGCCGGTGCCGCGAGCCAGACCCTGGAAAACGGCGCAACCACGACCGCTGCTGCGGCATCCTGATCAGGAGAAAGCCATGAACGCCCGTTCCCTGACGCTTCACGGTGTCAACAAGACCTACGACGGCAAGCATATGGCCGCCGATAACGTGTCGCTCGACATCAAGGCCGGCGAATTCGTCTCCTTCCTCGGGCCGTCCGGCTCCGGCAAGACGACGACCCTGATGATGATCGCCGGTTTCCAGCACCCGACGAGCGGTGAAATCCGCCTGGGCGAGCGCGCCATCGACAAGCTGCCGCCGCACAAACGCAACATCGGCATGGTGTTCCAGAACTATGCGCTCTTCCCCCACATGACGATCGCCGACAACGTCGCCTTTCCCCTGCGCATGCGCGGTGTCGAGAGAGCGGAAAAAGAGCGACGCTCCCGCGAGGCACTGGCCAAGGTCGGGCTGCAAGGCTTCGAGAAACGGGTCCCCTCGGAACTTTCCGGCGGTCAGCAGCAGCGCGTGGCGCTTGCGCGCGCCCTCGTCTTTCAGCCCGACATCATCCTGCTCGACGAACCGCTCGGCGCGCTCGACAAGGCCTTGCGCGAGCACATGCAGGTGGAACTGAAGCGCATCCATCGGGATCTCGGCGTTACCATGGTCTACGTCACCCACGACCAGACCGAGGCCATGACGATGTCCGACCGCATCGCCGTCTTCAACCAGGGGCGCATCGAGCAGGTCGGCACCCCGGACGAGATCTATTTCGCACCGAAGACGCGCTTCGTCGCCTCCTTCATCGGCGACAGCAACATCATCGCCGCCTCTTCGCTCGGCGACGGCCGCTTCGAGACGCCGGTGGGCGTGGTCGAGACGAAGGTCATGGGCGCCCACCGCAACGGCAAGGCCGAGCTGCTGCTGCGGCCGGAAATGATCCGGCTCGCCAACGGCGCAGACGGCCCTTGCCAGCCGATGAAGATCGACAGCACCATCAACTACGGCGACAACCTTCTGGTCATCGGCAAGCTCGGCACGCAGGCGATCCGCATGCGCGTGCCCGGCGTCGATGCGCGCAGGCTCGACGGCGCCTCCGAATGCCGCGTCACCTGGCGCAGCGAGGATGTGCACGTCATCGCCTGACCATCGCCAAGACCATGTCAAGCATACCGGAGTCCGTCATGAACGATCGTCCCAATTCTCTCCACGCCCTGGACCGGCAAAGCCTCGTCCATCCCTACACCAACCTTGCGGTGCATCAGGAAGCGGGGCCGCATGTCATCACCGGCGGCGAGGGCATTTATGTCATCGACGACAAGGGCAGGCGCTATATCGAGGGGCTCGCAGGCCTCTTCTGCGCCGGCCTCGGCTTCAGCGAGTCGAGGCTCGTCGAGGCGGCGACGCGGCAGCTGAAGACCATGCCCTTCTACCATTCCTTCGCCCACAAATCGACGGAACCGGGGATCAGGCTCGCGGAAAAGCTCCTCTCCTTGGCCCCGGTGCCGATGTCCAAGGTCTTCTTTGCTGGCTCCGGATCCGAAGCCAACGACACCGCTATCAAGCTGATCTGGTACTACAACAATGCGCTCGGCCGGCCGCAGAAGAAGAAGATCATCTCGCGCCGCAAGGCCTATCACGGTGTCACCGTCGCGACCGCGAGCCTCACCGGCCTGCCCTTCAACCATCGCGATTTCGACCTTCCGATCGCCAATATCCTGCACACCGATTGCCCGCATTATTGGCGCTTTTCCGAGCCCGGCGAATGCGAGGAGGATTTCGCGACGCGTCTTGCCGGTAATCTCGAGGCGATGATTATCGAGGAAGGCCCCGAGACGATTGCCGCCTTCTTCGCCGAGCCCGTCATGGTATCGGGCGGCGTCATTACCCCGCCGAAGACCTATTTCGAGAAGATTCAGGCGGTCCTCGCCAAGTACGATATCCTTCTCGTCGCCGACGAGGTCATCTGCGGCTTCGGGCGGACCGGCAACATGTTCGGCTGCGAGACCTACGGCCTGAAACCCGACATGATCAGCTGCGCAAAACAGCTTTCGGCCGCCTACATGCCGATTTCGGCACTGATGATCAACGAGAAGATCGCCGATGCTCTCGTCGACCAGAGTCGCAAGATCGGCACCTTCTCGCACGGCTTCACCTATGGCGGTCATCCCGTCGCAGCCGCCGTGGCGCTGGAGGCCCTGACGATCTATCAGGAGATCGACATCGTCTCCCATGTTCGTACCGTCGGCTCGCGCTTCCAGGAGGGCATCCGCAAGCTCGGCGAGCATCCGCTGATCGGCGAAGCGCGCGGCGTGGGCCTCGTCGCCGGCCTCGAATTCGTCAAAGACAAGATGACCAGGGAAAACTTCCCGCCCGCCTGGCAGGTCGCCAACCACGCCGGCAAGTTCGCCACGGAACGGGGCATACTTACCCGCGGTCTCGGAGACATGGTCAGCCTGTGCCCGGCCATGATCATCAATGAGGGTGAGATCGACGATCTCATGGGCCGGATGCAGCTTGCACTTGACGACACGCTCGCCTGGGCCCGCGCCCAGGGTTACGTCGCCTGATACCGGAGATCGCCATGACTGCCTCCCACACCTACGAACGGCTCGGCATGCTTATCGGCGGCCGCTGGCTGTACGAGACCGATCGGCAGGATGCGGTGGTCGATCCCGCGACCGGCGCGATCCTCGGCCACCTGCCGCATGCCACCGACGCCGATCTTGCCGCCGCCGTCAGCACCGCACAGCGCGCCTTTGAAATGTGGAAAGACAGCTCGCCGCTCGAGCGCGGCCGGATTCTGCGCCGCTTCGCCGATCTCGCCCGCAAGCACGCCGACGAGATCGCCCGCAACATGGTGCTCGACCAGGGCAAGCCGCTGGCGGAAGCCATCGGCGAGATTCGTTTTGCCGCCGACCATGCCGACTGGCACGCGGAAGAGGCCCGGCGCATCTACGGCCGCGTCATACCCGCGCGCGATCCGTGCGTGCAGCAGGCGGTGCTGCGCGAACCGGTCGGCGTCTGCATCGCCTTTACCCCCTGGAACTTCCCCTTCAGCCAGGCGCTGCGCAAGGTCGTGGCGGCTCTGGCGAGCGGCTGCACAATCATCTTGAAAGGTCCGGCGGAATCGCCCTCCTCTACCGTCGCGATCGCCAGGCTGATGCAGGAGGCAGGCCTCCCGGACGGCTGCCTCAACATAGTCTGGGGATCGTCGTCGCACATTTCCGAAACGCTGCTTGCCGCCCCCGAGGTCAGGAAGATCTCCTTTACCGGTTCCGTCGAAGTCGGCAAACTGCTCGCCGCGCTCGCCGGGCGGCACATGAAACGCTCGACCATGGAGCTTGGAGGCCACGCTCCCGTCATCGTCTTCGACGACGCCGATATCGATGCCGCCGCCGACGCGCTTGCCGCGCAAAAGGTCCGAAATGCCGGGCAGGTCTGCATCTCGCCCACGCGCTTCTATGTGCAGGCAAACGCCCATGACCGATTCTTGGCACGTTTTGTCGACAGGATGGCGGCGACGACGGTCGGCAATGGCCTCGATACCGGCGTGCAGATGGGACCGTTGTGCCACGCCCGTCGGGTAACGGCGATGGAAGGCTTCGTGCAGGACGCGCGAGAGCGCGGCGCCGATATCGTCACCGGTGGCGGGCGCATCGGCAATGAGGGCTTCTTCTACGCGCCGACAGTCGTGGCCGGCGGCTCGGATGCGTTGCGGCTGATGAACGAGGAGCCGTTCGGCCCCATCGCCGTCGTCACGCCGTTTTCCGGTTTCGAGGACGTCATCCGCCGCGCCAACAGCCTGCCCTTCGGCCTCGCCTCCTATGTGTTCACGGGTTCGAGCAGCCGCGGCCAGCACGCCGCCCGAGCCCTTGCCGCCGGCATGGTCAGCATCAATCATTTCGGCCTAGCGCTGCCCGAAACCCCGTTCGGCGGCATCAACGACAGCGGCTACGGCAGCGAAGGCGGCACGGAAACCTTCGACGGATATCTCAACACGAAATTCGTGACCCGTTTCGACGCGCGGCCCGAATGAGCCTGCCCCTATATATTGGAGAATGAAATGTTTGAAGCCATCGATACCGGGTCGGATCCGTCGGATGTCCCGGTCAGCGAAGTCGTCCGCGCCGGGAACCTCGTCTGGTCGGTCCATATTTCCGAAGACCCGGTGACTGGCGAGCCTGTCACCGGCGACATCGAGACCCAGACGCGCCGCACTCTGCAGAACCTCGACATCGCGATGCGCGCCGCCGGCGGTACGCTTGCCGATGTCGTCCAGATACAGGTCTTCCTCATCGACCGGGCCGACGCAGCCGGCATGAATACCGTCTATGCCGAGTTTTTCAGGGAACCCTATCCCGTTCGAGCGACCGTCGTGGTGAAGGAACTGCTTTCCGAGGGGCTGCGCATCGAAATCCTCGCTCATGCCGCGCTCGGCAGGGCCATCTAGGGAGCAGCTATGTTCGAGAAAATCGAAACCGGCATCGCCGCCTCCAAGGCGCCGCTCAGCGGCACCGTAAGAGCCGGACGCATCGTACGCTCCGCCCATATCGCCAAGAATCCGGCGACAGGCGAACTCGTCACGGGCGACATCGAAACGCAGGCCCGCCAGATCTTCCGCAATTTGCGACAGGCCCTCGAAGCCGCCGGAGGATCGCTCGCCAACGTCGTCCAGATCCAAGCCTATCTGATCGACAAGGCCGACGCTCCTGGCATGAACCGCGTCTACCGGGAATTCTTCTCTGCTCCCTACCCCGTCCGCGCTACCGTTGTGACCGATCTCCTGTCCGCCGGCATCCGCCTCGAAATCATGGCGACGGCGGTCGTCTGAACACGGCGAACCTTCGAAATCCAGCCATTGCGCCATCGCAAAGCAAGCAAATCCAGCGGGGTCAGGCCTTATACGGATCTGCCTCTATTGACTTGTCGCAATCCGCTTGGGTATTCTTCAATTATAGCCATTATTCTACAATAATGGTATTAATTGGGAGGAGAATGCCGTGAATATCCTGAAGCTTGCCTATGTCGCGACCTCGCTTCTGGCCTTTTCAGCGCCTGCCGCCTTCGCGCAGCAGCAAGGCGGGGTGATCAATGTCGCGACCATCGGCGAGCCGGCATCGCTCGACCCGATGATGAGCGCGACCGATCTGGTCGGCATGATCTCGCAGCACATATTCGAAACGCTGTTCACCTTCGACAGCAAATGGAACGTCACGCCGCTTCTGGCGCAATCCATGCCCGAGGTAAGCGGCGACGGCACCGTCTATGCGATCAAGCTGCGCCGGGGCATCAAGTTTCATAACGGTCGCGAGATGACGGCGGACGATGTCGTTGCCTCGCTCAAGCGCTGGCTGGACGTGGCCTCGCGCGGCAAGCAAACGGCGGTCTATATCAAATCGGTCGAGAAGACGGCCGACGACACGGTGACGATCACCCTCACCCAACCGTATGCGCCGCTCCTGTCGCTTCTGGCCTTCAACAATTCCGCCGCCGTGATCATGCCGGCCGACGCGCTGGCCATGCCGCTGAAGGAAGTGATCGGCACCGGCCCCTACAAGCTCAAGGAACACAAGCCGGATCAATATATCCAGCTCGTGCGCTTCGACGATTACAAGCCGCGCAGCGAAAAGGCCGACGGTTTCGGCGGCGCACGCGTCGCCGAGGCGGATGAAATCCGTTTCGCGCCGCTTCCCGATGCCAATACGCGCGTCGAGGCGGCGATTTCCGGCCAGTACGACTATGTCGATTCTCTTCCGGTGGAATCCTATCAGCGTCTGGAACAGGGCAAGGACAAGCCGGTCCTGCTCGATCATTTCGGCTGGCCGATCTTTGTCATGAACAACAAGGAAGGCCCGCTCAAGAACCCGAAGATCCGCAAGGCCGTGCAGATGGCGCTGAGCGAGGCGGATATGCTGGCGGCAGGCTTCGGCGATCCGAAATTCTATGCCGTCGAGGCGGCCATGTATCCGAAGAACTATGTCTGGCATACGGATATCGGCACCGAGAACTACAATATCGCCGATCCCGAAAAGGCCAAAGCGCTGCTGGACGAAGCTGGCTACGACGGCACGCCGCTGCGCATCCTGACCAGCCGCCAGTACGAGTTCCATTACAAGATGGCACAGGTGGCGCAGATGTATCTGGAACAGGCCGGCTTCAAGGTCGATCTTCAGGTCAGCGACTGGGCGACCATGATCCAGCGCAACAAGAAGCCGGAATTGTGGGATGTGTTCATTACCCATAGCCCGTTCCTGCCCGAACCGGCGCTGAACTTCATCCTGTCCAAGACCGCCGGCGGCTGGTGGGACACGCCGGAAAAGGAAAAGGCGCTCGATGCTTTCAACCGCGCGACCTCGCAGGAGGACCGCGTGAAGTTGTGGGCCGACCTGCAGAAGCTGATCTTCGAACAGGCGCCTATCGTCAAGATTGGCGATTTCAGCGCCCTGTCGGCGGCGTCGCCGAAACTCGGCGGCTTCAACCCGTCGCCCTGGCCATATTTCTGGAACGTCCAGGTCAAGAACTGACCTGACAGCGTGCCGCATTTCAAAACGAGATGCGGCGCTTTCCATCCCGATCGCATTTCGCAGGCATATCATGACCGCAAGCTTTCCCATTCTCGAAGCCGGCACGCTCGCCGCCCGCATCGACCCCTATTTCCGCGCATGGAACGATGAAAATTCGCCGGGCGTGATGCTGGCCGTGCTTTCGGGCGGCAAGGTCGTGCATGAGGCGGCCTATGGCATGGCCGACATTGCCAACGGATTGCCGCTGTCGAGCCGTTCCGTCGTGCGGATCGCCTCGCAGAGCAAGCAGTTCACCACCTGCCTGCTTCTGATGCTGGAACGCGACGGCCTGTTGTCGATGCAGGACGCGGTTCAGAAGCATCTGCCCTGGCTGCCGCATTTCGACCGGCCCGTGACGCTGCATCATCTCGCGTCCAACACGAGCGGTCTGCGCGACATTCTGGAGATGATGACGATCGGCGGCGTGCCGATCCTCGCCCCTTCCTCGCGCGCCTATGCCCGCGGCGTGGTCAGCCGCCAGAGCGCGCTGAATTTCGAGCCGGGCCACGATCTTTTGTACAGCAACAGCAATTTTCTGCTGCTGTCGGAAATTCTGGAGCAGGTTTCGGGCAAGAGTTTCAACGACCTCCTGCATGAGCGCCTCACCGGTCCGCTCGGCATGGAAGACACCCGCCTGATGCCGCGTGACGACGATATCGTGCCTCGCCTTGCCGTGCATCACCGGCGCGGCCCTGACGGCAACTGGCTCAAATCCGCCTGGGGCATCGCCATTGGCGGCGAGGGCGGCATGGTGTCCAGCCTGCACGACATGGTCGTCTGGCAACAGAACCTGCGCGATCCCAAGGTCGGCGACAGAGCCCTGTTCGAACGCATGGCCGATGCAGGCGTGACGATCAACGGCCACGCCTCGCCCTATGGCTACGGTCTCGTGCGGGATACAGGCGGGCCGCTCACCTCGGTCGGTCATGGCGGCTGGATCGCCGGAGCACGCTCGGAATCGGTTCGTTTCGAGGAAGCGGATCTCGGCATCGTCATGCTGTCCAACCATGACGATTTCGCGCCCTATGTGCTGGCGCGCACCATAGCCTACGATCTTTTGGGCGTATCGGCGGGAAGGCCCGACGCCGATTTCGATATCGCTCCCGGCACCTATCGCGAGGAAGGCGGCGACGATGCGTTCCGGATCGAGATCGGCGACGGCCAGCCACGCCTGATCATGAATATGGGCGGCGCCCCGCTTCTGGCCGTGGATGATGGCAAATGGCAGCCGCAGGCCTCCATCCCCGCCTTTGCGCTGAAGGCCACGCCCGATGGCGTCATTCTTGCCGAGCGTTTCGGCCGCGTGCGCCGTTTCCTACCCATCGCGCCCGCCGCCATTTCACTGGAAGCGTTTGCGGGCCGCGCCTTCCATGCGCAATCGGGCGATTTCCACGGCGAAACCCGGATGGCCGGCGGCGACCTGCAATTGAGCCTGTCCTCGCCGGAAGGCATGCAGCGCGTCAAGCTCGTCGCTTATGGCGCGGATTTCTTTTTCGCCCACCCGATGAGCATGGACGTGCACGATCAATGGCGGGTCTGCCCGTGGGTTCTGCCATGGCTTTTCACCGTGCGGTTCACGCAGGACGGCATGATCGTCAACAGCGATCGCACCAAGCGGCTGACATTGACCGCAATCTGACGGAACTGCAGCGTCGAAAAAGCCCGTCATTGGCGGGCTCGTACAGTGCGAGGCCGGAACATCGAACGCGGTGTTCCGGCCTTTTTCTTCATGCCTGCACGAAATGATGCTCGCTGAGCTGGCGATAGTCGCGCCGCGGCGGCACATAATCGACGGGCCGCATCGGGCTCTTCAACTCCTCCACCTGCATCATGCGGCGCAGATGCCGGCGGTCGGGATCGGGGATGGGCACCGCGGAAAGCAGTTTCTTCGTATAGGGATGCTGCGGATTCTCGAGGATTTCCGACCGCTTGCCGATCTCGACGATCTCGCCCAGATACATCACCGCCACGCGATGGCTGACCCGCTCCACCACTGCCATGTCGTGACTGATGAAAAGATAGGCGAGCTTGAGGCTGGCCTGCAATTCGAGCATCAGATTGATGACCTGCGCCTTGATCGAAACATCGAGCGCAGAGACGGATTCGTCCGCGACGATGATCCTCGGATCCATGGCGAGCGCACGGGCGATGCAGATGCGCTGCCGCTGGCCACCGGAAAATTCATGCGGGAAACGATTGGCCATATCCGGCTGCAGGCCGACGCGCTGCAACAGATCGGCCACCTTTTCGCGCGCCTCGGCTCTCGTGCCCATGCGATGCTCGAGATAGGGCTCGGCAATGGCGTCTCCGACCCGGATGCGCGGATTGAGGCTGGCGAACGGGTCCTGAAAGATCATCTGCATCTTGTGGCGCATCCGCCGCAGGGCGCGGTTGTCGAGTTGCAGCACTTCCTCACCGTCGACTTTTACCGATCCTTCTTCCGGCGTGATCAGGCGCATGATGGCGCGGGCGGTCGTGGACTTGCCGCAACCGGATTCCCCCACCAATGACAGGGTTTCGCCCGGTTGCAGGGTGAGGCTCACATCTTCGATGGCATGCACCCGCCCCTGCAGGCGGCCCAGCAGGCCGGCATGAATATCGAAGCGCTTGACGAGATTCTTCACTTCCAGCACCGGCGGCGCATCGTGGTCCACCGTGTCGGCCGACACGGTCGGCTCTTCCGGCAGGCCCGTGTTCGGGTCGAGATCGGGAAACCGCAGCGGACGGTCATAGGGCTTCATGGAACCGAGCATCGGCACGGCGGAGAGAAGCGCCCGCGTGTAGGGATGGCGCGAACGGTGGAATATTTCCGACGTCACGCCGCTCTCCACCGCGTCGCCGCGGAACATGACCACCGTGCGATCGGCGATTTCGGCCACCACGCCCATATCGTGGGTGATGAAGAGAACCGAAGTGCCCTCCTCCTGCTGCAAGGTCTTGATGAGATCGAGAATCTGCCCCTGAATCGTCACGTCGAGCGCTGTCGTCGGCTCGTCGGCGATCAGAAGCTTCGGACGCGTGGCAAGCGCCATGGCTATCATCACGCGCTGGCGCATGCCGCCGGAAAAGCGATGCGGATATTCATCGAAGCGCGAGGCGGCGGAGGGAATGCGCACGCGCTCAAGCAGACGGATGGTTTCGGCCCGCGCTTCATCGCGGCTCATCGGCTTATGGCAGATCAGCGCCTCGGAAATCTGCTCGCCGATGGTGAAGAGCGGATTGAGCGAGGTCATCGGCTCCTGAAAGATCATCGCCACCTCATTGCCGCGCACCTGGCGCATGGCCGGTTCGCCGAGGGTCAATATATCGCGCCCGTTGAGCACGATGCGACCCTCGATGCGGCTGGTGTCCTTCTGGAGGAGCCGCATGATGGACAGCGAGGTCACGCTCTTGCCCGACCCCGATTCGCCCACCACCGCGACGGTCTCGCCCGGATTGACGGTGAAGGAGATGTCGCGCACCACGGGCTTCCAGCCGCCTTCCACCAGAAAGGAGGTGGTGAGATTTTCCACCGAAAGCACGGGCTTAACAGCGTCATTCCGGGTCATGGTCTCTGTTCCTTCCTGAATCCTTGTTCTTTTATTCCGAAACCGGCAACCGCCCTCGGGAGGCATGCCTCAGTCGGGCCAGCGGCGCAGGCTGTCGAAACGACGCTTGTTGCGATCGCCGAGCGGCGTCGCGATGATCTCGTTGGAAGCACGCGCCTTGTCGAGCTCCTCGGCAAGGCGTTTCGCCACCACCGTTTCCTGACCGGGGTGCAGGTTGCAGGGATCGAGATAGAAATAATTGTGCTCGATCTCGTGGTCGCGGGCGATGACCGGCGGATTGCCCCGTGCCAACGCATCGACCAGATCCCAGGCGGTAATATGCGCCGTCGCCGCATCGATGGTCACACGCAGGCGGTCGAGCGGATTGTGCGTGGGGTCGGCCTCGATCACGGCGCTCACCCCGTCATAAGCGCCCAGCGCGTCGCGCCAGAGATCGAGGTAGGATTTTTCCCGCGCGCGAATGACGGCGTGATCGCGCTTCTCCCATGCCTCGAGCGCCGCCATGACGCCATAGATGCTCTCCTTGCCGACCTTCATGCCGCGTCCGATACCGGCATTCTGAAGGAAGGCGTGGCGCACCATCTCCTTGGCGCCGGCCACGATACCGCTGGTCGGGCCGCCGAGGAACTTATGGCCGGAATAGAGCACCACGTCGGCGCCGGCGTCGAGAAAGCCGCGAAGATCGTATTCCGAGGCCGCATCGATGATCACCGGAATATTGCGCGCATGGCAGATTTCCGCAAAGCGGCTGAGCCCCAGAAGGCCGTAATTGACGACATGATGCGAGACGACATAGACGGCGGCGGCGGTACGCTCGTTGATCGCGCCTTCCAGATGATAGTCGTAGGCGCTCGTCGCCTGCCCGATCAGCACGGGCTTTGCCCCGGCGATACGGATCGCCTGATCGACCGGCGCGCCATAGCTCACCACATGGCCCATCTGCACGATGATCTCGTTCCTCAGCCCGGCGGTATCCGGCAGGCGCTCTATTGCCGCCAGATCGTCGCGGGTCATGCAGCCCGCCACCGCCAGCGTGATGCCCGCCGAGCAGGAGGCCGTGACGAAGCCGGCTTCGGCCCCCGTCAGGCGCGCAATCACCGCGCTCGCCTTGCGCTGAAGATCGTTGATCTCCACGAATTGCGGCAGGATGCGCGCCATGGCCTCGGCCACTTCAGGCACGGCGATGGATGCGCCGAGCCCCGTCATCGTGCCCGAGACGTTGACGACTTCGCGCAGTCCAAGCATGTTACGAATATTCACATTGGTCATCTTCATCTCCGGACCGATGCGCCGGTGCTGCGGCGCTCATTTTCTGCCAGATCATTCCATAAATCTGGCATCTATTTCCTGTTTATGTAATAATTGATCGATTTCGCCCCCGTTGCCGGGAGTGTGCTTCGCAACCGAATTTTCGATGGAGCCCGTTTCATGCCTGCCGAACAAGCTCTGAAAACCGCGCCTGCGGACGCCACGGAAAAAGCCGCGCGTCGCTCGCGTGTCAGCGGCATCGACCGCGTGCTGCAAGTCCTCGATTTCCTGTACGACACCGGCCGGCCGAGCGGCGCCTACGCCATCGCCAAGTCCATCGGCGCACCGCTCTCCACCGTCTATGTGATCGTGGAGGACATGGTCGAAAAGGGCCTTCTGTCGCGCAGCGCCGACGGCAATCTCTGGCTCGGCGACCGGCTTTACCGTTACGGCCTCGCCTATGCGCGCTCGCTGGATTTCCTGAGCGTCGCCAACAGCGAAATGCACGATCTTTGCCGCCAGATGGGCGAGACGATCCAGCTTTGCGGGCTGGACGGCGATCATATGCAAGTGCTGGCCATGGCCGATGGTCCCGGCCATTTTCAGGTGACCTCGCGGGTCGGCACCCGTGTTCCGCTCAACTGGACGGCGTCGGGCCGCTTGCTGGTCGGCCACCTGCCCGACGAGGAGCGGCTGGCGCTGTTCACGCGCTGCGCGACCGCCTCGCCCACCGGTCGGGCCGACACCGATCCGCAGACGCTGTCCGATGCGGCCAAGCGCGCCTTCGCGCAGCGCTTTTCGGTTCAGGCCGGCGAATCCGACTATGCGGTCGCCTGCATCGCCTCGCCCATCTGCAACGAGAAGGGCGCCTGCGTCGCCACCATCTCGATCGTGCTGCCCGAACAGAAAATCATGGACAACCCGGCACACTATACCGAAAGCGTCCGGCAGTCCGCCGAGCGGATCGAGAAGGCGATGGGCTGGCGCAATCATTGATCCATCCTGTCTCTTTGTCGTGCTGCGGTTCCGAACGGAAAATCGCCACGCACGTCCGGGGCTGCCCTATTCGTGCAAGGCCACGATGGCTTCGATCTCGACGGAAATATTGTTGGGAAGCGAGCCGACGCCGACGGCCGAGCGCGCATGATGACCGGCCGAGCCGAACACTTCGATGAAAAGATCGGAGCAGCCGTTGATCACACGCGGATGCTCGTCGAATTCCGGTTCGGCATTGACCATGCCTAACAGCTTGACGATACGCTTTACCCGGTTGAGATCGCCCAGGGCGTGATGCATGACGGCGAGGAGGTTGATCCCCGTCAGGCGCGCGTGCCCGTAGGCTTCCTCGACCGAGACCGCGCTGCCGACCTTGCCCTTGTAAAGCGTGCCGTCGGTTTCGAGCGGGCCCTGCCCCGACAGGTAGAGCACATTGCCCTCCTGGACATGGGTGACGAAATTGGCGATCGGCGGCGGCGCGTCGGGAAGCTGGATGCCGAGGGCTTCCAGGCGTTCATAGGGATCGATATCTTCGCCGGTCGTTGAATGCGCGGTACGGGTCGGCACGGGAACTCCTGTCATTCGGCGGCGCGCAAACGGCAGCCACCCTCATTTTGCTCGATATGATCAGCGGTAATCATAGCCATGGCTGTGGTCGACACAGTCCACGGCGTCCGGCTGGTAACGGGCGGCCGCGAAGACGTCGCCGCCGATTATGGCGTAGCGCGGTTCGAAAAGCCGATCGAGCGTCGCCTTGTGACCGAGCGAATCCACCACGGACAATTCGGTATCGACAAGGTCGAAGATCGTGAACTCGCTGCGTGCGCCGGGCTTCAGCAAGTCGTTCATCGGCAGGCGGATCACTTCCGCCGGAGCGTGCGTCACCGCGTCCACGACCTTTTCGAACGGCATCCCGACACTCAGGAGCTTCGACATGGTGGTGCCCAGATCCCAGACCGACTGGTTCATGCTACGCAGATGGACATCGGTGGAAATGGAAAACGGCAGCAGGCCGCGCTGGATGGCTATTTCCGCGACCCTGAACGAGAAGGACGCGCCGCCATGGCCGATATCGAGGCGAATGCCGTCTTTCGCGCAACGCTCGGCCAGCTGGAACAGGTCCTCGTCCTCGATGATGCTGCTGCCGACCTTGCCGTTGAAGCAGTGGGTCACGATATCGCCGGGGCCGAGAATTTCCAGCACTTCGTCATAGAGCGCGGGCGGCTCGCCCACATGCACCATCATCGGGATCTTCAGGATCTTTGCGATCTTCTTGCCGACCTTGACCGGCGTGACGCCCCACGAGCCGGTGATGACATGGCTCGCACGCACCTTGATGCCGACGATGTGCTCGCGATTGGCCTCATAGCAGGCAACGATGCGGTCGAGATCGATGGAGCGGATGTCGCTGAGTTCGCTGACGCGGTTGCAGGCGACGAGGCCGATGGAGCCGAGATTGAGGAACGCTTTGATGCGCTCGCGCGATTGCTCGATGATATATTCGCGAAAGCCGTGAAAATTGGCTTCGCCCGCCGAGCCGGCATCGACGATGGTGGTCACGCCGCGCTGCACGCCGCACAGATTGGGCCGGACGGAAATATCCGTGCCGCCATGCCAGACATGCGCATGAAGATCGGTCCAGCCGGGCGAAATCCACGCGCCCTTGCCATCGATCACCCGTCCGGCGTCGGCGCGGGGCAGATCCTTGCCGACCGCGGCGATCCTGCCGTCGGCGCCGACGAGGATGTCGACGGGCCCGGCATGGCCGTCAGCACCCAGAGCCACGGGTTTGACGTTGGCAATAAGCAGCGAGACATTAGACGAAGCATGCGCCAGCATGAGATCATATATCCTTTTTCAGGCGGGGATCGAGAAGATCGCGGAAACCGTCGCCCACCATTTGCAGCGACAGCACGGAAAGAACGATGGCGGCGCCGGGAAACAGCGTCATCCAGTCGGCTTGCCCGACATATTGACGGCCCGCCGCGATCATCGTGCCCCAGGTGGGAATTTCCGGGCTGACGCCGAGACCGAGGAAGGACAGGCCCGCTTCCGCCAGCATGGCGCTCGCGAACAGGAACGTGGCTTGCACCATGATCGGCGAGACCAGATTGCGCAGCACATGGCGCGTCAGGATATGCGGCGTCGATACGCCCATGGAGACGGCAGCCTCGACATAGGGCAGTTCGCGGATCACCAATGTCGAGGCGCGCACCACGCGGGCAAGGCGCGGCGCATAAACGATGGACAGCGCCACGATCACCGTCGCCAGAGACGGCCCCAGCGCCGCGACCAGCGCGATCGCCAGCAGGATGTCGGGGAAAGCCATCATCGCATCGATGAGCCGGGCGACGGGCGCGTCGAGCTTCGGAAAGAAGCCCGCCAGCAGCCCCATCGTCACGCCGATGACGGAGGTGAGCGTGACCACGGCGGCCCCGACGAGCAGCGACAGCCGCCCCGCATAGATGGTGCGCGAAAAGACGTCGCGCCCGAACTCGTCCGTGCCGAACCAATAGACGCCCGAGGGCGGCTTGAGGCGATTGACGATCGAGAGCTTGTAAGGGTTGTACGGCGCGATCCACGGCGCCAGAATCGCGAGCAGCGCGAAGACGATCAGGATCGCGAGACCGACGGCAACGGTCTTGCGCTTCAAAAGCCGGCGCAGGAATTTTGCGCGTTCGCTTCGGGAGCCGGCGGCAATGACGGGTTCGATGGCGGTATCGGTCATCAGTAGCGCACCCTCGGATCGACCAGCAGGTAAAGCATGTCGATGGCAAAATTGATCAGCACGTACAGCGCGGCGATAATGAGAAGCGCGCCCTGAATGACGGGATAGTCGCGCCGCAGCACCGCGGACACCACCAGATTGCCGACACCAGGCAGGCCGAACACGGTCTCTGTGACCACCGCGCCCGAAATCAGCACGGCCATGGTGAGGCCGATGACGGTGATGATCGGGATCAAGGCGTTCTTCAATGCATGCTTGAGAATGACACGCCGCTCATCCAGCCCCTTGGCGCGCGCCGTGCGCACATAATCGTCGCTGAGAACATCGAGCATCGATGCGCGGGTGAAACGCAGGATCAGCGCGGAGGAAACCAGCCCGAGGGCGATCGCCGGCAAGCTCAGATGCCACATGCGGTCAAGAAAGCCCGCATCCGGCCCGCCATAGCCCGACACCGGGAACCAGCCGTGACGCACGGCGAAAAACTGGATCAGCAACAGGCCGAGCCAGAAGCTTGGAATGCTCGCGGCAAGCATGGCGAGCGTGGTCGCGGCCTGATCGACAAGGGAGCCGCGCTGGTAAGCGGCGTAGATGCCCACCGGCAAGGCGACGACGCACGCGATGATGATCGAAAACAACGTCAGGAAGAAGGTGGGTTCCGCGCGGTCGCCGAGCGCGGTCAGCACCGGTTGGTTGAGGAAGATCGATTGGCCGAGATCGCCTTTCAGCAGACTGCCGATATAATAGACGTACTGCAAGATCAGCGGCTGATCGAGCCCCATCTGCGCCCGCAGGGCGGCGACATCGGCCTGCGTGGCGTCCGGCCCCAGCATCACCGCCGCCGGATCGCCCGGCGTAACACGGACGATGATGAAAACGATCGTAACGACCAGAAACATCACGACGATCATGCCGATCAATCTTTGAATTATGTAGCGTATCATGACGTATGACGGTTCCGGCGTTTCAACGGGAGTATGCGAGCTCCGGCCGGGCTGGCCCGGCCGGATTCATCGCGTTATTGCTTTACCGATGCATTCCAGAAATAGGGCCACGGCGCCGGCGTTACCCCCTCCAGCTTCCTGGACTTGGCGGAAACCGCGTTGAAATCGCCGACCTTGATGAACGGCACTTCGTCCATGATCACCTTCTGCACGTCGGCCCATAGAGCCACGCGCTTCTGCGGGTCGGATTCCGCATTGAAGGCATTCACCGCCTTGGCCCGGTCCGGCGTGTCCCAGTGGCCCGGTGCGCTGGTCGACAACATGCCGATCAGGGACGGCTCCGGCAGGAAGGGCGAGTGGGTGATGTAGATGTCCCAGAGCTTGGGATCGCCACGGCGCTGGGTCAGTGTCGCCCAGTCCACCACCTGAAGATCGACCGTGAAGCCGGCCGCCTTCAGATATTCGGCTGCAACCTGCGCCATCTTGTAGTGGAACTCGTACTGGCGGCTGGTCAGGATGCGGAGCGGCTCGCCCTTGTAACCCGCCTGCTTCAGCAATTCGCCCGCTTTCGCAGGGTCGGCGACGTTATAGTGCCCCTCGACGCCCGCTTGCGTATGCCAGGCGAAACCCTCCGGATAGAGCGCAGCGTCCGCCGAATAGAAATCCTTGGACCCGAAGGCGGCGATCATCATGTCCTCGTCGCCGAGCGCGACCTGCACGGCCTGGCGAAGCGCCTTGTTCTTGGTGATGCCCTCGCCGGAATTGAGAACGAAAACCGCCATTCCGAAAGGCTTCAGCATGACGGGCTCGGACGCATCCGAACTCTTGATGCGGTCGTAGGATTCGACCGGAATGGAATCCACATAGTCATACTGGCCGGAAATCGCCGCCTCGACACGCGTATTGGCGTCGGGCACCGGCACGAAGCGGATCTCATCCAGATATTGGTGGCGCGCGCCGCCATAGCCGTTGCTGTCGCCCGGAGGGGACTGATAGCCGTCGAAGCGCTCGAGCTGGATATACTGGTCCGGCTTGCGCTCCTTCAACTTGTAAGGCCCGGTGCCGATGAATTCGGTCAAAGGCTCCGCCTGCTTGGAAGCGGGCAAGATGATCGCCGCCGAATTGTTGAAGGCGAGCAGCGAAACCAGCGGCGCATAGGGTGCAGAGAGCGTGATCCTGACCGTCAGCGGATCGACCGCCTCGATCTTCTGGATCATGGTGGCGGTCTGCTTGCCGCGCGAGGCCACCTTGGTCCAGCGCTCAAGCGACGCGACGACGTCCTTCGACGTCATCTCCGTGCCGTCGTGGAATTTCACGCCTTGCCGGAGCTTGATCACATAGGTCTTGCCGTCGGCGCTGATGTCCGGCAGCGCCGCTGCCAGAAGCGGCGTCGGCTTCCAGCTGGCGTCGAAAGTATAGAGCGTTTCGAAAATATGCTGGCTGACGATGCCGACCAGATCGGCGGTCGAAACCATCGGATCCAGCGTCGGCGGCTCGCCGATCGTCGCAACGGTGATCACCCCGCCCTTCTGTTGCGCAAAAGTAAACGGCGCAGATGCGATCAAGGCCGCGGAAACAAGCGCTGTAAGTTTGAGATGTTTCATTCCCCTCTCCCTTTATTATCCAATTATGGAATAGAAGATTTAATAGTGGAATAATAGACCGGCGAGAGTTTGTGTCAAGAGCGGAAAGGCAGCCGCAAAAGAAGAGGGAGGGATCGCGGCCTGCCGCAGCGAGTGGGTCTCGGTTGCCGTCAGGCGTTGTCGCCCGGCTTTCGTGTCAACCGGGCCCGCCTTTGAAAGCCGGAAAAACGCGGCAGGCAGATGCCATCTGCGATCCGGCCAAAGGAGCAAAAACCTTCCTCGGCCGCAGCATGGGCCGAAGGCGAAAATCGCCCGCGCAGCGTTGCCGGGCTTCCCGGTCGAGGAGATCATACCGGCGATTTGAGGATAGAGCGAGACGACCTTGGCGGAGTCTCTCAATTGGCCGGCGAAGGCGGCAGTGAGCCTGCTCACCTTCACGGGCAAACTGATGGTCTCGGCACACGTTCTTCCATGTCCGAAAAGATGTGTTCCATTACCTGTGGAAGCGCTTCTTCCAATAAGGAAGAAAGACCGGGCGCTACTTCGGTGGAGGTGTCAAACCGCGAGGAACCCGCCGTCAATGGGTAGTACGGCGCCAGTTACCATTGCGCTGTCGTCGGACAGCAGCAGAGCGATCGCCTGTGCCACCTCCTCCACTTCGGCGAAACGGTTGAGCGGATGGCGCACCATCATCGCCGCGCTCTTGGCCGGATCACTCCAGGCTTCCACGGCCAGTTCGGTCAGCGTGATCGTCGGCGCGACGGCATTGACGCGGATGCCATGCAGGCCGAGTTCCTTGGCCATCACGCGGGTTGCCCCTTCCAGGCCGGCCTTCGAGGCCGCGTAGCAGAGATGATCCTGAAAGCCGCGATGCCCGGCAATAGAGGTGATGTTGACGATCGCCCCGCCGCCGCCTGCCGAGAGGCGGGCGCGGGCAAACTCCTGGCAGCAGATCAGCGCCGCGCGCAGATTGATGCCCAGCACGGCTTCGTATCCCGCATCGGTCATTTCGATGACGCTCTCCAGCACGTTGATACCCGCGCTGTTGATCAGGAAATCGCAGGTTCCCGCCTCGAGCATCGCCTGACGCGCCGCAACGGGATCGGCCAGATCGACGCAGATGCCTCGCCCGCCGATCTCCGCCCGCAGGCTGTCGAGATCGGATTGCGTGCGACTGATCGCGATGACTTCGGCGCCGCGGGCGGCCATCAGCTGTGCGCATGCGCGGCCGATCCCCTTGCCTGCGCCCGTGACGATGACGGATTTTCCGGTGAACTGCATGATCTCTCCTTGGCGGGTTCAGACGGGTTGAAACATAACTTGCGTCGCCCGCATGGATATCACACCCGGCGCGACGAGGGCGTTGCCGCACGCGGCATCCGGGCTGCGTGATCGAACGCCCATCGCCGCCCTGCCCGTCTCAGACGCGATCGAAGTTGGTGGGAAGCACGATCATGTCGCGTATCGTCACCGTTCGCTTCCGCGTCAGCATGTAGAGCACGGCATCCGCAACCTCGGACGGGTCTATCAGGCTCCCCGATTCCTTCGCCTTGCGCAGGTTCTCCTCCGGCCAGTCGGCCAACAATGCAGAGACCACGGGGCCGGGCGAAACCTGCATCACCCGCACGCCATGCGGTATCATCTGCCGTCGCATCCCCTGCACGAAACTCGTGATCGCCCATTTCGAACCGGAATAGACCGGTTCCCAATAGGTCGGGAAATGTCCGGCGATCGAGCATGTCACGACGATGTCGCCGGTCTTGCGGTCGATCATATGGGGCAGCACGTCGCGGACGTTCTTCATCACCGCGTTCACGTTCAGATTGAGCATCCGATCGATCGCCTCGTCCGTCGTGTCCTGGAGGTCGCCGCCGATGTAGATCCCCGCATTGCAATAGAGGATATCAATGCGATCGACCTTCGCCAACACCTCGGGCACCATGGCGGCGCAGCTTTCGGCATTCAAAAGATCGGTGACTTGCGCCACTGCGTTCGGTCCGAGCCGCGCTGTCAGATCCTTCAGCGCGGCTTCGTTGCGGTCGACCATCACGACTATCGCGCCGTGGGCCAAAAGCGCCTCGGTCGTGGCAAGCCCGATGCCGGAGGCAGCACCGGTGACAACGGCAATCTTGCCGTCGAGAGATTTGGACATTGTGTTCGCTCCTGGTTGTAAAAGGTCCGTGGAAAGCTCAGCGCCATTCGCGCCCGATATAGATGGCGAGCAATATGATGCCGCCCTTGATGACGTCCTGAAGATAAGGGTTGATGCCCATCAGATTGAGGCCGTTGTTCAGGATACCGAGAAGCACGGCCCCGATCAGCGTTCCAATGATCGCTCCCCGCCCGCCTGCGATCGAAGAGCCGCCGAGCACGACCGCCGCGATGGCATCCAGCTCGAAGCCCACTCCGGCATTGGGCTGGCCACTCATCAGGCGCCCGGTCAATACGACCGCCGCAAGCGCGGCCGTCAATCCCGAGATGCCGTAGACGGCAAGCTTGATCCGCTGCGTCTTCACACCCGACAGCTTCGCGGCCAGTTCGTTGCCGCCGATGGCATAGACATGGCGCCCGAAAGCGGTACGGTTGAGCAGCACCCAGGCCACAGCGTAGATGACGACCATCAGGATGACCGGCACGGGGACGAAACCGATGCGCCCCACTCCGAACCATGAGATCCAGCCAGGGATTCCGCTGATCGGATAGCCGCCCGAATAGATCAGTCCAAGGCCGCGCGCCATGCCCATCGTGGCGAGCGTTACGATAATCGCGGGCATCCGGCCCCAGGCGACGAGCAACCCGTTCAACAGTCCGATCCCGAGGCCGGCCGCCAATGCTGCGACCAGTGCCACACTGCCCGGCAGGCCGGCATTCACCGTTAATCCGGCAATCAGCGTGCCGACCAGCGCCATCACCGCACCGACCGACAAGTCGATTCCGCCGGTCAGGATGACCATGGTCATGCCCACCGCAATGATTCCGTTTATCGAGACCTGCCGCAATACGTTCATGATGTTGCTGAGGCTGAAGAAGTCGTCGCTCGCGATCCCCATCAGGATCGAGACCACGATCAACCCGGCAAAAGGCAGTGCGAGAGGTGAATGGATCGTCCGGCCAAGCAAGAGCCCACCTGCGCTGACGCCTGTGTCTTTCACTGCATTATGCGACATGTTCCACTCTCCCGGTTGTGGCAAGGGTCATGATTTCCTCCGATGTGATACGCTCGCCTTCGACCGTTGCGACGATGCCGCCTGAACGGAATACGCAGACCCGATCCGACATCCCGACCATCTCCGGCAGTTCGGACGAGATCATTATGATGGAATGCCCGGCGGCCGTGTATTCGCGCATCAGCGCGTAAATCTCCGTCTTGGCGCCGACATCGATGCCGCGCGTCGGCTCATCGAAGATCAGCACGCGCATGTCATGGTTCAGCCAGCGCGCAATGACCACCTTCTGCTGATTGCCACCCGACAACGTATCGACACGCGCCATCGGGCCGGACGCCTTGACGCGAACCTGGGCCATGGCGGCCTCGGTCGCGGCACGCTCCTTCTTCAGGTCGATGAACCAGTGCGCGCGCCGGTATCTGCCATAGTTGTTCAGCGAGATGTTTTGAAGAATCGAGAAGCTGGTGATCAGCCCCTGTTCCTTGCGGCTCTCGGGCAAAAGGCCGATGCCGTGCATCAGCCCTTCATCCGGTCCGGCAAAACGTTTCTCGACGCCGTCCAGCCTCATCTTGCAGCGCGCGGCGGGCAAGGCGCCGAGCATGGCAAGCACGGTTTCGGTGCGCCCCGAACCGACGAGGCCCGCAAAACCGAGGATTTCCCCCTGGCGCAATTCGAATCGCGAGACGGGGCCGCCCCTGCGAAGCTGCAGCTCCTCGATCTGCAGCACCGGAGGGCGGATCTGGGCAGGCGGCTTGGGAGGGAAACTCTGGTCGAGCCTGCGGCCGACCATCATCTCCACCAGACGGTCGTTGTCGACGTCGGACACCGCGCAGGTGGCGATGAAAGCACCATCGCGCAGTATGGTGATGCGGTCGCAGATCTCGAAAATCTCTTCGAGATGGTGCGAGATGAAAACGATCGCCACGCCCTGCCGGCGAAGCTCGCGCATCACTTTAAACAGATGCTCGACCTCCGCCGGGGTCAGTGTCGCTGTCGGCTCGTCGAGGACGAGGAATCTCGCATCGAGCGCCAATGCCTTGGCGATTTCCACGAATTGCTGCTCGGCAACCGACAGGCGATTGACGGGCAGGTCGAGATCGATCTCGACGGAAAGCTTGCGCATCAGCTCGGCCGCGCGCGCGCGCATGGCCCGGCGGTCGAGCAGGCCGAGCCGGTTCGTCTTCTCGCGCGCGAGGAAGATATTCTCGATCGCGTTCAACCAGGGGATCAGGCTGAATTCCTGAAAGACGACACCGACTCCCGCCGCGATCGCCTCGTCGTAGTTGGCGAAGCGGCGCTCGGCGCCGTCCAGCCGGATTGTGCCTTCGCTCGGCTGAAGGATGCCGCACAGGATCTTCATCAGCGTGGACTTGCCCGCGCCGTTTTCGCCAAGAAGAGCATGAATCTCGCCTGGGCGCAGGGTCAGATCGACGCCGCGCAAAATCTCGATCGCGCCAAAGCTCTTGCGGATCCCGGCCAGTTCCAGCATCGAAATCTCCTGTGGGTTAAGGACAAGCCCGCCCCCGGCTTGCGACCGGGGACGGACTCGGGGAGGAAACCGTTACCAGCTGAAGCCTTCGGCGTTTTTCTTGTCGACCACGCGGACGTCGATCGGCACTTCCTTCGGCACCACGCGCGCGCCCCATTTCAGGGCCAGCGCCATCCCCAGCGCCACGCGCACCTGATCGCGCGGGAACTGGGCAGTGGTTTCGATGAAGGGCGTGCCGTCGGCAATTGCCTTGACCACTTCGGGCGCACCGTCGACCGACGTCAGCTTGATGTCCTTGCCGCTTTCCTGGATTGCCGCAAGCGCACCCATCGCGCCGCCGTCATTGACCGAGAAGATGCCAGCAAGTTTCGGATGCGACTGGATCAGGTTCTCGGTCACGCCGAGGGCGACCGAGCGATCCTGACGGCCGTTCTGGGTATCGACGAGCTTGATGTCCTTGAATTCCGCAAGCGCGGCTTTGCAACCCTCGACGCGTTGCAGGATCGGCACGACGGCGATCCCGTCCAGAATCGCAACCTCGCCCTTGCCGCCGAGCGCTTCACCCAGATACTTGCACGACATATAGCCCGCGTCGCGATTCTTCGAGCCGACGAAGGTGTCGACGGGGCCGGAGGCGTTGGCGTCGACCGCGACCACGATCACGCCCTTGTCCTTGGCGGCCTTGACGGCGGCTTCCACTCCCGCGCTGTCGGTCGGATTCAGCAGGAGGATGTCGATGTTCTGTTGCAGCATGTCCTCGACGTCCGAGATCTGCTTGGCCACGTTATGGGCCGCATCGGTGACGACGACTTCCGCGCCGATGCTGGCAGCTTCCTCCTGCAGCGTTTTCTGCATGAGCACGAAGAAAGGATTGTTCAGCTCCTGGAAGCTCATGCCGATCTTCAGCTTGTCCTGCGCGAAGGCCGGAGCAGCGGCGAGCACGACCAGCGCGGTGGCGGCGAGAAGCATCTTCTTCATCATTGTTTTCTCCCTTAACGTGAAAGCAGGAACGACCTGCCGTTGCCGGAACGGCGCCTGCCGTCCGGATGCATGAATGGCTGTGTCTTGCGGGTTGGGTTGAGGTCAGCCGGCCATGGCGAATGCCTTGTTGGCCGCGAATGTGTGACGGAATTCAGAAGGCGCCATGCCCTTCAACTTGAGGAAGTGCCGGTTGAAGTTCGACAAGTTGGAAAAGCCGACATCGTAGCAGATCTTGGCCACCGCCGCCTCCGGCGCGGTCAGCAGCATCTGGCAGGCAAGATCGATGCGGAGCTGATTGCGGTAGCGCACCAGCGTCGTGCCGGTATGACGCTTGAAAGCGCGGGAAAAGGCGCTCGGGCTCTGGCCCAGCATGCGGGCGAGCTCCGCTTCCTCGATCTGCTCGATCAGATGTTCCCGCAAATAGGACAGCGCGCGGTTGATCCCGCCGTGATGAACGCCGCCAAGGTCGAGTTCATAGCTAAGACTGGCCAGCACCTCGGGAGCGGGAGCGCACGCCAGGATATCCAGGATTTCCCAGAAGAGAGCAAGGCGGCGCAGCCCCTGCGCCTCGATCAGCCGCTCCATGAGCGGGCGCACGGCCGCGCTGGTTTCGTCGTCGAACAGCAGACCCCGGCGGCTGCGGTCGAGCAGCGGACGGATGGCCTCCATTTCGGCCATGGCGGCGCTTGCATCCTCGATGAAAGCCTCGGGGAACTGAATCACCAGCGAATGGACGGGAACAACCTCTTCAGGGCCGACATCGCTTATCCAGCTCTGTGGGAGATTCGGACCGGTCATGATCAACTGACCGGGGCCGAAACTGCCGACATGGTCGCCGATATAGAAGGTGCCCGACGTCGCCGCCACCAGATGGATTTCGTATTCGGGATGGTAGTGCCAGCGCACCGTGCGGAACGGATAGCCATGCATCCAGGCGGCGAAAGATTCGCCTTTGCGGATATGGACCAGTTCAAGATCCGGCTGCATCACATTCCTCCTCCCCTGTCGCCTCCCTGCAAGGCATAGCCTTCCGGTCTCCCTTTCCGGCGCAGCTGCGAGATTTACCAACGGTAATCTTTCCCGGGGATAAGTATCCACCTCATGGCGGAGAAATGTCTGATACTTTTTTGACGTTCACGCGCAAAAACTGCAACCCTGCCGGATTTCTCGTCGAGTGGCGTGCTCGTGCCGGCTCAGGCGGGCTGGTGAGCCGAAGCGGTGCGGAGCGTGCGCAAAATGCGTTGCGTCAACAAGCAGTTCCGCCGCTCCTCACGAAAAAGCGGCTTCCTGCAGAGCAAATCACCGCGGCCGCGATTTCCCGGCGCGGGTGTCGCGCGTCAAAGCGCGTCGCTTCCGAGCACCCGCTTCAGAAAGGCGCGGGTGCGTGGTTTCTGAGGATTGCCGAAAAACTCATGCGGCAGCCCGCTTTCATGCACTTCTCCATCCGCCAGAAAATAGACTTTACTGGCGACCTCGCGGGCGAACTGCATCTCATGCGTTGCCAGGATCATCGTCATGCCATCCTCGGCCAGTTGGCGAAGGAGGCCGAGAACCTCCTGGACGAGCTCCGGATCGAGCGCCGAGGTGACTTCGTCAAGCAGCAGAAGCTTCGGACTCATCGCGAGTGCCCGGGCGATCGCGACGCGCTGTTGCTGCCCGCCGGACAGGCGATCGGGATATGCGTCCGCCTTGTCCCTCAACCCGACTTTCGCGAGCATCTCGAATGCAAGCTCCTGCGCCTCGGCCTTGTTCATGCGCAGGACATGACGCGGAGCCAGCATGACGTTTTCAGCCACGCTCATCTGGGGAAACAGATTGTAGCTCTGGAACACGATGCCAAGATGCTGGCGCACCGCGTCCAGATCCACTCCGGGATCGGTGATGACCTCCCCGTCGAAGGTGATCATTCCGTCCTCTATCTTCTCCAGTCCGTTGATGCATCTAAGCAAGGTGGATTTGCCGCTGCCCGAACCACCGATCAGGCAAGCGACCTCATGGCGATCGACCTCAAGACTGATGCCTTTGATGACATGGTGATTGCCATAATACTTCTGAACGTTCGTAAGGCTTACGAGGGCCATTTTCAGCTCCGGGACAGGCGGGCGCGACGGTCCCGCTGGGCGAGGTACTCAGTCAGCCGCGTCAGGGGCAGCGTGATCACGAGAAAGCAGATGGCGACGCCTGTATAGGGGGCGAGGCTCGCGCTATAGCTTGAAACTGCCTGCGCTCTGTTGACGGCATCCAGGACGCCGAGAATGGTGACGAGCGAAGTGTCCTTCTGAAGACTGATGAAACTGTTGAGCAAAGGCGGAATGACATGACGGACCGCTTGCGGCAGGATGACCAATCGCATCGTCTTGGCATAGCTTAATCCGAGTGAGCGCGCGGCGGCGCCCTGGCTCCAATGTACGGAGTGGAGGCCGGCCCGAAATACTTCCGCGACATAGGCGCCATAATTCAATGTCAGGGCGAGGCATGCCGCCTGGGCATCCGTGAGATCGGAAAGCACCGGTAATCCGGTTCGCCGCAATCCGAGACCGATGATCAGCAGGACCAGAAGCGATGGAATGCCGCGAAAGACATCCGTGTAGACCGCCGCGATGAAGCGGGTCGGCGCTGCCGACGGCCCGGGAATCTCGCGGACGACGGCAACGATCATCGCCCAGATCAGAATAAGAACCTCGCAGACGACGAAGAGTTCGATATTGATCAGGAAGCCGCCCAGGATATAGCTGGCATTGTCGCGCAGCAGGTCGAAGTCGAAGAACGTATAGAATACCGCGCCGCCATTCGCTGCGAAAATAAGGACCGTCAAACCAAGCAAAGCAAGCGCACAGCCAAGGCTGACGGCAAACCAGGACCAGCTCTTGCCACGCGCAAGATCGACCCGGCTTTGCCGCAGATTGCTCGTGGCAGATCGTCTCGCACGCAGCAGGTAGAACAACCCGACAAGTCCGGCGGGCAGGCAGAATATCAAGCCAAGAACGGAAAGAAGAAGGTAACGCCCCCGACGGATCGACGTCACCGCCTCCAGCCGGCGTGCCATAGAGCTGCTGTCTTCAATTGCGTTCATTATCACTCCTGCAGCGCAAAGGATGCTTTCGCCGTCATCGAAAAGGAAGGCGGCGGTGTCGCGACCACCGCCCTCGCCGACGTTATTGTATTTCTATGCGCTTGTACTTCGAAGGATCGACGCCGTTCGGCGCCAGATACTGCTCCATCCAGTTCTTCATCAGCCCTTCGGACTTGAATTTTGCCAGCTCGGCGTTGAGCGCCGATACATTGCCATCGGGGGCGGATTTGGGAAGCTGGGCGGCGGCGCACGGCGCGGGCACGCCCTTCAAGGCAAGAATTCCCGCAACTTCGGTGTTTTCAAAACCGGCAGCGCGCGTGCGGCCGGCAACGCTTGAAAAGTCGTCGAGTATCGCGTCGACCGTGCCCGACAGCAGGGCGTTATATTCGGTGGGGCCGTCCTGGAAGGCCTTCGGCTGCTTGTCGGGGCTGAGTTTCTGCAGGATCAGGCCGGCATAACCGCCGGTCACATGTCCCCATTGCAGCTTCTTTGCGTCCGCTTCCGTGGCCAGCTTCGTCCCCTTCTTCACCAAAGCACCGGAATCCTCGACATAATAGCAGTCGGAGTATTTGTTCACCTTCTCGCGCGCTGGCGTTTTGAAAATGGTCATCAGGCCGATATCGTAGCCTGTCGCCGTGCCTGAGATGAGCGGCGTGAACGAAATGTTGCGGAACACGACTTTCGGAATGCCCCAGTCCTTGGCGAGCTGTTCGGCCATCGCCCATTCGACTCCACCCTTGACATTGTCGGGATCGGTACCGTTCATCCAGCCCGGATTGCCGACTTCCGTGGCGATGACCAGAACTCCTGGCGTCGCCGTCTGGAACTTGGCGTCCGCCGCGCGGCTCGCCGGCGCGGATGCGGCAAGCATGCCGCCGGCAAGCAACGCAATCAACTTTGCTGCAGATCCCGATTTCGTCATTATCCATTCCCCTTTGATATGGCTGGCTCGCGCATTCTCTAGTTTATTGAGCACGATAAATACCTTTGTATACGCCAAGATATATATTGTCAATATCGAGATCGCTTTGCGGCGCCATCGCATGTCTTTGCAAGAATACGGTTAAAATATCTATTTATAACAGCATATTAAGCTGAATCCTCAGAAGGAAGCGTTGCGTAGACGAACAAAAATCCAGTCTCCACACGCATCCGATTCTTGACATAATATATTTTAAAATATATTTCAGTGGCCGTCTGTGATCGGCGAGGCAACGAGGCATCCAGAAGCGACCCATGAGTTCACCCTTACGGCAAGCTTTTCAAAGCCGGAATCCGGTGCCGGCTGCATCCCGCCAGGCAGGCCCGCAAAGGGTCGGCAACGCAGCGCTTCATGAGAACGGACGGAGCTTGGATCCGCAACTGACCAACCTCAACCTCCAAATCGACCGGTCCGGATATCGGCCTCGATCAATGGAAGAACCTGGAAACTGAATAGTCGAGGGATGAAATCGTGCGTATTTGCACTCTTCGAGCCGTTGGTGATCGCGATGGAAGCACGACATCGTCCGCAGCCGCACCGCCGACAGCCTGCGGCAGCGTCCCTTCGCGCGCCCCTGCGCTGCAGCTGTGCCTCTACGTGCTGATGTTCAGCGTCTGGGGGTCGAGTTTCTTTTTCACGTCACTCGCTCTTCGCAGCTTCAACGGCTTCACCGTTCCGGTTCTGCGCATGCTCCTGGCAATGCTCGTGCTTGGAGCGATTGTCCGCATTCGCGGGCTGAGGCTACCGCGTAATCCCGTTATATGGATGCATCTCGCCTTTCTCGGCGCGCTGAACATCGCGGTTCCCTATATCCTGCTGACGCTGGCCCAGCTTCACGTCCATTCCTCGCTTGCAAGCGTGCTGAGCGCGACGACGCCTTTGTTCGCCTTTCTGTTTTCGTGGCTGCTCATGCGCACGGAACGCTTCAACCCGATGCGCGCGCTCGGCCTTCTCGTCGCATTCGCCGGGATTGCCGCACTGTATGGTTTTCAGCCGCAAACAGGCGGCAGTTTCAATGCATGGGCACTGGTCATCGTCGTGAGTTCAGCGATGTTCGCCGCCGGAAACGTCTATACGCGCCGCTTCCTCAATGCCGTCCATCCTTTCGTCATCGCATTCCTGCAAATCGGCCTCGGCGCATTCTACCTGCTGGTCTCGGGCTTGCTGACCGGCACATTGCAGATCGGCACGCCGAGCCTCATCTCCGTTCTCGCTATTCTGGAACTCGGCATCGCCGGCTCCGCTCTCACCTATTTGCTGTTCTTCCACTTCATCCGGCTGTGGGGATCCACTGCGGCGTCGCTGAACACCTATTTCCAGCCGATGGTCGGCATCACGCTCGGCGTACTGGTGCTCGGAGAACGCGTGAGCGCGACAGGATGGCTGTCTCTCGCCACGGTGCTCTGCGGCGTCGTCATCTTCGGCATCGGCTCATTCCTCTCGTTGCGCCGGAGGCCTGCCGCCATGGCAGCTCCGCGCCACACTTCCATTTGAAACGGCTATTCTCCGGAGTCTGAAAATGAACCGAGCCTATACAACAGCGCAAGTTGCCATCGTCGGAGCAGGTCTCAACGGCGCGGCCGCGGCCTTCTTCCTGGCGGAACGAGGCATCAGGAATGTGGTCGTGATAGACCGGGATTATCCCGGCGCCGGCGCTTCGAGCCGCGGCATGGGCCTGTTGCGGACGTTTCACGCCAATGAACCCGAGGCGGTGCTCGCCCTTAAGAGCCTCGATGTTTTCACCCATTGGAAAGAGCGTGTCGGGGGCAGCGCCGGATTTCGCCGTACCGGCTTCCTGTGGCTCGATAGCGCCGATCGACGCGGCGCGCTTCAGACACATGTCGACATGCTGCGGCAGATCGGCAGCAACAGCCGGATCATAGACGGCGCGGAAATTGCGGAACGCCAGCCGCATCTGGCGGCCGAAAACACGATTGCCGTCTACGAGCCGGATTGCGGCACCGCCTACGGCGCGAAAGCCAATGAATCACTGCTGGTCAATGCCATGGCGCGTGGCGTGCGGCTGCTGACGCGTACCCCCGCCCTCGGCCTCATCGCGGCGGGAGGACGCGCGGTAGGCGTCATTACGCCTCAAGGTGAAATACATGCGGACGCAATCGTCCTTGCCGCGGGCGCCTGGTGCGCGCCATTGGCCCGAAGCGTCGGCATCGAGCTGCCCGTTCAAGCGCGTCGGTTGACCATCGGCAGAGTGATCCTCCCGGCGGACGTGAAACATCCGATGACGTTTCTGGACGGAAGGTTCGACACGTCGTTTCGGCCCGAAGATGGAGGCACCGCCCTTATCTCCATGCGCGACGATCGTTATGGCCAGACCATCGATCCCGATCAGCGCAAGGAAGACGTCGATCCCGCGGCCGTCGCCCGCGGCATCGCGAAAATCCGCCAACGCATTCCCGCAGCCGAACGTTTCGTCGGCATCAATACCTGGACCGGCGTTGACGGTTTCACGCCGGACTTCAAGGGCATCTACGGCCAGCATCACGAATGCCGCAACCTGTACCTCATGGCGGGCGGCAACGAAAAGGGTTTCAAGGTCTCGCCGGCTGTTGGAATGGGAACGGCCGAGTGGATCGCGACGGGCCAAAGCCGCGATATCGGCAAACCCGAATTCTCTTCGGCCCGGTTCGCCGACGGCGCGGAGGTATCCGGCGCCGCAATCGGCGTTGATGAACTGATTTAGAGCACGGCTTAACGGCGCAGCCACACGGCTGCCCCTCAAACGAAGGAGCATCAGGTCCATGTCTCGTACGATTATTCTGGTTGGATGCGGCAACATGGGCTTCGCCCTGCTCCAGGGCTGGCTCGAAAGCGGCATCCTGGCTGTTGAGGATGTGCATGTGGTGGAACCGGCGGAGGCGCTGCGCACCCGTGCGGCGAATGCAGGCGTTCGCACCTATGCCGGCGCGGAAACACTGCCGCCGGATTTGAAGCCGCATATGGTGCTGATCGCCGTCAAGCCGCAGATCATGGCCGATGTCTTGCCTGCATATCGACGCTTTGCCGCCCAGTCGACTTTCGTCAGCATCGCGGCCGGCATACCGATTGCACTGCTGAACTCATGTCTGGGCGCCAATGCGGCAATCGTCCGCTGTATGCCCAACACCCCTGCCGCGATCGGCAAGGGCATGCTGGTGACTTGCGGCAACCCCCATGTGAGCGCGCCGAGTGCTGCTTTTATCACCCGCCTGCTGGAGGTTTCCGGCGCGGTCGCAACTGTCGACGACGAGGCGCTGATGGATGCCGTAACGGCGGTCTCCGGTTCCGGACCGGCCTATGTGTTCCATTTCATCGAGGCTCTGACCGATGCAGGCACGGCAATTGGCCTGCCCCACGACACGGCGGCATTGCTTGCCATGCAGACTGTGGCTGGCGCAGGCGCGCTCGCTGCGGCAAGTGCCGAGAGCCCGACGAGGCTGCGCGAACAGGTGACGAGCCCCAACGGCACGACCGATGCGGCACTTGCCGTGCTCATGGGCGACAACCGTTTGACAGCCCTCGTCACCGAGGCGGTGAAAGCCGCGCGCATGCGTTCCGTGGAATTGGGAGAAGCGGTTCCCCAAACGGCCGAGCTGCCATAACGGAGCGGGTGTTTCGAACAGGGAGCAGTTCAGGCCCGGGCAACGCGCGCGGTTCTTTACCGGCCGCGCAGTCAAGAAATCGCGCGCGTGCATCCCTCTCCTAAGATTTGCGGACTTCCAGCACGGTGCCGGCACCGGCACGCGTATCGAAATAGCAGAAGCCGCTGCCGTCGGTGCGTTTGCCGCGCGCGATCACCTCAAGACCGAGCGCCCGCCCACCGGCTTCGGCGGCGTCCCGGTCGTTCACTTCGAAGCCGAGATGGTAGACGCCTTCACCGTGATCATCGAGAAAGCGTTTCTGCGGCGAATCCAGCACGCCCGGATCGCAAAGCTGGATTTGGACATTGGCCAGGTCCACGCATTTGTAACGCATGGCCTTGGAGGCTTCCGCGTTCGGAACATCGAGTTCGACATATTCGCCTTTCTTGGGATAGTCGAACCATGGGCCGAAGCCGAGGCTTTCATAATAGGCGACGGTCTTCTCGAGATTTTTGACGACGATGCAGACGTGATGCAGATGCTGGAAGATTTCGGTCATGCTATGTTTCCTGAATGGCTGGTCCAAGTTGAAAATCGGCATAGGGATTCCGTTCTCCCGGGATGTCGGGAGCGGGTTGTTCTCGTTTCAGGCATCGATCAGAGATGGATGGCCGGCTCGACGATGGCCATCGTTCTTTCGACATGATCGCGCGCTGCACGATCGGCACCGTCCTCGTCCCGTGCGATCAGGGCGCTGACGATTTTCCGGTGCTGCAGATTCGTTTCCATGATCTCGCTTTCCGAAAAGAGGATCGGAACCCGCAGCATCCAGTAGTGAAACTGGGTGCGCTCGTGGAACTGGGCCAAAAGGGGGTTCTCCGCGCCTTCGACGATGAGATTGTGAAATTCGTTGTTGAGCCGGTTGAGCTCCGCTCGGGTTAAAGCCTCGCTCGGCTCCATGGCCTCGATAAGCCGCAGCAACGCATCGAACGTCTTTCGCGGCGCATGCCTGGCTGCCAACCGGGCGGTCGCACCCTCTATGGCGGCGCGGCTCTCGAATATCGCCCGGATCTGAGATCCGTCGACATCTTCCACCACCCAGCCTCGTGCCCGGGCAAGCAGGCCTTCACCCTGCAACATCAAAAGCGCTTCGCGCACGGGCGTACGTCCAGCGCCCAGCCGCTCACACAATTCGTCTTCGACAAGGCGCTGGCCCGGCTTGAGTTCAGAGCCGAGAATCATGCTGCGAATTCGGGTCCGGACGTCCTTTGCCATGGATTCACCGGAAACTGTCTTTTTTGCCGCCATTTGCCCTCGATCTCCGAATCATCCGGATATTGTAGAAGCAGCCAGAACGCGCGCAAGAAACTGCCGCGCCCTATCGCTTTGCGGTCGTGTAAAACCCTGCTGCGGCAGTATCTTCCACCATCCGGCCACTTTCCATGAAGATCACGCGACCGGCGATATCGTGCAACCGCCGTCGCCCAGCCCGCTCCGGGATCAGCGTGCGCAAGCTCGCGGCCCGATGTGCCGGTCGGACCGGCAGGCAACAAAAGGCGCGATCCATGGCCAGCGCATAAAACCTCGCTCGTTCGTTTCACTCCATACCCCATTGTGAAGGCGGCGGAAAATCCGCCGCCTTTGGCCTTCGTTCAGCGCGTTTCGGCGCCGCGGCCCGGAATTTTCGAGGGATTGGGACGATCTGCGCGCGGGCAAGCGGCAGCCGCCTCGAATACGGCATTGACCTTGTCGATGTATTCCTGCGGGAAGTCCCATTGCTTGAGACCGGCGGGAATGTGCTCCCAATAGAAATTCGGCGGGCGCATCGCAATGCCAGGCGTGATCAAACGATAGGTCCAGCAATCGTAGGTTTTACCGTCGTCGCCATAGATCGTTACGCAGCAGCGTTCGAAATCGTCGTAATCTTCCTGGAAGTGGCTTTCATCATGTTCGAAAACAACGCCCATCGCCTTTTCGCCATAGGCCTCGGCCGTGTTCAGGAAATGGCACCAGCCACGATCGGTCCGATTGCCGGCGGCATGAAACCGCAGTGAATGATTGGCTGCATAGCCTTTCGTAACAGCCTTTGCCTCCGGCATGTAGCGATCAATTTCAATGTCGTGCAGCCAGGTGCAGTAAGCGAAATAATACATCATTACCTCTTCTGGAGCAGCGATGCTTGAGGCCGCCCGCTCCCTCGGTTTGCGTGATTCACTGGCAGGCGATCGCCTCCCAAAACGGATTGAGCCCGCGTGCCAATCCGTATATTCCAAAATATATTTTCATGTATATGATGTGTCAAGCGCATTCGCTCCGTCCCGCGGCGATCTTGCAATCCGGGCCTGCTGTGGCACAACGCGGGGATGAGGAGAAAGAATGAAACCGGGAGGTGAACCATGCGTTTTGAAATCGCCAACACCCATGCTTACCCGGGGTGCCGGGTAAGGCTCGCCGATGAAGACAACGCAGACGAAATCGTGGCCCAGTTCAGCGACGGCACGATCGCCGGGGCTCGCTATAGCCGCAACGGCAGCGCCACGATACGCCTTACCATAAGCCCCTACAGGACGGCGCGTGGCACCGATATCGCCGAAAAGTCGTGGATATTGACCCCTGACCCGAAAGGCGGCGGCTGGAAGATAAAGGCGCGATCAGCGGATTGAAGTTTCAAATTCTGCTGCCGCAATTTCCATGGTTTCGGAGCACCGCTTGGCCGTTGTCCGCCGATGCTACGCGTGAGCCACGCGACACGGTCAGAAGATGATCGCGGTAAATCTGTCGGAATTCGCGGAAAGATGCGTAACCGAGCGCCCGTACCGTGCGAGAGACGGAAGATGGCGCAAGTTCGCACTTCGCCGCTATCGACGAGGCGTTTCCGAATGCGATTGCGTCAGGTCGCGTAAAGCCGAGCTCCAATATCCGTTTGATCGATGCAGGAAATTCCGTGGTTCTCGAGACGATTCTTTCCTTCAGCTCGGAAACATCTTTGGGTGGGCTTGAGCCGCTGTCCGGTTGCATGTCATTTCTCCGCTTCGAGCCACTATGTTGCCGCAAGTCGTGCAGGCTCCGTGCTTGCTGGTTTTACGAACAGGCAGCGAAGGAAGATCGCGCCTGAGGATACCGCCTCTCAAGCACGTCGAGCCACCTGCCCTGCTTCGAGGATTCCCTTGCCGCCTCAATCACGAGCTGCATCGTCCGGCCCGTTGCGGTCCAGGAGACCTCCATCGTACCGGCGCATCCACGCGCAAACCGCACGAGAAGGCGGGCCTGATCGTCAACTTCGACTGCCTTGCGTTCGCTGGCGCCCGTCGAGACAGAGCGGGATTTGATGACCGTCTCCATGTCCGCGCAGACGCTCGATCGGCCCAAGAAGAAAGCGGGCCATGTTGACTATATGGCTGCCGAGATCCATCAGCGCACCGCCGTCATCGGGGGCAAGACGCCATGTCGATGGCATGGCGGGTCGCTCAGATAGTCCTCGGCATGGAGACCCCTGAAGGATGTGATGGAACCAAGCTCGCCCTCCATGATCATTTGACGAGCAAGCGACAGAGCGGGGTTCCTTATGCAGTTGAAGCCAACCTGCGTCACCAGGCCGGACCGCTCTGCCGCGTCGACCATTTCCCCCGCTTGCCCCAACGACGGTATCCAGCACGGCGTCGCATGGGAGGTCATAGATGCCATCCTTTCGAACGGGCCAATTCATGCGCCGATGGACGCAGGCATCTCGCTCCTCGGCTGCCCCTCGATCTGGGCTTCGAGGTCCGCCATTGTTTCACCGCCGGCCATCAGATCCGTGATCTCCTCGCGGGTCTTCTCGCCCTTGGCAAAGTCCGCGGCGACGGCTCCGCGAATGAGGACGGCGAAGTGATCTCCGACGGCCATGGCATGCATCACCTGATGCGTGATGAACACGACCGCCAGGCCACGGCGTTTCGCCTCGTTGACGATCCGGAGCACATGGGTCGCCTGTTTGACGCCGAGGGCGGCCGTCGGCTCGTCGAGAATGAGGACTTTCGCGCCGAAATGAACGGCGCGGGCAATGGCCAACGACTGGCGCTCGCCGCCCGAAAGACCGCCAACCAGCCGGTCGCCGTCATCGATTCTGGTGATGCCGAAGTCGCGAACCGCCCGGACGGCGATTTCGTTCGCCTTCTTGCGATCGAAAACCTTGAACGGCCCCCAGCCCTTCGTCGGCTCCACGCCCACGAAAAAACTTCTGCCGATCGACATCAGCGGGAACGTTCCGCCGAATTGGTGAACGGTGGCGATCCCTCGCTCGGCGGCGGCCTTCGGCGTCGGGAACGTGCTCGGCTTACCCTCGAACAGGATCGTGCCCGAGGTCGGCTGATGCACGCCGGAGAGAATCCTGATCAACGTCGATTTGCCGGCGCCGTTGTCGCCAAGCAAACAAAGAACTTCGCCGGCCTTGATGTCGATGGAAATGTCGTTCAGGACCTCGATCGGGCCAAAACTCTTGTTGACGTTCTTCAAGGAGAGGATGGGCGTGGCCATTATTTCGCTCCCTTCTTCCTGGTCGTGTGGTTCAAGGCCATATGACGGAAGGTGTTGTTCATCAGGACAGCGATCAGCAGCATCACGCCGATGATCAAGCTCGACAGATTGCGGTCGAAGCCCGTGTAGAAAATCCCCTGGTTGACGATGGCGAATGTGATCGTGCCGAAGAAAATCCCGATGACCGACCCGAACCCACCCGTCAGCAGGACACCGCCGACGACGACCGAAATGATGGTGTTGAAGATGAACGACTGTCCGGTCGAAACCTGAGCGGAGCTGTACATGATGGTCTGGCACATGCCGACGAAGGCCGCCGAGAGCGAAGACAGGATGAACAGGCCGACCGTCAGCTTGCTGGTTGGTATGCCGGCATTGCGGGCGGAAATCCGGTCGCCTCCAAGAGCGAAGACCCAGTTGCCCCAAGGCGACAGATGCAGGAAGAAGAAGTAGAGCGCCATAAGAACGAGCCACCAGACGATCATTACCTGGAAACCGCTGCCGATGTAGCTTCCAAAGATGGTCTTCGCCCAGGCCGGCGACATCATGGACAGAGACGTCGTCTTCGTCAGGACGATCGACAGGAACAGCATCAGACCCGCTATGGCGAAGAGCGTGCCCATGGTCACGATGAGGGATGGCACTGCGGTACGGATGACCATGAGGCCATTGATGAGCCCGACGAGGGCGCCGAATGCCAGGGTCGCAATAATTCCCACTGCTATGGGCAGGCCGTAATAGCCGGAGACGATGGCGATGCACATCGAGGAGGCCGGCACCATGGCGCCGATCGAGATGTCCAGTTCGCCGGCAATCATCAGAAAGCCGATGGGAACGGCGATGATGCCCAGATTTGCAGCCACGTTCAGCCAGCTTGCGATACCGTTCGGCGACAGGAACAGAACGCCGCCGAAAATGGTGAAGAAAACCGCGACGAAGACCATGCCGAGAAAAGCCCCCATCTCGGGACGTCTCATGAGGTTGTCGATAGATAGTTTTTCCATGATGCGCCTCCCCGCATGGTCCAACCAATTTTACCTTCCAGGCCAGCCCTGGAACCGGAGGGCTGGCCACACGCCCGGGCTATCGTCAGCGAACGCCGTTCTGGACTCCGTTCAGTGCGGCGCCGATGTTGGACGAGTCGACGATCGCCGGGCCGGTCAGCACCGGATTCGTCGGAATTTCCAGGCCGTAGTCGATATTCGCGGCAAGCGTCGTCGTCGCCAGGAACGACTGCAGATACGGCTGCTGGTCGATCGCCATCAGCTGCTGGCCGTTTTTGATGCGGTCGAGCACGGATGCGCTCATGTCGAAGGTGCCAAGCTTGACCTTGTCGCCCACGCCCGCTTGCTGGATACCCATCGCCGCCGCGTCGGCGGTCTGCGCACCGAGTGTCATGACGGCGTCGATCGACGGATCCTTCAGCAGCTCGGCCTTAATGGCTTCCGCCGTGCCGGCCATATCCGACTGTACGCTCGATGGCAGCCGCAGAGGCTCGACCTCCGCGCCGCCGGCCTTGGCGCCGTCGGTCACACCTTTGCAACGCGTTTCGAGATTGACAGCCCCCGGGACGTGGATGACGCAGAGAATCTTCTTGGCGCCTTGCTTCGCCAGATAGGCGCCGCCTGCATTTCCTGCGACCGCCTCGTCCGTACCGAAGTAATTCAGACCGATGGCATCCTGGCTCTTGTCGCCCGTCCGGGTGTTGTAGAGCATGATCTTGATGCCCTTCTTTGCCGCTTCCTGGAGTGCGGGAATCTGCGCCTCCGGCACCCAAACCGGAATAGCGATGCCTTGAACGTTCTGACTGATTGCCGTGTTGATCAGGCCGACCAGATCGGGTCCAAAATTGTCATAGTTGGGAACGGTCATGTAGCTGACGGAGCCGCCATGCGCCTTCACGACCATCGTCGCATCATCCACGCCTTTCTTGATGGCATTGAAGAATGCGTCCTGCGCCGAGCCGGAAATCACGGCGATATTGGCGGCATGCGACTGCGCGGCGGCAAGCGAGAGCGCGGCCGTCGCGAGCATCACCTTCGTAAGGGCTTTCAATTTCATTGTTCACTCCTCCTCTTGCCCGCCACGATGGCGGGATCTCCAACCTCGGCGCTTGACGGGGCGCCATATGCAGAACCTTCGCGGCCTGGAAGGGCGAGACCATCTTTTCGCGATCACGAATCCTGCCGGTCCGATCGCCACCCAGGCTCCAGCGGCCACCGGACGCCGGCCACGCGAGAGCCTCGCCACGACCTTCCGGACTCCTCAAAGCCGACCGCCATCTCCCATTCTCGTTGCACCCTCCCGGCGCCAACTTTCACTGCTCAATATTGGAGCGCTCCAATATTGTCAATCAAAAAATCGAATGAAAGGCGGAGGCCGATCCGCGAGTCATCAGAAATCGGCTCATCCGAAGGGCAATGACCAACCGCACTGCCTGAAAAGTCATCGACCACCATATCGATCGGGGCCGAGAGGCATCACCTATCCACGATCTTTGTATAACCATCTGTTTTTATTCATATATTTCTCCCAATGTGCGCCCCTGCCCAAGAGCAGCTCTCCAACTTCCCCCCTCCTGTCTACGCGTTCACCAGCCATCAAAGAGAGTGCCCCGCGCATAGTTATAGGCGGCAACGACTACCATCACACCACATTCAGCTCTTTAAAATTTCCAATTGACTGGATTGGAGCGCTCCAATATCAATAACCGCGCTCCGGCTGATTGAACCAGCATCATCGGACGCAAAGGGAGGTATGAAGTGAGCAACGGGATCGGAATCGTCGGCGCCGGCATGATCGGCGCCGCGCACGCGTTCGGCTATCGGAACCATCTGTCGAAATTTGCATCGCGCCTGCCGGGCCTCAACCTGACCGCAGTCGCCGATCCGAACGCAACGCTCGCCAGACAGTTGGCGCAGAGCTTCGGCTTCTCCCGCACGGTCTCCGACTGGAGAGAGGTTGTTTCGGACCCGGAAATCGGGGTGATCAGCGTCGCGCTACCGAATTTCCTGCATGTCGATGCAGTCGAAGCCGCCCTTGCCGCCGGTAAGCATGTTCTCTGCGAAAAGCCCCTTGCCCTGTCGGCTTCGCAGGCACGCCGATTGTACGAGCAGGGCAAGTCGTCCAGCGTCTGCGCGGCCACGGTCTTCAATTATCGCCGCATTCCGGCAGTCACCGAAATCCGCAACATGATCTCGGCTGGCGAACTCGGTGAGATCGTCAACATTCTCGTTCAGTTCCAGTGCGAATACGCGGCAGACCCTCAATTGCCCCACTCGTGGAGATACGAGCGCAACCGGGCCGGACCGGGCGCGCTGCTCGACATCGGCACGCACGCAATCGACACTGCCCGCTTCCTTTGCGGCGAAGTCTCGGAAGTCGCCGGCGCGGTGTCGACCATTTCCATCAAGGAGCGTTTCCTGGCTGCCTGCTCGACGGTGGGACACAATCGAGTCGAGCTAAGCTCCGAACGCCGTCCCGTCGACAACGACGACGTCATGTCCGCTCTGTTGCGCTTCGACAGCGGCGCCCAGGGATTGTTTTCCACCAGCCGCGTTGCGATCGGCATGGGCAACACGCTCTCGTTCGAGGTCTTTGGAACGAAAGCAACCGCCCGCTTCTCGACACAGTCGATCAACCAGTATCAGATCGCCCGCTTCGACGGCAGCGGCCAGACGCCGTTTGCGACCGTTTTCAATCGTCCGTCGTCACCCAACGTGGGATCGATGCTGCCCGTGCCGTTCGATGGAGTCGCGGTCGGATACGCGGAGGTCTTCGGGTTCATGATCCACGACTTCCTGAACGCGATCGCCGAGGGCCGTCCGATCTCAGACGGTACGCTGCTCGACGGCCTTCGCGCGGCCGAAGTCCTCGATGCGATTCAGGCGTCGGCGGACAACGGCGGCCCGGTGACGGTGGAACGGTCTCCGGTCTGATGGAAATGTGAGGAGGATATCGATGAAAATAGGTTTGAACACCGATGGCTTCGGCGCTTTCGGTCTGGACGAATGCCTGGACAAGGTCGCCGCGCTCGGGTTGAGCTGCGTCGAATTCGGGGTGGGAGGCTGGTCGAGCGCGCCGCATCTGAAGGTGGAGGCGCTGCTTACGAGCGCTTCGGAGCGGGATCGGCTGCTGGGCAAGCTACGCGACCGCGCATTGGAAATCTCCGCCCTGAACTGCTCCGGCAACCAGCTCCATCCCGGCCGGATCGGCCCCGAGGATACGGACCTTGCCTACAAGACGCTGGAACTCGCAAAGCTGCTCGGTGTCCGGCGGGTGGTCATGATGTCCGGCCTTCCGGGCGCTCCCGGCGATAGCCATCCCAACTGGATCACCTCCTCATGGCCTCTCGAGGCGATGGAAATTCTGGAGTGGCAATGGAGCGAAAGGGTCATTCCCTGGTGGAAACGATTCGCCTCCAAGGCGGAAACGGACGGCATACGCCTCTGCGTGGAGCAGCACGGCCGTCAGGTAGTCTACAACACCGAGAGCTTCTTCCGGTTGCGCGACGCCGTCGGCCCGGTCGTGGGGGTAAATTTCGACCCGTCGCACCTCATCTGGATGGGAGGCGACCCCGTTTCCGCCATTCAGGCTCTGGGAGAGTGCATCTACCACGTCCACGGCAAGGATTCCCGTATCGAACCAGCGTCGAAGGTGAATGGACTTCTTGACCCCAAGCATGTGATCCCGGTCCATTCACGCTACTGGAATTTCGTCTCGCTCGGCCACGGCAGTTCGGTCCGCGCCTGGCTGGACATCGTGCGCGCATTGCGGGCCGCCGGTTATGACGACGTCATCTCCATCGAGAACGAGGATTATTCCATGGCAGCCGAGGATGCGGTCGCGACCTCTGCCGCCACGTTGCGTTTCTGCATCCAGCAAAGCACCGAAGAGGCCGCGTGATGCGCATACTCCGGCAAGTTCGGCCGTAGCGGCTCGGACAGCCCGATCGATGGTGGAGGCTTGCACCCGCAGGCGAAGGGGGCGATAGGACCGGCATAGGTAGAACCCGCAATGCCACAACCCCGGCGGACGGCTTTCGGTGACGGGTCACGCATTCTGCAACAGTATGCTATAGCGTGACGATGCTCCCGGACCGGGCACCGCTGCATCAGCGGCTGCCCGTTCGCCGCATTCGACATGATGAAAGAAAACTGATGAGCAAGACGCCGCCGAAACTCACTCTGATGGACATCGCCAATAGAGCAGGTGTTTCGCGGTCGCTTGCATCGCTTGCCTTGCGGGGGGACCCCGGCGTCAACCCGGACAAGCGCGCAAGGATTCTCAAGATTGCCGAAGAACTCAACTACACGCCCGATCTTTCGGCACGCAGGCTGGCAAGCGGCGGCACCCGCACTATCGGCGTGCTTCTGTCGGACATCTTGAACCCCTTCACCGCATCGGTCGCGAAAAGCATAGACGCTTCGGCCAGAGAGAAGGGGTACGAAGTGCTTCTTTCCCTGGAAGGTCATTCGGATCCTGCCGCCGAAAAAGCGATCCAGTCTCTCGTCGCCCAGCGTGTCGCCGGCCTGATACTGATCGGCTCCCCGGAATCCACCGCAGCGATCGAACGGATAGGGCGACATCTGCCGGTGGTCTACTTCGGGCGGCATCTTTCCAACGAACGGATCGACAGCGTCAGCAATGACGACCACCTCGGGGCTTCCCTCATTGTCCGACATCTGATCGAACTCGGACATCGCAATATCGTGCATATCGACGGCGGCCCCTATGCCGGCTCGCAGCGCCGCCGTGAAGCTTATTGCGCAGCGATGGAAGCGGAAGGGCTCGTGCCCAAAGTCTATTCTGGAAGGCATACGCTCGACGGTGGCGTCGAGGCCATGGACGCCATCCTCGCCCAGAAACCGCGTCCGACCGCCATCTTCGCGTCCAACGATCTCGAGGCGCTCGGCGTCCTCAGCCGGCTGCTGAAAGAAGGCATCAGCGTACCTCAGGACGTCGCGGTGGTCGGATATGACGATATTCCATTCGCTGAATCCGAAACGATGTCGCTTACGACCGTCCGCCAGCCGATACAGTACATGGCAAGCCAAAGCCTCGACATCCTCCTGTCCCGCATGCAGAAACCCGACGAGCCGGCGATGCATGTGCTGATCGCCCCCTCGCTGGTAATCCGGCGCACGACTGTCCAGTCCGAGCAGGGCGGCGAGAAGGAGAAAATACGCTCCAAGACGCTCTAGGATTTTCGCTTACGCTTTCATTGAGATTCCATCAGCGGAGGCTTGGTCCAGGACGCTGGCGGCAATTAAGTCAGTTACCAGGCATTAGCCGCACCGCTGTATCGAACAGATTACAACCGCACCCACGACAGGTTGTGATATCATATTGACAGTTCACAAAGATGGGGCAAATTATCGGATTGTGATTTCAATCACACGGCAATGGATTCTGCCGCGTCGCAAAGACGGAACTGCTCTTTTGAGCTGATGACTCCTACTTGGCGCAAAAGCGACGGAGTAGAGTCATGATTTTTCTTTCCATAGCTGTAAGTCAACTTCGGCATCCTGGGCCTTGTCCGGCATATAATCGTCGAGCTGCGTCGATTGGCGAACCTGCAAGGCCTGTCGGAGAAAGACGACCGGCATCAGATCTATACCCGATATCCGGCGTTCCGCATCGATGAAGAAAGCGTGTCCTCGCTGGAAGCGGTCTGGCGACGCCGCGCGCGATGTCGCATGCCGGGAACAGCGCTCATTTCGCGATGAACGGACAAGGCTAGAGGAGCTTACGGATCGCGAGATTTGAAAACCAAACCCACATCAACTCCGTCATCCAACCAAGGAGACCGTCATGCGTCTGGAAGCGATACCCGTTGGAAAGAATCCGCCCGCCGACATCAACGTCGTCATCGAGATTTCAATTGGAGGTCCGCCGATCAAGTACGAGATTGATAAGAAGGCGGGAATGCTCGTTGTCGATCGGTTTCTCTACACGCCGATGGTCTACCCCGGAAATTATGGCTTCGTTCCAAATACGCTGGGAGATGATGGCGATCCTATCGATGTCATCATCTGCAACGATCGCCCTCTGATCCCCGGCTGCGTCATCAATGTCCGTCCCATCGGGCTGTTGACGATGGAAGACAATGCGGGAATGGATGAGAAGATTCTGGCCGTTCCGTCACCTCATCTGACGCGCAAGTTTGAAAACGTCACGAACTACGATCAGGTGCCCGAAATAACGCTGCAGAAGATTGCGCACTTCTTCCAGCACTACAAAGATCTCGAACCCGGAAAATGGTCGAAAGTCGGCGCCTGGCAAAATGCCGAAGCCGCAAGGCGAATCATTCTTGAATCGGTAGATCGATACCGTTCTCCCACCCAAAGCGGGTGAAAGAGCGGCATCAGGCATCGATGTACGGGAAAGGCTGGGTGATCGGACAATAACACTTAAGCAACAATTCGCAGACGTGGCGGCTCTCTGCCGGCGGATCTGGAGCCGCCGGCATCCTCGAAAGCATAAGCGATGACCTGACCGCGTTCGAATTCCAGCGCTTCCATCTGCGTCGCAGGCACTTCGCCCACTCCCAGGGCAAGCGAACGTATACTGTCGGTATCGGCGACGATCAGCACATTCAAATCTCTGTCCAGGCAAGGCCGCACATGTTCGGTAAAATAAGCCCAGACCCGATCATGCAAATCGGCGAAGCTCTCTCCGGAAGGCGGGCCTGCGTGAAATGAGCGTTTCCAGGCGACGACTGCGGTGGCGCCATATAGATCCAGCGCCATTTCCTTCCTCATGTTCGTGAGATCGCCGAAGTCGCGCTCGCCGAGCGCCGGAGCATGAAAAACAGGAGCAGCGGATTTCAGCCCCTTGCGTATGATCTGCGTCGTTTCCTCGGATTGTCGGGAGACAGGTGCAAATATCGTATCAACGGCCAGACGGGCCTCCAGAATCTGGCGCACTATACCCTTTGCCTCGAGACGACCCAGATGGGTCAGGCGGTAATCGGACTGCCCCACGAAGCGTTCCAGCGCCTCGCCTTCATTCTGTCCCTGCCGAGCAAGTATGAGCACTCCCGTCATATCTCGTCTCCCCCGGGATCGATGATTGTCCTAGTGCATGAAGAAGACAGGCAGCGTTGCTTCTTTCAGCAACGTCTCCGTCACTCCCCCTAAAATCCAGCCCAGGAATTCTCCATGGTGAAAGGCGCCCGCTACGATCCAATCGGCGTCGACGGCATGTGCTTCACGAAGAATCTGTCGCCCCACCGAAAGGCTGAGGTTTCTGGGCACGTTCAGGGTCTTGCTCCGCACACCGAGATCGACGAGCCGCTCGACCGCCCATTCCAGCTCCAACGGGCGCTCGTCTCCTATTCGAAGTAGCAGGACCTGCTCGACATTTTTGAGCCATGGCGCCGCGGCCTCCAAGGCGCGGCGGCTTGGCGCGGTGTCCTTCCAGGCCACAAGGATGCGCCGCACATCGCGCTTCTGATATCTGTCGGGCACGACCAGCAGCGGCTTTCCCGTGCGAAAGAGACAGGTATGGAAAGCCTCATGCGCGTGGCCCCGGCTATGGGCGTCGAGCCGAGCTATCACCGTCATCCGGGCAATCCTGGCAAATTCCTCTATCTTCGCATCTTCGCTTCCGCCGATGTCATACCAGTTCGAGGGAACATTGGCCGGCAAACCCACCATCCATGCGGCGTAGATGTCATGGAGCGCATGCCCTTCTTTTACGGCATCCAGCTCCATCAAGCGCTGTCGATCCTTCGAAAGCACCTCTTCCGTCGGCATGATGTCGAATATCGGATCCACGCGGACATGCAATGCGGTGATGCCTGAAGCTCCCTCAAGGGCGGTCCAGGCATCTTGCGCCGCCTCAAGACAGGCGCGTGCGCCTCTTTGTTCGGCCAGCACGGCCAGAATAGCGGCTCCGTCTATGTGCGTTCCAGAGGTCATGAGGCTTCCTCCTCGATTGCATTCTGCGCCACCTCGTCCACACCGCCGTTCAGGCGTTCGGCCGCGAGATAGCCTGCCGTCACCGATGCGAGGCAGAGCGCGACGGAGATGGCGATATTCAGAACCGCCCTGCCCACCGCTCCGGCCTTGAGAAGTTCCAGCGTCTGCAGGCTGAAGGACGAGAAGGTCGTAAACCCTCCGCAAATCCCCACCATGAAGAACGTCCGACCGACATCCGAGATGGGAAAGCGGCCATGCTCCACCGTGAGCGTCCCGAAAAACGAGATCGCGAAGGAACCGACAATGTTGATGACGATGGTTCCCCATGGCAGATCACGGCTCATCGGCAGCATCCATAGCGCCACCCAGTATCGGGCAACGCTGCCCAGCGCCCCACCGATCGCTACCCATAACGTAACTGGCATGCTCTCCAATCCTTCCTTCAAACCTCTATGCCGTACCGCTTGCGTGGTCGAGAAGATGACCCGTTTCGTTGATCGATCTCACCATGGCGCGCGATCCGCCAACGTCTGCCTCGCTGATGGCGCATCGAGCCTGAGCGGGCCAGGTCCATGCCGTCGACGTGACCATGCCGTGCGGGAGCCGGTCATGCCATGCTCTTGTGCGGTTGGGACCGGGAGCCAAGGGTTACTGCCTTCAACCCGAGCTCCGCGATCACGATCTTGTAGACGATGAGTTGCCCTGTTGCGATTTCGAACGTCTCGATCTCGAACGGGGACAGTTCCTCCAGTTCCATGGCAAGCGCGCGCAGACAGTTGCCGTGGCCGATTACGACGGCGTTTTCCCCGTTGCGCAGCCGCGGAGCGATCTCGCGATTGAAATACGCCACGACACGCTGCCGGGTGTCGAAAAGGCTTTCTCCTCCCGGAGGACGTTTTCGGTAGGAGCGCCGCCAGGCAAGCACCTGTCCCGGGCCAAATTGACTGGCGGCCTCGTCCTTGTTCATACCTGTGAGATCGCCATAATCGCGTTCGTTCAGGGCGGGGTCCGACACAATGGCGACGCCCGCACCCAGTTCATCGACGATTATCTGCGCTGTATCGCGTGTCCGCCTCATGGCGGATGTGAAGAAGATATCCGGCCTGATGCGTGCCTGTTGAATCTGGTAGGCGATGAAGCGAGCTTCGATTCGCCCCTCATTCGTGAGCGGCGGGTCGTCGCGCCCCGTGAAGACATTGCTTCTGTTGCCTTCGCTTTGCCCGTGGCGGGCCAGAACCAGCATGCCGGTCATAGCCGCTCCCCCATCATGCGAGCGACAACCGGATCGCGAAGGGAAGCTGTGAAAATTCTGAGGGTGCCAAATATGACTAGCATCATGATCATCCTGCCTGGAGCAACGGCTCCTTCTATGCGAATGGCAGGAGTCATCAGCCTGATCGGCGGTTTGCGGGAGACTCCATTCCCGTAACAATCAAATAGGCGCTGGAGCAAAATTAGTCCAGAGTCGCCAACGGAAAAACTGTCTCCCATTGCTTTTCCCGCAATTCTATCGGATGTTTATGGCCGGGGATGGAGTCCCCCGTCTTTAAACGCCAGCCGGCTGATGACTCCTACCGTTGGGCACCACGGTAGGACTGCGTCAGGAGTACGGCTTCGTGCCGTTCATCTCTATCAAACCAGCGACCGCCAGGAACCAACGGGAACCCGCCGGCGAAGGAGAGATCATGAGTGAACATTCTATCGTATCCGTCCATGCTTTCGAAATCTTGGACTCGCGCGGGAATCCGACGCTCCAGGTAGAGGTGTCCCTGGAAGGCGGCGCCATGGGAACGGCGTGCGTGCCGTCAGGCGCCTCGACGGGGCGCCTCGAGGCCGTTGAGATCCGTGACGGCGATAAGGGTCGCTACAATGGACTGGGCACCAGGACCGCCTGCGAGAACGTCAATTCGAAAATCGCAGCCTGCCTGCGCGGCCGCGATGCCACACGCCAAGCCCAGATCGACATGACGCTGATCGAGCTGGACGGCTCGAAGAACAAATCAAAGCTGGGTGCGAATGCCCTGCTCGGAGCCTCCATGGCCGTCGCGCGCGCCGCGGCCAATTCGCTTCGCCTGCCGCTTTTTTCCTACCTCGGCGGCCCGACCGCGCGCCGGCTTCCAGTCCCGATGATGAACGTGATCAATGGCGGAAAACATGCCGCCAATCGCCTGGATTTCCAGGAATTCATGATCGTCCCTCACGGTGCGCCGACATTCGCCGAGTCTCTGCGCTACGGCGTGGAGACATTCAAGGCGTTGAAGAAAATACTGGAGAAAAAGGGCCTTTCGACCGGTGTCGGGGACGAGGGCGGTTTTGCGCCGAATCTGGAGAACAATGAAGACGCCTGCGAGCTGATAACGGAAGCGATAAGGGCTGCGGGCTACAAGCCGGGAAGCGATATCGCAATTGCCCTCGACCCGGCCGCATCTTCATTCTTCGATGGCAAAGGCTATCGTCTCGCTGCTGGAGACGTCCTTGATCGCGAGGCGATGCTTGCCCTCCACGAGCGATGGATCCAATCGTACCCAATCGTTTCCATCGAGGATGGGTTCGATGAGGCGGACTGGGAGGGCTACATTGCCCAAACGCAAGCAATGGGCGACCGGGTCCAGATCGTCGGTGATGACAATTACGTCACCAATCCCGCGATAATCAGGCAGGGAATCGAACGGAAGGCGACCAATGCCGTGCTGATCAAACTGAATCAGATCGGCACGGTCACCGAAGCCGTGGAGGCCATACGGGTCACGCACGAGGCTGGCTGGAACGCTGTCGTCTCGCATCGGTCCGGCGAGACCGAGGATACGTTCATTGCCGACTTCGCGGTGGCATTCGGCACCGGGCAGATCAAAACGGGATCGCTGTCCAGAAGCGAGCGGATTGCGAAGTACAACCGTCTCCTTTGGATCGAGCAAAGCCTGGGTCGGGCCGCCGCCTTCTCCTCGCCGTTCAAGGTCTGGTCGTCCAGAGGATGAGCCGATGGGATCCATGTTCCTTGCAGGGCATGGAATTCGCCACCGGCCGGCATCCGGCTGACGGCCCCCTATCGCGGCGCGCGCCGACGATAGGGATTGGTCATCGTGGATTGCCCCAAGGAGGTTCCAGATGTCTTTGATCCTGCTCTTCTTCATGTCCGGCGCCGGGTTGTCGGCCTTCGTCCATGGCCGGGATATGTGTCGGGCAAGGCGCCCCGTCCTCGTTCGCAGGGGACAGCGCCGCGGTCGGGAGCATCGTCGATGACGCTGCTTTTCTGGGTGCTGTTCTCGGTCATCGTTTCCGGCGCGTGTTCGATCTTCGAGACCGTGCTGCTGAGTGCCCGGCCGATGCACCTTCTCGAAAAAAGAAACCAGTCAGGCGTGAGCCTCTTCCTCGAAATCAAGGAGGAGCGGATCGGGGACGCCATCAGTGCCATTCTCACGGTCAACACTGTCGCCTGCACCGTGGGTCCCGGATTCGTCGGTGCTGAAGCGGCCAGAATTTGGGGTGATCCAGCCGTTGCCATTGCGTCGGCAGTCCTCACCTTTCTCCTGCTGATCCTGTCCGAGATTGGACCGAAGACCTATGCCGCGACCCATGCGGAAGACCTTGCCGGCGTCACCGGTCGCACGCTTCGTCCGCTCCTGTGGCTGCTGGCGCCCGTTCTGGCCATTACCCGGTGGCTTACAAGATGGCTTTCGGGAGACTCGAAAGGGTATGTTACCCGAAACAGCCTGGCGCGGATCATTGCCTACGCTCCCTCTCAGGGAGCATTGTCTCACGGTGAATCCGATGTGCTTTCCCATATCCTGTTCGCCCACCAGATCACGTTGGCAGATGCGCACACGCCTTTGGCTTTCGTTGTCGCCCTTCCCGAAGCCGCAGCAGCGGCAGCCCTGCTTGACGATGGTGCGGACCTCCACTTTGCCCGGATTCCGATCTATGGCGACAACCCCGAGCACTTGTCGGGCTACATCAATCAGCGGGAGGTCCTGCGTGAGGCGCTGCGAGACAGCTCGATTCGACGCAAGCCGCTTTCGGCATTCGGACATGCCCTGCCCAAGCTTGAAGACAGCCTCCCGGTGGGTCAGGCCATCGCGAAACTTCTGGATGCGCGCGAACCCATCGGTGCCGTCGTCAAAAACGGTGAGGTCGTCGGCATCACAACGCTTGAGGATCTCTTCGAAGCCCTGTTGGGAGTCGACATCACCGACGAAGCAGAGGAGGTAGCCGCGCAACGATCCGAAGCGGACATGCGGCGGCGAGATCGGATAAGGCGGCTTAGAAACCGTCGGCGGCAATGGGCGGGCGATGCCTCGTCGGAGGCTACGGCAGAGACCTGATGAGGATCAGGTCCGATCGACACCGAGGGCTGAAAGGCTGCTTAATAGGCGCTATTCATGAATGAAGCTGCGTCGTGATCGAAACCATCGTCGGCCTCGCCCCGCTCTCCACCTCTTTTCGAAGATTGTCGCAAGCTCGGCGAGACAACGTGCCGAGCTTGCGAGATGCTCACGACGATAGTGATTGTAGCCGCCATGATCTGCATTTCCAACCTCGCCTCTTGATCGGCGCTGCTGCTGTTTCCCGGCAACCAGACGCGATCCCAGATCGCAGGCAAGAACGATCGGCACGATGGAGCAGACGTCTGCTCATCGCCTTGCAGTCTTGAGTCCGCTTCGGGAGCGTCTGGTTGCCGGGAATTATCTGCTCCCGACGTTTCTCGTATAGGGCCGCTATACCAAGGGCGATGTATTTGCCAACACCGTCCTGGCAATCAGCGCCATGCGTGAAGCTGTGCTGCGCTGGTCATGTGTCATCGCATTCGCCTGCGTGGTTGCCTTAGGTTTGCTTGCATTTTCGGGAAGTCTCTGTGCTGCATGATCGAGAATCCTGAGAACGGATTCCTTGTCGAGACCATCGGCACTCATCACAGCCATGACGATAGGATCGTCAAGCATATCGAATATAACGGACGGTAATGTACGTCTAGTCATGATTGTTGCTCCTGCCTCCGCGAATATCACGCGGCAATTGACTGGCAGGAGTCATCAGCACGATGCGGTTTCGGGGGACTCCATCCCCATGCACAAAAATCTACATGAACCGCTTCTCAAATCAAGTGCCTTCTCCACGGCTGACTGGAACCCTATTGAAATGTGGAAGTTATAGTTTAAATTTATCTCAGGCGATGGAGTTCGCCTTTAACCGCCATCTGTGGCTGATGACTCCTTCTACTCTGTTGAGAGAAGGAGTCGACATGACTTTAACGCTAAAGACTGTCGCCGCAGAACAAGCCGGGCAACCTTTTCCGTTCATTACGCAATCGCCGCTTCGGTCGAGAAAGCCATATGGCGAGGACGCGAGCATTCTCGAGCCGGCGGGTGTCACCGGCAAATGCGGGACGGCGCAGCCGGAGTGCTTCCACGATTTGAATCTCGATCAAATCGCGGCTGCAATGATGGCTGGACGCGAACGATTCAAACTTGAAGATTTCATCTGGGCAGGGCCGCTGCCGGGCGATACCATCCGTTATCGCCAGGAAGTCGTGAAGGATCTTCAGAACGCCGACGTACTCGCGATAGTGCGAGCCTTCGGCGCGGGCATGAAGGAATTGCGCGAGAAACTCGAGCTTGTCGAGAAGCTTCGATATCAGCAACAAAAGAACGCATGGTTCCTCAAGGCTGCATCTCTCTACCGATCTGTTCTGATCGAACTGGACGCGGCCTTGCGGCCCTTGTCCCTGAAATCCGACGGACTGATCGCCGTACACGGATTTCTTGCGGAGCATATTTCTTCCGATCAGTTTCGGATGCTCTCGAACGAGATCGACCATGCAGCGGCGGGACTGGAAAGCATTCGGTATGTGTTCCAGGTCAAAGACGCCTCAGTCAGCGTCTTTCGTTTCGATGCGGAGGAAGATTACGGAGTCGAGATTGCCCGCGTCTTCCAGCGTTTTCGTACTGGCAACGTCGACCGGCCGAAGTTCGAGATTCCGGACTTCGTCGAGATGGATCATGTCGAGGCCAATATACTCGAAGGGGTTCGCCAGCTTTATCCCGAGACCTTCAATGAACTTCAAGGCTTCTTCGAACGGCACCAGGCTCTTGTTCATCCGACCATCGCCCGGTTTGACCGCGAGCTGCAGTTCTATCTCGGCTATATCGACTATATCGCACCACTGAAGGCCGCCGGTCTTGCCTTCTGCTATCCGCAACTCGACGAAACCGAAACGAAGATTCGCGCTGACAGCACTTTCGATCTTGCGCTCGCAAAAAAACTAGCTGCAGAGGAGCAACCAATCGTAACCAACGATTTTGCACTCGGCGAGGGAGAACGCATCTTCGTTGTGTCCGGACCCAACCAAGGCGGGAAGACCACATTCGCCCGCACCTTCGGGCAGCTCCACTATCTGGCCGGTCTTGGACTGCCGGTGCCGGGAGCACAGGCAAACCTCCTGCTGTTCGATAATCTGTTCACGCATTTCGAGCGGGAGGAGAACATCCATAACCTGCGCGGCAAGCTACAGGACGACCTTTTTCGCATACACGCCATACTGCAGCGTTCCACGAGTCGAAGCATTGTCATCATGAATGAGATTTTCACGTCGACCACGTTGCGCGACGCCCTTTTTCTCGGCACACGCATCCTTCAGAAAATCATCGATCTTGGCTCGCTGGCGGTCTGTGTGACCTTCATCGACGAGCTGTCGCGCCTTGCTCCGGCGACCGTCAGTCTCGTCAGCACCGTCGATCCGGAAAACCCGGCTTCGCGGACGTTCAAGATCGTGCGCAGGGCCGCCGACGGGCGCGCCCATGCGATGGCAATCGCGGAAAAATACCGGCTGACCTCGTCTGCTCTCAATGAAAGGCTGCAATCATGAAAGCCTATCTTCTTCATGCCGACAGGAACTTCGACTTCAGAGCCGACGCTCGCACAAACGCGGATGCACTGACCCAGGACCTGGAACTTGAAACGCTGTTCGACGCGATGGCGGGCAATGATCAGTTCATCGACGGTGTCGTTCGACGTGTATTGCTGACCTCCCTCCAGACCTCTGTGGAGGAGGTGCGATATCGACAGGATATCTTCATGGACTGCCAGGCGTGCAGATCCGCGGTCACGCAATTGTACAAGCTGACGATCGAAACGCTCGAACGGGAAAAGAAGGTTCATTACGGCCTGTTCCGGGATTCGCCTGAAACCGTCCTGAACCGCTCTGTCGAGGTGTTGAACCTGTACGTGGAGATGCAGAGGCGCCTGCGCGCCCTCGTGGACCAACATGGCAACAGTTTCCACTCCGAAGGCTTTCGAGCGATGTTCGCCGTGCTCAGGAAGGAGCTGAACGAGGAATATTTCAAGGTCATCGAAAAACACCTGCAAAGGCTGAAATTCTGGGGAGGCATCCTCATCAGCGCCGAGCTCGGGGACGGCAACAAGGGCAGGAATTATACGCTTCGCGCTCCGCCGCCATCCCGGAACTGGTTTCAGGAAATTATCGACTGGCTGTTCCGGAAGAGACCGGAGAGCTACACGTTCAGCATACATCCCCGCGATGAGGCGGGCTTTCGCGCCCTATCCAGGCTCAGGGACAGCGGCTTGGCGATTGCCGCCCAGGCGGTTGCCGAATCCGCCAGCCATGTGATGAGTTTTTTCACCACATTGCGCGCCGAACTCGCTTTCTACATGGGATGCCTGAACCTTGACGACCGCCTCAAGGAACTCAACTGCCAATACTGCCTGCCGGAGCCGCGCCCGATCAGCGAATATAAATTTTCCTGCCGCGAGCTGTACGACATCTGCCTGGCGCTGCAGATGAAGAAAGCGATTGCAGGAAATACGATCGGCGCCTCGGAAAAGCATCTCACGGTGGTCACAGGGGCAAACCAAGGCGGGAAATCGACCTTCCTGCGAAGTGCGGGACAAGCGCAATTGATGATGCAGGCAGGAATGTTCGTCGCCGCCAGCATCTTCTCCGCGAACATAGTTTCCGGCGTATTCACCCACTACAAGAGAGAGGAGGATTCCAGCATGAGCAGTGGCAAGTTCGATGAGGAACTGAGCCGGATGTCCGCTCTGGTCGATCAGATCCGACCTCATTCGCTGGTCCTCTTCAACGAATCCTTCGCTTCGACCAACGAGCGCGAGGGCTCGGAGATAGCCAGGCAGATCATCGACGCCCTTCTCAAGCATGATTCAAAGGTCGTCCTGGTCACACACATGTTCGAACTGGCGGAGAGCTTGCGGACCGGTGCGGAACGGCCTGCCATCTTTTTGCGGGCGGAGCGCGATGAAAACGGGCGGCGCGACTTCAGGCTGGTCGAGGGCGTGCCTCTGACCACGAGTTTCGGTGAAGACCTCTATCAAAAGATCTTTGTCGATGAGGCGTCGAAAGCCAACGTTTCTTAGAGCGTTCTCGCGCTTCGAAGGAAAAGACGCTCCAGACGTCGCCGGTATTTTCCGATCGGCTGCGGGTATCGTCCGTCATGTCAGCGTCCGGCAGTTCGCATTCCAGTAGATCATGTGGCCGGCCGGTACGATTGCATTCAACAACTCCATGGCGGCCTCGGCGACCTCCGGCGTGTCGAAGAACTCGATGACAAGCGGAAGATCCACGGTGATGCGCAATGCGTCTGCCGCGTGAACCGCCCCGCTGGCGCCGAAGCCGACGATCCCCCGGAATACCGTCACGCCCCTGACGCGCTGCTGGTCATGAAGGAGACTGACGATCTCGTCCATCAGGTTGGTACGGCGGCCGTGCTCGGTCTCGTGGATGTAAATGCGCACGATCATCACTTCGTTGCTCATGGCGCAATCCTCATACGTTACGTGCCAGGTAGGCTCCGGCGAACGCCGCAAAGAACCCGAACACGAGGGACAAAAAGACATAAAGAACGGCCTTGGGATTGCTGCCCCCTTCGACCAGAAGAAGCGTTTCCATCTCGAAGGTCGAAAAAGTGGTGAAGCCCCCGATAAAGCCGGTGAGAATACCTGCTCGCAACGCTGGCGATATCGTCTGACGTTCGAGCGTCTCTATGAAGAGAAATCCCATCAGGAAGCAGCCCAGCACATTGATGCAGAGCGTGGCGTAGGGGAAATCCCGTCCATAGATGGTCTGGATCAGATTTGTCATCGCATAGCGGCCCCAGCATCCGAACACTCCTCCGATCGCGATTGCAACATAGGTCCACATGAGCGGCCTTCGGCTTAAACAAGCACAAGCGCGAGGATCAGCACCAGCAGGCCGCCGATCAGCGCAAGATAGAAGTTGAGATGACCCGACTGCAATCGCGCGATCCTGTCAGCGATCCGGCGCACGATCCGCACCGCAGGCGCGAACAAATACGGCCCGAAAATCGGCGCTACCATGTGATTGAATGTGAGACGGCGCACGACGTACCGATTGCCGACCGTTTCACGCGCCATCGTCGACGTTGGACGATAGACGAAAGCATAGAAGACGCGCAGCGCATTTGAGAAGGCAAGGGCCGTCGTGGTCGACTTGACCGGATCCTGCCGCCCGCCGCCATACCAGACGGGTGCCCGGCGGATCGGCTGCCGCTTCAGGAAAACAAGCAGGGCTGCCGGAACGATGGCAAGGCATGGGAACGCAACGAAAAGCAGCGTCGGCGAAATAAATGCAAACGACCGGTCCGGCGCGATCGGCGTGCCGGTCCCGGGGACAAGAATTAGCCCTACCCTCATTTCGGCGGGCGTATGCACCGCGAACTGTTGATACGTTGCCTGATCCAGCGCCTGTATCCAGAGCGGCATGCCGATCACGAACAACAGCAATCCCAATGCAATCAAGCCGACAGCTATGGTTTCCCGGACAGGTTTTATCGCGCCCGTCCGTCCGTTGTGGCCGAGAAGCCCGATTCCGAAGACCTTCACAAATGTCGCAAAGGCGACCGCGACCGAAAGCGCCAGCCCGGCGCCTGCAATCGCCAGAGTGAGCCGGTCGGAAAGGCTGCCAAGATGGAACCCCTGGAAAATGGATTGGAACACATACCATTCGCTGACGAAGCCTGCCTGCGGCGGCATGGCGGACAGGCTCATGGCGGCGATCAATGCGCCCGCTCCCAATGGCCATGCGCTGCCTTTCAGAAGTCCGCTCTGCCTGACGAGGTAGCTTCCGTCATGACGATACACCGCATCCGCGACGAGGAACATGGTGCCTTTCGCCAGCGAATGGCCTGCAAGATGAATGAGCGCTACGGTCCATGCAAGCGATGCCAGCGCGGTTTGGCCGCCCGCCCGGAACAGAATTGAGGTTCCGAGGCAGACCACTGCGATCGCCGCGTTCTCCACCGACGAGAAACTCAGGAGCGCCCGCCAGTCCTCCTGCTGGAACGCATAGAGGATTGCGAGGACGGCTGTCAGAGTTCCCCAGGCGACGATTATGATACCCTGTCCCGAGTTCGGATGCGGCAGCCATTCCACCAGCGATTGGCTCAGCGCGAAATAAGCGGCGTTCAACACGACGCCCGACATGATAACGCCGGTGGCGCCGCTGGCCGAAGCATAGGCTCCGGGATACCACTCGTAGAAGGGCAGCAGCCCCAGCTTGGCTCCGAAGCCCAGGAGCAGCAGCATCGTGAGCGCAAACCGCCAGTGTGCCGACAAATCCTGGGCAACCGATGGAAAGCGGCCAAAATCGAGTCCGCTTGCCAGGCCACCCAGCACGAGTATGGCAAGGAGCAACAGAATGAGGCCGGTCTCCAGCAGAGCGAGCATGAATAACACCGGCCGGCCGCTTCCCTGATTTTCGCTGAGGATCATGGCCGCGCCGCCAAAACTCATGGCCTCCCAAGCGATCAGAAATGCCGCGCCCTCGGAAAATCCGGATACACCCAGCGCTCCGAGCAGGCTGAGCGCCGCCCCGAGGGCCCATCCCGCTTCACTTCGCTTGCGCGGGGCCGCGAGGCCGCAGGCAAACAGAGCCGGAAAAAGGCCGAAGCCCAGAAGCCAGAGCGCCTCCGGCTTCAATTGGAAATTGACGGCTTCTCCTGCCATGCCAACCGGCAGGGCGACGTTGTCCAGCCCATCCGGCAATCCGCTCAATGCTGCGGCTATCGTCAACAGGCACCCAAGGCACAGGAGCGTCCCGAGAGCCAGTTTCAACCGCAAGAAGGCAAGAGCCACGACAACAAGCCAGCATGCGGCGCCGGCGCCAACCAACAGATTAGCCATGGCGCATCCTTCCTCCGACCACTTTTTGCGGCATCCGGTTCAGAAACATCAAAAGCGCTTCGATGATCGCAGCAGGGTTCGGCGGACAGCCAGGAAGATAGAGATCGACCGGCAGGGTACCTTCGAGCCCCGCCTGGCACGCATAGCCATCTCTCGCGATGCCGCCGGATACCGCGCAGGTTCCGACCGCCATCACGAATTTCGGGCTTGGCATTGCCTCGTACGTGGTGCGCAGGGGCTCGAGCATAGCGTTGGTCACCGGCCCGGTCACGAGCAGAAGATCCGCAAACCGTGGCGAGGCCGTGAAGAAGATGCCGAGACGATGAAGATTGTAGTAAGGGTTGTTCAACGCCTGAAGCTCCGACTCGCAACCATTGCAGGATCCTGCATCGACATGCCGAATATGCAGGCTGCGACGGAACTGCGGCTTCTCGGTCTGCGCCGGCAGACTTGACGCGTTCTTGCGCCAGACGAGATCGTCGCGTGCGGTCACTCCAAAAGCCCAGTCCGGAGATGCTTCCATGGCACCTGTCGGGCAGGCTTCGGTGCAGAGCTGGCAAACGACACATCGGCCATAGTCCACATGGATCGTCCCCTCGCCGTTCGGGGCGTCGTCCGGGCCTCGCATCGTAATCGCCTGCGTAGGACAGCTATCGGCGCAGGCGGTGCAGTCGCTCCGGCACAATTCCGGGCGGTAACGAGGCATTCCGAGCACGCCGTCCTGGCCGTCCGATCCGTCAGCAGATGGCCAGCGGGTGGTAGCCATGCCATGCTTCAGTCCGAACAGCGTCCAAAGCGCCATCATGCCCTCCTATCTGTCGCATCCTGCGATCGTAAGACCGAAACTCGCTTCGTTGATCGCGTAGTCCATCATGTTGCTGTCGTGGACGGTGAATGGAAAAACCCGCCAGTTCGAGAAAGACGGCGACTTGATCTTCACGCGCCCAAGTCGGCCGTGTTCATCGATATGCACCGCATAAAACAAGGTTCCCCGCGGCGATTCCGCCCAGCCCAGTCCGAACGTGTCGGCCGCGGGCACGCAATTGGAATGAACAGGCCCCTCCTTCAGGAGAAGAAGAATGCGCTGGATCATCACGATGCTGGCGTCGAGCTCAGCGACCCGAACCTTAAATCGGGCATGGGCATCGCCTGCGGTCTGTATAGGTACGGTCAGCGGCACCGTGTCGTAGGCAGCGTAACAATGATCCCGCCGCAAGTCCCGATCGAGACCGGAAGCCCGTTCCACCGGTCCGGTCGCGCCCTGATCGAATGCGACCTTGCGCTGAAGGACGCCGTTCGTAAACAGACGGTCGAGAAAGCTGTCCGTGCTCTCAAGCAGCTCGATATAGCGCGCCGCTGCCTTTCGCAGCCCTTCGAGCTTCGACGCCAGCCAACCTTCCGGATAAAGATCCCGCCGCAATCCGCCCGGCACCAGCACGCTGCGCAGAAAACGACTACCGGTCAGTTGCGCATTGAGCTGCTTGGTTTGTTCCTCAAGCAGACGGCCTTCGGCCTGCCCCACCTTGAGGGTCGTGGCATCGGCGAGATTTCCGAGATAGTGCAAATGATTGTAGACGCGCTCCATCTCGGCCAGCAGCACGCGAAGGCATCGGCCGCGCATCGGCACCTCACAGCCGGCGGCAGCTTCGACTGCCTGGCAGTATGCGAGCGCATGGGCAATCGTACCGACGCCGGAAACACGCTCCGCCATTACGGCACCCGCTTGTATCGTCAATCCTTCGAAGCGTTTCTCCATGCCACGATGCTTGAAGAAGAGCTGCGGATGGTAATGCAAGATCTGTTCTCCCACGTAGAAGAACAGGAACTCCGCGGATTCGACCACGTCGGCCCGCACCGGACCAAATGGCAGGCGCTGGACATCCGAGCCTGCGCCCTCCAAAAGCGGCAATTTATGCCCCTCCTGCCGGCTGGCATCACCGCCCTTTGGAACCGCATCGGGATTGAATGGCGCCACGATAGACGGCACATTCTCGAACAGAAGGGAGCGCCGATCCGGGTGATCGGCGAATTCGATGCCGAAAAGATCGGAAATCTCGTTTTCGTACCAGCTCATCATCGGAAACATGCGGGACAGGCTCGGAATCGGTTTGTCTTCCACCGGACATTTCCAGATCGTGAACGGTTTTCCCTTGCCGTCGCCGACCAGGTATCGCAGTTCGATCTGACCTTGCCTGACCCTCCGGGCATAGGCCATCTGCATGCGGCCTTCGCTGGACTTCAGCTCATCGGCTGCGTCCACGAGGCCTGCCGCATCGATGCACAGCTCCTGCACCGTGACGGCCGCCTTTTCCCGAACGGCATGGCCTGAGATGTCCATGGCTTCGTCCCGCTTCCTCATGGCAGCGTTCCCGTCAGCGCTTGCGATACCGTCGCAAAATAGGTCCAGAAGGATTGCGGCCACCAAAGGCCGAAAGCGAGCAGCGGCAGAAAAGCCAGCCACATCGGCGCGATGCACCATGCGTCCAGCGCGACAGGCGGAGCGGCATTGCCGCTACCTGGCTCGAAGTACATGCTGCGGAAGTGGTTGATGAAGCCGACGAAGATGATGATCATCATGATCAGAACGGCGTAGACGACGATATGATAAGAAGCGGAAAGCCCTGCCCGGATGATGACGAGCTCGCTCAGGAACAGGCCGAACGGCGGCGCGCCGGTAATTGCGGCCGCCCCCGCCAGCCAAAGTGCGGCTTGGGCCGGAAGACGATCGGTAACCCGGGAAATCCCGCCAATGTCCTTGCGGCCATAGGCGCGCATCGCATTGCCGGCCCCGAAGAACATCAGCGATTTGTTCAGCGAGTGGTTGAGCATGTGATACAGCGCCCCGGCAATGCCGAGCGGACCGCCAAAGCCGAAACCGAGCGCCATGATCCCCATGTGTTCGACGCTCGAATAGGCCATCAGGCGCTTAATACCGCGCTGCCGGACGATGAAGAATGCGCCGACGAATACGGAAAGGAGCCCCAGGCCGACCATGGCATTCCGTGGCAATGCTCCGATTTGCGAGGCGTCCATGATGGACAGGAAGCGGACAATTCCGAGCATCGCGGTATTGAGAAGCGCGCCGGACAGCATGGCCGAAACCGGTGCCGGGCTCTCGCTGTGGGCATCGGGCAGCCAGGTGTGCATCGGTGCCAGGCCAACTTTCGTGCCGTAGCCGACCAGAGCGAGCAGGAACGAAAGGGTTAGAATGGCCGGATTGATTTTCGGCGCGATGCCTTTGAGTGTGCCCCAGGTCAGATCGTAGGTCGGGCCGAGGACGAAGCTGCCGCCCCAATAGAGGATCACCGTCCCAAGCAAGCCGATGCTGATGCCGCCCGACACGACGATTATGTATTTCCACGCGGCTTCGATGCTGCTCGCCTCGCGCTCGAACGCAACCAGGAAGGTGCTGACAAGCGTGGTCAGTTCGATCGCGACCCAGTAAAGCCCGGCATTGTTCATCAGCGGACCGGCAAGAATGGTGAATGCGAACAGGGAAAACAGCGCGTAAAACCCCGGCAGGCGCGGCTCTTCGTCGAGCAGGCGCATGTAGCCGACCGCATAGATCGACGCCAGGACATAGACGATCGCGGCGCAGAGAATGACCCAGGCCCCGATCATGTCGATGAATACGTATCCGCCGAGAAATAGCGTCTCCCTGTTTCCGGCGAGAATTACCAGGCCGATGGAAACAAGGAACGAAATCACGCCGGCCGCGAGATTCAAAGCCTCCGCCGCTCTTGCCCGCCTGAAGACAATCGAGCCTGCAGACGCCAGCGCCGGGGCGCCCAGGAGAATGAGAATGAGGATCCCGATCATCGCTATCCCACCAATCTCTTCAGCTTGAAGCTGCTCGTGCTTCCAACGCGTGTAATCAGATAACGGACGAGAACGCCAAAGCACGCCACCACGATCAAAAGGTCGAAAAGGATGACGAGCTCGATGAGAAGAGGCATACCGGGAACAAGAATCTGTGCTCCGAGAAAAATGCCGTTTTCCAATACGAGCAGACCGAAGACGTGGCTGATCGCTTCATGGCGGACGGCAAGCATGAGAAAGCCGATCAGCTTCATCGACAGCATCACGGTGAGGGCAAGGACCGCGACCGTTCCCGTCAACCCGAGTTCCTCGCCGATTCGGTAGGCAACGATAAGACTGAAGACGACGCCACAGGCGCCGACGACGAGACTTGTGCTCGGGCGCAATATTTCATGAAGTTCCCGATCGACGTTCAGGCGCTGGATGATGCGCCACAGAAGATAGGGAAGCAACAAGCCCCTGAAGAGAGCCGTCAGTACGGCGACAAGATAAAGCTCCGGAAATCCGGCATAATAACCCACCGACGCGGACAGAGCGGCAATGACCCAGCATTCGGCGGCGAAGGCATATAGATAGTTGTCAAGCCATCGCGATCCGAGCATGACGAACGCCAGCAGCAAACTGACAATCGTAAGGAGACTGAATACAGAGGCCGCCAAGGGACTGAGTTGTGCCATCAACATGGGCCTACCCCAATTGTGTACTGATGATCGAGAGAACGGCAAGCAGAAATGAGGCGGCAAGCGGCTCCTGATATCGATAGAAACGCAGGCGAGACTGCGCCGTTTCCACAAAGACAACGGCGATGGCCACGACGATGAACTTGACGAGCAGCGCGCCAAGAGACCCGAGAATACCGACCGTTTCGCCCTTGGCAGACAAGCCCCATGGCAGAAACAGGACGTTGCAGAAAATCGTGTAAAGAATGAACTGCTTCATCATCGAGGCCCATTTCAAGAGGCCAAGCAACGGGCCCGAATATTCGAGGATTCTCGCCTCGTCGATCATGTAGACTTCGATATGGGTGCTCGAATGGATCGGCATGCGATCTGTCTCGACGAGAAGAAGCACAAAGAAGGCCGCAATCAGGAAAAGATGGGCCGGACTCCAGTAGACGGCGGGATTCTCGACAAGCAGATGATTGACGACAAATGGTATCATGGCCTTGGCAAGAAGCGTTATTCCGACGAATACGAGGATGAGTGTCGGCTCTGCCAGGATCGATAGCATGACGGCACGGCTCGATCCGATTCCGCCATAGGCGCTGCCGCTGTCCAGGCCGGCCAGAGTAATCATGAAAGACCCCAGGGTCAGGATCAATCCGCCCCCCAGTATGTCGGCCATGTCGGAATAAGGCAGTGGAAAGTCCGTGAGGACGGGAATGAGCATCGGCACCGTCAGCATGCAGGTGAAGGCAATGACGGGCGCCAGCCAGAATATCCAAGAACTGGATTCCGGAACGACTATCTCTTTGCTGAAAAGCTTCCTTAGATCGCGATAAGGCTGAAAGATGCCGGGGCCTTGAGCCCGTTGAACGCGTTCTTCGAATTGCAGGATAATCCCCTGCAGCAGCGGCGCAAAGATCAGGACGGAAACGATCTGCGCGGCCTGTAGAAAGAGTTCGCGACCCGACATCACTGGCCTCCGCAATCAATTGCGGTGCTGCCAACGCCGAATGCTTGCGTCGAAACCTGCGGGAAGGGGAAATATACTTTTCTCATACAACTCCTCCTCGCCGACTACGGCACAAGAAGGAGTCATCAGCCCTGGGGGCGGTTAAAAGGCGAACTCCATCGCCTGCGTGGATGATACCACTCTTACGTTCATGGTCAACGTCGAGGCGTCGGTAAATGTTCCTTCAACGCACTCGGGCCGATATGCGCCGAATGATACCGCTGGAAGGCTGCGCTGACGAGATCGCAAAACCTTCAGAGTGGCCTAGTGATGCATGAAGATGGGCAGCGAGGTTGCCCGCAGGAGGTCTTCGGTTACACCGCCAAATATCCATTCTATCACTTCGCCATATCGAAATGCTCCGGTTACAAGCAGATCTGCATTCACTATCCGCGCCTCGTGCAAGATCTGCAGCCCGACCGACGTGTCGGTTCGCATGTCGATGCTGCGGGATTCGCATCGAAGCCCCTTTGCCTCGAAGAAATCTTCAGCCGTCTTCAGCTCACTCCTTCCATACCGCCCGACACTGAGAATGACGATGCGGTCCGCCTTCATCAGCCAGGGAACGGCGGCTTCAAGCGCACGCCGGGTCGGCGCCGTGTCCCGCCATCCGACAAGGATGCGGCGGAAAGGCTGCGCGCGATAAGATCTTGGGACCAGCAGGAGCGGTCTGTGCGTATCGAAAATGCAGGCATGGAACGCTTTTCGTGTGTGGCCGCCCGCGACGGTTTCAGGATTGACGATGACGTTCAGCATGGAACGCGATCCCAATGCTTTCACCAAGGCCACTTCGCCACCTTCGACATCGAGCCAGCGGGCAGGAGAATGAGGTCGCGCTGTTCTCACCCATTCGAGGAAGATATCGTGGAGTATCTGTCCTTCCCGCGCGGCCTGAAGCTCCATTGCCCGGATCTGTTCGGATGTAAGCACCTCTTCCGTCGGCATGATATCGTCGAACGGATCGACGCGGACGTGGAGGGCGACGAGCGTTGAACCGGATATTGCGCTGCAGGCAACGAGCGCGGCATCGAGGCATGTGCGCGCATCCGGCACTTCTGCAAGAATGGTCAGCACGGCCTTGTCGCCGAGGTCATCTTCCGTGCTCATTGCACGACTCCCGACATCGGAAACAAGGATTCCTTGAGCGAAATTTTAGATACAACGAGGAATAGATGTCGGACTCCCTGCCTCCAGAACATATCTTCTGGCTCTTAGAAGAATAGGCAGGAGTCATCAGCCGGTCGGCGGTTTTATTGGGAGACTCCATTCCCAAATATCGCATCGGATTATGCTGTTTGCCCCCGCCGAAGTCAATCGGCTGCCACACCGGCCGCGCAAGCGGGATCGCCGGTGACGACGCGGAAGCGATGGCGGCAGGCATCGATTGCGAGTTGGACCATACCCCGCAGAAAGCCGCGCGGCAGGACAGGCGGCACGCCGCCGCCCGCCGATTGACACACAATAAGCAACGCCCATCACGCCTGCGGACGGATACTTCAATGAAGGCTCTGGTGATACACTCGCAATATCTTGGTTGTGATCAAGCCACGCCCTTGCCGCCCGTGACGCCATAGACTTCGCCGTTGATGAAGCTGGCGTCCTGCGAAGCCAGCAGCACGAAAACGGGCGCCAGCTCGACCGGTTGACCGGGGCGACCGAAGTCGCTGTCCTTGCCAAAATTCTCGACCTTTTCATCCGGTTGTCCGCCGCTCGGCTGCAGTACAGTCCAGACGGGTCCGGGCGCCACGACATTGGCACGAATGCCTCGCTCGATCAGCTGCTTGGCGAGCGCCTTGGTATAGGCGACGATGCCGGCCTTGGTGGTTGCGTAGTCGAGGAGGATCGGAGACGGCTGGTAGGCCTGGATGGAGGCGGTGGTAATGACCGCCGACCCAGCCGGCATGTGCGGCACCGCAGCCTTTACGATCCAGTGCAGCGCATAGAGATTGGTCTTCATGGTCTTGTCGAAGTCTTCCGTCGAAAGCTCCTCGATTTTCTCGCGATATTGTTGCCGGCCGGCGTTGACGACGAGAATGTCAAGTCCACCGAGCTCGGAAACAGCCTTCTCGACCAGCTCCGCGCACCAGTCCTCCTCCTTGATGTCGCCAGGCAAGGCAACAGCCTTGCGGCCCTCTGCTTCGATCAACGCGATAACCTCCCTGGCATCCGGCGCTTCCTCGGAAAGGTACGAAATGGCGACATCCGCCCCCTCTCGGGCAAAGGCTATCGCTGCGGCGCGACCGATACCGGAATCGCCGCCTGTCACCAGAGCCTTGCGGCCCTTCAGCTTTCCGGAGCCACGATAGCTTTCCTCCCCGTGATCCGGGCTGGGATCCATCTTGCCGGCAAGGCCCGGCGCTGGCTGGGGCTGTTCGGGAAAAGGCGGTGCGGGATAAAGGTGACGAGGGTCGTTCAGGAGCGCGTTGTTTGTCATGATAACACCGGATCGCTGTTGGGGTTGGTTGATGCTGGGCATGTCGGCGAACGTCCGTCATGGAGGTTTGTTCCTGCAGGCCGTGAACTTGGAACAAACTTGCCGGGCATCCGTTCGATCTGCTCAATGTCAAAGGAGGACATGCGATGCCCCGTGGTGATAAATCCAAGTACACCGACAAGCAGGAACGCAAGGCCGATCATATCGCCGAGAGCTATGAGGATCGCGGCGTCTCCGAGAAGGAGGCGGAGCGTCGTGCCTGGGCGACCGTCAACAAGGACGATGGCGGCGGCAAGAAAGCAGGCGGCTCCGGTCAGGGAAAGGATACAGGCCATCCCGCCGCTCACAAGGGCGGCAGGAAAGGCGGCAAGGCCGCTGCGTCACGGACGGCTGCGGAGCGCTCGGCCTCAGCCAAGAAAGCGGCAGCGACCCGCAAACGGAACGCGGAGCACCGTGCGCACCACTAAGCACTTCCAGGAGGATTGCGTAACGGTTTCCGTCCGCATTTGCGTAAAAATAAAGAGATAGAGCGGTTCGGCGATTCCGTGAAACGAGGAACCGCTCCAGCATTTTTCCTTTTCTCCGCGCTTCCTCGGGAAGGATCGCGGCACCCGCCTAAAACGTCGCCGGGTTTGTTCCGCTTGAATCGGAATTAATGTATCTGTTTGGGTGATGAGACTGGCGGGGCAACGACGACCACTGGAGTGAAGGTATGAAAAACAAGCTGAGCGTTATCATCGGCAGCACGAGACCGGGGCGTGCCGGGGTGCCGGTCGCCAAATGGGTTTACAGCGAGGCCGTCTCGCACGGGGCCTTCGATGTCGAGCTCCTGGACCTTGCCGAATTCGGTCTGCCGCTGCTCGACGAGCCGAAGCACCCTCGCTTGCAGCAATACGAGCACGAGCACACCAAGCGCTGGAGCAAGGCAATCGGCGCGGCGGATGCCTTCCTCTTCGTCACGCCCGAATATGACTATTTCACCTCGGCGGCTCTTGTGAACGCTTTGCAGTTCCTCTCGATCGAGTGGCGCTACAAGGTCGCCGGCGTCGTCAGTTACGGCGGGATATCCGGTGGGCTCCGCGCCAGCCAGGAATTGCGCCAGCTGATCGGCAATCTCAACATGATGGCGATTCCGCAAACCGTGCCGGTGCCCTTCTTCACCAAGTTCATCAGCGACGAAAAGATATTTGCCCCCGAGCCACCGGTCAAAGAGGGCCTGACGCTGGCGCTCGACGAGTTGACGAAATGGAGCGGGGCGTTGAAATCGTTAAGGACGGAATGACCTTCGTCCGACCATCCGTTAAATAGCGGCCGAAGGATATGGCGGCCTCGCAAACGCTGCCGGTGCCTTGTCGCGACCGACCGGCAGTTCGAGCCACCTCGGAGTGGCTCCATTGCGACATCCAAGATATTCCATCATGACGCGGACGCTCACGCGGCGGCCAGCATCTCATGCATGGACCTGATGAGCCGTCGCGGATCATAAGGCTTCGAGAAAAAGCGGCTTTCAGACGGAAGCTCGTCCATCGATACCTGTCGATATCCTGAGACGACGATGATCTTCAAGGGAGGCCACTTGTCGCGGACATAGGCGGCAAGCCTTATGCCATCCATTCCGCCTGGCATGTCGACATCGGTCATCACGAGCCGGATCTCGCCATGCTCGACGAGAATGTCAATGGCTGCCTGCGCGTTTGCCGCGTCGAATACGATGAACCCCGCATCCTCCAGATTGTCGACCAGATCCATGCGCAGTAGCGGCTCGTCTTCGACGACGAGGACCGGAATATTCTTCTTTGTGCTGCTGCTCATGCCATCCTTCCTATCCATGTCGAGCGGGTCAGGCTAAAACTTATGCTTCAACGGAAGGTTCCCACCAAGGCCGCAAAGACGTCAGAGCCTCAGCTTCCTTTTCCGCCAAACATAAGATCAGCTCTCACGCTTGGGTGCATCCCGCGCATGATCCTCCCCCAGTTCGCCTTGCCCACTGTGAAGGAGAGCGGTCGCTCTGCGCTTTTCCTCCGGCATGTCACGGCTGAAATGGGCGAGGGCTATCAACGTGGCGAGGTGATGGAGCCTGTCGAAATCGACCACTCCCCTGCGATAGATTTTGATCAACTCCGACGCGAAGGTCTCGCGGCTGAAATCGGTCAGATCGAACCACGGCTGAGCGATGACAACATCGAAAATCTTCTGCAGATCGTCGATTTCCTCGGGCTGAAGAACGCCCTCCGTAAGGTGATGGTAGCGACGCATTACATCCCTCTTGTCAGATGGAATTTTGTTGTTCGCCTTCCTCTTGCGCAAGCAAGAGAAAAAATCGAAGTCTCTTTTGAAAACAGACTATAAAACTGAAGATACATTGCAATAGCATGGAAGCATGCGGCAATCAGATCGAGAGTTCTGATTGCCGCATCCTGAAATCAGACAGCAAGGCAACGGGAAATAGCTGCGGACTACATCTTTCGGCTGTGCCACGCAGATTATGCATGGCACAACTGCGACCATCGCCTCCACAGCCTCCGGTTCATGTCGGAAAATGGTGCGCCTAATCCGTCGGATGCCGATGATTTTTGCGGCCCTGTCGATTGCGGGGGACGGTGGCTGCCTTCTGTGGTCCGGTTCTCACTCGGCTAAAGATCGCCGTGGCCGGTTGTGTCGGCCGGACTTCAGCACTTCATTCAGCGCCGCATCTTTCGATGATCGCCCGCCCCCGCGCATTCGGCGAAAAAATCCGCCTCCGGGGCCCGTCATTGGACCTGGGACGATGCGCCGCCGGTCGTTGGCAGTGCCGGCTCGCCGGGATGGAACTCGAAGGTGAAATAAACGGCGATGAGACAGGCAAGAATGAAAATCGTCGCAACGAAGATCATCATGCCGCGACGCGCTTGCGGTTGACGGTCCATTTGGCCTCCTATCGAGCGTCACGCCGCCTGCGAGAGACGACGCTTTCTCGGCGTCACATGGCTGACAAAGGATAACCGTGTCCTTCCCGGAATGTTCCGGAGCTGAGGGGTGCCGGGTGCCTGGTGCCTCGCCGTCAGGACAATTGCTTCCGATACCGCACTCGGCCCGAGGCAGACCTCCGTCCTCATGACGCCCCGGGCGCGAGGATGGGTCGATGCACGGCGGCCGCTTCCTTTGAGGCATCGCGCCGATCGCTCCGCCCCGGAACATTGCTGACCGCAATTCGTTGGGTGAACGGTTCCTGTGGCAGAAGGAGAACATCATGGCGACGGACACGAGTTTCGAAACCTCGCGTGGCGAAGGCGGCGAGACACACCAGCACATCCCCGAGAGCGGGCCGCACGATCCTGCGGACCACCTCACCACCAATCAAGGCATCCGCGTTTCAGACAACCAGAACAGCCTCAAGTCAGGCACACGCGGCCCCACGCTTCTGGAAGATTTCGTCCTGCGCGAGAAGATCTTTCATTTCGACCATGAACGCATACCGGAGAGGATCGTGCATGCGAGAGGTTCGGGCGCCCATGGCTTCTTCGAGCTTTATGAGCCGCTTTCCGATATTACGCAGGCCGATCTATTTCAGCGCAAGGGCGAGAAGACACCGGTCTTCGTCCGGTTTTCCACGGTCGCCGGTGGCGCCGGCTCGGTGGATACGCCGCGCGACGTGCGTGGTTTCGCGGTAAAATTCTACACCAAGCAGGGCAATTGGGACCTGGTCGGCAACAATATCCCGGTGTTCTTCATCCAGGATGCGATCAAGTTTCCGGATCTCATCCATGCAGTGAAGATGGAGGCCGACCGAGCCTATCCCCAAGCGGCCAGCGCTCACGATACTTTCTGGGACTGGGCGTCGCTGATGCCGGAATCGACGCATATGCTGATGTGGGCGATGTCGGATCGCGCCATCCCCCGCTCCTATCGCATGATGCAGGGCTTCGGCATTCACACCTTTCGCTTTGTCAATGATGCAGGCAAGTCTACTTTCGTCAAGTTCCACTGGCGGCCGAAGCTCGGCGTCCAGTCGCTGGTGTGGGACGAGGCACTCAAGTTGCAGGCCGCCGACAACGACTACCATCGCCGCGACCTTTTTGAAGCGATCGCTGCGGGACATTTTCCCGAGTGGGAGCTGGGGTTGCAGCTCTTCGATGAAGCCTTTGCCGAAAATCTTCCTTACGACGTTCTTGATTCCACCAAGATCATCCCGGAAGAAGTTTTGCCGTTGAAGATCGTCGGGCGGCTGGTTCTCGACCGCAACCCGGACAATTTCTTCGCCGAAACCGAGCAGGTGGCGTTCTGCCCGGCCAATATCGTGCCCGGTATCGACTTCACCAACGATCCGCTGCTGCAGGGGCGCCTCTTCAGCTATCTCGACACGCAGAAATCCCGGCTCGGAACGGCAAATTTCCATCAGTTGCCCATCAATGCGCCGAAATGTCCCATCATGAATTTCCAGCGTGACGGCCAGATGCAAATGAACGTTCCCACAGGCCGGGCCAATTACGAACCGAACAGCCTGGGCGACACCGGCGAAGCCGCCGGGCCGCGCGAGTGTCCGGTGACGGGGTTCCGCACCTACGAGCAGGCGTCGGGACCGATGGAACAAGGTGACAAGCTGCGCGTGCGTGGCGAACTGTTTGCCGACCATTACAGCCAGGCGCGCCTTTTCTGGAAATCCCAGACACTATCGGAACAAGCCCATATCGCCTCGGCTTTCGTCTTCGAGCTGTCGAAAGTACAGCTGCCACAGGTGCCTCCGCGCATGGTCGGCAATCTCATGAATGTCGATGCCGGCCTTGCCAATCGCGTCGCCGCCGGCCTCGGGCTTGCCGGACCGAGCAAGAATCCGCCTGCACGCCAGCCGGTCGAGCTCGACGCATCCGCGGCGCTTTCCATCCACAAGATCATGAAGGAGACTCTGGAAGGACGGCAGATCGGCATTCTGATCGCCGATGGAAGCGACGCCAAGGCGATTTCCGACCTTGTCGGCGCATTGAATGACGCCAAGGCGCGGCCTTTCATCGTCGCTCCTAAAGTCGGAGAGACGAAGCTCTCCGACGGCAATACGATCCGGGCGGATGGCCAACTCCTCGGTTCGCCATCGCAGCTCTTCGACGCCGTCGCCGTCATTCTTTCCAAGGAAGGAGCAGCCTCCCTGGCGAAGGAAGGAGCGGCGGTTCAATGGGTCATGGATGCATTCGGTCATCTGAAGGCCATCGGCCATGATGCCGAGGCGAACGCGCTTCTCGACAAGGCCGGCGTTCAACCTGATGCCGGCGTGGTCGATCTCGGTTCATTCCTAAGGGCCGCGACCAAACGCTATTGGGATCGCGAACCGCGGATCCGCACGCTCGCCTGACAAACGGCCAGCCTCGGCGCCGCCGAACAGCCTCCTTCGGCGGCGAGCGGCTCCTGGCCGGCCTTCGTGGTCGGCCAGGAGCCATCCTTTTATCGGCGCCGGGGGAAGACAGCGCTGAGCGCCTGCCTCAGGGTTCCTTTGACAACGCCGCCTTCTTCCGGATCTCCTTTCAGCAAGGCCGCACTCAGATTGCGCATCTGCTCGAAGGTCAGGTGCGGCGGTATAGGCGGCACTTCCGGATCGGTCTTCACCTCGAGGACGACGGGCCGCTCGGCGGCAAGCGCTTCGTCCCAGGCGGCGCCCAGCGTTTCCGGCCGATCGACGAAAATACCCTGCAGACCGATCATATCGGCAAAGCGATGATAGGCGACGTCAGGTATGCGCTGCGATGCATCGAATTTGGGATCGCCCTCCATGACGCGTTGCTCCCACGTCACCTGATTGAGATCCTCATTGTTGAAGACGCAGACGACCATGCGGGGATCGGACCATTTGCGCCAATACTTGGCCACGGTGATCAGCTCCGCCATATTGTTCATCTGCATGGCGCCATCCCCGACCAAAGCCACCACCGGCCGATCAGGATGGGCCACCTTGGCCGCGATCGCATAGGGTACCGCGGCACCCATGGAGGCAAGCCCGCCGGAAAGCGACGCCATCATGCCCCGCCGCATGCGGAGATCGCGCGCATACCAGTTGGCACATGAGCCGGAATCGCTGGTGACGATGACGCTATCCGGCAGACGGGGCGAAAGCTCCCAGACGACGCGCTGCGGGTTGACGGGATTGGCTTCGGCATGCGCCCTTGCCTCCAGCGTCCGCCACCACTCGCCGACCTTCGCCTCGATTTGCTTGCGCCAGGAAAGATCGGTCTTTTGCTTGAGAAGCGGCAGAAGCGCCAGCAAGGTGTCCCGGGCATCGCCGACAAGGTTGACTTCCATGGGATAGCGAAGCGACAGCATATCCGGGCGAAGATCGATTTGAACCCCGCGCGCGTCGCCTTCTTCAGGCAGAAACTCCGAATAGGGAAAGCCGGAGGCGACCATGAGCAACGTATCGCAGTCCCGCATCAGATCCCAGGACGGTTCCGTGCCCAGAAGCCCGATGGAACCAGTGACCCAGCCTAGATCGTCCGGCAGAGCCGCCTTGCCGAGCAGCGCTTTCGCCACGCCTGCCCCCAACCGGTCCGCGACCGAGATCACCTCTTCGGTGGCGCCGAGCGCGCCCGCGCCGACAAGCATGGCGACCCGCTTCCCGGCATTCAGGACCTCTGCCGCGCGTGCCAGATCGATGTCGTGCGGCACGGTTTTCGGCGCAGAGTAGCCGAGGCCCGACATGACCGAACCATGCTTGCGCGGCGGCGTTTCATACGGCATTTCCTGCAGGTCGTTCGGCAGGATGACGGCCGTGACCGTCTTGTTTGCCAGCGCAATGCGCACGGCGCGATCGACCAGATGGCGCACCTGAGAGGGAACCGCTGCCTGATGAACGAAATTCCCCGCGACGTCCTTGAAAAGCGAGGCGAGATCGACTTCCTGCTGGTAGTGGCCGCCAAGCGCCCGACGGGCCTGCTGACCAACGAGAGCCAGGACAGGCTGATGGTCCAGCCGCGCATCATAGAGACCAGTCACCAGATGCGTGGCGCCCGGCCCCGACGTCGCGATGCACACGCCAAGTTCGCCCGAGAACTTGGCATAGGCCGATGCCATGAAGGCGGCCATTTCCTCGTGGCGCGCCTGGATGAATTCTATTTTTCCGTCGGCCCGGTTCAAGGCGCCGAAGAGGCCATTGATGCCATCTCCAGGATAGCCGAAGATGCGTCGCACACCCCAATCGTAAAGGCGCTGTACAATGAAATCGCCAACCGTCTTTGCCATGATCCATCTCCGCTTGTTACGCGTCGTTATTCGCCGAGGCGAATGGCGATCCAACAAGCGGAGATGGCTTATGTTCCCGCGGCAGGGCCGGAGTTAGAGGAGAGGCCGCGCCCAGTAATCGACGCCGAGAAATCCGAGCAGGATCAGAAGCCAGAGAGCGGCGGCGAGCGCTGCAATGCGATTGAGCCCCGTCTCCTCGTTCAGATGCATATAGCGCCAGTAAATCATTGCGGATTTGGCAACGGCGATCGAGAGGCTGACGGCAAGGCCGGCAGAGCCGCTCAAGACGAAGCTGGCCGCAATGGTCACGCCCAGAAGGGCAAGCAGGGCGACCCAGATCATGACAAGCGGATTTGCGAGGCGCGGCATGTGAAAACTACCTCGCAAGATAAAAGACGGGATAAAGGAAGACCCAGATCACATCGACCAGGTGCCAATAGAGGCCGGCGGTGATCAGGACGATCGCCCGCTGCGGCAGCGCGATCAGGCCCCTTCCCGATCGGAACAGCAGCACGAGGAGCAGCCCGATGCCGACAGACAGGTGCACGGCATGCAGGCCGGTGGCGACCAGATAGAGATTCATGAAGAGATGCTGGATCTCGTCTGCATAACGCGCATGCATACCGGGCACCGGCAGCAGCCCTTCGGTAAATTCCAGACGATATTCATAGATCTTCATAGCCAGAAAGGCCGCACCGAGGATGATGGCTCCGGCGAGCCAGCCGGCGGTCATCTTGGCCCGGCCCTCCTTGGCACTTTCCACGCCCAGAGCGACGAAGAGGCTCGACGTGAGCAAGATAGCCGTATTGATCCCGCCGATGCCGAAATGCAATGCGCGAGAAGCCTGGACGATCTCGGGCTGATGCGCCAGACGCATGGCCGCAGCAACGCAGAACAAGCCGCCGAACAGCATGATTTCGCTGCCGAGGAAGACATACATGCCCATCATCGCGGCCCGATGCTGCTGGAAGGGATCGGTGAATGGCCCGGTGACCGGCCTTGCGTCAGACATGTCCGTCCCTCATCTCGATCTCATAGTCGTAGGGCGGCCGATCGACGGTCGGCAGCCTCTCGAAATTATGCTTCGGCGGCGGCGACGGCGTCGTCCATTCAAGCCCGGTCGCATCCCATGGGTCGTTGGGCGCCGGCTTGCCGTAGCGCATCGAATAGACGAAATAGATCAGAGGCATGACGTAAGCGATGCCGAGAACGGCGGCGCCGCCGGTCGAAACCACGTTCAGCACCTGAAACTCCGGCGGATAGACATGATAGCGCCTGGGCATTCCGAGGTAGCCGAGCAGAAATTGCGGGAAGAACGTCAGGTTGAAACCGATGAAGAAGAAAATCGCCGTGACGCGCCCCCAGGCCAGCGAATACATGCGGCCGATGATCTTAGGCCACCAGTAATGAAGTGCGCCGAAGAAGGCCGATATCGTTCCGCCGACCATGATGTAGTGGAAATGCGCGATCACGAAATAGGTATCATGTACATGAACATCAATCGCCAGCATGGCGAGCATCAGGCCGGTCAATCCGCCGAAGACGAAAAGGCCGATGAAGGTCATGGCGAAGAGAAACGGCGGATCGAGCGAGATTTGCCCTTTGAAGAGCGTTGCGGTCCAATTGTAGACCTTCACACCGGATGGAATCGCCACCGCGATGCTGAGGAAGGAAAACGCGGCGCTCGCATAGAGCGATTGCCCGGACACGAACATATGGTGGCCCCAGACGAAGAAGCCGAGGGCGGCAATCGCGATCGAGGAGCCCGCCACGAACTGATAACCGAAAATGGGCTTGTGGGCGCCCGCAGCGACGAGCTCGCTGACCACCCCTAATGCAGGCAGTACCATGATGTATACAGCCGGATGGCTGTAGAACCAGAACAGATGCTGGAACAGCAGGGGATCGCCGCCGATCGCGGGATTGAAGATGCCCAGGCCGAATAGCCGCTCGAGCGAGATGAGGACGAGCGTGATCGAGAGCACCGGTGTCGCCAGAACCAGGATCAACGACGTCGCATAGATCGACCAGACGAAAAGCGGCAACCTGCCCCATGTCATGCCGGGGCAGCGCAAGGTGTGGACGGTCACGATGAAATTCAGTCCCGTCAGGATCGACGAAAAGCCGACAATGAACACCGCGCTTGCCGCCAGAATGACATTGCCGTTGGCGTACATCGTCGAGAGCGGCGTATAGAAGGTCCATCCGGTATCCACGCCGCCCGCAATCAGAATGAATACCGTGAACAGCCCCGCGACCATATAGATATACCAGCTCAGCAGGTTCAGCCGCGGAAAGGCAAGATCCTTCGCGCCGATCATCAGGGGGATCAGGAAATTTCCGAACGTATTGGGAATCGACGGAATCAGAAAAAACCAGACCATCACGACGCCATGGATGGTGAAGGCGCGATTGTAGCCCTCGTTCGTCAGAAGATCGCCTGCGGGTGTCAGCAGATCGAGCCTGATCAGCGCTGCCGCGACCGCGCCTATGAAAAAGAAAAAAGTGATGGACAACACATAGAGAATGGCGATGCGCTTGTGGTCCGTCGTCAGCAGCCAGGACCGGAGGCTATGTCCGGCACGAAGGTAGCTGACGCGCTGCGCCACGGTTTCCTCTGCCTCGCCTTTTTGAAATTCTGCCCGCTCGAGGTGTGGGTCGGCTGCTTCCGTCATTGCGCCACCTCTGCCCGCTTCAGCGATTTGACGTAGGCGACGAGCTTCATGACATCCTCCTCGCTTAAAATATTCTGGAAGGTGGGCATGATCGGCCGGTAGCCGGCGACGATCTGCGACTGGGGCAGCAGGATGCTGTCCCGGATGTACTGATCGTCCGCGATGACGTATCCGCCGGACTGCAGAGGCACCGGATTGCCGTAGATTCCGATTAGGGAAGGCGCGTCCATGGCTGCCTCCCGGTCATGACAGCCGCTGCAGCCCCGGCTGCGAAAGAGCGCCGCTCCTTCGGCAGCAAGGCTCGTGTCGTTCGACGACCGGGCAAGCCATTCGGCGTAGTCGGCAGGGTTCATGACGATGAAGCTACCGGTCATCTCGGAATGATTGCTGCCGCAGAATTGCGAGCAAGCGATACGGTAGGTGCCCGGCTTGTCGGCGACAAACCAGCTCACCGTATATCGGCCGGGCACCACATCCTGCTTGATGCGCAGAGCCGGGATGAACAGGCTGTGGATGACATCCTGCGATGCCATCGTCAGCTTTACCGGCTGGCTGGACGGCACATGCAGCTCATTGATTTCAGCCTGCCCACCGGGATGCTGGAATTTCCACATCCATTGCTTGGCGACGACATCGATCTGCATTGCGTCGGCAGGGGGATGGTAAAGACTGGCGAACAGATCGGTCGACCAGACATAGAAGCCGAGCAAGGCAAAAAATGGAATGATCGTCCAGGAAAGCTCCAGGGGAATATTGCGGTTGGGCGCATGTCTTCGATCGGCCTTCCTGCCACGCCGGTATTTGACGACGAAGACGAGGAGCAGAATGAAAACCGGCGCCGAGAGCGCCACGATCAGCACGGTAAAGGCGATGACCAGCAGGTCGAGTTGATGACTGTAGGCCGATGCTCCAGGCGGCCAGAGCGGAATGAAACTCACGGCACCCTCCCCCTGACCTCTTTCGACCGGCGTTCGCGGCGGAGAATGGCAACAAGCGCGCTCACGCCGGCGACCGCGACGAGAGCGGATGTCAAACGAAGGGCGACCAGAATGAGCGAGGAATATCGCCCGGTGAGCGGGTCGTAGTGGTAGCACAGCACCAGAAGCTGGTCGCGCCAACTGCCGATGCGCCCGTCGCCCGCCTCGATCAGAGCCAGTTTCAGGTCCTGGCTGGTCGGCGCCAGGCCGTAAAGCCAGCGGCTCAATCTCCCATCCGGCGTCAGAACGGCCACGGCGGCCGCATGGGCATATTGGCCGATCCCGGGATCCCAGGCGTACCGATATCCGAGCGCATCGGTCACGTCGCGAATAGCCCGCTCTTCGCCCGTCAACGCATGCGCGGCATTGTTCGAGAGAGAAGGAAAGCGGCGCTTCAATTGATCGAGCGAGGCTCCGGCCTCTTTCGGCCCCTCGCGCGCATCGATGCCGAAGGCGACGATGACAAAATCAACGCCGGGCCGAAACGGCTGGCCGTCAACTGCCTCCATCAAGCCCGACAAGGTGACACCGCAGATATTGGGACAATTGTGCAGGACCGGAGCGAGCAGGATGGGCTTTCCGCCACCCAACTGCCGAAGCGACACGACGTGACCGGCCTCGTCATGGAAACGCTGGTCGAGCGGGACCGTCGCATTCGGCTTCCGTTCGATCTTGGATGCCGAGAACGGATCGAAGGCCGCTGCAGGTATCGGACTGACGAGGAGAAGCAAGCCAAGGGGCAGCATGAATGCAGCAACCTTCATCGCCCTTCCTCCCGCTCATCGGGATCCGGCCATCCGCGCGCGGCCAGGATAGCCATGGCGCGATCAATCGGGATATGCGCCGTCCGGGCCTCGCGATCGACCGAGCCGTAACCTTGCAGCCGTTGTTCTGCCCGCCGTTGAAGCAGGTCACGATCGGCAGAGGGAGACACTTCCAGGCGCGGCCCCGCCGCCTGCCGGGAACCGAACCCCGGCTGCGGTGGCCGCGGATCGGGCGTCACCCACCACAGGAGTCCAAAGGCAATGAGAACCGATAGCCCCAAACCAAGGAAAAGCCCAAGCGTCGCCAGCAGCACAAGGCGGGATGAGACATCCCTCGGCTCGAATTGCGGGGAGGAAGCCTGTCGTCCGGATTTCTTATGGAGCAGCGCGGTCATCGGGAAACCTCCGCCGCCGTGCTTGCCGCCCGCTGGACGACAACCGTTTTCGCGCGAGAAAGGATAGCAAGCGCGAGCTGTACCAGCCCCGTCAGCGACAAACAGCAGGCTATGATCGCGTAGCCGAGATGTGCCGTCAGCTGCGGCAGGATGAGCCAGGCATATTCCAGCATTCGTCCGCCAAGAATCGCCAGGGCCAGAGCGACCAACCACCGCTTCGACCGCCGGATCGGCGGAAAGAATAGAAGGAAAAGCGCTGCCAGGTGCAGTAGAGAGATCAAAACTTCGACCGAAGCCCAAATCCCTGTGCCGCGACGCTCAAACCACACCGCACCCTGGACAAGATTGCCCGACCAGATAATGAAATATTGCATGAAAGCCAAATAGGCCCAGAGCAGGATTGCCGTGATCAGCAGCGCGCCGAGCACGCTCGGCTTCGCCACGCCTCCTTCCGTCACGCTGAAAAGAATGAGCAGCGCAAGCGCGGTCAGCATCTGCCCGGCGAGGATGTAAAGCGCGAAACCGGAGGAATGGAACTGCGGATCGAGCGACATCAGCCAGTCGGTTGCCAGAATTTCCTGCAGGATAACGAAGCCGATGAGACCGGCAACGGGAAGCGCCGGGGATCGGCTGCGCGGCAATGCCTGCGCAAGCCAGCAGGCGGCCGCGAGAATGAACAGTGTCCTGAGGTCGAAGAAGAGCGGCGTCAGGAAAGCCGCTTTGAAGGTTTCCGCCGGAGGCTGCCTCGCCCACTCATAGACCGAGGACAGGCCGAACATGATCGGCAGCCACGCGATCAGCACGAGAGGCATAAGAGAGAGCACCGATTGCGCTGCATGGTCGAGGTCTCTTCGCCAGACCCCTGGAATGATGCGCATCATCATCGCCAGAGCGAGGCCGCCGAGCGGCAAGGCGCTTACGAAGCTTAGCGCTGCAAGCCATCCGAACAATGCCGGCTTGGGCGCGGCAAAAGCCATGGCAAGTGCTGCAAGGCAGAAAACCGTGCCGCTGAGCGTCAGCATCCGCGCAGGAAGGGCTTCGATCCGGCTCATGATCCCGCCCTTTTCAGCTGTGCCTGATCTTCGGGCGGCAGACCGGCAATATCGGCGCCCTGGCTAAGCTGCAACGCGCGAATATAGGCGGCGATTGCCCAGCGATCGCGCGGAGAGACGCGGTCTGCATAGGAGTACATCACGCCATGACCCTTTGAGATCACCTCCACGAAGTAGCGTGATGGCGCCTGCCGCAAACGATCGATGTGGAAGCTCGGCGGGTGGGGAAAGCCACGCGCCGGCACAGTGCCATTGCCGTAACCGGCGGCGTCATGACAGGGCGTGCAATAGATTCCAAATTCCATTCGTCCGCGCTGAAGAAGCCCGGCGCTCATGGGTGGACGATCGGCAAGGGCCGAGGCATTCTGAAGGTCGTCCCGCGCCACTGTTCCTTCCGGAGGTGCCTGCAGAGCCTTGCCATCGCCAAAAAGGGAGCTTTTCTCGTAGGAGTCGTAGCGCGGCTGATGATTCATGTCATCGCAGCCGGTGAACAGCAGGATCGTTGCCAAAACGAAGAAACGGCGTCTCATTCCGGTTGCTCCGTGTGCTCGATGGCCTCCACGCGCACAGGATCGAGATGTGCAAGGAAAACGCGCGTGCGCTTCGGATGGAAACGCCTGTCGTTGCTGAAAATGACGAGAAAGAACCTATCGGAATTCGCGAAATCAAAAGCCTCGATGTCGAAAAGCGGATGGTGCAGTCTCGGCAGCCGATTCAGAATGAGCATGCCGAAAATTGCCGACAGCACGGCGAAAAGAACGGTCATCTCGAAGGTAATCAGCATGAAGGATTGCCAAGCGTAAAGCGGCCTGCCGCCGATTTCGATTGAATAGGCGTGGTTGGTATACAGTTGCAGCCCATAGCCGAACGTTGCCCCGAAGATGCCTCCTGCCAAGGTCAGCCACGGAATGATGTTTTCTTCGAAACCGAGCGCCCCTGACAATTCTTCGACCGGATAGGGCGAGTATGCCTCCATGGCGAGGAAGCCCGCCTTGCGCGCGTGTTTCACCGCCTCGACCAGCCGCTCGGGCTTGTCGAATTCCGCAAGCAGGCCGAACAGATCGCTTCCGGGACGCGGCTCACGCATGGCGCAGATCCCCCGTTTCTCGCAAGGCCTCCTCCACCTCGAAAGCGGAGATGACAGGCAGGAAGCGCACGAAGAGGAGGAACGGCGTCAGAAAGACGCCGAGCATGCCGGCATAGAGGCCCCATTCCCATATGCTCGGATGATACTGACCCCAGGAAGAAACGAGATAATCACGATAGAGCGACGTCGTCAGCAGCATGTAGCGCTCGAACCACATGCCGATCGTGGCAGACAGGCCGATCAGGAACAGCGCAAGCGGCTTGCATCGCACGCTTTTGAACCACAGCAGCTGCAGCGGCACGAAATTGAGGACGACGGCTCCCCAATAGCTGAAGGAATAGGCGCCGGTCAGCCGATCCATCAGGGTCCCGATCTCCTGCGGATCGCCTCCATAAAGGCTGTCGAACACCTCGGCGACGTACCCATAGGCCGTCATCAGGCCGGTCGCGAGCAAGAAGCGTCCCAGCAAGTCCAGATGACGGCCGGTGACCAGCATTCCGAGGCCAAGCGCATGGCGCAAGACGACCGCGATCATGGCGACGACGGCGAAACCTGAAAAGGCCGCTCCAAGCACGAAATAGGGCGGAAAGACGGTGGAGGTCCAGCCGGGGATCGGGCCGGCCGCAAAGAGGAGCGAGATTTCGGAGTGGACGGAAACCACCAGCGGGACCGCAATCGCCGCCGTCAGCCGATAGGCCTGGTTCCATCTTGCCCAGTGCCTCGCAGAACCCCGCCAGCCGAGCGCCGCAATGCCGTAAACCACCTGCTGCCAACGCCGCTTCGCCCGGTCGCGTACTGCCGCCAGATCGGGGATGATGCCAATGTACCAGAACAGTATTGAAACGGTGAGATAGGTAAGGACGGCGAAGAAATCCCAGCTCAAAGGGCTCTTGAACTGCGGCGAGATCGTCATCGTATTCGGATAGGGAGCGATCCAATAGAAGAACCAGGGTCGGCCAAGATGCAGGATCGGATAAAGCCCCGCACAGACGACAGCAAACAGCGTCATCGCTTCGGCGAAGCGGTTGAGCGAATTGCGCCAGTGGGCGCCCAGCAAAAGCAGGAGCGCCGAGATCAGCGTGCCGGCATGGCCGATGCCGAGAAACCAGATATAGTTGGCAATCGCCAAACCCCAGTTGACGGGAATATTGTTGCCCCACACGCCGACGCCGTAAATCAGAAGCACCGTCGCCGATATGGCGAAGGACAAGAGCAGCAGCAGCGAAAACGCGAAACATACCCACCATGCGCCCGGCGCCGGATATTTCAGCGGGATCCGGGTGATGCGGGCAGTCGCCGACGCATCCCGATTGCGAATCTTCGCGCTCATCCCGCCGCCTCCACCTTCGCGATCGCCGAATCCTCGATACGGGCGAGATAGGTCGTTCGTGGCCGCGTATTGGCCTCTTCGAGCAGGCTGTAGTCGCGCGAGCCGGCTTTGCGGCGGCTGACGGCGGAATTGGGATCGGCGACATTGCCGAACGAGATCGCCTGCGTTGGACAGGCTTGCTGGCAGGCGGTGACAATCTCGCCGTCGCGGATCGGCCTCCCGTCCTTGTCGGCCACAATTCGCGCCTCGGCGATACGCTGGACGCAATAGGTGCATTTTTCCATGACGCCGCGGCTGCGCACCGTCACGTCGGGATTGCGCATGGCCTTGACGGAGTCCGTGTCGCCTTCGGTAAAATCGAACCAGTTGAAACGACGGACCTTATAGGGACAGTAGGACGAGCAAGTGCGCGTGCCGATACAACGATTATAGATCTGCAGGTTCAGGCCATCGATGCTATGGACGGCCGCATTGACGGGGCAACCCATCTCGCAAGGCGCCTGCTCGCAATGCATGCAGGGAACCGGCTGAAAATAGGATTTCGGTGCCGTTACGTCCCCTTCATGATAATGATCGATCCGCAACCAATGCATTTGCCGCCCCTCCGCGACGAGATCCTTGCCGACAACCGGAATATTGTTTTCTGCTTGGCAGGCGGTGACGCAGGCATTGCAGCCGATGCAGAGGTCGAGGTCGATCGACATCCCCCAGGATGGGTCCGACATCGGCCGATCCGGATAGAGCGACGGCGGCTTGAGCTTGCGGCTCGCCCGGGATTGGGGATCGAGCTCACCGGTTTCCACGGTTCGAATGAAATCGAAACCGTCGATCGCTTGATGTAATTGTGTCGTCGCCACCTGCAATGTGTTGCCGGTCGGCTCGATGGTGACGCCGGGAATATGCCATAGCGCGCTCGATCGTCGAAGAGTGTACGCGTCATAGCCAAGGCCTGCGGCAATGGAGTCCTTCAACTCCCGCCCGTAACCAAGTGTGACGGTTATCGTATCTTCCTCCTGGCCCGGCATGATCCACACCGGCCCGGTAATGGCAGCTCTATCCGCCATCAACCGGACTTCGGCGCCGTTCTCCAGCTGCCTCCGGGATGCAAGCTGCGGACTGATGAGGATCGCGTTGCCCCATGTGATCTTCGTCAGTGGTCGCGGCGTTTCCTGCGCCCAGGCATTTTCGGAGAGAGTGCCGTCCCAAACACCCGCATCAGGGCGGATGGCCAAATTCAGGCCGGAGCCGGAAACGGCGGCTGCCGATGGAATGGTTCGGTCGAGAACGGCAGGGCTGACCGGTGATGCGGCCGTGTCCGAAACAAAACCGCGATTGAGCGCATCGCGCCATCGTTCGTCGAACGCCTGCCCCCATGCTGTTCGCCATGTCTCCTGTACCAGATCCCGATCGGTGGCAGCGCGTGCCATTAGATTTTCAAGCACGACATGGGCCGACCGTACGGCATAGAAGGGCCGGACCAGAGGCTGACAGATGATGGTGCTGCCATCGACGGCATGTCCGTCGCTCCAGCTCTCCAGATCATGTTGAAGCGGCACATGCCAATGAGAAAAGGAGGCGGTCTCATCGACATAGAGACCCGCGTGAATGCGCAGCTTCACCTTCTGCAACGCATCGCGAAACCCGAGATCGGCCGGCGCGTGATAGGCGGGATTGGCGCCGATGATCGCCAGCGTGGAAACCTTGCCGGCCTGCATATCGGCTGCGAGCGCATCGAGCGATCGAGACCCATCCGGCGCCGGCGCGATGATCGGGTCCAGGAAACGCAGCGTATTTCCCAAGCTTCCCAACCTCTCGTTGATCAGGAGGCCAAGCGTCTGGAGATCGGCATCATGATGCGCTCCGATCAATATCAAACCCTTAGATTTCGATGTTCGGAGAGCAGACGAGGCACTGGCGACCCACCGGCGCTCATGCTCGACAAGGCTGACCTCGCCGAGACCTTCAAAGCCGATCTCGGATCCGATGGCCCGCAGCAAACGATCCATCGCGGAATGAGACGCGCTCAGGCGCATATCGGCAACAGTGCCCGTGAGCGAGGGTGTCGGTTCGGCAACGAACAGCCGGCACCCCCCCTGTTTCTCCTGGCGCAGCCGCCGACGGTCGGCGAAGGACCGGGCATTGGCGGTCTGGAATGGACCGGGGCCGAGAAAGTCATCATCGAGGCTCACGATGGTTTCCGCGGCAGCGAATGCCGGCTGGAAAATCAATTGCCGTCCAAAAACACGCTGCGTGGCGTCCAATCGCGCCGCGTCGGGCAAAGGGTCGCAAACATGCCAGCGGGCCTTCGGCCAGCGCCTCATCATGGCCTCGATCCGGATATGCATCGTCGGTGAACTGAAAGGGGTGGTCAGAACGCGGAAACCTTGTCCCTGAACCGTATCGAGCGCGCTGGCGTTTGCGGCCATCTCGGCATCAAACGCCTCCCAATCAGCGGGCTTGCCCAGATGAAGCGGCGTTTGCGAGCGGCCAGGATCGTACAGGCCGAGCAGCGCCGCCTGCGTAAAAGCATCGGTCGCGCCGCGAGACGCCGGATGATCGGGATTTCCCTCCAGTTTAACCGGCCTGCCGGCAAAGGTCTTGCCAAGAACGGGTTGCACGTAGCCGGCAAAGGTCACGGCAGTCGCATACCATTTCGCGATTCCGACAGTAATGCCCTCGGGCGACTCAACGTAGGGAAGCGCCTCCTCATCCTCCTCGCCCTTGCAGGCCGAGAGCCCGGAAAGCGCAAGCGAGGCGGCCATGACCTTCAATAGCGACCGCCGATCGATATTGATGCCGTTGCTGTGCAGCATTGGAAATTCACGCCTTGAAAATCGATGAAACTCCTCGGTATTGGCAAGTTCTTCCAGAGCGCGCCAGAAATGCCTGCCCGTTTTGCCGGCGAGACGTTCGCGGATGGCATCCTTTGAAACTGGGCGCTCGGTCATGGGCTCACCTGTGACAGATGTTGCATTGGATAAGCTTCGTCGGTTCGATCCCGTAGGCCTTCATCACCTGCTCACCGAAATCCTTGTGTTGTTCCGGGGCGGCCTCCCAGTCGGACCAATCCATGCGCGTCACCTGATCGGGGGGCCGCAGATTTGGCGCCGGGTTTCGGTGGCAATCCAGGCACCATTGCATCTGGAAAGGGTGTGCACGGGACATCAGCGGCATCCGGTCGACCCGCCCGTGGCAGGTCACGCAGGCAACGCCGCGGGCGACGTGGATCGAATGATTGAAGTAGACATAATCAGGCAGTCGGCTCACACGGTTCCATATCAGCGGTACGTTGGCTGCAAGGCTATGGCGCACGGCGGCGAGCATCTTCGCGCCCGTCCAGATCTGCGAATGACAGCTCATGCAGATATGGGTCGCGGGCAGGCCCGCGCGGGCGCTTGTCTCGACAGAGGTGTGACAATAGCGACAGTCGATGCCGAGACCCGCCACATGATGCTCGTGACTGAAGGGAACGGGTTGGTCCTGTACCCAACCAACCAGCGTGCCGTAGCTGGAGCTGGCATAACCGCCGACGAACAGAACCGGCAGAAACATCAAAATAACGGCGGCGAGCAGGGATGCGCGCAGTCTCGTATCAGCAGATGCCGTGAAAATCTGCGTCACCGAATTCCCCTGGATTTGCTCTTGCAATGTTCCAAACGAGAACCCGAGTTGAAAGTTCCCGTTCCGGCGTCGCTCTCGCAGGCTTACTCAAGCCGCGCACGTTGCAGCCTTGTCGGGGAACAACGCACCGCCCCGCGGGTTTCAAGGCGATGGCAAGATGTCGGGAACCCGGCCTGGTCAAAGGAGAAACGACAATGAAACATCAACAGCCACGAGACGGCGCGCCGGGGACGACAGATCAATCGCCGCGATGGGAAGGACCGGCCGGCTCGAAGCCCGCCGGCTATCTTCCCGCCAAGGATGGTGGAGAAAAGGCACGCGACGCCCGCGGCGAAAATATTGACCATCCCCGCAAACGCCGCGTCGCCGACGCTTTCAAACAAAAAGGCGATGACGAATCGCGAGACGGCTGAAGCGGCTTCCGCCGGCGAAGTGCTTCATACGCGCTTGTCCGCCGCAGCCCCGATCCATGTCAATAAGGGATGGAACAATGCCTGAGCACGAAACAAGGAAATGGTCGCATCATGTGACGGAAAGTAGCGATTCCCTCGATCTCGAGAAGGGCGTGTTCAAGAAGGGTAGCGCCAAGGAGATCGCCTCCTCCCTGAAGCAATCCGCCGAACATAGCAAACGGCGTAAAGCCCGCCCGTTTCAATCCGCCATGTCAATGCTGAACTTCTATATCAATCGAGCGGGCGATCAGCTTTCGAAATCGCGGCGCGCGACATTGGAAAAGGCGAAGAAAGAACTTCGGAAGGACTTTGGCCGGGAGCCTTGACGCGAGATGCGCGCCGTTTCCCGGCCGACCGACAGACACGCCCTTATCCTTGACCCGGATATTCGTTCTCGTTCAGCAATCTCGCCAGATGCGCTGTATTGCGCGCCAGCATCTTGACCGCCTTGGCGACGTTATCCGGAACTGCGTCCAGATCAACGAAGTTCGTGCTCCCCATGGCCTCCCCTACCCAATAGGCGACAGCGTTGGCCGGGATCGTGAAGCCGACATCATTGAGTGCCTGGTAAAGCTCTGCGGAGACATGATGGGCACCGTCCTCGTTGCCGACCACCGCCACTGCGGCGACGCGGCCATACGACACCATTCGGCCCTTGTCGTCCGTTTCCGACAGAAAGGCATCCATGCGCTCCAACGCGCGTTTCGCGACGCTCGACGGCTGTCCCATCCAGATCGGCGTACCGATGATCAGAATGTTCGCCTCCAGAATCATTCGGCGGATTTTCGGCCAATCGTCTGTCGGCCCCTGATCGGATGTGACGCCGGGCAGAACATTAAAGTCGGCAAGGCGAATTGTGGTCGACTCCACCTTTTCGCCGGCAAGCGCCTCCGCCACAAGCGCAAGCATTCGGCCTGTGGAGGATGGCTCCTTGTCAGGGGAGGTCTTCAAAGTTGCGTTCAGGGCTAGCGCCTTCAGGCTCATCATCGTTCTCCTCGGGTTGGGCCGATGATCTAACCGCGAAGGGAGGGTAGCGTTCCCGAAGAACCAGGCAGGCAGATCAGATTGGTGGCAGAGCGCTTCAGTTGCAGTCGAAGCGGCAGAGAGACGGGGCGTTACAGACGATGTCTATTTCTATTCGTAACCTCAAGCAGCACACGCAGACCATGCTCATATTTTGCCCTGCTTTGGCCGGTCTGCTCGCTTTGCCAAAGGTTGTCTTCGAGATCGGCGCGTTTGACCGTCAGCGCCAGGGCGTTCGACGCTGCGCGGTTGATGAATTCATCATCCGCTTCATCCGGGCGTCGCGTCAGCGCTTCGACGGCGGAGACAATCCGCGTCGGAAAGCCTTCTTCTCGCAAGCGATCCGGCGTCCAATCCTTTCCTTTCTCGACAACGTCGTGAAGATAGGCGACCGTACGGGCTTCATCACCGGAAACAAGAAGCGCAATCCGTTGGCAATGTTCGAAGTACGGCCGACCGGTCTTATCGGTTTGACCCTCATGAGCCTTGAGTGCGATCTTGATGGCCTCGTCGAGAAGTGTCATGGCGAAAGGTTTTCCAGAGTTTCGGTATTGTGACCTGAGGTTGCGCCGGCGCACTGCCGGAGCCGCTTGCAAAAGGCGAAGCGTGCAATCAACCCTGCCGGTCGTGGAATGTTCCAGCCGGCATCAATGAGCAGAGAAACGCATCTTTCACATGGCATTCGGGATCCTGCCATGCTGACGCCGAATTTCTCTGCTGATAGCTGGCGCGAGCTTTGGAAGGGCGCGCCATGGAATTCCTTAATCGTCACATTGATCGACCGTTGCTTCTTGCAGCGGCGGCGGCCATGCGGATTTGGCATGAACGCACAGGTCATCCTCCCCAGAAGCTTGCACCCCTTTGGAACATTATCGTCATTTTCATCCTGCTCTCGGCAAGCAGCCTGCTGCTTGACGGCACCATCTATATTTTCGCGCTTGGCACACTCCTGATGCTTTGTGCGCCGTCCCTTCATCTGCTGGCATTTGCCCGGATCAGCCAGGACTACGATATACGGTCCTATCGCGCGCTGGCCGCCAGGGCCGCGCGCAAGCGCGAGGCAGAATGGGCCACACGCCTGACGGTCTTGCTCACCGGCGCCGCTTTTCCCTTTTGCGTGCCGGCGAGCGATGAGGCAGCAGGTCTCTTCCTGCTTGGCGCCAGCCTCTGGTTCGTGCTGACGGCACCGGCGAAAATGTACTTCGATGCCGCCGACCCCCCGCCGCCCGCTGGGGGTGGCCAGAAGGCATCGTCACGACAACGGATATTCGCAGGCTGACGCCGCCTCCGATTTTTGGAACAAAGAACTATCAGCTCCGTTCTCCATCCAGCAAACAATGGAGAGTAAGATGCTTTATTATGCCTTGGTATTCCTCGTCGTCGCCTTGATCGCAGGCGCCCTTGGATTCGGTGGGATCGCGGGTGCGTCGGCCTCTATCGCACAGGTCCTGTTCTTTATCTTCCTCATCTTCTTCGTCGTTTCGCTCGTCATGAATGTGATGAGACGCTGACGCGGGATGCGAGTGCAGGCCCCCTGAAGCGCAAAGCCGCTTTCACAGGGACGGCGGGATGGCCTTGACGCTATTATTCAATGCCGCCTCTACGACGATTGCGCTTTGAAAATGGAACGCTCGGGACTTTCCGGAGTTCGGATATCGAAGAAAGGAGAGTGCCATGAAGCGTTTCATTCTCACCGCAGCAATAGTTTCCCTCGCCGCGGCGGCATTTGCCCAATCAGCTGCCGAAAAGACAGGCGTCAATTCCCTGGTCGGCATCGCGCCCACAACGCAGGATTTCGTCAACGAGGCCGCAAGCAGCGACATGTTCGAAATCGAAGCCAGCAAGCTCGCCTTGCAGCGTGGCGATAAGCAGACGAAGGCCTTTGCCCAGCAGATGGTCGACGATCACCAAAAGACAACAATGCAATTGAAAGATCTGGTGACGAGCGGCAAGGCAAATGCAACCCTTCCCCCGGATATGACCTCCAACCAGAAAAAGATGTTGGCGAGACTCCAGAAGCTGAATGGAAAGGAATTCATTCAACGCTATGATTCCGATCAACGTTCTGCGCATGCAAGTGCCGTCGACCTTTTCAAGCGATACGGTGAAAAAGGCGACAACCCAGCCTTGAAGGCATGGGCTGCCAATACGCGGCCTACTCTCGAACATCACCTGCAGATGGCCAAGCAATTGGGGAAGTAGCATCGTTCTGATCGTCCGATCGAAACGGGAATTCAGCGATCGTTCCGCAGCAGGCCGGTGATCCTGGCGCCTCGGTCCTTTCACTTTGTCTCCGGTTGCGGCCCGTATGCGCCGCCCTCCGGCGCGAGAATTTCTTGCCGCATAGCGAGCCTGCGTACCTGTCATGGCTGTTGCGCCGTTCAAATCGAGCAGGCTGCGCCCTTCCGTTTCCCGGCCCTTGCCGTGCCCACTCCATCCCGCAAGGGCAACCGTTCGGCGCAGCTCGTATCCTCCTTCACCAGGAAGCAACCTCTCCTCGCGATAGCGCCGCTGATCTCTCCTGAGAAAATCGCCTGCGTCTGTCCGCCTCGAGATGGCGGGAGCGTCTGCCAGCGTACCTAAAATCATCCCCGAACGCGAGGGTGCTATAGAATCGGCATCCGTCCAAAAAGCTCCGGGCTTGCCGGCCAGCCCGCCTCATTTCATGCCCGATCTCCTGCGAGAGCCATGCCCGACCTAGAACGTTCAATGATAAGAAACCGGCTTCTCGCTCGTCTACCTGAGAATGAATTTCGCAAGATCAGCAAGCAGCTCGAATCCGTCAACCTCAGCCGTGGCTTCAACATTGCCGGCGCCGATAGCCCGATAGACGACGTCTATTTTCTCTGTAGCGGAATTGGGTCCGTCGTCACGGTCTCAACGGCCGATCAGCGTGCCGAGGCGGGGATGTTCGGGCGAGAGGGTTTTTCACCCATGCCGGCGGGCGTCGGGGGAACGATCAGCATCCATGAGGTTTTCATGCAGGTGGAGGGCCACGGCCTTCGAATACCCTTGCAGGCCCTTCAAGCCGCTCTCCCGAAAAATCCCGTCTTTGCAAATCTGCTGGCCCGCTTCATCCAGACTTTTGCGTCACAGATTTCCTATACCGCCTTGTGCAACGCAAATTGCCAGGTCGATGAACGGCTTGCCCGCTGGTTGCTCATGTGTCACGACAGGGTCGAAGGCGACGAGATAACCTTAACCCATGAGTTCATCTCCTCCATGCTTAGTGTGCGAAGACCGAGCATCACGACGGCATTGCATGTGCTTGAGGGCAAAAAGCTTGTGCGGGCGGAACGCGGTCGCATAACGATCCGCGATCGAAAAGGAATGGAGGAGTTCGCGGGGAGCTGCTACGGCAAGCCGGAGGCGGAATATCGCCGACTTATCGGCGATTTCTGAGGCGCCGCAGCTTGAGATGATCGCGAACCACCTGGTGGAACGAGATCGAGAATTTTAATGCATCGGCCTCATCGCGCACGTCCAGATGTTCATCGGGAACAACCTCGCCGTTCTTGATCCGAGCAGCGACAAGCTCCCGCACGGCTTTTATTGCGCTCGAACGCGCATCGTCCATCGTCGCGAACTCGTCGCCTTCGCCGTCGCGAACCACTTCGCCATTTCGACGAATATGAAAGAAGTAGCGTGTCATAGAAGCCGCTTCTATTCTTGCTTCCAAACGATAATGCCGATGGTGCCGGTGCCATCGGCATCAAAAGATGCCTTTCATCAAGCGCCTGTATTCTTCCTCGGGCTTTCCATAGGCATCGTGAGCGAATTCTTCCAGCGCGGGCCTGTTCCGGATCGTGATATTCCCTCGTTGCGCCGTAATGAAGCCGTTACCTTCCAATATATGCAGCGACGTAGTCACGCTTGGTCGACGCACGGCAAGCATCAGGGAGATAAAATCATGGGTCAGGGCGATTTCATTCCCGGAGACCCGATCATGGCACATCAACAGCCATCGTGCCAACCGTTCATTGACCTCATGAAGGGCGTTCGAAATGGCGGTATAGGCCAATTGCACGGCAAATGCCTCGATGGAGCGGATCATGAGCTTGTTAAGGTTCCGATTGCGGTCCATGAGATAGCGAAACGAAGCATAGCTTATCCGATAGGCTTCGGCGTCCAGCTGAATGATGACATCGTGAGCGTTGAACTCGGTGCCCGCGACAGCGGATGTAGGCACATAGCCGTCGAACCCGAACACACCTGCCTCCGCACGGCGGCCTTCCGGCGTGGAAGCCACGATGGACCCTATGCCTGATGACAGGAAATACACGTAGTCGATCGGCTGTCCGGCTTCTCCGATGACAGTGCCGCGCGGCAGCACGATATGCTCAAATTCGGCTGCGATTTGCTCATAGTCAGCAGGGGGAAGGAGCGAGAGGAGCTTGTTTCGAATGACGGATTGGTGGGGAGCGGGCATGGATCGCTTCTTCCTGGTTGGGCAAGAGGATAAACCATCCCTTGCCATGGGCACCCCCTGTCAGCGGACACAGAAGACTATTCTTCTTGGAAGCGCGCCACAACGAACGTACGCTATCAGACAGAAACGCGGATTCTGTGGCAAAGTTCACAGCAATACCTAGTTTATTGATGTGATCCGCCTGTTCATCGCCGGTGCTCGTCGGCAGACAAGACGGATACTCATGCAATGGGGATGCGGCTCAGTTTTTGCGCAAGTGTGGGAATATGGCAGGGACCGACGCGCGCTGCCCGTGAATGTGAAACTGGGAGAGAGAGAGATGAGGGGGGAGACAGACCATCCGGCGCCGGTAACAGCCCGCGAGTACAAGGCGGAAGGAATTTTGCCGCCAGCACAGCGAAAGGCTGCGTCCGAGGAGGGAGCCGGCATCCACGCTCCGCCGGCGCAGGCCTTGCTTGCCGCCATTGTCGAAAACTCTGACGACGCCATCATCAGCAAGTCTGTCAACGGCGTTATCACCAGTTGGAACAGGAGTGCCGAACGACTTTTTGGTTTCACCGCCGAGGATGCGGTCGGCAAGCATATAACCCTTATCATCCCCGAGGACAGGTTACACGAGGAAGACACGATCATCGCCAGCATTCGCGCGGGAAAGAGGATCGAACACTATGAAACCGTTCGACGTCGCAAAGATGGAACCTTCCTTGATATTTCGCTAACGGTTTCGCCTGTTTGCGACAGCAATGGAAACATCATCGGCGCCTCAAAGGTTGCGCGCGACGTGTCCGAGCGCAAGCGCGCTGCGGAGCGCCAGATGCTGCTGCTTCAGGAGATGAACCATCGCGTAAAGAACATCTTTGCGATCATGAATGCCGTCATCGGGCTAAGCGAGCGTGCCGCGACCTCGGCACAGGAGCTTGCAAGCGATATGCGGGAAAGAATAGCCGCATTGGCGATCGCCTATGAGCTAACATTGCCCGATATCAGCCGCGACATGATCCAGTCTCGGGAAACGACTCTGTTCACGCTCGTCAAGGCTCTTTTCGCCGCGCATCAGAACGGCAATATAGAACGGGTATCGATACGAGGGCACGATATCACGGTGCATGGCGCCATGCTGACGTCGCTTGCATTGCTATTGCACGAGTTTTCGACGAACGCGATAAAATACGGCGCCCTCTCCGCACATGATGGGCGCATCGACATCGATGTCCGATGCGACACGGATTTCACATTGCTATGGACCGAGACCGGGGGACCGCCGGTCAAACGACCCGAGGGTGCCGGCGGCTTCGGCACCCAACTCGAGCGGGCGACAATTGGCTCGCTGCAAGGATCCATCCAGCGCGAGTGGAATCCGGCCGGATTGAGAATTGCGCTGCGCATCCCCGCAGCCGCCCTATCCCCGACGACGTCGTAAGGAGAGATGGATCACCTTCTGCTCGCCGGGGAAGAGCCTTTATCAGAGCGTCTTGTCAGGCGTGATGGCGATCCCCTTGCCATTTATGGTCAACCGCATGAGGCATGTCTGCATAGTGAACCGCTTCACCTTTGGAATCTTTCGCCGCCGCCGATGCGGCGACCACGCCAGCGGCCAGTTGGCTCCGCAATTTGCACAGGGAACGCGAGGAGGCAAACGTGCCCGGTGGCAGGGGTCCCGGAACTCCAGCGCTCTTTCGGAATTATATTCCTGGTAAAGGAGATCGCCCCATGATCCGCAAACTTAAATCCGGTGAATATCGTCTCTATTCGCGCAAGGTCGATCCAAAGACGCAAAAGCGCAAGAACCTCGGAACCTTCAAGACCCGGGAAGCCGCAGAAAAACACGAGCGCGAAGTGCAGTATTTCAAGCACCATTAGCCTGCGGCCGCAGCGTATATGGCGACGGCGCTTCGTCTGTCGAAATGCCGTACCCGGGCAGCCAGCTTCCCCGAGAAAGCGCTGCCTGGCTAGGGCTTTACCGTGTCCTGTTCAAGCGCAAGGTAGGCAATCTCCATCGTGAGAGCCAACTGCACAAGGGCGACCTTGTCGCTCCTGGCAATCTCGACAACAAGACGTTCCCCGCCCCTTTGCGGAATTCCATCCGCCGCCATTTCCGCCAGGATCCGCTTGGCCTCATCAATAGCGCAGATGAGATCCGGGAAATCTTGCCCCTGATCATCCTCCAGTACACTTTCCCTGTCTCTCGTATGAAAGTAAAACGTCGTCATGTTCGACCTCTGGGGCGTGTTGATCATGGAATTCCAGAACACGGCCTTCCCTGGCGAAATCGGCGTAGAAATCAGGACATCGAGACAATGGTCGCTGACTGGACCGCCATCTGGAAAATCTCGCCTCGCCCGGCTCGTGTGACAACTCCGCTTTTCAGCACGCCGCCGCGATGTTGATTCTCGGTATTCCCAAGCTATCGCGCCCGAATGCCTGGGTTCCTCCTCTTGCAGGTCGCGCTCTTATTGCTCGGCTCGCTGCAGAAGAATACGCATCTCCTCGAAGCGGCGCTTGCGGTCGGCATCGTCATCGTTGGCGGTGTAGCAAGTGGTCGACACGCAGAATTTGACGAGCTCATGAGGCTTGTCCTGCTTTGCGAATTCGCATTCGAACGTGTCGGTCATGTCAGCCGGAGCCGTGCCGGCCCGAGTGGAATAAGCCATGCGAACACCGGGCGGCTTGAGTTCCGGAAATGACTGAATCGCGCCAATCGCGAACTTCTCGGACAGGAAGAAATTCTGAGCGACAGCCTTGCAGGTCGCCTCCAGATCGGCCGATTGCGCGAAAGCCGTAGCGGGGGCAAAAGCGAAACTGAGTAAAATCAAGCGTTTGAACACTATATCCTCCTCTGGATGTCGACTGTTGACTTAAGGCAAGGGTCATAAGGCCAAATAGAAGTGCTGCCCGATTACAATTTCGAAACGACGGAGACGACCGCGCGCGATAGCCGCAGCCGCCCGTCGCACTTTCAGAAAGCCGGAGCCCGGCTCAGCTCGACCGCAGCATCGCCAGGCTCCGGCTTTCGAGATCAAGTGTTCCATCGGCGATCGCTTCCGCGCCTTGCGCGCGCGGGTCCGAAGTCGAAACCTCGCGCATCCAGCGCTTGTCATCCGGCAGGGTAAAGCCGACATTTTCGTCGCGGGGATTGAACAAAATCAGCACGTCGTCCCACCCCTCTTCGAGAGGGTGCGAGCGCGAAAGCCGCAGCCCTATCGCCGTGCAATCACCGTTTGCCCATTCCTCTTCGCTTTGTTCGTCGCCGGAGGGATTGAGCCATGTGACGACCAGGCCGTCTCGCCAGTTCTCTCGTCTTAAAATGGAGTGTTCCTGTCTCAGGGAGATCAGGCGCCGCGCAAACATCTGCAGCGTTTCGGCGCTTCCATGGGCATCCTGCCAATGGAGCCAGCTGAGCTCGTTGTCCTGGCAATAGCCGTTGTTATTGCCCATCTGGCTTCGGCCGATTTCATCGCCTCCCAGCAACATCGGTGTCCCGTGCGAAAGGAAGAGCGTCGCCAGGAAATTGCGTTTCTGCCGCTCGCGGATTGCATTGATGCCCTCGTCTTCAGTCGGCCCTTCCGCACCGTAATTGAAGCTGCGGTTATCGCTGTGACCGTCCCTGTTTTCCTCCCCGTTGGCCTCATTATGCTTATCGTTGTATGAGACCAGATCGTTGAGCGTGAAGCCGTCGTGAGCCGCAATGAAGTTGACGCTCGCCCACGGTCTGCGCCCTCGCAGATCGTAGACATCCCCGGATCCCAGAATTCTCGCGGCGAAATCTCTTGTGGTGCCGGGCGTACCTTTCCAGTAATCCCGCACCGTATCCCGATACTTGTCGTTCCATTCCGCCCACCCCGGAGGAAATCCGCCGACCTGATAGCCGCCGGGACCGATATCCCAAGGCTCGCCGATCAGCTTGACTTGTGAAAGCACGGGATCCTGTCCGACCGCGTCGAAAAAGCCGCTGCGCTGATCGAACCCTTCCGGTTCGCGGCCAAGGATGGTACCGAGGTCGAAGCGAAAGCCATCGACATGCATCTCTTCGGCCCAATAGCGAAGGGAATCCGTGACCATCTGCAGAACGCGCGGATGGGACGTATTGATCGTATTACCTGTCCCCGTATCATTGATGTAGTAGCGCGGCTGGTCAGGCAAAGTGCGATAGTAGGAAAAATTGTCGATCCCCTTGAAGGAAAGGGTCGGGCCAAGCTCATTGCCCTCGGCCGTATGGTTGTAGACGACGTCCAGGATGACCTCGATGCCGGCATCATGGAATGCACGCACCATTTCCCGAAAGCCGATGAGGCCGTTTGGACCGTAATAGCGGGAGGCTGGGGCAAAGAAGGCGAGCGTATTATAGCCCCAATAGTTGCGGAGCCCCTTGTCCAACAGATAGCTGTCATCGGGGAAGAAATGGATCGGGAGCAGTTCGACGGACGTAATCCCCAGGCTCTTGATGTAATCGACGATGACCTTTTGCCCCACGCCCTCGAAGGTGCCGCGCAAATTCTCCGGGATTGCCGGATGCAGCATGGTCAAGCCCTTGACGTGGGTCTCGTAAAAGATTGTACGAGACCACGGAACGGATGGCTTTTGGCTAGGCGCCCTGTCCTTGTCAGCGAGGTCGATGACGCGGCATTTGGGCATTTGCGCAGCGCTGTCCGTATCGTCGAAGGAAAGGTCTTTCTGCTCGTCGTCCAGGATATAAGCGAATTGCGCCTGAGACCATTCCACGGCCCCCACGAGCTCACGGGCATAAGGATCGACGAGCAGCTTGTGAGGATTGAAACGATGCCCCTTTTCCGGTTCGAAAGGACCATGGACGCGATAGCCGTATAAGGCACCCGGCTTCAATCCCGGCACATAGCCGTGCCAGATCTCATTCGTGAATTCCGGCAGAACAATTCGCTCGACCTCCCGGCTGCCGGAATCATCGAAAAGGCAAAGCTCCACTTTTTCCGCATAGGCGCTAAAGAGCGCGAAATTGACGCCGGCGCCGTCATAAGTCGCACCCAGGCGCGTAAAGTCCCCCGGCTCAATCGCAGTCCGCTTTCGGTCGTCTGTCATGGAAACCTCATCGTTGATGCCCAGCAGAAACACCCCAATAAGTCGCTTTGTTCCAAAAGGTTGGCTCGCAGCTGCGGGCCTGGGCTCACACGCGCTAATCCGGCTTCACAAGGAACGCGACCGGATGAACCGCCAGCAAGCCAGCGACAGCAAGATCGCCGGAAGGCCATAGGTTTCCCGTCAGCAGATCTCGCATGCGGCAATCGATCTCCGGCGGCATGACGATGGTGGTATCCTCCCAAAATTCGGATACGGGCCTGTCCGGATCGGTCAGGCGCGAGGCGACGGTAATCGCAACCTGTTCGCGAAAAAAGCGCGCGAAAACGATGAGGCTGTCCTTCTTCGGACCTGCAACCTCCAGCGGCAGGTAAGTCCCGTTGAGGAAGAGAGCGGGATTGTCACGGCGATAGCGCAGTACGCTGCGAGTGATCTGTCTCTTCAAGGACGCCGGTTCCGACCTGGGCACCCCAGCCCAAATATGAGAAACCGGCCTTCTGTTGTCGGGGTCGACCATGCTGAAGTCGAGTGTCTCGGCGCCCTGATAGATATCCGGAATACCGGGGGCGGTGAGCTTGATCAGCAGCTGCGAAAGGCTGTTGCGATAACCAAGCTCGACGAAGGGAGCGACGGTTGACCCGAAATCGGTCAAAAACTCATTGTTCGTCTCGGAGAGAAGCTCACGGACGAAATCGAGCACCGCCGCTTCATAGACCTCATCGGAATCCATCCAGTCCGTTCGTAGTTTCGCCTCGCGGATCGCCTTTTGGGCATAGGCTGAAAGCCGCTCGCACAGATCTTCCCGATCACGTTGTCTCATCGGGGCCGGCCAGATGCCGAGGAGCGCCTGATACAGCATCCACTCGATATTGGGTTCGGGCGCCGGTCCATCGGCAAGATCGGAGCGAAAGCGAGCATTCATGCGTCGCCAGCGTTCGACCCCGTCAATCCACAGCTTGGGGCGTTGCGTTAAAGCGTAGAGGCGCGCACGCGCATCCTCGCCGCGTTTGGTATCATGCGTCGAGGTTGCGGATAGTCCGCACGGTTGCCGCCGGCATCGATCCAGCATGAAACGATGAACCGCGGCGACACCTCCGGGCGATCGCGCCGGCTCGCCACCGACCTCGTTCATCCCGAGCAGGCGATTATAGCGGTAGAAAAGCGTATCCTCGACCGACTTTGCCATCACCGGGCCGCTCAGTTGCTGCAAACGAGCTCTGAACTCCATGGCCTCGGAGCCAGCGATTTCGCCTCGGAGCAGCTCGCCCAGCGCATTCAGCGCCGCCGGCGACGCAGACGAGAGACGAGCCCTCTCGATGGCGTCGCGCAGGACGGTGTCATCTTCTGCTGACAACGCACCCTGATATCCGTATGTGCGGTAGACCGGAAAAGCCGTCAGAAGCTCCCGAAGTGCCGTGGAAAGTGCTTCCTCGCCGAACTGCGGAAGGAGACGATGCACGAGTTCGGCCAATCGCGCCATTTCCCCTGCAAAGTTGCGCTCGACCATTTGCAGTTTCGCGGCCCTCAGCGCGCTTGCGAAGTTGACGTGATCATCGCCGACCATTCTGTATGCCGCATCGATCTTGCCGAGCCCTTCTTCCTCGACGAAAAGATCGGCCATTGCCGTAATGAATTCATATCCGGTCGTTCCGGAAACTGGCCAATCCGATGGCAAGGCTTCATGAGGCCCGAGAATCTTCTCGACGACAAGGAACGTCTCGAAGCCGACGGCTTGTCGCAAGCGGTCGAGATAAGCCTTCGGATCCGCCAAACCGTCGATATGATCGATACGCAGCCCCTGGACCTGGCCGGAGCGGACCAGATCGATCACGAGACGATGCGTCGCTTCGAACACGGAAGGGTCTTCCACTCTAAGGCCGACCAACTCCGCAACCTCGAAGAAACGACGGTAGCTCAAATTTGCCGCGGCATCCTTCCAGCACAGCAATTGCCAATGCTGCTTTCCGAGCAGCTCTTTCATTCGGACCGGGTCGGCGGAGAAGGCCTGCAATCGCGCGGCGTCGGACCCGGCTTCCGCCAAGACCTCTTTTGCACTCTCGTCCGAAAGCGGCAGCGGATCGTCGAAATGGAAAAGCATCATCCGGCCGTTGGCGACATCATATCGAAGCTTGAATTCGCCTGCCGCCAAAGCCTCATCCACCGGCTTTCCAAGCCGCGGCAATGTCAGCTTCCGGCTCCAGTCGATGTCGAAATAGCCGGCAAAGGCGCTATGCCGGCCGTGCGCCAGCACATCACGCCACCAAACATTCTCGATCGAGGCCGCCATGTGGTTCGGAACGATATCGAGGATTAGCCCCATGCCGGCGCGTTGCAGGGCCGCGACAAAGACATCCAGACCCTGTCGCCCGCCGAGAGCCGGATCGACCTCGTTCGGATCGGTGACATCATAACCATGTGTGGATCCGGTCGTTGCCGTAAAGATCGGCGACGCATAGACATGACTGATGCCGATGTCTTCCAGATACGGAACCAGCTCAACGGCGCGCTCAAACGTAACGCCGCCGCGAAATTGCAGCCGATAGGTGGAAGTCGGAATATTCATGGCGTCCCCTTGAAGCGAGCCGGCCTCTATCAACGAAACTCTCGTGCAATCCGTTCCCGCGGAGGAACACTCGACGGCAAAATGCGTTCGGCCTCTCGGAAGGGGTCCTATGAAGAGCGGACGGATTGACATGAGGGAAGCCTATACATTCGGGCCTGAAATCCGGGATGACGCGGTGTTGTTTCGACTATGGGCGCCGCTGGCCGAACGGGTGACTCTCCGGATCGACCAGCGCGGAGACTGGACGATGCAGCCAAGGGAGGGAGGATGGCATATCTTGAAGATGCAGCAGGCGAGGCCTGGCGATCTTTACAAATTCATTCTCCCCGATGGCCTTGAAGTGCCCGACCCAGCCTCGCGATTCCAGCCGGCGGACGTTCACGGCCCGAGTGAGGTCGTTCAGCCGCAGTTCGCCTGGAGCAGAGTGGACTGGAAAGGTCGGCCCTGGGAAGAGATGGTCGTCTACGAACTTCATATCGGCGCATTTACGCAAGCCGGTACATTTTCCTCGGCCATGGAACGGCTGGATTATCTGCAATCGCTCGGCGTGACCGCGATCCAGCTCATGCCGCTCAGCGACTTTCCAGGACGCTACGGCTGGGGATATGACGGTGTGCTCCCCTATGCTCCAGATAGCAGCTACGGTCGCCCCGAAGATCTCAAGAGACTTGTCGATGCCGCGCATGAGCGTGGTATCTGTGTCTTTCTGGATGTCGTCTACAACCACTTTGGACCGGACGGCAACTACCTGCCATCCTATGCCCCGATTTTCAGCGCCCGGCACGAAAGCCCTTGGGGCAAGGGTTTGAACTTCGATGGCGAAGGCGGGCGTCAGGTGCGAAATTTTGTGATCGAAAATGCGATTTATTGGATCGGCGAGTTTCGAATGGACGGCCTGCGGCTGGACGCCGTTCACGCGATGAAGGACAACAGCGATCCGCATATCCTGATCGAGCTTGCCGAGCGCGTCCGGCGGAGCTTTCCCGATCGTCACATACACTTGATACTCGAAAATGAAGATAACGATTCCGCTCTCCTTGCTCGAAAGCCGGATGGCGAGGCTTGGCACTTCACCGCGCAGTGGAATGACGATATCCACCACGCACTTCATGTAGCAGCGACAGGCGAGACCTTCGGTTATTATGGAGATTATGCCGATTGGCTGCCGCGCGCTCGCCGGTCTCTTGCTGAAGGTTTTGCGTTTCAAGGCGAGCACATGGCCTATCGCCAGCGATCCAGAGGGAAGCCAAGCACTTCCTTGCACCCGACCGCTTTTCTTTCCTTCATCCAGAACCACGATCAGATCGGCAACAGGGCGAAAGGCGATCGAATGGTTGCCTCCCATCCGGCTGAAGCCATGAAGGCGATCGCGGCAATCTATCTGCTCGCCCCGCAAATTCCGATGCTGTTCATGGGCGAGGAATGGGGCTGCACACAGCCATTTCCGTTCTTTTGCGATTTCGATGAGGAGCTTAACGACAAGGTGAGGCTTGGTCGCAAGGAAGAGCTAAGGCGGCTGCCGGGTTTCGATGCGAAAGATGCCGTCGACCCCGCGAGCGATGCAACGTTTCACAGCGCAAAATTGCAGTGGGACAAACTCCAGGCCGACCAGGCCTTCGGTCAACACTATCGAGACCTCATCAGGCTGCGGCATCAGAAAATCATGCCCCTTCTCGGACAGCGGCCAGTTCACGCGACGGTTCACGACACAGATAGCCCGCTCTTGCGCGTAAGCTGGCAAATGGGTCAGTCAACACTTCGCTTGACGGCCAATTTGTCGGACCGCCCCATGACGATGTCCGTGCCGACCGGAGACGCGGCGCTGTTCATATGCGGCAATATTGCGGGCGACGAGCTCGGGCCATGGAGCGTCATTTGGGACCTGGTGGAATAGGGTGAAGAACTCCCGCGATGGTCAGACCGTCACATGCGGACGCCCCGGCAAACGGGCTTCCGCAGCGCGCTGCAGAAGGGCAGCGACCTCTTCGTCGAAAAATGGCTTGGCTATCGTGGCAAATGCACCCGCCACGCCATTTTTCAGAGTTTCGGGAATGCCTGTGATGAAGATAACTGTCGTATGATAGCGGTCGATAAGCCGTCTCGCGAGTTGCAATCCGCTCTTGCCGTCGGAGAGACCGACATCAATTAAAGCGATGTCTGCCTGGGGTGCGTATGCGAGCGCCTGCTCCATCGTCGACGCCGGACCGAGCGGCGTAAATCCGGCATCGGTTGCAATTGCTTTCAAATGAAAGGCGATGAGAGCCTCATCCTCGACGATAAGCACTTTCATATCCACTCCTCCTTCAAAATCCGGATCCGGTCGAGAAATTTCCTTTTCCGCAATTCCATAAATTAGATATTACAAATATTATCCGATAAGATCAGGCGGAAGTTGCCGGATGATCCGGCTGCAAAACAGCACAGGCTACGATAAACAATGTAGCGAGGCCGCTAGCGCCACTTGGGCTGCCGTCTCGTATTATGCCGAAGCTCGGAAGCAGTCGCGAACGAGCCGAAAAGTTGACGGAGCCGGCGTTCCTCATCCTCGCCTAGATTATGGAGCCTGGCATAGTCCTTCACCGACCAAACGGAAATGGTGACTTTCGTTCCCTCGGGCTTGATGCGTTCCACGGCCTTTACTCCTCCTCAAGATAGTCCGCTCTTCTAACGCCGGATCATCCCGGGAGTTCCCGTGTCATCTCTCCAATTTTCGATAAGAGCCAGGTCGGGAGCGAATAAAAACACCTCTATAACGGCAGCCCCGCATAATTGACCGAGACCTTCGGACAATGTCGCCGGTCTTCAAGTCGTTTTCCGTAAACAGAAGCATTACGAGACAGGTTTGGCATACGGTGCACCACGATCATGCGTCTCAATGTCCGCTGGCGTACAGACGAAAAAGTCACGGAACAAGCCGCTATTGCGAGCATTGCTGGTATATCTCGAGAGGAGAAGCCAAATGCTCACAGAACCGCAGACGTCGCTACAAAATGACATCGTTGCCTTGCTTCCCGCGTTGCGTAACTTCGCGAGGCGGTTCGTCTCCAACGACACGGACGTCGATGATCTGACCCAGGAGACGATCAGGAAGATTCTTGTGCATATAGATAGCTTCGTGCCGGGCACAAGGTTGAAGAGCTGGGCCTTCACCATCATGCGCAATACCTACATGACCGAGTACAAACGACAGAAGCGCGTGCAGTTGCGCTCAACCGACGACGAACTCTTCGAGATTCCGGTGCCATGCCAACAGCAGCTTTCCATCTATACCGCCGAGGTCAGCATGGCGCTGACGCGTCTTCCCGCCTATCAAAGGGATGCGTTGCTCCTTATCGTCGACGGCGCGTCCTACGAAACTGCAGCCCAGCGCTGCGGTTGCGAAATCGGTACGATAAAAAGCCGCGTATCGCGAGCCCGGACGACGCTTGCCCAAATGCTTGGCGAAACATCAATGCGCGCAGCCGCCTCGATCCATTAAATATTCCTCTATCGAACGGCAAATCAGGGCCGAGCAGCTCGGCCCCCAAGCGCATATCAGCGCTTGGCTCTGGCCTACTCATTACATGTCTCACATGGCACGACAAACAATTCGAGGGGGCTCTTATCCGAGGCAACTGCCGAAAGTCACGGCGTCAGCCGGCGTTCGACAACCGCGATCGATGGACAAGCGACAAAACCTCTCCGGTCAGCAGGCAGATAGAAATTCCTGGACAGACATCATATTAGATTGGACGGAAAATCGACGTTCAAGCAGCGTCAGCGCCGCCTCATGCCCATCATCGTCGCCGCTACAGACCGCGTCCTTCAAAATGATAATTCCATAGCCCAATTCAATGGCACCGAGTACGGCAGCCAGTACACAAACATCTGTTTCACCGCCGCTGATGACCAAGGTATCCACATTCTCCCTGACTAGGATTCGATGAAGGTGACCATCGGTCCAAGGCGAGTAGGTAAGCTTGTCGAAGATACGGCCAGGAGGAACAAGACGCCGAAGCGGGGCTACGAGCAGCATGGAATCGGCGGGCAGCCGACCGGTGGTCATCATCTCCCATTTTTTATAATAGTCCCGCCACTTGCCAGGCATGAGGTCGGAACGCGACGGCGGGATAAAGCGGGTGAAAATGGTACGCTCGGGAAATCGGCCGGCGACTTCGGCTATCGGGTCCAGAGTACGAGACATCCACGGTACATGCCAGGGTGTCTGCTCAATGAACATACATTGCATGTCGATACAAAGATGACGCCAGATCTTCATACATGTCACGCGATAGAAAACGTCTGAACGGCATCGGCAGGTAGCTTATCGCATCGAGCCAAACTCATATCGTTGGCCACCCGGATCATCAACCGCGTGATGAATTGCCATGGAGCCGTGCGCGCCGCAACGAATGCGGCGCGCAGAAACAGTTAATTGACTGAGATCCACTGGCTGCGAACCTCGTCCGCATTTTTTGTAAGGTGAACATGCGCGTCGACATGATCGACCCAATCCACCGGGATGAGGTGGTGACGGCCATCATCCGAATCGCTCTTCGTCAACTTGATGCGGTTTCCGCCCTCCAGATGATCGACGGTTCCCACATGATTGCCATCGGCAGCTCTGACTTCCATATGCTCGCGAATCTGAGTTGGATTCAGCATGATATTATCCTCTTCGTTCGTGCTCTTCACGAAAGTAGAACGCCGCTCCCGGAAGGAGGTTCCTGACATTGGTCGTTCACGGCGTGCTTTTCCTGCGAGCGCCTTTTGAGCCACCGCTGCACGCGAATTTCCTCCTCGTCCATCCAGCGGAGGAGCCGTTCACTGCTCGTTCGGAATTTAAGAACTTCGCGAAGACGCCCTACCCTGAAATCCTCGAAAGCCGCCGGATGTATGTAAGACGATCGGCAGATCGCGCGCGTATTCACGAGCTTGGCGGCGACGGAATCGATTACTTCGTTGAGTTGCCGTGCGATTGCCCGCTCCGACGGACCGGGTTCCATGCCGGCGAGAGCCGCCACCGCCATACAGGTCGCACCCCATGTTCTGAATTGGCGCGAGCTGAAGTCACTCCCGGAAGCTTCGCGAATATAGGAATTTACGTCCTGTGAGGAAATCTGGCGGCAATCGCCGTCGTCGCCGATATATGTGAAAAGCTGCTGGCCCGGCAACTCCTGCAACTTTCGAACGACGTTGGCGATGCGCCGGTCGCTATGCACAAGGTTCCACTCCTTCCCGGACTTGCCTTTAAATCGGAATTTGAGGCACCCGCCCTCGACCTTGACGTGGCGGTTCCGCAGGGTCGTCAGGCCATAGGAATGGTTCGCTTCCGCGTAGGCCGCATTGCCGACGCGGATATAGAGATTGTCGAGCATCCATACCACGGTTGCCAGGGCCTTCTCCATGGTGAGGGCCCGAGCGCGCAGATCGTGATCTACTCGCTGCCGGATGTCTGGAAGTTTGCCTGAGAACTCGACGAGTTGGCTAAACTTAGCGCGATCCCGTTCGGACTGCCAATCCGGATGATAGCGGTATTGCTTTCGTCCTCGTGCATCGGTTCCGATGGCCTGGAGATGCGAATGCGGATTTATGGATATGATGACATTCGTATAGGCAGGAGGAATGGCCAGCGCCGCCAGGCGAGCGATCTCCTTACGGCCGGTAATCCGCGTGCCGTCAGGCATATAATAGAGAAATCCATTCTTTCCCTGTTTTCGAGTGATGCCGTCGTCAAGGCTCTGAATGTAAAATAAATCGGAATGTAGCTTCGCTTCGGCAGCGGCTGCGGCGGCGTCAACTTTGGAAATCATCTGGTTCATGCCCGGATAACTCCGGTAAGGTTTGTCGGTTCCGGCGCAACGGCGGGAACTTTTGCGTGTTGCTTTCGTTGGGTGACATCAGGACGAACAAGACGCAATCACGGCGGCGCGAAAGTCGTCAGCAATGATCGCGCGCAATCGCAAAGCGCCAAGGCACAGCCGGTTTTGGCTAGGATTTCGATGCAGCCGGTATTTGAAGAGATTGTCCAGGGAGCAAACACGTTCCGATCGGTAGTCGTTCCTCCCTTATTTGAAAAGGAAGACCAGGATGAGAAAGATATGGACCGCCGGGGTTATCATGGCATTGCTGACGGCATGCACGCCGACTGAACAGGGTGCCGGCATCGGAGCAGCCACGGGAGCCGTGATCGGCGGCGCGGCGACGGGAAATGTCAGAGGAGCGGCCGTCGGCGCCGCAATCGGCGGGGTGTCCGGTGCCCTGATCGGCAACGTGGCGGGACAGCCTGGACAGTGTTATTACCGCGACCGCTATGGTCGCCGTTACGTCGATCGCTGCTGACCGCTGATGCAGCTCGAAGGTCAAGTATGCGCCCGCCGCAGGCATGTGCGCAGTCGACGAACATGCTTCAGCCAGGAAAGTTACGCACAATGGATCGATTTCAAAGCTCATCCGGCGATTCAGAAGGGAATAGAACGAGTAAAGCCCTCGTAATTCTTCCCGAGACGAGCAGAGCCCTTCAAGTCAGCATAGAGGCGTCGCAAAACAGCGAGTCTCGAGAGATGTTGAATGAACAGTTGCGACAGCTCCGGATTGAAATCGAAATTCTCCGATCGCGCATTAGAGCAATCGGCGTTCAGACAAACGTCGTCGTTCGAAAGAACGCTGAATGGATCGATGCTTCGGCACATCATCAGCTGGGGCCATATCCATGGCTAAAGCTGTCGGCGGCTTCGCTTTTGGCTTTTGCGGCCGGAAGACTGCTGCGTCGCACCTCACTCGGAATGGCGGCGATGGCAATAAGGCCAATGCTCGTCGCACTTGCCACCTCGATTACCACCGGCAGCCTGAGAGAGCCTTGAAGAAAGGAATTCGCAATGATACGCGCCAGGAATTCAAAGCCGCTATCGCGTGAAGAAGACTACAGAGATTTCGAAGAACGCGACCGAAACGATGGTTGGCCTTACTCCGATGGGAGCGAGGCGAGCGATACCGATCCTCGAAACAAGGAATACGGCTCCACCAAGGCGAATTTCGATGCCGATGCCAGCTCCGGCTACATCATCGACAATGCCGACGAGACCGGTTTGGAGGAAAACGTCGACCACACATTCGGACCGCTCCCGGCAACTCAAATCGACGATGACAGCCTGGAGGCGGCTATAACGGATTGGCTGGGACGCCACAGCGAGATCGACGCCAACAGCTTCGAAATCCGGGTTCACGGAGATACGGTGGTCATCCAAGGCAGCGTGGAAACCGCAGACGACGCGAAGAAAATAGAAGCTTTGCTGCTAACCATCGAACAGGTTCGAAATGTAGACAACAGGTTACGAACGACGAGCGTCGACTCGCATCTTCCGCCGGATGCGTAATGCGCGCTTTGTGAACGACCCGAAGCATACGGTGCCGGGAGGCGGCCAGCACGTTCAGCTCGCATTGGAGCAATCATCGGCCTCTTCCTCAAGGTCGGTCCATGAGCCTTTGGATTTGCCGATGACGCTCTTTAATCGGAGCTGAACGAGCCTCTCCCCGCCGCTTCAGGCAAGGCTGTTGGCTTCCATCGTCGACATAGGCAACATGGCGCTAGTCTTTGCGTTATCCCAATCGACCTTCCATCATGTTGTTTTGAACGCGTATTTGCTGGCGACAGCCTGGCGCACTCCTTGAGCGTCGCTGAAGATAGCTTTCAAATGACCGGAAGAAGACAATTCAAGGATATTTGCCACGATACCCTATGAGCTTTACGAGCCGACCTCGATGGCTATTGGGCTTGGGCCGGTCTATCGCATTCCTCAAAAATCTCGGCGAGCGCCAAATTTCAATTTAGGTTGGGAACTTGATGGAGAGCCCTGACAACGCCGCATGCAGTCCCTCCGCGACGGACCATGCAGGCGCGCGCTATCGAATGACACAGGCCAACTCCATGCTTCGGAGGCGGTTCCCGCGCTGGCGCCATCCGGATTTTTCATAACCAATTCTACCAAGAACGCTTGCGAAAGCGAAATCGTTTCCGATCTCGCTGGAACTGGCACAGTGACCAAACCATTGACGCCCGACCTCATGCCACGCCAAGAGCGAACCGCGACCTCACGGAAGTGACGGGCCAAAAGTCCGCCGCCTGCTGCCGACCGGCGAGGCGACGGCGGCCAGCCCGATATTGTATTTCTGTGTAGCACTCATTGTGTACACAGATTATACAATTATGTTGACTCAGCGAAAAGCCTGTGCGACCTTTCTTCCATCGACAGGAGCCGACGGGTTCAATTCGCTGCAAAATCCCAAGGAGGAACGTCGCGATGAAGGGCGGGAAGAACAGTCTCTACGACGATCTAAAGCGTCAGATTCTGACGATGGAGCTCGATCCCGACCAGGATCTGGACGAAGTCAGTCTCAGCGAGCAATACGGGCTCTCGCGCACCCCCGTCCGCGAGATCTTCCGGCGCCTGGAAGGCGAAGGCTATATCGACATTCGGGCGAACCGGGGCGCGCGTGTCAGCCCGATGAACCATCAGACTCTCAGGCACTTCTTCCTGGTAGCGCCGATGATCTATGCCGCAATAGGCAGGCTCGCTGTTCAGAACTTCAAACCGAAGCAACTCATCGACCTGAAAGAAACGCAGGATCGGTTTTGCTCGGCGAGCAGCTCCGGCAACGCTCTCGCCATGGTGCTCGAAAACAACCGCTTTCACGAAATCATCGGAGAGATGTCATTCAATGCCTATCTGCAGCCGAGCCTGGGCCGCCTGCTGATCGACCACGCGCGGATCGGCCACACCTTCTTCCGGCCAAGGAATGACGACATGCGCGAACGGCTTCAGCTTGCTGTCGAGCATCACGATGGCTTCATCGAAGCGATCGCACGGCATGACGAAGATACGGTCGTGGACCTGGTGTTCGAGCATTGGGAACTGTCGCGCGAGAACATGGAAATGTTCATCGCACCGCAGGGAATGAAGGCGGACGCGCTGGTGGAAGTGCCCGCTGCATCGATGGAGAAATCGTCTTGAACTTCGAAGGCATCTACACCCCGGCGATCACGCCGCATGGACCAGACGGCCAGATCGACAAGGCCGCATTCGCGGCGGTCCTGGAATCGCTCATCGAAGCCAAGGTGCATGGCATCATTATCGGTGGCTCGACAGGCGAATACTATGCGCAGACTGCGCAGGAGCGCATCGATCTGGCCAGCTACGCCAGGCAAGTCCTTGCAAATCGCATTCCATTGATCGTCGGCACCGGCGCCACCCGAACGGAAGATTCGGTTGCCTATGCCACCGCGGCAAAGGAGATCGGCGCCGATGCAATCCTCGTAACCTCGCCACCCTATGCGCTGCCGACGGAGAAGGAAAACGCCATTCACGCATTGACGGTCGACCGCGCCGCCAATCTGCCGATCATGCTCTATAACTACCCCGCGCGCATGGGCGTGATGATGGGAGACGAATACTTCTCCCGCGTCGGCAAGTCCAGGAACGTGAAGGCAATCAAGGAAAGCTCCGGCGAGATGGCAAACCTCCATCTCCTGGCCAGGAAGTATCCTCACATCGCAGTCTCGTGCGGCTGGGATGACCAGGCACTCGAATTCTTTGCCTGGGGTGCGAAAAGCTGGGTCTGCGCGGGCTCCAATTTCCTCCCGCGTGAACACGTCGCCCTTTATGAGGCTTGCGTGATCGAGAAAAACTTCGACAAGGGCCGCGCGATTATGACGGCGATGCTGCCGCTCATGGATTTTCTCGAAACCGGAAAATTCGTGCAATCCATCAAGCATGGCTGCGAGATCGCCGGCCTTAAGGCAGGCCCGGTGCGCGCGCCGCTGCGCGGATTGAACTCGGAAGAAAAGCGAACCCTCCAGACTGTCGTCGCCACCTTGAAGCGCACGGTCGCCCAGATCACGTCGGGAGCCAATCATGCATGAACCCTTGACCGCAGCCGAGTACAAGGCGATCGCCTCGAGCCTGCAGTTTCCCGCGAACGCCTTTATAGACGGATCTTTCCGTCCATCCAATTCGGGCAAGACATTCAGGACGGCGAACCCGGCCACCGGCGAGACTCTAGCCGAGATTGCAGCTTGCGACGCGAGCGATGTCGACTTTGCAGTCTCGAAAGCGCGGGATGCATTTGAGGACGGCCGCTGGCGCCTGCAAACGCCCGGCGACCGAAAAGCCACGCTCGTCAAGTTCGCCAGGCTGCTCGAAGAGCATCGCCACGAACTTGCCGTCATGGAAAGCCTCGATAGCGGCAAGCCCATACGCGAGTGCCAGACGGTGGACGTTCCGGAGACGATACATACCATCCGCTGGCATGCCGAACTGATCGACAAGCTTTACGACAATACCGCGCCGGTCGGCTCCAATGCACTGACCATGGTCGTGCGCGAACCCATCGGCGTCGTCGGCTGCGTGCTGCCCTGGAACTTTCCGCTCCTGATGCTTGCCTGGAAGATCGGTCCGGCACTCGCCGCCGGATGTTCCGTGATCGTCAAGCCCGCGCAGGAAACGACGCTGACCACGCTGCGTGTGGCCGAACTCGCCCATGAGGCCGGCATTCCAGCGGGTGTTTTCAATGTCGTGCCCGGTGGCGGCAAGGAGGTCGGAGAGCCCATCGGACTGCATATGGGCATCGACATGGTGGCCTTCACGGGATCGACGCCGACCGGACGGCGCTTCCTGCGTTACGCTGCGGATTCCAACCTCAAGAAGATCGTTCTGGAGTGCGGCGGCAAGAACCCGGCCGTCGTCCTGGAAGATGCGGAGGATTTGGACCTCGTCGCCGAACAGGTCGTGAACGGCGCGTTCTGGAATATGGGCGAGAATTGCTCGGCGACTTCGCGTCTCATCGTACAGTCCACGATCAAGGACGAATTGCTCAAGCGCATCGGCGCCTACATGCGCGAATGGAAGACCGGCGATCCGCTCGACCCTGAAAACCGCATTGGCGCCCTCGTCAGCAAGAACCATTTTGAGAAGGTTTCGTCGTTTCTCGACGATGTGAAGACCGAAGAGCTTTCGGTTGCCCATGGTGGAAAGTCGCACAAGGGCATCTATATCGAACCGACGGTCGTCGACGGCGTCACCCCGTCGAGCCGGTTGTTCAAAGAGGAGATTTTCGGGCCGATCCTGTCGGTGACGGCGTTTGAAACCCTTGCCGAGGCCATCACGCTTGCCAACGACACCAACTACGGCCTGACCGCATCGATCTATACCGGCAGCCTGAGGAAGGCGATCCGGCTCTCGCGCGAAATCCGGGCGGGTGTCGTCACCGTCAACTGCTTCGGTGAAGGCGACGCGACAACGCCGTTCGGCGGCTACAAGGAGTCCGGCTTCGGCGGACGTGACAAATCCATCTTCGCGCATGATAATTATTGCGAACTGAAGACGATCTGGATCGACGTATCGGACCGCTCGGTCGACGAGACGATCCGATGATCGCAAAGTCCGTCAGGCGTTTGCCGGCAGAAAACGGCATCTCTGGCTGGGAAGCGATCAGTCGCCGGTCGTTCCCGGCCCGGAGCCTCGAAGGCAACGTGACGGCGGACTGGCTGATCATCGGCGCCGGCTTTGCCGGCCTCTCGGCGGCGCGCCGGCTCCTCCAACTGCGGCCCGACGACAAAATCGTCGTGCTCGATGCAAGCGAGGTCGGCAAAGGGACGTCAGGCCGGAATTCCGGCTTCATGATCGATGTTCCGCATAACCTTTCGTCGAGCGAATATTCAAGCGGCGGCCTGGATGCCACTCGTTTGGAAATGGCCCAGAATCGGGCTGCAATCGCCTTTGCGAGAGACGCCGCGGACGAATATGGCATGTCGGCCGAGACATTCGACCCGGCGGGCAAGATCAACGCCGCCGCGACCGCGCGCGGCGTGAAACTGAATGTCAGCTTCGGCCAATCCTTGAGAAACGCGGGCGAAAAACACACGTTTTTCGACGCCGCCGAAATGCGTGAGATAACCGGCTCCGATTACTACCTCGGCGGCCTCTATACGCCGGGCGCTGTGCTGATCCAGCCGGCCGACTACATTCGCGAACTTGCGGCAGCGCTTTCGCGCAAGATCGACATCTTCGAACGCTCGCCCGTTACGGCCCTGACGCGCGACAATGAAACATGGGTTGCCGCTTCCGCTCGCGGCAAGGTCACGGCTCCGAAAGTCATTCTGGGCGTGAACGGTCACATTGATGATTTCGGCCATTTCGGTGGCCGCCTGATGCACATCTTTGCCTACGCCTCGATGACTGCGCCCTTTCCCGCGGACGACTTCGGCCGGACCGTTACCGGCCAGGACAGGTGGGCGCTGCTTCCGGCCGATGCCATGGGAGCAACGGTGCGAAAGATCACCTCGGGCGGGACGTCGCGTATCGTCATCCGCACCAAGTATACATGCGAAACGACGATCACCGTGTCGGATCGCCGGATGATCAAGATGGCCGGGGAGCACAGACGCTCCCTCGATGCGCGGTTTCCCGGACTCAAGGACATCCCCTTTCAATACAGCTGGGCCGGACGCCTCTGCCTGAGCCGGAACCATGTGCCCGCTTTCGGCGAGATCGACGAAGGGCTTTATTCAGCGTGCTGCGAGAACGGACTCGGCACCGTCAAGAGCACATTGGCGGGCATGATGGCCGCCGAACTGGCGACGGGAACAGGCTCCCGGAACCTCGAACAATTCATGGATCAGGCCGCGCCATCCCGGTTGCCACCGGAGCCCTTCGCATGGCTCGGCATCAATTCGGTGATCCGCTGGCAGGAATTGCGTGCAGGCCGCGAGGGATGATCCGTCGCCGCGCAATCTGAAGACTGAGCGACCTCGGATCTTCAACAAGAATGGGAACGAAAACTAGGAGTAAACAAGATGAAGGCTTTGTGGACGGCGCTTTGCGCAGCGGCCATGTTCGGGTTGAGCTTCATGTCTGCTCAAGCAGAAGAAAAGACAATCACGATCGGAACCATGTCCTGGGAGGATCTCACTCCAATCACGGGAATTACCAAGAAGGTACTTGAGGATTCCGGCTACACCGTGAAGGTCGTGCCGTTCTCCGAGTGGGGCATCGCTTACGCCGCCCTTACCAAGGGGGACGTGCAGATCCTCGCCTCCCAGATCGACTATGCCGCCCATGACTATTGGGACAAGAACAAAAGCCGCCTGGAGAAGATTTCACCGGTCTCGCATGGCCTTTATCAGGCCATTGCAGTTCCAAATTACGTGACGATCGATTCCCTCGACCAGCTCAATGACAATGCGGACAAGTTCGGCGGCAAGATCGTCGGGATCGAGGCTGGCTCCGGCCTGATGCGCGATGCCGCCAATGCGGTCAAGCAATATGGCCTGAAGCTGCAGCTTGTCGAAGGTAGCACGGCGGCCATGACGGCAGCTCTGAAGTCGGCGATCGACCGCAAGGAATGGGTCGCGGTTGCGATTTGGGAGCCGTCCTGGATGATGCAGAAATACCCGGTCAAGTTCCTGAAGGACCCGAAAGGCGTGTTCCCCCCGCCGCAGGGATACTACTGGATCGGCAAGAAGGGGTTCTCCGCCGACAATCCGCATGCCCGCGAAGTCATTGCCAGCGTCTATGTGCCTCTCGCGGACATCACGGCGATCAACGCCGAGGTCAAGGACGGCAAGACGATGGATCAGGCCGTCAAGGACTGGACCGACGCCCACGCCGAACTCCTGAAGCGCTGGGAGAGCATCAAAGGCGAATGATGAAAGCCGCGGGTCGCCGTTCGGTGCGACCCGCATCCCTCCGACGAAGGAAACAAGACCGGCGCCAGATCGGCATAAAGGGGAACTCGATGAATACCGCAGGGAACAATACCGGCGAAATCCTGGTCGACTGCCAGAACATTTGGAAAATATTCGGCGCTCGTGCTCCGGCCGCAGTCAAGGCAGTATCCGAGCGCGGCCTCTCCAAGAAACAGGTGCTTCAGGAATTCAACTGCGTTGTCGGCGTCTCCGATGCCAATCTCCAGGTGCGTCGTGGTGAGATCTTCTGCATCATGGGCCTCTCGGGCAGCGGCAAATCGACCTTGGTCCGCCTCCTGAATCGCCTGATCGAACCAAGCCTTGGCAGGATTACGATCAAGGGCAGAGAAATTGCCAGGCTGAACGCCGCCGAACTGCGTGACATGCGCTCACGCCATATCGGCATGGTGTTCCAGACCGTGGCCCTCCTGCCCAATCGCACTGTTCTTGAGAACGCCGGGTTCGGGCTGGAAGTTCGCGGCGTTCCGAAAGTCGAGCGCGAAAAGACGGCCCGCGCCGCGCTCGACAAGGTCGGCCTTTCCGACTGGACCTCGCGATATCCTTCGGAATTGTCCGGCGGAATGCAACAGCGCGTCGGACTGGCGCGCGCACTGGCGGCCGATCCCGAAATCATTCTGATGGACGAGCCGTTCAGCGCGCTTGACCCCCTTATTCGCCGTCAGCTGCAGGACGAGTTTCGGCAGTTGACGAAATCGCTGGGCAAGTCTGCGGTGTTCATCACTCACGATCTCGAGGAAGCCATCCGCATCGGCGACCGGATCGCCATCATGAAGGACGGCGTCATCGTTCAGGTCGGAACGGCAGAAGAGATCGTAACGCGGCCGATCGACGATTATGTCGCCGACTTCGTGGCGGGCATATCCAGAGTTCATCTCGTCAAGGCGCATTCGGTGATGCAGACGGTCGCGGAATACAAGTCGCTACAGCCGCAAAACGACATAACCACGTTTCCGAAGACTTCTCCCGAAGCGGATATCGGCGAACTCATCGATCTTACGATGAACTCGGAGCGCGACGCGCTGGCAGTGGTGGAGAATGGTTCCATCATCGGTATCGTCACTACCCGCGGCCTGCTTCGCGGCGTCGCCGGCTCCCCGACGCAGATGGCCTGAGAGGACGGACGAAAAATGGACATCTCGGTCATTGCGGATACTTTCGATGCCTGGACCGACAATGTGCTGGGCTGGATCAGCGACAACGGCGACTGGCTGTTCGATCCTTTGCGAACTGCGCTGGAGGGAACCTACAACGGCGTTCTCTGGCTCCTTCAACTGCCGCCATTTTATGTCATCGCCATCGTCGGTGCGGTCCTCGGATGGCGGCTGATCAATGCCGTGTCCGGTCTTCTCGCCGGGTTGGCGCTTCTTTTCTGCGCAGTCATGGGACTTTGGAGCGAAACCATGGGCACGCTCGCACTTGTGGCGACCGCTACGATCTTCGCCCTGATGGTCGGCATCCCTGTCGGGATTGTCGCGGGATTTGTGCAATGGTTCGATCGGTTTCTGGAGCCGATCCTCGATCTCATACAAACGCTGCCGCCTTATATTTACCTTCTTCCCGCAATTGCGCTTCTCGGCTTTGGCCCGGCGACCGCACTCATTGCGACGTTCATCGTGGCAATGCCTCCGGCGATCCGCCTGACCTCGCTGGGCATTCGCATGACTCCGCCCGCATTCATCGAGCTGGGCCAGGCGAGCGGCCTGACGCCATGGCAGATGTTCATGAAAATTCGGCTGCCATTTGCAATTCCGAGTGTCATGGCCGGTATTAATCAGAGCCTGATGATGGCGTTCGGCATGGTGGTGATCGCAGGCATCGTCGGTTCAGGGGGCCTTGGCGAGACCATCTACAGCGCGGTCCGCACGCTCGATATGGCCACCTCGATCAATGCCGCAATCGCTATCGTCATATTAACGATGGTGCTCGACAGATTGACGCAGAATTCGGCTCGCCGCGCAAAGAGGGAAGCAAGATGAATCTCGATCGCCTTCGTTTCTCGCCGGGCACATATTTCGCCCCTGTCGTCGACTGGCTGAACACAAACTTCCATCCGTTCTTCGAAGGCGTTACCAGGCTGATAGAGACAGTGCTCGGATTCATCCAATCCGCACTGCTCTACCCGCCTGCCTATGCGGTCATCGTCGCCGCAGTCCTTCTCGTCGCCTTGTTCATCAACATCAAAAGCGCGGTGATAACAGCCCTCGCACTTGCCTTCTGCTTCCTGGCAGGCCTTTGGCCCGCCTCCATGCAGACGCTTGCGCTGGTCACTGTATCGGTCACAATCTCCGTCCTGATCGCCTTTCCGTTCGGCGTTCTCGCATCGCGTTACAAGCGCTTCGAAATTGCCATAAGACCTTTCCTGGACATCATGCAAACGGTGCCGCCGTGGGTCTATCTCATTCCGGCCGTCATGATCTTCAGCCTGGGTAGCGTTCCGGCGATCATTGCAACAATCATCTACGGCGTGCCGCCGATGCTCCGTCTTACGACGCTGGCTTTCAATCAGGTGCCGAGAGATCTTCTGGAACTGGGCCAAGCCAGCGGCGCACCGCCGCGCTCGATCCTGCTCAAGATTGAAGTACCGTCGGCAATGCCGACTCTGCTCGTCGGCCTGAACCAGTGCATCCTTCTTTCGCTGGCCATGGTCGTCCTTGCCGGGCTCGTTGGAGCCGGCGGCCTGGGAGCAGAGGTAACGCGCGGCCTAACCCGAATGGAAATGGGCCTCGGGCTGAGAGCCGGGCTTGCCATCGTCGCCATCGCGATCCTGCTCGATAGGCTGTCAAAAGGCGCACTGCAGCGAAGCGCCCGATCACCGGCAAAAAGCGCCTAGGCGGAGAGACGAGTTCAATGCGACACAGTTTCTTCTGTATCGATTCCCATACCTGCGGCAATCCGGTGCGGCTCGTCGCCGGCGGCGGGCCTTTGCTTCCACATCTTCCAATCGCCGAACGCCGTGAAATTTTCGTCCGTGACTACGATTGGATCCGGCGGGCTCTCATGTTCGAACCGCGTGGACATGATATCATGTCGGGCGCGCTGATCTATCCGGCTTATCGCGAGGACTGCGACTTTGCGGTGATATTCATCGAAGTCAGCGGTTGCCTGCCTATGTGCGGGGCCGGGACGATCGGCCTCGTGACGGCGGCGATCGAGGAAGGTCTCGTCAGGCCACGCATTTCGGGCAAGCTCTCTATCGAAACACCGGCCGGAAGAGTGGATGTCGAATACGACAAGCCCGACGAATCCGTAAATGTCGTCCGCATGTTCAACGTCGCGAGCTATCTTCATGCGGCGGATGTCGACATCGATGTGCCGGGGGTTGGCGCACTGACGATAGACGTCGCCTATGGCGGAAATTATTACGCTGTCGTCGAACCACAAAAGAACTGGCCCGGGCTGGACGGCATGTCGAACGATGACATCGTTGACATCAGCAGGAAGCTACGGGATGCCCTCGCTCCGATTTGCAATCCGGTTCATCCGGAGGATGAAAGAATCCGGGGCGTTCACCATGCGATATGGTGCGATGCGCCGACCAGCCACAATGCCGACGGTCGCGGCGCGGTGTTTTATGGCGACAAGGCGATAGATCGATCCCCCGGCGGCACCGGCACCTCTGCGCGCCTGGCGCAGCTGCATGGCAAGGGTCGGCTGAAGGTTGGCGAAACCTTCCGGCAGGAAAGCCTGATCGGCACGATATTCGAGGGCCGCGTGGAGGCCGAAGCGACCGTCGGACACTTCGGGGGCATCAAGCCCAGTGTCGGTGGCTGGGCGCGGATCATCGGTCACAACACGATCTTCGTCGACGACCGCGATCCCTTGGCTCATGGTTTCCAGATCAAATAGAAGAGATTGGCGAGCGACGAAACAGGCAAAAGGCCGGTCTCCGTGAGAAAGAGTTCGACCTTGGCTGGATCTGGCTGGGGGCTGGAACTGGCGGGGGATGAAACCGAACGACAGGATTGGAGCCAGATGTGTCAGGCGATGCCGGCTGAGGCTTTAACCATCCCGAGTGAAGCCATCCATCTGTATTATCGCATCGGCATGCCGAGCGCCGGGCGAATTTTGCGATATTCGTTTCTCCTCCCTCTTGAGCCATTCCAAAGCTCTTGATCGGCTTCCATGGAGAGGCTTGGCCCAATGAGTGGAGCGCAGCAGATTGTCATCCCCATCCCACCACATTTCCTTGACCACCAACAAGGCCCACCCATGCGGAGCGGGCTTGGTGATCCAATATTCATCGATTGAGAATCGCGAAAAACTGCCGTTGAAGCTGTGGCGATGCCGCACCCAATCGAGGCCGCGGTGGGTCCACCTCGTACGTCTTGGGTCGGAATGAGCTTCCGAGACCAATTCCTGAAATAAACGGAAAAAAGATGGATCAGCAAATGTCCGCACGGATTACCTCGCAGGCCGATGACGCCGACTTTGCTGCCTCGATCATTTTAACGATTGCAACAAAATCCTGCACCGCGACCGACGCAATCTAAAGTCGGTCACGCTTGATCAGGAGTCATCAGCCGTGAAGGCGGTTTTCGGGAAACTCCATTCCCCTGAACAGGGTAACATCGTGCTTCGCTGTTGGCAACGAATGCCCGGGCCATTCCACCGCGGCGGGTGATGACGCCATGCATGATCTTCTGCCGGTAGAGCAGTTGAAGCAAACTCCATTGCTGTTGAATACAGGATATGCGAGGCTTTTCTACATTAACTGACCTGGCGGCGATCTCCGAGAGGATGGCAGCCATAGCGCGTACCAACGCACCGGCATGGGAATATTGCCGTGACCTCACTTAAATTGATCGCTTCCGAGAACATCCTCTTTGGATTTGACGACGCCCGTGTCTGGGGCTATCAAAACAGAATGGAGATGGAGCTCTCCAGATAACCGCCCTGCTGGCTGATGGCTCCTGCTATTGAAAGGCGTAAGCTCATTCATGGCGGGATCGTTTTTTTGCACAATCCTGACATCGAGCCTCCGTCTTTCCCGAGGAGACCCACATGAGCGGAAGGATTAGGCAATGCCGGGTGAGTTAAAGGATATTGCTGTTATCATCGATGGCGAGGACCCGCTTGCCGATGCGGTGCAAGCCAGTATCGCCTTGCGACTTTCCTTTCATCACGGTGCAAGAACCACTGTTTTCGAGCAGGGGCGAGCTGAGACATTCGAGCACCTTAGCTGGAGCGATGACCTCGGTGATAGCGATTATGGCGCCGTCGACATTTGCGGTATCGCCCGGCATTCGGACCTGACCGGGGAGCTGGAAACCTCGACGATGGCGCAGCTTCTCCGTTATGCCAACGAGAACGGAGCCTGGTTTAAGGAGGCAGGTCCCCAGGCTTTGCTGGAGCGGCTGCACTGCACAGATCTGGTTGTTGTCGGTCTGCCGGCAACTCTTCAGCACACATCCATGCCGCCAGTCGACGATGTCATCGTCAAGGCCGGCAGACCGCTGCTGGTGGTTCCGCGGCGCTTCGCGGAGCGCCGGGGATCCGATCGAACGATCGGTTATCATGTATTGATTGCCTGGAACGATAGCGCCGCGTGCGCTAGAACCCTTCACGATGCCATACCTTTCATTCGTGATGCGGCTGAAGTGACTTTGCTCTATGTGGACGAAGGCCGAAATCGAACGCATACCCAACACATGATCGCCGCCGTCTCCGATCATCTCGCAAGACACGGCATTCGGGCGAGGCCTGAGATTGCAGCAGCGAAAGGTGGCGGCACGCCGCAAATTGTCCTCGATCATATCGATCTGCTGAATGTGGATCTCCTGGTCATGGGAGCATTCGGCCGATCGAGGCTGGCCGAAACGCTTCTGGGCAGCACGACCAAGGACCTCCTCCACCATATCGGTGTCCCGATCCTGACGAGCCACTGAATGACCTTCAATCGGACCCTAAATCCCGACCCACAATCCAATCTGCTTTCGAAACGCGTCTATGAGAGATGATGGGGCATTGACCTGCCCTCGCCGACGACCTACCTCTAAGCCATGGGGATGGAGTCCCCCGTTCACGCCTTACTAGCTGATGACTCCTGCCACACTTGATTAAAGGCGCCACATCCGGCGCCAGGGCAGGAACTCATGAACGCAAATCACGACGTTTTCCGATCTTGTACGCCTGATCCATCGATGCCTTGCGGTGTCGTAAACCACGATTTCCTTGCATCGGGATGGAGGGCTGTCGAATGACTCTCCGCGAATACTCAACGTTCAGCGAGCCCGCCACCGTTGCGCCTGGTCCCTTTGAAGCCGAGACCTTCCGCAGCATTCTTTTTCCCTCTCATCTGGAAAATATGGGAGTTGATGAGGCGAGCGAACCAATCTGCTTCGTCGATTTGAATCTCGATCAGATCGTCGGTTCCATAGTGGAGAACAGAGACGAGGAAATCTTGCGGCCGATATTCTACTCTGCTCATCGGAGCGAAGAAATCGTCCGTTATAGGCAGGCAGTCTTTGCCGATCTCGAGCAGCCCGAGACCTATGCCGCATTCCCGCCGTTCTGCGACGCCATGCGTTCGGTGCGAGCCGACTTGGCGTATGCTGAACAGATCTCCCAGAAATCCCACAGAAACACCGTCATTTTACGAGCAGCACAGACCTATTGCGAGGCCATCCTCTCCCTCCTCTGGCACCTTCAGAAAGTTGAGATAGCGTCGATCGGGCTAAAGCATCTGCAAAGCTACATTCGCACCTATACCAGCTCCGGCCTGTTCAAGGAGCTAGCACGCGAAACTCGGGATCTGCGCACGACACTGGCGAATTGCAGCTATGGGATGTTGTTCCGTGGCGACGCCGTAACTGTGCGCCAGTATGCCGGGGAACCGGATTATACCGTAACGATCCTGGAGCGCTTCGCACGCTTCAGAGAGACAGACATCAAGCCGACCGAAGTGAATCCCGTTAAGAATGACTTCAGCCTGAACCATATCGAGGCTGGCATTCTCGAATTTGTGAGCCGTCTCTTTCAACGGGAATTCGACCGCCTCGAGCAATATGTCGTGCACCACGCCGGGTTCGTAGATCCCACTATCGCTCGGTTTGATCGGGAGATCGGTTTCTACGTCTCCTATCTGGCATATATCGAGCCTCTCAGACGAGCCGGCCTGCCATTTTGCCTTCCTGATATTTCGACCTCGTCAAAGACGTCCGAAGCCCTCGACAGCTTTGATCTCGCGCTGGCGCGGAAGCTGCTGCAAGAGCGGGGGACGATCGTCTGCAACGATTTCAATCTCGATGGTGCGGAGAGGCTGATCGTGGTGTCCGGTCCGAACCAAGGAGGAAAAACAACGTTTGCCCGAATGTTCGGCCAGTTGCATTTCCTGGCGAGCCTTGGTTGCCCGGTCCCGGGACGTCGCGCGCGGCTGTTCTTGCCGGATCGGATCTTCACCCATTTCGAGCGGGAGGAGGACATATCCAATCTTCGCGGCAAGCTCGAGGACGAGCTGGTGCGGCTTCATCAAACTTGCGAGGCAATGACAGGTGAAAGCGTGGTCATCCTCAATGAAATCTTCAATTCAACCAGCCTTGATGACCAAATATTCCTCAGCACGAATATTCTGAAGATGATCCTATCGACCGATGCCGTTGGGGTTTGCGTGACCTTTATCGATCGCCTGTCCAGGCTCGGCGAACAGACGGTCAGCATGGTGAGCACCGTCGACGAAAAGGATCCGGCACACCGCACCTTCAAGATCGTCAGAAAGGCCGCCGATGGTCTCGCCTATGCGCTCTCGCTCGCTCAAAAGCGGGGTGTGACCTACGAGCAATTGAAAGGGCGCATATTGCCATGAAGACCTTTCTGATGCATCCAGATCAAGGCTTTGCGGCGAAGGTGCCGTCGAAAGACAAGCCTATTGAATTTGCGCAGGACATAGAGCTGGAGGTGCTTCTCGCTGCCGCCGCGAAAGACGACGCCTACGTCCACGACATCATGGCGGCAGCGTGCCTTGAGGCATGGACGAATGACGTTCCGACCATCCTCTACCGCCAGGACATCATGAAAGATTGCATCGCAAACGCGGCAACCGTGCGTCGATTTTACCAGCTCGCCATAGAGCCGCTGAATCGCGAGCATAGCTGGAGCTTCAGCCTTTACGGCCGGGACCCCTCTTCGATGGTTGGCAGCGGCGTGAGAACGCTGCAAAGCTGCCTCGATATCCTTGGGCGCCTTCGCGACATCTGCTCGGCAAGCGCCCATCGCTTTACGTCACGCGGCTTTCGGCAGCTCTTTGCAACACTGGAGCGCGATCTCGACAACGACTATCTGGCCGCCGCCCGTGCGGATCTCGATAACCTGACATTCAAAAGCGGTCTTCTTCTCAGCGCGCATGTCGGCGGCGGCGGCAAGGCGGTTGAAACGATGCTTCGCAAGCCGCAGAAGCGTGACCTGAGCTGGGTTCGCCGAGCGTTTACGCCCGGTGCCCAGAGCTATACACTCCAGCTGCAACCACGGGATGATGCCGGAGCGCAGGCCTTTGGCGAACTGCAGGGAAGAGGCCTCGGCCTGATTTCGGATGCCGTCTACCAGTCAGCTAGGCATGTGTTGAGTTTCATCGGCGCGTTTCGTGCCGAACTGGCCTTCTATATCGGCTGCCTCAACTTGTGGGAGCATCTTGAAGAGATCGGGGAAAGTGTCGCTTTTCCAGTACCGAAGAACAAGGACGGCATATTCAATTGCCGCAATCTGCGGGATGTCTGTCTCGCGCTGACGATGAAACGGCCTCCGGTCGGCAATAGCATAATTGCGGATGACAGGCCTCTCGTCATCATCATGGGAGCCAACCGCGGCGGAAAATCGACCTTCTTGCGCAGCGTCGGGCTCGCGCAATTGATGCTCCAATGCGGGATGTTTGTTACCGCCGACGCCTTCGAATCCTCGTTGCACAGCGGGCTTTTTACCCATTTCAAGCGGCAGGAGGATCGCTCGATGCGCAGCGGCAAGTTCGACGAAGAGCTGGTGCGTATGAGCGGGATCGCCGATCGAATGCATCGCAAAGCGATCGTTCTATTCAACGAGTCTTTCGCTGCCACTCACGAGGAGGAAGGATCCGAGATCGCGAAGCAGATCGTGGCCGCATTGCGCGAGAACGCCGTCACGGTCTTTTTCGTCTCGCATATGTACGAGTTCGCCCGGGCCTTCATCGACGACCCGCATGTGCTTTTCCTGCGTGCCGAGCGCCGTGAAGATGGCAGCAGAAGCTTTCAGCTTAACGAAGCCAGGCCGCTGTCGCAGAGTTATGGCGTCGACCTCTATGAGCGAATCTTCAAGGTCCCTCAGGATGCCGGCTAACGTAAGCCTCCCCTGACGTTTGCGCAGTCTACCGAAAACTTGATCCGATAGCTCTTACGCCTCGCGGGTCAGGGGAATTGCCGGCCACGTTCGGCTCATGGCCCGCATGATCGTCAATCGAAAGGGAATGGTGTCTCCCTCAACCGCCGTCATGGCTGATGACCCCTGCCAGTTCAACCCGATGGAACGGTGGGAGAAGTCATGGAATATGAGATTGCCAACACTCCGGAGACGTTGTCAGGAAACTTCGATCCACAGGATACCGTCTGTTCGTCCCTGCGGGACCGAGGGAGGAAATTTACGGAACCTTCGCGCCTGAACGGCGGCGACCGCAGCCCGTCCGTCCTGCGGCTGCATGAGCTTCGCACCTCCATCGCAGGCAGACCGCTTCATCGCGGCATCGACCTTTCTGTCGATCGGGGAGAAATCGTCGGCATCGTTGGCAACTCCGGGTCGGGCAAATCTCTGCTCCTCAAATGCATCATGGGGCTGCTGCCACCCGACGACGGGATCGTTGAGATGTTCGGCACCGACATTTACTCTGCCCGGGATGCGGAGTTGCGCAGGATCGCATCACGTTGCGGGGTACTTTTCCAGCACAATGCGCTCTTTTCAACATTGACTGTGCGGGAGAATGTCGCAGTCCCGCTCAGGCATCTCAGCGGACTGCCGGACGATCTTCTGCATGAGATTGCGGATGTGAAGATCGCTGCGGCCGGCCTGCCGGCAGACGTAGCCGACAGGCTTCCGGGTGAACTGTCCGGCGGCATGGCAAAGCGCGCCGGCCTTGCACGGGCGATCGCCACCGATCCCGAACTGCTGCTGCTCGATGAACCAACTACCGGGCTTGACGTGATTATGGCGGAACAGATCGACTCCCTTATCCATGACATGGCCCGAGTTCAGAACATTGCCGTCATTCTTGTCACTCATGACGTCGATACGCTTTTCGAGATCTGCGATCGCGCGGCAGCATTGTTTGACGGCGAGATTGTCACGCTTTGCGAACCGCGCTTCCTGCATAAATCTCCCCATCCCTGGGTAAAAGCATTCCTGAACGCCAGACCAAGAACGCTTCGAGCCAGCTAGCCGGATAGCAGAACCTGAGCTGCGGTGCGGGGTTTCGCTCGTGCTGCATCCCAGACTGTTCTCGCAGCACCGAGATTCATTGCTTGGAAGGCGGCAAATGGTTGCCTCATGTCCGGGACATGACCGACTTGTGAAACCGGCTCACCCGCCAAAGCAGCGGCAGCGCCAGAACCTGACATAGAGCCGAGAAGATTATGACGTCGGAAATGCTCTTGTCGTATAACCAGCCGATGGTCGCGCTGCCGAGGAACCAGGCTACGCCATAGCCGGCGGTAAAAAGACCGAAGGCCGATGCCCTTCTGTCCTCCCCGACCATGGGAGATACGGCGGCCGGAATAATCGATTCATGCACTCCCATTCCAATTCCCCAGATTCCAGCACCTAGCAGGGCAATCCAGAAATTACCTAGAAAGACGAGCGGCGCGGAAGCGGCGCAGACGATCGTGAGCGGCAAAAGGATTTTAAAGCCATGGTGGTCGAACATTCTGCCAAAAATCATGGATGCCGTTCCACTCACTCCCATTGCGATCGCATAGAAGATTGCTATCCACTGTCCCGTCACCGTCCCACTGACCTGAAAGTGGTAGGCTATGACCGGATAGTCGGCAAAGCCGGCCGCGACCAATCCCGCTCCGGCAAGATAGACCCAGAAAGCACCGGGGAACTGCCCCTTCGCCGACAGACTATGTTCGTCCAATGGGCCGGGATCCGGGTAAAGAAGCCGTGCAAGCATGAGCATGGTCAGGTTGAAGACAGCCGGAATCACGAGGATCGCGAATGCTTCTCGATAGCTTCCGCGATGCGCAATGACCGCAGCGATGATCAGGGGACCGCACATGGCGCCGAATTGATCCATCGCCTCATGGATCCCGAATACAAAACCATATTGCCCGATGCGCGCGCCGGCGTGCGAGAGCATGACATCGCGAGGCGGATTGCGGATTGCCTTGCCCACCCTTTCCAGAATGATGAGAAGCGCTGCCTGCCAAACGCTATGGGAAAGGGCCAGAGCGGGCACCGACGCCATCTGCACAACATACCCGAAGATGGTAATCGGCCAGAATTTCCCGGTAGCATCCGCCCATCGACCCGAGACAAGCCGCAGACCATAGCCGAGCAATTCGCCCACTCCGCTTATGAAGCCAATGGCAGTTGCGGTAGCGCCGAGCGTCAGCAGGAACGGTCCCAGAATGCTGCGCGCGCTTTCATAGGTGAAATCGGCAAAGAAGCTCAGGACGCCGACAAGCAGCACAAACCGCATGGCGACATATTGCGAAGAACCGTCACGAACTGATTTGGATCGAGAGGGGAAAGGCATGGGAGCCTCGTTTGTTGTAAATACGACTCGAGCTATAAAATCATTGCGTTTTCTATCAGATTGAAATTGCCGGCAGGCTTCGAACCGAGTTGTTCTCAGACCGCGGCCTGCCGGCAACTTTGCTTTGAAACTGAATGGTGGCGTGGCCGAGGGGCTTTGGTCAAAACCACCTTCGCGGCAGACAGGGCGCATCCTGCCGCGTAGCTTCGCAGCAGGAGTCATCAGCCAGATTATGGCGGTTACAGGGGAACTCCATCCCACTCACATGTTAATATCTACGCAGCAGATTACAACGGGAATCCTCCTGAATCTGCCGGAGTCGCATTAAATAGTTCTTGCGAGTGGCCAATTCGGGAAACCTCCGAATAGCCTAGAAAGACCGGCCTGCGTTCATCGCCGCAAGCGACGGGCGAGCACTGCGCGCCTCGACGCTTTGTTGTAGGCGCACGCCCGACTTGGCGTCGAACAGATGGAAATTATCCTGCGAAAATCCGAATTTCAAAGTCTGGCCGGTGGTGATCTTCGCGGTCGGTGCGGTGCGCGCCGTCACTTCCTTCCCCCCGACATCGAAGATGACGAGGGTATCGGCACCTGTCGGCTCGACCAGGTCAACACGCGCATCGAGGACGACGCTGTCTTCGTTCAGTCCCTCGCCGATCGTGATGTTTTCCGGACGGATACCCAAGGTCACCGCCTGCCCGTTGGCCGCATATCCGTCCGGAAGCGGAATGGAGAGTTTGGGCGATACCTTGAGCACCTGGGCGCTCCCGTGGGTTTCGACGGTGCCATCGAGTAAATTCATTGCCGGAGAACCGACGAACCTCGCCACGAACAGATCCGCCGGCGAATTGTAGATATCGTTCGGCGTGCCGATTTGAACGATCTTGCCACCATTCATGACAACGATCTTCGTCGACATCGTCATTGCCTCGACCTGGTCATGCGTGACGTAGACGATAGTCGCGCCGAGCTTCTGATGAAGGCGCTTGATTTCGATGCGCATCTCGGTGCGAAGCTGGGCGTCGAGGTTGGAAAGCGGCTCGTCAAACAAGAACAGCTTGGGATTGCGCACGAGCGCGCGCCCCATGGCAACACGCTGACGCTGACCGCCGGAAAGCTGCCACGGCTTGCGATCGAGCAGATGGTCGATGCGCAGCATCGTGGCCACATTCTGGATTGCCTTCGCACGCTCCGGCGCCCGTACATTCCGAATCTTGAGCCCAAATTCAATGTTCTTCCGAACGGTCATCGTCGGGTAGAGGGCATAGGACTGAAAGATCATCGCGATGTCGCGGTCACGCGCCAGCGTGCCGCTGACATCCGTTCCGTCAATTCTGATCTCGCCAGACGTCGGGTAGTCGAGCCCGGCGATGATGCCGAGCAAGGTCGACTTGCCGCAGCCTGACGGTCCCAGCAACGTGAGGAACTCGCCCTGGCCTGCTTCGACGCTGACCTTGTCGAGCGCGGTGAACGATCCATAGCAACGCGTAACGTCTACGATTGAAAGCGAACCCATTTACTTCATCCTTTTACGGAACCGACGGTGAGCCCGCGGACAAAGTACTTGCCCGCAAGTACGTAGATCACGAGTGTCGGAAGTGCGGTAATGATCGTGCCAGCCATGTCGACGTTGTATTCCTTGACGCCGAAGGTGGTGTTGACAAGATTGTTCAGCGCGACGATGACAGGCTGACTGGAGCCCGAGGAGAACGTTACGCCAAAGAGGAAGTCGTTCCAGATCGCGGTAAACTGCCAGATGAGCGTGACCGCAATGATCGGAGGCGACAACGGCAGGACGATACTGAAGAAGATCGTCCAGTACCCTGCTCCGTCTATCTTGGCCGCCTTGATCAGCTCATCCGGTATCGAGGTGTAATAGTTGCGGAAGAACAGCGTGCAGATCGGAATGCCGTAGACAGACTGAACGAGGATCAGGCCCCAGATTGTATTCAGCAGGCCCAGCTTCCCAAGCAGTTGCGCGGCGGGGATCAGGATCGCCTGATATGGGATGAATACGCCGAAGACGATCAGGATGAACAACATGTTGCTGCCCGGGAACCTGAGCTTGGACAACGTGAAGCCGTTGATCGCACCCAGCGCGGTGGAGATGATCGCCGCGGGAACAACGATCATGAACGAATTCATGTAGTAGGCCTTGAGGCCGACACACCGCGTCCCGATACAGGCTTCTCCCCACGCTTTCGTCCAGGCATAGAGCGACCAGGTTCCCGGCCAGCTGATGATCGACTGGCCCCGGAAGTCTTCGGTCGGCCTGAGCGAAGTAATGAGCATCAGCGCAAGCGGAGCCAGGAAGAAAAGCGCGAGCGACAACAGGACCGCATGGAGAACCAGCCTGGCGACAGGGCTCGCCTGTTCGACGGTTCGAGGTTCCGAGCTCGTCATCGCTTTGGCTTTCTTCCCCAGCGGCCTGATGGTCGGCTGAGAGAAATCATTTGTTGCGGTCACGGTCTGGCGCTCCAATGAGTAGGGCTGGAAGGGCAATGATGAGCGCGGCGACCAGGATCATCACAGCGGAAGCGGAACCGATCCCGAGCTGGTTGCGCCTGAAGGCCATGTCGTACATGAACGTCGCAGGGAACTCGGACGAACTCCCGGGGCCGCGCTGTGTCATCACAATTACGAGGTCGAAGGTTTTGAGCGCCATACCCACAAGGATTGCACCTGCGGACAGGAACACGGGCCAGATCGATGGGACGATGATCGAGAGATAGATCCGCCAAGGACGGGCCCCATCGAGGCTCGCGGCCTTGATGATTTCGCCATCGACGCCACGCAATGCCGAAAGGAACAGAACCATCACGAATCCTGCCACCTGCCAGAGACCGGCGATCACCAGGGTATAGACGACAAGGCGCTCGTCACTGATCCACGCGAACTCGAAGTTCGGAAAACCGAGATCGCGGACAAAGCGCTCGACACCGATCGTCGGGTTCATGATCCAGCGCCAGACCACACCGGTAACCACGAAGGACAACGCGATCGGATAAAGGAAAACGGTGCGCCAGAGACTCTCGGCGCGCACACGCTGGTCGATGAGGATTGCAAGGAATAGTCCTAATGCCAGACCGATCGCTACGTAGAGAACGCTGAATACCAGGAAGTTCCCGACGGCCAGCCGCCACGGTCCGAAACGCCAAAGTTTCCAGTAGTTCTCGAGCCCAACCAAGGTGAAGTCGGGAACCATTTTCGACGCCGAAAGCGAAACGAGGACAGTCCAGGCGATGAAGCCATAGACGAAGACGCTGAGCGTGATGAGCGATGGCGACATCGCGATCACGGGCGCGACGTATTCCCGCCATGGAGCCGCCAGTCTTTTTCGGGTCATTGTGACCTCCCTTCATGAAACGGATCGCGACCGTGGGTCGCGATCGCCTAAGATGATCACTGCGCGAGTTCGACTGCGTCGAGCATTGCCTGGACAGCCTCGTCGGATGTCATCGTCTTGGAGCTGAAGTGCTGCGAGGAGACCTGGCGAATTGCTGCATCGATAGAGGGAGATACACCCTGGGTCATCGTCCACATGTCGCCAACAAGGGTGCCGGCTTCGTTGTTCGCCTTGATATCAGCGGCCGAACGCTGGGCGCAGCTATCGTATTTGTCGAGCGGCACGTCATTGACCGAAGGAACCGAGCCCTTGATCATTGTATAGGCGATTTCCGCATCGGGATTCAGCAGGGTCGATGCCAGGAGCTTCTGTCCCGTCGTGGCATCGTTCTTGCCCTTCTCCTTGACGAAGAAACCCATTGAATTCGAAACCATCACCATGCCGGGCCGGTTGGCGACTTCACCCGGAACCGGCGAGCAAAGGATATCGGTACCCATCTTCTTGCCCGCCTGCAGGAATTCCCCCTTCGCCCAGTCGCCCATGATCTGGAACGCTGCGTCACCTTTGGTGACCATCGCCGAAGCCAGGTTCCAGTCGCGGCCGGGAGCACCACGGTCGACATAGGTGGACAGAATCCGCATGCGGTCGAAGATCTCGCGCGTGGTCTTGCTGTCGATTGCGGTGGGGTCGCCCTTCGCGAGCTTACGGAAGTAGTCCGCGCCGCCTATCGCCAGAGCGACAGTCTGGAACGTCGTACCGTCCTGCCATTCCTGGCCACCGTGGGCGAGAACGATCTTGCCGGCCGCCTGGATCTTCTTCGCCGCCTCGTCAAACTCGGCCCACGTTTCAGGCATCTTGTCGACGCCGGCGGACTTCAGAACCTCGGCGTTACCCCAAAGCCAGTCCAGGCGATGGATATCGTACGGTACGCAAACGTAGTGACCGTCGACCTTGGCGAAATTCTTGAGGAGCTCGGGGAGCCGTTCGTCCCACTTATCCTTGGCGGCAACGTCGTCGATGTTGGCGATATAGCCCTGCTCATACCAGCGGGCCGCTTCCGGGCATTTCGGAAGTGCTGCGCCGGGCGCATCTCCAGCGAGAACACGAGCGCGAAGCGTCGTATCGTGCGCGTCGCCACCGCCACCGGCGACCGGAGAGTCGATCCACTTGCCGCCGGCCTTTTCGAACGCGTCCTTGAACTTGTAGAACGAAGCCGCTTCGCTGCCGGACGTGTTGAAATGAAGGACCTCGACACTGTTGTCGTCGGCTGCCAGTGCCGCGCCGCCGTACAGCATCGGCAGGGTAAGCGCTGCGGCGACCACCGCAAGAAATCTCATTCGCATTGCATCCTCCCAGATGGCCGCGCTCGACGGCCGGTTAAAAGGCAACAGATCCCGGGGTTTCAGGGATCACGGGCGCTCTCGGCCGTAAAAAAGGCGCAAGAGATCATTCTCTGAACCGCAGCGCGGCAGAGTTCGACGCGGCTTCACGTTCGGCGATTGTCACCTCGCCGTTGGCCTGAAGCACATTATGTGAAACACTTCTGCAGGAACTCGCCTGCTTCGATGCCGGCCTCTCCCCGGCATCCGCTCCATGTCAGATGTCGATGTGGCTCTGGTGTCCGGGTCGCGGCATCTTCGAATGGAAGGTCAGCCCCGACAATCCTGCCAGCCCTCCAGGGACACGACTGTAATCAACCAGGCGAGCAAACCAGCCGCCGACGGCAATGGTCAAACCTTGGGTGCTGCATATTGTAGCTCCCACCTCGTTCTGCTTTTTCGTTTTGGTATTTTCCATCCAACAACCTCCCGATGTCGAGGATTTCGACTTGGCAAGCGAACTTGAGCGAACCGCAAAACGACGCCGTTCCTGCAAGACCGACCAATTACAAGGCGCACTTTCTCCCGTTCCGGAGTGATATCGGCACTGCTCGCTTTCACACGATCCAGACCCAATACGACCCGAAAACTGCCTGTATTTGCCGTTTTTAACGCTAAACAAAAAAGATATGGCTGTCAATCTTGGTTGGGTGATCATTGTCGTTTTCAGAAGCTCAAAAATCAGAGGATCGGTTACGGACGCGACAGGTTCAATATCGTTCAAGCCAATGGGCGCGAAGTGCGGACAGACACCATGGCGGAACATCAGCAACTCGCGCTTTGGCGATGCATGTCAAACCGCCTTTTCCAGATCCGCGATTTCGGCAGCCGGTTTCGTCTTCCAGCACTTGCTACCTATGTCGGCGATGCAGCGATACGATGCTTCAGCGTTACACCAGCAACGAAACAGCGAAAGAGCTTGGTTAGCTGCGGCTGACGATTGTCCTGACGATCCCACCGGATCAGACGAAGTAGACGCCGCCGTCGGCGACAATCGACTGGCCCGTCACGTAACCCGAATCCTCTGAAGCCAGGAATGACACGACCTTGGCGATATCTTCAGGTTGCGCGAGCCGGCCAAGCGGAACCTTCGCGCCGACCTTTGCAAGTTCGCTGCCCCGAGGCGTGCCTTCCGTGTGTGTCACGACCTCGTCGATTGAATCGTACATCGGTGTCTGCGTCGCTCCGGGGCTGTAGATATTGGCGGTGATCCCATGCTTCGCGAGTTCCAGCGCGACCGTCTGATTGAAACCGCGTACCGCGAACTTCGAAGCGACGTATGCGCATTGCCACTCGCCGCCCTTGTGTGCGCTGACGGAACCCGCCGCGATCAGCCGGCCGCCGCGCCCTTGCCTGATCATCTGCTCCGCGGCTGCCTTGTAGCAATTGAAAACTCCGCGCACATTTACCGCCATGGAACGATCGATGTCGTCGGCCGTCGTATCCACGAAATGAGCGGTGATGGCGATACCCGCGTTCGCGACCATGACATCGATGCCGCCAAAGTCGGCAACATGCTCGGCAACCATCCGATTGACGTCATCCGCTTTGGTGACGTCTACAGTGGAGATGCGGCATCTGCCGCCAGCGCCCTCCATCTCGGCGCGGACGGCATTCAGTTTCGTCAGGCTGGATGGCAAGTCGGCCAGTGTGACCGAAAGACCGTCCTTCGCCAGACGAAGCGCGATGCCGCGGCCGATCCCCTGTGCGGCTCCCGTTACGATTGCTGTGCGATTTTTCGTGGCCATTGTCTCTCCCTCCCTCACACGGCGACTTTGGTCTGAAGGCCTGCTTCCATGCGCTTCAGGTTGGAGATCGCTGTTTCGGCATATCGATCGAAGACCTCGGGATCGGAGGTGAACGCGTTACGCCCGTAGCGGTCAAGCGCCTGCACATCACATTCCATGGCGATAGCGCCGCGATAGCCAATGCCGAAGAGCGTTTCGAGGAAACGTCCGAGGTCCAGGTGGCCCATACCCGGAGCAGTACGGTTGTTGTCGGCCAGATGGACATGCTTGAGATGCCCCGCAACGGAGCGGAGCGCCCCATGAACATCGTTTTCCTCGATGTTCATATGGAAGCTATCGGCCATCAGCCCGACGTGTGGAGAACCTGAGTCCTTGACGAGGCGGTGAGCGGTCTCCAGACGGTTCGCAAGGTATGTCTCGGCCCGGTTGACGCATTCGATGACCGCCGTAACGCCCAGCCCCTGGCCGATACGGCCGATCTCCTCCAGACTCCTGACGACATTGTCCCACTCCTGCGCCAGAGAAGTCTCCGGGCTCAGTTTACCGATGCGCGTCGGCACGATGATCGCGACAGGCGCTCCGATATGCGAGGCAAACTGCAGACATGATCTGACATACGAGACGGCGGCCGACCTGATATCGTCATCCGAACTGGAGAGGTCCCGGTCCCTGCCGACGAACCGGCCGTTCACGGACGTACACTTCAGCCCGTGAGCGTTCAGGCGGCTCTTTATCTCGGACGGCAGCATCGACATTAGCGGGAGCTCCACCCCATCATATCCATAGCGGCTCAAACGCTCGAGGCTCTCCTCCAGCGTCTCGTCAATGAAAAGAGCCTGCGACCAGCTGTAGCGAAACATCAGATTCTCCAGTTCCTGTAATCAGTCGATGATGAGGCCGGCGACCGTGCGAGCGCGGAAATCGTTCAGGATGGTGGCCGTCTCGGACGCCCCGAAGCGACGCGCGCCGTTCCGGTAATAGAGAAGGATGGCATCGAGGTTGAAGCATCCGCCTGAAGCTTTGATGATCGTTTCCGGCTTGAGAACCGACCGCATCTCGCGGACATCTTCCGCGATCGACGCCTGCATGTCGGCGCGCTGGCCGGTCGACGTCTTCACGAAATCTGCCCCGGCGGCTTCGACGATTCGTGCTGCGGCAAGCCGCTGTTCGCGCGTCAGGTAGAAGCATTCGATGATTCCCTTGACCGTCACGCGGTAGGGCTTCGCCAGATTGACGATTGCCCGAACGTCGTCCTCGACGTACCGGACGTCACCCGACAGAAACGCGGAAATATTGATGACCATGTCGAGCTCATCGACGCCTTCGTCCAGCGCCTGTTGCGCCTGCAGGATCTTCGTCGCCGTGTGATCGTTGCCATGCGGGAAGCCGACATAGGTCTGGAGGGCAATGCCCTTGCCTTCGAGCCTCTTCTTCGCGGCCTTCACGCGAAAGGGCTGGGTCGTGAACCTGCCTGCACGGTATTCGATCGCGGTTTCGATGCCCGCGATCATATCCGCCTCTGTATGGTTCGGGTCGATGATCGAGTGATCGATCATGGAAGCGAGGGTATCGACTGTAAGCATAGTTTTCCTCCGATTTGCCATGACCTTACGCGTATGGCTGCTTGTGCCAGGCGACCGCTGATGCGCTTCCCCGGTCCGAATCAAGGGGCGAACCTGTTGATCTACGAAATGGCGCACCGGTCGGCGCCGACTGAGCGTCAGGCTGCCTGATAGGCCTTGCGCCGGCTCTCAGCCTCGTTGATCTTCATCTCCACGAAGATCCTGGAGGTGCGCGCGAAATTGTCGCCATCGCGCCAGTTCTCCCGCCAGACGGCGCAGATTGCCTTGAGCCAATCTCCGCAGCCGGCGTTCGCGAAAGCCTCGATGCCGATGATTTTGGAGTAGCCGATATCCAGCAGCGCATCGAAGATCGGAGCGTACCGGATCGTGCCGGAGCCGAGATTGCCGCGATTGCTCTCACCGACGTGGAAATAGCCGATGCGATCGCCGGCAAGACGGATCGCCCGGGCGGGGTCTTCCTCCTCCATGTTCATGTGGAAGGTATCGAGGTGCAGGTAGATGTTGTCCGAACCCGTATCGCGGATGTAGGCCAGCCCCTGCTGGACCGTGTTGATCAGGTTCGTCTCGTATCTGTTCACGAGTTCGAGGCAGAGGGCGACGTCGGCCGCCTTCGCCTTCGCCGCAACCTTCTGGAGGACGCCGACGCTGGTGTCCCATCCACAGCGGGTTGGCATCGTCTTGAATTTCTGATGGGCGGAAAACATCGGTCCGCTCATCTGCGGACTGCCGAGATCGCGGGCGACGCTGACCGCCTCGTAAAGGAACGCCTCGCCCCGGCGGACCACGTCGGGGTCTTCGCTTGTCAGGTCGTATTCGGGCGCAAGACCCGCCGAAGCGAGAACACCGAGACCGAGTTCATCGGCGCGTTTCGCGATGCGATCTACATTGATCTTGCTGCGGTCGACGCCTGGGAATTCGATCAGGCTGTAGCCGGTCGCGACAGCCTTTTCCATCACCATTTCAAGGCTTTCCTGATCTTGACCATCGGTCCATACGAAGGAGTGGATTGCGAGTCTCATCGTACACGGTTCCATTGTTCTGCCAGCGTCTGCGCCGGCTCGTTCGCCACTAGGTGGCTCGGCCGTGCGTCGTTGATACGCGCGGCGCCAAGCCCCCCTTCGGCAGCTGACGCGGGTATCAGTCCGTGCGCACCGCACCGCCTTCGACACGCAGCAGCGCGCCGCGGGTCGCGTTCGACGCGGGGCAGCAAAGATAGACGATCATGTTGGCGACTTCGTCCGCTTCGGCAAAACGGCCCAGCAGCGATGTCGGCTCGTTGACTTCGAAGTGGCGCTTCTCGAACTCTTCAAGAGACATGCCCTTGGCCTCGCGGTAAACCCATTCGCTGATCGTGCCGCCGGGAGCAACGCAATTGACGGTAACGTTGGTCCGGTGAAACTCTTCGGCGATGCTTCGGGACAGACGAATGACCGCGGCCTTGCAAACTCCGTAATCGACCAGGACAGGCGTGCTGACGAGACCCGACTCGCTGGTCATGAAAATGATCCTGCCGAAGTCCTTCTTTTTCAGCAGCGGAGCATAGTGGCGCGTCAGGCGCACGCCGCTCATGACGTTGAAGTCCCACTGGAATTGCCAGTCCTCGTCGGTCAATTGTGTAAAGGGGACGAGATTGCTCGTGCCGCCGGCCATGTTGATCAGGATGTCGATGTCCTTCACGGTATCGATGACTTTCCGGCACCCCTCCGCCGTCGCGACGTCCGCCTGAACCGTCATCACCTCGGCGCCGGGGACGCGTTCACGCACCTCGTCCGCCGCCTTTGCCAGCCGGTCCTCATTTCTTCCGTTAATCCAAACCTTCGCGCCGCGCGCCGTCAGACCCTGCGCGGTGGCAAGGCCGATCCCGGTTACCGATGCGGTGATCAGCGCAGTCTTGCCTGTTAGATCGAGGTCCATCATCGCCACGAGCACATCCTCCTATTTCGTGTGATCGATACCTGATTCCGAGGACGCCTTGTGGAGCGCTAAACTCGGTGGTCGGCGCTAGATTTAGCGTTAAAATGTTGACTGCGCAAGCGCTTCTGTATAATGCACGCAATAATCAATTTCAGGATCGGTTTCGACGGCAGATTATGGTCGGAGCCGCGATCCGGTTTTACGAGCTGACCAAATGATCCGCAGGCGAAACTAGCCTGCCGATTTTCAGGACAGACTACAGGAGCGAAGTGATGGATTTACATCTTCAGGGCAAAGTCGTCGTCGTGACCGGCGGCGGTTCCGGCATCGGAGCCGCAATCTGCGAAGTCCTGGCAGAGGAAGGAGCAAAGCCCGTGGTTCTCGCACGGCGTCGGCCGGCTCAAGAATGGCTTTCGGCGACCGGAGCGGACTTTCAACAGGCCGAGCTTTCGAATGACGACGCCTGCCGCGCCGCGGTCGGCGCGATCAGGGAGCGGCATGGTTTGATCCATGGCCTGGTAAACAACGCCGGGGCGAATGACGGCGTCGGAATTGACAAGGGACCGGCCGCTTTTCGGGCCAGCCTGGATCAGAACCTTGTCCACTACTACACGATAGTCCATCTGCTCGCAGATGACCTCCGGGCAACGCAGGGAGCGATCGTCAACATCTCGTCCAAGACGGCACTGACCGGTCAAGGCGGCACCTCCGCCTACATTGCAGCCAAGGCAGCGCAGTTGGGAATGACGCGCGAATGGGCTGTGGAGTTCCTTCCGCACAAGGTCCGTGTGAACGCGATCGTTGTCGCCGAAGTGATGACGCCGCTTTATCGCCGCTGGCTCGACACGATGTCCGACCCAGAAGCGGCACTGAAGGAAATCACCGGCCGTATTCCGCTTGGACGGCGCATGACGGAGGCCCGCGAGATCGGTGACGCCTGCGCATTCCTGCTGTCGGATCGCTCGAACCACACCACGGGCCAATGGATATTCCCGGACGGCGGCTACACCCACCTCGATCGATCGATTGGCGCTGGGTCGCGCTGACAACGACGCAATGAGAAACGCATGACCTTTAAGGCACCTGATAGCAGGGACCTGGATCGGTGGAGGCGCGGCCTTCCAGAATGAGCCGGCGTCGAGCGCGCCGATCGGTTTTGCGCGGCGACGGAGGACGCCTTCCGTCTATCGGTTACAGCCTAAGGGCAAGCCGTGCGGCGCTCCTGATTGCGATCGCGGATGAGATCGAGGCTCGCGCCGCCATACGGACTGGCGACGTTATCGATCCGCAGGTTCCTGCGTCCGGTTCGCTTCCGGAATATACCCGAGGGACTTCCGCCCTTGGCATAAGAGCCGGCAAGTCCCCGTCAGCCACATCATTCGATGGGCGGGCGACCGTACCGCAGGGCCGGGCATCGATAGTCGACACGCCGAGCCGAGGACGTTACAATTGCGCTCATGGACGATCGAAAGGGCATGGGCTCCGAATTGCAGCGCAAACAGACGTTGGCTGAAAAGCTAAGCCGAAGCCTCAGGGAAGCGATCGTAAACGGGGATATCGAGCCCGGCACCGTTTTGACGGAGGTCCCGCTGGCGCAGCTTGTGGGCTCCAGCCGCGTACCGGTGCGAAGCGCCTTGCAGGAATTGATGGCGGATGGCCTCATGCATCGCGCCGGAGCCCATGGCTATATCGTTGGGCCATCCGGTGTGGAGCCGATCCGTGCCCCGCTTGCGCAATCACTGGCCCGTCTCTCGATCCTTCACGAGCCCCGCATCAATTTCGCCTGGCAGACGCTTTACGACGACGTCGAGCAAAAAGTGGTCCACCGTTCCTTCTTCGGCCGAACGCGGATCAACGAGCACGAACTCGCACGGCACTATGGCGTCGGCCGCACTGTTGCCCGAGATGTCCTTTCCAGATTGGAAACACTTGGGATGATCGAGAAGGACGAGGCCTCGCGGTGGTCGGTCGTCCCGCTGGACGAGCGACGCATCCTCGAACTCTACGAACTGCGCGAGCATCTCGAACCCGTCGCTCTCGCTGGCGCGCTGGAAAGGCTCCCGGACGACGAGGTTGCCGCCATGAGCGCTCGTCTGGCCGACGGAGCGAGCCGTTATCCGGCAATTTCCGCCACCGAGATGTATGACCTTGAAGTCGATCTGCATGTGACTTGCGTGCAGCGCACCAGCAATCGAGAACTCGCCAAGGCTCTGCAGCCAACACATTGCCTGCTCACTCTCTCAAAGCACACCGTCGGGACAAAAGTCGAGAAGCCGCCTCGGGAAGCGTTCTTCGACGAACATGCCGCCGTCTTTGCCGCGATCCGGCTGGGGGACCCCGCCAAGGCGGAAGCTGCCATGCGCGCCCACATCAGAAGCTCGGTCGCTGGCGTCGTTGCGCGCGCCGAAATGGTTCGCCACGAGGGGGCGACGGAACCGGCGAGCTTCTTCGCGTGACCTGACCTCGACGGCGAACACTTTTCCGATTGGAGCCCTGATGCCGCAGGGAACGCGACAATAGTATCAGAATGAGAGAAACCGGGACAACACGGTTTCGTGCAAGTCCATATCCTGAACCCATGCCATGGTCTTTGGGAGGACGGATATGTGCGATAGTGGACGTTATGGATCGGGGGTCGAACTGGCCAATCGTGGAGAACGGCGCGGCCCCTGTGGATCGGACCATCATCCCGTCGATGCCGATGCCGCCCGCTTTGTCGAAGGGCGCCTCGGCCAAGACGACGAGGCGGTCAGCCCCTGTTACTCCGGTCGCAACTGCAAGCGCTGCAAGGCTTCGATGGAGAAGATCGCCGGCGCTCTCGACACGAATGCCATTCCCGGCTCCTAGTCGTCTATCGGGTTAGAACTCTCGTGACCGGCTAGATTGCCCTGCCGGCGCTACGTTGAAACGCTGTCGGTACTCTCGCGGGGTCTGCCCTTTCAGAGACTTGAACTGCCTTCCGAAGTTGGCAAGCGAGCGGTAACCCACGGCCTCGGCGATCGATGCAATGGGCCGGTCTCCCGCGATCAGCTCGCCGCAGGCTTCGCCGATCCGAAGCCGCATGACATATTCGCTGAGCGTCAGGCGGGTATGCCGCATAAACATGCGATGGAATGCCGAAGCGCTGAGCGCGGCGATTTCCTTCAGCTCGGCGACCCTGATCTCATCCCGGTAATTCTTGTGGACGTGTTCCAGTACCCGATCGATTCTTGAACCCGGCGCTTCGGTTGCCAACGGCGTCTTGTTCGGCGCGCTGAGCGGGGCCGCGCCGTCATCCGTGGCAAGCGAAAGAAGGATGGCCATAAGGTCCAGAAGACGATCGGCGGGCTTCTTGTCGAAAATGGCCTCGATCGAAGCGCGAACCCGGTCGGCCGCTTGCGGTGAAAACCGCAGACCACGGGAGGATCGCTCCAGCATTGCGCCGATCGGCTTCAGTTCGGTCAGAAGCTCCGTCAGCCCCCGCGCCCATTCGGGCCGAAACCAGATCACCATCACGTTGTGAGGCTGGTCGTCGTCGATCTTGCTTGACGACGACCAGGTATGCGGAAGGTGTGGTCCGAGCAGGACCAGATCACCGTCGTCATACGTCCCGACATGGTCCCCGATGAAACGATGGCCGCGCGAATTCGTCGTAAGTGTGAGTTCGAATTCCGGATGGTGATGCCATTCGAACGGCACGTTGGAATGCCTGAGCGCCCGGACCATCGACCATGAAGAATCATCGGCGACAACCACCTTTTCCAGAAACGGCTTCATGAGGTATCCATCCCCAAAACGATAAGCTCCGGCGCAATTTCTGGCCCCGGCCCTTGTCAGTTTAGCGCTATAAGCGGTGTTGGGGATAGTGGTTTTCGCTCGGGTTCAAGGCAAAGCTTGCGAAACAGCGGCTTGCGTCGTTGTCGAGGGAAATGTCGATACGCGCCACGGGCTGGGTTGAAAGGGCGTTCGTCAGACGATGCTCCAGTACCCCCGATGTGACGTCCAAAGCCGGATAGACGCGACAATAGTATCATTATTCAACACGACGCTACAACATGGCGGCCAAGGCCTCGGATATCGTTCTCGAATGCCAGTTGGAGACTGGCAACCACGGAGGAGAAACGATGACCCACGCTACCGATATCAACAAGGACGACCACCCGACATCGAGCCGCGCCACAACGCCGCTCCACCAGATCAAGAAGAAGCTGCCCTTGCGCGTCCTGTCCCAGGCCGATTTCGACCACTGGCAAAGGTCCGGCTACGTCATCGTCCGCAACGCCGTCCCCAAGGAGAATGTCGAGCGCCTCAAGGCGATGCTCTGGGAGTTCGAGGAGAAGGACCCCGACGACCCGTCCACATGGGACGTCGCTTCGCGCAATCCGGTTCCCGACGGCGCTGTCGCCAATACGGGCATGGTGGAGGTCTATCACCACCAGCTGCTCTGGAATAACCGTATGGAGCCGCGCATCTACGACGCGTTCGTAGACATCTGGGATATGGAAGACCTTTGGGTGTCGATCGACCGCGCGAACCTGAACACCCCGAACAGGGGCAAGCGCGCCTCTCCCGGCTTCATCCACTGGGACGCCGATACGTCGCTCGACCCTCTGCCGATCGCCGTTCAGGGCGTACTTTCGCTCGTCCACCAGGACGGCGGCGATATCGGCGGCTTCCAGTGCGTCCCGTATCTGTTCGAGCATTTCGACGAGTGGGTGAAGACCCAGCCTGCCGACCGTGACCCCCATCGCCCCAACATGGCTGGCATCGAGGACAAGGCGGTCAAGCTGGAACTCTTCCCCGGCGATCTCATGATCTTCAACTCCCTCCTCGCCCACGGGGTTGCACCCAACACGTCGGAAAACAAGGTGCGCATGGCGCAGTACATTTCCATGTTTCCTGCCGACGAGCACGACCTGGTGGAGCGTGAAGCCCGCATTCGCTCCTGGAGAGAGCGCACCCCGATTGCGCGCGCCGGCTTCGTCGGTGATCCGCGTGGCCTGGAAAAGCGTCACGGCAAGACCGCAGAGCTTACGCCGCTCGGCGAGAAGCTGCTGGGCTCGAAAAGCTGGAACGCCTAACCCGTTGCAGTGGAAAGATTGTTTAGCAAGGACCAACATCGGGCTCCCATTGGTGGAGCCCTTTTTTCGTGGGCAGCGAATTTCACTTGCCTTAATTTGTCTCAGAGAAAAACTATCTTATCCGTACCGCTGGAGTCTGATAGCATCGCGATCTATCGGGCATGCGACGATACGCATCGACCGATATTCGAAAGGACCAAAATCGATCAATGACGACCACGCGCCTCCTTCGCCATGTCAATTCCCAGAAGTGCCTTCGCCTGCTTCGCGACAAAGGTCCGCAATCAAAGGCCGACCTTGCCAGGGAGCTTGGCGTCACCAAAACGACGGTCGGCTATGCAGTGGGTGAATTGATGGATGCCGGCTTGGTGGTCGAAGCCGGTGTCGAGCAGGGCGGAGGCTATCGAGGCCGTCCCGGCAACGTCCTTTCCCTTAATTCCAACGGCGCATTTTTCGTCGGTGTCGAGGTCACGCCGGAGCACCTGCTGGCGGTCTTGTGCGATTTCTCGCTCGCGATCGTCAGGCGCGTGAACGTACCCATCAAGATCTCGGAAATGCCTGCCGAAGACGTCGTCGAAAGAGTGAAATCCATCGTCGATGCGATGCTTCGGGAAAGCCGCCTGGCCGATTCAGATGTCTACGGCCTCGGCATGTCGGTTTCTGGTATCGTCACACCCGCAGGCAAGGTCTTTATCCCGCCCGTTCGTTCGTGGAACGACGTCGATCTGACGGTAATGCTGACCGCCGCGATGCCAAGTGGTTGGGTAATCAAATGCTGCAACGACGCAGCCGCGACGGCGTTCCTTATCTCCGAACCGCTGCCGGAACGGGAGAAGGAAAGCCTTCTCGTTCTCGTGCTGGCAAGCGGTATCGGCAGCGCGGTTGTTCGAAACGGAATCGTGGATCGGGGCGCACACGGGGTTGCCGGAGAGATCGGCCTGATGCGTCTGTCGGATGAGCTCTCCCAGAGCGGCAAGACGTTTCAGGAAGGTGCGGGCTATGCACACTTCGCCAAGTTTATCGGCGCAGCCAAAGACCCCGAGGATGCCCTCAATGCCCTGGCAGCGATCGCGGAACCTGATACGGAGCTGCTTGAGGTGCTGTCCATATGGTCGGACAGGCTCGCAGCGGCGCTCCTGAACGCAATCTATCTTCTCGACCCCGCCGTTATCGTCGTGTCGGGACCGCTGTCGGTGCTCTATCCCAAGGTCGCCGATAAAGTGGCCGAACGGCTGCAGGCGAAGTTCATTCCCGGATTGTCGGTGCCGCCGATCGTCGTCGACGGCCCCGGACAACGCCTGCCCGCGGTCGGAGCGGCGGCCCTCATTCGCGAGGATCTGTTTCTTCTTCCCGCATTCAGCTCGGTCGCGGCCTGATCACCGTCCCCGGCTCACCGAGAACCGCGCGAGGTCTTCGAGCGCGGTCTTCGCTATCGGAGAACCGGTAACACTCCAGGCTTCCAGGAAGCCGTGAATGGCTCGCGGATAGATTTTCAGTTCCACGGCTACGCCGGCATAGCCGAGCTGCCGCGCCATCTCGATATTCTCGTCGTACAGGTTGTCGTGGCTGGCGACGGACAGGAATGTCGGAGGCAGACCCCGCAGGTCAGCTTTGATGGGGCTTATGAGCGGGTTTGCGGGATCACCATCCTTCCCGAGATAGAATGCCTGTGAGGCGCGTACGCCTTCTGTGGTCATTGGCAACTCGCCGCCACCGTAGCGTGAATCCGACTCCCGTTCGTTTTCAAGATCGAACCCGCCATAAATAAGCGCGAGCCCTGCAAGCTGGGTCTTGTAACGATCACGCAGGAGGATTGCCGTGCCGATCGCGAGATTGGCTCCGGCCGAATCTCCCATCAGGACAATCGGTGTATTCGGCTCGCGCGCCATCACATGACGGACGAACCTTACGCAGGCCTCCATGTTGGCTGGGAAGCGGACCTCCGGAACCAACGGGTATTCCAGACCGATTACCCTGACCGGACCATCGGCGGCGACCTGCCGCATGATCGGGTCGTAGACATCGATATCGAGATGGCTCCATGCGCCGCCGTGGAGGTAGATCACGGTCGGCACGCCTGGCGCGGTTGCCGGCCGATACGTGCGAAAGCGCATCCCCTCGAATGCTCCCTCCTCCACATTATCAACGGCTGGAATCCTGCGCCCTGCCTCATCGCGAAGCCGTCGTGTCCCCAGCCGTACATCTTCGATTGCGTCGGATGCGATCAGGTCGTCCGCCTTTTTGAGATAGCGGGCGAAGGCCTGCATATCCGGCGATAGTTCGTCATACACGCTCATTCTCGTCTCCTCCCGCATTAACAATTTGACACAAGTCTTAGACTAAGACTATATGCAGACCATGGAGGAAACAAGGCGGCAGCGGATAGGAGAAGAATTTTAGTACTGGTCTAAGACCAAGATTATAGCTGCCTGGCTTTTTCGGCCGCGGCATCCGACAGAGAGCTCAGCGAGAAGGAGGAGAAGCTTGCAGAGTGTTCTTGAACTATCAAACGTATCGAAGAATTTCGGCGCGATACAGGCCCTGACCGACGTGTCGTTCTCGATCAAGCCTGCGGAAATCGTTGGTCTGATGGGCGACAACGGCGCAGGCAAATCGACGCTGATCCGCGTTATCGCTGGCAATCACACGCCCAGTTCCGGCAGCTACAGGCTCAATGGAAACGACGTCCATTTCACGAAACCTGCGGAAGCGAGGGCAAGCGGCGTCGAAGTGGTCTATCAGGACCTGGCGCTTTGCGACAACCTTTCGGCCTCCGCAAATGTCTTCCTCGGCCGCGAGATCATGAGGACCATCGGTCCTTTCAAGTTCCTCGATCATGGCGCGATGCGCAGGCGGGCCGTGGAGATTTTCCGCGAACTCAAGACCGAAACGCGCGCCCGCGATCTTGTGGCTCGCATGTCGGGCGGCCAACGCCAGGCAGTGGCGATTGCCCGCACCCGTCTGGCCCAGTCGAAAATCGTTCTGATGGACGAGCCGACCGCCGCAATTTCCGTTCGCCAGGTCGCCGAGGTTTTGGCGCTGATCAAACGCCTCCGAGACCAGGGAACGGCGATCGTTCTCGTCTCGCACCGAATGCCCGATGTCTTCGAGGTCTGTGATCGCGTCATCGTGATGCGTCGCGGCCAGAAGGTAGCCGACAAGGCGATTGCCAGCACCTCGCCCCAGGAAGTCACTGCGCTGATCACCGGCGCTCAGGCCAGCGCCTGACCAAATTCTACGAGCGAACATGACCGATCGAAACAATACGACCATGGGATCACCCAGTCTTACCGGCTCGAACGCGGCCGATCTCGACGCCGTTCTCGACAAGCGCGAACGCAGCCTCACAAGAGCGTTTCTGCACAGCCAGGAATTCTGGATACTGCTTGTCGTTATCCTGCTGTGTATCGTCGTCGGTGCCATCGCACCCAAGTTCCTGTCCGTCGCCAACCTGTCGAACATCCTCCAGAATTTCGCGTTCGTCGCTCTGATGGCGATCGGAATGACCCCGGTCATCATGACCGGCGGCATCGATATCTCGTCCGGCTCGAACCTCGGCCTCTGCGCGATCTCGCTGGCGATCATGTTGAACGGCGGCATGCCGTTCTTTCCCGCGGTCATTCTGACCATGGCGGTGGGAGGCCTCGCCGGAGCCATCAACGGCTTCCTCGTCACCTATATGAAAATGCCGCCCTTCATCGTCACGCTCGGCATGATGAGCGTCTTGAGATCGATCACGCTCGTAATCTCCCGAAACCAGGTATTCTACGATTTCGGTCCGGGTGGAGACATGCTGTTTGCTGTCGGCGGCGGCACGGTCCTTGGTATTCCCTCGGTGTTGATTGCGGTCGTCATCGCGGCGATCGCGATGCAGTTCGCACTGACGATGACCCGCTGGGGCCGCTACGTGAAGGCGATCGGCGGCAATCAGTCGGCCGCCGAACTGACGGGTCTGCCCGTCTACGCGATCAAGCTTTCCGTCTACATCCTCATGGGCGTCATTACGGCGCTGACTTCGGTATTCCTGCTTGGCTGGCTCGGGGCGGCGACGAACGTCCTCGGTACCGGCCAGGAGCTTCAGGTCATCGCAGGGTCCGTCATCGGCGGCGCGAACCTGATGGGTGGATACGGCAGCGCGCCGGGAGCCGTCGTCGGCTCGCTCCTGATCGAGGTCATCCGCAACTCCCTTCTTCTGGCCGGGGTTGATCCCTTCTGGCAGGGAACCTTCGTCGGAGCATTCATCATCTTCGCCGTCTGGCTGGAGCGACTGCGCATGTCGCGGCAATAGGCCACCGCTCGACGGTGATCATCGGGGAAATTGCGCGAAACCAAACCACACTGAGATTGTCGAGGAGGACATCAACGTGACTTCGAAGCACAAGACTAAGCAGGCATTGGCAGCATTGGCGGTATTGGGAGGAATGGCGGCGGCGTTGCCGTCGGGTGCCGCGGCTGCGGAGACCTACGCACTCATTCCCAAGGGGCTGATCGACCCCTTCGGCGCGAAAATGAAGGATGGCTGCGAAGCCGCCGCCAAGGAGATCGGCGTCACCTGCCTGTTCGTCGGCCCGACGAGCAATGACGAAGGAGCCCAAATCCAGACGCTGAACGACATGGTGACGCGGGGCCTCGATGGCATTGCCATCGCACCGAAGAACCCCAAATCCGTGGCTCGCTTCATTAAGAAGGCCAAGGATTCGGGCATTCCAGTCATCACGTTCGACAGCGATCTTCCCGAAGACAACCAGGATCTCCGCACCTCGTTCGTCGGCACGGACAACTATAATTTCGGCGTCACGCTGGCCAAGAAGGTCATCGAGATGAAGCCCAAGGGCGGCACCGTCTGCATTCAGTCGGGAACCCCCGGGTCGATCAATCTCGATACCCGCGTTCAGGGCGTGCGTGATACGCTGGCGGGTTCCGACCGGTCCAAGCCGGTCGCCAAGCTCGATGGCCAGAACGGCTGGACCGAACCGTCGGGATGCCCGCTTTACAACAACGATGACATCACGTTGGCGGCCCAGCAGCTCAATGACCTCGTCATCGCGCACCCCGATCTCGACGCGCTGATCGCGGTCGGTGGTTGGGCGCAATATGCACCGGACGCCTATAAGCGGGCGATGAACCGGGTCAAGGAGCGGATCGACGCCCACGAGTTCGTCATCTCGTTCGGCGATGCCGAGCCGCCGCAGATGCCGTTGCTGAAGGCTGGCCTGAGTAGCTTCAACGTCGGCCAGAACCCTTATCAGATCGGGTACAAGGCGCTGATGGCGCTTCACGACATCAAGGCCGGCAAGACGATTCCGCCGTCGATCGATACGGGCTTCGTGACCTGCACTCCGGAGCAGGCAGACACCTGCGGCAAATAATTCCTCCCTGCCCTGCCCTCTTGGCAGCGGCTCGCCAAAGGTCACGGCCAGTTGGCCGTGACTTCCCAACCCAAGTCTTTCAAGAGCATTGGATGCGACCATGGCGACACTTGGCCTACTTTCCCCCGAATTCCCGTCCCCTACCCTGGAAGCCAACCTGAAGGCCATGGCAGCGGCCGGCGCAACAGGTGTTCAGTTCGACCTTGTCAACGCCGTCGGCAACACGTTTCCGGAAAACCTTACCGAGAGGCAGATTGCGGCTATCAAGGATGGCTTCGCCGCGAACCGTCTCGAGCTTTCGGCCTTGTCGGGCACATACAACATGATCGACCCCGATGCGGCCAAGCGCGCCGAAGGAGCGAAAGGTCTCGATCGGCTGATCGCGCTGGCGCCCAAGCTCGGAACGAAGGTCGTCACGCTATGCACGGGATCGCGCGATCCGGAAGACATGTGGAAGAGGCACGAGGACAGCGATAGCGCCGAAGCGTGGCACGACCTCCTTGCAACCACCAGGCAGGCCGTCAAGACAGCCGAAGCCCACGGCATTGTCCTCGGCGTCGAAACGGAAGTCGGCAACTGCATCAACACCGTCCGCAAGGCGCGCCGGCTGCTGGACGAGGTTGGCTCGCCGAACCTGAAGATCATCATGGACGGAGCCAACATCTTCCAGAAGGGCGAGTTGCCGCGAATGCGCGAGAAACTCGACGAAGCGTTCGAGCTTCTCGGTGCCGACATCGTTCTCGCCCACGCCAAGGACCTCGACAGGGATGGCGAAGCCGGGCATGTGCCGGCAGGCCTCGGCAAGCTGGATTATCCCTACTACCTGAAAAAGATGCAGGAGAGCGGCTATCAGGGATCGATCATTCTGCACGCGCTGAAGCCCGGGCAGGCCGCCGATCGTCTAGCATTTGTCAGAAGTGCCGCTCCGTCCGGCTATCTCAGGTCACGATAACATCTGGGCTCACTCCCGTTCCCATTCCACTACATTTTCAATGAGGACTCCAATGAGAGTTGGTATCATCGGCTGCGGCAACATTTCCGATATTTACGCTGCCAACAGCAAGCTCTTCCGTGACATAGACATCGTCGCTTGTGCTGACATCCTGCCGGAGGCGTCCAGGCGCATCGCCGGAAAATTCGGGATCGAAGAAAGGTCCGTCGATAAGCTGCTGGCGTCGGAGGATATTGATATCGTCCTCAACCTGACGATCCCCAGCTTTCACGCCGAAATCAGTCGCGCGGTGCTCGACGCGGGCAAGCACGTCTACGTCGAAAAGCCGCTGGCAACCTCTCTCGAAGACGGGATCGATCTGGTCCGGCGTGCGGCGGCAAAGGGTCTGCGCATCGGTTGCGCGCCCGACACCATTCTTGGCGCGGGACAGCAGACCGTGCGAAAGATCGTCGACGAGGGCTCAGCCGGACAGATTCTTACCGGCGTTGCGGCGATCATGTCGAAGGGAATGGAACACTGGCACCCCAACCCGGCGTTCTTCTATCAAGCCGGCGGTGGCCCCGTCCTGGACATTGGCCCATATTACGTTTCGTCTCTGTGCAACCTCCTCGGTCCGGTCGCCTCGGTATACGCGATCGGCCAGATCAGTCCGGCCGAACGCCGCTACGGGGCTGAAGGCCCGAACAAGGGCAAGACATTCAAGGTCGAGACATTCACGACGATCAACGCCATCCTGAAATTCGAGAGCGGCGCGATCATTACCTTCATCGCGAGCTGGGATATCTGGCGAAACGGAATGCGCCCGATCGAGCTGCACGGAACGAAGGCGTCTCTCCGCGTTCCCGATCCCGATACGTTTGGCGGCGACGTCGAACTCTCCGATACCACCCTGCCCCTCAACACCCACGACGCCGACGCTGTTGCCGCAGCCGGTCAAAGGCCGGATTGGAATCCGATCGGCACGACCAAGCTTCCGTTCGGCGCGATCAACTACCCGTTCGGCCATCCGACGATCGCCAACTACCGCTCCCTAGGCCTGGCGGAAATGGCAAACGCCATTGCGAACAATCGTCCGCACCGCTGCTCGGGCGAATTCTCGCTTCATACGCTCGCGGTCATGCTCGGAATTCTTCAATCGGCCGACCTGCGGCGAGAGGTCCCTATTTCCCATCGGGCTGATCGACCCGAGGCCCTCACTCCCGAGCAGGCGTCCAGCCTTCGCAAAGAGCGCCCTTAAAGCAATTCCAGCGGTTTTCCGTCCGGAGTTGCGTGAAGACAAAAGGTCAGAGCGTTTTCGCGATTTAAAGAGAAGCGGAAAGGCTCTGGTCCTGACCAGCAGGAGCGTTTGTCACGGCTGCGCCCGTCGCCCGGACCTATTTCCTGAATAACGGCGGCGCCATGCATTCGTCGATACTCAATATCCAGTGCGGTTAGTACGGTCCGACAGGATTCGTCGCTTTCCCTTTTTACTCATCAGCGGAATTGCAGCCTGCTTGACCATCTCGCCGCTGCCCCACCGCCGGAGCGGTCGGCCGTCAGAACGCGCACGGAGCGATACGAGCGCCCTCGATCAGGTAATCGCACCGACCTGCCATGGAACGAATTCGTTGTCGCCGTAGTCGTAGACCTCGCTGACGGTCTTCTGTCCCGAAGCCACGGCGATAATCTGCTCGAATAGCTTTTCGCCGGCGGCCTCGATCGTATAGAGCCCTGTCGCGATACCTCCCGTGTCTACGTCCATGTCCTCGCTCATGTGCTCGTACATTTCGGTGTTCGTCGCGATCTTGATCGTCGGTGCCGGCTTCCATCCCGACACGGAACCACGGCCGGTCGTGAAGCAAACGACATTGCATCCGCCCGCGACCTGACCCGTTACCGCGACAGGATCGTAGCCGGGTGTGTCCATGAACACGAACCCCGTTTCGTCGATGATCTCGGCGTACTCGTAGACGGCCTTGAGCGGCATCGAGCCCCCCTTTGCCACCGCGCCGAGGGATTTCTCCAGGATCGTGGTCAATCCGCCCTGCTTGTTTCCATAGCTCGGATTATTATTCAGTTCAGCGCCATTGCGGGCGGTGTAGTCCCGCCACCAGTCAATCCGATCCATCAGCTTCTGGGCGATGTCCGGCCGCACGGCGCGACGGGTCAGCAAATGCTCCGCGCCGTAGATTTCCGGTGTCTCGGCAAGACAGGTCGTACCGCCATGGCGGACGATCAGGTCCGATGCGTGACCGAGAGCCGGGTTGGCCGTGATGCCGGAATAACCATCGGACCCGCCGCATTCGAGCGCGACCTTGAGCTTCGACAAGGGCTGGGGTGTGCGCACGGCCTCGTTCACGGACGGCAGCATTTCGCGGATCATGTCACAGGCGGCTTCGATCGTTTTTCGCGTGCCGCCCAGCTGCTGGATCGTGAGCGTCCTGAAGCGTTGCCCTTCTTCCAGCTTATAGTGTTCGAGGATTGGCTGAATCTGGTTTGTCTCGCAGCCCAGCCCGATCATCAGGATGCCGCCAAAATTCGGATGACGTGCATATCCCTGGATGACTCGCGTCAGATATTTATAGCCTTCCGACTTGTTGCTGATGGCACAGCCGAGACCATGTGTCAGCGCCACCACGCCGTCGACGTTGCTGAAGCCTTCCAGACCGCCCATCCGGTTGAAATGATCCGCAATGTAGCGGGAAACCGTCGCCGAACAGTTCACGGTCGTCAGGATGCCGATGTAGTTTCGCGTTCCGACGCCGCCGGCTCCTCTGTCATACCCCATGAAGGTGCGGCGATCGGCCGGAGCGACCATCCCCTTCTCTTCAATCTCCGTGGAAAACTGGTGAGCGGCATGTCCCTCGGACATTGCGAGGTTATGAAGATGAACATGATCTCCAGGCCGGATGGTCTGCGTTGCAACGCCAATTACCTGCCCGAACTTCCGAAGCTCCGATCCCGCAGACATTTCGCGGAGCGCAACCTTATGCCCCCGCGGCACCAGCTGATTGGCAACGACGCCCGAAACACCGGTGGTCTCTCCGGCAGCGATCCGCCGGCGAGCGACTGCGACGTCGTCGGCGGAGTTGAGAAGAATTGCTGCGGCGCTCGAATCTATGGACATGGATAAGCTTTCTGTATATTGCGTGCAAACAACAGAAAGCTTTGGACCAGGGTAATGTCAAGAGGTTTTCGGGTCGCAAGTACCGGCCCGCGGGTCGGCATGCGCAAAAGCCCTGCACCGTTGAGGAGAAATCATGAGCTCGAAGAATGTGCTGACGTCCCCGGACGTGCTTCCCCAAGATGCCGCCTCGGCGATCCTCGTCGGCCGGATCTGGTCCGACAAGGCGGGTGGTCCTTGCCCGGTGCTCGTGCGCGAGGGACGTCTTCTCGACCTAACCGAGGTTGCCGTCACCGTCTCCGGGCTGCTTGAGATCGACGGCATCGCACAGAAACTGGCATCCGCTTCATCGCTTCCGGACTTGGGAAGCCTGGACGACATTCTCACAGGCAGTGGCGGTCGCCTTCTAGCCCCGATTGATCTCCAAGCGGTCAAGGCGGCCGGCGTAACGTTCGCGGACAGCATGCTCGAGCGCGTGATCGAGGAACAGGCAAAAGGCGACAGCGGCCGGGCCCAGGAAGTCCGCGATCGTCTCGCGCCGGTGATCGGAGACAGCCTGCGGGGCGTGGTTGCCGGGTCGGAAAAGGCCCGACAGGTCAAAGACCTTCTGCAGAGCATGGGCATGTGGTCTCAATATCTTGAGGTGGGCATCGGTCCTGACGCAGAAATCTTCACCAAGGCACAGCCGATGTCCTCGGTCGGCTGTGGCGACGACGTCGGCATTCATCCGATCTCCGAATGGAACAATCCGGAGCCCGAGGTCGTGCTCGCGGTACGCTCGGACGGCCGGATTCTCGGTGCAACGCTCGGGAACGACGTGAACTTGCGGGATGTGGAAGGGCGATCTGCCCTCCTCCTCGGAAAGGCCAAGGATAATAATGCCTCCTGTTCGATCGGACCGTTTATCCGCCTGTTCCATGGCTCCTTCAATCTCGAGGAACTCGGCAAGGTTCGCGTGACGCTGCGCGTCACAGGCGAAGACGGTTTCGAGATGACCGGCGAAAGCGCCATGGAGGCTATCAGCCGCAAGCCGGCCGACCTTGTGGCTCAACTCCGAAACCGCAACCATCAGTACCCCGACGGCGTCGTGCTGTTCCTGGGAACGATGTTCGCCCCCGTAAAGGACCGTCGCGGAGTCGGCAAAGGCTTCACGCACGAAATCGGCGATATCGTCGAGATCGGCACCCCGCTTCTTGGCCGTTTGACGAACCGGGTCGCCCGGACCGACGACTGCCCTGAATGGACATTCGGAACGCGGGCTTTGCTTCGAAACCTGGCCGACCGGGGCCTTGCTGCCCGCATTTAGAAGTAGTCGGCCATATCGATCCGTTCCGGTGGTCCAGAAAATTCAGCCGCCAGATCACAGTCCCCCATAACAGGGACATTCGAGAGAGCGTTTCCGCGATTCGAAGAAAAGCGGAAAGGCGCCAGGCCGCCGTGCGGAATCCCGTCAAGGCCCCGGTTCGTCCCGGCAAGCGTCCGGTGAAACCCGCGATAGACCGATCCATAGAGGTCACCATAGACCGCCTGCCATTGCGGATTGGGCCGGATTATGCGGGTCGACAACTCCAGTCCCGAGACGGCGGTAGCAAAATCGGGCCAAAGCCGTACACCCAGGCCACCAAGCAGCGCCGCGCCGATCGCGGTCATTTCCGGCTCGTCGCATACCGTAAATGGCCGCCCCAGCACACTGGCCTTGATCTCCAGAAGGAGCGAGTTGCGAGTACCGCCGCCGATCAGCCTGAAATCCTGGGTTCGCCTACGCCCGGGAGTTCAAAGAGCGCATCCGAAACACGTCGGGCCTCCATCGCAACGCCTTCGAATACCGCCCGGACCATGGAGCCGCGCCTTGCGGCATCCGTCAGCCCAAGGGCGGCGCGCGCATGCCAAAGTACGCCCCGCCGCATCGGCAAGCAGCGCGCGAACGCTCTGCGTGCCGATGTCGATGCCGATGATCAGGCCTCTCCCACCTCACGCACGTACGCGCTGATCCGCCAGGAAGCGCTCGACCTGCGCGAGGTCCTTCAGGCCGGCACCAGCGCCAACGGCCTGGACCGACAAACCCGCGACGGCCGATGCGAAACGCAGCGTTTCGCTCAGAGGCATATTTCGGACGAGGCAATGAACGAGCCCACCGACGAAATTGTCGCCTGCCCCGGTCGTATCGACGACAGGAACGTCAAATGCCGGGCAAGCCACCTCTTCTCCGTCAGCGAAGCCAACGACGCCTTGCGAGCCGCGCTTGAGGATGACGTTCCCGACACCTCGCCTACGGAACTCCGCGGCAATGGATCTGGGATCGGTCGAGCCCGTGAAAATCCGAGCTTCGAGTTCGCTCGGAACGACGTAGTCGAGATATTGCCAGGCCTCCCCCAGGCCATCAAGGCCGTAACCCTGCTGGTCCATCACCATATCCGCGACGGTGATCGCTCCGACGGACTTGGCCTTGCGCAGAAGCGGCGCGAGCGCCTTTGTATCGAAGGGCTGCGAGGTAAAGATACTTCCGATGGACAGTACCTTCAGACCGGGACGGATGATGTCGAGATCGACGTGTTCCGGCCCGTAGGCTCCGATCGACGCGTTGCGTTCGGAAAGGAAGCTGCGTTCGCCCGACTTGTCGAGCAGAACGATCGAGGTTGTGGTCGGGCGTTGGGCGTCGGCATGGAGGCCTTCCGTCGAGACCCCGTAATCGGCGCAGCGATCCTTGATGAACTGCCCCTGGCTGTCCTGCCCGATGAGCCCCATGAGGCCGACATTGTTCCCAAGCTTGGCAAGCGCGAAAGCTTCGTTGATCGCGTCACCCCCGCAGGCCAGCGTGACGCTCGAAACGCGACCCGTCTCGCCGGAACGGGGCATTGCCTCCAGCCCGTCGACGATGACGTCCACGACAATCATTCCTGCGCACAGAATGTCTGGTGCGGTCATTTCATGCTCCTTGGGGCCGTTCCCGACAAAGGGCAGGAAACGACCGGTAATGGGATCACGCACCTTCGAATTTGATGACGGCCTTTACCATCGTCGACTTCTCGTTGATGCAATCCTCGAAAGCCTGCGGCGCTTCGCTCAGCGTATAGTAACGGGAGATGATGCTTTTCACATCGATCTTGCCGGACGCGACCGCGTCGATCGTGGTGGGATAGATGTTGCTGTAGCGGAAGTTCGACTTGATCGTCAGTTCCTTGTTGGTCATCAACTGGAAATCGATCCTGGTTTCACCCGTCACATTGCCGACGATCATGATCGTGCCGCCACGCTTGCACATCTTGATGGTCTGCGAGGCCGCGACGGTGCTGCCCGCGGTCTCGAAAACCAGATCGGGCCCGAGGCCATCATGAAGACGGATCACCTCGGCGATCGGGTCCGTCTCGCGGGCGTTGACCACGTTGCGCGCGCCGAGTTCCCTGGCCTTGTTCAGCCGGATATCGAAGAGATCGACCACCGTGATGTTTGAAAGCCCCATCGCGCGAAGAGCAAGCAACGTCACCAGACCGATGCAACCGCCACCCAGAATGACGGCAGACTGGCCGATGCGAGCGCCGGCTTCACGCGCCGCGGTCATTGCGACTGCAAGCGGCTCGATCAGTGCGCCTTCCTCGTAGGACATGCTGTCCGGCAGCTTGAAGCACAGATCGGCCGGGTGGCAGACATATTCGCGCAGGATGCCGGGCTCGCGCGGCGCTGACGGGAAGACGACATTCGGGCAGAGGTTATAGCGGCCACCCGAGCACCATTCGCAGGTGCGGCACGGAATACCGGGTTCGATCGCGACGCGGTCGCCGACCTTGAGGTTCCTGACGGCCCTCCCGGCCTCGATGACTTCACCGGCACCCTCGTGACCGAGAATGAACGGATAGACATCGGGAAACTCCGGTTCGCCGTGCTCGTAGAAGTGAACGTCGGAGCCGCAAACGCCGCAGTATTTCATCTTGATCAGGACGTCGTGGATACCGACTTCCGGCATCTTGGCTTCGCCGAAAGTCATCTTGCGGTTTTCGAGTACATAGGCTGCGTGATTGATGGTCATGGTATGTCCGTTCAGATGCCCGTGAGTTCAACAGAGAGATCGCGAAGCTTTTTGCGCGCGCCCGCGTCGTAGCACTGCGCGTTGGCAGGCATATCGACGCCGCGGTTCAGATAACGGCCCGTCACGCCGTCGAATTTCGGGTTTAGGGCGAGGTCGATCAGATGACCGGCACCGACGTCGATGCTCTCGACGACAGCATGCTTCATCTGCCGGACCATAGTGGTGTCCATGAAGGAACTCGGATGCATGGTGTTTACGGTCACACCCTTGTCCTTGAGTTCTTCGGAAAGATCGAGCGTGAACATGATCTCGGCGACCTTGCTGCGGCAATATGCAGCTTCGCCGGAATAGTCGTGCTCCAGCTGCACGTTGGAAAAGTCGATTGGCTGCTGGCCATCCGATGCGACGTTGACGATGCGCGACGGGGCCGCGGCGACAACGCTGTCCCGCACGAGCTTGGTCAACAGGTAGACCGACAGATAATTCACCGCAAAGCGGCGTTCCAACCCGTCATCGCTGACTTCACGCGGCGCATCTTCCGGGCCTGTACCGATCCCGGCATTGTTGATGAACAGGTGGATCTTCGGGAACTTCTCCTTCAATTCGGCGGCAAACCGTCGGATGTCCGCAAGAGATGCGAGATTGGCGGCCATGAACTCCGCCGAGCCCCCGGCTTTCCTGATTTCGTTGACAACTTCCCCGCCCCGTTGCGCGCTGCGGCCATGGACGACCACATGGTATCCGGCCCCGGCAAGGCGAGGTGCAACCACCCGCCCCATTCCGTCTGTCGCACCCGTAATAACGGCGACCCTTTTGGTGGACATAAACTCGCTCCCTGTGAATGTGGCGAAGGGGCACTCCTCCCCTTCGCCATTGGCTCGACCGAGCGTTAAATTCTTTCGCCCGACGAGGTGTCGAATATTGATACGGACGCCGGGTTGAAGGAAAGCCGAAGCTTCTGCCCTTCGTGATATCCCGCATCGTCCGCAACCTTGACCGAGACCGTTTCGTCTCCGACCCTTGCCCAGATCAGGCTCTCGGCACCCGTGTTTTCAACAACGGTGACCTGAGCATCGAGCGTTTGTCCGCTGCCGGACCGATCGCCAACGATCCACTGCTCCGGCCGCACTCCGATTTCGATCTGTTTTCCCGATACCAGACGATCACTGCCCTCATAGCCCTTGAGCGAGAGCGACCGGCCATCCGAAATCTTCGCGTCCCGCCCGGCTGCGCCGGTCACGGTTGCCTTGATGAAGTTCATCGAAGGCGAGCCGACGAACCCCGCGACGAACCGGTTGGCGGGACGCGTGTAAACCTGCCTGGGAGGCGCAAACTGCTGAATGATGCCCTTGTTCATCACTGCGATCCGGTCGGCCAACGTCATTGCCTCGATCTGGTCATGGGTGACGTAGATCATCGTCGAACCGAGCTGTTGGTGCAGCTTCTTGATCTCGACGCGAAGTTCGGTGCGAAGCTTCGCGTCGAGATTGGACAACGGCTCGTCGAACAAGAACACGTCGACATCGCGGACAAGGGCGCGGCCGATCGCAACGCGCTGGCGTTGACCGCCCGATAATTCGGCAGGCCGTCTGTCCAACAACTTCTCGATCTGCAGGATACTGACGGCACGTCCCACGCGCTTGTCGATCTCCGCCTTGGGCATCTTGGCCATGCGCAGACCGAAGCTGAGGTTCTCGCGAACCGTCATGCGCGGATAGAGGGCGTAGGATTGAAACACCATCCCGACGCCGCGATCCTTCGGCTCCGCCCAAGTGACATTGTCGTCGCCGATCCAGATTTCGCCGTCCACGATCTCTTGCAGGCCTGCGATGCAGTTGAGTAGCGTGGACTTGCCGCACCCCGATGACCCGAGAAGCACGACGAATTCGCCCTCTTTAATGTCGAGGTTGAGATTTTCGATAACCTTGACGGCTCCGAATGCGACCGAAACATTGGTCGCCTTGACCACACCCATGACTTATCCTTTCACTGCACCGGCCGCGATCCCTCGGACGAACCAGCGCCCCGACAGGAAATAGACAGCCAAGGGAACAAGGGCCGTAATCATGGTTGCAGCCATGTTCACATTGTATTCCTTCTCGCCCGAAACCGAATTGACGATGTTGTTCAACTGCACCGTCATGGGAAGATTACCGGGTCCGGCAAAGACGACGCCGAGAATGAAGTCGTTCCAGATACCCGTTACCTGAAGGATCACCGCGACGATTACCATCGGCGTCGCCATCGGTAGCATGATGTGCCGGAATATCTGCCAGATGCTGGCGCCGTCGACGCGGGATGCCTTGAACAGGTCGATCGGTAGCCCGAGAAAGAAGTTCCGGAAGAGCAGGCTCAGCATCGGAAGCCCAAAGGCGGTGTGGACGATAACGATCCCCGGCAGCGTGCCGAAAATGCCGGCCAGCGAGAAAACCCGGACCAATGGGTAGATGAAGACTTGGAACGGGATAAATGCGCCAACCATGAGGATCGCGAACAGGACCGTCGCGCCACGCACGCGCCAGAACGAGAGCATGTAGCCTGTCCACGCGGCAATACCGATGGACAATGCCGTGCTCGGAACAAGAATACGGATCGAGTTCCAGAATCCGACCTTGACGCCATTGCAGGTCAGACCGGTACAGGCGCTCGTCCAGGCACGTATCCATGCGTCGAAGGTAAACGGACTGGGCAGATTGAAGAGCCCGCCCTGGCGGATCTGATCCATGGTCTTGAGCGAGGTGATGATCATCACGACAAGCGGCAGCAGGAAGAAAAGCGCCGTGACGATGATGAATGCGTATAAACCGACACGGCCTGCCGTAACATGCCCGGGCTTGCGTCCACTTGCCGCCGGATTATGACGCAGTTTGTGATGGACTTCCTTCGTCATACCGGAGCCCTCCCCTTCTGCTTGCGGAAATGCTCGAGGTAGATATAGGGAACCACGACCGCTATCACCGTGATGAGCATGACGGAAGCTGCTGCCGATGCGAGGCCGATATTGGCTCTGCGAAAGAGGAATTCCATTACGTACTTCGCGGGCACTTCGCTCGATATGCCAGGCCCGCCGTTCGTGAGCGCGACCACCAGGTCGTAAACCTTGACGCCACCGACAGCGAGCAGGACGACCGCCGTTGCGAACATCGGTTTCAGCAGCGGAAGCACGATATGGGCGTAGAAGCGGAACGGACTAATACCATCGACCTTTGCGGCCTTGGCGAGATCCTCGTCGATGCCGCGCAGACCGGCCAGCATGATCGCCATCACGAGTCCGGATGCCTGCCACACACCAGCCAGCGCCACGACATAGATCGCTTTATCAGAGCGGGTAAGCCAGTCGATCGTCACCCAGGTCAGGCCGAGATCGTGAAAGAACTGCTGCAAGCCCATCTGCGGATTGAGAATCCATTGCCAGATCAGGCCCGTGACGATGAACGACATGCCCTGCGGATATAAATAGATCGTCCGCAGAGTGTTCTCGAAACGGATGCGCTGGTCCAGCGCGATCGCCATCAAGAGCCCAAGCACCAGGCTTGCGCCGATAAAGAGGCAGCAGAATATTCCGAGGTTCACCACGGAGATCTGCCAGCGCTCATCGCTGAACAGGCGCCGATACTGTGCCAGACCGACGAAGTCATCAACCGGCAGCATCCTTGATTTCGTGAACGAAATCCAAACCGTCCAACCCATTGAAAAGATGTAGACGAAGAGGACGATTACCACGGCCGGGAGAAAACCGGCATAGCTCCCCCAGCGAGACCGCGCCTTGCGTCTTGCGGAGCTTTTCTTCGTGGCAACCCCTGCCGTGCTCTCGAGAACCGCCATCACAGCAGCCGATTTTCGAGAGGCGTTAGAGAATAGCCGCCATCAATAACCATGCACTGCCCGGTCATGTAGCTCGATGCATCGGATGCGAGGAATACCGCCGCGCCAGCCAGCTCGTCAGGCGTGCCAATGCGGTTCATGGCCGCCGGCTTGATCATGTAACCATAGGCTTCGTCGGGGAATTCGCTCAGGTAAGGCCCGAGAATATCAGTCATGATGAAGCCGGGCGCGATTGCGTTGACGCGGATATTGTGACGTGCCCACTCGTAGGCGAGGCAGCGAACGAGCATGTTTACGCCCGCCTTGGACGTGTTGTAGCAAGCTTGCGGATTTCCGTTGGCTACGTAAGCCGAAAGCGACGACGTTACGATGATGTTGCCGGACTTGCGCGGGATCATATGCCGGGCGGCGGCCTGCGCGGCGAAGAACACACCTTTGAGGTTCACGTCCATCAGGCGGTCCCACTGCTCTTCGGTCATGTCTTCGGCATTCACGTCGATGCCGATACCGGCGTTGGCGACCATGATGTCAACCTTGCCGAGCCGCTTGACCGCCTCGTCGACGGCAGCATCCAGTGCGGAGCGGCTGGTCACGTCGGCAAGCATTGCGAAAGACCCCTTGGCACCGATTTCACGGAGCCGGGCTGCCACTTCTTCGCCTTCCTCCTTCGTATTCTTCGAAAGGATGACGACGTCCGCGCCCGCCTCGGCCAAGCCGACCGCGAGGGCTTTTCCAATGCCGCGCGATCCGCCTGTCACCATGGCAACGCGCCCTTTGAGGCTCAACCGCTCCGGAACGGTGCCTGTCACATCCGTACCGACGCGACCTTGCTTCAACTGAATGTTCATTGCTTCCTCCCGCCTCACATGGCTTTCAAATTCACGATCATGATGGCCCGCCGGCGCCCGCCGGCAGACCGAGGTGGCTCAGCGCATGGACTTTTCGGATTCGATGATCTGCACCAGGGAGGCCACGAACTTGTCGGGCGTATAGCTGGGATCGGCCCAGGCCTGTGCTGCGAGATCGCGCTCCGCCCCGATAGCATCTGGCGAAATGAGGAAATCGACGTTCGGAATACGCTGGGCCGGATCCTTGAGAATCTTGATGCCCTTCGCCGCGCAGGCGTCGAGTTTGGTTTCGTCCACATCGAGACGGGCAGGAACCGAACCCTTCTTTGAGTTGAACGCCACCTGGACATCCTTGCTCATCATGACCCGCTCAAGCATCGCCTGCGCCTTTTGCTGCTCGGGATCCTTGTTGACCGGGAAGATGATCGCGTCGGACGAGACATTGAAATACTGCTTTCCGTCGCCGTTGCCGAGAATTTGGCAACCGAAATCGACATCGGCCTTCTGGCCTGCCGCAAGATATTCGCCCTTTGCCCAGTCGCCCATGAACTGGAAGCCTGCCTTGCCCGTGATCACCATATTGGCGGCTACGTTCCACTCGCGATTTGCCGCGCCATTATCGGAATAGTCGCGCAGACGGAGAAATGTCGTGACGGCATCCTTGAATTGAGGGGATTTGATCGCGTCCACGTCCAGGTCGGCGAAGACTTTGTTGAAAAGTTCGGGGCCCTCTTTCGTCAGGAGAACCGAGAGGAAAGTCTGCCCCAACTGCCAGGGTTGCGCGCCCACGGCGATCGGGATTGCGGTCCCCTTCGCCTTGATCGCGTCTGCCGCCGCAAAAAAGTCATCCCATGTAACAGGCTCCTTGGCACCTGCATCGGCAAGGACCTTCTTATTGTACCAAAGCCAGTTGTGGCCATGGTCATTGATCGGCAGGGCGTACATGTGCCCGTCCTTGAAGGTCATCGCCTTCTGGAACGTCTCCGGGATATTGTTGTAGAATCCCGTCTCTTTGGCGGCATCATCGATCGGTGCGAGAAGACCTTGCGAAACCAGGTCTTCTACCTGCTTCCCGAGAGGCATCTGTGCGGCGGTTGGCGGATTTCCGCCGGTGATACGGGAGACGATGTTCGCGATGGCCACCTCACCGCCTGCGATGGCGTTGTCTTTCCAGACGCCGCCCTGAGCGGTGTAGGCTTTCGCAACCTCCTTGATGGCTGCCGATTCACCTGCCGAGACCCACCAGTGCATTACTTCTGCCTGCGGTCCGGCCGCCATTGCGGAGGCGGCGTGCATGAACAGCGCGGCCGCCACGGCGACCACAGACACGGAACTCTTCATAGATTGTCCTCCTCAGAACCTGATGGCGCTCCTGCCCAGCGATCATGTCGGGATTACCGAGTACCGCCTCCAAAAATGTAGCGCTAAACCAAATTAGCGCTAAACTAACTGTTGTCAACTACAATTCGATCGGGCAATGATTCAATTCATCGGCGGAAAAACGCGTCAAAACGCGCATTTTGCCAGAAATCAACCGCTAGACAGTTGTTTGGCTTATGAAAAAGGCATGAACAGGCAGACGTGGGATAGTGCCGGATATCGGCCCTTTGCGCGGCATCCGCGCATCGATGGTTCCGATCGATAGCTACCACCCTCCCCCAGGGCTCCGGAGACAGAGATGGATACAAAGAATACGACACGCCGACGCGGCCGAGGAACGCAGAAGGTGACCTTGAAAGAGGTTGCCGACGCGGCGGGCGTATCGATGATGACGGTGTCGAACGTCATTCACGACCGCGTCAACGTCGGCACGGACCTCAGGGCGCTCGTCCAAGCGAAGATCAAGGAGCTGGGCTACACACCCAACCGCGCGGCGCAGCAGCTCGCAGGTATCGCCAGGCCGCATGTCGGCCTCATCTACACCGGGGTTACCAACCCGTTCATCGCATCCGTCATCGTCGGCACGATGAAAGCAGCATCACGCTTGCAAGTCGATGTATCGGTCGAGCTTGCAAAGCTTGACGATCCCAAGGCGCTTAGGAACACCATGCATCGTATGGAAGATGCGGGCATCGACGGCTTTCTCCTCCCATCGCCCGTCGCGGAATTCGTCGCGTCCACGTTCAAGAAGAAGGCACTGGATGTGCCTGCGGTCGCGATCGCGCCGGGCTTTCCGATCTCGGGAATGGCGGCGGTGCGCGGCGACGACCGAAAGGCCAGCCATGAGCTGGTTACGATGCTTCTGGATCACGGCCACACCAAGATCGGTCACATTGCAGGTCCCAAATCGCAAAGCGGCAGCATAGCGCGTCTCCAGGGCTACAAGGAGGCGCTCTCCGATCGCGGTATCGAACCACGCCCGGAATGGATCGTGCAGACGGAGTTCAATTTCCAGCAAGGCGTTAAAGCCGCGGAACGCCTGCTGAAGCAGGAACCCGGATTGACGGCGATCTTTGCCGCCAACGACACTCTGGCGGCCAGCGTTCTCGCGGTTGCGCATAATAGCGGCATTGCTGTCCCCGAAAAACTGTCCGTCGTTGGCTACGACGACTCGCCCGTGGCTGAGCAGGCTTGGCCGGGTTTGACGACAATCCATCAAGACGCTTTGGCCATGACCGAACGCGCCGTCGAACTTCTGACGGAAGCCGTGCGCCGCCGGAAAGTCAACCCGGACGATCGTTTGGACGAGGATGTCGTGTTTCCTTATCAGATGGTCACGCGCGGCTCGGTAGCTAAGGCCCCGTAGCAGCAGCCCGGCGGCAGCGCGTTGGAACCTACCGCTCCTTCTCGAATTGCGAAGAAGCCCTATCCTCTTGTTTTTGCGCAACTCCGGACACAGGGACAGGAAAAGGCCCGCCGCTCGATATAAAGCGTACCCGCATTGGTCTGAAGCATCCGGCCCTGCTCAATCGACAGTCCGCGTAATTTCAGGATTCGAACCGGAGACGGACAGGGCCTGCCCGTAGGAGAAACGGGCAGGCCTCGATGGACATCGCAATCACAGGGTCGCGATTGCCATGTCATGAGCATCAATCCTGCTTGAAGACATTCCGCAGGATGATCGATTTCTGGTGCGTGACTTCGCGCATCACTTCGGACATGCTCTCGCGGCTATTGCCGCTGCCTTTCTTGCCGCCGCCGAATGGCAACTCCGCTGCGCGGAAACCACCGGAAGCGTTGATCGCGACGTGGCCCGTCACCATCTTGCTAGCCGCCTGAAGAGCCTTGCGGGTATCCGGAGTGATGATACCGCCACCGAGACCATAGCTCGTGTTGTTGTGAATTCTGATGGCCTCGTCGAGCGTATCGAAGCCAATGATCGGCCAAACCGGACCAAAGACCTCCATATCCCTGGCGATGTCCATTTCCGGCGTAACGTCGGCGATAACGGTCGGCTCGTAGAATGCATAGGAGTTACGGCGCTTGCCACCGAAGACGACCCGTCCCCCCTGATCGGCCGTCAGCTTGACCTGCTTCTCGATGTTGTCGGCCGCACGCTTGTCGATGACGGGGCCCATCGTCGTTGCCGGGTCCATGGGATCGCCGAGAACGAGCTTGGACAGCTTCTCGTCAATCAGGCGCTCCATGAAGCGCTTCTTGACGGAGTTATGGACGATGAAGCGCTTGGCGGCACTGCACGCCTGGCCAGAGTTTCTCGACTTGTCGCCAGCTTCGCTGACAGCGAGATCGATGTCCGCGTCGTCGCAGATGATGAGGCCGTCATTGCCGCCGAGCTCGAAATAGTATGGCGTCAGATGCTCGGCCGCCGCCTTGGCGATCAGCTTGCCGGTGTGGGTACTGCCCGTAAAGTTGATCATGTCAATGCGCGGGTCGCCGACCAGCGTACCGCCGACACGAGGGCCGTCACCCGTCAAGCACTGCGCGACGGCAGCCGGGATGCCCGCTTCTATGAGGATCTTGTGGCATTCGATGACAGCAAGCGGGTTCTGGTGCGGTGCCTTGACGATGATCACGTTACCAGCGGCGAGCGCTCCCCCGACCTTGAACGACCAGATCGCCGGCGGGAAGTTGAACGGAACGATGGCCGCGATGACGCCGCGCGGGATGTGCAGCGTGAACTGCAGGTCTTCGTCGTAGCCGGATTCCGTGGAAGACGGCATGACCGCACCGTAATGATGCCTGGCCACTTCGCAGCTGGCTTCTAGGATGAAGGCTACGGAGTCGAATTCCCAGACGGCTTCAGCCATGTAAGGCTTGCCGGATTCCAGCGACAGGAGCTTGCCGAGCTCCAGACGGCGGCTGCGGATGATGCCCGCGGCCTTGCGGATCAGATCGGTACGCTCGCGGGTGGTGCGGGCGGCCCAGTCCTTCTGCGCTTCGACGGCAACGGCGATCGCGCGTTGCACGTCTTCAACGGTTGCTTCCGGCACGGTGTCGACGGTCTCGCCGCTGGCCGGATTGATGATCGGGCTGGTCTGCCGATTGCTGGCGTCGGCCAAGCCATTTCCGAGGATCATTTGCATGTCGGTTCTCCTCAACTCCGCACGTCAGGCGGAAACATCTTCAGAAATCGATCGCGATCTCAATCGCGTTCGTCATGGGAGCGGATGAAGTCCATGTTGAGCTGGAGGCCGTGACCCGGAGCTTCGATGACGTCGAGATAGCCATCAGTCGGGACCTGGGCGTTCAGGTAGACAGAGTGGGTGATCGGCTCGAACAGGCGCAGACGCTCCAGGAACGGTACGATGGCCACCGTGCTGGCGATCGGAATATGGATGTGCTCCATCGCATGCGGGGCGAACTTGACGTTCCAGGCCTCGCATAAGGCGGCGCATTTCATCATCTCGGTGTAACCGCCGGCACGCGCACCGTCGACCTGGACGATGTCGGCCGCCTCGGCCATCAGCAGGTCGCGGACACCCCACTTCGTGTATTCGTGCTCGCCAGTCCCCAGCGGGATATCCGTCCCGCGCTTGAAACGGGCAAGGCCGGGAATGTCGTCGGCGAAGACGGGCTCCTCGAGGAGCATCGGATTGTATTCGCGAACGCGGTTTGCAAACTGGATTGCCGTTGCCGCGTCCCAGCAATTGTTGGCATCGATCATCAGGCCGATATCCGGGCCGAGAGCCTCGCGGACCTTGCGGACGCGCTCGAAGTCCCTGGTCGGGTTGCGGCCGTTATCGTAACCGATCTTGAACTTGACCATCCTGTAACCCTGGCGGACCATGTCCTGCATTTCCTCGACCAGCTGGTCGTCCTCGTAGGTCGCCCAGCCGCCGCTGGCGTAGACCGGGATGCGGGAGCGACCGCCGCCGAACAGGCGGTGAAGCGGCATGTCGAGGATTTTGCCCTTGAGGTCCCAGAGTGCGAAGTCGATCGCCGAGAGCGCGCAGAACATCAGGCCCTTGCGACCGACGCCGCGGAAGATCGCAAAGAACTCCCGCCAGATGACTTCGGTATCGAACGGATCGCGTCCCTTGAGACGAGGCGCCATGTCCTTCCTGATCAGCGCGCGGATCGCTTCGCCGCCGACTTCGTGGTAGGTCACGCCAATGCCCTCAAGGCCCTGATCGGTCTTGACGCGAACGACCGTCATACCGACGGTCTCGACCTTGCGCGTCGCGTCGGCGAGGCCCGAGGGAGCCTGGGTCGAGACGAGATGGACTTCTATGTCCTGAATCTTATGGCCTTTCACATGCCGCTCCACTTCGAATTTTTCGGTTCTGACGTTCACAACGAATTCTCCAATCAACGCAGGCGGCCGGCGGACATGGTCATTTCCATGTACTGCCGGACGACTTCGGCCCCTGCGGCGATGCCGGCGGTTCCAATGGTCATGAGGGGCAGGTCCTTGGTCGGCTCCGCGTCGCAAGTGTCTTTTGCTGCCTTGACAAAGGCGTAGCGAAGGGCGGTGCCGACATTCATCTTGGCGACACCCATCTTGATCGCGCGCTGAACCTGGTCATAGGGGATGCCCGTGCCGCCGTGCAGAACCATCGGAATCTTGATGCGCTGGCGGATTTCCTCGACGAGATCGAAACGCAGCTGCGGCTCCTCGGCATAGAAGCCGTGCGCATTGCCGATTGCGACAGCCAGGCAGTCGATTCCGGTATTCGCGAGGCGCTCCGCCCAGTCCGGATCGGACAGGTGGGCGTTTTCAAGTTTCCTACCGAATTCGTCGGTATTGCCGATCGTGCCGATTTCCCCTTCCACGGTGACGCCGACAGCATGTGCGATTTCGACGATACGGCGGGAATTTTCGACATTCTGCTCGATCGGCAGATGGGAGCCATCATACATGACGCTGGAGAAGCCGCCGCGGATGGCGCCCATGACGGACTTTTCGGAGTCGCCGTGATCGAGATGGATGGCAACCTCGATGTCGAGGTCCGCGCCGACCGCCCTCGCAATAGCCACGGGCACCGAGGCGTTGCCGAAATAGGCAACCTCAACCGGGTGAATGCCGAGGATCACGGGCGAACGCAGTTTGGCCGCGGTCTGAAGCACGCACTGGATCATTTCCAGGCTGGCGCAATTGAATGCGGGAACTGCGTACCTGCCTTCATACGCCGCATCCATGAGCTTCTTCATCGGTACAAGTTTCATATCTCATCCTCATGATTCATTGGGCGGCGGCATTCCAACGGCCGCCAGGTTCGGAATATCAAGGCGACGTCAACTCAGCTGGGCGGAGATCTCTTCGAGCCGACCGCATGTCGATGACGACAGCGTCAGCAGCGGTTTGCGGCATACGGGCGTATCAATCACGCCGAGGCGGTAAAGCAGGTACTTCATGCCGGGGAACACGCCCACCCGGACGAGTTCGTCGATAACCTCGTTGCATGCCGACTGAATGCGGGCGGCCGCCGCCATATTCCCTGCCGCCAGGCTTTCCCGCATCTGGAGGTATCGCTGTCCCATGAGGTTGTACGTACTGCCGACGCCGCCATTGGCCCCGGAGACCAGCCCGGCCATCAGCATCTCGTCGAAGCCGTTCAACAGCAGCGCGTCCGGAAATGCCCGGCGCAGCTGCTCCATCTGGTACATGTCGATGCTGGTTTGCTTGATTCCGATGACGCCGGGCAGGCTCAACAGCCGTGCAAGGTCGTCCAGGGTGAAGATGACTCCGCTCATATTCGGAATGTTGTAAATGATGAGCGGAGTGCCTTGGGAGGCATCGAGAATGTCTTCGTAATATCCGAAGATCGCATCCTTGCGGTGCGGGAAGTAGATGGGAGGGATGGCGGAAACCGCGTCATAGCCTAGCGCCGCGCAGCCCTTGGCAAGGGTTTGCGCATCGCGTGTCGCGATCGCACCCACATGACCGATCTTCGCGCCGGAACCAGCTTCGCCCGCAACGGTCTCAAAGATCGCCAAGCGCTCCTCGACGGACTGCAACAGCCCCTCGCCCGTCGATCCCCCAACGTAAAACCCCTCGATACCCATTCCCTTGACGTGTGCGACGAGCCGCTTGAGAGAAGCAACCGACACTTCTCCGTCGGAGTCGTAGGGCGTCAAAAGCGCTGCATGCAGCTGCGCTAGACGCTGAGCAACCGGCAAGGTTCTCGAAATTTCGGGACGGGACAGGTCCATTATGTGTTTCTCCACGTTCGACCCATTGCTGGGGCACTCTTCAGGGAAACTCCCTGCTCGGTGGCAGGCATCGATCGACATGGCCAAGCATCCGGCGAAACGGTCCGCGCGCCAGGCAAAAATGCCTGTCGGGTTGGCACGCGATCATCGCCTCCGTTTGATGATCCGTGGGCGGATACGATCAAAGGTGCTTTTCGTTAAAAGATAGCCTCCCTGATGCATTGGAACCCTCTTCTCCCGAGACATCCGCCGCATGTTTTTAACGCTAAACAAAGCCCTTCACGGTGTCAACGGTTAAATTGAGCGCTAAACAAAAAGGTGCAACCGCGTGGTTGACGATATGCCGCGTCCCGCCCTGACAGGGTATGCGGACAATTGAGGCGACGAGCGAGTCTACCTGGCCGGCGAAGGAATTTTAAGCTTTGGGGCGTATGGAGCGCTCTGCGGTTGATCTCGCCTGCATTGCCATTTCCGCTGCCCGCCTTCAGGAGGGCAGCCGCGCCGCCGTAGCTGGTTGCGCAATCTCGCTGCAGGCTATCGCTGCCCCGCCGGGATGACGGCGGCAATCCCGGCTCCGACGGAATGAGACCAAGGCGCGGACAGCCTTTCAGGACCTCTCATCGGTCGGATAAACGCCGGGGAGAAGATGTTCATAGTGCCGGCGCAAATAGCCGTAGCATTCACAAGCGTGCCGCGTGAGCTGCTTTCGATCCTTCACGACGATGAACCCGCGGCCATGCTCTATGGCTCCCGCTCCCTCGAGCTGGTGGATGACTTTGCTGGTGTAACTGCGCTGCACTCCCAGCATTTCCGAGACGAACTGCTGGGTGACATCCAATCGCGAATTCCCGACCCGATCCTGCGTGGCCAGAAGCCACCGGGCCAGCCGGGCGTCGTATTCGTGAACCGCGTTACAGGCTACCGATTGCAGGACCTGCGCCAGGAGACAATCTGCATAGCGGGCAAAATGATCCCGCAGCGTCACCGAGCGTTGCCGGGCCTCCTCAAGAGCTGCGGCGGGAACGCGGATAACGCCTCCGCCGATCTGAACGACCGCTCGCGCAAAAGCTGGTTTTTGTCCGTGGCTGATGATGCCGCCCACCGCGCCCTCCTGCCCGATCATCGCCGCCTCGGTGACGGTTCCGTCCCGAAGCCCTAACACGAAGGACGCAATCGTCCCCGCCCCGGGAAAATAGACATTTGCGACATCCTCCCCCGGCTCGAAGAGCACGTCCCCCTTCGAAAGGACGAGTGTTTCGACATGCGGATCAATCAGCGCGCGATCACGAGCCGATAACGTCGATAGAAGCCGGTTATGAACTTGGCGCTTGGAGCGTTCCATGGATCCTCCGAGACATGTTGTCGGAGAAATGAATGGACGACCTTATGGTTCCCGCGTGGGGTAGATACCCGGCAGTACTCTTTCGAAATGATCGCGGACAAGCCCGTAACATTCGCAGGCCGAGGCCTCCAATACCGCACGATCTTCTATTCGAATAACGCCCCGACGATAGGAGATGGCGCCCTTTCGCTGCAATCCCCTTGCCATACGGGTGACGTAGGTGCGCGCAACGCCGAACATCTCGGCCAGAGCATCCTGGGTCATCGGCAGTTGCGGCGCCTGCAGCCGGTCCTGCATCATGAGAAGCCATCTGGAACAACGGGCCTCAAGGGGATGGACGGTGGCGCAGGCGACGGACTGCAAAACCTGAGCGATCAGGCAGTCGGCATAGCGGGTCAGGTTCTCCTGCAAACGCGGTTCGGCGCGCTTGGCCTCTTCAAGGCGCTGGATGCCGACTCGCGCGAGGTCTCCAGGAATGCGGATCACCGCGCGGGCGAAAGCAGGCTTGACCCCAAGGCTGATAATGCCTCCCACCACGCCTTCACGGCCGACTGTGGCAGCCTCGATGGCCCTGCCGTCCCGCAACGGGAGCGTAAACGCGATGACGGTTCGCCCGAGAGGGAAATAGGCATGCGATACGTCGTCACCCGGTTCGAACAAGGTGTCGCCTTTCTCCGCGGAAATCATCTCGAGGAAAGGGCGCAGGCGTTCTGTCGCCGGGGGCGGCAAGGAGGCTAGAAGGCGGTTGCAGGTCCAAAGCTCCGCCTGTCGGTCGAACATCGCCTGCGTCGGATGCTTCTCATTGAGCAAAGTCCGGATCTCACCCCTACCTCAGTGAGATTTCGCTATCACCCGATGGAACTTCTTGTCGGTCTACTAGTTGACATAAGGCAGACGTATCGCCGGAATGATGATCATGGACGGAGAGAGCCAAATGGAAAGCGAGAAGGGAGTGCTTCTTGTCGAAGACGAGTTCCTCGTTGCGCTGGACATCGAGGACAGACTGGCCGAACTGGGGATTGAACCAATCTTCGTCGCGACAAATATCGCCCAAGCGCAGGAGCTTCTGACGACAAAGGAAATCGTGCTGGCCATCCTCGACGTGCATGTCGGATCGGACCTGGTCTTTCCCGTTGCCGCCAAAGCGGTATCGAGGAACATACCGGTTATATTTTCAACTTCCGTCCTTGCGGACGAGATGCCCTCCGAGTGGTCACGATATCCGACTTTGTCGAAACCATGGAACCAGTCGGCGCTGATGCTTGTGCGTCAGCAGCTGGACAATGCCTCCATTCGTGCTTAGCAAAAACGACATTCACTCAGATCGGCATTAAGCTCGAGTAGCCGGACTCGGAGTCCAGCTTGTGGGCACCCGGCGTGTGATCCTCCCGCAGCGCACCTCGCAGGAGGTTTATGGCTTTGCGTTTTTCCTCCGGCTCGTCTCGGTTGAAAGGACGCAAGCATTGCCGTGACGGAAATTGCTGTTTGGAACAAACTCTTCGAACCGTCGTTTGATTTCGTAAGCGCGTTCATCGAACGCGCCCGGAGCGAACAGCACGGAAAGGCCCGAAGCTGCGCCAAACCAATCAACGCAAATGGAGGAAAAACGTCGTGGATCACAGCAATCACATCCGCCTCACCGAAGACGAACTCACGCAAGCCAATCTGAAAGGAGCCTCGGTCTACGGCGTCGATGACCACAAGATTGGAAAAGTGGATCATGTTCATGGTGTCGGTAACGCCAGCAACATCGTTATCGATGTCGGCGGCTTCCTCGGTATCGGCGCAAAGCCGGTATTGGTCCCTGCAGCCAACCTGGATTTCATGCGTGACGAGAGCGGCACGATCCACGCAGTGACCAGCTGGACCAAGGATGAACTCGAAGCGATGCCTGAACATCGCGATTGAACCGTCATCGCGATTTGCGAAAGTTCAAGCAAAGAGGCAACGGCCCGGTGCATGCACCGGGCCGTTTTTCGTTCGCACACCCCTTGCCCCCGATCATCGCTGCGTCGATGACGCTGCAAGCGTCGCCGGAGGATTTGCGATAGCGCAGGCACACCGGGAGCATGGCGATTGAGAGAATCGATGCCGCGATGAGACTTCGATAGGCCGAACCGATCGCCTGCCTGCAAGAAATTGCCTGGAAGAGCCCCGTGAAATCAGATGTCGCAGCCAAACGCCGAAGCCTTCGCGCCGCCCGACGCCGGTGGAAACGCCTGGCTGTGACAGAAGCGCACAGGATGCCCTCAAAGCCAAAAGATATATTGTGGATATATGTTTTAAATCATACATCGATGCCGCCACCATCAAAAATCATGGAGATCCGAAATGGCTAGAGAACTGAGCGCGGCAACCAAGGCAATCGTGCAGGCCACCGTACCCGCGCTTGCGGCCCATGGCACGGAGATCACCGCCGCCATGTACGTGCTGCTTTTCAAGGACGAGCAGGTTCGCAACCTTTTCAACCAGTCTCACCAGGGCAAGGGCGGCGGGCAGACGAAGGCGTTGGCGCAGGCGATCCTCGCCTATGCGCAGAATATCGATAACCTTGCCGTCCTCGGGTCTGCTGTCGAGCGCATCGCACAAAAGCATGTCGGCCTTCAGATCCAGGAGCATCATTATCCGCATGTCGCCAACGCCCTGCTCGCCGCCATCAAGCAGGTGCTGGGCGACGCCGCAACTCCCGAAGTGCTCGCAGCCTGGGGCGAGGCCTACTGGTTCCTGGCGGATATCCTGATCGGCCGGGAAAAGCAGGTCTACGAGGAGCTGAGCTCTGCCGAAGGCGGATGGAGCGGCTGGCGCCGCTTCCGCATTGCCGACAAGCGCCGCGAGAGCGACATCATCACCTCCTTCGTCCTGAAGCCGGAAGATGGCCGGTCGGTCATCCGCCATCTTCCCGGCCAGTATCTGACGTTCCGGATCGCCGTGCCCGGAAAGGGAGAATACCGCCGCAACTACAGCATCTCCTCCGCTCCGAATGGCGAGACATACAGAATTTCCGTCAAACGCGAACCTTCGGGCGTGATTTCGAATTATCTGCATGACAAGCTGGTCGTGGGCGATGTGCTCGAGGCTGCACCGCCGGCCGGCGACTTCTTCCTCAAGGAGAACACTGCGCGACCGGTCGTCCTGCTGAGCGGCGGCGTCGGTCTGACGCCGATGGTCAGCATGCTGGAGGCCATCGCGGCAAAAGAGAACATTGCGAATGTCTATTACGTCCATGGCGCTGAGGACGGCAAGGTTCATGCGATGGGCGAGCATGTTCGCAAGCTCACCTTCGGGCGCGACGGGATGAGATCGACGATCTTCTATCGCGCGCCGCACTCCGACGACCGGAAGGGCGTTCACTACGATCAGGAAGGCTTTGTCACCCTTGAATGGCTCGCCGAGAACACGCCGCTGAAGGAAGCTGACATTTATCTATGTGGGCCAAAGCCGTTCCTCGCCACGTTCGTCAATGGGCTGGACAGGGCCGGCATCCCGAAAGACAGAATTCACTATGAGTTCTTCGGCCCAGCCGACGATCTGGCGGCATGAGAAAAGCATCGGCGGCGGGACATTCGCTCCGCCGCTCGATTGCTATTATGCTGCGATGGAATCGGGAGAGAATTCATGCGGCTGACAGTTTATTCCGACTATGCGTTGCGGCTGATGATGTATCTCGGTCTCCGCAAGAGCGGCAGCTTGTCGACGATTGACGACGTCGCTGCCGCTTACGGCATCTCCAAAGCGCACCTCATGAAGATTACACACGAGCTCGGCAAGAAGGGCCTGGTGGAGACCGTCAGGGGACGTCAGGGCGGAATGCGTCTCGCCCAAGACCCGTCATCCATCAGGGTTGGCGATATTGTCAGAGCTTGCGAGCCCGATTTTGCGCTGGTTCCGTGTATGGAAGCTGAAGGCGGCAACAGCTGCGCGGTCCTGCCGGCCTGCATCCTCAAGCGCGCGCTTGCAACCGCAGCCTCGGCATTTCTCGATGTTCTGGATGGTTACACTCTAGCGGATCTCGTCGGCCCGACCACGGCGCTCCGGCAGCTCCTCGGCATCGAAAATTCCGGCACTCCGCAGCATAAGATATCAAATTTGCCTCAGAGCTAACCTGATCTGCCACTGAAACGTGATCCTTCCCGCCGCCGATGGAGACATGCACTATCTCGCAACTTTTCCAGGCCGGCGACAACACTGCCGCCGGCGTCACCCGTTCCTGCGCCAAGAGGCTCGTAGCAAGTAAACTCCGGTCAGGCCGCCAGCGTCGACTTGGCGACTGCGAGGATTTTTGAGAATAGCTCGATATCCTCTTTCGAGTCGGACGGCGGCGTGCGGTTCGGCGCACCGTCAACGATCGAGGAGTGGAAGGCTTCAAGTTCGATTTGGAACGCGTCCGTGTGGAAGGGACCGAGGGTGCGCACCAGATTGCTATCGACGGTGCTTTCCTGCACCTCCAGCGTCATCGGCAGATTGCGCAGATACGGCGTGTTATAGCGGAAATGCAGACGCTTGTTCTTCGAGAAGACCTCGATGCCGGCATCGAAGCGCGCGATATCGTCGATGAGGCATTCGTAGATGGCGGTGAAGCTGCCATAGTCGAACATGGCCGTGAGCTGCTCGCCATTCTGCGACAGTTGCGCACCGATCACCCGCTTCGGCGAACTGCCCAGGAGGTCGCGCATGGCAGACAGCGAATGCGAGCACAGTCCTGTCATGACTTCATAGCCTCGCCTGACGATCGCCGGCGCATCCGCGCCGCACATGGCATCCATCATCGCCTTGCGAAGCGCCCGGCTCTCGTCGATCAGCTCCGCCGGAATATCGCCGTTCGGCGTGACGACCTTGTCGGTCTGGTTGAAGAACCATGGTCCTTCGCAGATCACGTCGCGGACGCGGACATAGGAGATCGGTCCGAAGTCTTCCAGTTCCTGCTTGGCGGCCACGAAGGCCGGCGCGAAGCGGCGCATGTAGCCGACCATGACGACACGATCGGAGGCGGCTTCGGCGGCCACGAGCGTCTCCAGGTCTGCAGCCGTCAGGCAGGCCGGCTTTTCGATGAACACATGCTTGCCGGCGGCGATCGCCGCCCTTGCCTGCTCGCCGTGGTGCTGGTCGGGGCTGAGAATCAGCACGGCATCGATCTCGGGATCGGCAAATAGCGCCGCCGCCGTGTCGTAGCGTTTCTCGATCTTCCAATGGTCGGCCACCTGCGTAAGCACAGAGGGCGAGACGTCGTGGACGGCGGCCAGTTCGAACCGATCCTGCAACTTGTGAAGCGTCGGAATGTGCATCAGTTGCGCCACTTCCCCAAGCCCAACCAGACCAACCTTCAATCGCATATCCAACTCCTATGTTGCGCTTTAAAAACGCTAATTAAATTCGAACAATGCATTTAATTAGCGAAAGCGAAACGGCAGCTCAAGCACAAAATAGAATAAATATTCGATATTTTTTGCGAAAACGCCGGAATATTCCATTTACAGTCGCAAGCTTCTCGGTATTATGATCCATAATCTGGATTTAATAAAAGGGGAGTATGTCATGACCATCAGCAAGGCATTCGCATTCGGTATCGCGGCACTCGGGTTCACGGCCGCCTATCCGGCCATCTCGCAGGCCGAAACCATCAACATCTTCTGCTCGTCCTCCGGCATTGAACTGCAATTGTGCAAGGAAGGCTCCGAAGCCTGGGCCAAGGAAAGCGGCAACGAGGTGAAGATCACCACGATGCCGGCGAACTGGGACGATGTGCTGTCGCTCTACCAGCAATTGCTTTCGGCACAATCGACCGATGTCGATGTGATGATCCTCGATGGCGTCTGGGTCGGCCCGCTGAAGAGCCACCTGCTTGATCTGAAGGATGCCATGCCCGCCGGTAGCGTCGACAAATACTTCCCCTCCGCCGTCGCGGCAGGCACCGTCGGCGGCAAATTCGTCGCCATGCCGTGGTACATGGACACCGGCCTGCTCTTCTATCGCAAGGATCTGCTCGACAAATACGGCGCCAAGGTTCCGGAAACCTGGACTGAACTGACGACGACGGCCAAGCTTGTTCAGGATGGCGAGCGTAAGGCCGGCAACGACAAGATGTGGGGTTATGTCTGGCAGGGCCGCGCTTATGAAGGCCTTGTCTGCAACGCCACCGAATGGTTTGCCAGCAGCGGCGCGGGCACCTTTATCGATGCCGACGGCAAGATCACCATCGACTCTCCGGAAGCTAAGGAAATGTTGAAGACGGCTGCCGGCTGGGCCGGAACGATCTCTCCCCAGGGCGTCCTCAATTATGACGAAGAGGGCTCGCGCGGCGTCTTCCAGAATGGCGATGCCGTCTTTATGCGCAACTGGGCCTATGCCTGGTCGCTCGCCAACGGCACCGACAGCGCCATCAAGGACAAGGTCGGCGTGGCGCCGCTGCCGAAGGGCGCGAACGGCCAGCATGTCGGCATCGACGGTGCCGCCTATCTCGGCGTGTCGAAATATTCGACCCATCCGAAGGAAGCAGCGGCACTGGTCGCCTACCTTGCCGGAGAAAAGGAAGAAAAGCGCCGGGCATTGGCCGGCTCCTATATTCCGAGCATCTCGTCGCTGTTTTCTGACGCCGATGTTCTGAAGGCCATCCCATTCTTGACGACGGCCAAGGCCGCCTTCGAGAATGTCGTCACCCGTCCGACCAGCGTGACCGGCAGCGACTACCCGCGCATCTCGACCGAAATTTCCAATGGCCTTCATTCCGCTCTTGCAGATCCTTCGGCAAGCGACACCGCCATCGACGACATCGCATCGAAACTTGAGGCACTGAAGTCGCGCGGCGGCTGGTAACACGTTCCGACAATCGCGGTCCGCATCCGTGAAACGGCGGACCGCCCATTCCAAATGCTAGGTGACAAGATAATGACGATCAAAGTGGCGACCGCGCCGGACTCCTGGGGTGTCTGGTATCCGAAGGACGAAAAGCAGGTCGGTTGGGAGCGCTACCTCGACGAGGTGCAAAAGGCCGGCTACGGCTGGACCGAGCTTGGCCCCTGGGGCTATCTGCCGACCGATCCGGAAACGCTGCTTTCCGAGCTCGGCTGCCGTGATATCAAGCTCTGCGGCACCGGCGTTGTCCATGCGCTGTCGCTTGCCGATTCTGCCGAAACGCTTGCCGCCCGCGTCGGGCCGATCTGTGCGCTACTGAAGGCGGCGGGCGCCGAATGGTTCGTGCTGATGGACGAATCCGAATCCTATGCCGCACCTGGCGATCGCCAGCTCGATGACCAGGCATGGGCGCGAATGATTGCTATTGTCAACGCGACGGCCAAGCGCGTTGTCGAGGAATACGGCATGAAATTCGTCTTCCATCCGCATGTCGGCACCTGCATCGAGACGGAAGCCGAAATCGACCGGCTTCTGGCCGATACAAGACCGGAGCATGTCGGGCTCTGCTTCGACCTCGGCCATCACATCTATACCGGCGCCGACCCGCTTGCCTTCATGACGCGTCACGCCGACCGCATTCCCTATTATCATTTCAAGAATATGGACGGGACGCTGCGCCAGCGCATCACGGACGAGAACATTCCATTCATGGATGCCTTCCAGATGGGCGTCATGTGCGAGCTCGACAAAGGCGTCATCGACTTCGCAGACGTGGTCAAATTCCTCGAAGCCCGGAATTACGATGGTTTCGCCGTCGTCGAGCAGGACATGTATCCCTGCCCGCCGGAAAAGCCGTATCCCATCGCCAAGCACAATCGCGACTATCTGAGGACACTCGGCCTTTAAAGGCCGCGTAGCACCGTCGCCTGCCGCATATGATTTGACTGGAGGATAATTTGCCCGCGCATTCCACTGAAATTCTGAACACCCCAGCCGAGATCGGCGACGTGCTGGCCACCGACATTCTAGCCGGGATTGCCGCCGCACGCACCAGCGGAAAACAGTTTCTGTTGGGTTGCCCAAGCGGACGATCGCCAAAACCGGTCTATGACGCAATGGCCGGCAAGGCCGCCGCCGGCAATCTCGACCTTTCCAATCTCGTTCTGGTCATGATGGACGAGTATCTCGGCGGTGGCGAAAACGGTCTCGATCTTTGTCCGCCCGATGCCCACAATAGCTGCCGCCGGTTCGCCGAACACGATATCCGCCAACGGCTGAATGCAGCCATCGAGCCCGAGCATCAGGTTCCCAGCGAGCATGTCTGGTTTCCGGATGCCACGGATCCGGGTGCTTACGATGCGCGCATCGAGGCCGCGGGTGGCGTCGACCTCTTCATCCTCGCATCCGGCGCGACGGACGGCCACGTTGCCTTCAATCCGCCGGGCAGCCCCGCGGATGGCTCAAGCTGCATCGTCAAGCTCGCTGAGGAAACGCGGCGCGACAATTTAGGCACTTTCCCCGATTTCCCCTCGCTCGATGCCGTGCCGCATCATGGCCTCTCCGTCGGTCTCGGCACCATCTCCAATCTATCGAAAGCCGTTGCTATGGTCATCCATGGCGCCCACAAGAGGGATGCCGCCAGCCGCCTGACGCAAAGCGATAGTTTCGATCCGCAATGGCCGGCCACCATCATTCATCGCTGCAAGCAAGTTCGCATCCTGCTCGATATCGCGGCGGCGGGGAAAATATGACAAGCGGCAATATCGACGAATTTCGTGCTCCAGCTCCCCAAGGCCCAGACTACCGCATCGGCATCGATCTCGGCGGCACCAAGATCGCCGCCGGTCTGGTGGATACCGCAACGGGTGCAGTGAGCCACTTTCGACGCAGGCCAACCGCCGTCAACGCGGGCCCTGCCGCCATCATCCGCGATGTCGTCGAGATCGGCGCCGAAATCATCGCCTTGGCGAACGCCCAGCGCAGAGGTCCAAAATCGATCGGCATCGCCGTCCCTGAGCTTGTCGATCTCGAAGGCCGTGTCTGCAGCGACTGGAATTTCTCGATCGAGACAATCCGCGCCCAGGTCGAAGATATGCTTGATGTTCCGGCGATGGTCGATAGCGACGTGCGCGCCGCCGCCCATGCCGAAGCCCGCTTCGGCGCCGGTGTGCTGCATCGCAGTTTTGTCTATGTGTCGCTCGGCACGGGTATGAGCTACTCGCTCGTGATCGATGGCCAGCCATGGTCGGGGGCCAACGGCTTTGCGATTCACTTCGCCAGCTCCTCGCTTGCTCTTCCCAGGGAAGATGACACCGGCTTGACGGTCGCAAATGCCGAGGACTTCGCCTCCGGCAAGGGCATGCAGCTTTCGTTTGCTCACCGCACCGGATTGCCGCCCGAAGAGGGCGTTCGCACGCTGGAATCCCTAAGCGCCGATGACGATCCCGTCAGCATGCGCATCCTCGATGAGGCGGCGGAGGTAACCGGCCGGCTGATGGCGCAGATGGTTAATATGCTTGATCCCGAGGCAGTGGTTCTCGGCGGCGGGCTTGGTTGCTCGACCGGCCGCTATCGCACGAAACTGGAACAGCACATGCGCGGGAACATCTGGGCGGAACGCTGCCGATCGATTCCGCTGCTTCACGCAGCGCTCAACGAGAGTGCCGGTGTTGTCGGCGCTGCCCTTGCAAAACCGCCCGGCGATCGCCGGCAAACGATCAGGGTTACTGCATGACGGCGCAGACGGCTCTCCAATCCAGCTGGACCAAACGTATCGAACCATGGCTTCTGCTCGCCCCGATGCTGATCGTGCTGGCAACAGTCACCGCATGGCCGCTTGCCCGCACAGCGTACCTCTCCTTCATGCATGCCTCGCTCGATGCCGGCGACCTGCCGCGCTTCATCGGCTTTGGCAATTATCTGGCATTGATGAAGGATGGCGACTGGTGGCATGCCGTGCGCAACACCGCCCTCTTCGCGACGACGTCCGTGATACTCGAAACGCTTGCAGGCGTCGGTATCGCCCTTTTGATCGACAGCCAGATCAAGGGTCGTGGCGCATTGCGGGCCGTCATGCTGATCCCCTGGGCGATCCCGACGGTGGTCTCCGCGCAGATGTGGCAATGGATGCTGCATGACCAGTATGGCGTCATCAACGCGCTGTTGATCAAGCTTGGCTTCATCAGCCACGGCATCGCCTGGACAGCCGGAACCGGCACGGCGATGGCTGCGATCATCGCCGTCGATGTCTGGCAGACGACGCCGTTCATGGTGCTGTTGATTCTCGCCGGCCTGCAGATCATCCCCCGTGATCTTTACGAGGCCGCCAAGGTCGATGGCGCTCCCGGCTGGGCACGGTTCTTCTATATTACCCTGCCTTTGCTCTGGCCGACCCTTGCCGTTGCCATACTCTTCCGTCTCCTCGATGCTGTGCGCATGTTCGATCTTGCCTACGTGCTCAGTTCCAAGAGCCGCGAGACGGCGACCATCTCGATCTATGCCCGCCAGCAGCTTGTCGACTTCCAGGATGTCGGTTACGGCTCGGCCGTGGCGATGCTGGTGTTCCTGATGATTTCGCTGGTGGCGGCTGTCTATATCCAGCTGACCAAGATCCGATTGATCAGCGAGTGAGGATGCCGATGAAACGCCTTGCCAAAACCATTGCACTGACTCTCCTTAAGATCGTCGTTGTGTTCTACACGGTCTTCCCGTTCTACTGGGCGATCGTCTCCTCATTCAAAACAGGGTCCGCCCTGTTCTCGGTCGACTTCCTTCCGACGATCGACCTTACCAATTATCGCGACTTGCTGACCAACGGCAATTTCCTGCGCAACATCCTGAATTCCGCGATCGTCGCGGTATCGGTCGTGACGCTGTCGCTGATCTTTGCCATCACCTCGGCCTATGCGCTTGGGAAACTGAAGTTTCGCGGCCGCGGGGTCGTGCTGGCGGGGATTCTCGGCGCCTCGATGTTTCCGCAGATCGTCGTTCTCTCGGGCCTGTTCGGAACGATCCGCTGGCTCGGTCTCTATAACAGCCTGGGCAGCCTGGTTCTCTCCTACATGATCTTCAGCCTGCCTTTCACCGTATGGGTGATGACCAGCTTCATCCGGCAGATTCCGGCCGAACTGGAAGACGCCGCCCGCATGGACGGCTGCTCGACCTGGGCAATGATCTGGCAAATCTATTTTCCGCTACTGGCGCCGGCGCTGGCAAGCACCGGCCTGCTTGCCTTCATCGCCTCTTGGAACGAGTTCCTCTTTGCCCTTACCTTCACGCTCAGCGATACAGTCCGCACCGTTCCGGTCGGCCTGGCGCTGATTTCCGGATCGAGCCGCTTCGAGCTTCCATTCGGAACGATCATGGCGGCCTCCGTCATCGTCACCGTACCCCTCATCCTGCTGGTTTTGATCTTCCAGCGCCGCATCGTCTCCGGCCTGACGGCGGGAGCGGTAAAATGATGCGCCCTGCTACCAAAGAAAGAAATATCGATGGCTGACCTGTCCCTGACCAATGTGCGCAAGGCGTTCGGCGCCCTGACAGTGCTGCATGGGATCGATCTTACGATCGAAGATGGCGAGCTGGTCGTGTTCGTCGGCCCGTCCGGCTGCGGCAAATCCACCCTGCTTCGGGCAATCGCCGGGCTCGAAGAAATCAGCGGCGGCGAGATCCGCATCGGCGGCCAGGTGGTCAATCACATCGCCCCGGCAGAACGGCAGATCGCCATGGTGTTCCAGTCCTACGCGCTCTACCCGCATATGGATGTCTATCGGAACATGGCATTTGGCCTGAAATTCGCGAAAATCCCAAAGGACGAGATCGACCGTCGCGTCCGTAAGGCGGCATCGATCTTGAAGCTCGATGCGGTTCTCGACCGCAAGCCCGGCGCTCTTTCCGGCGGCCAGCGCCAGCGTGTTGCGATCGGCCGCGCCATCGTCCGCCAACCGAAAGTTTTCCTGTTCGACGAACCGCTATCGAACCTGGATGCAGCGCTTCGGGTCAATACCCGCATCGAGATCGCCAAGTTGCACCGCGAACTTGGCGCGACGATGATCTACGTGACGCATGATCAGGTCGAGGCGATGACATTGGCCGACAAGATCGTCGTACTCAACAGCGGCCGTATCGAGCAGGTAGGAACGCCGCTCGATCTGTATCACGCACCGGCAAATCTGTTCGTCGCCGGCTTCATCGGATCGCCGGCGATGAATCTGATCAAGGCGCAGGTTCTGTCTGTTGAAGACAGTAATCTGCAGCTTGCGGTCGGCGAGCACCGTGTAAGCTTTCCCTGTTCCGGAGCAGCTACCGCGGCAGGTGCTGAAGTGACCATCGGCATTCGACCCGAGCACTGGATCCCGGGCGACGGTCCGTCGATGAGGATCGAAGGCATCGTCGACCTCGTTGAGCATCTCGGCGAAACCAGCATCGTCTATCTCAGACTTGTCGACGGGCAGATGCTCACCGTCCGCTATCCCGGCGATATTTTCTGCAAATCCGGCGATCGGTTCGTGGCGGAAGCCCCGGTTGCGGCGGTCCATCTTTTCAACGATGCAGGACAAGCTATGCTTGGGCGTCGCTCAAGCCCGGCCTATGGTATCCTCGGCCAGGAATTCCGGGCGCGCTGAATGGAAATGGAATGACCGATACGCCAAAGACAGGGTCGGGAGCCCCCAAGCTGACCAAACTTCCCGGAGGACGCCAAAGGCTGCCCAACGTCACCGGCACCAATCTCGAGCATTCCCGTATTTTCAACCGGCGCCTCATCTTCGAGGCGCTGTACCAATCCGGTCCGCTCAGCCGGATCGATATCGCCAAGCGGGTCGGACTGACGCCGCAGACCGTCTCCGGCATCACCCGGGAATTGCTCGATCAGCAGTTCATCATCGAGACCGGCCGTTCGCAGGGGCAACGCGGCCAACCGCAAATCTATCTCGGACCGAACCCGGTTGCGGGCTTCTCGATCGGCATCCATCTCGATCGCAATCGGGTCGTTATGGTGGTGTGCAATCTGCTTCTTGAAGTCATCGGCCGAAAGATCTGGATGGGCGATACCCGTGATCCCGATTCGACGCTGAACCATATTGCCAGCCTTACCGATGCCCTGATTAACGAGACCGCCGTGCCGCGCGACAAGATCTGGAACATCGGCCTGGTGCTGCCGACCCTCGATGACGACATTTACGATTTTGCCACCAAGCAGCCCGGATGGGACGCCTGGGCCAACGTTCCGGTTGCCCAGCGCTTGAAAGACCTGAGCGGCCTGACGGTTCTCGTAGAGAACGACGCCACCGCGGCCGCCATCGGCGAGCATTTTGCACGCAGCGAGAAAGAAAATCGCAACTTTGCCCATCTCTATATCGGTTATGGCGTTGGGGCCGGCATGATCGTCGATGGCATGCCCCTGAAAGGCGTGTGGGGTAATGCCGGCGAGCTCGGATTGCTCCCCTTTCAGCCCAAGCGAATGCGCGACAACGGCGAACCGCCCATCATCGATTCCGTTCTCTCGCTCAACGGTATTGCGAAAGCGCTCGAATGGAGCATCAACGGCGCAGACGCAGCAGTTGCCGATGTATCGATCCTTACCGATCTTCATAGTCAACGCGATTCTCGGCTTTCCAGCTGGATGGAAGAAGCCGGGCTTTGCTTGCGTTTTCTCACCGCCATACTCGAGAGCACGATCGATCCTGAATTCATCAGCGTAGGCGGCTCGCTACCGCCTTCGATCGTCGCCGCCTTGGTAGAGCGTGCCTATCCGCTATATCGCTCGCTAAGCGAGCGCAAGGATCGGCGCTCTCCCCGACTCGTGGTTGGCCAGTTGACGGACGATGCGCCGGTCATCGGTGCGGCCAGCCTTCCGATCTTCGTCAATACCAACCCGAACTTCCGGCACCTTTACATTCGCCAGCTCGGCGATGAACAACGCCCCTTCGAGCAACCCTCCATATCCTGACCCATGTTGCTTGGTGCGGCGACCCGAAGCCGATTGGTCCAAGCGCGAGGTTCCGATAGCGATTTCAGGTGGCAGATAGTGAGTTCTTTTCCCCAAGGATCAACGACAACACCGATGCTCTGATCACGCACCTGAAGCAGATGACGTAGCCTGCGGGTGGTATGGGACACGGGTGGTTGGGACGTGGGAATTGCCCGAACGTGTGAAGGCGACGAGCATATCGGCAGAGTTTTCAAAACTATCCACCAAAGGTCGAGGCCGGGGTGACGATCGTTGTCCCGCGTCAGTCTAGGAAAGCTCTCCGTTGAAATAGGATTCTGCCCGAGACCGAAGCAATGGAATAAGCAGTCCACGCCACGTTTCACCCGAGATCAGCCCGCCAGACATACCGTGCTCTGGAATCCCATCAAGTCGAAAATCGCCTGCGATATCTAAGTGCTCGCCGGTGATCTCCGTAAAAACCCGATAGATCGTTTCAATGGCGGCCTCACCATTCGCAGCGTCGGGAATTCCGGCAAGTTTGGTGGCGAGCAATCTCCACAAATAGGGATCACCGCGAAAACCCCATTGTTGCGGCTGATTGGCGAAAATCGCGAGATAGAGATTATTGGGCATCTGCTCGTTCAAACCTGAACACGTTGGATATAGAGCAATAATATTCGTCTCATTTAGGTCCGCAATGCTGACGGGCGGCTTGGCCCGCCAGCATTGCGGCCAAAGCGATGAATGGCGATTGGCGAACGCCAGTGTGGCGGGAGCGGCAAGTCGGCGCCATGCCATATTTTTCCTCTCAATCCACCGGCTCGCCCAATGTATCGGCGGCATGGGCCCCTCGGACGCCCATCGGACGAGGCGACCCGGTTGTGGAATCTTTCTCCGTCTGACGCTCCAGCTCAGCGTTCAATTCCGCTCCGATGAGCAGGATCGTTACCGATAGCCATGTCCAGATCAAAAAACCGATCAGAGCACCGAGCGTACCATAGGTCGCATTGTAATTGGCGAAGTGGCTTAGATAGAAGGAGAAGACAAATGACATGGCGAGCCAGGCAAGCACCGTCAGCGCCGCACCCCACGTCATCCATCGCAGCCGTGCCGGCTCTCGGCTTGGTCCGAAGCGATAGATGGCGAGAATTGCCGAAACTATCAGCAGCGCAAGCACGGGCCATCGAGCCAGCAAGGCCAATTCCTCGTGAGAACGATCGAGCCACAGATTGGCCAAGAGGACGGGAAGGATGGCAACGAGCCCCACCGCGGCAGCGGCGGAAATCATTGCGCAAAGCGTAAAGCACAGTGCGATCAGGTTCAGCTGGAGGAAACTTCGCTTTTCCCTTTCCTCGTAGGCGACGTTCATCGCATCGAAAAGTGCCAGCGTACCGCTGTGAGTACTCCAGAGCGCAATCGCCAAACTCACGAAAAATGCAATTCCGAGTGTCCCACGCGGTTTTGCCGTCAAAACGGAGATCTGATCGGAAAACAGATCAAAGGCTCCGGGTGGCAGGACGCCGGCCAGTTCACGCAGATGTTGAGGAAGTACGGTCGGATCGGCCGCCAGTCCATATAACGAGACAAGCGCGGCGAGCGCCGGAAAGATGGCAAGGAGAAGATAGAACGTAACGCCGGCCGCAATTAAGGTAACGCGATCATCTGACACCCCACGAACGACGCGCCAGAATACGTCACGCAATCCGATCAAGGGCAATTGCTCGGGAACGGTGGCGTGGCGACCACGGTCGTCAAGGGCCATATTCCTGCTGTCTTTGGTGAGCGTGTGCCTTCTCCCGGCTAAAACCAGCACTCCAAGAAAAGCCGCTGTCAACGCTACGGTAATCCGGACCGGGGTCAAAGTGAACTTTCGAACAGTCATGCCTTTCTCCACGCTTGTGCTGTAAAAAACGCATGGCCTCGCAGAAAGATGCGCAAGCATCCACAACCACATCCTCTATTGCGACATTGCCGCCGTTCTCCTGGCCAGGGCCATGCGTTCAGCCGGTCATGCATCTTTTGGCGGCGCAGAGCGTTTCTCCCTCCAGCAAGCCATCAAGGAGTTCTGCCGTGAGCAAATGCGAATCGATCGATACCGGCATCGACAGGCGCTACGTCGACCGTAAAGAACGGGGCAAGTTGCAACAGGACCATGACATTTCCCACTCTGTGTCGGGTGGCCGTCATGACGCCAAACACAACGCCGAGCCCGGCCAGGATAATCGCAAACACTGACGGAAAAGCCGATGAAGATCGCCACTTACAACGTCAACGGCATCAACGGCCGCCTGGAAGTTCTGCTCCGGTGGTTGGAGGAGGCAAAGCCGGATGTGGTCTGTCTGCAGGAGCTGAAGGCGCCGGAGGAGAAGTTCCCGCGCCGCGAGATCGAACGCGCGGGCTATGGCGCGATCTGGCATGGCCAGAAATCCTGGAACGGCGTTGCGATCCTTGCCCGCAACGAGGAACCGCGCGAAACCCGGCGCGGCCTTCCGGGCGATCCGGACGACCGTCACAGCCGTTACATCGAAGCGGCGATCGGCGGTATCCTCTTCGGCTGTCTCTATCTGCCGAACGGCAATCCCGCTCCGGGTCCGAAGTTCGATTACAAACTCCGATGGTTCGAGCGTTTGCACGCCTATGCCGCCGAACTGTTCGAGCTGGAAATCCCCGTTGCCCTCGTCGGCGACTTCAACGTCATGCCGACAGACCTCGACGTTTACGCCCCCGAGCGATGGCGCGACGATGCCTTGTTTCGCCCCGAAGTGCGCGCGGCGTTTGCCGAGCTTGTCGCCATGGGCTGGACGGATGCCATCCGGCTGCTGCATCCGGAGGAGCGAATCTACACGTTCTGGAAGTATTTCCGCAATGCCTTCCCTCGTGATGCCGGCCTTCGCATCGACCACTTTCTATTGAGCCCGTCCCTTCGCGAACGGCTGGAAGCCGCCGGGGTGGACAAGTATGCGCGCGCCTGGGACCACACCAGCGACCATGCGCCGGTTTGGATCGAGCTCGAGGGCGGATAACGCGCTGAATTTCGAGGGTATCGCGCCCGGAAAACCCGAACCGGCTTGCCGCCATCGCGTCCCTTCTTCATCGCCGGCAGACAGGAGGGAGAACGTCCGAAAAGGAACATCATGGCGAAGCAGGCGTTAAATGGACATCCATCCACGGAGGCGACAGATGGCCAGAGACCCGAAATCATCCCCTGCAGTGCAAGCATACGAAATGGAAAAAGCCAAACGGCGCGCGCAAGAGGACAAGGGCGACCTCGACAAGGGGCTGGAAGACACCTTCCCCGCCTCCGATCCAGTGTCACACACGATCACCTCCGTCCCGACCGGACGGACGGATCCCCGGGAGGCCGAGCGTGTGAAAGCCGACGCCGACATCGGCGCCGATGCAGGCCTCGGCAACAGCATTAGCACCTGGATCAAGGCAAACCCACTGACGGCTGTGGCGATTACGGCTGCCGTCGGATGGATCATGGGCGCGACACGCTAGATGTATGGTCCTAAAGTGAGCCGGTGCGGATTGGTCTTTGAGATTGACGGGTCCTTTGTCCAGGCGTCGCAGATCGCCTGATAGAGTAGTCGCCATCGCAGCGCCTTGAGGTATTTGGCGAAGTTGCTTTCTTGCGATGCCGGGAGTGCGGCTCAGATTTCGATCGAAGCGGGAAGCGGTCTGATTTAGTCCGATCCTGTTCGATCATTCCCTTGACCGCGGGCGAGCGGGATCGGCATTTACGCCGAAGGAAATCGAAGGTCTGCGGATGGCCAAACTCTCCTTCCCACGCGCGGCAGCGGCGGCGCCTGTTGGTCCGGATACAAAAGAAAGCTCACCATCGCGCCCAATGGGTCGAAACTTCGTGAAGTTCCGCTATGTGCCTTGAGGGCGAAGAAGAGCCTCTTTCAAGCGATGAATATGACCCGCGCCGATGACACAACAGCCGCCGACAATCGTTGCCCCCGCATCCACCCAGGAACAGGCAGCCAGCGGGCCGGTAGAGAGCGGACGCTGTCTGGCGGCGCTTGGAGTTCGGCTCGACGACACGGCATCGTGCGGCAGAAGAATACTTCCCATTCTCCGGGTCCGGATAAATCAATGCCAGGCGCCGTCTCCGGCGCCTGGCATGAAATTGCTGATCCGAAAATACAGTGGGATTGAGCTCGCGATTCAGGTCACTTTTGCAGGTCTGTCCAGATTTTGGTGTAGATTTTCATCACTTCCGGCGAGCAGGTCTGCGCGGGAAAGCCCGCTTTCGCAAATTCAGGTGCGATATTGATCTCCGGCGCCGCCTTCATGTCTTCCGGCAGATATTTCTCCGAGCCGAGGATGCCATTGCCGTAACGGGCGAATGCGGAGATCATCGCCGCGTTTTCGGGGTCCATGATGAAATTGACGAACAGCTTGGCGTTCTCGACGTTCTTTGCGTCAGCAAGGATCGCGATGTTGTCCATGAATACCGAATAGCCCTCCTTCGGAAATCCGAACTCGAGCTTGGGATTCATAAGGCGACCACGAAGGGAGGCGCCATTCCAGTTCATGCCCGCGGCAATGTCTCCCTGATTCAGTTGTTCGATCCCGCTATAGTCCATCGAAACCCAATTCGGCTTGGATGCAACCAGGAGGTCGCGCACTTTTTTCAGAACCGTCATGTCATTGGTGCAAGTCTCGCCGCCGACATAGTGAACCGCCAGCGCCATGATGTCGTTCATTTCCGGAACGATATTGATCTTCCCCTTCAGTTCCTTGGGCGGGTTGAACAGTATGGCGGAGGTGTTGATATCCCCCTTGTAGAAATCTCTGTTCACGGTGACGCCCACGGTCCCCCACTGCCAGGGCGCGGTATAATGGCGGCCGGGATCGAAGCCGGGGTTGCTCCACTTCGGATCGACATTCTTGAAATTCGCCATCTGGTCGGGACGAGATTCGAGCAGCAGGCCTTTCTGAATCCAGATGGGCACATAGATGCCGGCGGGGACGACGATATCGAAGCCGTGGCCACCCGCCTCGACCTTGGCGAGAGCGGTGTCGTTGCTGTCATAGTCCGTGACCGTGACCTTCACATTATAGGCTTGCTCGAATTTCTTGATCAGATCCGGAGGCGTATAGTTCCCCCAGTTGTAGATGTTGAGCTCGCCATCGGCGAAGGCGGGACCGGCGAGCAGGACTGCCGCGGCGACTGATGCTATGAAGCTCTTCATAATTCCCTTTTCTCCTCAATTAGGAATGATGCGTCTTGGAGTGATTTTCACGGCTGATGAAAAAGAACGCGACGACGAGTACGACCGAAACGGCGAGCAGCACGGTGGCGATCGCATTGGTTTCAGGCGTCAGGTTGCGGCGCATCTGGCCCAGCATGTATGTCGGAAGAGTTTCCTGCCCGGCGCTCTTGACGAATTCGGTGATGACGACGTCATCGAGCGAGGTAACAAAGGCAAGCATCGCGCCTGCCAGGACCCCGGGCCACAGGAGCGGCAGCGTAACCCGTCGAAAGGCCCGCCATGGCGATGCGTAGAGATCGGCCGCCGCCTGCTCCAGGGTCCTGTCCATCCCCTGCAGACGCGCCCTGACGGGCATGAAGGCAAAGGGGACGCAAAAGGCGGAATGAGCAAGCACGAGATAGCCGAGTCCACCATAACCGGTTCGTGTCTTGACGAAGGCAAAGACCACGAGAAGCGAAACGGCGGTTACAATCTCCGGCACCATAAGCGGCTGATTGATGAGAGTGAACATTGCGTTGCGCCCTCGAAAGTTTCCGCCCCGCCCCATGGCAACGGCAGCAAGAACCGCGACCACGGTCGAGATGAGCGTTGCGATTGTCGCAATCACCACGGAGCGCACGGTCGCTTCCTGAACGGCCTCGTTCTGCCACGCCGTGATATACCAATTGAAGGAAAAACCCGCCCAACTTGTCAGCGCCATGCCGCCGTTGAAGGAAAAGACCACCATCAGGATGATCGGCAGATAGAGTACGACGAAGCAGAACGCTGCGATGGCTGTGAAGCCGAACTGACGGCGTGGGTCGAACGCTTTCGAACGGTTAGCCATCTTGCTCTCCTTCATTTGCAGTGGTCCGCACGTAAAAGATGAGGGCGACCGTCACCATCAGCAGCAGGGTCAACGACAGCGCCGCGCCGAGCGGCCAATTGCGGGCCTGGCCGAATTGAAGTTCGATCAGGTTTCCGACCATGAGCTGCGTTCCTCCCCCGAGCATGCGCGGGATGACGTAGGCACCGAGCGATGGCACGAAAACGAGGATCGATCCGGCGATGATACCCGGTTTGACGGCAGGTATAATGACCCTGCGCAACACTCTCGACGGTGTGGCGTAGAGATCGTATGCAGCTTCGATGAGCGAGAAATTCAATCGTTCCATCGAGGCATAGAGTGGCAACACCATCAAGGGCAGGTATACGTAGACCATGCCGAGCAGGATCGCAAAATCGGTAAACATCATCTGGATCGGCTGATCGATCAGGCCGAGCGACTTCAGAAACGCGTTCACGATCCCTTCGTTGCGGATCAGCCCCATGATTGCGAAGGTTCTGATCAGAAGGTTGGTCCAGAACGGTATCGTGATCAGCAGCATCCAGCCATCCCGTTGGGTGACTGGACGCGTGGCGATGAAGTAAGCCGTGGGAAAGCCGAGAATGACGCAGAATAGTGTGGTCAAAAGGGAGAGCTTCACCGAACGCCACAGGATGGAAATGTGGGCATCGGCAAGGCTGAGAGTGCCGTCGAAGGCGTCTCTGGTGGTAAAGACGCCAAGCCAGCCATCCCAAGAGAAGTGCCAGACAACTCCGCCATAATCGCCCGCCGTCAGGAACGAGTAGAAGACGACGACGATCAGCGGGCCGACGGCGGCCGCAAGCAGGAGAACGATTGCCGGCAGCAACAGGAGCCAGCGATTGCGCGTTTCGCGCCGCTTGACGGCGGTTGTTTCAGAAAGAACAGGTGCTGGTGCCACGGCGTCAGTTCCTCAGAACCTGAACAGCTTGCGGTTCGAACCCGATACCCAGGTGCTGACCCCTATCGAACGTTACGGGTTTTGGCGGGTTGTTCTGATGCCGGACGACGAAACGGGCACCATCGGCGAGCCTGAGATGGAAATGCGTGTCCGTCCCGCAATAGACGATGTTTTCCAAGACACCGGAAAGCTTAGGCTGCTCGGCCGATCGCTCCAGCATCGTCTGCTCGGGACGAATAACGAGGGTGACGGCGCCATGCGCGGATATGCCGCCTTCCGGAATATTTGCCCGGATGCGCGAGCCTCCCGGCAACTCCACCATGCCATCGGCGGAAAGCTTGGCCTGGACGAAATTCGTATCGCCGATAAAGTCCGCGACGAAACGCTCCTGCGGGCGATCGTAAATATCGCGGGGCGTGCCGATCTGTAGAATCTTACCGGTATTCATGACCGCAATACGATCACTCATGGTCAGGGCTTCTTCCTGGTCATGCGTCACGAAAATGAAGGTAATGCCCGTTTCCGCCTGCAGACGCTTCAACTCGATCTGCATTTCCTTCCGAAGCTTTAGATCGAGCGCGGACAACGACTCATCCAGAAGAAGAACCTTGGGTTTGGGCGCAAGCGCACGCGCGAGCGCCACTCGCTGCTGCTGCCCGCCGGACAGTTCGGACGGACGCCTGCCCGCCATTGCCGACATTTTGACGAGCGCCAGCATCTCCTCGACCGTACGCGCGATTTCGCCGCGCGGTCGCCCCAACATTTCGAGGCCGAAGGCGACATTTCCAGCAACCGTCATATGCGGAAAGAGCGCGTAGCTCTGAAAGACCGTGTTGACCGGGCGCTTGAACGGCGGCAGCGACAGAATATTCTGCCCCGCCAGACGAATGGCGCCCTCGCGCGGATGGATGAATCCCGCGATCGAACGCAGAAGTGTGGTTTTTCCGCAGCCTGAGGGGCCAAGAAGGGTGAAAAACTCGCTTTCGCCGATCGTCACGCTGACATCGTTCAACGCAACGAAGGCGCTCGGATCCTCGCCGAACCTGACGGAGATACGATCGACCTCGATCATTGCATGCCTCCCTTTCGTTCCCGGGCGGCTTCCGCCACGCGAGGCAGCGCGCAGAGCATCTCGTAGAGAAAGTTCGCGGCAATCACCGCGGTATTGCCGGCGGGATCATAAGGGGGTGAGACTTCGACGAGATCGCAGCCGACGAGATTGAGCCCGGCGCAGCCGCGAATGATTTCCAAACCCTGTTGCGTTGTAAGTCCGCCTACCTCGACGGTGCCAGTTCCAGGCGCAAATGCAGGATCGAGGCTATCGATGTCATAGGACAGGTAGACCGGCGCATCGCCGATCTTCCGGCGAATGTCCGCCATCAGTGGCGTCAATGACTTCCACCAGCATTCCTCGGCCTGTATGCAGGTCCAGCCCTGCTTGCGACCCCAATCGAAATCCTCCGGGCTGTAGCCGGTGCCACGGATGCCGATCTGGAAAACCTTGTCGTTCAAGAGGCAGTCATCCTCCCAGGCCCGGCGGAACGGGCAGCCATGGGCGACAGCCTCCCCGAACATGTGCTCGTTCGTATCGGAATGGGCATCGACATGAATGAGGGCGACCGGACCATGGCGTTCCTTGATCGCCCGAAGGATAGGCCAGGTCAGTGTATGATCGCCGCCGAGCGTCAGAGGAATGGTGCCGTGTTCCAGCACATCACGATAAAACTCGGTGATGATGTCGACAGACTTCTTCAGATCGAACGTATTGATGGGGACGTCACCAATGTCGGCGACCTGCAGGACATCGAAGGGCGCTGCGCCCGTCGCCATGTTGTAGGGTCGGATCATGCGGCTTTCGTCTCGGATCTGCCGCGGCCCAAGGCGGGTGCCAGGGCGGTTCGACGCTCCGATATCCATGGGGATGCCAACGAAACAAGCGTCAAGGTTTGCGGCCGACGTTGCGGAGGGCAACCGCATCATGGTGGCGGGACCTCCAAAGCGCGGCATTGCGTTACCGCCCAGGGGCTGGTTGAAAGACATGCGACCTCCCAAAAAATGTAATCACTTGCTTTTTTGGGAGATGGGTCCGGCGGTTAACATTCCATTCTGCGGAATTTTGCGTTGAGAAAACCCAATGTATCAGGCGGCAGACTCGCCAAAGAGCCTTTAGACGTCGGCCGTTTCGGTCGCTTTGACGCGGCCCTGAGCACGAGACCGGTAAAGACCGATCAGCTTTTCGCGGAAGACCTGAAACGTCTTCGGATGCGCGCCGCTTCTATAGACCAATTGCATTGTGCAGTCGAAATTGTCTTCGTGGGGAGGAAGCTTTCTGAGCCGGTCGGCGCGCAGATAGGGCGAGACGGCATGATCGGGCAACAGGCCGATATAGCTGCCACTCAATATAAACATGAGCTGCGCCTCGATCTGGTCGACGATACGGTCGGCTTCGATGACCTGCTGGCTTTTTTTCCGCTCGCGGCTCCAATAGCCCCTATGCACCCAGTTGCATTTGTCCATCTCCAGCTGGGTGATGCCTTCGTCCGGGGTGGAAAAAAGCGGATGAGCCTTGCCGCAGTAGACCGAGTGGCTTTCCTCATACAGGTTCGTATAGGATAATCCCTTGATCTTGTTGTCGAAACTCCCAATCCCTGCGTGGATGTCCCCCTCGGCCAACCGGCGAAGAATGGCTCCCGGTTTCTCGACCTCGATCTCGATGCGGATACCGGGCGCTTCCTCCGTGATCTTGTGGACAACCTCGGGTAGCCTGAACACCGGATCGGATGCGACGCAATCGACAACAGCAATCTTGAGCTGGCCGACAAGGCTGCCTTTCAATGCGGTCAATGACATCGAGTGCTGGTCAATCCGCCGCAGGAGATCAACGGCCACTTCGTGAACCTGCAGCCCTTTCTCGGTGAGCTGGAAGCCGCGCCTGCCACGCTGGCAGAGGATAACACCCAGTCGCGTCTCCAATGCGGTGATATGATTGGAGATTGTCGGCTGGCTCAAGCCGAGCTCGGCTTGTGCGGCCGAGAATCCCCCGTTGCGAACCACGGAGTCGAATACGGAAAGGAGATGCAGATCGGCGCCTGAGATTTTCATCCATTCATTGAGAACGACAAATCCAAGGCGATGTAAAGCGTGATTTTTCGAGCGGCAGTCTCTGCCTATCATCCTGACGAATATGGCGATGTGTCGTCGCCCGACTTCAGACAGGAGATTTACAGTGACCTCAGTTATTCGACTTTCCCGTGACGGCCTGAGCGCGGGCGCTATGGAAGCCTGCTCGGTCGTTCCGCCCGAAGCCGTCCTCAGTGGCTCGGCCACCGAGACAGGCGCGATGCACTACGAGTCGAAAAACGGCAAGTTCCTGATCGGGACCTGGGAGTGCACGCCTTACGCCGAAACGCTCAGCTACCCGGAAACCAGCGAATTTTGCCTGGTGATCACGGGCAAGGTCGCACTGACCAACCCCGATGGTACGGTCCAGACGTTCGGCCCTGGAGACAGCTATATCGTCCCGAAGGGCTTCGAGGGGCGATTCGAGGTGCTTGAAACGCTGCGTAAGGTCTACGTCCTCTTCAATGACTGATCCTGCGGCCGAACGGGCGGCCAATGTGGCCGCCCGCCCGACCCCTTCCCCCTTATGCGAGCCCCTTATGCGAGATTGCAATGCTTGGTGAACGCGCACTGGCGAACGTCACATTCTACCCATTCTGGCTCGATCGCCCGGATGCGCCAGCGCCCAACGCGCGGCTTGTCGGCAACACGGAAGCAGACCTGCTGATTGTCGGCGGAGGCTTCACGGGGCTTTGGGCAGCGATCCTGGCAAAGGAGGCTGACCCTTCGCAAAACGTCGTGCTCATAGAGGCCGAGAACATCGCCTCCGGCGCGTCGGGGCGACCAGGCGCCATCGTCTCGACGTCGGTCATGCACGGTCTGCACAACGCGATCAGAATATTTCCCAAGGACATTGCCACCCTCGAAGCACTTGGACAGGCCAATATAGCGGGCTTTCTGGCCACTCTTGATCGATACGGAATTGATTGCGATGCCGAGTGGAATGGCGAGCTGACCGTCGCCGTCGGGAAAGGAAGCACGCCTGTCCTGCGGCAAGAGTATGAATTACACAAGCAGCACGGCCATGAGGTGATGCTTCTGGATGCGGACGAAACGCGCCGGCAACTGAACTCTCCTCTCTTCGAGGGCGGCCTCTGGGCAAAGAAGAACAGCGGCACCCTGCACCCGGCAAAACTGGCATGGGGCTTGAAGCGGGCCGCGCTAACGCTCGGCGTCCGCATTCACGAATACACGCCGCTCGGAGAACTGGCCGATGAAGGAGGCACGGTTGTCGCATCGACCCGGGACGGCCGCATCCGGGCTGGGAAAGTGCTGCTGGCGACAAGCGCGTTCGCGGCCGGTCATCCGCATATCAAAAAGCGCGTTGCCATGGTGCGGGACCGGATCCTGATGACGCAGCCCCTGACCGATGAGCAGATGGACCGGATCGGCTGGAAAAACCGCCAGGGCGTCTATGACACCCGCACTCAGCTCAATTATATGCGCCTGACGCGAGACAATCGCATTCTCTTCGGCGGGCGCCTGGGTTATTTCTTCGGCGGTCCTCGTGATCCGCGTCTTGATCGCACGCCAGCGCCTTATACGCGGCTCGCCGAAGCATTCTTCCGCACATTCCCGCAACTTGACGATGTCGGCTTCACCCATGCCTGGAGTGGTCCTATCGACCTGACCACCCGCATGGCGGTGCATCTCCAAACCTATCATGGCGGAAAGGTCGTGTACGCCGGTGGCTACTCAGGCTTTGGTGTCTCCGCCAGCCGCTTTGGTGCCGATATGGGCCTTGCGAAGCTGATGGGCTCCAATCGTCCTGAACTCGATTGCGATTTTGCGAGCACAATGCCGGGAACAATCCCTCCCGAGCCGTTTCGCTACCTGGGCGCGCGCCTGACGATGTATGCGCTCGACACCGCGGATGCCAAAGGCGGGTGGCGAAATCTCTGGCTCAAATTCGTTGGAAAGCTCGGCTTTCCGCTGTCCTGAATACAGGGAATGAAATCATGAACCCTTTCGATCGCAATGAATCCACGTTCATAAACGGCGCGTGGGAGGTCGGGCTAGGCGCCGCGGTGCTCGACGTCATCGATCCCGCAACTGAAAGATCCGTCGCAAGGGTCGGGACGACGAGCAGCGAGCAGGTAAACCGTGCGGCAGCAGCGGCCGCGCGCGCGTTCGAGCCTTGGTCGGGTCTGCCGGGCGAGACCCGCGCCCGCTATCTGAGAGACTTCGCGCGGGGGCTGGAGAGCCGTGCGCCGGACCTCATCACGCTCCAGATGATCAACAGCGGCAAACCTCGCCTTGAGGCTTCCATCGATCTCGCCGACGCGATTGCGACCTTCGACTATTATGCTGACCTTGCCGAACAGATGGATCGAGGACAGGACGCGGAAACGATACTGGGCGAAGGAGCCCACAAGGGGCGCGTACGGCATGAGGCAATAGGCCCGGTCGGCCTCATCGTTCCATGGAATTTCCCGCTGGTCACGAGCGCCTGGAAAATCGCCCCGGCGCTCGCCGCCGGCTGCACGGTCGTTCTCAAGCCCTCCGAATTCACGCCTCTGGCCGAACTGTCCTATGGCGATATCGCTAAGGAGATCGGGTTGCCGGCAGGCGTGCTGAACATCGTCACCGGGGCGGCCGAGGTCGGCAAGGCGCTGACGAGCGCCCGCCCGTTGCGAAAGATATCGTTCACCGGCTCGAACGCAGCCGGGTCGAAGGTGATGGCGGCAGCCGCGGCTCGCGGCCTTCCGGTCGCTCTCGAACTCGGCGGCAAATCGGCAATCGTGGTGACGGAAGACGCAGATCTCGACCTGGCGGTCGAGTGTGTGACGGCCGGCATCTTCTTCAATGCGGGCCAGGTTTGCTCGGCCACGTCCCGCCTGATCGTTCACGGGAAAATCGAAAGCAAACTGCTGGAAGCGCTCGCGGAGCGCGTGCGCGGCATGACGGTCGGATCGCCCTTCGCCGAGACTTGCGACATGGGCCCGCTCACCACATCCGCGCAGTTGCGAAAGGTCGAGGCCTATTTCGCGACCGCCCGCGACGAGGGTTGCGATTGCCTCATCGGCGGCCATAGGCTTGACGGATGCGGATATTTCGTCGCTCCCACCATCTATCGCGACGTCGATCCGGCAAGCCCGATCTGGTCCGAAGAAATATTCGGCCCCGTTCTTGCGACACGGCGGTTCGACAGCGATGCGGAGGCGATTGCACTGGCGAACGACTCCGAATTCGGACTGGCGGCCAGCATCGTCTCCGGAGATCCTGACCGGGCCAATCGGCTGGCGCGCCGGATCGAGGCAGGTCATATCTGGATCAATACGCCGCAAATCGTCTATCCGCAAAGCGCCTGGGGCGGCTTCAAGTCGAGCGGAATCGGGCGGGAACTCGGCCCATGGGGCCTCGCAAGCTATCAGGGCGTCAAGCACGTCACCTCGGCGAGTTAATCGACCTCACCGCCCAACCGGAAAACCAACGTAAATATCTCATCGGGAGGACCCATGACTGTCATAGCAGATCTGATCATTCGCAACGCAGCGATCAGGACCATGAACGAAGCCCAACCGAGCGCTCGGAGCCTGGCGGTGTTGGGCAACCGGATTATCCGGGTCGGATCGGACGCCGACTGCCGGGATCTGGAAGGACCGGAAACGAAGGTCATCGATGCGCGTGGAGGCACTGTCCTGCCAGGTTTCAACGAGGCGCATCTGCACATCTTCGGGGGGAGCGTCAGTCTGCAGCAGCTTTCGATTGCAACGGTCAAGGGGGTAAGCGACCTTGCCACGCGCATTGCCGACTGGCGGGCGCAGAATCCCGGACTTGGCTTTATCGTCGGCCACTCCGCGCCATATAACTTCATCTCGGATGAGAGAATGCCGACGCGCGAGGATCTCGATGCCGCGTGCCCTGATCTTCCGGTGTTCATCTCTTCCGCGGATCATCACACGGCCTGGGCAAATACGGCAGCCCTCAGGCTTGCCGGCATCGAGCATGGAGCGTCGGTGCGCTCGGGAAGCGAGGTGATGATGGGGGCTGACGGGCTCGCAACCGGAGAGCTCAGAGAGGCACCGGCCATGAACCTGGTTTATGCGCTCTCTCCATCCGGAGGCAGAGACATGCTCGGCTCGGTCACCAGCGCCGAAGAATGCGGGATATCCGCGGAAGAGCGCGCAGCCGACATGGCATCGTTGCGCAAGGGGCTGGCATTCTGCGCGGAGAACGGCATCACCTCCATCCAGAACATGGACGGAAACTACTATCAACTCGATATGCTGCGCGAGCTTGAAGCAAACGGCGAGCTGCCGGTCCGCGTTCGCGTGCCCTATCTGTTCAAGCCAGGTTCGGCTCCAGAGGAACTGCGCAGCGCCGCCGAATGGCGTGAGGAGTTTCAGAGCGATTTCGTGACCTCCGACTTCGTCAAACTGTTTGCCGATGGCGTCGTGGAATCGGGAACAGCGGTGCTTGTCGATGGCTATATGGACGCGCCCACGGAAAACGGAACGCCGCTTTTTTCCGATAACGATCTGAACGATGCGATCGGATTGGCTGATGCTCTCGGGCTGCAGGTTGCCGTCCACGCGATCGGCGACGGGGCGGTTCGGCAAGTCCTCAATGCCTATGAAACCGCCCGCAAAGCCAATGGCAAACGGGATTCCCGTCATCGCATCGAGCATATCGAACTGTTGCAGGATAGCGATTTTCCGCGGTTTGCCGAGCTTGGCGTCGTCGCGTCCATGCAGCCTGCCCATCCGCCGGCAGCCATGGACTTTCCGGAAGAGACCTATCTGCCGCGAATCGGCAAGGATCGCGAGGATATCGCCTTCCGCACCCGCGAGCTGCTTGAAGCGGGCGTGCCGCTTGTCTTCTCCTCCGATTGGCCGATTGCCCGGCTGGCCCCGCTCGCAAGCGTTCAGGCAGCGGTGAACCGGCGTCCATGGCGGGAAGGCGGCAAGGACCAATCGGTCACTGTCGATCAGGCTCTTTTCGCCTATACCCGCGCCGGCGCGTGGGTGGAGTTCAAGGAAGATCAGAAGGGCAAACTGGCACCCGGCTATCTCGCCGATATCACGATACTGGATGATGATATTTCGAAGCGGTCCGTGTCGGAGTTCTCCAACGTCTCAGTCGCCGTGACGATCTGCAACGCGCGGATCACCTTTTCGAAGAACGACGCCTGCTGACTTCGTCACCTGGCGAGAATAAAGGGTGGGAGCTCGCGTCAACGGCGTGAGCTCCAGAGGATATTCGAGAACCGAGCGACAACAGATGAGACGGGCGTGAGACGCGTCGAGGCGATCGCACCATGGTCTCAGCCCGCCATCCCGGTGTCCTTCAGGCTGGTATTGGCAATCGCCGCCACGATTGCCTGATCGTTCGTTTGCGGCGAGAAGGTGAACTCCTCGGTCATGACACCGAGATCGTCCCAGAAACTCAGTCCTTCGCCATTCGCAGCGCTGAGCAGCCAGCGTGCATGGCCGGCGGTGACCTCGGTCGAATAGGCGGTGCCAGCCGGAATGTTGGCGAAATCGCCAGCTTCGAGCCGATGGGTTTCGCCGGAGAGCGTCAGCTTCAAAGCGCCTTCCAGAAGGTACAGGCTGAGATGCGTCCGCTCATGCCGGATCGACGGCATCGTTGCCCCGCGGCCCGCCTCGATCGTACGCATATCCACCTTCCCGTCGCAGATCTCCGGTGCGAGAACCTGGGTTGAGAGATGGCCGTTGAGACGGCGACGCCTTCCATAGCCGGCCTGCAACACGTAGGATTGTGGCTCCTCCGGCAGGACGCGATCGGTCGCATCGCCCGGCGAAACCTCGGCATAGGTCGCAGATGCAACGCGCATTACCCCGAAGCGCTGCATGGCGGGGCCCATCCTGGAAAAGTCGAAGGGATGGTTTATCGGCGGCAGTCCCGGCAGCTCCCATGGCGTGCCCGCATTGTCGAAGAAGCCCTCCCAGCCTCCCGGGGCGACAATGCCGAAGAACTGCGTGCGCGGCGCGACCGACTGGTAGGAATGGATGTGATTTGGGCGAACATAGGCAAAGTCGCCCTCCGTCAGCACGCGAGAAATGCCGTTGGCCCAAATGCGCAGGCGTCCACGGGTGCAAAACCAGGTATCGTGTTCGCGCTCGTGATAATGTAGCGGAATCGGCTGCCGGTCGATCGTCGCCTCGCAAATGACGGCGCCGTAGCCGCCAGCCGTCTCATCGACTCCCGCCAGAATGCGGACTACCTGCCCGGCAACCACGAGGGCGCGGCCTTCGCCCTGACGCAGCACATAGGGAACCGCCCCGCCGGCAAGGTTCGTCTTGATATCCGGATTCGACATGGCTTTCCTGCCTCTTCTCGCTCATTACGTTGAAAGGTGGTGCCCCGCAGCCTCTGCCGCAGGACAAACTTTGATCTTCACGCCGCCGTCGCGACCAGATTGCGCTTGAAAAACCGGACAAGCGCAGGAGCCACGCGAGCCGAAAAGCTTCCGGACGCCTCCGGACTCTCCTCCGAAAACCACAGATGCGGCGCATCCGGCAGCTCGACGACCGTTACCGGATAGCCCGCCTGGCGAAGCGCACGGGCAAAGCCAGCCGATTGTTCCGGCGCGATATCGCGGTCCAGATGTCCCCAGCAGAGGAAGACCGGCATGCTGCGATCATAGGTGATCTGCCGCAACGGCGAGGCGCGATGATAAAGTTGCGGATCGACAAACGGCCGCGCGCCCAGCATGCGCTCGGTCTTGTCGAGGGCCGTGACGCTGTTGGAATCGCGATCGGCCTGCCAATGCGCCAGCAGGTCGTAGACGCCGTAAATACCGGCAAAGACCTTTGGCGTTGGGCAGTCGAACTCGGCAGAAAGGCTGACCAGCGCGCCGAGATGGCCACCGGCGGAGACGCCCAGCACCCCGATGCGCTCAGGATCGATCCCATGCTCTGCGCCGTGCCGGGCGAAGAACCGCAAGGCTGCCGCCACGTCCTCGGCGTTTCCCGGAAAGACCGGCTTGGCGCCCGCCCGGCGGTAATCGATGCTGGCGAAGGCCAAACCGGCCTTTGCCAGATGTTTGCCCCACGCCGCGAGCGCTCCACGATGACCCCGCACCCATCCCCCGCCAGAGATGCCCGTGACGAGCGGAAACGGTCCCTTTCCCTCCGGAAGGTATAGATCTGCGTGCAGCTCAGCGCCATCGGCTTCTGCGAACGTGATCGTCCTCATCTCCTCTCCTTTCCAAGAGCAACGCGGTTTTATGGCCGATCACGCTTCCTGCGTGATCGGATTTCTCAGGATGCCGAGCTTGTCGATCTCGACTTCGACGATATCGCCGGGCTTCATCCACAAAGGCGGATTGCGCTTGGCGCCGACGCCGCCCGGCGTGCCGGTTGCGATGACGTCGCCGGCTTCCAGCCGAGTGAAGGTCGAGCAATACTCGATCTGGCGCGCGATATCGAAGATCATGTGGGCGAAGGTCGCATCCTGAACCACCTGACTATTGAGCCGGGTCTGGATACGCAGCTCGGGCAAAGGACCGAGCTCATCCGGCGTCATCATCCACGGACCGAACGCGCCGGTATCGGGGAAGTTCTTGCCGGGCGTGAACTGGTGTGTATGCCGTTGGAAATCCCGCACGCTGCCGTCATTGTAGATGGCATAGCCGGCGACGTGGCTCAGCGCGTCCTGGCGGGAGATATAGCGTCCCGGTTTTCCAATGATGACGGCGAGTTCGCCTTCATAATCGAGATCGCCGGATACCTTCGGACGAACGATCGGCGCGAGATGTCCGGTCTGGCTGTTCGAGTAGCGGGCGAAGATGGTCGGATTTTCGACCTCCGCACGCCCGGTTTCCTGACGGTGCATCTCGTAGTTCAATCCGACGCAGAGGATCTTGTCCGGGTTCGGAATGACGGGCAGCCATTCGATGTCCGCAATCGGGGTCGATACGGCGGACGAGGCCGCCTCCTCCACGCCTGCGAGGCCGGCGCCGATCGCCGCCTTGAGATCCGCATAGCGACCGGCAAGTACGGCGCCGACGTCGCGGAAACTGTCGCCCTCGACGACGCCCCAAGTCGCACAGCCGGCGACCTTAACGGTAGACAATCTCATGTTCTTTCTCCTGTAGCTTTCTAAGAGGGAGGCGGGCCGATCAGGCCTGCTGTGTTTGATCGGCGAAGCGCGACAGCTTGCCGAAGCGTTCGATCGTCCGGTCCGGAAAGATCAAGGCAAAGGCGGAAACGGCGCCGATGATGAGGATCGCTGCCGTGAACATCATCGCATTGGCATAGCCGAGCGGCAGTTGGTCGGGGCCGGCGGCCTGGACGATCATGCCGGTCACGGCATTCGAAGCGAGTGCCGATATGGCATTGGCCGAATAGATGACGACGATCAGCTTGCCGCGCTGAACGGCGGGGGCGACCGCACCGAGCGTGATCGGGCCGTAGATGGTCGTGAGGCTCGGTGCCGCAAAGGCGACAGCAATCAGGGCCAGTTGCAGTGCGCCGGAGACATGCACCGAGCAGATCAGCGCGATCCCGCTGACGAGAAGCGCATAGCCGGAGGCGCTGCCGAGCGTCGTACGCTTGCTCACGCCCCTCTGCAACATGCGCTGCGCAATCCAGGAACCGAGCAGGAGCAACGGCGACTGGAAGATGTAGACGGCCGAAATGATGGAACCGGTCTGGGGCTGCGAATATCCGAGCCCCTGCTGCAGGAAGGGCGGTAGCCAGGTAGCCGACATGCCGACGATCCAGTAGGACATCGTCGACATGATGATGACGCCGATGACGGTCGGATCAAGCCATAGACGGCGCGCCGGAACCGGGGCATCGGACGCGGCGACAGCCGCACGCTTCTCGTCGGACGCCGAATACGGGCCTTCTCCGCCAATGAACAGCCAGGCAATGATCCAGCAAATGCCGATCACGCCACAGAACAGGAAGCCGCTGCGCCAGCCATACTGCACGATAATGTAGGTCAGGAGCGGACCGCCGGCGAGCAGCCCGACGCTGATACCCTGCAGCACGATCGCGCTCGGAACGCTGCGTTTCTCGGGGCTGAACCAGTTATGCGCCGCATGCAGCGCCGTCGGCAGGCCGGGGCCTTCTCCGAGGCCGAGCAGAATACGGCAAATGACCAGAACCGTCACCGAACCAGTGAAATAGATCGGGATCTGGGTCAGAGACCAGACCGCGGCCAGGGTCACGAGAATCCATTTCACCGGCACCCGGCCGATGACGAAAAGCCCGACGACGACGCCCGAGATCGAAAACAGGAGAAAGAAGCTGCTGCCGATCAGGCCGAACTGCTGCGGCGTGATCTGAAGCTCCTTCATCATCGGCACGGCGGAAAGGCCGAAAACCAGTTTGTCGAAGAAATTGAGCGTCTGGAAGAGAAAGAGCAGAATGAGGACGGCAAACGGACGCCAGTGGCTTCCGCTGCGGAATGTCGGATCGGTCATGTTTTCCTCCCAGGAACCGGTGTTCAATCGTGAAGCCTGCACCGGCCGTCAGGCGAGACGACCGCGCAGCTCCGTAAGCTGTTGACGAAGGCTGTCGACGTCGTTGGCGGCGCCGAAAACGTAGTGGTCCGGACGAACGATGACGCCAACGGCATGATGCCGGTCGAACCAGCCGGCGAGCACATCATCCTTCTCCTTGAGCACCGAGGGCTCTTGCACATCGACACTGCGCGGAACGACGGAGCGTACGGTGAGGCCCTCGATATCGCTGCCAAGATCGGAGCATTCGCCTGCATTCACGTTCCGGCCGTCGATGAAGACGCGCCAGCCCGTTCCGACCACCTGGTCGAGCAGACGCAATGCGCCCTGCTCGACGATGACCGGCTGCGGAAACAGCAGTCCGCGTGCAGGGGTCCCCTCTGCTGCGATCAAGCCTTCCTCGATCGGCGGCACGATTTCCTGGCGAGTGATCGTCAGCGGCTGTCCACCGCCTTCCGCCAGAATCCGCGCGTCGCGGGCCTCGGCGGCTTGGGGGTCCCGCTCACAGACATTCTGGCCGATCGCCTTGATCTTGCCGGTGAGGCTGCGGACATGGCGTCCGCGCTCGACGGTATAGGTGTCCAGAAGGTCGGGCGAGGACTGTCCTTTGAGCACGCGATCGAGCTTCCAGACGAGGTTCGAAACGTCGCGCAGCCCCTGGCACATGCCCTGGCCGATGAAAGGAGGCTGCTGATGCGCCGCATCGCCGGCGATGGCGACGCGACCACGGCGCCAGACATCAGCGACCAGCGCGTGGAAGCGGTAGGCCGCAGCACGCCACAATTCGCCATCCTGCGGCGTCAGCCACGGAGCAAGCAGCTTCCAGACGTTTTCCGGCTTCTCCATTTCCCGCGGATCTTCGCCTTGCAGAAGCATGATCTCCCAGCGGCGATGATTTTCCGGCCCCATGATAAAGCTTGTCGGCCGCGCCGGATCGCAGAACTGCGCCGACGTCGACGGCAGCTTGCCGAGCACCTCCTCATGCACCTTGACGTCGACGACCAGCCAGGGTTCGTCGAAGACGAGATCCTCGAGCTTCATGCCGGAATGCTGACGAACAGTGCTCCATGCGCCATCGCAGCCGATCATGAAGCGCGCCGATACCGTCCGGACATTGCCGCCGGCATCCTTCAATCTCGCGACCACCTCTTCGCCGGTATCCGAAAAGTCGATCAGTTCGGTCCCCAGCTCGATCGTCACGCAATCGAAGCTTCCGGCATGGTTGCGCAGCACCGCCTCGACCGGCGGCTGAGTAAAGACCATGCTCGGCGTGTAACCAAGCGGATAGGGTTGGGCCACCATGTCGATGCGGCGGATCAGCTGGCCTTTGGCTCCGAAATGCTGCGAGGCCGTGAATGGCGCGACGAAGGGACGGATCGCCTCGGCCACGCCCATATTGTCGAAATGGCGGAATATCTCATGGTCGAGTGCAATTGCTCTCGGCTTGTCGTAGATGCCGGTCAGCCGGTCGACGACCAGCGTTGAATACCCCTTTTGCCCGAGCATACCGGCGGCAACCGCTCCGGCCGGTCCAAAACCGACCACCAGGACATCGTAACGACCGGAAACTTCATTTTCGCTATGCACTTGGAAACCTCTGAATTGCTTGTCTTTCACCGATCCGTCACTTGGCGAAACCGATCGTCAGCTGAGCCTTCTTACAGGCCTCGCTCTTTGGCGCGGCGATACCCCAGTGATCTGTGCGGCCCGGCGGCCACGTCCATTCGGACGGCCCCTTGACCTTGTAACCGTCATCGACCTGCAGCACCTCAGCGGTGTACTCGACCACGACTCCCATCGGATCGACGAAGTAGGCAAACACATTGTCTCCCGGACCATGCCGGCCGATACCCCAGCCGATCGGCGTCCCGGCATCGACGACCCGGCCGGAGCCGCGCATCACCGATTCCAGGTCCGGCATCAGAAAAGCGATATGGTTGAGGCCATTCGCGGCCGCTTCCGCGAGCACGACGGCATGATGGTCATCGTTGCAACGCAGGAATGCCATCATCTTCGAACGGTCGGTCAGGCGAAAACCAAGGACGGACTGATAGAAGGAAGAGAGCCCCTCAACATCGTTGCTGTTGACGTTGACATGCGCGAGGCGGCAGGGACGATTGGCGACGAGTTTTGCCTGCTTGCGGATATCGCCATGCACGAATTCGAGAACCGAGCCTTGCGGCTCGCGCACCACGAAGCGGTGTCCCCCCGATGGTGCATCAGCCTCTCCGAGCTCGCGCAACGCAGTGCAGCCCGCCGCAACGGTGCGACCTGCCAACATTTGCAGATCCGACGAGGAGCCGACGCGGAAGCTGATCTTGCGCAACTCGGAGCGCTCGCCGGCCTTCAGCTCGAGTACGTGAAAGTCATCGCCGGTCGCGGCAAGAAAGACCTTGCCCCCCGCCTCCGCGACGACGTCGAGACCCCAGACGCGGTTATAGAAATCGACGGAGCCGGCGATATCAGGAGTTGACAGCTCGACGCTGCGCAAACTCGTCACGGGAAAGTCGCTCATTTGAAAAAACCTTGTCTAGACCAAGAAAATCCAGGGCGTTCCGGAAGATCAAACGATCGCGGAGAGCCTCGTCGGCAAACGCCGACTGGATGCTGGCGACCGGATCCGCATCCCGGAAATTGAAGGGATAATCAGTACCGATCATCACCCGATCCTCGCCGAAGACGGAGACGGCGCGGCGAAGCGTCTCGACATCGAAGACGAGAGAATCGACGTAGATTCTGCGGGCCTGGACGATGGGGGACTCCGCCATGCTCTCCCGCAAGGCGGGGAAGGCAAAATAGCCCTGCTGCAGCCTCGGCAGCAGCGAGGCAAATGTGCCGCCGCCATGGCTGAAGGCGATCCGAAGTCGCGGAAACTTCAAAAGCAATCCACTCGTGATGACGGATGCCGCGGCAAGACCGACGTCCGTCGGGTAGCCCAGCACCTGCTGCAAAGGCGCAGGCCCCACAAGCCGATCCATGCCCGCCGGGCGGACCGCATGGACGAAGATCGCCGCGCCCAGCTTTTCGGCTTCTTCGAAAAACGGATCAAGACGCGGATCGCCTACCGGCACTCCGTTGATATTGCTGCCGATCTCCACGCCGGCAAATCCCAGATCCAGAACCACTCGGCGAAGCTCTTCGATGGCGAGATCAAGATCCTGCAGAGCCACGCCGCCAAGCCCGACAAACCGCCCCTCGCCCTCCGCCACCAGTGCGGCAATGCTATCGTTCACATGACGCACGAGATCGTTGGCGGCGCCAGCCCGGATCCAATAGCCGAACAGCTCCGGCATGGGCGACAGAGCCTGGATGCGAATGCCCGTCTTATCCATCTCTTCCAGCCGCCGCTCCGCGACCCAGCAGGCATCGTTGACGGTCCGGTACGGCTTGTCATCGATGACTACGGTCGCGTGGCACTCGCCAGATGCAACCATCGAAGGCCAACCCTTCAGGGGGCCGGTCCCCGGCGCCTCGGGAAAGCGGGACGGGACGACGTGGCAATGAATATCAACACCGCCGCACAGGCAACCCGGCTTCAGCCGCAGGGAATTATCTCGCACTCCATCCATGACCATTCTCCTCGGAAAGAGGGTGTAATATACAAAATCTGAAATGCAAGCCAATAATTTATAAATTTTGCGAATTGCATCGCTACATGTATATAAAAGGCAGCTACGGCATCCGAGAGAATCATGAACACGAATTTGCTCAATCGAGGCGGAGAAAGCCCCGCAACGCTGGCGACCGGCATCTATGAACGGCTGAAGGCCGACATCCTTTCGGCCCGACTGGAGCCGGGGCGCAAGCTTCAGCTCCGCTTCCTTATGGAGCAGTACGGTGCCGGCCAGACGCCCTTGCGGGAGGCGCTCAACCGCCTGACCTCAGAAGACTTGGTCGTGGGCAAGGAGCAGCGCGGGTTTTTCGTCCAGTCGATCAGCCTGGACGAGCTGGCCGAACTGACCAAGACCCGCTGCTGGGTGGAGGGGCTGGCGCTTCGCGAATCAATGGCGAACGCCAACGCGGAGTGGGAGGAGGCCCTGCTCGTCGCCCATCACCGGCTTGACAGAACGCCACGTTCGCTTGATCCGGAACACTTTGAAAACAATCCGGAGTGGGACTTCCACCACCGGAATTTTCACGCGCTGCTGATCGGCAATTGTGCGTCCCGCCCGCTGATCGGTTTCTGCGAGCAACTGGCCGACAGGCTGCACCGCTATCGATCGCTATCCAGCCGCAAGGCGTTCAGAGTGCGGAATGTGGCCGAAGAACATGCAACCATTCTCAAGACGGTGCTCAACAGACAGGCCGAAGACGCCGTCCGTCTGCTGCAGCGGCATTATGAGCAAACAGCCGATTTCATTACGCAGGACCTGAGCACGAAATAGGTCTCCGGGTGGCCATGGACTGAGTCAAAAAGCAACTGCCGCAATGCCCGTGCGGGGCGAGCGGTGAGCTTTTCAGAACGGCCATAGGTCCATGACGGCGGGTCGTCCTCGGTGCCATTGGAGCACCGAGATCCGTTGGCTTGATCCGGCGGCTTCGGGCACCATGTCAAACGGAGCACAGAGCCGGCCGATCGGTACATCGGACACTTATCCCGAGCGCGATGCTATGCCGAGCCCATTCCCCAAGGCCCGCGATTTCCGGTAGTCAGGGCCGAGACCTCGGTATAATTTGCAATTTGAACGCAGTGCCTCATTTATTCAAAGCAAATGCTCGAGAAAGGTCCGCTCGTACCGTTTGAACGGCGGGTTTGTGCCGTATCGCAAATTCGCTTCGATACCGTCGGGATCTCTTCCGACCTCATCCCGATAGCGCAAGTAACTCGCATCATCAGGAAATGCGAAACGCGCGACGGCAACGACGGACGCATCCTCGTTCCCGACTGCCGGGAAGCTCATGGCGGCGCCAACGGGAGCCTGTCGAGAGATGAGATATCCGTCGTGTTTTCCGCCATGACGTTCGATAAGCCTCATCCAGGTCCGTGCGTATATCTTGAATTCGTCGAGGGCGTCCCGATCGATATGATAACGAACCTCGCAAACCACATGCGTCTCCGACATGAAGCTCTCCCCGACAAACAACTTCCGCTCAAGAACCATGATTCAAATACATGGTGGCGATCACTGCCGCAAATGGCGCTTTCAGGATGTCTGCCAGCACTTTCCCGCCGGATTGCCGCCTCAGGCCGGGAACTGGATCTCCTGCATGCATTGCACCGGTCAAGTCTGTCCGAAAAGAAAAAAGCGCGATCCCAAGACGGCAGCGCAACAAGAACAGTCCGGTGACGAAAGAGTCGTCCATCGCAAAAGGCGATCTTTCATGAGCTAGTCCCCATGGTGAGGGAATCTGGTTTCCGCACCTGCTCCGCGGGAAAGACATATCCGTCGAACAGCTTCCGCGCGGTCCTCACCGTGCCGGCCCCTGTCACGCTTCCGTGCGCGTCCACTTCCAGGAACACTTCCATTTCGCCCGTTGGATGCTCGATACGATACCGTCCGTCCGACGGTGCGGCGACAAGCTTGTTGGCGTGCGTTCCAGCGATGCGGGTTGCCGTTGCAACGGTAACGGCGGCCAGCACCCCGACTGAGGCATGGACCCGATGGGGTATGAAGCTACGCGTGTTGATCGCGCCACCCCTGACCGGTTCCGACACGAGAGTCATCTTCGGGACCGACGCCGTTCCGACATCGCCGAGGTTCATCATCCGCCCCGCCTGCAGGCGGATGGACTCGATCCGCTGCTTGAGTGCGTCGTTGGCTTCGATCTCTTCGCGCGTTTCCTGTCCTGTCAGGCCGAAGTCCGATGCTCGCATGATCACGCAAGGCATCCCGTTATCGATGAGCGTCGCCTCGACCCCGTCGATAACGTCGATCTCGTTGCCTGTCGGCAGAAGCGACCCGCACATCGAGCCTTCCGTATTGGTGAACAGGATCGGAACCGCAGCATGGTGTCCCGGCACGCCGGCGATGCCTGTAGCGCCGACATAGCTTACTCTGCCGCCCGGCGTGCTGACCTTGGCGACGGCGACTTCGCCGGAATTGACCATGTGGATTCTGACGGGAGTGACCTCGCCTGCGGCCGGCACCAGTCCCCGTTCGATCGCCGCCGGTCCGACGCCTGCGAGGATATTGCCGCAGCCCTGCGCATCGCTCACCAGCGCCTTGTCGACGAAAACCTGGAGAAACAGGTAATCGACATCGGCATCATCCCTGCTGGCCGGGGAAAGAACCGCGACCTTCGACGTCAGCGGATCGGCGCCGCCGATACCGTCGATCTGCCGCGGATCCGGAGAGCCCATGATTCTCAAGAGCAGTTCATCGCGCTCCGTCCTGTCGCCTGGAAGATCGCTGGCAATGAAATAGGCGCCTTTCGATGTGCCGCCGCGCATCCACAGGCAGCGGATGCCCTCCTCATACATATTTTAGTCCTTTTGCTTCCAGCTTCGGCCGCATCCCGTAGATATCCAAGCCGAGTTCGCCCGCCGCAAGCCGCTTGCGCTTGACGTCCTCGTTGGCAAGCCGCTTCTCCGTGGCAACCGCAACCTCTTCAGCTTCCGCGCGCTTGACGACGCAGACACCGTCATCATCGGCGATGATGACGTCGCCCGCCTCGATATAAGCGTTGGCGCATACGACCGGCACGTTCACCGAACCCAATGTCTCCTTGACCGTGCCCTGCGCTGAAACAGCCTTCGACCAGACCGGAAACTTCATGGCCGTCAGATCCCTGACGTCACGCACGCCGGCATCGATGATCAGTCCGCGGCAGCCGCGCGCAAGCGCCGATGTGGCAAGCAGGTCCCCAAAGTAGCCATCCTCGCTTGGCGAGGTCGGCGCAAGCACCAGAATGTCACCTTCCCTGATCTGCTCGATCGCAACGTGGATCATCCAATTGTCGCCGGGAGGTGCGGAAATCGTAACGGCCGATCCCGCGATCCGGGCACCGGGATAGATTGGCCGCATGTGGCTGGCAAGCAGGCCCTTGCGGCCCTGGGCCTCGTGCACGGTTGCAACGCCGGCAGCCGCAAGACGTTCGATGACCGAATGGTCCGCCCGTGTGATGTTCTGTACGACGACGCCCATTTTAGTCCCCTTTCGTCTCCACAGGCGGTGTGCCGTGGGTATGGAATGTCTCGATGGTCTTCAGGCCCCAGGCCTGCCCTTTCCTGCGCTCGGCCTCTGTCCAGACGACAGGCTCCCAATCCGGAGCAAGGATCAGGCGCGCGCCGGCATTGGCCAATTCGACCCGGTTGCCTGCGGGCTCCCAGACGTAGAGGAAGAAAGTCCCCTGGATCGCGTGCTTGTGCGGTCCGGTCTCGATATGCACACCGTTCTCGAGAAAAATGTCGGCGGCCCGGAGGATTTCTTCGCGCGTATCCGTCGCATAGGTGACGTGGTGCAGGCGCGCGTTGCCCTTTCCATGCTCCTCGGTGCAGGCGAGATCATATCCCTTGTTGTTGATCGTGAACCAGCAGCCGCCGATCCTGCCGTTGTCAAGCTGGATCATCTCGGTGACCCGCGAGCCAAGGCACGTCTGCATGAAGCGCCGGAATTCGGTGACATCGCTGGCCAGCAGGTTCAAATGATCCAGGCGGCGCGGGTGGCATCCCTGTCCATGATACCGGGATGCGATGTTTTTCAGTGCGGGCTTGTGCTCTTCCGGCGGCTGGTAGCGCACGGTATCGTAATAGATTTCGAATACGTGCCCGAACGGATCCTCGAAGCGGAAGGCCCGTCCGTGGCCCTGGTCGCCGTCAACCCAGCCGAGCACCTTATAGCCGCTCTCCTCGATCGCTTTCACCCTGCGCTCCAGCGCCTCCGGCGACGACGCGCGATAGGCGATGTGACCAACGCCCGTCGTGTGGTGGCGCGTCAGCTTCAGAGTGTGAAACTCGTAGTCGTCCCATGCCCGAAGATATGCGGAATTCTCTTCTTGAGCGGATAGCGTCAACCCATAGACGCGCAGAAAGAAATCGAGACTTTCATCGAACTTGTCCGTGTACATCTCGACGTGCGCCAGGTGCGCGATGTCGAAGCATGGCTCCATTTTCATCCTCCCGGGTTCGGTCAAAGTTCGTCGACCGTTCGCGGAAAGACCGACTGGAATCCTTCCGCATACTTCGATGCCCGACCACCGGACTGGCCGCCGGAATTACGCTGGAAGTGGTTGGCGCGATTCTGAGCGACACGCGTGTAGAATTCCCACAAATGCTCCTGGCCTTCCATGCATTCGATCGCGGCGCGCTTTTTCTCCCATACCGGGGTGATGTCGAGAAAGACGTCCGGCTTCCAGCCCATCTGTTCGGTCTGGTGCGGCTCGAAAAGGTACAGCTGCGGGGCGCCGAGCACCTTCTGGCCGGGATTATGTCCCCAGGCCTGGGCAATCATGCGGGCTTCAAGGGCGACTTGCGTGGCATACATGTGGTCCGTGTTGTAGGGATCGTACTGGGAGTGGCTCAGCATGAAGGCGGGCTGCACGTCGCGGATCACGTCTACGAGACGATACTTGTCCTCGTCCGTCAATCGCAGCGGATAATCGCCGAGGTCGAAGCTGACGAGATCATGGACGCCGAGCGCTTTCGCAGCCCTCTCCGCCTCGTTACGCCTTGCCGCCTTGACCTTCTCCAGCGTCATGCCGCTCTCTTTCCAAAGCTTGGCTGACTCTCCGCGCTCACCGAACGAGAGGCAGACGACCGTTACGTCATACCCCTTGTCCGCGTGCAGGGCGATCGCGCCTCCGCAGCGCCAGACGAAATCGGCGGCATGGGCGCTAACGACGAGTGCGGTCTTCTTTTCCGACATTTGATGTCTCCTTCCTGTTGGGGAGATATCACGCCCTGAAGAGCGGTTTGCCAATTTGGAACTAAGGCCGATCCGATAATATTTGGCTATAGGCAACTGTCGAGACCCGCGAAACCCTACGCACATTATAGCTATTTGTTATGTCTTGCGGGCCATTTTGAAATAGCCTTCCATCCCCGATGCCTCCACGTTAACGCGAGAAAACCGGGCCCGATTTCGACGGGTCCGCAACGTGACGTGCTGCCCGAGAATCAAGAACATCGGCCGCACGGGGAGGAAACATGTTGACCCTTCTGTTCGATGGGCTGGCCTATGGGATGCTGTTGTTCGTATTGTCGTGCGGACTGGCGGTCACCCTCGGGCTGATGAACTTCATCAACCTGGCGCATGGCGCCTTCGCTATGGCTGGCGGCTATGTCACCGTCGTCCTGACGAACCGCTGGGGCGTTCCATTCCTGCTGACCCTGCCGATCGCCTGCATTGTCACCGCGATCGCGGGTCTTGTGCTGGAACGGACGCTCTATACCAGGCTGTTCGACAAGACCCACCTCGATCAGGTCCTCTTCTCGATCGGCATCGTCTTCATCGCGGTCGCAGGCGTCGACTATCTGATGGGGTCCCAGCAGCAGATCCTCAATCTGCCGGACTTCCTGAAGGGCCGCGTGTTCGTTTTCGGCGTCGGGATCGGCGTCTACCGCGCATTCCTGGTCCTCGTCTGCGGAGCCCTTGCAGCCTGCTTGCAACTCGTCCTGAGCCGTACCCGTTTCGGCAGCAGGCTACGGGCCTCGGTCGACGATCGGCGCGTGGCCCGCGGCGTCGGCATCCGTGTCAACACCATCTTCGCGGCGACCTTCGCCGTCGGTTCGGGCCTTGCCGGACTGGGGGGAGCGCTCGGCGCGGAAATCCTCGGGCTCGATCCGACCTTCCCGCTGAAATTCATGGTCTACTTCCTGATCGTGGTATCGGTCGGCGGGACATCCAGCATGACCGGACCGCTCGTTGCCTCGATCTTGCTCGGGGTGGCTGACGTCCTCGGCAAATACTACGTGCCGTCGCTCGGCGGCTTCATCATCTATATCGTGCTGGTGGCGGTTCTCGTTGTTCGTCCCCAGGGCCTGTTCTCGAGGGCCGGCTGATGGCGCTCGCGAAAGAGTCAAGCAAAGCACTTTCGGCCGCGGTCAAAGCGAGCTTGAAGCACCAGACGCGCTGGGGGCTGCTGGAGGTCCTTTTCTGGATGGCGGCGGCGGCATCGTGGTTCCTTCTGCCTGACGAACATCTGATCCTCACCGAGATCACGATCTTCGCCCTGCTCGCTCTATCGATCGACCTGATACTCGGTCTTGCGGGAATAGTGACGTTGGGACAGGCGGCATTCTATGGCGTGGGCGCATATGCCAGCGGCCTCTTTTCGATCTACGTAACCGGGGAGCCGCTGACCGGATTGCTGGTTGCTGCGGCAGCAGGTGCCATTGTTGCGCTGCCAACCAGCCTTCTGCTGCTGCGGGGCGCCGATCTGACCCGGCTGATGGTGACGCTTGGCGTGGCGGCGGTTCTCTACGAGATCGCCAATCAGGCTGCCTGGCTGACCGGCGGCGCCGATGGCTTGCAGGGCATCACGATCGAGCCCCTGTTCGGCTCCTACGATTTCGACATCTACGGACATGTCGGCTACGCCTATTGCCTCGCCGTCCTTTTCGTCCTGTTCGTCCTCGCCCGTTACCTCGTGGCCTCGCCCTTCGGAAACTCCCTGAAGGCGATCCGCGACAACCCGTTGCGAGCGTCCGCCGTCGGCATCCCGGTGAAGGCACGCCAGATCGCAATCTATACACTGGCCGGAGCCTATGCGGGTATCGCCGGCGCGCTGTTCACCCAGACGCAGCAGTTCATCTCGCTCGACGCCCTCTCGTTCCAGAAGTCCGCCGACGGACTGATGGTGCTCGTCATCGGCGGTACTGGCTATCTCTACGGTGGCCTGATCGGAGCGCTCGTCTACGAGTTGATCCAGGACGCCCTCTCATCCGTGACCCCGCAATACTGGCAGTTCTGGCTCGGCATCCTGTTGGTCGCCTTCGTCCTGGCGGGTCGCGACCGTCCGCGTCAGATCATCGAGCAGCTCGCAGCGCGGGGCTTGAGGGCGCGAAAGACGTCCTCTTCGATACGGGCATCGAAAGGAGAGGCGCCATGACCACGCCCGCACTGGAAACCAGGGGCCTCAACAAGTCGTTCGGCGCCCTGAACGCGACTACCGATGCCAACTTCCGCCTCGAGCGCGGCGCCCGTCACGCGCTGATCGGCCCGAACGGCGCGGGCAAGACGACATTCATCAACCTGCTCACGGGCGTGTTGCAACCGTCGAGCGGTGAGATTGTCCTGAATGGAGAGACCATTACCCGCCTGAAGCTGGAACGCCGCGTCGCGAAGGGACTGGTCCGCACCTTCCAGATCAACCAGCTCTTTGCGGGGCTCACCGTGATCGAGAGCCTGGCGCTCGTCGTGGCCGAACGCGACCGTCGCGGATGGAGCTTCCTGCGCCCGACGCATGCAATCGAGGGATTGGAGCAGGAGATTGCCGCCCTGCTGGAAGACTTTGGCCTTGCCGGCGTGGGCAACGAAAAGTGTTCGGCGCTGCCCTACGGCAAGCAGCGGCTTCTGGAAATCGCGCTGGCGATCGCATCCAAACCCCGGGTCCTGCTGCTCGACGAGCCCGCCGCGGGCGTTCCGGAAGCCGACCGCAAGGAGGTCATGAAGCGAATCGCGGCTTTGTCGTCGGACGTGTCCATCCTGCTAATCGAGCACGACATGGATCTGGTCTTCAATTTCGCGAACAGGATTTCCGTCCTCGTCGCAGGGGCGCTCTTTGCCGAAGGCAGCGTTGATGAAATCGCCCGGGACCAGCGCGTCAAGGAAGTCTACCTCGGGGGCGCGCATGACTGAGCTTCTCGCGATCGATGCGCTATCCGCCGGCTACGGCAAGGCGACGGTGCTTCACAACGTCAACCTCTCGGTCGAACAGGGAACTGCCGTCGCGCTGCTGGGCCGCAACGGCGTCGGCAAGACGACCGCGCTCAATACGATCGTTGGACTGACGCGCCACCAGTCCGGCTCGATCAAGCTCAATGGTCTGCCGATCGAGCGCATGCCCCCGGAGCGGCGGGTCGAAGCAGGCGTCGGCTGGGTTCCGCAAGAGCGCGGAATCTTCCGATCCCTGACCGTCGAGGAAAACATCACGGCAGTCGCGCGACCAGGAAAGTGGACACTGAAGGCGGTCTACGACCTCTTCCCTCGGCTCCGGGAACGTCGTTCGAATTTGGGCAACCAGCTCTCGGGCGGCGAGCAGCAGATGCTGTCAATCGCCCGCGCCCTCGTTCTCAATCCGCGGATCCTCCTGCTCGATGAACCCACCGAGGGCCTGGCGCCGATCATCGTCGAGGAACTGCTGGCAGCCATCCGAAGGATCGTCCGCAACGAAGGTCTTGCTGCAATCATCGTCGAGCAGCATGCGCAGCAGATTCTGGCGATTACCGACCGCGCGGTCATTCTCGACCGGGGAACTGTCGCCTATTCCGGCGACAGCTCTTCCCTTGCCGGCGATCGGGCGACGTTGGGCAGGTTCCTCGGAGTCGGCGCGGCGTAACGGTCGCAAACGTCGCCGGACGACGTGGTTTGAGACAAGGAAGCGGCATGCGGCAGACAAATGAGCTGGCATGCGGTCAACAAGGAGGAGAGAATGAACATGAAACGCATCTTAACCGGAGCGGCCGCATTGCTGTCGCTCATGTCGATGACAGCGGTCCCCGTGCATGCCGAAGACGCAGTAAAGGTCGGCGTCGTCATTCCCATGACGGGCGGCTTCCAGTCGAACGGGCGGCAAATCAACGCAGCGCTGAAGACCTATGTCGCCACGCACGGCAAGACCGCCGGCGGCAAGAAGGTCGAATTCATCGTCAAGGACGATGCGAGTTCCCCGGATAACGCCCTTCGCATCTCGCAGGAACTCGTGACCAACGACAAGGTCTCGATCCTCACCGGATTCGGCAACACGCCGACCGCGCTTTCGGTGGCACAGCTTTCGAAGCGTGCAAAGATCCCGCAGGTGATCATGGTGGCGGCAACCTCGTCAATCATGAAGGCTTCCCCCTATATGCTTCGCACCTCCTGGACGATCCCGCAGGTTGCGAGCGTGATCGGAAAATGGGCTCCCGAAAACGGCACGAAGAGGTTCGTTTCCATCGTTTCGGACTACGGCCCGGGCAAGGATGCCGAAGAATGGTTCTCAAAGACGCTGGAGGAAAACGGCGGCACGATCCTCTCCAAGATAAAGGTCCCGCTCGCAAATCCCGACTTCGCCCCGTTTCTTCAGCGCGCTGCAGACGAGAAGCCGGAAGGGCTGTTCGTGTTCGTGCCGACCGGCGCCGGCGCCGCCTTTATGAAGCAGTTTGTCGAACGCGGTCTCGACAAGTCCGGCATCAAGGTGATCGCCATGGCCGATGTCACCGACGATGATTTGCTGAACGAGATGGGCGAGCCAGCGCTGGGCGTCATTACCGGAGGCCCTTACTCCACCAACCACGACTCCCCGCAAAACAAGGAATTTGTCGAAGCCTTCAAAAAGAACAACGACGGGATGCGTCCGAACATGGTCGCAGCCGCGGCTTGGGACGCCCTAGACCTGATCTACAAGACGCTGGACAAGACCAAGGGCGATGCAAGCGGTGAAACGTTCATCAAGGCTGCCGAAGGAATGCAGCTCGACAGCCCGCGCGGACCGATCTCGATCGATCCCCAGACCCGCGACATCGTGCAGAACATATACATGCGAAAGGTCGAGAAGGTCGATGGCGAGTTCTACAATACGGAATTCCAGACCATCAAGAACGTAAAGGACCCCGCTCACTGAATGCATGGGCGCGGAGACACAATCGGGCCTCCGCGCTTTATTCCGTTGGGCGAACGAGAACAATTCCAGGAAAAATGCGCGGCGGTTTCCCGTTCGGAATTGCGTGCAAACAAAGAGATAGAGCGGGTCGGCAATTCCGTGAAACGCGGGAGCCGCTAGGCGCCGGGAAGGAATGACGATGGCAACTGTAGGTCTGATGGGATTTGGGGAGGCCGCGCAGGCCTTCGTGTCTGGATGGCGGAGCAACGGGATCAGCAGCGGCGACCCCCTGAGCATTGCAGCGTTCGACGTGAAAATGGAAGACTTTGCCACCCGCTCCGATCTGCAGGACAGATGCGGGGATCTTCGGGTTCAATGCGCAGAAACCCCCGCTGAAGCGCTCGCGGGCCGAGATGTCGTGTTCAGTCTCGTAACCGCCGACAAGGCGCTGCAGGCGGCGACCCGGGCTGCGGCGAACCTTGAAAGAAGCACGCTTTATCTCGATTGCAACTCGTGCTCCCCCAATACGAAATCGCGAGCCGCGGAAGCCGTCGAGGCGGCCGGCGGGATTTATGTCGATGTCGCAGTCATGGCGCCCGTATATCCTGCGCGGCACCGGACCCCGCTTTTGCTATCGGGCGCGTCCGCCGACAAGGCGTTGGACATTCTTTCCAGGCTCGGCATGAATGCCACGATAGCCGGAGACACCGTTGGCCAGGCATCCTCGATCAAGATGCTCAGATCGGTGATGATCAAGGGCTTCGAAGCGCTGACCGCGGAGTGCTTTCTGGCGGCAAGGCGCGCAGGTGTCGAAGCGGCAGTGCTCGCGTCGCTTCAAGCTTCCGATCCCGGACTGGACTGGAACAAGCGCGCGGCCTACAACCTCGAGAGAATGATGGTCCACGGACAGAGAAGGGCTGCGGAGATGACCGAGGTTGCGGCAACGCTGAGAGAGCTTGGATTGCCGGACAGAATGGCAACCGCGACGGCGGACTGGCAGCGTCAGATCGGCGGAAGGGTGACGTGGTCCGTCGAAGACTCTCTGGAAGCCAGGGCCGACGCGATTTTGGGATCGACAGCCGATTGAACAACGGGACGTCTCCGACACCGCAGATTCAGCACAACCTTCGCCATCTGAGGGTCTTCCTGACCGTCGTGACCACGAACTCGGTGACGAAGACCGCCGCAGCCTGTCATCTGTCGCAGCCCGCCGTCACACAGGCGCTGGCAAAGATCGAGCGGGAACTTCGTACGAAACTATTCACGCGAACGCCGCAGGGGCTTTTCGCGACTCCTCACGGCGACATCCTCGCCAAGAGGGCGCGACGGGCGTTCGGATACCTTGATCCTGCGCTCGACGAACTGAGCCCTCGCCTGCGGATGTTGACGACCACCTCGCAACTGCGCGCGCTGATCGCCGTGCGCGAGTGCGAGAACTTCACCCTTGCCGCAAAGAAGCTGGGGCTGGCGCAACCGACAGTGCACAGAGCGGTGACGCAATTCGAGGAGGAAGCTGGCCGCACGCTGTTCGACCGAAAGTCGTTCGGCATTGTAGCCACGAAGGCGGCCAACGGGCTTGCGCAAGCCGCCCGTCTTGCGCTTGCCGAGCTCGCGCAAGCCGAGGTCGATCTCGCGGACGCAAACGATGAGGAAGCCGGCAAGATCATCATAGGGGCGATGCCCCTTTCCCGCTCTTTCGTGCTTCCAAGGGCCATTGCAGAGTTCCGGAAACTTCGACCGAGGACTCCGCTCCATGTGCTGGAAGGTCCGTATTCAGACCTCCTGGCAGGTCTTCGGCGTGGCGAGATTGATTTCCTGATCGGGGCAATGCGTGATCCGCCGCCGATTGGCGACGTCGAGCAGCGGCTTCTGTTCAGCGACACCATCGTTATCGTCGCGGGCAACGACCATCCGCTCGTCGGGAGGAAAGATCTCACGAGCAGGGATCTCGCATCCTTTCCGTGGGTCGTTGGGCAAACGGGAACACCGATCCGCCGCCATTTCGACGCGTTGTTCGCCTCGGTAGACAACCCTCCGAGCAGCATCGTCGAGTCGAGCTCCCTTATCCTGATGCGCGAGCTTCTGGCCCGAACCGATCACCTGGGATGCATATCGTTTTTGCAAGCGCAGGCCGAGCTGTCGCGCGGGCTATTGCAGGCGCTCCCGCTTGATTTGAAGCATACGGCAAGGCCGATCGGCGTCACCCTTCGAGCAGAGTGGCTGCCCACGGCTGCCCAGCAGCTGTTCCTGGATCTCGTCATGCAGACAGGAAGCACCACCAGCTTTGACGCGTGAGGATGGCCCGGTACAACGACGTCATTTCCCGCGCGGAAATGCGCTGTCGCTCGGGAAACGCGCTGCCGGGCGCGCTTCCCCTATATCTGGCTTAGACTTCGATGCGTCTTCCCTGCTTGACGGATTCCACGCAGGCATCGGCCAGCTTCAGCGCAATCACGCCATCGCGGCCGGTCGTCGCGGGTTCGCGGTTTTCCTTCAACGCGGCGATGAATTCGGCGATCTCGGCCGCGTAGGACGCCGTGTAGCGTGTCATGAAGAAGTTCTGCAGCGCGGCGCTGGAGTATCCTTCCCTTGTGCCGATAACAACGGTGTTCTCAAGCTGGTTCCCGGCTCCGGCGACGCCCAGCGAACCGTGAACCTCGACACGCTGGTCGTAGCCATAGGCCGCCCGCCGGGAGTTGGTGATGATCGCCTGCTTGCCGGAGGCCGTTTCGAGAATGACCGTGGCGCTGTCGAAATCACCGATATCCTTCAGTTCGGGTTTGATGAGGACGGTGGCATGCGCGGAGACCAGCACAGGCTCCTCGCCGAGCATGAAGCGGGCCATGTCAAGGTCATGGATCGTCATGTCGCGGAAGATGCCGCCCGAGCGCGATGCATAGGCGATATCCGGCGCGCCCGGATCGCGGGAGGTGATCGTCACCATCTCGACATCGCCGATGCGGCCCTGGTCGATGGCGGCGCGAACGCCGGCGAAATTGGGATCGTAACGGCGGTTGAAACCGAGCATGAGACGGACGCCGGCCTTCTCTGCAATCGAGACGACCGCCTCGGCCCGAGCCAGATCAAGGTCGACCGGCTTTTCGCAGAAGACGTGTTTTCCAGCCTTCGCGAACTTTTCGATAAGGTCGGCATGTGTGTCGGTGGGTGTGCAGACCAGGACGGCGTCGACGCTTTTGTCTGCCGCGATCGCGTCAGGGTCCGCCGCCTTGCTGCCGGTTGCAAGTGCCAGCGCGCGGGCTGCCTCGGGCAACGCATCGGTAACGGCCACGAGTTCGGCATCAGTGCTGGCGGCGATCGCCTTCGAATGGACTTTCGCGATACGTCCGGCACCGATCAGGGCAATTTTTATGGTCATCCTAGTTTTCTCCAACATCGATCCAGCTGCCGCTCCTGGCCGAGGCAAAGACCGCGTCCGCGACGGCCGCATTGGCACGAGCATCGTTCATGTCGAAATATGGAGCATCCGCCCCGCGGATCGCTTTCGAGAAATTTGTGACCTCCTCCTCGTACTGGTCGAGCGGCGGGAATTCGAGCATATGGACGATCGAGCTCGCATGATCTGCGGAGGTATCGATCGCAATCGCGTTCGGATTCACTCGTGAAGGCACGTAGGCCTGCGGCAGCTGAATGAAGGCGCGTTCGCAGACGATCTGGATCGACTGGGACGAAGCCTCAGCCAGCGAGACCATGAATGTCGCATGCCGGCCATCGCCGAAATCGAGGATCACCGACGTGAACATGTCGATGCCGCCGGAATTGCGCTCGACGGCGGCGAAGACACGCTTCGGCTCGGCATCGAAGACGTATCGGGCCGTCATCGCGGTATAGCAGCCGAGGTCGTAGTAGGCGCCGCCGCCGAACTCGGGCTTCTGACGGAAGTCCTGCTCGTTGGTCATCATGAACGAGAGGAGTGACGAGAAAGACATCGGTCGCCCGTAGTCGCCGTTGCGCAGGATCTCGCGAAGCTTGATCCAGCGCGGCTGCTGCCTCACCATGAAGGCTTCGGAAATCTTCAGCTTCGGATCCAGGCCCTTGAGCTGCGTCAGCTCGCCGGCGGTCATCCCGGCCGGCTTCTCGCACAGGACGTGCTTGCCGGCATCCGCAGCCTTGCGCGTCCATTCGACGTGAAGATGGTTCGGAAGCGCCACGTAGACAGCCTCGACCTCCGGATCGGCGAGGACCTCCTCGTAACTGCCATAGGCGCGGGCGATCCCGTGCCGATCGGCCATGGCTCGCGCACGGTCCCAGCTCCGCGCGCCGATCGCGACGGGGTCGCAATATCGGCTGTTCACCATCCCCGGGATGACGGCGCCATCCGCAATCCGCGCGGCCCCAAGGATACCCCAGCGGACCGGGGCAATATTATCGCTCATTGGTATCTCCTTCCCTATCGACGTTGCCTCGATGCTTCGGAGGCATTCGGCCGAGGGGTGGAGGATTTCCAAAATCCGATCCGATTTCAAAACCAATGCTGATTGATTTCAATCAACACCCTAAATCAGAAGGGAAGCGAACCGGGAATGTTTTCCGGACCGTACAGGACGAACGGAACCTCGGTATCGAGCGCGAAGGCGGGTTGGTCGAAGCCCGGAAACTCGAAGTGCCTCAGGATCATGTTGACCGCCGCACGCACCTGAAGTTCGGGGCTTTGATCGATCGTAAGGGACATTATCCCTTCCCTGAGAAAGACGGCCGTGTTGCGTGTCAGCTCGTGACCGACGAAGATCGGTCTCTTCTTCAGGATATCCGCCCGGATCGCCCGTGCGACCCCGATGTTGGCGGCACCTACATTGTACACGGCCGCAACGTCCGGGCTTGCCTTGAAGGCTTGGCGCAGTTCCAGCTCGGATCGATATCGGTCGTCGCCACCCTCCACGACGCATGCGACCGACCATTCGGGCGCCTTCTCTTCCAGAAAGCGGGTGAAGCCGCCGATTCGGTCGGAATGGGACTGAAAGCCCGGGCTGTTGCACAGAATGACGACCTTGCCGGGCACCCTCCCCATCTTCGTCACGAAGTAGCCGGCCGAACGGCCGGCCTTGATGTGATCGATACCGGCATAGCCGATGCGCGTGGAGCCGGGCACATCCGATACGACCGTCACCACAGGAACGCCTCTCAAGCTCAGCTCCTCCACAGCCGCGTGAACCGCCGGATGGTCCGGCATATAGGAAACGACCGCATCGCAAGTCGTTCTCGTCAATGCCTTGGCGAGCGTTTCCGGACGCTCGTCGTCCAAAACCGTCCGATGGATGACGATCGACCGGTCGAGCGTGGCCGACAGCCTCCGGAACTCGTAGCCGAGCCTGCCGATAAGCGGCAGCTCGGGCCGCGCGAGAACGACGTCTATGCGGATCATGCGCCGATGGGCCTGAGGAAGCGTCCGGCGAAGGCCAAGCTCCCTTGCGGCCTCCAGAACCCTTCTGCTGATTTCCTCGCTGACGTTGCCGCGATCGTTCAGCACGCGGTCGACACTGGCCGTGCCGACGCCCGCTCGCTTCGCAACATCGAAGAGGGTTGCTCGACCTCCCGGCCGTTTCGCATTCATAAGCCCCAACCTCTCCGCAACAGCCGCGGCCGCGCCGAAGCCTTTCCGACACCTGCAGCCGGGCCAGCATCCCCGAACGCCGCTATCGACCGCGATCTCCCAGATCTGATTGAAATCAATCAATCGGCCGCTTCGCGCCGTCAAGTATTTTGGTGGCTGTGGACAACGGAGAGGCCGGCGGCACGCTATGCCTCAGGCAGATTTTTCGCCGAACGGCGCTAAGCCGCGACCATCGTCCGGTTTCGTCCCTCCGCTTTGGCCCGGTAAAGAGCCTCATCCGCGCGTTTCAGCAGCATGGTTGCATCATCGAGGTCGGTCAGTTCCGCGATACCGGCGCTGATCGTCACGCGGCGAGCGGATGGAAACTGCTCCGCCGCGACAGTCTCGCGCAGCTTCTCCATGAGCATATGGCCATTCTGCAAGGTCGTCTCGGAAGCAATCAGAAGAAACTCTTCACCGCCCCATCGCCCGAAATGGTCCTGGCTCCGCAATTGCGCCGTCAGCAATTGTCCGAGATGAATGAGGACCACGTCCCCGGCCTCGTGTCCAAGTCCGTCGTTAATTCGCTTGAAGTAATCGACATCGATCATCGCCACGATAAGGGGCGCCTTCGCATGACGAGCCGCATCGATCTCCCTGCGAAGGATTTCAAGCATGGCGCGGCGGTTCAGCAAACCGGTCAGACTATCGGTTGAGGACAGAAGCTGGAGCACGCGAATATACTCGCGCGTCTTCGAATATCTCGAACGAATGACTGCAACGTTCAGGAACAGGATGACAAATACGATCTGTGCCAGAACGACCTGAAGAACCAGAAGCCGCGAGTTTACGGGCCAAAGATAAGCATCCGTCGACAATGCCGAAACAGCAAGCGGCAAGAGCATGATTGCCAGCATTGAAAATGAAAACATCACCGCAATTCTGGGCGCAAGAAAAATGAACGACACGCCGGTTCCGATGGGAAACCAGTAGGACGTACTGTAGAACTGGTAGAAATCCATGCGGCCGAATTGCGGGAAAATATTAAGATATACGCCGATGATGAGATAGACGTTCAATGCAACAGCGGGGATATAACCGATCGCATCTATCCTGTCCGGCCTTATCCGCAAGAACAGGAATGTTACGACGAAAGCCAGGGACAGCAACGGCAATGCCCATATGTCGGCCACTCCGAGGCTTCCCGTCATGAACTCGCTGACCCATATGGTAAACGTTACGAAAGCGCCGAAGCCAACCAGCACGCTCAACCATTCGAGACCCGCTTGCGCCGGATCGCCCTTTGCCGGCATGCTGTGCCTGGCTTGCTCTTCGGTCTCTTTCAACATGTCACATCCATCCGGTTCGATGTCAGTGCAGGAGTTGGCAGGAAGCGTGGCCTAGAAGGCTGCAGCGGCGACGCCGGACAGGGCTGGCGAGACAGAAGGAACCTCGGAAGCAAAGCCGCGATGGCGATGGAAAACCCGACATGCCAGCCGGCAGAAGCCCGCGCGCAGGTTCCTGCCTCAACTCCGTCAGCAAGCGACGCCCTACAGCCCGGCGCCTTCGATGTTTCCTTGGATACGTGCATATTTCAACCTGCTCTGACATCAATTTCAGAGCGCATCCGCCTCTCCGTTGTTACACCCAAAAGATCTGCGCCGATCGCCTTTGAATGGCCGGATGAACCATCTCAACGATCGGCGCATACGGCCGGCAAGCGAAAACGCGGCGACACCAATCATCATGATCGGCACCTGAAGCTATAGCACCTATCGCAATACGCCGCTCATAAGAGGAAAATACATCTTAAAATATGATAAATCAAAAATTCACAATTCGTCGGGATGGTGAGTAAATCTGCGTTGTCCGCAATTTATTACGATTTTTCCCGGAACGAACATTCCATCATATCGCGTTTTACGATTTGTCCGGTTTCATTGGGGCATCCACTCCGGCGATTCCGTGGTCTCGCGGCTCTATGACAAAGGGCATGCGCGGGATCCAGCAGGAAAACCGGCGCCCTCCTACTCGATGTTCATCGCCCGCTTGTGCTCGGCGACCTCGGCCAGCAGCCAGTCCTGAAACAAGCGGGCGCCGGGTTTGTTGCCGATGCTGCGGCGCTGTTGCAGGTAATAGCCGGCCGGATAGGCATGGCGGGCTGCGAAGGGGGCGACGAGCTTGCCTTGCCGCAGAAGGTCCTGTGCCATGATCGTGTCGGCAAGGGCTATGCCCGCGCCATTCATCGCCTCGCGCATGATGAGCGTGCAATCGTGCAGGGTGGAGCCCGTCGCGATACCGGCGCCGGAAATGCCTTCCAGCTCCAGCCATTGCTTCCAGCGCGTCGTTTCGCATTCATGGATGAGGCGGTGGTGCAGGAGATCGGCGGGCGAGCGCAGCGGCAGCGGCCCTTCCAGCAGCGAAGGCGCACAGACCGGCGTCAGCAGCAGCGGGATCATCATCGTCAGGGCCGGGCCGGCTTTGTAGACGAACTCGTCGATGATCGCGAGATCGACATTGGTCCGCTTGCCCGAGGTGGAGATTTCCAGGTCCACGCTCGGATGCAGGCGGCGGAAGTTCGGCAGGCGGTCGGCCAGCCACAGATTGAGCAGGGTCGGCTCGCACATGAGCTTGACGCGGTGGGCCTTCTGGCTGCGCGGGCCCTCGTGCAGGCTGACATCCTCCGTCGCGCGCCAGATCGTCTCGAAGGCTTCCGCAAGCGTGCGTGCGTAATAGGAGCCGCGTATCGTCGGGGTCACTTGCCGGAAGCCGCGCTCGAACAGTTCCTGGCCAAGCGATTTTTCGAGCGTGCGGATATGCCGGCTGACCGCCGAGGGGGTCAGGTGCAGCTCTTCCGCCGCATCCTTGATGCTGCCGAGGCGCGCTGCCGCCTCGAAAGCCCGCATGCCGTTGAGTGAAGGTAAAGCCATGGCGGGACCATGGATTATCACCTGAGTTTTTGTCAATCGATATGGACGAAATTGGCGCTTGAACGCTTATCCCCTTCGGCGCTACCGATTTGCATGAGCTCCTAAATCGCCATGGGAAAACGATTATTCGCTCTCTGGCACCCCTTTCGCCACCGGTGATGGTTAGTTTCCGGCACGGCCATCGCTTACGGATCGGCGGCAATTGCCGTCCTTCGGATCGATGGAAAGTGCCTGCGACAGCCAGCCTTTGCGTTGCTGTAACAGGAAGTAGCCCTCATGCCCCAATCGCCAGTCCCGGTCTTCGAAGCGGCTGATGCCGTTGCCGCCGACGCTCCGGTCATCGTGATCCTGAAAGCCGACGGGCAGGACCTCGGCGCGCATGCCGCCGCGCTCGACGCGGCCACCGGCGGGATCGTCTCGCGCTCCTGCGCCACCGGAGGCGGCGCCTGCATCGATCTCGTGCCGCCGCAGGGCGTCACCGCCCGCCGCGTGATCGTCCTTCCGCTCGGCAAGGCGGAAGCCATGAGCGCCCTTTCGCTGGCAAAGGCCGGCGGCAGCCTCGCCGCGCACCTGGAAGGCAGGGGCGAGAATGAGGCAACCCTGGTCCTCGATCCGGTTGCCAACGCCGCCTTTTCCGAAGCCGAAATACTGGCGCGCGTCGCATTTGGCGTCCGACTGCGGCGCTATCGGTTCGACCTGCGCAACAAGCGACCTGTCGCTGGCGCCGACAAGAGCTGGCGCCTGCAACTCGTCGGCGCGGACAAGGAAACCCTCAACGCCGCCCTCGCGCGCACCAATGCCGTGGCGGAAGGCGTCGAGTATGCCCGCACGCTCGTCAACCTGCCGCCCAACCATCTTCATCCGGATAGTTTCGCGCAGCACCTGGAACCACTGCGCGCCGCCGGTATCGAGGTGGAGGTGCTGGATGCCGACCGGCTCAAGGACCTCGGCATGAACGCCATTCTGGCGGTCGGTTCCGGCTCGGTCCGCGCGCCGAAGGTGGCGGTGCTGCGCTATCGCGGCGAAGGATCGGGCGAGCAGCCGCTTGCCTTCGTCGGAAAGGGTGTCTGCTTCGATTCCGGCGGGCTCTGCATCAAGGGCGGCGTCCAGATGTTCGACATGAAGGCCGACATGGCCGGTGCGGCGGCCGTCGCGGGCCTTCTCCTGTCGCTTGCCCGGCAGAAGAGCCCGGTTCATGCCGTCGGCGTTCTCGGCATTGCCGAAAACCTGCCGTCCGGCACATCGCTGAAGCCGCGCGAAATCATCACCACAGCCTCGGGCCAGACCGTGGAGGTCTTCGATACCGATGCCGAAGGCCGCCTGATCCTGGCCGACTGCCTCTACTACGCGGCGACGCGTTTCGAGCCATCGGCGATCGTCGATCTCGCGACCTTGACCTATTCGGTCATGCGCGGCCTCGGCTCGGTCTTCGCAGGCCTCTTCAGCACCGACGATGCAATTGCCGCCGAGATGATCGCCGCGGGCGAAACGGTCGGCGAGCGCTTCTGGCGCCTGCCGCTAGACCGGGCTTATGACGACGGGCTGAAATCGCCCCTTGCCGACCTCCGCCACCATGCCAAGGACATGGAGGATGGCGACGCACCCTATGCCGCGGCGTTCCTTCGCCATTTCACCGAAGACCGCCCCTGGGTGCATCTCGACATTGCCGGCAAGGAACTGGCTGAGGAGGACCGCCCCCTCGGCCGGGAGGGCGCCACGGCCTTCGGCGTGCAGATGCTGGAGGAATGGGTGCGGACCGGCAGGAGGAGCGCCTGAATGGCGGCGATCTTGGGAGGGGCGGCATGACGGTTCGGATCGACAGCACGGAAGGACGGGCGCCGTTCCGGGGCTATGAAACCTGGTATCGCATAAGCGGCGACCTCGGCAGCCGCAAGCTGCCGGTGATCATTCTGCACGGCGGGCCGGGTGTCGCGTATAATTATGTCGACGCCTACAAGCTGCTCGCGCGCGATGGCCGGGCCGTCATCCACTACGACCAGCTCGGTTGCGGCAATTCCACGCTGCTGCCGGAAAAAGGCGCCGATTTCTGGACGCCGCAGCTCTTCATCGACGAGTTGGAGAACGTCGTCGATTACCTCGGCATCCGCGGCGGCTTCCATGTGCTCGGGCAAAGCTGGGGCGGCATGCTGGGTGCGGAATATGCGGTGCTCCAACCCAGAGGACTGGCCTCGCTGACGATCGCCAATTCGCCCGCCTCCATGAAGCTCTGGGTAGAGGAGGCCAACCGGTTGCGGCTCGGCCTGCCGCAGGACGTGCAGGACACGCTGACCCGGCATGAAGCGGCTGGCACGACGGACCATCCCGACTACCAGCAGGCGACGATGGCCTTCTACGAGCGGCATGTCTGCCGCGTCGTGCCGTTCCCGCCCGAAGTGACCGAAAGCTTCGAGCAGGCGGCGCGCAACCCCACCGTCTACACGCTGATGAACGGGCCGAACGAGTTCCACGTCATCGGCACCTTGAAGAGCTGGAGCGTCATCGACCGCCTGCCGGCCGTCGATGTGCCCACCCTCATCATTTCCGGACGTTACGATGAAGCCACGCCGGCCACGGTGCAGCCCTTCAAGGACGGCATCAAGGGCTCGCGCTGGGAGATATTCGAACACTCCAGCCACATGCCGCATATCGAGCAGCAGGAAGACTGCATGCGGGTGGTCGGGGACTTTCTCAATCAGCACGATCGATAGAAAAGGGGACAAAAATGAAGAAACTGCTTTTGACGGCCTCGGCCGCCGCGCTTCTGGCCGGCGGATGGCTGGCTCCGGCACAGGCCGAATATCTCAAGGAACACCGTGGCGGCACGATGCGCCTTCTCGCCCGCTCTGCGGCCGGCACGCTCGACCCGCACATCAACTACACCGACCAGGGCTGGCAGATGTACCAGCCGATCTATGACGGCCTCGTCGCCTTCCGCAAGGCCGAAGGCATGGACGGCTTCACCATCGTTCCGGACCTTGCCGAGGCGCTGCCCGCAGTTTCCAACGACGGCAAGACCTTCACCTTCAAGCTGCGCAAGGGCATCAAGTTTTCCACCGGCCAGGAGGTCGGCGTGAAGGACGTGGTCGCTTCCTTCCAGCGCATCTTCAAGGTCTCCGGCCCGACCTCCGGCACCTTCTATGCCGGGATCGTCGGCGCGGACAAATGCCTTGCCGACACCAAGAGCTGCACGCTCGAGGGCGGCGTCGTGGGCGACGAAGCGGCCGGCACCGTGACGATCAACCTCGTCAAGCCGGATGCCGAGCTGCTCTACAAGCTCGCCCTGCCCCATGCCGTGACGCTCCCCGCCGACACGCCCGCCGAAGACATGGGCTCCGTGCCGATCCCGAGCACCGGCCCCTACATGATCTCCGCCTTCGACCCCAACAAGGGCATGACCGTCTCGCGCAACCCACACTTCAAGGAATGGAGCGAGGAAGCACAGCCGGACGGCTATCCGGATACGGTGCAATACGATTTCGGCCTTTCCGAGGAAGCGGCCGTGACGGCGATCCAGAACGGCGAAGCGGACTGGATGTTCGACGCGCTGCCGAGCGACCGCCTTGCCGAGCTCGGTACTAAATATAAGGACCAGCTCCACATCGCGCCGCTTTCGGCCTGGTGGTACGCGCCGCTCAACACGCGCCTTGCCCCGTTCGATAACGTCAAGGCCCGCCAGGCGGTCGCCTTCGCCGTCGACCGCAACACGCTGGTCAAGCTCTTCGGCGGCAAGGTGCTCGCCTCGCCGGTCTGCCAGGTCCTGCCGCCGGATTTCCCCGGCCATGTGGATTATTGCCCCTATACGAAGAATCCGGGTGCGAAGTGGTCGGCTCCCGATCTCGAAAAGGCCAAGCAGCTTGTCGAGGAATCGGGCACCAAGGGCCAAAAGGTTACGATCATCGTCGAGGATACCGCCGTCTCGCGCTCCATCGGCGTCTACCTGCAGAGCGTTCTGACGAGCATCGGCTACGTCGCCGACGTCAAGCCGATTTCCGCCAACATTCAGTTCACCTATATCCAGAACACCAACAACAAGGTGCAGATGTCTGTGACCCAGTGGTACAAGGATTATCCGGCGGCTTCGGACTTCCTGAATATCCTGTTCGGCTGCGCCTCGTTCCGCGAAGGCTCCGACGCCTCGATCAACATCGCCGGCTTCTGCGACGAGGCGATCGACGCGAAGATGCACAAGGCACTCGACCTCGGCGTGACCGATCAGACCGCGGCAAATGCGCTCTGGGCCGAGATCGATCATCAAGTCACCGACCAGGCGCCCGCCGTCGGCCTCTTCACGCCCAAGCGTCTCGATTTCGTCAGCAAGCGCCTCGGCAATTTCCGGTTCAACCGCCAGTTCAACTGGATGATCACTCAGTCCTGGGTGCAGTGATATCCGGCGTAGGGGGTTTGCGTGTCGAATGAAGCCGTTGGCGTTCAGCACCGGACGCGAGGGCCATGGGCCCTCGCTTTCGCGCGGTTGAGACGTAACAGGGCCGCCATGGCGTCCCTTGCCATCTTCCTGCTCATCATCCTTTCCTGTCTCAGCGCGCCGCTCTATGCGCGCTGGGCAGGCGTGGATCCGTTCACGTCGACGCTCGATGCCGTCATCCAGGTCGATGGCGTCGAGGTTCCCGTGATGGAAGCTTCGACGGAAGGGCTCGGCCTCGGCTACACGCCGATCGGCCCGACCTGGGAACTGGGCAACTACTTCCTCGGCTCGGACAACCAGGGGCGGGACGTCATGGCCCGCCTGCTCTACGGGGGGCTGAACTCCCTCATGATCGCTGGAGGAGCCACCGTCTTCACGCTGATCATCGGCACCGCGGCGGGTCTTGTCGCCGGCTATTTCGGCGGCCTCACCGACACGGCGCTGTCCCGCCTCCTCGACGTTCTGTGGGCGTTTCCGATCTACCTGCTTGCGATCTCGCTCTCCATCGTGACGATCGCGCAGGGCATATCCATCGGCCCGATCCTGATCGAATCGGGCAGTCTCTGGCTGCCTGTCATCATCATCGGCATCGTCTACGTGCCCTATGTGGCGCGTCCCATCCGCGGCCAGGTCCTCTCGCTGCGCAACAGCGAATTCGTTCTCGCCGCCATCAACCTCGGTGTGCCCGGCCGGCGCATCCTCTGGCGCGACATCCAGCCGAACGTCACGACGACACTTATCGTCTTCACGCCGCTGATGATGGCGCTCAACATGTTGACGGAATCGGCGCTGTCCTTTCTTTCCATCGGCGTGCAGCCGCCGGCCGCGAGCTGGGGCACGATCATCCAGGACGGCCAGGCACTGCTCTATACGCGCCCGATCGTGGCGCTGGCGCCCGGTCTTGCGATTGCGGTCTCCGTGATGGCGCTCAACGTGTTCGGCGACGGCCTGCGCGATGCGCTCGACCCGCGCTCGAAGGTCCAGCTGGGGCGCACCTGATGATCTACGCCATCCTGCGCCGCTTCGGTCAGATGCTGTTCGTGATGTTCGGCATTTCGGTGATCGTCTTCCTGATTTTCTTCGCCACGCCCGGCGCCGACCCCGCCGCACGCATTGCCGGACGCAACGCTTCGCCCGAGGTGCTGGAAGCCGTGCGCCACTCCTTCGGCTTCGACCGGCCGCTTTATGTGCAGTACGGACTGATGATGAAGAAGATCTTCGTCACCGGCGACCTCACTTCCTTCGTCAATCGCGGCTGGAAGGTCGTGCCGGCGGTATTCGACGCCATCCCGGTCACGCTGTCGCTCGTCTTCGGCGCGGCCATCCTCTGGGTCGTGGTGTCGGTCGTCATCGGCATCGTGGCGGCCGCCACGCGCGACAGCTGGCTGGACAAGCTGCTGATGGCGCTCGGGCTGCTCGGCATCTCCATGCCCGTCTACTGGCTCGGCGAAGTGATGAATCTCATCACCCAGAGCCGCTATCACGATACCTGGCTGTTCTCCTGGGTGCCGCCCCTCGGCTACAAGCCGCTGATGAGCGATCCCAGGGGCTGGTTCCTCACGCTGGTCATTCCATGGATCACGCTTGCCGTCCTCTATATCGGCATCTACGGCCGGGTGCTGCGCGCCGCGATCATCGAGTCCATGCAGGAGGATTTCATCCGCACGGCGCGGGCAAAGGGACTGTCGGAGACCCGTATCCTGCTGCGTCATGCCCTGCGCACTTCGCTGATCGCCTTCGTCACCTTGTTCGGCCTCGACTTCGGCGCCCTCGTGGGCGGCTCCGCGCTCCTGACCGAAGTGGTTTTCGGACTGAACGGCATCGGCAAGCTCACCTATGACGCGATGCAAAACCTCGATCTGCCGATGATCATGGCGACGGTGATGTATGCCTCCATGTTCGTGGTCGTCGCCAATGCGGTGGTCGATTTCGTCTACATCCTTCTCGACCCCCGTGTGAGGACATCATGATGCTCTCCGTGCGTGACCTTCGGGTATCGTTCCGCACCGAAGATGGCCTGATCCGGGCCATCGACGGTGTTTCCTTCGATCTCGACAAGGGCGAAATCCTCGGCGTCGTCGGAGAATCCGGCTCAGGCAAGACCGTCTCCCTGCTGGCGGTCATGGGGCTGATCAACGATCCCAACGCCACCATCGAAGGCTCGATCCGCTACAACGGCCGCGAGCTGATCGGCCTGCCGGCACGCGAACTGCGACACCTGCGCGGCAGCGAGATCGCCATGATCTTCCAGGATCCGATGACGGCGCTGACGCCCGTCTACACGATCGGCTGGCAAATCGCCGAACAGATCCGCGCTCACCAGAAGATCAGCAAGGCGAAGGCATTGGCGCGGGTGGAGGAACTGCTGGCGGAGGTGAATTTCCCCAACCCGCGCGAGGCCATGTCGCGCTATCCGCACCAGCTTTCCGGCGGCATGCGCCAGCGCGCGGTCATCGCCATGGCGCTGTCCTGCAACCCGGCGCTGCTCGTCGCCGACGAACCGACGACGGCACTGGACGTCACCGTGCAGGCGGGTATCCTCGATCTCGTGCGCAAGCTGCGCGCCACCCACAATTCCGCGGTGGTTTTCATCACGCACGACATGGGCGTGGTGTCCGAGCTCGCCGATCGGGTGATGGTCATGTATGCGGGCCGCATCGTGGAGCGCGGCAGCCGCGCGGCACTGTTTTCCGAACCGCGCCATCCCTATACCCGCGCGCTGCTCGGTTCGATCCCGCCGCTGACCGGCGAGAAACCACGCCGCCTGCCGGCCATTCCCGGCTCACCGCCCTCACTGCTACGCCTGCCGCACGGTTGCGCCTTCGAACCGCGCTGTCCGGTACGCTATGAGGCCTGCACGACGGAAAAGCCGGCCCTCGGAGGCGGCGCGCACGCCGCCGCCTGCCTTCGGGAGGCACAAGCATGAGCGACGCCATGACGAACACACACCGCCCCATTCTGGAAACCCGTTCGCTCATGAAGCGCTTTTCGATCGGCACCCGGTTTTCCGCGGAAGGCCGGCGGACCGTTCACGCCGTCGATAACGTCTCGCTGACGGTCCAGCGCGGGGAAACGCTCGGACTCGTGGGTGAATCGGGCTGCGGCAAGTCCACGCTCGCGCGCTGTCTGGTACGGCTCTACGATATCACCGGCGGCCAGCTGCTCTTCGAAGGCGAAGACATCACCGGCAAATCGCTGAACGAGTTGCGGCCGTTGCGCCGCCGCCTGCAGATGGTCTTTCAGGACCCATCGGCGTCGCTCAATCCGCGCCGGCGCGTCGGTGACCTCGTCGCCGAACCGCTGCGCATCCACACGAAACTCTCCTCCGCCGACATCGACAGGCGCGTTGCGGAACTCTTCGAAATCGTCGGCCTTCTGCCGGATCACGTCGCCCGCTACCCGCATGAATTCTCCGGCGGCCAGCGGCAGCGCGTCGGCATCGCGCGGGCCATCGCGCTCAATCCGGATCTGGTGGTACTGGACGAGCCCGTCTCCGCGCTCGACGTGTCGGTGCAGGCGCAGATCGTCAACCTGCTCGCCGACCTTCAGGAAAAGCTGGGGCTCACCTATATCTTCATCGCCCACGACCTGTCGGTGGTACGCCAGGTCTCGACCCGCATCGCCGTCATGTATCTCGGCTCCATCGTCGAGGAGGGACCAGCCGAGGAGGTCTTCTCGACGCCGGCCCACCCCTACAGCCAGGCGCTGATCTCCGCGGTTCCCGTCGTGGAAACGACGAGCGCCGGTACGCGCAGGCGTATCCTGCTGACCGGAGATGTGCCGAGCCCCCTCAACCCGCCGCCCGGCTGCCGCTTTCATCCCCGCTGCCCGATTGCAGAAGACCGCTGCCGCACGGAGCGACCAGAGCCAAAACCCTTTGGCGCCGGCCGCAAGGTAGCCTGTCATTTCCCCACGATATAGGCAGAGGCCGCCTTGATCGGACCCCGAAAGCCATGATGCCGGGATGCGGATCGGGGGCGTAAACGTGCTGCTGACGATTTCCAACCTCTCGGGCCTGCGCTGGCGCTGGAAGGGCAGACGCTTCAATTGCGATCGGCATCTTTACCGATTTGCAACCTCACGTCGCTAATCCTACGCACTTACAGGCGAGGCCAGCTCCACATGCAGGATTTTTTTCGAGCCCGATTGGTTTTAACGGTGGGTACGCCTCTGTCCTACTGCGCCGCTTGGCTGCTGGCGAAAGCCGGTGGCCTGCAACTCGATCTGCAAGATACGATCATCGCAGTGCTGTTCGTCGGATTTTATACGATTGTCCTCAGCATCCTCGCGACACGGTTCAAACTACCGACATTTCGCGCAGTGGTTGAATGTCTGGGTTGCGGTTTCCTTTTGATCGTACCGATCACCCTCTCTACCTACATAGCGATGCGGATGGACCTTCCAGTAGCAGATCAGCAATTATCGCAATGGGACAGCTGGCTGGGCGTGGATTGGCCAGCCCTGATGATGTGGGTGGATCAACACAGCCTTCTGGCGGCGGCGTTCAATCAGGCTTATCGGACGTTTAGCTATCAGCTTCTTCTATGGCCGCTGATTTTGATTGTTGCGGGCAGGAGCAACCGGGCCTACCAAATGGTCGGCGCATACGGATTGCTGTGCTTTATCGCCAGTGCAATTTCAACACTGTGGCCAGCCGTCGGCACCTACTCATTCTATCAGTTCGATCCCAACAAGCTTCATAATATAGATTCGACCTACGGCTATTTTTTCCTGCAGCAATTTCACGCCGTTCGCGACGATCCCACTTTCGTATGGAGCCTTGCAAAAAGTGCCGGCATCCTGACTTTCCCTTCCGTTCATGCCGCCGTGGCCACACTCTGCGCATGGGCGGCATGGGAAATACGCCTTCTGCGCTATCCCGGCTTGGCATTGAACGTCACCATGGCGCTTTCGGCTGTACCGGATGCAAACCACTACGTGATCGATGTCATCATAGGCTGTCTCGTGGGCCTTGCTGCAATCGCTATGATCGTATCGATCACGAAGCCGCGTAAGGAAGCCGCCGGTCTAACGGTGAGTTTGCCCGTCGCTGGCAGCAACTGACGACGGTCCGTTGGTTTGCGCATGCAACGCCAAGGAAAATCGACGCGGCCTCGGCGTTAGATACCTTCCCCGATATCGTCGGAATGTCCTTCGCCGCCCCAGCTCGGTAAGCTGACCGCCCGCAGGATTTCACCTGAGCAATCGCCAAAGCCGATGCGATAGCCGGCGCCCTGCGCATATCCGCGGATCGTCAGCCGGTCGCCGTCCTCGATAAATCCGCGCGTCTGCCGGTCGGGCAGGGTGAGCGGTTCCTGCCCGTTCCAGGTCAGTTCCAGCAGGCTCCCCCGGTTCGTGCGCTCCGGCCCCCAAATCGTACCCGAGCCGAGCAGATCACCGGTCCTCATCGGGCAGCCGCAACTTGCGTGGTGTGCCAACTGCTGCGCCGCCGAACAATAAAGCTCCCGGGCGTTCGTCGCCGAGATGACGGTTTCCTGGCCAGAAAGCGGGGTCAGCGCCACCGCGAGCTCTATATCGAAGTTGAGCGGACGGGGTTCCCCGAGGCAGGCGAGCAGAGGGCGCTCGCATGGCGGAGTGGACACGCGGAAGGGATCCAGCGCCGCCTTGGTGACGATCCACGGGGTTGATGGTGGTGGCGGTGGCCTTGGCCTGGAACGGCCCCAGGGGCTGATATTCCCATGTCTGGATATCGCGCGCCGACCAGTCGTTGAGAAACACTGCATCGACCGGGTGACGAGGTAGACGTGGCCTGCCATGCCCACCTGTATGTTGACGTCGTCCGCCGTGGTGATCGTACGCATACCGGTGATCCATGTCAGATCGTCTTCGGGTCCCGGCAGCGGGATCGGGTCCCTGCGGACGCATCGCGCCGGCCTTTGCCGATGAGGAAATAAAAGCGGGCCTGGCGGAGATCAGCGCGGCAGGTCGCGGCCTCTGGTTTCGGGTGTCGTCACCATGACGAGGATGGCCGGCACCGCCATGACGGCTGCATAGATACCGACGGCCATCGGCGTACCGAATCCTTCGAGAAGCCAGGTGCCGATGATCGGCGCCAGCGCGCCGCCGAGGACTGCCGCCACCGAATAGGCGGTCGACATGGCAGTGTAGCGCAGGCGTGCCGGGAACAGCTCCGTGAAATAGGCGGACATGCCGCCCACGATGATGCCGTGGCAGATGAGGGTCAGCAGGGTCGCGATCACGAGTTCGGATGCCGTTGCTCCCTCGGCGAGCGTAAAGAGATGAAAACCGGCAGCTATGCCTCCGACCAGCCCGAGGATCGTTACCGGCCGTCGTCCGATCCGGTCCGCCAGGGCACCGGCCAGCAAGATCGCGGCGACCTCGACGAGCGAGCCAAAGAACAGCGCGTTCAGCGCCGCCTCGCGGGGAGCCTTCAGATAGACCGTCGCCAGCACGATGAAGAAAGTCGAGAACAGGTAGAACAGGGCGCTCTCACCCGCCTTGACCAGGAGGACACGCAGCATGTTGCCGGGATGCTCGGCAAGCGCCTCGCGCAGAGGCGTCTTGACGACATCTCCCTTCTTTTCCTGAATCTCGATGAAGGCGGGTGATTCCTCCACCTTGCGGCGGACCCATATGCCGACCGAAATGAGCAGGATAGAGGCCAGGAACGGAACGCGCCACGCCCACGCGATGAAGCCCTCGATGCCGACGAGCCCGATAACGCCGCCGACTGCGGCCGTCGCAAGCACATTGCCGGCAGGCCCGCCGATCATCGGGAACCCGGTCCAGAGCCCGCGCCGGTTGGCCGGCAGGCTCTCGGCGATCATGACCAGGGCGCCGGTCGACTCCCCGCCGACGGCAAAGCCCTGCAGGAGACGCAGGAGCAACAGCAGGACCGGCGCGATAATACCAGCCTGTGCGTAGGTCGGCAGCAGGCCCATCGCCACCGTGGAACCGCCCATCAGGAAAAGACTGAGAACCAGGCTCTTCTTGCGGCCGACCCTGTCGCCCAGAACACCGAAGAACCAGCCGCCGAGCGGGCGGGCGACGAAGCCGACGGCCTGTGTCGCCAGCGCGGCAATCAGGCCGGTGAGCGGGTTCGCTCCGGGGAAGAACACCGTGTTGAAAACAAGGGCCGCGCAAACAGCGAAGACGGCGAAATCGTACCATTCGATGACGGTTCCGGCGCTGCTGGCAAAGAGCAGCCGGATGGATGACTTGTGACCGGAAGCCGATTGCGCCGCCAGAGCGGTGGGCATGCTCATCCTGTGTATCCTCCTCGATAACGTCGGGATGCGATCTGCCGGCTGCCCTCCTTCGCCGGCCGGAGATATTCATTGCATTTGCAATAAATATTATTGTTGCATTTGCAACGAAGTCAAGCCACAAACTCATCATGACAAAACGCTTCGACCTTCAGCAATTTTTGCCCTACCAGCTCAATGTCGCCGCAGCCCGCGTCAGCCGGCGGCTTGCGCGCCTTTACGGTGCCGAATCCGGCATCTCCATGCCGGAATGGCGCGTGCTCGCCCATCTTCTGCAATCCGGCTCGGTCAGCGTGAAAGACATCCATGAGCGCGTCGACATGGAAAAGTCGAAGGTGAGCCGCGCGGCAACACGCCTGGAAGAGGCGGGCCTCGTGGAAAAACGCGAACACGAAGAAGACCGCCGCCTCGTCAGCCTGTCGCTGACGGCGGCGGGGAAGGATCTGATGCGCCGGCTGGTCGAGATCGCGGATGCGTTCCAGGCGGAGCTTGAAGCCGAACTCGGGCCTGCGGCGGGCGCGTTCCAGAACGCGCTGCGGCAGCTCATGATGCAGGAGGACGATCATGATATTGCATGACTACTGGCGTTCGTCGGCAAGCTATCGGTTGCGGATCGCGCTTGGTCTCCTGAACGAAAGCTGGGAGACCGTCTCCGTCGATCTGACCAAGGGCCGCCAGACGGAGCCGGCCCATCTGGCCCTCAATCCGCAAGGTCTCGTCCCGGTCCTGGAGATCGACGATGCGATCCTGACCCAATCGCTGGCCATCATCGAGTATCTCGATGAAACGCGCCACGCCGGCTTCCTGCCGGCCGACCCCATAGGCCGGGCAAGGGTGAGGTCCATCGCCTATGCGATCGCCATGGATATCCACCCCGTATGCAACCTGCGGGTGGTTTGTCATGTGGTGAGCGCATCGGAAAAGCACATCACCGCGGAAGAATGGATGAGGACATTCATCGGCCCCGGACTCCTCGCGGTCGAGGCGATGCTGGCCTCGCCCGCAACCGGCCGCTTCTGCCACGGCGACCGGATATCGATGGCGGATATCTGCCTCGTCCCGCAGCTTTACAATGCTGACCGCTGGGGTGTCTCTCTTGCCGACATGCCTCGCATCCGGGCAGTTCGCGCGGCTCTGGAAGAGATACCGGCATTTATGGATGCGCATCCGGCACGCACGCCCGGCGCGATTACGGACTGATGTCCGGCGCATTATCCGCCTTGACCTGAGCTTGGCCTGTTTTACTGCCTCCGGCTTATTGACGGCCGATGTCGGTCATGACGACTTGATCCAAAGGATCTACTGCGCGGGAATGGTCAATTGAACCGCTATTGGTAATCGCGCAGCTGCATTATCTGACCCATGCTCTTCGGTACGGCTCGATCTGTTTTCGACTTCGCGCGATTGAAATCGTCGACCGACCAGGAAACGGCGATGATCTGCAGATGGGCCGCGCTTTCTATTCCAATGTGAATCAAGAGTGCCAACCGTTCCGCCAAAGCTTGACGGCAATGTTCCCTATTGTCGAACCATGGCTGGCTGGCGATGTGCTTCAAGACTTTCTGAAGTGTATCGAGTTGCTTCGGCGACAGATCGCGGCCCATGGAGGGGCGAAGGCGCTCCATATTCTTCTCCCAACAATGTTATCGGCATCGCGTCGCAAGCTTAATCCGGTCGTGCGGGCCGTCCGTTCGGCTTCCCCGATCGATGAGCGCCGATGGCCGGCCGCGACACCCAGTCGACCGCCTTTCCATCCAGCTCCCGGACGCTAGGCAAATTCCTGCGCAATACCTACGTCCATTTTTGATAGCGCGGCCGGCCGCGAACTGCCTGCGTGCGACAGGGCTTCCCTTGCCGGGGGATCGGAGGGGCGAGTTCCATGGTGAGCCGTTCGGAAAATGCCGCAGGCCGGTCCGGCGAGAGATCAATCGCGCCGGGGAAAGTCAATCCGCTTGCCCGCGGCACAAATTCGTAAGTAATAACTTACGATTTTTCCGGTATTTCACGAGAGGGATGGAAGGCCGTCCTTGAATGACCAGCGCAATCGCGTCGATTTGAAGCCATGCATTTCCAGCACGCGCTTGCCGCCAAGGCCGGCGAGATTTGCCATACCGGACCTCAGCCCGCTTTTCGGACTTCGTAGCTGCTTTGCCGGGTGACGCGATGGAATATGGTGCCGTCGAACATCGTCAGTAACGCCCGGGTTTCTTCCCGGGACCGAAAACGAGCGTCGCACGCCATTGCCCGTTCCAGCGCGGCTTCGTCCGGATACGAGATCGCGAGCAGGAGCGGCATCGACGGCGCTCCCTCGTCTCGCGAGACCTCTCTCGATACGCTAACCGCCGTCGCGCCCTCGAACTTCGTCCAGAGCGGCACGAGGCGCTCTTCGACAAAGGCGTAGAAATCGTTTTCCCTGCCCGCATGGATGGCACCGACAAATTCGGCATATCGCGTAATCATCTTTTCTCTCCTCTCAACCCCTGGGGCCATCGAAAAAGCGCATGAGCGCAGCGTTGTCGGCAGGCCCGAGGCCCGCGGATACGAGAACCTTGTGTATTTCCATACAAAGCGCCGTCATCGGCATGGGCGTGCCGGTCGTGCGCGCGAGCGACTGCACGGCATCGAGGTCCTTGACCATGTTGTCGATCCGTCCCGTCGGCGAATAATCATGGCGAGCCATTTTTCCCATGAACTCCTGGAGAATGGCGCTGTCGGCTCTCCCGCCCTGCAGAGCCGCAGGTATTCTCTGGGCATCGACACCGGCGTCGACGGCCAGCCGGGTCGCTTCGGCGACCGCAACGAAATTGAGCGCACACAGGACCTGGTTGATCAGCTTCGTCGTCTGGCCGGAACCGCTTGGTCCCATCAAGGTCAGGTTTTCGCAAAGGTCCGCCATGACAGTCTGAGCCCTTTCGAACGTTTCCCGCTCGCCGCCGGCCATGACGGTCAGCTTCCCGAGAAGTGCCTTGGGGGCGCCGCCGGAAAGTGGGCAATCAAGCCATGGCAAGCCGATATCGGCGGCATCCTTAGCCAGCGCTCTGGTCGCGATCGGATCGATCGACGACATGTCGATAATGACCGTGTTGCGGCGGGCTCCCGTCGAGACCCCCTCCTCGCCGAATACGGCCGCGCGCACGATGGCCGCGGAATTCAGGCTGAGGATCACGAATTCCGATCGTTGCGCCGCCTGGCTGGCGGACGCCGCTTTCATCGCGCCCTTGGCGCATAAGGCATCGATTTTGGCGGGGTCGCGGTCATACGCGAAAAGCTCATGCCCCCGGGCCAGCAGACGGGTGGCGATGGCACTCCCCATCACGCCGCATCCGATCATCGCGACTGTCCGTTTGCGTGTCACAAAGCTCTCCTCTCGGCCCGTCCCATGGACGCGGCCGTTCATCGATTTTCAATTGGCGGTTGGATCAACCGACTTCGGAACGCAGGAAGGCTCTCAGCTCCGGCGTCCTCGGCGCGCTGAAGAGTTCGGCCGAAGGCCCCTCTTCGTGGATGATGCCGTCTTTCATGAAGATCGTCCGGTTCGCCACGCGCCGGGCAAAGCCCATTTCATGGGTGACGAGAATCATCGTCATTCCCTGCTTTGCGAGGTTCTCGATCACGGCGAGGACCTCGCCCGTCAATTCGGGGTCGAGCGCCGAGGTCACTTCGTCGAACAGAAGAACCTTCGGCTTCATCGCCAGCGACCGGGCGATGGCAACGCGCTGCTGCTGCCCGCCAGACAACATGTCGGGATAGGTGCCGAACCGATCCCCCAGCCCGACGAGCGACAGGCATCTTTCGGCTTCCTGGCGGGCGGCGGCCTTGCTGAGGCCATTCACCTGGACGGGCGCAAGCATGATATTCTCGCCCGCAGTCAGATGCGGAAAGAGGTTGTAGCTTTGGAAAACGATACCGACATCGCGGCGAAGTTCGCGAAGCCTGGCGGGCTTGCGATCCATTACATGCCCGGCCACCTCGATGTCGCCGCTATCGATCTTTTCCAACCCGTTCAGGCAGCGCAGGAACGTGCTCTTGCCGGAGCCGCTTCGGCCGATCAGGGAGATGACCTCTCCCGCCTCGACGGTCAGGGAAACCCCTTTCAGAACTTCAAGCGGGCCGAAGCTCTTGCGGATGTCTTTCGCAACGACGACTGACATGAAAACCTCTTTGCGGTTTGCGAAACCCTCATGGAGGGTTTCGCTCCAGACTTTAGAAGGAGGGCAGCTCCGGCATCGGCGTCTTCATCCACTTCTCGTAGATTTTGCCGAGCTCGCCGCTTTGCTCGTGGACGAACAGAACCGTGTTGACCCAATGCAGAAGATCCGGATCGTTGCGGCGCATGCCGACGCCGTAGAAGCTCTGCAGATAGGTCGTCTTCTGTTCATACTGATCGGGATAACGCTCCTGCAGCTGGGCCGCGATGTAGTTGACGGTCCCGATTGCATCGACCTGGCCGGAGACGAGCGCATTCAAGGTCGTGCTATCGTCGTCAAAGCGGACCAGCTGCATGCCCTTGATGTTCGCCTCGGACAGCATCTTTTCATGCGCCGTGCCCCTCGGCACGCCGACGCGCTTGCCGGCAAGATCCTGAAGACTGTGAATTTCCGTGCCCTTGGGGGCGACGATGACGGACTTGTGGCCGCCATAGGGGTTGGAGAATGCGATCGACAAAGCGCGCTCGGTGTAGATGCCGAAGCTTGCCACGACGAAATCCACCTTGCCCGTCTGGAGTGCCGGGATGCGGCTCTGGCCGGTTACGGGGACCAATTCCAGCTGGACGCCGAGGTCTTTTGCCAGAAGCTTGGCAACGTCGACATCGAGACCATCTGGCTGCATCTGGTCGTTGGTGATGCCGAAGGGCGGGACGGACAGGTCGACGCCGATCATGACCTTCTTTCGCGCGATGATATCGTCGAGCGTAGAAGCTTCCGCCGCGACGGCAGTCGCCGTTATCGCAACCAGTCCGAGGAGGCCCACAATGATATTTCTAAGACGCATTTTCATATCCTCTCAGTTTTGTGTTCCAGTTGAATCCGGCCTCTGCGGGCCGTGTAAAAGCTAGATACCCCGCCCTCTCCCGGTGCGCGCTTCCATCCACAGGCTGAGCTGTGTCAGCGGGAAACAGACGATGAGATAAAATCCTGCCACGACCAGAAAGGCCTTGAGCGGCTCGAACGTCGCGTTGCTGGCCAGCTGCCCTGCCCTCGTAATCTCGATGAAGCCGATGATCGACGCCAGCGACGTCTGCTTGACGATCTGGACCAGGAAGCCGACGGTCGACGGCAAGGCAAGCTTCACGGCCTGAGGCGCAATCACATGGCGAAGGGTCTTATAAGGCGTCAGGGCCAGCGCATCGGCGCTCTCCCACTGTGCCCTGGGGATTGCCTTCAGAGCGCTTTCCCAAATCGCGCCCAGAAACGCGCCTGAATTGATGGTCAATGCGATTGCCGCGGCGACCATGGCGCTCACTTCCAGCCCCAACAAGGATGGAGCGTAGTAGCAGAGAAACAGAAGGATGAGCAGCGGCAGGCCCTGGATGAGCTGCATGAACCCAAGAGCCATGCTGCGCGCCATCGCGCTGTTCGAAATCCTCAACAGGGCAAGCAATATGCCGGCGATTGCGCCGCCCGCGAAGGCGATGGCCGTCAGCAAGAGCGTCCATCTGAGAGCGTAGAAGATGAACAGAAATTCGGGCGTGCCAAACGAACGCATTTCAACCCCTCCCCAGCAGGCGACGGCGAGACCGCGTGAAAACGATCAGGCCACAGACATTCAGGAGCGCTCGAAACACGAAGTTCAGCACCACATAGATCACCCCGATCACCAGGTAGGTTTCCATGGTTCTGAACGTCTCGGAGCTCGCAATCATCGCCGCGCCGGACAGGTCCTCGACACCAATCGCCGCGACCAGGCTCGTGGACAGCATCAAGAGGACGCATTGCGACACGATCGGCGCGAAAACCTTTTCGAGTGCGGGCGGCAATATGACGAACCTGAGCGTTTGGGCGTAGGTCATGCCGAGGCTCTCGGCGGCCTCCAGCTGGCTGCGATGGGTCGACTGGATACCGCCCCTGACGATTTCGGCGATATAGCCACCATTGTTGAGAACCAGCGCAATGCACACGGATACCAGCGGCGACAACCTGATGCCCAGATTAGGCAGGCCAAAAAAGATCAGGAAAATCTGCACGAGCAACGGTGTGTTGCGCATGATTTCGACGTAGCAGCGGACCAGGAAGCGAGGAAGCCTGTACGGAAGCGTCGAGATCACCGCACAGGCGATACCGAGCGCCATGCCTCCGAATATCCCGATCATGGACAGCAGGAGCGTCAGCCAAAGACCGTTTGCGAACTTCGGCAGGTAGGCCAGCAGTGGGGCAAACTGAAAGGTGTAATGCATAACCTTCCTCTATCTTCCTTGCCTCGGCGTTCGAGCGCCGCGCTCACTGTATGCCGAGCGGCCGTACGCGCAGATTGGGCCCGGCGAATGCAATCGTATCCGCGCGGCATAGATCCAGCGCAGCCGAGACATGCCACCACGTATGGTCGGCCTGACGAATGATATAGCATTCGGTGCTGTGACCAATATGCGCGCCCTCCAACGAATGGCCCATGCAGATGTGGCCGATCTCCTCGGGAAGCCCGACCGACAGGCAGACATGCGTGCCGTAGGCCGAATGCCGGAACGACGGCTCGCCATAGCGGTCGCCGCGCTCGCGCCAGCGCTGCAGATTTACCGGATCGAACTCCCATGTCTTGCCGATATCATGGCAAAGGCCGCCCGCGAGAATGATGTCGCGATCGACCCTGGCTTCCGGAAAGGTCGCCTTGAATTCCTCATAGATCGCCAGCGCCAGACGCGTCACGCCGCGGAGATGGGCATCCTGCATGCCGCGTTTCAGCGCAAAGACATTTGGGCTGCCTTCGCCGGGGATGTCGATCACACGATCGAACGAAGACCGTTCCAACGCGAAGACCCAGGCATCGATTACCTTCTCCCGCAGATCGGCCGAAGAGATTTCGTCGATCTCGGGCAAATCCTCTAAAATATGGGCGCGCGAAATGGTCTTGTACATTTTTTCAACACCTGCTGCATTTGCTGATGTTTTGACCCTATTCGCTGTCGCATTGAAAATCTAATTAGGATAATTGGTGCTATCGATAGAAAAATTCTATTTGAGGCGCCCGATGTTGAGCTTGTCCGCACTGGAATCTTTCTACTGGGTGTCGCAGCTGAAAAGTTTCAACGCCGCGGCCGAGCAGCTCAATGTCACCCAGCCGACGGTTTCCTATCGCATACGCGAACTCGAGACGCAGCTTGGCGTTTCGCTGTTCCATCGGCAAAAGCGGCAGCTGCTGCTCACGAGCGAGGGGGAAGCGCTCAAGGGCTATGCGGAAGCCATGATCGGCATCGCCCGCGATATCGAATCCAATATCCGCACGCGGAATACCCGCCTGCCGACGCTGCGCGTCGGGGTCATGGACAGCTTTGCGGTCGCTTGCCTTCCCGCGCTGCTCGACGAGCTCGACCGGCGGTTCGCCGGAAGCCGCATCGCCGCGACGGTGGACACCAGCCACAATCTTGCAAAGGACTTGTCCGAAGGCCTGCTGGACGTCGCCGTCGTCTCGACGCCGCCCGCTCATGAGAATGTCGCGCTCGAATTGCTCGGCCGGCAATCCGTCAGCTGGATCGCAAGCCCGAAGCTGTTCCCCGGAATGGATGAGGTCTCCGACGACGCGCTCCTTTCCCAACGCATATTCTCGACGCCGGCGCCATCCAACCTGCATTCGCTGACGACGAACGCGCTTCGCGGCAACAGCAATCTCGGCCTGCGCCTGAATGTCTGCAACAGCCTGGGTGCGATCCTGAACCTGGTGGAGGCCGGTACGGGAATCAGCATCCTGCCCCCAAGGTTGCTTCAGGAGCAACTGCGTCGCGGGTCGCTGACGGTGCTCAAGACGCGAACGCGACTTCCCATGCAGGAAGTGTTCGTCGCGACGAACAAGGGAGCGGTCGTGCGGGCATTGAGCCAGGTCATCGAGATGATCCGAAAGGTCAGCGTTGACGTCGGGTTTTGCAGCTAAGAGCGATTCCAGGAAAAATGCGCAGCGGTTTCCGTTCGGAACTGCGTGAAAACAAATGGCTCTTAGGGAGAACGCAACCTGCTTTCGATCAACAGACCGCTTTCGTCGAGGATCGGATGAGCGACTGATACGATATGGGCGTTGATGCGCTTGAGATCGCGCAATATGTCGAGATGCAGCGAGCTCGTTTGCAGGCTTTCGACCCGGCCGTCGCGCAGGCGCTCGAGATGGCGCCCCGAAGATTGCTTCTCCATGTGCCGCACCTCGACCTTCACCTCCATCATCTGCTTGGCGAGATTGAAATCCCGCGTGACGAATATGGTCTGCGCCATGCGCAGATTGTCGATCGTGAGATGAAAGAGCTTGGCGAGTTCGTCATAGCCATCGTCGGAAAACTTGAGGCCCTGCGTAACCTTCTTGGCAACCTGGGGCACGAGGCCCTTTTCGATGATGTCGCCGATATGTTCGAGATTGATGGCATAGTCGATTATGACGATCGAGCGGTTGGCATTGTCCTGGCTCAGCCCCTGGCGGCCGAGTTTGGACAGATAGACCTTCACTTCTCTCTGAAGGACGTCCACCCGCTGCTCGAGACCGCCGATCTCCGCAAGCTTCGACAGATCGCTCCGCTCGAAAGCGTCCGAAACACGGATCAACATGCGCTCGATGAGATCCCCCACGCCGAGCGTCTCGCGCGTCGCGCTGGCGAGCGCTACCACCGGCGTCGAAAGCTCGCGTTGATCAAGATATTTCGGGGCATTGTCCGGCTGAGCCTCGTCGGGCACCAATCGGCGCATGAGCCGCGCCAGCGGCCGGGAGAAGGGCCATGCGAGAATGGCAAGGATGAGATTGAAGCCGAGATGGGCATCGACCGGCAATTTGGCGGGACCGAGAGGCAACATCTCCAGCAACTCGCCACCGAAACCGGCAAGCGGCAGCGCGATCGCGCAGCCGATCGCGCGGACGATGAGGTTGCCGAGCGTTACCCGCTTGGCGGAGGGTGCACCGCGCAGCGACGCAATCACGGGCGGAATAGCACCGCCGAGATTGGCGCCCAGCACCAGCACGATGACCAGACCGTTGGAAAGAATGCCGGTTGAGGATACCGACAGGATCAGGACCACGGCAGCCAGACTAGATGAGGAGACGAAGGCGACCATCGCAGCCAAAGCCAGCGCCACCGGCCATGCATTGTCCAGCAGGCCGATGAAGGCGGCCAGCGCCGGCGACTGTCGCATCGGCTCGGTTGCGCTGCTCAGCAGATGCAGCGAAAGCAGCATCAAGCCGATGCCGATCAGCGCGAGACCGCCGCCCTGCCGATTGGTCGACCCACTCCGGTAGAGCACGATGCCGATCAGGATCACCAGCGGCGACAGCCAATCGATGCCGGTGGCGACGATCCAGGCGGTTACGGCTGTTCCGACATTGGCGCCGAGCAATACGATCTGCGCCATGCGCGGCTCGATCAGTTGCCGTTCCACGAAAGAGGATACCATCAAGGCGGTGGCCGTCGAACTTTGCAGGGCGACCGTCGCCACGAAGCCCGATATGAAGGAGCGCAGGCCGCTTCTCGTTCCCGTGGCAAGCCCGGTCCGCAGCTTTGCTCCGAACGCCCGCGACGCTCCCTCCTTGACCTGGGCAAGCCCGAACAACAGCAGGGCAACCGCGCCGAACAGATTTATCATGACGATCGTGGAGGTCATGTTGCTTCCTCTATGGCGCTATCCTTCCTGCGATGGAGAGAGGACGCGGGATATTGTCATTCATGAGCGGGCCTTGTGTCGCGGAGGGAAAAACGCCCCCGGTCCGCGCCTCAGCCCAGCATCTTTGTCATGGCTATGATCTCCGGTGTCCCGCAAACGAAGTCAAGCTCCGTTGCAAGACCTTCCGCCTGCCAGTCGATGGTGGTCTCGATACCGAGCTGCTGAAGGCAGGGAAGCATGCCGAGAATATCCCAGCTCGGAATTCCGCGGCCGATGTAGCCGTCGACAGCGCCCTTGGCGATGTCGATCAGGGAAATGACGGATGAGCCCGTGACGCGGAAGGCGATCTTGAGGTCGCTTGTGACCTGTCGCAGCAGATCCAGCCCTTCTTCGGTCGGAACCTTGGGATGAATGCCGAGGCCGACGGCGGCGCAGCCGCGGTTGAACGGGCGCAGCGCGGGCAAAACGTTGTCGTTCAGGGATGGCGGATGCCCCTGTCCGCCGGCGAAGAGCTCGCGTCTTACCGGCGTGTTCACCACACCGAATGTCGGGACGCCCTGCTCAAGGAGACCGATCGATATACCCCAGCCATCGCTGCCGCGCACGAAGTTGAACGTTCCGTCGATCGGGTCGATCACCCACACGCGACCGGACTTGCTCTCGATCGTGCTGCCTTCCTCCCCGAATATGCCGTCTTCCGGAAAAGCCGCGGACAATTGATCGCAAATGAAGCGCTCGACGTCCCGATCCGCGGCAGTGACGAGATCGAGCGGCCCCTTGGCTTCCACGTCGAGCGACGACAGGCCCATGAAATGCCCCATCGCGACTTCACCCGCCTCGATGGCAATCGTTTTTACGCGTTCATAGTCTTTATTCAATGCTTCAATCCTTTAGCGATCAAGAGAGACAAAACGGGTGTGAACGGCGAACTCGCCCTCTCGGTCGATGCGATAGACGTAGTAGGCATAGGGTTGGGATATGCAGGGGGGCTCATGGCGATCCGCTTCCAGGTCAAGTGCGACCTGGAAGGCCGGACTGCCGCCGACCGCGCAATAGGCACCATTCCAGATCGACTGGTAGGGCCGGTGGATATGACCGGCCAGGATGATCAGCCGTCCGGGATATTCCCGCACCATCGCGGCCAACGCGTCGCACCCTTCCGTGAGCGCGGCATTGTCGAGCGATGCCATGCCCGACGGGAATGGCGGATGATGGAGCAGGACGAGCGTCGGCTCGGGCATGGCCGGCGTGAGCCGTCCGGCGAGCCAGGCAAGACTTTCCGGCGCGAGAGCGCCCTCGCCCCGCCCCTCGATCAGCGTGTCGAGCGCCAGCACCCTGAGACCTCCGGCCCGCGTCTCGTAGTTGAGAAACGGCCCGTCTTCGAACGGAAGCGTGTCGGCGAAGGCTGCGCGCAGCGTCCGGCGCTTGTCGTGATTGCCGGGCACCATGAAGACTGGAACCTGTAGCGGCGACAATATCTCCTTCAACAGCGCGTAGTCTTCCTGCGAGCCGCCATCCGTCAGATCTCCGGTAAAAGCGATTGCATCGAGCGCGGGCGTGAAGTTTGCGAGGTCCTGGACCACACGGCGCGCGACGTCGGCTATATCCAGCCTGACCTGACGGGTTTCAGGCTGGCTGGAGAAGACGTGGAAATCGGAAATGTGAGCTATCAGCATGATGTAGATCTCTTTCTGCGGCCTCGCCACCTCTGCTCAACGGATGCCGGCCCGCATGAAGCTCTGGACGAACTGCCTTTGGAAGATGATGAAGGCGACCAGAAGCGGCGCCACGGAAAGCAGGGTGGCGGCGCTCACACGGCTCCAGTCCACGCCCTGTTCGACCGTTGCGAAGACCTGCAAGCCGACGGTGATCGGCCGCGTTTCCACTGAATTCGTCACCACGAGAGGCCAAAGGAAGTTGTTCCAGTGATAGCTGACCGTCACCAGGCCAAAGGCGACATAGGTGGGCTTGGCAAGCGGCACGAAGACGCGCAACAGCACCTGCAACGCATTGGCGCCTTCAAGCCTCGCGGCTTCTTCCAGTTCTTTCGGCACGCTCTTGAACGTCTGCCGAAACAGGAAGATGCCAAATGCGGATGCAAGATAGGGCATGCCCATGCCGAGAATGGTGTCCCGCAGGCCAAGGCTTGCGAGCGTACGATAATTTTCAACCAGAAGGATCTCGGGCATGATCATAAGCTGGATCAGCACCAGCATGAACAGCACGCCCGACCCACGGAACGGAAAACACACGAACGCGTAGGCCGCTAACGTGCACACCACGATCTGGCAGGCGAGAATGAGCGTCACGAGCAGAAACGTATTCAGGAAATAGCGCGGAAACGGCGCGGCGGAGAGGACCTGACTGAAGTTGTCCAAGGTCAACGGCGCGGTCAGATCGAAGCTGCTGGAGCCTGTGGAGGGGTGAAAGGCTGCCCAAAGCGCGAATATCATCGGAGATATCCAGACGATGGCAAGCAGCCAGGCGCCGAACGTCGTCACATGGGAAGCGCGGGTGGGTGTGGTGTCGTTCATCGATAATGAACCTTCTTGTCGAGATAGCCGAATTGGAAGAGCGCGATAATCGCAAGAAGGAGAAGCAGGAACGCCGTGAGCGCAGCCGCATAACCCGTATCCCAGTACTGGAACCCGACTTCGTAGATGTAATAGAGGAGCAGCGTCGTCGAATTGTCCGGGCCGCCCTTGGTGAGGGCAATCACATGATCGACCAGACGGAATGCACCGATCATCGCGTTGACGAGCACGAAGAGCGTTGTCGGCATGATCAGAGGCACGGTCACGCGGCGGAAGATCTGCGTTGCCGATGCGCCTTCCAACCGGGCCGCCTCGATAAGCGTCGGCGATATCTGCTGCAGAGCCGCCAGGTAGAAGATCATGAAGAAGCCAGCCTCCTTCCAGATCGTGATGACGATCAACGCCCACAGGGCGGTGCCCGGCATGCCCAGCAGATTGTTATGACCGAAGCCGAAAAAGCCGAGCAGCTGGTCGATCGGTCCATAGCCCGGCGCATAAAAGAACAGCCAGATATTGGCGACGGCGACCATGGGGAGCACCGTCGGCGTGAAGTACGCCATCCGGACAGCGCCCTGGCCGGCTATGCGGCTGTTGACGAAGAGAGCCATGGCAAGCGCCAGCGCCATCGACACGGGGATCGTTACCGCTGCGTAGATGAGATTGTTCAGCAGGGCCTGCCAGAATACCGGGTCCTGGAACATCCGCGCATACTGATCGGTTCCGACGAAGACGGCGGCCCGCCTGCCTTTCGGTGTCGAAAAGAAGCTATGATAGAGCGTCGCCAAAATCGGCTGGTAGGTAAACACCCACAGAAGAACCGCGGCCGGCAACAGCAGCAAGCTCCCAAAGAGGACATTGCGAGATTTATTCATCGTGAATCCTGTCGGCCTTGTCTTCGCCATAGCTGAAGGAGGACGGCACGCGGCGCGATAGCCGCGTGTCGTCTCCGCGGATCAGCGATAGGGTTTGAGGATGAGGTCGATTTCCTTCTGAGCGTCGGCCATTGCGGCTTCCGGCGTCTTGCTGCCGGTCAATGCGGCGGCCAGCGCATCATCCAGGATCTTGGTCGTCCGCGCATTCTCATGTGTGGAGAACTCCGGCACGGAGGCCGGGATCTGCTTGAGCGCGACCAGAGCCTGCGGCGTCTCGGCAACGTACTTCTTCATCGTGTCGGTTGCCCACGAGCCATCCCTTGGAGCGACATAGCCCGTCTGGACAGCCCAATCGGCGAGAATCTCGTCCGAGGTCAGGAACTTGACCAATTTGAACGCGGCTGCCTTTTGTTCGTCGGATGCGTCCTTGAAGATGTAGAGGTTGCCGCCACCCAGCACCGAGGCCGGGGTCGGATGACCCGGGAAAGGAGCGACGCCGAAATCGAAGGTGGCGTTCTTGCGGATATTGGTGAGATTGCCGGTCGTATGCCAGATCATGGCCACGCGACCAGCGAGGAAATCGGCAGGAGCAGTCCCCCATTCGAAGATGCCCGGAGGATGGATGGCATCCTTCTTCGACAGGTCGACCCAGAACTGCAGCGCTTCAACGACCTTCGGATCCGTCAGATAGGTTTCCGTCCCCTCGTCATTGACGAGCTTGGCGCCGTTTTCGGCGACGAGGGCACCGAACAGCCACTGCGCGGAACCGATGTTGCCGGCAATGCCGACGCCCCAGCGGCTGACCTGACCGGACGAATCCTTCGTCGTGACGGCCTTGCCCGCAGCGACCATGTCTTCCCAGGTGGCGGGGTATTTCTCCGGATCGAGCCCGGCGTCCTTGAAGGCCTGCTTGTTGTAGTACATGACGGCCGTGGAGCGCTGGAACGGTATCGACCAGAGATGCCCCTCGGTCTGGGCGCTCTTCAGAAACGCGGGCATGAAGCCTTTCACCCAGGCTTTGTCGTCGTCGGTTTTGACCAGATCGTCGATCGGCTCGATGACGTCTTCGTCGATGAGGGTGAAGACGTCGGTGGCAAGCAGCACGGCAACCGCCGGCGGCGTGCCGGCCTTGGCGGCGGTCAGCGCCTTGGTGGTCGTGTCGTTGTAGTTGCCGGCATAGATGGGCGCTACGACGATATCCGGGTTTTCAGCCATGAACTTCTGCACATAGCCGTCGATGATCTTGGTGACGGGACCGCCGACCTGGACCGGATAATAGAAATCGAGTTTTGTCTGCGCCAGCGCGATTCCAGCACCGAGAGCGAGATAGGAAAGCCCGGCAGCCGCCAGCTTGAGGGCATTTCGTTTGCTGAGAAGTATCATTTCCATCCTCCACTAAAAGCTGCTTGCGGGGGCAACGTCTTCGCGCCTCAGCCCGCTTGATTTGTCAAAGAAATGCATGGCGTTCGCATCCCAGCCGAGTTCCACCACGGCCCCTTCCTGAAGGCCCGGCCTGCCGGTCACTCGCACCTGGAGCGTCTGGCTGCCGATACGGCAGACAAGGATGGTATCCGCGCCGAAATATTCGCTGGACAGCACCGTCGCCGGCTCGCCCTTGTCCACCAGACGCAGATGCTCCGGCCGTATCCCGAAGCGCAAACCGTCCGCAGCTGCGTGCGTCAGGGGCCGCGAACCGCCGGCAATGACCGAACCGTTCGCCCCCGCCGCCATATCGAGAATGTTCATGGGCGGCGTGCCGATGAACTGCGCGACGAAGACGGAAGCCGGCTTTTCGTAAAGCTCCGCCGGGGGGCCGGCATGCTCGACACGCCCCTTGTTGAGCAGGATGACACGATCCGCCATGCTCATGGCTTCCGTCTGATCATGCGTCACATACAGCATCGTGATGCCGAGCCGCTTCTGAAGGGCCCGGATTTCGCTGCGCATGCCGGCTCGCAGCTTGGCATCGAGGTTGGAAAGCGGCTCGTCGAGCAGGCAGACCGGGGTTTCGGAAATCAGGGCGCGCCCGAGGGCGACGCGCTGCTGCTGACCGCCCGACATCTGGCCCGGCCGGCGGTCGAGAAGATGCCCGAGACCGAGAAGATCGACGATCCGCCTGAGACGCTCCTGCTGCTGAGCCTTCGACACGCCGCGCACGGACAGGCCGAACAGGATATTGTCGGCGACGTTGAGATGCGGAAACAGCGCGTAGGACTGAAAGACCATGGAGAGGTTGCGCTTTGCGGGCGCAAGGTCCGTCACGTCGCGATCCGCAATGGCGATGCTGCCCGACGTGACGCTGTCGAGGCCGGCAATGAGCCTGAGCGTCGTCGACTTGCCGCAGCCGGAGGGGCCGAGAAGCGCGACGAATTTAGCCTTCTCCGTTTGAAAGCTCACATCGTCGACGGCTTTGAAATCGCCCCAATGCTTCACCAGATTATTGACTGATATTCCTACCAAGACTTTCCTCCCGTCGGGCAAAACTGACCGCACGGTCAGACAAAGATGAATTTTGAACGCAGATCACCCGGCAGCGAGCGCGTAAGAGGACGTGTCTCTTCATTGGTGACGATGTGATCGATGTCGCGCAGCGGCGCGATGACCGAAAGGGCGCTGCGCTGGAATTTGGAGTGATCGGCAACGACGATAACGGTCCTTGCCACTTCGATCATGGCTTGCTGCACAGCGCCGATCTGCGGGTTCAGGGTAGCGATGAGGCCGCGGTCGAGATCGACGGCCGTAACGCTGAGAATTGCTCTGTCGACGCTGAAACGCCGCACCGCGTCGACGGCCATCGGGCCGCCCAGCGAATGATTGAGGTCGATATATTCGCCGCCGATGAAATGGAGGCTGCGGGCCCCACCCGCGACCAACTGGGCAAGTGTGTCGGTTCCGTTCGTGACGAACGTCAGAGATTGGCGCCCGGCGAGGCGTTTGGCAGCCTGCAGGGATGTCGTCCCGCTGTCGATCATGACGGCATCGCCCTCGACGATAAGCTCGGCGGCGGCCGCACCGATGCGAGCCTTCTCCTCGGCATTGGTCACTTCACGAACGGGGGTGGTGTAGTCGCGGGTTGTCTGATTGATGAGGGCCGCGCCGCCATGCATGCGCTTCAGCAGCCCGCGTGTCTCCAGTTCGTTGAGGTCGCGCCTGACGGTGGCGATCGATACGCCCAGCACATCCTTCAGCTTCTGCGCATCGGCGAAGACCTCTTCGCGCAGATGGTCGAGCAGCCGGGCCTGACGGACGGCTGCGGACTTGAATTCGTTTTCGGACAAGATCTCGCTCATCGGGAGGCCTCCTCCAGCCCAAGATGTGATCGAATGCGATCTTTTTATGATCTTTTTCGATCTTGTCAAGACGGAAAGCTTGCAATTCGGCAATTGCCACTTCCGACGCAGCGCCGGGGACAAAGGAGCAAAGCGCCTTTTATTCCGGGAAATATTCGCGCCATGCCATGCAGCGGCGATATGGGTGATCGTTTTCAATCATCAATACACCTCTGAACGCCGCCAATCCGCGCAAACTGCGCCAGACGGACGAGGCGCCCGCAAATATCGGATGGTTCATGACCGCAGCCGAATCCGAGCCGGCTATCGGAATCTCGGGCCTGCGGCCGGCCGATTTCATGGAACCGCAAATGCGGGAGCTGTCGGGAGGCCAGGTCGCGAGATAGTATTCCATCCGCACTGATCATGCGGCAAGGGAACGTCGTCGGCTATACGGCGCCTCGCATAAAGCGCCGGTTAGCCGACGACGCCCCTGCGCCGGTCCACCTTCACTCAGCCGATAAAGCTACGGATAGCGTCCGCAACGGCCCTCGGCTGCTCCAATGTCGGGAAGTGCGTCTCGCCCGGCAGCTTGGTCGGTTTGTACCAATGGTTTTTCGACGCAAAGTCGAGTTGGGCCTGCGTGTATTCGGGTTCAAAAGGCTGGGAATAAATATGGGTGATCGGGCGCGTCTCCTTCAACGCGGCCATGCGCAGCATCGGGTTGCCCCACTTGCGATAGGCGCTGGCGATCTCGCGACCCGAGCGCGCCCACATCTCGAAGCTGTAGTTCGCCATCTCGTTCTTGACGTGATTGACGATATCCTGGTTCTTGGTGTCGCCGATCCAGTAGTTGAAGAAATCGCCACGGCCGTTCTCCCAGTTGGTGCGGTCCTGGATGTGGTCGATCATACGGAAGAAATCCTCGTTCGGAGTCGTCTGAATCCAGTCTATGACGACCGAGCGCGGAATGCGCCGCGTACCCAGCCGATCCGTCACCTCGATATTGGCCCAACCGCCATGCGAGGTGGAAACTGGCAGAACCCGCTCGATGTTCATCCTCTCGAGAAAGGCAACGACGTCCGATGCCTGGTCGCTGCAGGTGAAGTCGCCGTCATGTTCACGATGGTCGCCGTGGCCGCGCCAGTCGAGACGAATGACGCGGTTCGTTTTGGCAAGCTCGGGCGCGAGCGTCTTGAACAGCCGATGGTCCTGGCACCAGCCCGACAGCAGCAGGATGACATCGCCGGAGCCGATCTCGTCATAAGAAAAAGTGTTTGCGCCAATCTCGATCGAGTTCATGGAATGTCTCTCCGTCTCTGGAAGGTCTCGGCCGTGGTTTTGATCCTGCTCACGCTCAGACCGGCTCTGTGGCGGCCGGCGCGTAGCGGGCGGTTTTCATGCGCTCCATACCGAGCTCGACGCATCTGCCGGTGATCTTCATGACCTCGGAGCGCACGTCGTCGGGCCAGAAGTTCATATCGCCCAGACGCTCCGCCGTGTCCTGCGTGTGCTCGGTGATCGGCCGTTCGCGCGCTTCCCATTCGGTCAGTGCCTGGGGCACGTCGAGCGCTCCGTCGACCGCGACCGCCAATGCCAGTCCGTTCATCAGGGCGCAGCCGCCGCCTTGCCCGAGATAGGGAGGCATCGCATGAGCAGCATCGCCGACAATCGCGACGCGCCCCTTGCTCCACCTCTTCAGCTTGACGACTTCGAAGGCATCCCAGCGGCCCGAGCCGCCAAACCGCGACACGAGATGGGCAAGATGCGGAAAGGATTGCGCCCATAGCTCGCGATCCGCCGGCACCGCCAGCGCCTTCTCGTCGTCTGCCGCACAACACAAAGCCACGTACAGGTCCGTGGCGCTGGCCGGCGTATAGAGAATCCGCCGGCTTCCCGTGAAATATTCGATGTAGCGATCGCGATCTTCCGCGGGGACATCCGCATCGTCTCGCGCGATCAGCATCCGAATGGCGCCGTAGCCCAGTTGCTTGCGATACATCAGCAAATCGAGCGAATCGCGCACCCGCGAATTGATACCGTCCGCTGCGACGACGAGGTCGGCCTCTCGCTTCGAACCGTCGGCAAGCAGCAGCTCGCCGTCCGGCGTGGCCGATACGGCTTCGGAATTCGTGACGATTTCAACCCCCGCCTTGCGGCAGGTATCGACCAGGGTGCCGATCAGCTGTTCGCGCAGGATAGTCACCAGCCGCGCATCGCCGGCACCGTTGATGGGTATTTCCTCCATCGTCGTATTGTTATGATCGCGCGTGTGGAACTGCGGCCCGATATGAGCGCCGACGGTTGCCTGCTCCAGCGCGCCGAGGGCTTTCAATACACGCAGGCCGTTGCTCCAGATATATATGCCCGCGCCGTAGGTGCGTAGATTCGGGGCACGCTCATGAACCACCACCGACCAGCCACGCTGCGCCAGAGCCGCCGCGGCCGTCAGACCGCCAATCCCGGCTCCGGCGATTTCCGCCCGGCGTGGCGCCCCGCTCCCTGCATTCATTCCGATCATCCTCCAACCGGCGAACGGGTTCCTGCCTGCGCAGCACACGCAATGCAGTCCCTCCACGCCTCCGGTGAAAAGAATTTCCAATGATTGGAAATGTGCGCAAGTGAATTCTCTGGCGTTATCTATGAAAATTTGGAATACCGGAAGCATGCCTATCGCCTGAAAGGACAGGAAATGAAGCTTCTCACGAGCCGCCTCACCATCCGGCATCTTCGCATGGTGGTCGCGATCGAGAAGGAGGGAAACCTTGTTCGGGCCGCCAAGCGGCTCAACATGACGCAGTCCGCCGTAACCAAGGCGCTGCAGGAGATCGAGGCGCTGATGAAGGCCCGATTGTTCGACCGCACCAATCGCGGCGTGGTGCCGACCATGTTCGGCCACACTCTCGCGCAGCATGCCCGGCTGGTTATCGCCCAGCTGGCGCATGCGGAAGAGCATCTGGCGGACCTTCGCGACGGTACGGGTGGAAGGGTTGCCATCGGCACGCTGCTGTCGGCCGCCGCCGAGCTGCTTCCCACGGCGATCGCGCGGCTGAGGCGGGAACGCCCCAAGCTTGTCGTCAAGATCGTGGAAGGCACCAACGATGTCCTCATTCCCGCCCTCAGGGCCGGCGAACTGGACATCGTCGTCGGGCGCCTGTCGGAACTTCCCGACCGCCTGAGCGTCGTCCAGGAAGTCCTGATGGACGACATTGCTCTTGTCGTCGTGCGGCGCGGCCATCCGCTGGCCGAACGCGGAGCGCTTCGTCTGGCCGATCTGGCCGGCTGGGAATGGATTTTACCGCCGCAGGAGACCAGCCTTCGACGCCAGATCGACATCGCCTTCCTGGAGGAGGGCCTCGAGCCGCCGACCCATGCCGTCGAATCCGTATCCCTGTTGACCAACCGCGCCCTGCTGATCGACGCCGACTATCTCGGCGTGTTTCCGGCCGCCGTCGCTCGCCGCGAGGCCGCGGCGGGAGCAATCGCGATCCTGCCGGTCGCGCTGCGGACCACGGCCATACCGATTGGGATCACCACTCGCGCCAATGCGCGCTTGTCGCCTGCCGCCGAGGTCCTGGTGGAAACGCTGAGAAGCACATCCCGGGAACTGGCGGCCCTGGCATAAATATCAAAGCCGTTTTGATATTCCCCTCGATTATATCCAGACGACGATTTTTCCATTTACGGAATTTTTCGTTGCGCCAAGCTTGGCCGACTGAAAGCGCCAGGGGAGAGCGGCGCGTCAGCGACCTGATTTCCGTTTGCAAGCAGCGACCGCAATGCCGCCGCCGCGGTCGCACGATATCGCACGCGGACACCATAATGAGAGGAGAACATTCCAATGAATTATAAGGGAATTCTGGTTGCAACGGCGTTCGCGCTGTCGGCAAGCGTTGCCAGCGCCGAACCGGTCAAGATCGGCATGATCACGACGCTGTCGGGTCCGGCAGGTTATCTCGGGCAAGATATCCGCGACGGATTCCAGCTGGCGATCGATAAGGACGGCGGCAAGCTCGGCGGCAAGGATGTTTTGCTGGCGGTCGAGGATGACGCCATGAAGCCCGGCAACGCCAAGCAAATTGCCGACAAGATGCTTTCCGACCAGGGCATAAAGCTGTTTACCGGCATCGTTTTCGCCAATGTCGCATTCGCCGCCGTGCCAGATATCCTCGATGGCGACGCCATCTATGTAAGCGCCAACACGGCCTCCGCCTCCTTCGCCGGCAAGGACTGCAATCCGAATTACTTCGTCAGCTCATGGCAGGACGATGGCCAGGGCGAGAGCGCCGGCGCGCTTGCGCAGTCTCTCGGCTACAAAAAGGCCTTCCTGATCGCTCCGAACTATCAGGCCGGCAAGGAAACCATGCTGGCGTTCAAACGCTTCTATAAGGGCACGGTCGCAGGCGAGGTCTACACCGGTCTCGACCAGACCGACTTTGCCCCCGAGATCGCGCAAATTCGCGCAGCCAACCCCGATGTCGTCTACGAATTCGAACCCGGTGGCCTGGGCATCGCCTTCATGCGGCAATACGATCAGTCGGGGCTGCTGAAACAGATCCCCATGGTCGTGCACCCGGCCTCTCTCGATCAGGTCATCGTCGGGGCGGTCGGCAATGCCGCCCTGGGCGTCCGGGTCACCAGCCACTGGAACGACGATCTCGATAACCCTATCAACAAGGAGTTCGTGGCGGCATGGAAGAAGAAATTCGGCGAGCGCCCGATCACATATTATGCGGCGCAGGGTTATGACGCGGCGCTGATGATGGGAGCGGGCCTGGAGAAGGCCGCTCCCGACGATCCGGCGGATTTCCGCAAGGCCATCCTGAGCACCGCCATCCCGAGCGTGCGCGGCTCGTTCAAGCTCGGCCCCAATCAGCACCCGATCCAGGATTGGTATTCCTTGAAGGCGGAAAAAGGTCCTGACGGCAAAATCGCCCTGAAGACGGAGGGCAAGATCCTGACGGAGCACGGCGACATATACGCCGCCAACTGCAAAATGCCGGCCGAATAGAGCAATTCCGGAAAAAATGAGCGGCGGTTTCCAACCGGAATTGCGTGAAGACAAAAGGATAGGGCGTTTTGGCGATTCGAAGAAAAGCGGAAATGCGCTAGCCAGCGAGGGCAGGCGGCCGTGGATAGGCCGCTCTCCGATCCCGCCGCCTCTCCCGCAAGGCATCGCGGAAAGCCGTCAGCGCCGCTCGAGCGGCGCTGACGTCATGTCGTCAATTGCGTAGCGTCAATGCCGGATTATGGGCAAAGAAATTATGCGGCTCAATATGGATGGTCTTCCATTCGGTCGACATGACAGGCCAGTCTTCCATGCGCGGGATATGATGGAAACCGGCGGTGAACCAGGTGACGATATCCTTGCCCATCAGTGGCTTGTTGGCCTTGACCCACTCCGGCAGCGTGTCGGAGCCGTCGCTTTGCATGGCGAACTTGCCGCCGGCATATTGCTGGTTCGGGTCGTAGACCGTGTTCCATACCGAATATTCGATATAGGCATTGCGCTTCATCGGCGGATCCTTGACGAAGTCGAAGGGACCATAGGCCACGTCGCCGTGATGGATCATCCAGCCCGGCTCCTGGCCGAGATAGCCCTTGCGCGAGGGATCGGAGATCATGAAGTAGCGCGGCTTCATCGCCGAAAGCTGGTAGCGCGCTTCCATTTCCGTCTTCGGCATCGTGTGCTGGACCGTCCACATCGAGCGGCGCGGGTTCTTCGCGTCGACCTTGGCCGGAACGATATCCATCGTGCCGAAATGGTTGGCCGGCTGATCGACGTCGAAATCGATACGGAAATTGAAATAATGGTCGTGATTGGCGGCCACCAGATTCGGCGCGATCAGCGTGCCGTGCGCGGTATCTGCGGCCGCCGTCGGATCGTCCATAGAGGTCGATTGCACACCCTTGACCGCGTCGAGGCCGGTCGCACCGATCATGATGCGGATCTGACCATCGGGCTGCAGGCGGTAGTCGATCAGGTAGGCGTAATTGCCGACTTCCGATGCGGTGCGCACGACGAGCTCGCTGCCGGGCCTGCCTTCCGCCGGAACCGGCTTGTCCGGCGTCTGGGCGAACACCTCGAAATGGCGCCATGCCGGATCTCCGACGCTGCGCTCGAAGACGCAGATGGCGTTCGGGATGGTCAGCGGATTGCCCTTGTCGTCGGCGATGGTCGCCGGCAGGAAGGTCGCGTAGATCGGGCAGTCCAGGCCGGCCCGCAGCGGGCTCAGGAACAGGCCGAAACCATATTCTCCGCTATCCATGTAGGTGCGCCAGTACCAGCCCTCGGTCGGGTCCATGTAGGGCACGAAGACTTCCGAGAGATGCGACTGATAGATCACCGAACGCCAGGTATCGCCATCCTTCACGTCGAGATTGGAGAGAACGAGTCCCGGGCGCTTGTCGACGCGGAAATTGAAGCGCCACATGTCCCATTCGAGATGGCTGCCCGATATCTTGTAGTTCGGGCCGCCCTGCTGCGAGAGCGTAGCAAGATTGGTCTGCGGGCGCAGCGGCTCGCGCTCGGCCACTTCCTTCTCTGTATAGCCCCAATTGTCCTTCGGACCTTCGATGGCGCCGGTATCGATGACCTTCAACACCTTCTTCTTGCCGATATCGTAGACGGCAAAGAGGCCTTCGATCGGCTTGGCATAATAATTCGACCCTTCCGGAACGTGGTAGCAAGGCACCTTCATCAGGCGTGAATTCCGGTATTCCTCGGTGAAGAAGTTGCCGGCCGTCAACGGCAGGCAGAAGGCCTGATCCGGCGTCAGGCCGCGCTTGTTGAGACCCGCGACCATCTGGGGATCGCCAAGCACGCCCTGAAGGGCGTCCATGAACTCGGTGAAGAGCACCATGGGCTGACCCTTGATCGGTGTCGTGCTTTCGACCGTGCCCCTGGTGATGTTGACGACGGCCTCCTTGAAGCCCTGCGGACTCGTCAATTGCACCTTCGCCTCGCGGTCGAGCGGCTTGTCGCCGTCCTTCCATTGCAGAACGTCGGCCTTGGCCGGCTCCTTCAGTTCGATCAGCGGATAGAGCGTGTTGTCGTCGACCACCTTCTGCTCGCGCAGGATCCGATTGATCTTCTGGTACTCGTCCGCCGTCAACCCGTCGAGCGGGTGCGCCATCGCTGCCGACACACCAAGCGTCAGCAGCAGCCCGGCCGAAGCCAGATAGTGCTTCATGTTCATTTCCATCCTCCCTGTACAATGCCTTGCAAGATCAGGCGAACATCACCTGGATATCCGTGTATTCCTTCAGCCCTTCTTCGCCGAACTCGACACCGAGACCGGAGGTCTTCACACCGCCGAAAGGCGCGTTGGGCTGGATCGCGCCGTGCTTGTTGATCCAGACCGAGCCGCATTCCATGCGCGCGGCCACGGCCTTTGCCGCCGATATGTCCGACGACCAGACGGAGCCGCCGAGGCCGTTCGGGCTGTCGTTCGCCATGCGGATGGCATCGTCGACATCAGCGTATTTGATGACGGGCAGCGCCGGGCCGAACTGCTCCTCGTCGACCAGCGCATCGCCATTCGACAGGCCGGAAATGATCGTTGGCGGAAAGAAGAGCCCCTCGCCCGGCGCTCCCCCAAGCAGCACCTTGCCGCGGCCTGCCGCATCGGCAACAAGCCGGCTCAGCTTCTCGAACTGCATGCGGTTCTGCACCGGCCCGAGCGCGCTCGTCTCGTCCATGCCGTTGCCGACCGGCACGTTGCGCGCATAGGCGACCAGCGCTTCGCAGACGGCATCATGAATCGACTCGTGTACATAGAGACGCTTCAGCGCCGCGCAGGTCTGGCCGTTGTTGATGAAGGCGCCCCAGAAAAGGCCTTCGGCAATCTTCTCGGGATCGGCATCCGGCAAAACGATACCGGCATCGTTGCCGCCGAGCTCCAGTGTCAGCCGCTTCATGTTGGAAGCGGCCGATTGCATGACCTTCTGGCCGGTGGCAATGGAACCGGTGAAGACGATCTTGTTGATGCCGGAATGGGCAGCCATGGCGGCGCCGAGATTGAAGCCTTTATCGTCGCCCGTCACGACGTTCAGCACGCCGGGCGGCAGCACCTCGTTCATGATCTCGGCAAGGCGCAGCGTCGAAAGCGGGGTGAGCGGCGACGGCTTGACGATGACGGTATTGCCGGTGCGCAATGCCGGCATGATATGCCAGATCGCGATCATGACCGGGAAGTTCCATGGGGTGATCGAGCCGACGACGCCGACCGGCTTGCGATGCAGTTCGACGCGGCCTTCGGCATTGTCCTGCAACACCTTGACCGGAAGCGAAAGCCCGGTCGTATAGCCTGCCCAGGCGACCGCCCCGCCCATTTCCCAGCGCGAGCCGAGACCGTTCAGCGGCTTGCCCTGCTCGAGCGTGATGATGGTGGCAAGCTCGTCGGCATGCTCCTCGATGCGGGAGGTCACGGCAGAGCACATGCGCTGCAGTTCACCATCGCTGCGCGCCGACCATTCCGGAAACGCCGCACGCGCGGCCTCGACCGCCCGGTCGAGGCCGGCGGCTCCCATGTTGGGCGCACGCCCGGCCTCCCGGCCGGTGGCCGGGTTCCATACGCCGAAATCCGCTTCGCCCGTGACCGGCATCCCGCCAACGGTTGCAGAATATAACGTCATTGCCAGTTCCTCCGCTGAAACCCGGCCAGGGGCCGGGGATTGCGAGAAGATTAAGCCGGGAACGCGCGTCGGGCTTGGACGGAAACGTCCGGACTGTTGGACAAAAGCGTCAGTGGCAGCGCGCGGCGGCGCCGGGCGTCATGCCGTATTTCTTGCGGAATTCGCGATAGAAATAGGAGAGATCGTTGAAACCGGCGTCATAAGCGATCGCGGCGATGCCATCGCCGGCCATATCGGCGGCGCGGGCGCAAAGCCGGCTGTGGGCGATATCGAGGCGGCGGTTCAGAAGGCGGTGTCCGGGCGTTTCGCCCAGCGCCCGGAAATGCCGCTGCAACATGCGCTCGGATACGTTGAGGCGGCTGGCAAGCTCCCGCGGACCGAAGGCTGGATCGGCAGCGTGGCGGTCGATCAGGGCAAGCGCGCGCGACAGCAAGGTCGCCGGCGCCCGCCGCGTGCCTGTCTCCCGGGCCGACTGGAAATAGGCGCCCATGAGACAGAGGAACGCTTCGCCGAGCTGCGGCTGGGCCGCCGGGCCATCCAGCATCTTGGTCATCACCGCCCGCATGGCGAGCCAGAGCGGATCGCTCCGGCTGATCGAGACGCCGCCGGTGCAGGCGTCGCCGAAACGATGCACCATCTCTTGACGGGGAAGATGGATCGAAACCTGGCTGGAGCGGACGCCGCCATAGAAGAAACGGGAAGGCCGGACAGAATCCACCAGGAACATGTCGCCCGGTGCCAGATCGGCGACCAGGCCATTCTGCTCGACGCGGCAACGCCCGGCGTCCTGGATCAGGAGAAAGAAGTGCTCGCCGGGGTCCTGCCGGATCGCCTTGACGCCGCGCTCGACATGCTTGCTGGCATCGAGCCCGACGATCGCCGTCTCGAACAGACCCATGCGGCGGGTGGCGACATCGCCGGCGACGATGCCCGACGACAGCGTCGGTTCCAGGCTGAACACGCCGCAAACCCTGCGGATTTCCGCCTCGAGGACCTCCACCGGCACCGGCGTATGAACTGGCGCAACCAACGACTGCATGGTCCCCTCCCCTGGCCTTTGCAGAATATCCCGCCCTTTTATCACATTTTTTTAGAAAACATTCGATTTTTGTGACGTTTGGCACCATGAACTCCGGCAACGCCCGTTTCAGCGCGAATTCCGACCACGGACCGTGCGGGCCTGACGGTTCCGTTGCCAAGCCGGAAGAAATAGCGGCTTTCGCCTTTACATCCCCTGCGTACGCAAAAAGGCAGCGGCACGGCCGCAAATTGATGCTTTCCACCGCCACCATCCTTGCCGTATCCGTTAGCCATAAGATGCAGGCGAGAGGACATGGCAATGGCGAAGCCCTTCTATTGGAACGAACTCAATACCTATGATTTCGCCGATCTCTCGCCCGATACCACGATCGCGATCCTGCCGATCGCCTCGACGGAACAGCACGGCCCTCATCTGCCGATCGCCACCGATGTCGCGATCGCGCAAGGAATGCTGGCGGAACTGAAGACCCAGCGTCCCGACGATCTCGATTTTCTCGTTTTGCCGACCCAGGAAATCGGCAAGGCCAACGAGCATATCTACGGCCCCGGCACGCTATCTCTCGGCGCCGAACTTTTGATCCCGGTCTGGACCGCGATCGGCACCAAGGTCGCGGAGGCCGGCATCCGCAAGATGGTCATCGTCAATTCCCATGGCGGAAATCTCGACATCATGGGCATTGTCGCCCGCGAGCTGCGCGTGCGGCACCGAATGGCCGTGGTTGCGACGCAATGGACCCGCTTCGGCACGCCGGACGGCATGATCGACGAGCACGAGCAGCGCTTCGGCATCCATGGCGGCGATGTCGAAACCTCGCTCATGCTGCATTTCCGGCCTGAGCTGGTGCGGATGGACAAGGCCGAGAATTTCGTCTCCAAGGCGGAATGGATGAGGGAGCATTCCCGATATCTGCAGCCGCTGCCGCCGCATTCGCTCGCCTGGATCGCGCACGATCTCAATCCCAACGGCGTCGTCGGCAATGCCGCTGCCGGCACGGCGGAAAAGGGCGCGCTCATCTGCCGGCACCAGATCGCCGGCTTCATCGAGATGCTGCGCGACCTGCGCGACTACCCGCTCTCCAATCTCTATTCGAAATAGCCGTCCGAGCGGCGGCGTTCGGAGGGCATGACGATGTGCCCCTTCGCCTGCAATTCTTCCACCATCCCGGCGAGCTCCGCGAGCAGGTATTCGACGAAAAGGCTGGTGGCGGCATCGAGCGGCGCCCGCGCGCGGGCGAACAGCTTCATGGGCTGATGCCGCGAGTTCGGCTCGGCGATCGGCCGGAACACCAGCTCGCCGCGCCGGCATTCGGTGATGACATCCAGCGGATTGAGCAGCGTCAGCCCCGCACCGCATTTCACCAGCTGCTTCAGCATTTCCGACGCGTTGCTCTCCAGCACCGGCTCGACCTGCACGGAAAGGCGCGCCAGCGTCAGATTGATGACATCCCTGAGGCTCGTGCCCGGCTGCGCCAGCAGCAGCCGCTCCTCCACGACATCGGCAAGATTGATCGGCCCCGGTCCGATCAGGGGATGACCGGGCGGCAGCACGATGCCGATCGGTATGTCGAAATTGCCGAGCGAACGGATGCCCGGTGTCGCCGGTATATTGAAGCCGAGGCCGATATCGACTTCGCCGGAGACGACCGGCGCCATGGTGGTCGAGCCGGCATCGTTGCGCAGCTGGATAAATACCCTTGGATGTTCGGAGAGAAAGCGCGCGATGATCTCAGGCAAAGGACCGGCCGTCAGGCCGGTGGTCGCGACCATCCTGATCTTGCCGGCCTGCTGCATTTTCAGACTGCGGATGCGCCCTTCCAGCCGCTCGTAATTCTTCAATACCTCGCGGATGTGCTCGATACAGAGCTCGCCCGCCGCCGTCAGCCGGAGGCCGCGGGGCAGGCGCTCGAACAGTGGTGCCCCCATCTCCTCCTCCAGGGCCAGAATCTGCCTGTTGATTGCCGACGAGGCCACGTTGAGCCGCGCCGCCGCCTTGCGGATGGAGCCACAACGGGCAATCTCGTTGATGTAAAGAAGTCGTCTCGAGTGCAGCATGCCCGTTCCCATTGCTTATTTTTTATCCAGGCCGCACAATTTAGGCACAGAGCCGGGACAGATGCCGAAAAGGCATCAATGTGCACGAATTTTGATGCTTTTCAAAGCGCAACGCAATCGCTCAAATACAGGAAATGGGCTTCGACAACGACGTCCCATGGCAGATAAGGGGAACAGTCAGCCATGTATAATGCATTGAAGACGAAAGCATTTCTCGCCGCCATGGGCTTGGCGGCCGCGATCGCGGCGGCCGAGCCGGCAAATGCGCTCGACAAAGTCACCTACGGCACGAACTGGCTCGCACAGGCCGAGCACGGCGGTTTCTACCAGGCCGTTGCCGATGGAACCTACAAAAAATACGGCCTTGACGTCACCATCGTCCAGGGCGGCCCCAACGCCGCCAACCAGGCGCTTCTGGTCTCCGGCAAGCTGGATTTCTACATGGGAAGCCCGCAGCAGGAAATCGATGCGGTCAAGCAGGGCATCCCGATCGTCGATATCGCCGCCATCTTCCAGAAGGATCCGCAGGTGCTGATCGCCCATCCGGATGCCGGCGTGGAAAAATTCGAGGATCTCGCCAAGCTGCCGACGCTGTTCCTGAGCAAGGACGGCTACGTCACCTATTTCGAATGGATGAAGGCCAATTTTCCGGGCTTCAAGGATGAGCAGTACAAGCCCTACAATTTCAGCCCGGCGCCTTTCATGGCCGACAAACAATCCGCGCAGCAGGGCTATGTCACCTCTGAACCCTACGAGATCGAGAAGCAGGCCGGCTGGAAGCCGAAAGTCTTCCTGATCGCCGACGCCGGCTACTCGCCCTACTCGACGATGATCACCACGCAGAAGGCGCTGGTCGACAAGAACCCCGATCTCGTTCAGCGCTTCGTCAACGCCTCGATCGAAGGCTGGTACAACTATCTCTACGGCGACAACAAGGCGGCCAACGAGCTGATCAAGAAGGACAATCCCGATATAACGGATGGCCAGATCGCCTTTTCCATCGCCCAGATGAAAGAACACGGCATCCTGGAATCCGGCGATGCCCTCGACAAGGGCATCGGCTGCATCACCGACGCGCACTACAAGAAGTTCTTCGACGAGATGGTGCAGATCAAGCTCTTCGATGCCGATGTCGACTACAAGAAAGCCTTCGACACGCAGTTCGTCTGCAAGGGTGTTGGAATGTCCCTGAAGAAGTAACATTCGGGCAAGGCCGCCGGGCGACGAAACAGCAACTGCCGCCACAGGTTATGGCGATAGTCATCGGCGGCCGCAAACGCGATCATCCCCTTCCCCGCCTGCGGGGTGAGGGCCAGGAGAGGGCAACTTTCGCTCCGAACCCAGTAGCCGACATCGATAGAGAGCCAGACATGACACTGCCCAATGCGACCACTGACCCCTCCGCAGAAATGCGCAAGCGGCCGCTTGTCGTCATGGAGCAGGTCTCCAAGGTCTTTTCCAACGGCACGCTGGCGCTGTCCGGCATGTCGATCAACGTGGAGAGCGGCGAGTTCATCAGCCTGCTCGGCCCTTCCGGCTGCGGCAAATCGACGGCCTTGCGCATCATCGCCGGCCTCGGCGGCGCTTCGAGCGGCAGGATCGATTGGCCGAGTTCGCGCATCAGCGCCAAGGGCTTGCCGGAAGGCGATATCAGCTTCGTCTTCCAGGAGCCGACCCTGCTTCCCTGGAAGACGGTTTTCGGCAATGTCCACCTGCCCTTGAAGCTGATGGGTATTTCGAAGACCGCGGCCCGTGAACAGATCATGGAAACACTGGCGACAGTCGGCCTCCAGGACTTTGCCGATGCCTATCCACGGGAGCTGTCCGGCGGCATGAAGATGCGCGTCTCGATTGCCCGCGCGCTGGTGACGAAGCCGAAGCTGCTGCTGATGGACGAACCTTTTGCCGCGCTCGACGAAATCACCCGGCAGAAGCTGAACGACGACGTCCTGCGCCTCTGGCAGACGACAGGCATCACCGTCATCTTCGTTACGCATTCCGTCTATGAGTCCGCCTATCTCTCCAACCGCATCGTCGTCATGAAGGCGCGGCCCGGACGCGTCCACAGCGACTTCCCGTTGGAAACCAGCGGCGAGCGCGATCCGCTTTATCGCTCATCGGAAGAGTATCGGCAGGTTTGCGAAAAAGTTTCCCTTTCCCTGATCGAGGCCATTGGCCGACAGGAGGCCCATTGATGAGCGACAGCACCAGCCTGCCCGTCGATCTTTCGGTTGAAGCCGCCGGTGTCGCTCCCGCCGGCGGAAGGCGCAATATCGAGCGCCTGCTCGGCGTCTTCGTGCCGATCCTGACCGTCGTCGTGCTTCTTGTCCTCTGGCAGCTTTTGGTCGTCATCACCGGCGTTCCGCAATATATCCTGCCGAGCCCGATCGCCGTCGCCAAAGCGCTCGTTTCCGACTGGGGCATTCTTTGGCCAGCTCTGTGGGTGACGACGGAGATCACCTTCATCTCGCTGGTGCTTGCGCTGATCGGCGGTGTCGGCTTTGCCATCTTCCTGGTGCAGTCCCGCTGGATCGAGCTGGCCTTCTATCCGCTGGCCGTCATCCTGCAAGTAACTCCGATCGTGGCGATCGCGCCGTTGATCCTGATCTATGCGCCCACGCGTGAGGGGGCATTGCTGATCTGCGGCTTCCTCGTCGCCTTCTTCCCCATCCTTTCCAACATGGTGCAGGGCCTGAAAAGCGTCGATCACAATCTTCTCAATCTCTTCGATCTCTATGGCGCCTCGCGCTGGCAGGCATTGCTGCATCTGAAGCTGCCTGCCGCCCAGCCCTATTTCATGACCGGGCTGAGGATCGGCGGCGGTCTGTCCCTGATCGCATCGGTCGTCGCCGAATTCGCCGCCGGCTCCGGCGGCCCCAATTCCGGCCTCGCCTTCCGCCTGCTGGAAGCGCAATACCGCCAGAACATGCCGCGGCTCTTTGCAGCGCTCCTGCTCCTGTCGGCGCTCGGCGTCGCCATCTTCGCCTTCACCTCCTTCATCTCATGGCTGAGCCTGCATCGCTGGCATGAGAGCAGCCTCAAGCGGGAGAACTGATGTCCCACGCCTTCATGTCGCCGCCGAATGCCGCCCGCTTCGTGCTGAGCAATGCCACGGTGCCCGCCGTGACGCTGACCGGCTTTGGGGCACCCACCGCCGAAGGTCTCGTCAAAGCCGATATCGTCGTCGCCGACGGCCTCGTCAGCGATATCCTCGCGCCCGGCGCCGCACCGGCCGAATATGCCAAGGTCGATATGAAGGACGGCATGGTCTGGCCGACCTTCGCCGATATGCATACCCATCTGGACAAGGGCCACATATGGGAGCGCCGCGCCAATCCGGACGGCAGCTTCATGGGCGCCCTCGATGCCGTGCGCGCGGATCGCGAGGCCAACTGGTCGGCCGACGACGTGCACAGGCGCATGGAATTCTCTCTGCGCTCGGCCTATGCCCATGGCACCGGCCTGATCCGCACTCATCTCGATTCGCTGGCGCCGCAGCACCGCATTTCCTTCGAGGTCTTCAGCTCGGTTCGCGATGCCTGGAAGGACAGGATCGCGCTGCAGGCCGTCGCCCTCTTTCCACTCGAAAACATGGCGGATGAAGCCTTTTTCGCCGATTTGCTGACGGTCGTTCGCGACGCCGGCGGCTTGATGGGCGGCGTTACCCAGATGAGCCCGGAGCTGGATGCGCAGCTAGACAAGCTGATCCGCGCCGCCGCCGACAACGGCCTCGATATCGATCTGCACGTCGACGAGACCGAAGACAGAGAAGTCCTGACGCTGAAGGCAATCGCCGAAGCCGTGCTGCGCAACGGCTATACCGGCAAGGTGACGGCCGGCCATTGCTGCTCGCTTGCCCGGCAGGATGAGGATGTCGCGCGCGCGACCATCGATCTGGTCGCCAGGGCCGGGATTTCCATCGTCTCGCTGCCGATGTGCAATATGTATCTGCAGGACCGCCATCCCGGGCGCACGCCGCGCTGGCGCGGCGTCACCCTCCTGCACGAGCTTGCCGCGGCCGGTGTTCCCACCGCCGTCGCCTCCGACAATACCCGCGACCCCTTCTATGCCTATGGCGATCTCGATCCGGTCGAGGTGTTCCGCGAAGCTGTGCGCATCCTGCATCTCGACCATCCGCTGGATACGGCGGCAAGGGTCGTCACCACCTCGCCATCGGCCATTCTCGGCCGCCCGGACATCGGGCGCATAGCGGTCGGCAGCCCGGCCGATCTCGTGCTTTTCAGCGCCCGGCGCTGGAGCGAATTCCTTTCCCGTCCGCAGTCCGACCGCGTCGTCCTTCGCAAGGGCAAGGTGATCGACCGCAACCTGCCGGACTATCGTGAACTCGACAGCGTCATTGGAGCCTGACATGCCGGATTACCAGCGCATCAAGAAAGAACTCGAAGGTATCGCCGTCGAAGACAATCCGGCGCTCGTGCGCCAGAAGAGCCGGGACTTCTACTGGTATTCGCCGATCCTGAAAGCCCAGCTCGAAAACGTGACGGGCGATCTCGTCGTCACGCCGAAGACAGAGGAAGAGGTGATCCGTACGCTGAAGGTCGCCTATGCGCATGACGTTCCCGTCACGCCGCGCGGCACCGGCACCGGCAATTACGGCCAGGCCATGCCGCTCTCCGGCGGTATCGTGCTCAATCTCGCCGCCATGAACAAGGTCAAGGAGATCCACCCCGGCCGTGTCATCTGCGAGCCCGGCATCGTCATCGCCGAGCTCGACCGCCAGACCAAGGCCCATTCCGGCCAGGAACTGCGCTTTCATCCCTCGACCGCGCAGACGGCGACGATCGGCGGCTTCATCGCCGGCGGCTCCGGCGGCGTCGGTTCCATCACCTGGGGCGGCCTGCGCGATCTCGGCAACATCCTGCGCCTGCGCGTCGTGACGATGGAAGCCGAGCCCCGCATCCTCGATCTCACCGGCTGGGATCTGACCAAGGTCAGCCATGCCTACGGCACCAACGGCATCATCACCGAAATCGAAATGCCGCTGGCGCCGGCCTATGAGTGGGTGGACGTGCTTGTCGGCTATGACGATTTCATGGATGCCGTGCGGTTTTCCGACGCGCTCGCCAAGTGCAACGGCATTCTGGTCAAGGAAATCGCCCCGATCGCGGCCCCTATTCCGTATGAATATTTTGCTCGCCACAAGCCCTATATCCGCCCGGGGCAATCGATCGTGGCGCTGATGATCGCCCCGCACGCGATGGATCCCTTCATCGCCTTTACGCGGCAGCAGAAAGGCGAGATCACCTTCCGCTCTGACAAGGTGGAAAGCATGAAGGGCATCCCGCATGCCTATGAGCTCGCCTGGAACCATACGACGCTGCGCGCCCTCAAGGTCGATCCGTCGATCACCTACCTGCAAGTGCAGTATCCGGGGCCGGACCATGTCGCCAAGGTGCAGAAGATGGTGGAGATCTTCGGCGACGAAGTGCCCGGCCATCTCGAATTCATCAGGTTCGACGGGGAGATCCAGTGCGCCGGCCTGCCGCTCGTGCGTTATACGTCCGAGGCGCGGCTTGAGGAAATCATCAAGATCCATCAGGATCACGGCTGCCCGATCTTCAATCCGCATCGCTACACGCTGGAGGAAGGCGGCATGAAGCAGACGGATGCCGTGCAACTCGCCTTCAAGAAGGAAACCGATCCGAAGGGCCTGCTCAATCCCGGCAAGATGATCGCCTGGGACGATCCGAATTTCGATTTCAAATCCGGCAAGAACTACCTCTTCCCGGGCCTTGCGGCGCTGATGGAGGCGTCATGAAGGTTCTCGTCCTTCATTCCCACCCGGTCGAGGAAAGCTACGGAGCCGCACTGCACCGCCAAACCATCGCGAGCCTGAAGCGTGCCGGTCACGAGGTCGACGATTGCAACCTCTATGCCGAAGGCTTCGATCCCGTGCTGTCGCGACACGACCGCGTCATCTATCACGACTATCCCGACAATACCGAGGCGGTAAAATCCCATGTCGAACGACTGGAGCGCACCGAGGCGCTGGTGATCGTCACCCCGGTCTGGAATTTTGGCTTTCCAGCTATCCTCAAGGGCTATTTCGACCGGGTCTGGCTCCCCGGCGTCTCTTTCGAGCTTGTCGACGGCAAGGTCCGCTCCAAGCTGCAGCACATCCGCAAGCTCGGCGCAGTGCTGACCTACGGCGCCGACCCCTTCCGCGCCTTTGTCGCCGGCAATCCGCCGAAGAAGATCGTCAAGCGCGTGTTGCGGGCACAGATCAAGCCCTTCGCCCCGGTCGTCTTCCTCGCCCACTACGACATGAACCGCTCGACCGATGCCTCCCGCGGCCAGTTTCTGCTGAAGGTCGGCCGGCGGATGGAGCGCTTTTAGGGCGATTCCGGAAGTCCCGTGTTTACGGCGGCGTCACCCGGCCGGACCGTACACAATGCGTGCCGCCCTTTTCATCCCGGGACTGAAATTGCCGTTTCTTGTTTCGAGGCAATGACGGATCGCCTCCGCCCGGAAAGCAGGCCGCCTGCCACTCACTCAATCCCTTTGACTTCCATAGCCGGGTTCGGCGCGCAAACGCGTCGCCGGACGCTCTGCCGCCGTCAATTTTCCGCAAATTTCTTAGCACAAGATGAATTAAAATAATTCGCGCGGATAAATAAAACTTGACGCGCGTTAAGAAATGACTTTATGAAGCATCCCGTCCGCTGGTGGGAGGCCGTGCCAGGACGGACGTCCGCTTTCGAGGTCTCATCATAGGGAGGAGCTCCTTTGACTCTATCTTCTTTCACCAAGTCCCTGCTTGTTTCCGCCAGCGTCATGTTGGCAGCCGTCACGGCCCACGCCGAAGACATCGGCGTTTCGTTGCTCACCCAGCAGCACCCCTTCTACAACGCGCTTGCCAAGGCCATCACGGATGAAGCCGCTGCCAAGAACGTTCAGGTCGAAATGTCGATCGCCAACCAGGACCTGAACAAGCAGCTGGCCGATATCGAAGACTTCATCGTCAAGGGCGTCGATGTGATCATCATGTCGCCCGTCGACAGCAAGGGCGCGTTGGCGGCCGTTGCGCGCGCCCAGGCAGCCGGCATCAAGGTCATCACCGTCGACGTTCCGGTCGAAGGCGCCAAGGTTGCGTCCTACATCGGCACGGATAATTACGCCGGCGGCGTCAAGGCTGGCGAACTGATGGCGCAGCAGCTCGGCGGCAAGGGCAATGTCGCCATCATCGACTATCCGCTGGTGCAGTCCGTGGTCAACCGCGTGAACGGCTTCAAGGATGCGATCGCAAAGCATCCCGACATCAAGATCGTCTCGATCCAGACCGGCATCACGCGCGCCGAGGCTCTGGCCGTGGCGCAGAACATGCTGCAGGCCAATCCCGATATCAAGGGCATTTTCGGCTTCGGTGACGATGCCGCGCTTGCTGCGTCCGTCGCCGTGAAATCCGCCGGGCTCGGCGGCAAGGTGAAGGTGATCGGCTTTGACGGCATGCCGGAAGCGATCAAGGCGGTCGACACGGACCCCGACATGGTCGGCGTCATCCAGCAGTTCCCTGACCAGATGGGCAAGCTTGCCGTCGACACGGCCATCAAGGTCAAGGCTGGCGAAAGCGTTCCGGAAAGCCAGCCCATCGTGCCCGGCGTGTACGTGAAGAAGAACTAATCCTATCTGCTCCCAAGACGGCTTTTCTACAGAAAAGACCGCACCTCCCGGCGGCTTGCGTTTTATCGCGGGCCGCCGGAGCCAGGCAAGAAAAGGTGAGGCATGGCATCCTCGAATGGCAGTCCAATCCTGGAGATCAAGGACGTAACGAAAGTCTTTGGCTCCGTCTCCGCACTGAAGGGCATGCAGCTGCGCGTCATGCCGGGTCGCGTGCACACGATCCTCGGAGAGAACGGCGCGGGCAAATCGACCCTGATGAAAATCCTTGCCGGTGTCTATCAGCCGACATCGGGCAGCATCCGCCTTGCCGGCGAGCCCTATGCCCCGGCGGGGCCGCAGGACGCGACGAAGGCCGGCCTGACGATCGTCTTTCAGGAACTCAGCCTGTGCAACAACCTGACCGTCGCGGAGAACATCCTTGCGACACGGGAACCATCCCGTTGCGGCTTCATCAACGACAAGGCGCTCATTCGCGAGGCGGCCGAACTGGTCGCCGAACTCAAACTACCCGTTTCCGTCACCGACAAGGTGGGCGATCTGTCGATCGCGCAGCGGCAGCTGGTCGAGATCGCCAAGGGTCTCAGCATCAAGGCCAAGGTCGTCATTCTCGATGAGCCGACATCCTCGCTCAGCGACAACGAGGCGGAAATTCTCTTCGACATCATCGCACGCCTGAAGGCCCAGGATGTCGCGATCATCTACGTGTCGCATCGCATGGAAGAGATCATGCGGTTGAGCGACGATATTACGGTCGTGCGCGATGGCAGCTATATCACGACGCGCGACAGGACCGAGACGACGATCGAGGAATTGATCGCCCTGATGGTCGGCCGCGACATGAACGAGATCTATCCGCCGCGCGATGTACCTGCACCATCCGCGGATCAAAAGGCGGCTCTGTCCGTCCAGGGATTGTCCCGCCCGGGCGAGTTCGAGAATGTCAGCTTCGACGTTCGAAGCGGAGAAATCCTGGGTTTCTTCGGCCTGATCGGCTCCGGGCGATCGGAGGTGATGAACACCCTGTTCGGCATGAGGCAATCGTCAGCGGGCACCGTCTCGATCGACGGCAAGGAAATTGCCATCCGCTCGCCCGTCGAAGCCATCGACAAGCGCATCGGGTTCGTCACCGAAAACCGCAAGGAAGAAGGTCTCGTCCTTGCCCATAGCGTCGAAACGAACATTTCGATGGTGGCGCTGAAAGACTTCGCCGATCGCTTCGGCTTCCTCAAGCGCCGACGCGAACGGCAGGCCGCCACGGAAGAAGTCGGTCGCCTCGCCATCAAGACGGCATCGCTGGAAACCGTGGCCGGCTCGCTATCGGGCGGCAACCAGCAGAAGATCGTTCTGGCGAAGTGGTTGCTGACGAAGCCGCGAATTCTCATCCTCGATGAGCCGACGCGGGGCGTGGACGTCGGGGCCAAGTTCGAAATCTACAAAATCATCCGCCAGCTGGCGGCAGAAGGCACGGCAATCCTGCTGGTGTCCTCCGAACTGCCTGAGGTCATCGGCATGAGCGACCGTGTCGTCGTCATGAGCGAAGGCCGCATGACGGCGATCGCGACGCCGGACCAGATGACGCCCGAGAAAATAATGAGCTTTGCGACGGGATTTCTATCATGAGCAACAACAGCGCAGCCAATGCTGCCTATAGCCGGGTCCTCAAGCAGTACGGCGGCATCTTCTTGTCGCTCGTTGCCCTTTGCGTGATCTTTTCCCTCACCAACGGGCGCTTCATGTCGGTCGCCAACTTCCTGAACATTCTTCAGCAGGTGGCCGTCATCGCCATTGCCGCATTCGGCATGACCTGGGTCATCCTGCTCGGCGAGATCGATCTTTCGATCGGCTCCATCATCGCGGTTGCCGGCATGGTCGGGGCGCAGTGCATTCTTTTCGGCCTCGGCTTCGTGCCCGCCATCGTCATAACCCTCCTTGCCGGCGCGGTGCTCGGCCTGCTGAACGGCGTGCTGACGGCAAAGCTCATGCTGCCATCCTTCATCGTCACGGTCGCGACCATGGGGATTTATCGCGGCCTCGTCAGCCTTCCGACCAATGGCGCCCCGGCGATGATCATGGACCCGAGCTGGACGGCGATCGGCACCCAGAGCTTCATCGGCATTCCGATCGTCATCTGGTTCGTGGCCGTCCTGTTCGTCTTCAATCACATCCTGCTCAGCAAGACCACGTTCGGACGCCGGGCCTATCTGACGGGCGGCAACAAGGAAGCCGCGCTCTATTCGGGCATCAAGGTCGACAGGCTGAAGATCACCATCTTCATGATCTCCGGCATCATGTCGGCCATCAGCGGCATCCTTCTCTCCTCCCGGCTCTTTTCAGCGCAGACCAATGCGGGAATGAGCTACGAACTCGATGCTATCGCGGCGGCTGTCCTTGGTGGTACAAGCCTTTCGGGAGGTGTTGGCACCATGGTCGGCACGTTGATCGGGGCGCTCATCATCGGTGTCCTCAACAACGGCATGAACATGCTGTCCGTTCCCTATTTCTACCAACTCATCGTCAAGGGCGTCGTTATCCTGGTAGCCGTCTATCTGGATGTGCGCGCGAAACGAGCCAAGCAGTAAATCAGGGCACCATTGCACCATGTCCAAAGTCCTTACCATCGGCGAAATCCTGGTCGAAATCGTTGCCACCGATCGCGGAAACGGCTTCCGCGAGCCGGTGCCGCTCATCGGTCCCTTCCCGTCCGGCGCGCCCGCCATCTTCATCGATCAGGTCGGCAAGCTCGGTCAGCCGTGCGCCATCATCTCGCGCGTCGGCGACGATGATTTCGGCTGGGTGAACACCAATCGGCTGCAAGAGGACGGCGTCGATATTTCCGGCATCGAAGTCGTTCCTCAGGGCACGACCGGCAGCGCCTTCGTGCGCTATCGCGAAGACGGCAGCCGTGCCTTCGTCTTCAACATTCGCCACAGCGCCTGCGGCACGATCACGCTATCGGAGAAGACGCTGGCGCTCGTCGACGGTTGCAGCCATATGCACGTCATGGGCACCGCGCTCTATTCTCCAAGCGTGGTCGAGAGCGTGCTGACGGCAGTCGAGCGGATCAAGGCGAACGGCGGAACCGTCTCCTTCGACCCTAACCTGCGCGCCGAAATTCTCGATACGCCCGGCATGCGGGAAGCGCTGCGGACGGTGCTGTCGAAAACGGACCTGTTCCTGCCGAGCGGGGAAGAACTCTTCCTGTTTACGACGGCCCAGACCGAGACGGAGGCCGTCGCCGACCTGCTGGCTCGCGGCATCAAAGCCATCGTCATCAAGCGCGGCGCCGCAGGTGCCACCTATCACGATGCCGGGCTGCATCTGCATCTTCCGGGCTTCGAAGTGGAGGAAGTCGATCCGACGGGTGCCGGCGACTGCTTCGGCGCCACCTTCGTCACCTTCTGGCTGAGAGGGGCAAGCCCGGCCGTTGCCCTGCGCTATGCCAATGCATCGGGCGCGCGGGCGGTCACGAAAGCCGGCCCCATGGAAGGCGCCTCGACGGAAGCCGAGCTTCGTTCCCTTATAGAAACACAAGGAATTGCCTGACATGCAGACGAGCTATCTCTCCGACATCTCGACCTGGCGCGAGCGCGCGAGCATCAAAGGCATTCCCTCGATCTGCTCGGCGCATCCGACCGTTATCGAAGCGGCAATGCTGCACGCCGGGCGCAAAGGTTGCCATCTGCTCGTGGAAGCCACCTGCAACCAGGTAAATCAGGACGGCGGCTACACCGGAATGACGCCCGCCGACTTCAAAAGCTTTGTCGAGACGATAGCCGCAAAGACAGGCTTTCCGCTGGATCGGCTGATCCTTGGCGGCGACCATCTCGGCCCGAATCCCTGGAAGACGCTGCCGGCCGACGACGCGATGGCGAAGGCCTGCGAGATGATCAAGGCCTATGCCGAGGCGGGCTTCACCAAACTGCATCTCGATACGAGCATGGGCTGCGCAGGCGAGCCGGTCGCACTTCCAGATGCCCTGACGGCGGAGCGTGCGGCCCGTCTTGCGGCCGTGGCGGAGAAGGCGCTGCAGGGAAAGCCGGGCGTGAAACCCGTCTATATTGTCGGCACCGAAGTTCCCATTCCGGGCGGCGCGATGGAGGAGCTGGACGTTCTGGAAGTAACGAAGCCGGAGGCAGCCCTTGAAACGATTGCCGTTCACCGCCGGGCCTTCGAAGCGGCGGGAGTGAAAGAGGCGTTTTCCCGCGTCATCGGCGCGGTCGTCCAGCCCGGCGTCGAGTTCGGCAACGAGAACGTGATCGCCTATATCCCGCAGAAGGCAGCGGCCCTGAGTGCGGCGCTTTCGGATTTGCCGGGCCTGGTGTTCGAGGCCCATTCCACCGACTATCAAAGCCGCGAAGCGCTTCGGCAACTGGTGCTGGACGGCTTCGCAATTTTGAAGGTCGGTCCGGGCCTCACCTTTGCGCTTCGGGAAGCCTATTACGGCCTGGACCGGATCGCCGAGTTTCTGTTCCCCGGCAAGCGGCAGGAAACGCTCGTCGCCGTCATCGAACGCGTTTTGACCGCCGATCCCGGCAACTGGGAAAAATACTACCACGGCTCGGAGTCGGAACGGCATATCCAGCGTCATTTCAGCTACAGCGACCGCATCCGCTACTACTGGCCGCATCCTGAAATCGCGGCGGCCGTGACGTCGCTTTTTGCCCTGCTGGAAGGCATCGACATTCCCGAAACGCTGATCAGCCAGTATCTGCGGCCAAGCTATCAATCGGTTCGCCAAGGTAAAATTGCTCCGCGCGCCGAAGCGCTCGCCCTTGACGCGATAGACCTCGTTTTGGAAGATTATTTCGAAGCGTGCCGGTAAGTTTTCGAACAGGCACCGAACAGGGGGCCGTAAGAAGCACCTAAGATCAAGATCGATAACTGCAAGGTGGAACAAGGGTTGTCAGAAAAGCCCATCAAGACCATGGAGGACTTTTCCGAGTTTGTCGGGCTGTCCAGACCAACGGTATCGAAGTACTTCAACGACCCCGCATCCGTACGGAAGAAAACGCGCGACATTATCGAAGCCGCTTTGAAAGATAGCGGCTTCAGGCCCAATATCTTCGCCGTGAACCTCAATCGCCGCCGCAGCAACATTCTCGGCATCATCGTTCCCGACACCACCGACCCGTTCTACATGGCGCTGACGCGCCGCATCGAAGTCATCGCGAACGGCTCCGGCTATCTTGCATTCGTCCTGTCGTCGGACGGCGACGCGGCGCTGGAGGCCCGCGCGATCGAAACCCTGCGCTCGATGAACGTCGCCGGCGCCGTCATCGCAGCGCTCGGCGTCAAGTCGCAGCAGGAAACCCTGCATGCACTGGGGCAATCCATTCCGCTCATCTATGTCGATTCCCCCCTGGATGACAGCTCGCCATTCGTGGGCACGGACAATCGCCAGAGCTTCAAGCTGATGGTGGAATATCTGTGCCGATCCGGCGAGCCTCCCTGCTATCTCGGCATGCCCCTCGTCAACACCAATGCCAGAACGAGAGAGCAAGCCTATGCCGACGCCATGCGGCAATTGAACAAGGAGCCTGTCGTTCTGCCCATTTCCAGCGGCGGCACCTGGGATTTCGAACGCTTCGGCTTCGAGCAGGCAGTGAGGTTTATCGAAAGCGGCGGCTTTCCGACCAACACCATCCTGTGCGCGAACGACCGAATTGCCTTCGGCGCGATTGCGGCGGCCTATCACGCCGGCATAAAAGTTGGCCAAACCGGCCAAGGCGAGCTGCGAATCGCCGGCCATGACGATCATCCGTTGTCGCGTTACGCCTGCCCGCCCATCACGACCGTCGCGCAGGATTACAGGCAGATTGCCCAGGGAGCCATGGACCTTCTGTTCCGCATGATCGATCAGGACGATCAGAACATGACGGCAGCCGGTCCTTCGACTATCCTGTTGAACGGCGAAATCATGCTTCGTGGCTCGGCCTGAACGGGAATGCCTTTCCTGGCCTGAAAGTACCTCAGGCTTCCATCTGTTTGTCCGAGCGCACGCGCTGGTAATTGCCGAGCTGGAGCAATACCGGGAAAGCGCCCGCCACCTTGGCGGCATCCCCGGAACGGTTCAACTTTTCATGGAATTGCCGTAATGAGCGATCCGGCTCGATCGGCGGGCGCGCGTCCCGACGCTCGGATCGGCGATGGAAAATGCCCGCCTCAGAGTGGCGGAAAATCCATTGAGCGGGATGGTGAAGATCACCTCCCGGCCCGTATTATCGGCGGTGGCCCTTACATGCAGGTTGCGGTCCCGCCTCAAGCTGGCGATCACGGCTGCATCGAGATCAAGATCGACGGCGCAACCGAGCGGAAACTCTGCTCTGAACGGCTGCGCCAGTCCGGAGGCAGCCTCGTCTCCTTCCAGCACCACGCCGTTTTCCCGACGCAGGCCGGCCGGGAGGACCAGCGTCCCCCTCAAGCCTCTTTTTTCGGGATACAGTTCGATCGACAGGATAGGTTTGCGCGTCTCTAGACCGAACTGCACATGGGAGATCGTGCAGCGCTGCCGCGGGCGGTCGGCCACCGTCTCGCTCACTATGGAAAGGATCCAATCGCCGTGGCGCTCCCGCCGGACGATGGAGTGAGCGTCACCGGTCGCGGTCTCTCTAATCATTGTACCCCCCAATCCGGCCGGCTCGCCAGTGCGGGCAACGGCCGAAAACATGTCGGACCGACATCGGAATACTATCACCATTCTTCACCAAACCGCTTTCTTTATCGCAGCAAGTCAAACCGATCACGTTCGACCAGGCCCTTGCGCCTCGATGCTAGGCGAACGTGGAACCGGCGTCTCCGGCCATTTTTGAAATCTCACGGCGATTAAATTTACATGCAGTTCGTATGAGCCAGAGGACATCTGCAGCAGCTCCGACATTCCTTGAACACGTAGAGCACCATTATCTCGCCGCGCTGATTTGAAGGCCGTTCATGCCGATTGGGGCAGGAGCGGAAGTCTTGCGCGCGTTGGATCGGGAGGACAGGATTAAGGGAATAAAGCGCTACCGCTCTCAGCGCATATCGCCGGAGGCCGGCGCCTCGTCGTCCATGCCCCATGCATGGAGACAAGCCTCTGCGGACGTCGGCGCCGTGCATTCCTCGCAGCCGGTGGCGGCAGATCGAAAGCGAGCGCCCCGTGGCGGTTTTTATAAGGAAAGACCCGATTGTCTAACCCAGGCCTTCCGCCGAGGCATAGGCGGACAGTACATCCCTGATGTCGTCTTCCTTGGGAAGAACGGCGCGAATGGTTATGGAATCGAGATGATGGGACATGAGAGCGACTGCCTCGGCAGTATCGCCGGCAATCAACCTGTCCAGCAGGTCCCGATGCTCCGACACCGCGCATTCGGACGAATGCGGCCGCCCGTAAAGCGCAAGTATCAGCGAACTGCGGGCAACCAGTTCGTTCACATAGCGGATGAGGCTGGAATTATTCGTCATCTGGGCGAGAAGCGTGTGGAATTCGCCTGCCAGGCGGATCGACGTGGCGTGCTGCGCTCTGGAGGCGTTCTCCGCCTCTATGTGGGCCGAAAGCGCGTCGATCTGATCCGGAGTCAAGTTGCCCGAAAGGGTTTCCACCACCAGCCGCTCCAACGCCATGCGCGTCAGGAACAGATCGCGCCCCTCTTCCAGGCTGGGCCGGGCAACCACCGCTCCCTTGTTGGGCCGCAGTTCGACCAAGCCTTCCTGGCTCAAGCGAACCAGCGCCTCGCGGACGAGCGTCCGGCTGACACCCATTCGCTCGCCGATCGAATCTTCCGGCAATTTCGATCCTGGCGTCAGGGCCTGATCAATGATGGCCCGCTTCAAAGCGCGATGCACAGCCTGGGAGCGGCCACCGCCCGCATCGCTTGCTTTCTTTGCCATTCCCGGTCTCCCACCTCTAGGTTTCTCCTCGAATTGCATACGACTATTGTGTGTGTCCAGCCTTTTTTTGCTCTCCCAAGCCCTGAGAAATTGTCCAGCTCCCGGTCGGATTATTTTCGCCGGAGCGACGAATGGCTCTTTACGAAAGATTGATTGCATGCGTAAGATGGCAAAAATTGCATACAATAATAAATGAAAAATGCGGGAACTATTGCATGCTATCGTTCATCGCCAAGCGAATCCTCAGTCTGGTCCCGGTGATCCTGATCGTCTCGATCGTGGTTTTCCTGCTGTTGAGGCTAAGCCCGGGCGATCCTGCCGTCGTCATCGCGGGCGACAATGCCGACGCCGCGACGATCGACAGAATCCGCACGACGCTCGGATTGGACCAGCCGCTGCTGACCCAGTTCATCCTCTGGGCCGGCTCGCTTTTGCGTGGCGATCTGGGCATGTCGATCTTCTCGAACATTCCCGTCGCCGATCTCATTCTGCAGCGCCTGGAGCCGACCGCCTCCCTGACGCTGACAACGATCGTCTTTTCGATCCTGATTGCGGTTCCTCTCGGCACGATTGCCGGCGCCACCGCAGGAAGCTGGCTGGATCGGGCGTTGATGCTCATCTCCGTCCTCGGGTTTTCGATCCCGGTCTTCGTGCTCGGCTACTGCCTCATCTATGTCTTCTCGCTGCAGCTGCATGTGCTGCCGGTGCAGGGATTCACCAGCATTCGCCAGGGCATCCTTCCTTTCCTGTCCAATATCGCGCTGCCCACCATGACGCTGGGGCTTGCCTATCTCGTGCTGATCGCACGCATCACGCGGGCAAGCGTTCTTGAAATGATGGGCGAGGATTTCATCCGGACCGCGCGGGCCAAGGGCGTGAAGGAGCGCATCGTGGTGACACGGCACGCCCTGCGCAACTCCGCCATACCGATCCTGACCGTCATCGGCATCGGCGTTGCGCTGCTGATCAGCGGCGTGGTGGTGATCGAGACTGTCTTCAACATTCCCGGTATCGGGCGCCTCGTCGTGGACGCCATATTGAAGCGTGATTACCCCGTCATCCAGGGCGTCATCCTCGTATTCTCCGGCGTATACGTCCTCGTCAACCTGGCGATCGACATCGGCTACGCCTTCCTCGACCCGCGAGTACGCTACTGATGAACAGCCCCGCTTCGTCCCCCCTCGCCCCGGTTTCCGCAAAGCGCCGGCTTCCTGCGCCTTTGCTCCATCCCTCCATCCTCATCGGCGGATTGCTCGTTGCGACCATCGTCGTCATCGCAATCCTTGCTCCGCTTCTCGGAACCGTCGATCCCACGCGTATCGCACCGGGCATGCGCCTGAAGCCGCCCTCCGCGCTTGCCTGGTTCGGAACGGACCTGTTCGGGCGCGATGTCTACAGCCGTGCGATCTACGGTGCGCGCAGCTCGATCCTCATCGGGCTCTGCGTCGCAACGGTCGCGCTGACTGCCGGCGTCACGCTCGGGCTGGTGACGGGTTACTTCCGCTGGGTGGATGCCGTGGTGATGCGCATCATGGATGGCCTGATGGCAATTCCCACTTTCCTGCTGGCCATCGCGCTCGTCTCGCTGACCCACGCCGGCATCGCAAGCGTCGTCGCCGCGCTGACGATCCCCGAAATCCCGCGCGTCGTCCGGCTGGTGCGCAGCGTCGTGCTGACCGTGCGCGAGGAACCGTTCATCGAGGCGGCCATCTCCGTCGGCACGCCGACCTCGAAGATCCTCCTGCGCCATATCCTGCCCAGCGCATACGCGCCTTTGATGGTGCTCGGCACCTACATCTGCGCCTCCGCCATCCTGATCGAGGCGGGGCTGAGTTTCCTCGGGACGGGATTGCCGCCGGAAATTCCGAGCTGGGGCAACATGATTTCCGAAGGCCGCACGTTCTTCCAGGTTGCTCCCCGCCTGGTCTTTCTGCCGAGCCTCTTCCTGGCTCTCACGGTGCTTGGCATCAACCTGCTCGGGGATGGGCTGCGCGATACGCTCGATCCCCGGATCGCAAAACGGATGTGAGGGAATTTCGATGAAAACGACCCCACCTGTCGTCGAGGTCGAAAACCTCGCCATTTCCCTCCCCGGCAGCGGCGATCGCGGCCTTGCCGTAGATCACGTCTCCTTCTCGGTCGCCGCCGGCGAAATCGTCTGCGTCGTTGGAGAGTCGGGGTCTGGAAAATCGGTGACGGCACAATCCATCATGGGGCTGTTGCCGAAGGTCTTCCCGAAGCCTGCCGGACGTATCCTGTTCGAAGGCAGGGACATCACCAGGGCAACGCCGGCCGAGATGCGGGATCTGCGCGGGCGCAGCATCGGAATGATCTTTCAGGAGCCGATGACGGCGCTCAATCCCGTTCAGAGCGTTGGCAAGCAAATCGACGAGGTTCTGAGGACCCATCTGTCGCTATCGTCCAGGGAACGCTTCGACAAGGTCGTGGCCGCCATGGCGGAAGTTCGCCTGCCGGAGCCGGAAAGCCTGTATCACGCCTTCCCGCATCAGCTCTCCGGCGGCCAGCGGCAACGCGTTCTCATCGCAGCCGCGCTGATCCTGCAACCGAAATTGCTGATCGCGGACGAACCGACGACAGCACTCGACGTAACGACGCAGGCGCAAATTCTGGCACAAATTCGCGACCTTCAGCGCAAGCGCGGCATGGGCGTGCTGTTCATCACGCACGACATCGGCGTCGTCCGCGAAATCGCGGACCGGGTGGTCGTCATGAGAGCCGGCAAGATGATCGAGCAGGGCGCCGTCAGTCAGGTGCTCGATACGCCGGCCTCCGACTACACGCGCATGCTGATCGCCTCTGTTCCCACGCTGGAGCCGAAGCGAAACGGGCATGTCATAACCGGCGACGTCGCTCTCAAGGCCGAGTCGCTGACAAAGACATATCGAAGCGGCAGCCTGTTTCGCAAATCCCGAACCGTCCATGCCCTCCAGGGGGCCTCCCTTTCCGTTCGGCGCGGGGAGACGCTCGGCATTATCGGCGAATCCGGCTCCGGAAAATCGACGCTTGCACGGTGCATCATGCAATTGATCGAGCCTTCGTCCGGCGACGTGGAATTGCCGCAGGCCCCGGGCGGCCGTACGCTGCGTCAACGCATGCAGATGATCTTTCAGGACCCCTACAGGTCGCTCAATCCGCGGCGCACTGTCGGCCAGTCGATCATCGAGGGTCCGATGAACTTCGGGCGAAGCCAGGCCGAAGCGCTGGAGCGCGCACGCGAGCTCATGCAACTCGTCGGGCTGGAGCCGCATGCGGTGGATCGCTTTCCGCATCAGTTCTCCGGCGGCCAGCGGCAGCGTATTTCGATCGCGCGAGCCCTGGCGATGGAGCCCGACATCCTTGTGGCGGACGAGGCGGTGTCGGCGCTCGACGTCTCGGTCCAGGCGCAGGTCCTGCGCCTGATCGACGACATCCAGAAGCGCTTCGACCTGGCGATCCTTTTCATCACCCACGATTTGCGCGTGGCGGCGCAGATCTGCGATCGGCTGATCGTCATGCATCGCGGCGAAATCGTCGAACAGGGAACCGTGTCCTCCATTTTTGCCGCTCCGGCCCATCGATACACGCGCGAACTTCTCGCGGCGATACCCGGCAGGACGGAACAAAAGCTCCTGGCGTGAAAAAACGACCTGAACAAAAAGGGGAATGACAATGATCAATTCGATTAAGGCCACATGCAGAACCTTGCTTGCCTCGGCATTCCTGCTGTCAGGCCTCGGCGCCGGCGCCGCCTGGGCCGAAAGCACCCTGCGGATCGTTCCGAGCGCCGACCTGCAAGTGCTCGATCCCATGGGGTCGACGGCCGATATCGTGAAGATGCACGGCTTCATGATTTACGACACGCTCTACGCGCTCGATGAACACTTCAAGCCGCAGCCGGAAATGGTCCAGGACATGCAGCTTTCGGCGGACAAGAAAACGTATCGCTTCACCCTGCGCGACGGACTGAAATGGCATGACGGCCAGCCGGTCAAGGCCGAGGACTGCGTGGCCTCGCTGAAGCGCTGGCAGGCGCGCGATGCCGCGGGACAATTGATGGCGCGCGAACTGAAGGAGATGCGCGTCATCGACGACAAGACCTTCGAGCTGGAATTCAAGGAGCCCTACGGCATCGTCCTGGAATCTCTCAGCAAGGTGGCGTCGAACGTCCCCTTCATGATGCCGAAGCGCATCGCCGAAACCGATCCCTACAAGGAAATCACCGAATATATCGGCTCCGGTCCCTACAAGTTCGACAAGGCCCAGTGGATTCCCGGCAGCAAGATCGTTTACGAGAAATTCGCCGACTATGTTCCGCGGCCGGAGCCGGCCAGCGGCCTGGCCGGCGGCAAGGTCGCACAGTTCGACCGGGTCGAATGGGATATCATCAAGGATCAGCAGACGGCCCTGTCGGCCCTGATGAGCGGCGAAATCGATTTTTGGCAGAACCCTTCGCTGGACCTTCTTCCGATCATCGAGGCGGCCGGCAACCTGAAAACCCAGGTCATCAACGAGACCGGCACGCAGGGCACGCTTTTCTTCAACCACACGCAGCCGCCCTTCGACAATCCGAAAGCCCGGCAGGCGATGTTCTACCTGACCAACCAGCAGGCCTACCTCCAGGCGGTCAACGGCAATCCGGATTACTACAAGACCTGCGCCTCCTTCTTCATATGCGGCAGCCCGATGGAAACCGAGGCCGGGCTCGATGCCCTCAAGGCGCCCGATCCCGAGAAGGCCAAGGCGCTTTTCAAGGAGGCCGGCTGGGACTTTTCCAAACCGATCGTGATCCTCGACCCGACCGACGAGAGCATCGTGCATCCGGAAACGGTGGTGACGGTGCAGGCCATGCGCGACATCGGCCTGACGGTCGACGTGCAGGCCATGGACTGGGCGACCGTGCTGAAACGCCGGAACTCCACCGAGCCGACGGATAAGGGCGGCTGGAACCTGCTTCATTCCTATGTCGGCGGACAGGTCGTCGCCAACCCGGTCTGGAGCATCACCTTCTCCGCCGCCTGCGAGAAGGGCATTTTCGGCTGGCCCTGCGACAAGACGCTTGAGGACCTGCGTCTGAAATGGGCCCTTGCCGACGGGATCGACGCCCAGAAGGCCGTCGCGGCGGAATATTCCAAACGCGCCTTCGAAACCGGGCATCACATCCCGCTCGGCCAGTGGAATACGTTCGTGGCGTATTCGAACAAGCTTTCCGGCGTGCTGACGACGCAGGATGTTCCCGTGTTCTGGAACGCCAAGAAAAGCGATTGAGGCGACGTCCAGGACTGCCGGCCTCACAGCGGCCCCCCATCAGATTGACCATCCAACAGCGAGCAGAAACATGCCGACCGACTTCGACCGCTTGCCTTTCCAACCCAGCGAGTACCTGGCACGCAGGGATGCCCTGCGAACGCTCATGGCCGAACATGGCATCGATGCCTGCGTGCTGAACTCGACCGAGAATATGTACTACCTGACCGGGTTCGGATCGCTTGCCCATGGCGCAACCTCCCTGATCGTTCGGGCAGACGGCAAGGCGATCTGGGTGATGCGCCTGACGGAGCTCAGCAACATCAGGGCCCTCAAGGGCAAGATCTGGGCGGATGAAGGTATCGGCGTGCCGGACGGCCAGGATTATTCGACCGTCCTCGACCGCACGCTCGCCGATTTCGTCCCCGGCAAAGCCGTGATTGCGGTCGAATACGGCACCGTGCAGACGGCTCTGCGCGGCTTCGTTGGACCGAAGGACCCGGCGATCCTCAACGCCTCCGGGCTTGTCGAACGGCTGCGCCGCGTCAAGAGCCCCGCGGAAATCGAGCTTCTGCGGCGGGCAGGCCGGATTGCGGCGCAGTCGTGCCGCGATGGGTTCGAGGCGTTGCACGAGGGAATGACCGATACCCAGCTTGCAGCGGTCGTTACCGGCAGCATGCTCGCCAACGGCAGCCATCGGCCGGCGAAGATGGCGAATGTCTGCGCAGGCCCGCGCACGGCTCGCGCCCATGTTACCTGGTGCGGGGCACCCATTGCGCGCGGGGAACTGGTCAATATCGAGCCTGCCGCATCCGTCTTCGACTATCACACGCCGATCTTCCGCTTCTACTCGATCGGAGCGCCGTCCGACCGGGTTCGGCGCATGTTCGATGTGTGCAAGGAGGCCCTCGACGAAGGCTTCGCCCATGTTCGCCCCGGGATGACGGCGCACGAAGCCGCCCGCCTGTTCGAAGGCGTCATCGAACGCCGTGGCTTTGCCGAATGGATGGTCACGCGCCCGGCCTACAGCATCGGCGGCTCGTTCCCGCCCGGCTGGGGCGAGGACGACGTCATGGCGATCCGCCGCGATTTCGATGCCATTCTCGAGGAAGGCATGTGCTTCCACGTCACCCCTTGTCTCTATGAGGACGGCGTCGGCTGCGTCGGCGCCAGCATGCCGTGCGTATTGACTGCGGGGGGATTTGAATCCCTGAGCGGCGATGAAGCGGTTTTTGGTGTAAAATGAGCAACAGCGTTTCCCATATGCATGAAAGCCGTAGCGCCTCGAGCGACAGGACTGCCTTCGATTTCACCCGGCTTACCGCACATGAGCGGTACAAGCTGATGATCGGCACGATCATTCCACGGCCGATCGCCCTGGTGACAACCGTGGATGAGCATGGCCGATACAACGCGGCTCCTTTCAGCTTCTTCAATTGCCTGTCCGCCGATCCGCCGATCGTCGCGATCGGCGTCGAAAACAAGCCGGACATGTCCTTCAAGGATACAGGTCACAATATCCGGATGACCGAGGTCTTCACGGTCAACATCGTCTCGCATGCCATAGCCGAGGCGATGCATATCTGCGGCGCGAAATACCCAAGGGGCGTCGACGAGATGAGGGAAGCCGGGCTGACCGCCTCACCCGGTCGGATGGTTGCTTCACCCTGGATAAAGGAAGCCCCGGCTGCGTTCGAATGCCGCCGGCATATCACGCTGGAGCTGGGCAAGTCGCGCCAGATCATCATGGGCGAGATCGTCTTTGCGCATTATCATGAAGGCGCCGTGGATGAAGGCTTGCATGTCGATCCGAACATCATCGACTCCATTGCACGGCTCGGCGGCGATACCTGTTCGACGATCCGCGACAGGTTCGAGATGCTGACCCCCAAACTGGCGTGAACCGACGGGCTGACAGTGCGAACGCATATGAACGTGCACCGGCGGCAGACTTTCCTGAAATCGCCGATGGGCCGGAGATCAGGCCCGCTCAGCGATGGCCTGGGCGACATTCCTTGCCTGCATGCGGATATCCGGGACTGCGGTGATCTCCCAGAACTGGCCGGCAGTGAGTGCGCCGACGGCGTAGATGACCGTATCGTTGCCCTCCGAGCGTGGGATGCGCGACCGGGCATCGACAACGATGCCAAGGCCGAGCGGGTCGGCTTCGATCAAGCCTTGGCGTCGCATTTCCCGCAGCAAGGGCGAGTGTGCGATGCCTGCCCGCTCCATGCCGGTGCAATTCACCACCCAATTCGCCTCAATTGACGCGACGGACTTCCGTCCCCGCGGCCGGTAGTGCAATGTCAGGGTGTCCGCTTCCTCCACATCCAGCAGATAGCCGGCACGGACCGAAATCTGCCCGCTCCGAAGCATGCCTTCGAACCGGCGAAACACATCCGGCGCCACGCGATGGCGGTGAATATTCCACCAGGGCAAGGCATGCCGCAGAAAGCGCCGGCGCTCGGCGTCCGGCAACCCGCGCCAGAGAGCTTGCGTCTGCGGGCGTAGACCGTCCATGATCCGGCGCCAGTCGCCGCCGCGCACGCTCTCGCGACGCAGGACGTGAAGGAGTTCGCTCATCCGCCCGGGCAACGCATCGACATCGATCTCCATCGCCGGCTTCGGGTGACTGACGTGGGCAAGCGGAACGAGGCCCCGCCGTGACAATACGGTCACTTTTCCCGTAAATCCGTGGGCAAACAAAGCCAGCGCCTGATCGATCATGGTCAGGCCCGATCCGAGGATGCAAACGCTGTCGCTCGCCCGGACGCGTCTGAGCCAGGACAGTCGCCAAGGGTTTTCGATAACATGCGCGCGTGCAGCGGCGGACAATCGCGACAGGTCGACCGGCAAGGTGGCGTTTCCGACACCAAGGCAAAGCACGATGCTTCGCCCCGCGATCTCGTTGCCATTGTCCAGCAGAAAGCCGAGCGCGCCGCCGTATCGCTCCACACAACCGGTCGCCTTCGCCTTGATGAAATCGACCCGGCAACGCGATTTCCTGTTTCGCAGCAGAGCAGCCAGGCTGTCGCGGATATAGAGACCGTAATCTTGCCTCGAGGCGAAATCCCCGGCATCCAAAGGCCGCCTGTGCGCCCGCAGCCAGTCGACGAAGGCGGTCGGGCGATCCGGAAACAGGCTCATGCGACCGGCCGGTACATTCAGGCGATGCAGATACAACTCCGTGCGATAGGCGGTGCCGCGCCCGAATCCCGGGTCGTCACCGATGACGGCGATGGATGCGGATTCGGGAAGCAGTTCCACAAGGTTGCAAACCGTGGCGATGGCGGAAAAGCCGGAGCCGACAATAACGGCATCATAGATCATTGCATGTCCTTCCCATCCCCGGGAGGCGCGGGGAGACGGCCGATGCCTCTTCAGGCTTTGATCTAGGGCGTGCCGCTGCCCGATCCAATATCGGATGTTTTCGTCATATACCCGAAAACGGGCTTTCAGCTGCGTCATGCCGTCGAGGCGCAAGAGCAGCCCGCATCCGCGCGCGTTCAGCTCTCCAGGAAGCGCTGATGGGCCTCTGCCGGCCGCGTGCGCCATCCCGCGCCGGGCAACCACGGTGGCGCGATCCGAAGATGCACCGCAGAAATCCGTTGAATGCGGAAGCGCGGCTGTATCACTTGGATGCAACCCGGTTTCCCCGGGTGGTTGCGGGAATCCGATCTTTGGGCGGAGCGGCGATGTGTTCCGGCCCGAAATTGGCGGGAGCGCCGTCGCTGCAGGCGGACGCCTCGCTTTGCCGTTCCGCGAAGACATAGCCCGGCCGTGCCCGCGAACTCGAATCTTCATTGGAAAAAATTTAGGCTGTCGGTATTTTTGGAAACCCGAACGCAAGCAATATGTGCAAGCCTCTGTCCTCGATGGTAATCCGGGACGTCGCTATGAGATCGGCAAACCATCTTCGTTCAGTTGGCGAGGGCGTCTTATGCCTTGCAATGCAAATGAAATACCGCAGCCTCACGCGGTCGGCTCACAGGAATTCATGCATCTGCGGGAATTGTTCGATCGCTCGTTCAAGGCGGCTCGGATCGGCGTATGGGAATGCAGCCTGCCGGATCAAACGCTGAAATGGACGGATATGGTCTACGAGTTCTTCGATCTCGCCCCGCAGACGCCGCTGGCGCGCGACGAAATCATCAAGCTCTACACGCCGGAAGCCCGCAGGCAGCTTAGCGAGGTCCGCGACAGGGCAATCCGCACAGGCGAGGGCTTCGCCCTGGATGCACAGATCGTGACGGCAAAAGGCAACAACCGGTGGATCAGAATAACCGCCTGCGTGGAGTTTACCGGCGGAAACGCCGCGAGAATATTCGGGGTCAAGCAGGATATCACCGCCGAGAAGACAATGATGGAGCAGCTTCGCCATCTGGCGGAACGCGATATCCTCACAGGGCTCACCTCGCGCACGAGGTTCGAAACCTTCTTCAGCGAGATATGCGGAACCGGCAGTCACGGAACTAAGGCCCTGCTCCTGGCGGACCTCGACGGCTTCAAGTCCGTCAACGATACGCTTGGACATCAGGCCGGCGACGATTGCCTAAAGGTTGCCGGCCGCAGGCTCTCGCGGGCCGTCCCCGAAGCCAACATGGTCGCCCGTATCGGCGGCGACGAATTTGCCGTGATCCACCCATGCTCATCGCCCGAAGATCTCGCAAAGATTGCCGCCCGCGTGGTGAAGGGCATGCATTGGACGATCGCAACGCCAACGAGGAACATTCGCATCGCGACATCCGTCGGAGCTGCGATCATCGTCCCCGGCCAGTCGCCCAAGGACATTTTCGCGAAGGCGGATCATGTCCTCTACGAGGTGAAATCGGGGGGAAAGAACGGCTTCCGCATCGCACCCTCTTCGCGACCGGTCGTGGAAGGACCGCAGGCGACGTTGCTGAAGGAAGGCAATTATCTGACGGTGGGGCGTTTGTAACGCCAGCTGCCGGACCGGCCGCTTGATGCGGCTGGAACGGTCTCGCATTTCATAAGTTCGCGTGACCGTTCGCGGCGGAATGCACGCTCTCCTTGCCGGCCTTCCTTCGGTTAAAGCGCCGCGCGCTCGTCGCGCCTGCCGACGCGGGCCAGCAGATAGTCGACTTCGGCTCTCGCCGTGGGCGTGAGCATCTGCGCCGGCTTACGCTGGGCGTCCGTGGCGATCACGCCGCGCCGCTTGAGCACATGCTTGCGGACGGCAAGACCGATTCCGAGCTGCTGCTCGTAGCGGATCAGCGGCAAATGGGCATCGAACAGGTCGTGCGCCTCGTCCCTTTTGCCGGCGGCGGACAATGCCATCAATTCGGTGAGCATGTCCGGGAAGCCATAGCCCGTCATGGCCCCATCGGCGCCGCGCTCCGGCTCGAAATCGAGAAAGAGACCGCCATTGCCGCACAGGATCGAGAAGTTGCGCAGCGTGCCGGCTTTCTGCATTGCCCGCAGGGCCGAAATCTTCTCCAGACCCGGCCAGTCTTCGTGCTTCAGCATCCGGCATGATTTGTGGTTGGTCATGATCCTCGCGATCACGCCAGGCGCCATGACCACCGTCAAGGTGAGAGGATAGTCCTGGAGCACCCACGGCACGTCCTCGCCGACGGCCTCGACGGCGCCGCCGAAATAATTGACGATCTGATCGTCCGTCCGCAGCGCGGGCGGCGGCGCGATCATGACGCCTGCCGCACCCATGTCCATCGAGTCCCGCGCCAGAGAGCGCATCCCCGCAAAACCCGGCGCAGAGACGCCGACGATGACGGGAATCCTGGAGCGAGAGACGACCCGCTTGACGATGGCCCGGCTCTCTTCCGGTTCCATCTTCGGCGCCTCTCCCATGATGCCCAGGATGGTAACGCCGGTGCAGCCGCTTTCCTCGTAAAAGTCCGTCAGCCTGTCGATGGAATTGAAGTCGATCGAGCCGTCCTCGAAGAACGGCGTTGTCGCGATCGCATAGACGCCTTTGGATTCGGTGCTGAACGTCATTGCTGGCTGTCCTTCCAGGCCTGATATCTGGCCTTCGTTTCTGCATTCATCGGATAAAGCCCCGGAAGCGGCACGCCTCGATCGACCTCACGCATGATCCACGCTTCCATGCGCTCCTGTTCCGGAGCCTCGGCGAGGACGTGTTCAAGAAAGGCCGCCGGAATGAGGACCGCCCCATCTTCGTCGACCACGACGATATCATCCGGGAAAACGGCGACGCCGCCGCAATTGATCGGCTCCTGCCAGCCAACGAACGTCAGGCCGGCGACCGAAGGCGGCGCCGCCACGCCGTTGCACCACACCTTCATGCCGCTTGCGAGAACGCCCTCGGCATCGCGCATCACACCGTCGGTCACGAGAGCGGCGACATTGCGCTTGGCCATTCTGGCACAGAGGATATCGCCGAAGATACCGGCGTCGACGGTCCCCATCGCATCCGCCACCGCGATGCAGCCCTCGGGCATTGCTTCGATGGCGGCGCGGGTCGAGATCGGCGAAGCCCAGCTGGCGGGCGTGGCAAGATCTTCGCGGGCAGGAATGAACCGCAAGGTGAAGGCCTTGCCGACGACACGCCCCTGCCCTGGCTTCAACGGCTTTGTGCCGCGCATCCAGACGTTGCGCAGTCCTTTCTTCAAGAGAACCGTCGTCAATGTCGCCGTTGAAATGCCCTGCAATATTTCAACCGTGCGGGGATCGAGTGACATGAAGATCTCGCTTTCTTTCAGATGCTGCCGATCAGGCCGCCATCGATGCGGATGATGGAACCGGTGATATAGGATGCGCGAGGGCTGGCGAGAAAAGCGACCGTGTCGCCATACTCCTTCGGATCGCCATAGCGCCCGACCGGGATGGAGCCGGTGCTCTCGGCGGTGACATCCGCCACCGGCCTGTTCTCGCGCTTGGCCTTCTGCTCGTCGAGAAAGACGATGCGCCGCGTCGCAATACGGCCCGGCAGGACGACGTTTGCCGTGATGCCGTCGCGGCCGATTTCGCGCGCCAGGGTCTTCGACCAGCCCACCAGCGCGAGGCGCAGGCTGTTGGATATTCCGAGGTTGGCGATCGGCGCGACGACGCCCGACGAGGCCGACGTGATGATGCGGCCCCACTTGCGCTCGCGCATGGACGGCAGAACGGCATCCGTGACGGCGATGACGGACCTGACCATCAAGTCGAAATATTTCGACCAGTCTTCCGGCGATTGTCCCGCAGCCGGCGTCGGCGGCGGTCCGCCGGTATTGTTGACCAGAATGTCGACCGGTCCGAACGCCCTTCCGATGTCGGCAAGCCTCGCGCCGATCAGCGACAGGTCGGCGATATCCCATGCCAGCGCAAGCGCCTTGCCGCCCGCGGCCGCGATGGCATCTGCGGTCACTTTCGCGCTCTCTTCGTTTATGTCCGCGACGACGACGGAAACGCCCTCGCCCGCCAGCGATTTCGCGATTGCACCGCCAAGGCCGCCGCCAGCCCCGAACACAAGTGCCGTCTTGTTGCTCAACTGAAGATCCAACTCTTCCTCCAATGGTTCCAGCCTACTATGACCGGTCGCAAACAGAAGAAAACCTTCCTTTTTGTTCTTTCAGACGATAGGAAACATAATTATGGAGACGCGCTTTCTCGAAACTTTTCTCATCGTCGTCCAACATGGCTCGCTGGCGGAGGCGTCGCGACGACTGGGCGTGACGCCGGCCGGCATCGCGCAGCGCATTCAGGCACTGGAGGATGAAATCGGCCTGCCTCTTCTCGCCCGATCCGGAAGGCGGGTGAGGCCCACCGAGGCGGGGCTGGCCATTGTGGAGAAAAGCAGGCGAGTCCTTTCGGAGGTCAGGGAGCTGAAAAGTCTGGCGCATGACGACCAGGCATTCGGCGAGCTGCGCCTCGGGGCCATTTCGACGGCATTGACGGGGCTGCTGCCCGTCGGCCTGCGCCGGGTCTTCGACACCATTCCGGGCGCAGACATCTTCCTGCTGCCGGGTACATCGGCGGAACTCTACAACGGCCTTCTCGAAGAGAAGATCGATGCCGCAATCCTCGTCAAGCCGCCTTTCGCCATACCGAAGACATTGCAATGGGACCTGATCCGCTCGGAGCCGTTCGTTTTGCTGGCGCCGCCGGAACTCGCTAAAACGCCGGCCGAGCAATTGCTTCGCGAGCAGCCGTTCATCCGCTACGACAGAAGCAACTGGGGCGGACGGCTGGCGGACACCTATCTCCAGTCGCTCCGCATCCTGCCGCGCGAATGGCTCGAGCTGGACTCGCTGGAAGCGATCGCGGTCATGGTGGAAGCGGGGCTGGGCGTATCGCTGATGCCCGACTGGCATTCCTCGCTTTTCGACAACCTGCGGATTGCCCGGCTGCCTCTCAAGAACGCTCCCATCCGTGAAATCGGCTTGCTGCGACCGCGGAATGTGCGATCCAACCGACTGATCCAGGCCGTTCTCGATGCGGTACGCACATAAAATGGCGGTTCAGAATTCCCCGACCTCATCCGGACGGTAACAGGGATATCCGCTACATAGCTGTTCATACCGTATGGCCGGCAGGCCTGTCTGCCGTCCAATGCGATGCGTTATCATGCTGACGAGACGGCGAGATATACGGGCTATGTGATAGAGGGCACGCCAGGCTGCACGCATACGCCTTGGAACGGCGTGCAAATCAGAAAGGCGTTTCGGCAAGCCCGGAGCATATTCGATGATAACGGGCGGGGAAGAAGGGGCCTCTGCAGGAGACCCCTCCGATTGCATCATTCGATGATTTTCACGACCTTGCGTGTCTTCGGCTGAATGATGACGCGCTCGTGGTTCACGACGGCATAGGCGTAGGTCGGATTATCAGGCACCGGCGTAACCACGACGGCCTCGGGAAGCGGCTGGCCGACGACAATCCTATCCTGCACGACGGCTTCGGACGGGGGCATCGGCTGCTCCTGTACGTAAGTGACCACCTTCTCCGGCGGCGGATCGATCGCGCTGCCGACAATGGCGCCCGCGACGCCGCCGACAGCAGCCCCTACCGGGCCACCGACGACCGCTCCGGTCACCGCACCACCGGCGGCCCCCGTGACCGTCGAGGACTGCGCGAAAGCTGATCCGGCGAGAAGGCCGAAGGCGGCCGCCGCTGAAACGATAATTCTCGTATTCATAGCATTCTCCTTTCCTTTTCCGCTCGTAAGAGCTGAAATGGGAATGGCTGCGGCATCAGATTGTTCCTCCCTGTAGACCGCTTGCCGCGATCACAAGTTCCTCCGTTGCGACAAAATTCGTGAGAGACGAGAAGAAGCCGGCACCGACCCTTTAACCGCAACGGGTGGTGGCTCGGCATCGCAGACTTACAGTTTGGTCCACCTTGCCTGCCCCATTTTCCAATCGCGACAATGCCTGTCACTCCGGCGGCCCTCGGGTGGCTTCATCAACCGAAGACCGGCCGCGGAATAATGAAGTCCGCTCCTGTCGGCTGGGTTTTCCCGGCGAGCTCCGTGACGTCGGGGCCGTCCTCCGGTCAAGCACCCGGCCAATACCGGACTATCGGCCATTGGCACGGCGAATCGTTGCCAATCGGCAACAGAATGTAACAAAACATGATTTTTAGTTTCATATTTTATCCAGCCATAAAGAAATCCGCCGAAAGTAAAAACAATGGCTTACGGCTTCATTTCCGGTCATGGAGGCCATGCTGCGCCGGTTCCATAGAATGAGTCCAATCTATAGCGATTGCGGAGGCAACCCGGTCTTTGTAATGGCTGAGCGAACGCATGTTGGAAGATCGCGAGGGATATGTCGGGTTTGCGATGACGAGCTGGGGCAGCAAGATCGGGCGGCTTTTTGTCGAGCATCACCGGCGGTTGGAAGCCCTGGTGCGCAAAAGCGTTCGCAATCGCGAGACGGCGGCCGATATCGTGCAGGACGTCTTCGTGCGGGCTCTTGCAGCCGGGCCGAGGGCAACCGCCGAGGACGATCGCAACGTGCTCTATGCGGCAGCCAGGAATGCGGCCATCGAACATCATCGGCGCGAGCACAGAAGGGCCGAGATCATCTCGTGCGTCCTGCCGGAACAGATGGTCGCTTCCGCTTCGTCGGCGGAGGCCGGCCTTGAGGCGCGAGACGCTCTTTCGGCGCTCGACGAGGCGTTGGCCGGACTATCGCCGCGATGCCGGAGCATTTTCCTGATGCGCCGCGTGGACGGGCTTTCGAACAAGGAAATCGCTCGCCTGCAGGGAATCTCAGTCAACAGCGTCGAGAAGCATATCGCCCGGGCCTTGAGGCATTGCCAGGCGAGCCTTGCCGATCACATTCGGGAATAGAGCTTAAATCCTGTCGTCGCGAGACACGGTATTTCATCCCTCGCCCGTTCTCCATTATAGAGATGGCGCGCGCGTTTCGGCGTGCTATGGCTGCGCTTTGTAAGAGGAGAAATGGCAAGCGACGAACCGACCGAAGAGCAGCGCGACCAGGCGGCTCTGTGGCTGGCAAAGCGGACGGGAGGCTCCTTCGGAGCGAACGATGCCCGGAAGCTGGACGACTGGCTCAATGCCGACCGCCGTCACCGGCGAGCGTTCGATGAACTGCGCGTTCTCTATGCCCAGTTGGAATCGCCGGCTCAGCGTCTTGCGGCGAAGGCCCCGTTCCGCCGCAAGCTTGCCGTGCGTCTGCGCCCGCGTCTGGGCTGGCTCGTTCCGCCTGCCGCAGCGATTGCCGTGTTCCTGGGCATCTGCTGGCTCAATCCGTCCCTCATCCAGAACTGGCAGGCCGATATCGTCACGCATCAGGAGATCGTCTCGAATATCGTACTGCCCGACGGCTCGCTTGCCCGCCTGGGCGCGGATACGGCTGTCGGGCTGGATTTCAACGATGGCCGGCGGCACGTTCGCCTGCTGCGCGGCGAGGCCTATTTCGAAGTGCGCCATGGGGAGCCGGGCACGTTCACCGTGACCGCAGGCGGCGACGAAGTGCGCGATATCGGCACCAAATTCAATGTCGACATGGGGATCGCGGAAACGGATGTCGTGGTCTCGGAGGGAGCCGTCGCGGTTCTGGGTAGCAACGATAGCGAGCCGGTCATTTTGCGCGAAGGCAATCAGGTCACGCTTGCCGGCGGGCGCGTCGGCAGGATTGCCGCCACGGATACGGGCCTTGCCCTTGCCTGGATGAGCGGGCGCCTGGTCGTGCAGGGAGCCAGGGTAGCCGATGTCGTGCGCGCGCTGGAGCGGCATTCGCCCAGGCCTATCGTGGTTCGCGGCCGGCTGGCCGATCGCAGGATATCCGGCACCTTCCCGCTGACCGACGTCGATGCGTCGCTGGAGACCATCGCACAGGCGGTCGACGCCACCGTCACGCACGTACCTTCCCTCCTGACCGTTCTCTACTGAGACGAAAATAGCCGACGACACCATTTTTCCTGGCTCGTCAGACACGGCATATGCTCCACCACCCGTTTTACCATTGAGGGGCCGCTCGATGGCCGCATTGGCAAGGGTAGATCAAGGAGTAGATAATGGCAGGGCGTGCAGGTGGACGCAGGGCAGGCGATATCGGCAGACTGATGGCGACGACGGCATTGTTGATTGCCGGAGCCATCCCCGTGGCCGCGCAACAGGATGCGAAGGCCGATCGAGCCGCCGTTGCCGCCTCCGCCTATCGTTTCAACATTCCCGCAAAGCCGCTCGCCGCAGCTATCGCCGATGTCGGGGCCGTCAGCGGCTGGCGCATCGCCTACGGCTTCAGCCTGCCGGCCGGGAGCCGGTCCGCAGCGCTCAGCGGCACGATGTCGGCACCGGAAGCGATCGGCAGATTGCTGGCCGGAACGGGCATCGGCTACCGGGTCGCCGGCAATCAGTCCATCGTCCTCACCGATCCCAGGCAGCCGGCGGCTGCCGCAGGCGCCGGCGGCGCGACGGTGCTGGCGCCGATCCTGGTGCAGGGCCAGTCCAACGGCGCGACGACGGAAGGAAGCGGCTCCTATAACACTCAATCCGTGACCATCGCCGGCAAGATGCCGGTTGCGGTTCGGGAGATTCCGAATTCCGTCTCCGTCATCACCCGCCAGCGGATCGCCGATCAGAACCTGAACACCGTCGAGGATACGCTGAGGCAGACCACCGGCGTCACGGCCACGCCCTACGGCGACGGCACCTCCTATTTCAACGCGCGCGGCTACAATCTCGATGCGCAATATGACGGCATGCCCGTGCCGGGCGGCGTGCAGTATCTGACGCAGTTCGACATGTCAATCTATGATCGCGTCGAGATTCTTCGCGGCCCCGCGGGATTGCTGCAGGGCTCGGGAAGCCCGGCGGGCGCGGCAAACTTCGTGCGCCGCATGCCGCTCGATCATTTTGCGGTCTCGACCGACACGCAGATCGGATCCTGGAACTTCAAGCGCCAGACGATCGACGTGACCGGGCCGTTCAACAGCGACGGCAGCGCCCGCGGCCGCCTGATCGTCACCGGCCAGGATCGCGACTTCTTCTACGACGATGCGGGCGAATGGCACGGCACGGCCTATGGCGCGCTGCAATTCGACCTTACGGACAAGACGACCCTGAGCCTGTCCGGGGCCTATCAAAAACAGAGATTTTCACCATTCGACTACGGTCAATCGCGCTACACCGACGGTTCATACCTGAATTCGCCCAGATCGGCGTTCTTTGGCGCCGATTGGAGCTATAACGATTTCGAGACCAGCGAACTCTACGCGAATCTCAAGCATGAGTTCGACAATGGCTGGGTATCCAACACGACGCTGATGTATCGCGACATGCGCAACGACAGCACATATGCCTACATGTACGACGGAGTCGATCCCGCCACCAACGAAGCAGCCTATGCCGTGCAGGGCGGGCCGATTCATAAACAGTGGTTCGGCATCGACACCAATATCTCCGGGTCCTTCGACTTTCTGGGGCATGAAAGCCAGCTGCTGCTCGGCGCGAACTATGCCTATCGCACCTCGCGCTCGGAGAGCGGCTTTGTCGACGCCGGCCTCTTCAACATCTACTCCGCGCCCTCGACCGTGCCGGAGCTGGATGTTCCCTACACCTTCGGAGATCAGTCCCGATCCAACGAATCCGGATTTTATGGTCAGACGAGGCTGAAGCTGCTCGATCCGCTGACCGTCGTGCTGGGCGGGCGGTTCAGCTTCTACAGCAACGAAAATCGCTCGGTGGTGCCGACCACGACCGACTGGACATCGGATCCCAGCGTCAACGGCAAATTCACGCCCTATGCCGGCGTCGTCTACGACCTGACCGACCATTATTCCGTTTATGCCAGCTACTCCGATATTTTCCAGCCGCAGACGGAGACGACGGTAACAGGAGGCGGGCTACAGCCACGCGTCGGCGAACAATATGAAGTCGGCGTCAAGGGCGTCTTCCTCGATGGCGGTCTGACGGCGACATTGGCCGCCTTCAACATCAACGACAATCACCGTGCCGTGAGCGATCCCTCGAACCCGCTCTATTCCATCTCTGCCGGAAAGGCGCGCAGCCGCGGTATCGAGGCGGAGGTGACGGGCGAGGTCCTGCCTGGTCTTAACCTGACCGCGGGCTATACCTACCTGCAGACAAAGTTTCTTTCCGATCCCGACTATCAGGGCCTGGTGCTCGATCCGGAAGAGCCAAGGCATACTTTCAAGCTCTGGAGCAAATACGCCTTTCAGGATGACAGCTCGCTCGACGGCTTGAGCCTCGGCGCTGGCATGCGCGCCTACAGCAGTTCGGACCGTGGTGCCGGCACCGGCATCGACGTCGGGCATCAGGGCGGCTATGCCGTCTTCGATGCGCAGATCGGCTACAAGATCAACGACCATGCCGAGGCGAGCCTCATGGTCAAGAATATCTTCGACCGGACCTACTTCGACCGCATACCGACCCGGTATTTCGGCATATACGGCGAACCGCGCAGCTTCATGGTCAGCCTGAAGACCCATTGGTAAGCGGATGCGGGCCGATTGCTATCCGCCTGGCCGGAACTTGACCCGGCGGCGCCTGCTGGCGCTGCTGGGCAGCTCGGCTGTTGCCGCAGCTTCGCCGCGCGGAGGCGAAGCCCGGATGCGCGATGCACGACCCGCAATGGCCGTTCTGGACTGGGCACTGGCGGCGACGGCGCTGGCATTGGGCGGCAAGGTCATCGGCGTTCCCGCCATCGACTACTATCGCCGCACCGTCGTCGAGCCGCCGATGCCGGACGATGTCGCCGATGTCGGGCTGCTGTTCACGCCGAATTTCGAGCTGCTGGATCAGCTTGCTCCGGATCTTATCGTCATCCCGCCGGCATTGCGTGTCGGCGAACCGTTCTTGCGAAGAATTGCCCCGACGCTGGTGGTCGATCTCGCGAGAGACGGCGACGCGACCGTTACGGCGGCTCTGGAGGGAACGGGGCATCTGGCGGACGCTATCGATCGCCAACCGGAATGGGATGAACTGCGCTCCGGCATGGAGAGACAATTGCAGGATGCCGCCGCACGGCTGGCGCCATGGCGCGACCGCCCGCTCTGGATCGCGATGCCGGCCGACGACAGGCACCTGACGGCCTTCGGGCCGGGAAGCCTCTTTGCCGATGTCCTGAACAGGCTTGGCCTCGTCAACGCCCAGAAGGGCAGCGGCTTCTGGCGCGGGCAGGCGACCGTCGGCCTGGACCGCATCGCCGCCGTCCCCGAGGCAAGCCTTGTTCTCATCGATGCCGACGGCAGCAATTCGGTATCGCTGCCGGAAATGAACGGGGTGTTCTGGCAAGCGCTCCCGGCCGTGCGCGAAGGCCGGATTTTCCACTTGCCGGCCGTCATGGAAAATGGCGGCGTTCCCGCCGTCATGCGCTTTTCGAGGCTGCTGGCCGCCTCGCTCACCGACAGGGCCGGCTGACATGATCCATGCCCGCCGTCCCTTCCTGCTTGTTTCGATAGGGCTGCTGCTGGCATCCCTATCGCTCGCGCTCAGCGTTTACAGCGCATCGCAGACCTTGGATCCGCATCTCTGGTGGCAGGCGGCTGTCACGCCGGATCTTCATTCCATTGCCCAGCTGACCCTGCGCTACAGCCTTTTGCCGCGGATCATCGCCGCCATTCTCGTCGGCGCGGGACTTGCGCTTGCGGGTGTGCTGATGCAGCTGACCCTGCGCAATCCCGCTGCCGAACCGGCGACGCTCGGCGTGGCGGCCGGCGCCTTTCTCGCCTTGAGTATGGCGACGCTTTGGGCGCCTTCTTTCATCGGTGCGAGCAGAACCGGCGTTGCGTTTGCCGGCGGCGTCGTGGCCGGCCTGCTGGTATTCGGATTGGCCTGGCGAAGCCGTTTTGCCGCGCAGGTCCTGCTTCTTGCCGGCCTGATGACAAGTCTTTATGCCGGCGCCGTGAACACGCTGCTGATCATGCTGTATGGCGGCCTGATCAAGCTTTTCATCTGGGGCAGCGGCTCGCTGGCGATGCAGGACTGGAGTATCGTCCTCTACCTGCTGCCGCGCCTGCTGCCGGCCTGTGCGCTGAGCGTGTTGCTCAGCCGGCCGATTGCGGTCCTTGCCATTTCGGATGAGGCGGCCGCCAGCCTCGGGGTCTCTCCCGGCATGATCCGTCTGGCCGGATTGTCCCTTGCGGTGTGGATCGCATCTGTCTGCGTGGCGGGGGTTGGCGTCATCGGTTTCATCGGCCTTGCCGCGCCCGAAATTGTCCGCCGCTGCGGCTATCAGCGCGTCCACGAGCAGCTTCTGGCAGCGCCGGTCTTCGGAGCGCTGCTGCTATGGTCGACCGATCAGGTTTTCCAGCTGCTGCCGACGGCTTCGGAAATCCCGGCCGGTGCGGCAACGGCGTTTCTGGGAGCGCCCTTGCTGCTTTGGCTGGTCGCACGCCGCGAGGAGATGAGGCCGATCGTCGCCACGCGGATCGCCACCCCTTCGCATCATGTTCGCGCACAAGGCCGATTGCTCGCCGCGATTCTCGGAGTGGCGGTGACAGCCGCCTGCCTTTCGTTGCTGGTCGGCCGAGGATTGCACGGCTGGACGTTCGGCGGCCTGTCTTCGCCCGAAGCGACCTTGTTCTGGCGCGGGCCGCGCATGATTTCGGCGGCTGCTGCCGCAATTCTGATGTCCATTGCCGGCTGCATCGTCCAGCGTCTGGCATCCAATCCGCTGGCAAGTCCGGAGCTTCTCGGCGTGAGTTCGGGCGCGGCGCTGGGCGTGATCGCGGCGCTCCTCATTCCGGGAACGGGTGTCGCCGCCTCCGTTTCGCTCAGCATGGCAGGCGCGGGAGCGGTCCTTCTTCTTCTGCTGTTGCTCGGCCATCGCAAGGCTTTTGCCCCGCATGACCTGTTCATGGTCGGCATCGCCCTTACCACCTGGGTCAGCGCAGCCGTATCCCTGCTGCTTGCCAGCGGCGATCCGCGCATGTTCGACCTGCTGCGGTGGCTGAACGGCTCGACCTTCCTTGCCAGGCCGGCCGATGCAATCATTCTGAGCAGCTGTGCGGCTCTGGCGGCCGCCTTGTTGCCGCTGTTTTCCCGCTGGCTGACGCTGCTTCCGCTGGGGCCGGCCACGCCGACAGCCCTCGGCATGACGTTGACCCGCAGCAGGGGCCTGCTGCTTGCCTTTGCATGCGTGCTGGTGGGGTTGTCCGTACTGATGATCGGGCCGCTCAGCTTCGTCGGGCTCATGGCCCCGCACACCGCCAGAATGCTGGGTTTCCGGCGGCCCATGATGGAAATGGCCGCATCCTCGGCCATTGGCGCCGCCCTGATGATCCTTGCGGACTGGCTCGGCCGCATCCTGCTCTTTCCCAATCAACTTCCCGCCGGGTTGATCGCAACGCTGATCGCCGCTCCCTATCTCTTTCTCCTCATGGCGAGGCGCTCTTGACGCCCAAAAACCGCTCGTGCGGCGCTCGCGAACGATGCGAGAGCGCGCGGCAGTCCCTGAATATCCGGTCGAGCCGCTTGCCATGATGCCTAATCGGGCAAACGGCTTTTGCATGGGGTGGACAAAGCCCTTTGCCGCCTATCTCAGATGGTAGACGGGAAACGGAGAGCGAAAGGAGCCGAGCAATGGCAAAGAATACGATCTGCCTCTGGTACGACAAGGATGCCGAAGCGGCCGCCAATTTCTATGTCGAAACCTTTCCGGAAAGCGCGATGGGTGCCGTCATCCGCGCGCCTGGAAACTATCCGGAAGGCAAGCAGGGAGACGTCCTGGTTGTCGAATTCACCGTTGCGGGCATCCCTTGCGTCGGCCTGAACGGCGGCCCCGCATTCAAGCACAACGAAGCCTTCTCCTTTCAGATCTCCACCGAAAGCCAGGAAGAGACCGACCGCTACTGGAACGCCATTGTCGGCAATGGCGGCCAGGAAAGCGAGTGCGGCTGGTGCAAGGACCGGTGGGGCGTATCCTGGCAGATCACGCCGCGAATCCTGATGGAGGCGCTCGTAAGCGGTGGGGACGAGGCGAAGCGTGCTTTCGACGCGATGATGACGATGAAGAAGATCGACGTCGCCGCGATCGAGGCGGCGCGGCGCGGCTGAGACGCCATCGTTGCGCCGAACGGCGTCGGGATCTCGAAAATCGTAGAAACCCCGGATCGCCGCCCGAGCGAGCGAGCGAGGAGGTCGTGTGCCGTCCCGTCGAAAGCCGGGCGATGAAGAACTGCGCGTTGACGAAGTGGCGCATGCCATGATCGCGCCAATTTAGGGTGACAATCGTCCCGGTACTATTGTTGCCTTGATTCAGGATTCTATTAAGGATGACTCGGGCATGGCAAATCTGCTATCTTCGGTCGGATCTTGCAGTTCCTGCTTATCAGAAGTAGAGGCGCGCCAATGATGTTTGACTGGTCCGGTTTGTAGAAGATGACCGCCTTGGACGCCGCCAGGCCCATTCATGGCGAAGTCAATGCCGCTTTCGGCAAGCGGCAAGCATTGTTCCATAACGAGCTTCCGTCCGAAAACGCCGCTCCGACAATCCTTATCCCGATCGATTTGCGTGCAGGCTTTGGTTGCAGGCACCATGATGCTTGCGACTGCGTCGACGCCAAGCCGTTCCCATGATATCCGCTGAATCCGGCGTCATCAGAATTTGTAACGACCTGTTCCCGAAGAGTAGAGTTACCAGTCATGATAAAACGCATGATCATCATGCTGATCGTCATAGGCCTGATCCTGGGCGGGATTTTCGGCTTTCAGGCATTCAAGAACCGCATGATCGCGGCCTACCTGGCTAACCTCAAGGCACCACCGCAGACCGTCTCGACAACGACCGCCGCGACAAGTCCGTGGCAGACGACATTGCAATCCATCGGCAGCTTCAACGCCGTCGAGGGCGCCGATCTTTCCGCGCAGGTCCAGGGGATCGTCCAGAAGATCGGCTTTCAGGATGGTCAGGACGTCAAGAAGGGCGATCTCATCGTGCAGTTGCTCGCCGATCAGCAGATCGCGACGCTGCAACAATACCAGGCATCGGCGACGAATGCGCAGATCGCTTACGAACGCGATTCCAGGCTGATCAAGGCGAATACCATTGCCCAGAGCCAGGTCGACAGCGATCTGGCCGCATGGAAGGCGGCGCAGGCGCAGGTCTCCTCGCAGCAGGCCTTGATCGATCAATATTCGATCCGCGCGCCTTTCGATGGCCATCTCGGTATCAAGCTGGTCAGCCTTGGCCAATATCTGGCGGCCGGAACCGCGGTCGTCACCCTGCAGTCGCTCGATCCGATACAGTTCGATTTCTCGCTGCCGCAGCAAGCCCTTTCGGAACTGAAAGTGGGCCAGGCGGTGACGGCAACCGTCGATGCCTACGGAAACCAGACCTTCGACGGCAAGATCTCGGCGATCAGTCCGCTCGTCGATAGCCAAAGCCGCAACATCACCATCAGGGCGACCTTCGCCAATCCCGAGCGCAAGCTCCTGCCGGGCATGTTCGGCAATGTCGCCGTCGTGGTCGGCGAGCCGAAAGACTATATCGCCCTGCCGCAAACCGCCGTCACCATCAATCCCTACGGCAATGTCGTCTATGTGATAACCGACAAGGGCAGCGGACCGGACGGAAAGCCGCAGCTCGTCGCGAACCAGAAGTTTGTCACGACCGGAGCGGCGCGTGGCGACCAGATCGCCGTGACGAAGGGGTTGAACGTCGGCGAGGTGGTGGTGACGTCGGGGCAGCTGAAACTGAACAACGGCTCCCCCGTGATCATCAACAATGACGTGCAGCCGTCGGACGATCCCAACGCAAATCCGGCCAATCCCAACTGAGGTGTGGCGATGAACATCACCGACATCTTCATCCGGCGCCCCGTTCTTGCCCTGGTGGTCAGCGCATTGATCGTCGTCATCGGCTACCAGTCGTTCCGCACGCTGACGGTGCGCCAGTATCCGCAGACCCAAAATGCCGTCGTCACCGTGACGACCACCTATCCGGGCGCAGCGCCCGACGTTATCGCCGGCTTCATCACGACGCCGCTGGAAAACGCCATCGCCCAGGCCAACGGCATCGACTACATGACGTCGTCGAGCACCAGCGGCACGTCGACGATCACGGTCAACCTGCGCCTCAACTATAATGCCGACGCGGCAATGACCGAGATCAATGCTAAGGTATCATCCGTTCTCAATCAACTGCCGACGGGGACGCAGCAGCCCATCATGTCCGTGTCTGTCGGCCAGGCGATCGATGCGATGTATATCGGCTTTCGCAGCGATGTTCTGGCCAGCAACCAGATCACCGATTATCTGACGCGCGTGGTCCAGCCCAAATTGCAGGCCGTCACCGGTGTTCAGACGGCCGAAATCCTCGGCGGCAGGACGTTTGCATTGAGAGCCTGGCTGAAACCCGACAAGCTTGCCGCCTACGGATTGACCGCCGGCGACGTGTGGACGGCGCTCGGCAACAACAACTACATTTCCGGCATCGGCACGACACGCGGCCAGATGACCCAGACGGTTCTGACGGCGCGGACCGATCTGCATTCGGCCGATGAGTTCAAGGAACTGGCGGTCAAACAGATCGGCAGCGCGATCGTTCGTTTGAAGGACGTCGCCACCGTTGCGCTCGGCTCGCAGAACAATGACGTGCAGGTCGGGTTCGATGCGCAGACCGGCGTCTTCATCGGCATCCAGATCGCGCCGACGGCCAATCTTCTCGATGTGATCGCCGGCGTGCGTGCGGTATTTCCGGATATCCAGGCGCAGCTGCCGCAGGGGCTCGAAGGCTATATCGTCTACGATTCCAGCACCTTCGTCACGACGTCGATCGACGAGGTGGTGAAGAGCCTGGTCGAGGCTCTGGCGATCGTCATTTTCGTGGTGTTCGCATTTCTCGGCTCGCCACGTTCGGTCGCCATCCCCATCGTAGCCATACCGCTGTCGCTGGTCGGCACGTTCGCGATGATGCTGATCCTCGGCTTTTCCATCAATCTTCTCACCCTGCTCGCCTTGGTGCTGGCGATCGGCCTCGTGGTCGACGATGCGATCATCGTGGTCGAAAACGTCAATCGTCACATCGAGGAAGGCTCACCCCCGATGCAAGCCGCCCTGGCGGCCGCGCATGAACTGGTCGGGCCGATCCTCGCCATGACGGTGGTGCTCATCGCCGTCTATGTTCCGATCGGTTTCCAGGGCGGCCTGACCGGCGCCCTGTTCACGGAATTTGCCTTTACGCTGGTCGGCGCCGTGACCGTTTCCATGATCATCGCGCTGACGCTGACGCCGATGATGTGCTCGCGTATCCTGAAGCCGCATCTGACCGATCGCAGCGGCTGGGAGGAGCGTATCTCGGATTTCATCGACCGCCGCTTCTCGGAAATCCATCGACCCTATGTCCGCATGCTGCACGGCAGTCTGAACACCGTGCCGGTGACGCTGGTGTTCGCCGCAATCGTCCTCGGCAGCATCTATTTCCTCTATGCCAGCGCCAAGAACGAACTGGCCCCCAATGAGGACCAGGGCTTTCTCGCCGCGCAGGTGACGAACGCTCCCAACGCGACGCTCGAGCAAAAGCTGCTCAACTCCGATCAGGTCACCAAGACCTTCCGCAGCTTCCCGGAAACCGACAAGACCCTGCAGGTCGAGGCGCCGGGTACGTCGTTCGAGGGCATGGTGTTGAAGCCATGGAACGAGCGCACGAGAACGGCAAACGATATTCAGCCGTTGGTCCAGGCCGATCTGGCGAGGATCGCCGGCGGGCAGGCGGTGGTCTTCCAGATGCCGCCGTTGCCCGGTGCCAGCGGCTTGCCGGTGCAGTTCGCCATAGGCAGCACCGGCGGGTTCGACCAGCTCAACGAAGTATCCAGCACCTTCCTGCAGGAGGCGCAGAAATCCGGCGAGTTCATCTTCCTGACGAAGGATTTGTACGTCGACAATCCGCAATATTCGATAGAGATCGACCGCAGCAAAGCATCGACGCTCGGCCTGTCCATGAACAATGTCGGTTCGGCGCTCGCCGCCATGCTCGGCGGCGGTTACGTCAATTACTTCAGTATCGACAACCGTTCCTACCAGGTCATACCGCAGGCGGAGCAGCGATCGCGCCAGACGATCGACCAGATCATGAACTATCCGATCGCAAGTGTGAACGGCTCGAAGATTCCGCTTTCGGCGATCGCCACGGCAAAGCTCGAGGCGACCCCGCGCTCGGTCGCGCATTTCCAGCAATTGAACTCCGCCACCATCTCCGGAGTGCCGGCGCCCGGCGTTGCGGTCGGCGACGCTCTGGACACTCTGAAATCGATCGCCGCCCGCACGCTGCCGCAGGGCTATACGGTCGACTACGGCGGTCAGTCGCGCCAGTTCGTGCAGGAATCGAGCGGCATGGCCACCACTTTCGCGCTCGCCTTGATCATCGTCTTCCTGGCGCTGTCGGCACAGTTCAACAGCTTCCGCGATCCGCTGATCATTCTCGTGTCCGTGCCGATGTCGATTGCGGGCGCCCTTGCCTTCATCAGCCTCGGGGTCGGCGGCGCGACGATGAACATCTATACGCAGGTCGGCCTGGTGACGCTGATGGGGCTGATCAGCAAGCACGGCATCCTGATCGTCGAAGTGGCGAACACGCTGCAGGCGGCGGGAAAAACCAAGCGCGAGGCGATCGAGGGCGCATGCGGCATCCGCTTGCGCCCGATCCTGATGACGACCGGCGCCATGGTTCTGGGCGTCGTCCCGCTGATCCTGGCGACGGGCGCAGGCGCGGCGGCCCGTTTCAACATGGGTCTGGTGATCGCCACCGGGCTTGCCATCGGGACGTTGTTCACGCTCTTTGTCGTGCCTGCCGTCTACATGCTGCTTGCGGCGGATCATCACAAGCAGGCGGCGTCCGAGGCGGAGCCGGCACCGGCACATTGATCGGAGCCTATTTCGAGGGCGCTCCGCCGGGCAGGCAGAGAAGCCGACGCCGAATGACGGGAGCACCCCCGCCGTGGATGGCGCGATCGGCCGGCGCTCCGGCTGTTGTCGTCCCGGCATCTGTCTTCCCATCCTGTTTCTCCGCCTCTATAGCTTTTCGTTCGATAATGTCAGGCGGGAGAATGGTCATGGATGCGAGCGACGTCGCGGCTCACTGGGAGAGCAACGCCGAAACCTGGACGATCTATAGCCGAGCGGGCTATGACAAATACCGCGATGCCCTGAACACGCCCGCCTTTCTCGAAATGCTGCCGCCGGTCGCCGGATTGGAAGGGCTCGACCTCGGCTGCGGCGAAGGCACCAACACCCGCGCCGTTGCGCGCCTCGGCGCGCGCATGACCGGGCTCGATATCGCTCCGACTTTCGTCCGCCACGCGCGAGAAATGGAAGCGCGGGAGCCGCTCGGCATCGACTATGTCCTCGGAGATGGGCAGTCCATCGATTTTCCCGACGCCAGTTTCGACTTTGTCACCGCCTTCATGTCGCTGATGGACATGGCGGACCAGCAAAGCGTGCTGAAGGGCATAGAGCGCGTTCTTCGCCCTCGGGGCTTCCTGCAGTTTTCCATTCTGCATCCCTGCTTCGTGCCGCCGACGCGCAAGAACATACGCAACGAGGCCGGCGAAGCCGTCGCGGTTCAAATTGCCGACTATTTCGACGAAACCGACGGCCGGATCGAGCGCTGGCTGTTTTCGGCCATTCCGGCCGAGGAACGTGCAGGACTGACGCCGTTCTCCATCCCGCGTTTCCACAGGACGCTCACCAGCTGGGTAAGCATGATCGTTGGTGCCGGTCTTGCCATCGAGGCATTCGGCGAGCCGATGGCAACCAGCGAGATGGCCCTTACCGAGCCGGTGGTCGCCGATACCCGCATCGCCCCGATCTTTTTGCATGTCAGGGCCCGCAAGCCCTGACATGCAATATCGGCCGCCATTGCATCCCGTTGAGACCGGTGCGGCTGTCATTCGGCCGATGCGGCAACGAAAACCGCCAACTGAGCGTCGAAAGCGCGTTTGTATGCGGGCCGGGCTTCGCCGCGCGCGACATAGGCGGAAAGATTCCGATATTCGTTCAATATCCCGGATGCTTTCAGCCGAAGCAGCACCGATACCATCAGGAGGTCGCCGGCGCTGAATGCTTCATCCAGCCACTCGGCATCGCCAAGACGATTGGAAAGTTCGTCCAGCCGCGTGCGGATGCGCCCCTCGACAAGCGGCAGCCGCTGCTCGTACCAGCTCTCGCCGCCCTCTGTGAGCTTGGCGATTGCGAGATCGACGATCGGCTGCTCCACCGTGGTAAGCGCGGCAAACATCCATGTGATCGCGCGCGCACGGCCATTCGCATCGTCCGGCAAAAGGCCTGCATGCCGCTCCGCAATATGAAGCACGATCGCACCCGACTCGAACAGGGCGAGATTGCCTTCTTCATAAGTCGGAATCTGCCCGAAGGGATGAAGTGCCAGATGCGCGGGCTCTTTCATGGCCTTGAACGAAAGGAGACGTACGTCGTAAGGCTGCCCCACCTCTTCGAGAGCCCAGCGAACGCGCATGTCGCGCGCCAGTCCCCTGCCGCGATCGGGCGACCGTTCAAAGGCAGTCATGGTAATCGTCTTTGTCGTTCTCCATAGCTGGTCTGCCTTGAAGACGACCGGCGAAACGAGATTCCGACATGCCCGCCTTGATAATTCCTCCGATCGGGAATGGTCCGCCCGCCTGGTAAACGTATCGACCGCGGGTCGATCGTTCGGGCGCACCGGCCGCAACTTCCGTTGCGGCCGGTGCGCGATCCGTCTGCATCTATCAGGCAAGACGAAAGTCTAGTGCCGCCCGTGGTCGTGCCCGTGGCCATGTTCTCCATGGTGTGCGGGAGTAGAGGGCGGGTCCACGCCGACATTGCCGGGGTCAAAAGGATACATGGACGAGGAGGAAACGGACGTCAGGACCGCGTCGGCCCGATTGATATCTCCCAGGCATCGACCTTCCTGGCCGTTGTCATGCGCGCTCAGCGCAGCCGAATACAACCCCATGGCTTCGCTTTTCTGCTGACCGTCCGGCGTATCGCGCAACTCTGTTCTGGTCGACCGCAGGTCTCCTGCGCAGGTCGACGCGGCGAAGCTGGGGACAGACGAGACCGCGAGAGCGGCAAAGGCCGTTCCCAGAATGGCGAACACGATCGTCGATTTGGATGTCTTGAACATTTCAATCTCCATCAGGAGCGATTGCCGGTTCTTCCGAACAGGCATGATCGAGAGTTTCCGAAAGCGTGGCTGCCTTTACGAGCAACCGCATGGTTCAGTCTGAGCCGCTTCGTGCCGCGCCGATATAATCTCAATCAAGACGATCGAGACTTTCTGGCACACCAAGCTCACAGGAGAGGCTTGCCGTTGATCCTCTTATCGGCCCTGATGGCGATCATCCTTGGTCGCGGGAATCATGATGTCGTCGCGGCGTGTCGCTGCGGTTGACACCGCTCGCTGCCGCTTACTCCTTGTTCCCGATACGAAATTTCATCCGCATATGCCGGCGATACCATCCTGTGCGAGCATCCGCTTCTCGCTCACGTCGACCTGCTTTACGCTCTGCTGCAAGGCAGCGTATCAATCGTTCTCGACGACCCATCACAACTGTTTCACCAAGAAGTGCATGGCTCGTGATATCGGCTGCAACAGGTCATAAATCTCCTAATAGCTTGTAAGTCTTATGAAAGCTTTCAAATCACGGTTGAATGTTCAACTCGTCCGCCGCCAATCATTAAGTTGAGTTAATTTTGAGAACACTTCTACCGGATATACTATTTCCTGCGAGGGGTAGCGTATCGATCTCGAACATTGAAGGCATCTCTCATGCCATACGATCTATCCGCGCCTGTGTATAAACCCGGCTCTTCTTTCCTATCCGCCGACCTGCGCATACATCGCTCCGCCCTGCATATCGCTCGTCTGCTCAGAGATACGGGCGCCCTGGATACCTTTGCGGTCCACAGACGTATCTTCACGAAAGGATCCGATCTCATTCATGAGAATCGACAGTGTCAGAATGCATATCTGCTCACTGCCGGCTGGGCATGTTCCTACATGCTCCTGCGCGATGGAACGCGACAGATCATCAACTTCCATGTGCCGGGCGATCTCATCGGTATTCGCAGGCTCCTCATCCCCGATGCCGATGACAATCTTTGCGCCATCACATCCATCGAAGTCCGGGAGATAGATATCGAAGGCCTGCTTGCGGCGCTTCGCGGCAACAACTGCCTTGCCATGTCCGTCCTTTGGTCTGCATTTCGGGACGAGGCTATCGTCAGCCAGCACCTGGTTGGCATCGGCCGGCGCCGACCCGTCAACAGGGCGGCCCACTTCTTCCTCGAACTCGGCTCCAGATTGAGCCTTGTGGGACTGGGAACGAAAACAGGCTATCAATGTCCCCTGACCCAGTCGCTGATTGCCGATGCGCTGGGTTTGACGGCCGTTCACTTCAACCGCGTTCTCAGGCAGCTGCGCGAATTGAATGCCATGACGTTTCATGACGGATGGGTGCAATACCTCGACGGCGAGAAGCTGGAGCATCTGGCTGATTTCGACTCGTCGTATCTGCAATAGCCAATCCGCGGGAACGACGGCCGGCGGCCGTCACATGAATTCGGCGGCGCGGAGAAGCGGCCGGGCAAAATCGGAACGCCGGTCAGGAGCCTTGTAAACGTCGCGGCCTCACGTTTCCTCGTGCTTGCGATAGTCGATCCCGTTTCTGGCGAATTGTTCGCGAAGCCATTTCGCGGCCGGGCCGGCCGGGCGTTGTTTGTGCCATATGAGCTCGAGCGCGACCGGGTGGGCGCCCTCGTCGAATTGAAGTACCGGCATCGCCAGTCTGGAAGCCAGCGGCGAGTTTTCGAGAATATGGGCGGGGATCAGCGCCCACCCGATCCCCTGCTGCAGAATCTGCAGGATGACCCAATGGCTTTCGACCCACCACACTTCGGCGGCAACGCGCAGGCGATGGGTCTCCGTGCCGTCGCTTCGCTTTGTCACCATGATCTGTCGGTGACGCTTGAGCTCCTCCCAGGTGACGGCGGACTGCGCCAGCGGATGGTCGCGACCGCAGACCAGAACGAGGGGAACCCAGCCAATGGTGTGAAAACCCAGCGTCGGCGGCAGATCTTCCTGCCGCCACATCACGCCGAGATCGGCCTTCCCGCCGAGAACCAGCCCGACGACATCCCTGGTCGGCGGAAACAGCAGCTCCAGCTCGACATGCGGAAACCGCTCGGCAAAGGCGGCAAACAGCACGCCGCTGGAAGGTTCGGGGTATAATTCATCGATCGCGACGGCGAGCCGCGTCTCCACATGCTCCTCGAAGCTTCTCGCAATGCCGATCAGATGCTCGCGGCGGTCGAGAAGCAGCCGGGCCTCCGGCAGCAATCGTCTGCCGGCTTCGGTCAATGTCGGATTTCTGGTGGCTCTGCTGAAGAGCTTGACGCCCAAATCGTCCTCCAGCGTCGAGACGAGCAGACTGACCGCCGACTGCGCTTTGCGCAAATGCCGCGCGGCCGCCGAAAAGGAGCCCGCTTCGACGGCGGTAACGAAAGCCTCCAGCTGATCGAGCGAAACGTCCATCTATCCGAAATCCAGATACTATCTAACTTTACCTATGACAAATATCGGATAGAACGGCAACCGACAACAACAGAGGACAAGAAAATGCGTACCTTCAAGGACCGCGTCCGGCATGCGGTCATGTTCGAGCTCATCGGTCTGGCGGTCTTTACACCGGGCGCCGCCTTGCTGTTCGATCAGCCCATTGAACACATGGGGATTGTCGGCATCATCTCCGCCACGGCGGCAACGATATGGAATTTCCTTTTCAACATCGGATTCGACAAGGCGATGCTGCACGGCAGGGGCAGCCTGCAGAAGACCATACCCATTCGCATTGCCCATACCGCCTTGTTCGAGGCGGGCCTGATCGTCATGCTCATTCCATTTGTCGCCTGGTATCTTGGGATCAGCCTGATGGCCGCGCTGGCAATGGATGTCGCGATCGTCGGATTTTACCTGGTATATGCTTTCGTCTTCAACATCGCACATGACCGTGCGTTTCCGATCGGGCGCAAGCCGCTGCCGCGCGCATCCTGAATTTCGAAGCGGGAGCGCCCCGGCCGTCGGGCCTGCGTGAGCCGAACGGCGCATGCAAAGCCCTGCCCCTGCGCGCTTCCGCCTTCCTGAAGCGACCGAACTGCCGGTCGCTTCGGGCATCGCATGCCCCCCCCGCGGACGGGGCGCGGCATCGCGCGGTTCCAGCTGGCCGCCATCTTCAGTTTCCCCCTTCCCCATCTCCTTCCTTTTCCTGCATGACCGGCGCTCCGGAAAAATAGCTGGCTCATAAAATTTCGCCAACGTCTGGACAGATGTGCAACAGGCGCTACAGTACATTGAACGCGCTTGCAAAGTGAGCGTTGCACGCATGCGAAACATTGGAGAATGCCTGTGCCGGACCAGAGGAGAGTCCAGGGCAGGAGAAAACGAAGCAAAACGGCATTTTATGTCAATGAATTCAACAGGGGAGGAGACATGTCCATTCGAGCTTTTGCAATCCACCTGGCGGCGGCGACCGTATCGATCGCAGGCGCCACGCACGCGTTTGCAGCGACCGAGCTGCAATGGTGGCATGCCATGGCCGGCGCCAACAACGAGGTCGTCGAGCAGCTTGCGAAGGAATTCAACGAGAGCCAGAAGGACTACAAGATCGTGCCGGTCTTCAAGGGTTCCTATCCGGAAGCCCTGAACGCCGGCATCGCCGCCTTCCGCGCCAAGCAGGCACCCGCGATCCTTCAGGTGTTCGACGCCGGCAGCGGCGTGATGATGGGGGCGGAAGGGGCGATCATGCCGGCGGCCGACGTGTTGAAGAAGGGTGGCTACACCTTCGACAAATCGGAATATCTGGCCGGCATCGTGTCATATTATTCCAAGCCGGACGGTACGATGCTGTCCTTCCCCTACAACTCGTCCTCGCCGATCCTTTACTACAACAAGGACAGCTTCAAGAAAGCCGGCCTGGACCCGGAAAATCCGCCGAAGACCTGGCCGGAAGTCTTCGATGCGGCCAAGAAGATCAAGGCAAGCGGCGCAGCGCCCTGCGGCTTCACCTCGACCTGGCTGACATGGATCCAGACGGAAAACCTTGCCGCGTGGAATAACGTCGCTTACGGCACGAACGAAAACGGCCTCGGCGGCACGGACGTCAAGCTCGAATTCAACTCTCCCCTCTTCGTCCAGCACTTCCAGTCGATTGCCGATCTCGCCAAGGACGGCACCTTCCGCTACGGCGGGCGCACGTCGGAAGCCAAGCAGCTGTTCACGTCAGGCGAATGCGCGATCCTGACGGAATCGTCCGGCGGTCTCGGCGACATCATCAAGGCCGGCATCAATTACGGCATCGGCCAGCTTCCTTATTATGAGGGACACGGGCCGCAGAACACGATACCCGGCGGCGCAAGCCTCTGGGTTTTCGCCGGCAAGACCGATGCGGAATACAAGGGCGTGGCCGAGTTCTTCCACTTCCTCTCGCAGACCAAGATCCAGGCCCGCCTGCATCAGGTCTCGGGCTACATGCCGGTGACGATGGCCGCTTACGAGGAAACCAAGAAATCCGGTTTCTACGACAAGAATCCCGGCCGGGAAACGCCGATCCTGCAGATGATGGGCAAGGCCCCGACCGAAAACTCCAAAGGTGTCCGGCTCGTCAACCTGCCGCAGGTGCGCGACATCATGAACGAGGAGTTCGAGGCGATGCTTGCCGGTAAGCAGGACGCCAAGACCGCGCTCGACAAGGCCGTCGAACGCGGCAACGCCGCGATCCAGCAAGCCATCGGCAACTGAACCGGCAGAGCGCCCGCGGCTTGGCTGCGGGCGCATCCTGCATGGTCAATGGAGGTCGCCTTGCAGCGCGTCGTCTTTCCCAACAAGATCCTTCCCTATATCCTGCTCGCCCCGCAGATCGTGCTTACGATCGTGTTCTTCTTCTGGCCGGCGAGCCAGGCACTCTACCAATCGACCCAGCGCGAGGACCCGTTCGGCCTGAAGAGCGGCTTCGTCGGTCTTTCGAACTTCAAGGCCATCCTGTCGGAGGAGACCTATCTCCACTCCCTGCAGGTCACGGTGATTTTCAGTCTGTTGACGGCGGCGCTGTCGATGATCGTCGCGCTTGGGCTTGCCGCGGCGGCCGACAAGGTCGTGCGGGGACAGCGCTTTTACCGGACACTTCTCATCTGGCCCTATGCCATTGCCCCGGCGGTTGCCGGCATGCTCTTCCTTTTCATGTTCAATCCCGCGATGGGGACCTTTGCCTACCTGCTTCGGCGCAACGGGTTCGCATGGGACCCGCTGCTGAACGGCAACCAGGCGATGGCCCTGATCGTAGTGGCGGCAGCCTGGAAGCAGGTCAGCTACAATTTCCTGTTTTTCGTCGCGGGCCTGCAGTCCATTCCGAAGTCGCTGATCGAAGCCGCCTCGATCGACGGCGCCCGCGGCAATCGGCGTTTCTGGACGATCGTCTTTCCGCTGCTGGCGCCGACGACCTTCTTCCTGCTCGTCGTCAACACCGTCTACGCCTTCTTCGACACGTTCGGCATCATCCATGCCGTGACCGGCGGCGGCCCGGCAAAGGCGACCGAAACCCTTGTCTACAAGGTTTACAACGACGGCTTCGTCAATCTCAATCTCGGTTCCTCGGCGGCGCAATCCGTGATCCTGATGGTCATCGTCATCGCGCTGACCGCTTTCCAGTTCCGCTTCGTCGAGCGGCGCGTGCATTATGCGTGAGGGCGGCAGATGATAGAACAGCGCCCCATCGCCAACCTCCTCGGCCACCTGATGCTCGTCCTCGGCATCATCGTCGTGGCATTTCCGATCTACTATACCTTCGTCGCATCGACCCTGACGACCGCCGACATCCTGCGTCCGCCGATCTCGCTGCTGCCGGGCAACCAGTTCCTCGCGAACTATGGAGACGCTCTCTCCGGCGGTGTCGAGCGCGTGGTCGGCGTCAGCCTCGAACGCATGCTCTGGAATACGTTCGTAGTCGCAGTCGTCATTGCCGTCGGCAAGATAGCCATCTCGTTCCTCTCGGCCTTTGCCATCGTCTTCTTCCGGTTTCCGCTGCGCATGGTCTTCTTCTGGATGATCTTCGTCACGCTGATGTTGCCGGTCGAGGTGCGCATTCTTCCGACCTACAAGGTCGTCGTCGATCTCGGCATGATCGACACCTATGCCGGGCTGACGCTTCCGCTGATGGCGTCGGCAACGGCAACCTTCCTCTTCCGGCAATTCTTCCTGACGATCCCCGGAGAGCTGGTGGAGGCGGCGCGCATCGACAATGCCGGCCCCTTCCGCTTCATGCGCGATATCCTTCTGCCGTTGTCGCGCACCAACATAGCCGCCCTCTTCGTCATTCTCTTCATCTATGGCTGGACGCAATATCTGTGGCCGCTGCTCGTCACCAACGATGCACGCATGACGACGATCATCATCGGATTGAAGAAGATGGTGGATTTCGCGGATGCGGCCACCCCCTGGAACTTCGTCATGGTGACGGCAATCCTCGCAATCATTCCCCCTATTGTCGTCGTCGTGCTGATGCAGCGCTGGTTCGTCAAAGGCCTCGTGGAGACGGAGAAGTAATGAGCAAGATCAGCTTGAAAGATGTGCGCAAGACCTACGGCGGCAGCATCGAGGTCATCAAGGGCGTCTCGCTCGATATCGACGACGGCGAACTCGTCGTGCTCGTCGGCCCTTCCGGCTGCGGCAAGTCCACGCTCCTGCGCATGATCGCGGGCCTCGAAGCCATCACCTCGGGCGAAATCACCATCGGCGACCGTGTCGTCAATCGCCTGGAGCCCTCCGAACGCGATATCGCCATGGTTTTCCAGAACTATGCGCTTTATCCGCACATGACCGTGCGCCAGAATCTGGCCTACGGCCTGAAGAACCGGAACGTCCCCAAGGCCGAGATAGACCAGCGCATCCAATCCGCGGCACGATCGCTGGAAATCGATCCCTATCTCGATCGCAAGCCGCGCCAGCTCTCCGGCGGCCAGCGCCAGCGCGTGGCCATGGGACGCGCCATCGTGCGCGAACCGTCTGCCTTCCTGTTCGACGAGCCGCTGTCCAACCTCGATGCGAAATTGCGGGTGCAGATGCGCGTCGAAATCAAGCGGCTACAGCGCTCGCTGGCAACGACCAGCGTCTATGTCACGCATGACCAGATGGAGGCGATGACGCTGGCCGACAAGCTGGTGGTCCTCAACGGCGGCCGGATCGAACAGATGGGCAGCCCCATCGATCTTTATGAAAAGCCCGCAACGACCTTTGTGGCCTCGTTCATCGGCTCGCCGTCGATGAACCTGATCAAGGCGGGCGAAGAATCGGGCATCACCATGCCGCCGAATATCAAGACTTCCGGAAGCGCGATGACGATCGGAATACGGCCGGAGGACCTTCATCTCGCCGATGAGGATCAGGCCGGCTCATTCGGCGCGAAGGTCCGGGTTCAGGCTGTCGAACTGGTGGGAGCCGAAAGCTATGTCTATGGGACATTGGCTGACGGCCAGACCATCGTCTTCCGCGTTGCCGGCCGCTCGAATATCGCGCTCGACCGAGAGTGCCACGTTCGGGCCGATCCCGACAAGCTGCATCTGTTCTCGGCGGACGGCAAACGGCTCGACCCGGCCTGATTTGCGATCCGCCGCATCGATGTTTTGGCGGGTCCGCGGGAATCCCGTCCGTCGGGAATTCGGCACCATGCCATTGATTGTTCTTGCTTCGAGGAAAAACCAAGCGCATTTTCCGTGATGGTTTTGGCCGGCGGACAGCGGCAAATTGGGGGGAGCGGATGACGGACAGACTGAAGGGCAAGATTGCCATCGTTTCAGGCGGCGCCACCGGAATGGGTGGAGCGGCGTCTCGCCTGTTCGCGGCGGAAGGTGCGAAAGTCGCGATCGTCGATCGCAACGGCGATGCGGCGGCGGAGACCGTGCGTGCTATTCGCGACGCCGGCGGCATTGCCGACCACTGGGTTGCCGACGTTTCGGACGAAGCCGCCGTCAATGCGGCGGTCAAAGGCATCGAAGACCGCTTTGGCGCCGTGACCGTGCTCTTCAATCATGCCGGCACCATTGTCATCAAGCCGTTTCTCGAAACGACGCTTGCGGAATGGGAGTGGCTGCACGGCGTCAACGTGCGCTCCATGTTCCTGATGACCAGAGCCGTGCTGCCGGGCATGATCGCAGCCGGCGGCGGCTCCATCGTCTGCACCTCTTCGATCTCCGCGGTCGCGGCAACGCCGATGGAGGTGCTCTACGATACGACGAAGGGGGCGGTGCACATGTTTGCCCGTGCCATCGCCGTCGAATTCCGTGACCGTAATATCCGTTGCAATGCCGTATGCCCCGGCTTCATCCGCACGCCGCACGGATTGCGCGAGGTGGCCGAACTGCAGGCTCTCGGCGTCGACGTCTCGGATGCGGCGATCGCCGCGCAGCAGGGCCGGATCGGCGAGCCCGAGGATGTGGCGCGTGCCGCACTCTATCTTGCTTCCGACGAATCCAATTTCATCAACGGTGTCCATCTCTTCGTCGATAACGGTTTTACCGCCATCTGATCGGGACCTTGCCGGGCTGCAAGCCTGGATCGCGATCCCGCCTCACGAGCGTCGTTCCGGATTGATCGGCGCGGCGGTAAAAAAATTCAAGGAGAGCATGGCTTAAATCGCCATGTTAGGCGTTTAGTGCATATCCGGCATATGAATATTGTGCTGGAAGACTCTGAAAGAGAAAGAAAGAGCAGGATATCATGAGAAAGCTTCTTATCATCGCTCTGACATCAGCCGCAGCGTTCGCATCCGCTATTCCCGCCGCCCAGGCGGCCCAGGGATGCGGTCCCGGCTTCCATCGCGGCCCTTATGGCGCCTGTCGTCCGAACCGCCCGCCCGCTCGCGCCGTCGTCGTCGTTCCGGGCGGCCCGAGAATGGGCGTCTTCTACCATGGCCGAGGCTATTGGGATGGACATCGCTACTGGATGCACCGCGAACGCTGGCACGATGGCTGGCGCTATCACTGAGAATTGACGGCGGCGGAGCCGAACATGTCCGGCTCCGCTCTCCTCCCTCCGTAAAGCAATCGATCACCCCGTCGATAGATCGTCCGGGCGCCCGCCGACACGCTTTCCTGGAGTTGCTCTATCGGGACATCAATATAGGCAGTTTGGCATGCTGGAGCATGGCATGACTGACCCCGCCGAAAATTCTCTCGCGCATTCGGGAGTGACCGTAACATCCCATGACCATCAACTCCGCATCGATATCGGTGGCGTGCTGCTGCAAGAGATCGTTTATGGAGCGAGCACCGCTTGCGATGATATCGACCGTCACACTGATTCCGTGACGCGCGAGGTAAGCCGCGATGTCGGCGCCGGGTTCCTCGCCCTGGAGTCCCGACTGAGCGACCGGATCGACCATGGTGACATGCACATGCTCCGCCGATTTGAGAACATCGATGACCTGATGAACGACGCGGCCGGCTTCCTGGCTGGAATCCCAGGCGACCAGCACTCTCTTCGGCGGCCAGGCAAGGGAACTGCCTTTCGGCACGATGAGCGCCGGCGTCGGGGAGTGAAACAGCGCTCCATCGACAATAAATGCCTTAAGACGCGCATCCGACGCAATCTCACCGCCGATCAGCGTGATATCCGCATATAAAGCACGCTGACCAAGCAGATCAGGCGCCCACGGAAAATCACAGAAGAATTCCTCCACCTCGTGCGATATGCCGGCGGCGGCGAGCTCGGTTTTGACGGACGCAACCTTTTCGCCAAGTTTTGCCAATTCACGCTCTCGCTCATCGACCCAGATGCTGGCCGAAGCATCTCCATAACCGCTGTAGGGAGGCATGGCGCCGAAGCCGATGACGAGCAGCACAAGATGCCCGTTGATCGCTTCGCAAAATGAAACGGCAGCACGCAAGTCTTCGTGTCCATGCCTGGACGACATGACACTTAAAACGGTCTTGTAAGCCATTGATGCGATCTCCTTGTCGCCGATGATCTGCGGCACACCCTACGACGACGCCTCGCTGCGGCATTGATCGGCGTCAAAAAAATCGCTTTTGCAGCCTCCATCCCGACGATGGCAGGCATCGTCCGTATTCACCGACCAATTTGACGCCGATCAATGTTGAATCGGCCAATCCATGGAAGAGATCGGATCAGCTTCAACAACAGTCCATCGTTCGGAGAGATTGCCATGCAGGCACGCGATATCATGACAACGAAGATCGTATCGATCGATGACTGCGCCAACGTCCGCCACGCCATCCGGCTGATGATCGAGAATGAAATCAGCGGCCTTCCGGTGCTCGACCGGTTGGGACGTGTCTGCGGCATGCTGACCGAAGGCGATCTGCTGTCACGCTGCGAAATCGGCTCTCTGCAGCAGTCATGTGCGGATATCGGCAAAGGCGACGACGCCCTCCTGAACTATATCAGGAGCAAAGCCTGGCGCGTCGGCGATGTCATGACGCCAAACATCATCGCCGTTACGCCGGATACGCCGCTTCCCACCATTGCCAAGCTCCTGGCATCCCACAGCATCAAGCGCGTGCTCGTTCTCGATGAGGGTCGGCTTGTCGGGCTTGTCAGCCGCCGCGATCTGCTGCGGGCCATCGCCGACATGACACCGGACGCGATCGCCCCCGGCGACGACGCTCTCAAGCTGGCCGTTACGACGCGTTTGAGAACGGAGCTGGGGCTTGGAACGGAGCGGATCAATGTCGCGGTCCACAATGCCCGGGTCCGCCTGACCGGAAGCATCGATTCGGAACTGCAGCGCCAGGCGATCAGGGTGCTCGTCGAGCGCATCGGCAGCACATACGGTTATATCGACGAAATGCATGTTGCACCCGGATTGCTTGAGCGCCGGCAATAAGGCCGCTGCGATCGCCAGCCGGGCGATGCAAGCGAAAGCCCATTCGAACACAGGAGACCGGCCATGTCGGAACAGAAATGGAGCATCACCACGCGCGAGGGCCTGCAAGTCTCGGTCAGACCGGCTGAGTTGGAGGACGAAGCGCTTCTGATCGAACTTTTCGATCACGTCAGCCCGCAAGACCTCCGCTTTCGCTTCCTGTCGGCGGTCAAACATGTCTCGCGCCGGCAGATCGCGGACCTGATCGGCGTCGATCACGGCGCCGTCGAAAGCTATATCGCCTTCGCGAAGGATACCGCCCCGCCGATCGCTACGGCCGTGCTCGCCTGCGATCGTGGGAAAAGGCGGGCCGAAGTCGCCATTTCCGTGCGAAGCGAATTCAAGGGGCACGGCCTCGGCTGGGGGCTTCTGGGCCTGATGGTTCAGGAAGCCGCGCGCCGCGGCATGGACAGGATCGAGTCCATAGAAGACAGAAGCAATCATGACGCCATAGCGCTCGAGCAGAACATGGGCTTCACGGTAAAGCCCTATCCGGACGATCCGACGCTGTTGCTGCTCTCGAAATCGCTCGCCCCCTAAAAAGCCGGGAGACGCTGCCGGCATCCGCCGCTCCCATAGCCATCGATAAGCGCGGCAAGAAGGCCAATGCGGCAGATTGGCCACGCCGACCCATGGCGGATACCGATAATCATGCCGCCATTCGTCTGGCTCCGAAAAGCCGGACAAGTCAAAGCACTCCGCACGAACGCATCCCCGAAGGGATCGCGGCCGTTTCCCTGTGCATGCCATGGCGGAGCGGAAAGCGCCCCGCTTCCTTGATATGCCGCCCGCAGCCCAACCCGTAATCCTGTCCACCGAAACGACGATATTGCACGCGTCACCGCGCCACGGTCGCTGACCGGCCGGCTTGGACCAGCCCTGCAATCGTTTCGAAAGCAGGCGCTGTCGAATGAACATCAGGCATTCCGGAAAAATATGATTAGAACCATCATATTTTCATGGCAAAAGCTCGGTGCGATCTGTGATTGCATGGAAAAATACGGTATCGGCAATGCGTGGACAGGACGTGCGAGTATTTTCCGCATTGTCGGCGTCCCCGATCGGCGCGCCACGCTTTCTTCGGCACATGCGGAGACGAATTTCGTGAACTCTCGAATTTTATGTTCCAATTTTCGCTGCCCGGTTCGTCTTACCTATAGGGACGCCGCATCGTCCTCGATGACCTTGGAGATGGACGATTGAAGCAGGAGAAGATTTTCGGTGTTGTGCTCGGCCTGCTGCGGCCCTTCTGGCCGGTGGTGACGTTCGCCACGGTCATCGGCATCCTGGGCGGCCTGGCGACGGCATGGCTGCTGGCGACGATCAACGCCGGTTTGCATGACGGCGACGGCGTCACCTTCTCCCTGCTGGCGCGCTTTGCCGGCCTGTGTGTCCTCAGCGTTGCCGGCACTGCGGTTTCCGGCGCGCTCAACAGCATATTCGGCCAGAAGATCATCGCCGCGCTGCGCAAGGATATTTCCGCGCGGATTCTGCGGGCGCCGATGGCGGCGCTGGAGGCACACCGCTCCTGGCGGCTGATGTCGGTGCTGACCGGCGATGTCGATACGGTTTCGGCCTTCACCTTCAATTTCTCCAGTTATGCGATCGCGCTCGCCATTATCATCGGCAGCCTTGCCTATCTGCTTTCGCTGTCGACGGTTGTCTTTCTGATGGCCGTCGTCTCGCTGGCGCTCGGCATCGTCATCAACATGATCTCGCAGCGCATCTGGATCCGCGACTATCAGGAGGTGCGGGTTGCCCAGGACGAACTGCACAAGCAGTACCGGGCGATCACCGACGGAGCAAAGGAGCTGAAGATCAGCCGGCCGCGGCGGGAACGCGTCTTCGGCGTCCTGCTGTCGGGTGCCGCAGACCGGATCGCCGCGCTGAAAAGCCGTGCCATGCGGCTGCACTGGACCGCCGACGCCGCCGGCTCGGCCGTCTTCTTCGTCATGATCGGATTGCTGCTGGCCGGCCGGAACCAGCTCGGCATCGACAGCACCGTGATCAGCGGCGCCATCATCGTGCTGCTCTATGTCAAGGGACCGGTCGAGCAGATCGCCGGCGCCCTGCCCGTCTTCGACCAGGCGCGGATCTCCTTTGCCCGCATTGCCGCGCTGTCGGCCGAGCTAGACCAGCACGAGCCCAACATCCCCCTGTCCGCGGCGGCCGAGGTCAACGCGACCGTTCCGGCGATACAGTCGATCGAGCTGCGCGGCGTCACCTATGCCTTTTCCGCCAAGGGCGATATCGCGCCCTTCGTGCTGGGGCCCATCGACTTCACCATCCGCGCCGGCGAATTGCTGTTCATCGTCGGCGAGAACGGCTCGGGCAAGACGACGCTGATCAAGCTGCTGCTCGGTCTGTACATGCCGCAGCAAGGCCTGCTTCTGCACGACGGCATGGTGGTGAAGCCGGAGGACCGCGACCGCTATCGCCAGCTTTTCTCGACGATCTTCTCCGACTACTACCTGTTCGACGACCTCGTCTACGGCACCCTGCCGGAAGCGGCGGGACCGCATCTGCAGCGGCTGGGCATCGCCCATAAGGTGAAGCTCGACGGCGATCGCTTCACGACGACGGACCTTTCGACCGGCCAGCGCAAGCGGCTCGCTCTCGTCCAGGCCTGGCTGGAGCAGCGGCCGGTCATCGTCACCGACGAATGGGCCGCCGACCAGGATCCGGACTTCCGCCGCGTTTTCTACGAGGAGCTGCTTCCCGAGCTGAAAGCCATGGGCCGGACGCTGATCGTGATTTCCCATGACGACCGCTACTTCCATGTCGCCGACCGCATCGTGCGTATGGCCGACGGCCGCATCGTCGAGGACCATCGCGCGCAGCAACCGGCTGACGCCAAGCTGTATTCATCCTGACAGGCGGACATCGCGGAGCGATTGCCGGCTGCGGCCGAAGAAGGATGCAGCCTTCCGTGTGTCGCCTCAATATCCCTTATCGCCTACTCAGGGTGGGCATGACGATCAGGAAAAAAACCATGCCAACCACACTTGCGAGCAGACCGGCGGGCAACTGATAGGGGAACGCCAGGTTGCGCCCCAGCCAATCGGCGGCCACCATCACCAGCGCACCGATCGCAGCCGAAACCGTCAGTTGGCTCTTCATTCCCTTGCAGCCGAAGAACGATGCCAAATGCGGCGCCATCAATCCGATGAAGCTTATCGGCCCGACCACGGTGGTAGCCGCTGCCGTAAGCACGGAAATGAGAAGAAGAAGCACTATTCTGACATTCGCAACATTCAAGCCGAGGGACAGGCTTGCGGGCTCGCCCAGCGAGAGGATCGTCAACCAACGGGAGCATCCCAGGCACAGGATGAAGCCGGTTATGCCGAGAGCCGCGATCACCTCCGCTTGCGCTTCCGTCACCTGATAGGTGGAACCGGTCAAGATAGGCAGCAGCATCCCCAATCTGGGATCGCCGCTCACGAGCAGAAACGATACGAACGCGCCAAACAGGGTGCTGATCCCGATGCCCGTCAGCAGCAGCCTGCCCGGAGAGGAAGATCGCCGCATCGCATAAAATACCAGGATGCAGAGGGTCAGGAATGCGCCGATGCTGCTTCCGGCAAGCTGGGCAATGCGGCTTGGCGCGGCAACGGCAAAAAACATGACCATGACGCCCAATATCGCTCCCGAGGACACGCCGAGAACTTCGGGCGATGCCATGGAGTTTCTTGTCAATTTCTGGACCATCCCACCCGCCAGCGCGATCATGCCGCCTGCGAAGAACGACGCGAGAACGCGGGGTCCGCGCCATGTCGCCAACGACACGAGGTCATCCCGGCGGGCGAACGCCCAGCCATCTACCGCCTTTCCAAAATCGAGGGCGAGTCCCGAAATCATGACCGCACAAACCGTCAGCACGGCCAGGATGACCGCCGGGTTCCGGTTTCGGCGAAAAATCGGCACGGAATCGTCCGGCTTCGGGGGACCGTTCGGCATCCGTCGCAACAGCAGCAGCAATAGCGGCGCACCGAACACCGCCGTCGCGCTTCCGGTCGGAATTCCGGGGATCACGGTGGCCGCCCACTGTACGATTTCGTCCGCGCCCCATAGCAGCAAAGCTCCCAAGACGGACGATGCGATCAATTGCATGCCGAATGGCCGCGCACCGATCAACCGCGCGATGGCAGGCGCCGCCAAACCGACGAAGGCGATCATTCCGACGGCTGCGGCAACGAATGCCGACAGCAGAACCGCCACGGCCAGAGCCATCAGGCGAACCGAGCGCGCCGACAATCCCAACGCACGCACGGCATCATCGCCGAGAGACATGACGGAAAGCGGCCGCAACAACAGCCAGAGCACGGCGCTGCAAGCGAGAAGGCGGGGCAGCATGTAGAGAACGGCCGACCAGTCGTTCTGAACCAACGAGCCGGAACTCCAGAAGAAATAATCTCCGAGGTACTGCCACCGAAACAGCATCAGGATGCCGGCAACGGAGTTGCACAACAGACCCACGACCAACCCCGAGAGAACGAGCGCCATGGCCGAGAACCTCGCCGCGCTTGCCGCGGCAAAAGCCAGCATAGTGGCGAAAAGCCCGCCAGCGATGGCCAGCCATTCCTTTCCCGACAGGAGCAGGGAGGGCGCGAATAGCGAAGCCGACATGATGGCCAGTTGCGAACCGGCCGTTACGCCGATCGTTGTCGGCTCGGCCAGCGGATTTCGCAAAACCCGCTGCATGACCAGCCCGGCCTGCCCGAGAGCCGCCCCTGCCAGCAGGCAAGCGGCAATCCGGGGCAGAAACTGAAACTCGACGGCAAGCGCCGTAAACCTCGGATTGCCGGGGGTCGACAGCATAAGGGACAGGCGACAAAGACTTGAAGCCGACAGCAGGACCGAAAGGATGACCAGCGTCAGTGCCGCACGGCTCGATCCCGATTTTCTCACTATCGCCCGGTCCATCATCGAACGGTCTGGCGATCATCGAGAGCATCGGCGATGAGCGTTGCGAAACGCGTGGCGCTCGGCAGGCCGCCGAAGATATCGATGGGCGGAAGGCTTCGAAAGCGCCCTGCCTGTATCTGCGGCAGGGCTTTCCATATCGGTCCGCCGGACAGGCGCCGCATCGCCAGCCCCGGCCCTTCCCAATATTGCCGAAGGTGCAGGATCACGGCTTCGGGCCGCGCTGCGAGAACCGCCGGATCGAGGCGGGACCATCCCCAGATGTCGGCGCCGGATTGCCACGCATTGTCGATGCCGAGCCGCCGCATCACTGCATCCATCAGGCTGTTATGGCCGTAGACCAGGAGGCTGGCCCCGTCCTGATTCAGATTGACCACATAAACCGGAGGTGTCTCTCGTGCCGCAATCGAACGTTTCAAATTGTCGAATTGCCGTTCGGCGGCAGCGCTGGCCTCATTGGCGACTTCCCCGGCGCCCACCCGCTTGCCGGTCACGAGTACCGCCCGCTCAATCCGGGAAAGCCAATCGTCGACGCTGTCGAAAAGGTCTAACGCCAGCCCCGGCGCGATGCGGCGCACCGGGGCGTCCCCGGCGAGGGGCCACGCCGACAGCAGCACATCGGGACGCAGGCTCTGTAGAAGTTCGAGGTTAGGTTCGGCCGGATGCCCTATGTCGATCACGCTCGCATCCAGGGCAAGATCGGAGCGTCCGGCGCGAAAACCGCCGGCAGTTGTCGCGGCAATCAAATTCGCGCCGGCGGAGACGGCAATCTGTGTCGCCGTGATATCCAGACTCACGAGCCGCGGGCCGATTTCCGTAGCCTGAGCCGGACCGGCGCCGGCAAATGCGGCCACCGCCGCCTGCAGAAAGCCACGCCTCCCGATCCCGTGAGACGTGACACGATGGAACCGCAAGGTTCCTACCACGTTGCCCTCACCTTGAAGAGGAAGGTGCGGGGATCGCCATAAAATCCGGTGGAAGTATTGTTGATCGACCGGATATATTCCCTGTTGAAGATGTTATCCACGCTCAACGACGCGGTATAATGATCGTTGATCTTGTAGGACACCGAGGCCGAAGCGGTCATGTAACCCGGTGCGACCAGCTTCCCGCCATCGTCTTTGTTATAAAAGCTGCTGGACGCGTAAAGACCGCCGCCAATCGTCCATTTGTCGAGGTCGTTCGGCAAGGTGTAGGTCGTCCAGAGCTTGAAGAGATGGCGCGGAGCGATCGAGCTGAAAGCGACATAGTCCGTGCTGTTACTATCGTCGTAGTTCTTGGTGTTCGTATAGGTGTAACCGGCAAAGACATTCCATTGATCCGTCACCTGGCCCGAGACTTCAAAATCGAGACCCTGGGAGCGTGCCTTGCCCTGAGCGAAGTAGATCGAGCCGGTGGGGTCGCTGGGATCGGCCATCGCGCGGTTCTTCTGCGTCAGGCTGAACAAGGCGACCGAGGCATTCAGCCTGTCGTCCAGGAAGCTGCCCTTGAGTCCGACTTCGTATTGCTGACCGTCCACAGGCGCCAGCAGCTTTCCGCTGACATCGCGCACGACTTGCGGCTGGAAGATCTTGGCATAGCTGCCGTAGACGGAGAAGGTATCGTTCAGATCATATACCAGCCCGGCAAACGGAATCGCCTTGGGGCCGATGTCGTCATGTATATTGGTATCGCCCCAGTAGTTCTCGTCGGCATTCGGCTTGTAGGAGCTGTTCCACCAGATGACACGTCCGCCCGCGACCAGCGTCAGGGGATCGGCAAGGCTGATCCTGGCGTTGCCGTAAACCCCATACTGGTTGGTTACGGTGCGGCGACCGTAGACATTTGGAAAATCCGGTTCGGGGACGTTCCAATCGAAAATGTCTCCGACATGGCTATAGAATTCGTTGCCGGACGGACCGTAATAGTTCTTCTGCTCCAGGTCTTCATGCGAAGCATTGACGCCAAATGTCAGCTTATGCTCGCGGCCACCCAGCTCGACCGGGCCTGTCGTGTACCAGTCGAGCGCATATTGCTGGTCGTCCTGAGCCCATTTGTTGGCAACGATGTCGGCCGTCAACGTGGAGGGATCGACCATGCTGTTGATCGAGTTTGCGATAATGCTGCTCTGGTAGCGGGCATAATTGAGGGTCGCCTTGGTCTTCCAGCCATTGTCGAATTGATGTTCGAGCTCGGCGAACGCGCCGGTCTGGCTGTATGTGCTCTTGTTCCAGGGCGACCCGAAGAATGTCGAGCGCGAAACGTCCAGAAACTTGTAGTCCGTCGTTACGGGAATACCGACCCAGTTTTCCTGCGCGGGGCTGCGCTGGTAATAGGCCCCACCCCGGATGGTCGTATCGTCTGAAATGTCGCCTTCGAGCACGCCGTAGATCTGTCCGAGCCTGCGATAGGTGTCGTCCTCCTTGAAGTCCTGGGTCTGCAACGTGCCCACGACGCGGCCGCGCAGGCTGCCGTCGCTGTTCAAGGGGCCGGTGACGTCGAGCTCGTTGCGAAGATTGCGGTAGGAGCCGGCGGAGACTTCGTCGGTAACATGAAACTCGTCCATCGGGAGCTTTCGAACGAGATTGATCGTGCCGCCCGGAGAGCCGAGACCGTTCAGCAAGCCCGCCGGCCCTCTTAGAACCTCGACGCGATCGTACATGGCGAGATCCTGCGCCGAGGTCGGCAAAGCGATATTCGTTGGAACGCCGCCGATCTGGATCGTGTTCACCTGAAAGCCGCGCGAATAGTAGGCGGGACGGTCGGAATCCGCTTGCTGCACGACCATGCCCGTCGCATTGGCGATCGCCTGATCGAGGGTCGTCAGGTTCTGGTCCTCGATACGCTTGCGGGTGACGACAGACACGGACTGCGGGGTTTCCTTGATCGGAACTTCTTCCTTCCCCGCCACATTCGCGTAGCCGCTGCCATAGGAATTCGTGCCCTCGGTGGTTGCCGACGCGCCCTTGACGACGATCGGAGCAAGCGTCGTCGCATCGGAGGCAGTGCCGGTGCCGCCAACTCGCGAGGCGCCGGCGATCGTAACCGTATTTGAATTCGTGAAGCTGTATTGCAGTCCGGAACCGCTCAGGAGCACCCCGATTGCCTGGGCGGTGCTCATGGAGCCATGGACCGGCCGGCCGATCGCCGATGCCGCCGGCGTTTCGGGGAAGACGACGTTGATGCCCGTGGCGCGAACGATATCGTTCATCGCCTCGCGGATCGGCTTTGCGGGAATGTCGAAACTATGCGTTCTCTGGTCAACAGCCTGGGCGAGCGCTTTCGTGTAGCTTATGCTGTTTCCGGCAGCGCCTGCCAAAACCGTCGCCGCAAGCAGGACATAGGTCCTGCCTTTCGTTGTCATGCCCCTCATACGTCCGCCCTTGCTATCTTCGAAACGCGAGAGAAGCCGGCGAGCCCTTCTTGCCAGCCTCCTCACAGTGTCTATCGCCGGGCAGGAGCGCGTACCCTCATATTTTCCGAAAAAATTTCCGGCGAAGCCTTTGCAATCGCACTATGGGCCGATGACGGTCAGCTTCCCGAAGCTGCGCATCTGGAATCCTACGGACGACTGGACGGCGGCAAGTGCCTTGTCGGTATCATCCAGCGAAATATTGCCGCTGACCCTCAGATTGCCGATGGCGGAGCCGATGACGACGATTCTCCCGTCCCGATACCGCTCTATCTGGGCAAGCACATTGGTCAGCGGGGCATTGTTGAAGACGAACCGGCCCTCATGCCAGGCCATCTCGTCCGGGATGACGGCTTCCCTCACCCGGCCCATTCCGGATTCGCCATAGTCCACGCTTTCGCCGGGCTTCAGCAGCACGTCCTGCCCGTCTCCGCTGATGCCGACTTCGACGCTGCCTCTCGCAAGAGTGACCGTCACCTGACGATCCTCGTTCATCGCGACGTCGAATTCGGTCCCAAGTACCCTCGCCTGGCCGTTTTGCGCCTCGACGACGAACGGCTTGCCCGTGTGGACGACCGAAAAGAAAGCCGTGCCACGCAAAAGGCGCACGCGCCTTTCCGGCCCCGACAGCGCAACATCGATCGCCGTGTCCGCATCCAGCAACACATGCGACCCGTCGGCCAGGGTAATCTGCCGCCGCTCGCCTCGCGGAGACACGAAATCCGCCTGCATATCCTGCAAAAGAGTCGGCCGCTCCAGCCAAAGCCAGCAGCTTGCCACCAGAAGCGCGAGACAGCCGACGATGACCGGTCCGAGCTTGCCTGTCTTCCGTTCGTCGCGAAGACGGCGAATCCTCTCCAAAGGAGCGGCGAGATCGGAGTCTTCATGAGGCGTCGAAAGCTGCGCATTCGATCCCATGTCCCGCCACAGACCGCGTAATTGGTCGTAGGCTTGCCGGTGATCGGAGGATGCCTGCAGCCAGCGCTGAAAGTCGCTTTTCTCCTGGCGCGACGGCTTGCCGTTCATGCGGGTGAACCAGGCAACGGCCTCCCGCTCGATCAATGACTGGTCGCGTAACTGTTGTCGATCGTCTGTCATCGAATGAAATCACCTGCCGTCGCGCTTAGGCGAACACGGTTCCCCATGCTCTTCATATCCTATATCGCGCGATGCGCATGCCTACCCTCAGGAATAGGACGGCTATAGCGCATTTTTGCAGGCAAGAAGCGCTTTTGCGATTTCGCGCTCGACGGTGCTGTAGGAAATATTGAGGCCGAACGCTATTTCGTCATACGTGCAGTTGTGCATCCGGTTGAGCAGGAAAACCTGCCGCGTTCGTTCGGGCAAGGTTCCGATCGCCGCCTGCAGCCGCTGGACGTCCTGGCGGGCGACAACGATCTGATCCGGCTGTATGACGGGAGGTGCATATTGTTCCTCCCGCAAGCCGCCGAGAAGCCGTTCGCGGCGCTGCTCCGCCCGAAATTGGCTGATCGCCATATATTGCGTAGCGCGAGAGAGATAGGCCGGCGTGAGCGTGATATGCTCCACTGCCCGGGACCAGACGGCGGCAAAGACGTCCTGCACCACATCCGCGGCATTCGAGCGGCCGACTTTTCGCCCGGCCAGGCGTTCAAGGCGCATCCGCTCGGAAGCATAGAGGGATTCGATTTCGGATTGCTTTGTCGTCACGAGAGGCGCCTGCGACCACGCTTAAACTGGAGTTTAAAACTCCGCTTATAGCGTTTTGAGATCTTCCGCAATTACAATTTGGATGAACGCGGTTTGCGCAGGCCATTCTTCCGGCCCACGGCCAACTGTCTCGCCAGAGCGAACGCTTTGGGGCACGCATGCGCTTGACTCGAGGCTCTGAAGGGATAAGGGGCGTTCATCAGCCCCCCCCGGAGGAGACTACGTTGAAAGCGCTCGCATCATTTTCGGCATTCGTCGGCAAGACGTTTGCGATCTGGGTCATCCTGTTTGCCGTTCTCGGATTCCTCCTGCCTGACGTCTTCAAGCAGTTCGCGCCCTATATCGTTACCCTGCTCGGCATCATCATGTTCGGCATGGGTCTCACCATTTCCATCGACGATTTTCGTGAACTGGGCCGCCGGCCGGTGGAAGTCGCCATCGGCGTCGTGGCTCATTTCGTCATCATGCCGGCCCTCGCCCTTCTGCTCACACGCATCATCCCGATGCCGCCCGAAGTCGCCGCCGGCGTCATCCTCGTCGGTTGCTGCCCCGGCGGGACCTCCAGCAACGTCATGACCTATCTCGCCAAGGGGGATGTGGCGCTCAGCGTTGCCTGCACGAGCGTCACGACGCTCGCCGCACCGATCGTGACGCCCTTCCTCGTCTGGATGTTTGCCAGCCAGTATCTGCCGGTGAATGCCTGGGCCATGTTTGTCGGCATCCTGCAGGTCATCATTCTGCCGCTCGCCCTCGGCTTCCTGGCGCAAAAGCTGCTTCCGCGCGTCGTCAAGACGGCAATACCCGTGCTTCCCATCGTCAGCGTAATCGGTATCGTATTGATCGTTGCGGCCGTCGTCGGCGTCAGCAAGGCCGCGATCGCGCAGTCGGGCCTGCTGATCTTCGCCGTGGTGGTGCTGCACAACGGCCTCGGCTATCTTCTCGGCTTCTTTGCCGCCAAGGCGTTCGGCCTCAATCTCTACAAGCGAAAAGCCCTGGCAATCGAGGTCGGCATGCAGAACAGCGGCTTGGGTGCCGCTCTTGCGACCGCCTATTTTTCACCGCTCGCCGCCGTGCCGAGCGCGATCTTCAGCGTTTGGCACAATATCTCCGGCGCGCTGATTGCAAACTATTTCTCCGGGCGTACGGACGACGCCAAAGCCGAGTCCATCGGCGCCAAGTGACCTGTGGACGATAGCGGATCGAACGCCTTCGGCCAGAACCGCTATCCCTCCGTCCTCCGCGCCCCCCCCCCCCAAAAAACAAGCCGATGCATTTGCCGTTTCCCGGTCCGCATAGGCAAGGCCTCGGCCGCTTCCGCCATTGAACTTCCGCGTTGAGACGGGGCTTTTGATCTCCCGTTCCGCCGGAAGACATGACATAATCCGAAGCCAGGTGGAGTTGGAGCATTTCTCGATGCCGCGCGAAGCGATCTGGACGCTGGTTTTGTTCGTTCTCCTTGTGATCAGCGCCGCAGCAGGCTCGCTGCTGCGCGCCAGATTGCCCGCTCCCCATCGCGGCAGCGAGACGATAGACTTCCTTCGAGTCGTAACGGCCTTGCTCGTGACTTTTGCCGCGCTCGTGATGAGCCTGCTGCTGGCGTCCGAACTCACCGCATTCACGACAGCCTCCCATGATCGCAATCACTACGCGGCGAGCCTCTCGGAAATGGATGCATGCCTGAGAAACTATGGCTCCGCACTGGACGGAGAAAGGCAACTTTTGCGCAGCTATACAGCCGCGGTCATTGCCAGCACATGGCCGGGAGAGCCCCTGCCCGCGGGAGCGACACATCCCGACATAGCGAAATTGCCGCTGACCGGAGAAGCACCCGTTCTGGGGACAATTCTGAACAACATTGGCCTTGGCATTGCCCGTCAGCAGCCGGGCGACCCGTTGCATCAGGTCCTCGCGGCCCGTTGCAGCCAGCTTTTCAGCAATCTCATGGTCGGGCGATGGACCGTCATCGAGGACGCCCACGGCTCGCTTTCAGCGCCGTTTCTGGGCGTGCTGATCTTCTGGCTTATGCTGGTTTTCCTGAGCTTCGGGCTTCAGGCCCCCAGAAATCCGCTCGCGGCCTCCCTTGTCGTCGTCGCCATCGTTTCGGTCGCAAGCGTCATGTTCGTGATCCTGGACCTTGATCTTCCCTATGGAGGCTTTTTCGGTATTTCGAGCGTATCGATGCGGCATGCTCTTGCCGACATGTTGGTCCAGTAGGGCATCAGCCACGATATAAAGCCTGTTTGATCCCGGCATTTGACGATGCGATCTTCCCGCACTCCATGCCCGGCAAAAATGCGCCGATAATCGATGCAATGGCGTCATGCGCCTGTTCCGGAATGCCGGAGACATCGCCAGTCTCCCCGGCGGCAACGGAGCGGACCTCCACCAACTCCAGCAAGACATCGCGATGCAACCGAGCATACCGAAAGTCGCGCACGAAGCTCGTTTGGATTGCTGGCAGTATTGAAAACCGCACGTCTCCTTGTTACCGTGGGTTTCCGGGCGCGGGTGGTTGCTACCCGCTTCGGACTGTCTGGTCTGCTCGTCATATCGACACGTTCCGGGCTTGCGGATATTGATGCCACATCGTTGCGATTGCCGGCGTCCTGGACATTATCCGCGCCGAATGCGCGACGGTTCCCCGGGGCGGTCGCCTTTGTCAATGTGGCCGCCGGAACGGCATATCACTTCGTCCTCGGCGGTCGCGCTTGCAGCGGTCGCTTTCAGCCAGCATAGCCGCGCTTCTCGCCGGCATTTTCGCAGTCAAGACAACCCCGTTGATGGAGTGCCTTGTGATGGAACGCTTGCCGGAAACAGTAACCAGGCCGCCGATTGCGCGATGGGCGATCGAGAGCTTCAGGTAGTTTGCGTATGCGGCCCGATATCGTGCGGGTCGATGGCTTATGGAGAAGGCAATGGCTGTTTCACGAAAGACCTGGCTTGCAGGCGCGATCATCCTCATCGTTGCGGCAGGCGGCTACTATGCCTGGACGCTCGTCAACGACCGCGGCCTTCCCAGCGGTTTTGCCGCAAGCAACGGCCGTATCGAAGCGGTCGAGATCGACATCGCGGCCAAGACGGCGGGACGATTGCAGGATCTGACGGTTCGCGAAGGGGATTTCGTCACCGCCGGCCAAACGCTCGCCCAGATGGATACGGCGCAGCTCGATGCGCGCAAGCGCCAGGCCGAAGCGCAATTGCGCCGCGCCGAGATCGCCATCGACACCGCCCACAGCCTTGTCGCCCAGCGCCAGGCGGAAAAGACGTCTGCGCTCGCCGTCATCGAGCAGCGAAAAGCCCAGCTGGATTCAGCGAGCAAGACCAATGCCCGCAACAGGCAGCTGCTGAGCAGCAATACCGTCTCACAGCAAGTCGTCGACGATAGCGAGGCGAACGAGCAGGCGGCACGGGCAACCCTCGCATCTGCACAGGCCGCACTCGCGGCGGCGGACGCCGCCATCAACGCCGCCAAGGCACAGGTCGTCGACGCGGAAGCCGCCGTGGATGCCGCCAAGGCCGAAATCGAAAGCATAGAGACGGATATTTCGGACAGCACCCTCAAGGCGCCGCGGGACGGCCGCATCCAGTATCGCATTGCCCAGCCCGGCGAAGTGCTGGCAGCCGGCGGACGCGTGCTGAACCTCGTCGATCTCGGCGATGTCTATATGACCTTCTTCCTTCCGACCGAACAGGCGGGCCGCACCTCGATCGGGTCGGACGTCCGCCTCGTGCTCGATGCCGCACCGCAATACACGATACCCGCCAAGGTCTCCTTCGTCGCCGATGTCGCGCAGTTCACGCCGAAAACCGTCGAAACGGAGGAAGAACGGCAGAAGCTCACCTTCCGCGTTCGCGCCCAAATTCCCCAGGAGCTGCTGAAAAAATACATCCAGTACGTCAAGACAGGGCTGCCCGGCATGGCCTATGTGCGCCTCGACCCGCAGGCGCAATGGCCTGACAATCTCGAACGCAATCTCGTCAAGTAGCGGTTGACGACATGGTCGAAACCGTCGAACGCACCAAGAGGAACGACGAGGATGGCGGCGTTGTCGCCAGGCTGACCGATGTCGGCCTCGTCTACAAGAGCGCCGTCGGCCTCGATCAGGTCACGCTTGCGATACCGGCGGGCAGGATGACCGGCCTGATCGGCCCCGACGGTGTCGGCAAATCAAGTCTCCTGTCGCTGATTTCCGGAGCTCGCGCCGTTCAGACGGGGCGCGTGGAGGTGTTCGGCGGCGACATGAGCGATGCCCGGCATCGCGACCGCAGCTGCCCGCGGATTGCCTATATGCCGCAAGGGCTTGGCAAGAATCTCTACCCGACGCTGTCCGTTTTCGAGAATGTCGATTTCTTCGGGCGCCTTTTCGGCCAGGACAGGAAGGAACGAGAAACCAGGATCGGCGAGCTGCTCGACAGTACCGGTCTCGGACCGTTTGCGGAGCGCCCGGCGGCAAAATTGTCTGGTGGCATGAAGCAGAAGCTCGGGCTGTGCTGCGCGCTCATTCACGATCCGGACCTGCTTATTCTCGACGAGCCGACGACCGGCGTCGATCCCCTGTCACGCCGGCAGTTCTGGGAGCTGATCGGCAGCATTCGGGCAAGCAGGCCGGGAATGAGCGTCATCGTTGCGACGGCCTACATGGAGGAAGCCGCCGATTTCGACTGGCTGATCGCGATGAATGCCGGCAAGGTGCTTGATACCGGCACCCCGAAGCAGCTTCTTGAGCGGACCCAGACCAGGGATCTCGACGCCGCCTTCATCGCCATGCTGCCGGAGGCCGACCGCCGCGACTACCACGAGATTGTCATTCCGCCGCGTCCGCAAGCGACGGACGGTGTTTATGCCATCGAGGCCAGCCATCTCAGCATGCGCTTCGGCGATTTCACCGCCGTCGACGATGTCAGCTTCCAGATCCCGAAGGGCGAGATATTCGGCTTCCTGGGTTCGAATGGCTGCGGCAAGACCACGACGATGAAGATGCTGACGGGCCTGCTCGCCGCCAGCGAAGGCGAGGCCAAGCTTTTTGGCCGCAAGGTCGATGCCAGCGACATGGCGGTCAGGCGTCGCGTCGGCTATATGAGCCAGGCCTTCTCGCTCTACAGCGAGCTGACCGTTCGCCAGAACCTCGATCTGCATGCGCGTCTTTTCCGGTTGCCGGAAGAGCGGATTCCGGGGCGCATCGCCGAGATGACGGATCGGTTCGGACTGGAGAATGTGATGGACGCGCTGCCGGACGCCTTGCCGCTCGGCATCCGCCAGCGTCTCTCGCTGGCCGTCGCGATGATCCACGCGCCTGACATTCTCATTCTCGACGAGCCGACGTCCGGCGTCGATCCCGTCGCCCGCGATGCCTTCTGGCAGATCCTTGTCGACCTGTCTCGCAAGGACGACGTGACGATCTTCATCTCGACCCACTTCATGAACGAAGCCGAACGCTGCGATCGCATCTCGCTGATGCATGCCGGAAAGGTGCTGATCAGCGACACGCCGGCCGCCATTGCCAGGAGCCGCAACGCGGCAACGCTCGAAGATGCCTTCATCGCCTATCTCGAGGAGGCGGCCGGTATCGTTCGCGGCGAGGAGGCCAGGCCTGTCGTCGTGGCGGGCGCTCACACGGCAACCCCATCGCCCGCGCATAGCCGCCTCTTCGATTTTCGCCGCATGTTCAGCTACACCCGCCGCGAAGCGCTGGAACTGCAGCGGGATCCGATCCGTGCCACGCTTGCCGTTCTTGGAAGCGTGATCCTCATGCTCGTCATCGGCTACGGCATCAACCTCGACGTCGAGGACCTGACCTTTGCCGTGCTCGACCGCGACGATTCGACCATCAGCCGCGATTACGTGCTCGACATAGCCGGCTCCCGTTACTTCATCGAAAAAGCGCCGATCAGGGATTATGCCGACATGGACCGGCGCATGCGGGACGGAGAGCTCAGCCTCGCCATCGAGATCCCGCCCGGCTTCGGCCGAAACGTGCTGCGCGGCGACAATGTGGAAATCGGCGCGTGGATCGATGGCGCCATGCCGCAACGGGCCGAAACGGTGAGAGGCTATGTTCAGGGCATGCATGCCAACTGGCTCGCTCGCAAGGCGAAGGAGCTTTACGGGGCAGCGGCCACGCAAGGCGCGTTCACCATCGAAACGCGCTTCCGATACAATCCCGATGTCAAAAGCCTCGTGGCGATGGTCCCCGCCGTCATCCCGCTGCTGCTGATGCTGATCCCGGCCATGCTCGCAGCCCTGAGCGTCGTGCGCGAAAAGGAGCTCGGCTCGATCATCAATCTGTATGTCACCCCCGTCAGCAAGCTCGAATTCCTCATCGGCAAACAATTGCCCTACGTCGCGCTCGGGGTCGTGAATTTTCTGCTGCTGACCGCTTTTGCCACGCTGGTCTTCCGAGTTCCGTTTACAGGCAGCTATCTGACCTATCTGACGGCGGCGCTCCTGTATGTCGTCATCGCCACCTCGATCGGCATCGTCATTTCAGCCTTCATGAAGAGCCAGATCGCAGCGATTTTCGGAACCGCGCTGCTGACCCTGATACCGGCGACGCAATATTCGGGCATGATCGATCCGGTGTCGTCGCTGCAGGGCGCCGGCGCCCTGATCGGCAAGATTTATCCAGCTACCTATTTCATGACGATTTCACGCGGCACCTTCTCCAAGGCGCTCGATTTCACCGGCCTTTATGGCTCCTTCGTTCCACTACTGATCGCGATTCCCGTCCTCTCGGTCCTGGGTACGCTTCTCATCAAGAAGCAGGAGGGATGACGTTGTCACTATCCAATATCCTGCAATTGGGAATGAAGGAGTTGCGCGGGCTGGCGCGCGATCCGATGCTCGTTCTGCTCGTCGTCTACGCGTTCTCGCTGCAGATCTATACCGGCTCAAGCGCCCTGCCCGAAACGCTGAACAATGCCGCCGTCGCCATCGTAGACGAGGATCAATCGCCACTGTCGGGGCGCATCAGCACGGCATTCTATCCGCCATATTTCGTGCCGCCCAAGCAGATTTCGATCGCCGAGATGGACCAGCGGATGGATGCGGGCCTGGACACGTTTGCGCTGAACATTCCGCCGGACTTTCAGCGCAAGGTCATGGCGGGACAGCAGCCGGCGCTTCAGCTCAATGTCGATGCAACCCGCATGAGCCAGGCCTTCACCGGCAGCGGCTATATCCAGACCATCGTGACGAGCGAGGTCGATGAGTTCATGAACCGCTATCGAGCCGCCAGCAATGTGCCGGTGGACCTGACGCTGCGGGCCAGATTCAATCCGCAGCTCAACAAATCCTGGTTCGGTTCGATCAACAACATCATCACCTCGATCACGATGCTTTCGATTGTGCTGACGGGTGCTGCCCTCATCCGGGAAAAGGAACACGGCACGATCGAGCATCTGCTCGTCATGCCCGTGACGCCGCTGGAAATCATGGTCAGCAAGATCTGGTCGATGGGGCTTGTGGTTCTGGTCGCAACGGCGTTCTCGATCTTCGTCGTGGTCAAAGGCCTGCTTGCCATCCCCATCGAAGGCGCGATGACGCTTTTTCTGCTGGGGACCGCGCTGCAGCTTTTCGCGACGACGGCAATGGGGATCTTCCTGGCGACCGTAGCGGGCTCCATGCCGCAATTCGGCCTGCTCCTCATTCTCGTCCTGTTGCCGCTCCAGGTTCTGTCCGGCGCCATGACGCCGCGCGAAAGCATGCCCGATATCATTCAATACATCATGCTTCTGGCACCGAACACGCATTTCGTGATCCTGGCGCAAGCCGTGCTCTTCCGGGGCGCCGGCATCGATGTGGTCTGGCCTCAGCTTCTATCGTTGCTGGCAATCGGCATGGTCCTGTTTTTCCTTGCCTTGCGACGCTTCAGACAATTCCTGAGCTGATGGCCACCGGCGGCCACCAGCCCGGACCCGATGTCCTATGTATGCGTCACGGCATGGACATCGGCATGTCGATGTCCGGCGTTGCCGATGTATCCCGTCATCCATTGTTCTCGATCATCGCGCGATAGGCCGCGTTGAAGCCGCCCAGGGATATCGGAAGTTCCGCTGTATTGCCCTGCATCATCCGGATCGAGACCTTTCCCGATTTTTCCTTCATCAGCGCATCGAGCATCCCGGGAGGGCACAGGCCCTCCACCAGGCATCCCTGCGTGGTGCAACGCGACACCTTCGCCGTCGTCGAATATTTGCCGCCAAATCCGATCTTCACACCGGACTGAATGGAAAAGCCAAGCGGAAGAGCCATTTGCATCCCCACCTTGTTTTCGGCGGAGCGCGCCATGCTGATCACCATGAACACCTGCTTTTGATCCGCTGAGGTCAGCCTGTATGTGATCTGGCAGGAAGGCTTCATCGATTTGTCGGAACTGCACTGCAATGTCCACGCCTCAAACTTCTGTTCCGTGACCTGCGGGCCGCCGGGCTGGGCTGCCGGCGCGCTTGCAGACACGGCGGGCGCCGCGCCGCTCTTGTCAGGCTCGACCGTCCCCTTCTGCGGATCGGATTGCGGCGCAGCCGCATTGTTGTCGGCACCGGACGCCATGGGTGCGACAGCCTGCGCAAACAAGAAAACGACACAGCATACAGCTCTCTGCCAATATAGATTCATGGTCCCCTCCAAGATTTTGTTTGCTATTTTACAATATATGAGCAATAATGTCGAACGAAACGCGAATTAAAGCGTAATTTATAGAATAAATTCCCGATAACATTTCAGTTTTCTGCTTTTAAGCAGAAAATTGCGGCGTTCAATATTTTAAAACCCGCAAGGAATAAGTTCAGATGGCACCAATGATCATTGCTGGCTATTCTCTCGTCACTGTCCTCGCGCTGAGCGACGGAGCCGTATTTGGCGAAAGCTATCTACAGCAAGCGCCTGCCACGAATACGAACCCTGCCTTTGTCGAACAGCTTCCGGAGACATCGGTCGTGCCTGCGATCCAGCCGCCCACCAATAGCCGTACTTCTCCGCATAAATCAAAACAGCCGCCGCGCGCGCGTCCGCACACCCTGTTGGCAAACAGCGTCTTTCCCAGCGTTGGCAGCGGCGTCACCGAGCGGGCAGCGCCGGGGCCGCTGGACAATCGCCTGCCGACGGTCGGGGCCGGCACGGTAGGGCACTGAGATATCGTCGATTTGCCTGCCGGAATGCTCGGACGCCGATCGCCGATGAGTTCGCCAGCCGCGACAAGGACTGTATCGGAGCCGGCGACCGGTAGCGAATGAGAAACCTGGCCGGCGCCCAGACGATCGGACTTCCGCAAGCGGTATTTCCGTAGCCGACAGCGCAAAATCGGCTCACTGTTACGATCCAGGAGCAACATCGAAATGGCACACTCCAATAAGGCCATTGCGGCCACAGTCCTGATACTTGCCGGAGTGCTTGGTTCGGCGGATGCCTTTGCCGCCGACCAACCCATTATCCGGCGTTCCGGATTCTCGGAAACCCGCATCCCCCAGGTGACCGGGCGCGTTCCCATCAGGAAGAACGGCAATCCCGAAAAGGGAACAGCTGCCAAGGCATTGACCAAGTCAAATTCGAGCGGCGGCACGCAAAACGAAACCGTGAGCTGCGGACCCGAAAATGCCCAATCCGATATCTGCCGGAAAGCGATCCAGCACCGCTAGGGCGGCTCGGCTTTTCACGGAATCGCCGAACCGCTCACTCTCGTTGTCCTGGCGCAATGCCGGACGGAAAACCGCTGCGCACCTTTCCCGGAATTGCTCTGGTCTTCATGAACTCTTCGGCTTGCCGGCGATCACGGGCGGCTTCGATGCCGCCTCGACGGCCGGCTGGGTGGCGCTGACCTGCTGCGGATCGACGGCTGAAACGATCGGCCTGCCGTTCCCGTCCAGCTTATAGGTCATCGCCCTTTGATGCTCGTCCAGATAGCGCATGAACGCCGCTCCGGCCGCGGGATCCTTGAATTGCCACAGTCCGTTTTTCACGCCTTCGAAGATCAGCGAATAGACGGCAAGCTCTATTCCCTCCTGAACCCCCAGCGTGGTCGGCGCGTTTCGCGTGATGCCGCCCTCGATCTGAAGCAGCTGATCGACACCGACGAAGCGGAAAGCCGAGCCCTGAAGCTGGACGGAGTAGACGGTTTTCGTGGTGCTTACGGAGGCGAGCACGCGCCCGGTGCTGACGCTCACGGCACGCAGCGACACGGTCACGATATCCTTACGATATTGCGTGTTTCCGCCGATGCCGAGATAATTGGCGCCGAGGCCGCCGGTCGTCTCGTTCGAATCGTAGCCGACAATACCGCCATCAAGCAGAACGCCGGCAAACCGAAGCGGAGGTATGCCGCCGGCCTTGGCGCCATAGACCGCCGCGCGCGTATTCTGGATGATCTGCCGCTCCTGCAACAGCGATTGAAGATCGGTGCGCTCGACGACATTGAACCAGTTGCCGTTGCCCGCCTTGGTCAGGACATCGGTCAACAGCTGCGCGCCGCCTTGCGTGAGAGCGCGAGAAAACTCGGCGAAGTTTTCGTTGGGTTTGTTTTGCCCCGTAAGATCGGGAAACGCATACACCGCCACGTCCAGCGCCTGCTTGGGCTGGGGCAGGCTTTCCAGCGCCACGCCCGTCTTTGTCGCCGGCATGAGCGTTGCCGGAGTACTCATCGGATCAAGATTGCTGCCAGCGGCAGCACAGCCACTCAAGCCTAGTCCGCATAGAATGGCGGCAACGGAAAAACTGACACGTACCATCGCTCTTCGAATGAATCGCCCCCAGGAATTGAATTATCAAGCAATCAGTTTCGGCTCAGGGATTGGTGGGCACCTGGCTGCCGTTTTCGATCACGATGACCGGAGACGATCCGCTGGAGCCCGACCCTTCGTTGAGGTTCCCGAGGTTGCTCAGCGCGCTGTTGAGGCCGGACAGATCGGGCGTCTGTTGCTGGCCGGACTTGACGCCGGCGCCTTGCGTCTGAGCCGTCGAAAGAAGGAATGTGCCATTCAAGGGATTACCGCCGAATGTCGGATTGGTTGGCTGGTAGACCAATTGCCCCGATGTGGCCGGCACTGCCGTTGCGGCGGCCAGGCCGACCGCAATTATTGTCATACGCATCATCATTGTCGTTCCCCTCTCCTATGTCCGGACGCGGTTGCGTCCATTCAACGCTTGATCAGCAATCCTCCACCCGGCAGCCGCGCGATCAAAACATTGACGGGCGCAGAGCCGGCAGGCTGAAGAACGCTCACTTTCAGGCCCGCCCCATTCAGCAATACGACGTTGGAGCGAAGGTTGTTTCCCGCCTGCAGCACATTGACATTGCCGTAATTCCCGATGACTCCGGCCGTTGAGATGTTGTTTGCTCCGGATTGGAGCTGATACACGCTGTTGCGGATGCCTATTTCCAGCGTTTGGGCCAGATTGTTGCCATGGCCTGCAACCGAAGCTTCCGGCACGCCCATGCCCCCCGGCGCCGAAAAACCCGGCGATGGGCGATACTGCTCCGTTTGCTGTTGCGCCGCCGCGCCATTGAATGTCACGGTCGTCGTTACATTGCCCGGTATCTGAGCCACATAAGCCGATTCCGCCCGGCATTCCGTTGCCGACTGCCCCATCAGCATGACCAATGCGCCCGCAACGCCGAGCGCGAGTTTCATGCCGTTCGGAGGTTTCATTGTGGTAATCCGCATTGTGAGACACCTCGATCGGTTTCGACCAGCAGTCTTGCAGTGAGTTCGGTATTCGCCGGCGCGTCGACGACCGTGGTGGCCAGAAGACCGTCTGAGCCAGGCTGCAAATCGAAATTGCCTTGTTGGATGCTTTGGCTCGTGCCCGATGCACCATGTTTGACGAGAACCAGCCTGTATGTACCCGACACGGCCGACGGCGATTTTGCGATCGCCTGTACGACAAGAAGCTGATCCTTCCTGTTCGTTGCGATCTCGCACTCGACCCCGGCTTGGGACAGGGCGCGAGCGGCGGATGAGAACGACAAGGCGGAAAGACAGAAGAATGTCGCAAGCAGATTGAATGCCGGCCGCCAGCGGTTGAGCCCGACGCAGAAAAATGGCTCAACCGCTTGGAAAGAGGAGGCGGACATTTGCATTCGCCTCCTCCCGCCGGTTCAGTGCTGGCTCGTAACGGCGACGTTCCGATAGCCGAACTGCGCCGTGACCGATGTATTCGTCAATGCGCTCGAGCTGCTCTGGGAAGTGATCGCATAGTTTCCCGATCCGATCTGGATGGTTCCCTGCAGGTTGGAGCCTCCGAAGGGGAATGGGCTCTGCACACCGGATTGGGATGCGATGGCAGTATTGCGATAGCCAGCCTGTGCGATGAGCGAATTGTTCGATCCCAGCGGATTGGCGATCTGGGACGTCAACGCGCTGTTGCCGATACCGAACTGGGCGGTGGCCGACTTGTTCACGCCGAGGAACGACGACTGACCCGTGACGGCGAAGTTACGCCCGCCGACCTGCAGCGTGTCCTGCGAGTTATTTCCGCCGGCCTGATCGGCAAAGGATATGTTACCCCAGCCAAATTGCGCCGTGGAGGAGGAGTTGCCGCTCGGCCCGATCACGCCCCATTGGGAGGTGGCGGCAAAGTTTCCGGCACCGACCTGCAGCGTCGTCTGATCGTTGCTGCCGCCGTCCTGCCCCACGATGGCGCCATTGCCCCAGCCGAACTGCATGGTGTTTGAGGTATTGGTGCCGTGCTTGCCGTCCGTCTGGTCCGTCGAGGCGAAGTTCAGTCCGCCGACCTGCAGGGTATCCTGCGTGTTGTCGCCCTTGGATTGATCGGCGAACGCGGAGTTGCCGAAGCCGAACTGGCCGATCGTCGAGTTGTTCTGAGCGCCGTCCCGCTGCAATGTCGAGGCGAAGTTCAGGGCGCCGGCCTGGACGGTGCTTTGGTCGTTGGTCTTGCCCTTCTGGTCGGCGACTGCGAAGTTGCTCGAGCCAAACTGCAGGATGTCGGACGTGTTGGATTTCGCCGTATTCTGGTTGGTGACCGCAAAGTTGCCGACGCCGGTCTGGAAGGTTAGCGCCTGGTTGTTACCGCTGTTCTGGCTGACGAAGGCGCCGTTGAAGGCGCCCACCTGGCCGATGAATGATTCATTTTCGGCAGGTGTCGGTGAGTGGGGGCCACCGGGGCCGGCAAGTGTCAAAGACGTACTTGCAAGCAAGATGGCGAGAGCTCCAATCGTCCTCATATGATCCTCCCTGTTTTCCATGGCGGGGCAAGCGACCATTCACCGCCCTCGACCAGCAGTTAAGCCGTTGATGGAGAGCCGAACAAGAGAACCGTTCGTATTAGGGCAACGACACCGGATGACATGAAATATAAATGCCATACCTCAAAATGAGTAGCAGATGAAACATGTATCGATCCGGCGTATCGGCTATACTCTTCTGTGATTAACGACGCTAAGCCATCAGGAAGGCAGATAAATACAATCCAGATGTGCGGTAATTCATACCACCCTCGGGGAGGTCAGGTGATCATCTGCCACATTATAATGGATTAGTTGACAGGTATGACTACGTTTGACAATCTCGTCGCATCCGAAGCTATCGTTAAAGTTGAGATTCAGCTTGATGGACGACAGCGGCCCAAGCGGCTGCTTTTCGCCACCCCGAGCTTTGCAGACTGGTTGGATGAACGCGTAAGCAAAAACGAACCATCTTCACTCGGTGCGGTCCTCAGTCCCATCGAACAGCTGGACTTTCTCTTCTTCACATTTGTCTCCGGAAAGCCGCTCATTCATTCCAGACAATTCCGGGCAATCCGGGTCGAACGAAACGCGGTTTGGGAATTGAAAACGGTGGATCTTCGCATATTCGGCTGGTTCGCCATGCGTGACTGCTTCGTCGCGGTTTTCGGAGATTGGGCCGACCATGTGAAAGATCATGATCTTTACCGTGGCTACAGGCTGGAGGTGCGCCGGCTACGTCGTGAGCTTGGCGTAGGGGATGCGTTGTGTGTCGAGGGAGTAAACCCGGACGATGTCATTTCGGTTTGAAATAGGCCCTCGCGCGCGCGCGGCCAGCCGCGTTACCGCTAATGTCCGCAGCGACCTCGTTGCCGCCATTCTCGAAAGGCGGTCCGAAAAAGGATTTTCCCAACAACGGCTGGCGGAAATGGTCGGCGTCAGCCGGGGAGACCTTAACCGCTATCTCTGCGGGCGAAGAGAGCTTCCGCTTCGTTCCATCGCCGATCTGGCCTGGGCGCTCGACAAGGAGATCCACATCGAACTCCGCGACCTTACCGGGTCGAAGAACGGCAAGCATCTTCCCGAATTCGAAACTCGGGCGACCGTTCATCCCGTTTGCTCCGGCGGGATCATTTCCTGGAGCTCCTCGCGCGCTATCCGCACCATTGTCGCTCGCGCCAGCACTGATCGGGACGATTGAAACATGCGTTATGGATATTGCATCTTTTGCGACGACGTTCGCACCGAAATCGGCGAAAAACTGAGCTTTATCGGCGTCTACAGCGGAGTGCTGATGCTGCCCGAGTTCCCCTTTTCCCTGCCCAAGTTCTGCGTTCACGTAAACCTGATCACTTTGGCGACGGAGCCGTACCGGTCGATCGTTCTGCGCTGTATCGCGCCTGGCGATTCTCAACCGCTCCTCGAAGAGCGGCTGGACCCGGTCCAGCTCAATGAGCAGAAGGAACTGACGGACGGGTCGGAGGCGGATGGCATCCCGATCAATGTCGTGGTCGGCGCCAGCCTTGTCTTTTCGCCATTGAGGTTGCGACGCCCGGGCTTGCTGACCGTGAGCGCGATCATCGACGACAAGCCGGCGGAAATTGCATCGCTGCGCATAGCTCAACATTGATCTCCGGCCGCAAAGGCCGTTCACGCGCAACGTCCGCCATCGAAAGACGCCGGAGTGCGTCGAGCCGCACCGTCTCTCGAGACTTGTCGCGCAGGTGCCCGCAACGATAATCCCAACCTCAAACAATCCCAGGCGTTGCGCCGGCACTGCGATGTCGGGAATTTCCAAAACAAGGAGATAGAGCGCTCACGCACGTCGCTGCGCCGCATGTGGCAATCGTGCGGCCGTAACCGGTCGCTCGCCCCCCCGGATGACCCGCTCCGGGATCTGAAATGGCAAATTAAGCCGGCTTGCGCGCCGGAAGCCCTGAAAAGGGTCGCCGTCCTTGCGGTTTCGGCAAACAATGGAGTGGGCGTTCACCCGCCGAGCAAGCGGCAGGCAGCATATGCGCTAGTCCGCAGCTCTTCGGGATTGTCGATCGCCCCGGTTTCTGTCCGGGGCCGATCGCTGTGAAATATGCCGATGCGGGCTCGTCAGCCCTGTTCCCGCATTCGGCAACCACCCTCGGTGAGCGGTCAGCGGACGAGTTCCCGGATTTTATAAGCGACCTCGGTCCGGTTCGTCGCGTTGAGCTTCTTCATGATATTGCGAATATGAACTTTGACGGTGCTTTCACAAAGATCCATCTCGTAGGCGATGATCTTGTTTGCCTTTCCTCGCCTGAGCGCTTCCGCAACCACGACTTCGCGCGGGGTGAAGAGGCTGTCGAGGCAGCAATTGCGGCTGGCCACGGGAGTGATAGCCTCCTTGGCGGCCAGAAGGCTGCTTGCCGGCACGAAGACGCCGCCCGCGCGCGCAAGCGAAACGGCTTCCGCGGCAACCTTGATCCCGACACTCGTCGGTATATAGCCGCGGGCGCCACACTCCAGCGCGTGCAGGAGTTGCGCAAGCTCGTCGCCATCCGCACCGACGATCACCGGGCTTGTCTGGAATCTTTCCACCAGCGCGCAAATCTTGGCGCTGACATCGGCATCGGACACCTTGCGGCCGCCAATCATGAAAAGAACTGCCGACGGCATGACCTGCATGTTCCGCATCTGCCATTCGTCGAGCGAACCGACGGTGACGATGTGCATGGCGCCATCGCATTCGGTGAGACTTTTCGACAGGCATTCGCGATCCAGAGCACGGGGATCGATAAGAAGGATGTAGTCCTCCCATTCATCGACACCGGGCATGCCGGACGCGATAAACGGCCTCAGGGTATCGGATGTCCGAACCGAAATAATGCGCGCCCCTGTTTCCGAGGTAAATTTTTCATTTGCGAGCGATTGTCCATTCATGGCCGGCACCCCCAACTCTTAAAATGGCCTTTGTATTTCTTGTAACAACTTGAGTATTTACCCTATCAAAAGAGCGTGACATTCGCGTAACTTCACCATTCTCTTTCATTTTCTTTTGGTCCCCTCTCTTTAGGCATATCTTATCGTAGTAATTGCTTATTTTTCATTTGTACGCATTAACCTATGTTAATGGTATATTGAAATATCGACTAAGCGAATTCTTGAAAACTCTACCCGTCATGGAGCTTATGTATTGTTCAAAGCATAGTTGCATCAAAATAGGACTGGTCGAAATCGACGATATCCATAAGACGCGGGCGGTCGAGAAATGCGACGATGCCATTGCGGAAAGACAGAAGACCGGCTTCTCGCATATCCCTGAGAACGCGGTTTATATGGACCGTCGACAGCCCGACGGCATCGCCGATGTCTGCCTGCGTCAACGGGCAATCGAAATACTCGGAATCGGCATAATCCCGCGAGGTGCCGATGCGCGACCCGAGCTCGAGCAGCAGATAGCCGGTTTTCTCCAGCGCATCGCGTCGCCCTATATTGGCGAACCGCTCCGACATGCGAGCCTGATGCCGTACCAGCTCGGCAATGACGATGCGATAGAACAAGGTCGGTGTGTCGATTTTCGGCAAAGAGGTAAAATCGGGAAAGACCATGACGGTCACGTTGGTAATAGCCTGTACGGTCTCGCGCGACAGCGATGTCAGCGAGGTCGATATCATGTCGCCGCGCAGAACGAATTCCGTCACGAAGCGCGTGCCGTTCGGCAGCATCTTGCAGCGTGCTGCCCACCCGTCCAGGATAAAGAGAAGGCGCGGCGCATTGCTGTCATAGTCGCAGATCGCGCTGCCGGCACTAAAGGTCCGCGCGACACCACCCAGGCTTCGGATATGTTCAATCGAAATATGCGTTGCCATGCCGTCACCCCTCAGCCAAAAACATATCTCGAATGGTCAAAGGACCATCCAAAAATATAAATTTTCGTGAGTTCCAAGTATTTAATACCATAGAAAATCGGCAATGTCTTCGATACAAATCGATAACCGTCGTTTCCCCGAGTTCTAACGAGTTCAACGAAGAATATATATACGCCTTATGTATAAATAGTAGTAATTTCTCTGGATCTATTCACCGTACATTATGCGTTCGGGGTATTATGCACCACACAGGGGCTATATTCCCGACATAACGCATTGCTCCGGCCCAACCAGATGACGGCGCATGTTCGAGATTCCGGCCTGGGCTTCCGCAACTATGACGCGATGCCGAAGCGGCTCTATCCCTTCCGTCTCGGCCGCTTTCAACAGCAATGCGAGACGCCCCGGCGACGGCGAGGCATCCTTTACGAAGTAATTTTCACGTCCTACCGAATTGAAGAAGCCCTCGACCTTTCCGTCCCACCCCAAACCGACATGCGGGACCCTCAGCGCGTAAGCCGCAATGCAGGCATGGAGCCGGTGAGCCAAAATCACATCCAGCGGCTGAATTGTCCGGATCAGGTCGATCGGAACCAGCGGGCGCCTGGTGATCTCCAGCGTGCCCGCCGCGACGGCCCGGTGAGTGGCGACCGAATGCCGGATGCTCTCGGCAAATGCCTGGTCCTCGCGGGCCCCGTTGCAAAACAGGACCACACGCTGACCGTCGTCGAGGAGCAGTCCGATCAAGTCCCTATAAGCGCCGACGCTGGTAAAGGGAATGGCGGAGGCTTTCGCATTACCGTGTCTATGAAGGATGATAGGATCGGTCACGCATAGGCCTATGGTAAGCTGCCGCTTAACCAATGAAACCGGTTTTCCGGCGGCCGCGGGAGCCTCTGCCAGCAATCCGGGGTCCCGTACGATTTTCGCGCCCGGTCCGTCGGGAAAATGCTCGCGCCAATTGTCCTGGGCAAAACCATCCCGCACGGATAGATGAACAAGCCGCGTGCGCTTCAGGCGCGCGAAGAGGTCGTATGCCGGCTCCGACCAATGCTTGCTGACGCCGACCGCGTAGATCGCCAGGGGACGGTCATGCCGGCGGACGCAATCGAGCACGGTGCCGACCTTCAGCGGAAAGTTGAGGTCGTCGTCCTGAAACAGGTTGCCGCCGCCGATCACGACGGCATCCGCAGCGGCGATCTTGTCCTCCCAGCGCGCGCGAAGCCCGCGCAGCCGGCGTTCGAGCCCCAGGCGGACAAGCCGCCGCCGAAGGCCGGCGGGCGAGCGGTGGAGCAGTGCGAGAATGAAGCGCCGGCGCCGGCCGTGGCCTGACGCGAAGGCTTCCCGTCCCGCAAGATCGATCGTTTCCACCTCGATCTCGCCACCGCCATTCGTCAGGGCGGCTTCGATGCATTCCGCCAGCAGCCCGTCGCCGAGATTTTCGCTGTATTTGACATTGAAGACGACAATCTTCATCTCAAGTCTCCAATGGCGCCCAGCTGCGGCTCATAGCCCGCCCGCGCCTGCCGTGTGCCGGCGCTGAGCGCGGAAACGCTGCCTGCCAGGATGTAGAACATCAATCCAAGATCGTAGACCGTGCCCGAAGTGGCCGCGGATACGAGGACGGTGATGAACCCGGCCTTGGCGGCGCGCACGACCGCGGCGGCCTGTCGTGAGGACGGGTTCCCGGATCGCGTGTCGGTCAGGAGCACCCTGCCGACGAATATGGCGAAGAGCAACGTGCCGAAGATGCCGATATTGGACAACAGAACAAGACCGAAGCTCGATGCGCGAGCGCTCCCCAGGCCCGCACCGAAGCCGCTCGTGTCGAGGAACGCCTGATAGGCCATGGCATTCCACATGAAGCGCTCTCGCCCGGACTGGCTGTCAGCCTTGGAAAACAACATTTCGTCGAGAAAGTCGCGCAGGTTGTGCGCGAGATCCGGCATGGCGATGAGAACGAAGAAGATAACCAGCGGCATGCTGGCGAGAATAGACACGATCAAAACAGGACGGCCCGCGCCAGGCTCCTGGCGAGCGGCAAGAAACGACTGGAGGCAAAGGATCGGCAGCACGACGGCAAGGCCGACGAGCGCGGTCGCCGATGTCGACAGGATCAAGGCAACCAGAAGCAAACCGGCGATGGTACCGGTCAAGGCCGAGCGAATGCCGCCGAGCCACAGGCTGGTAACGATCGAGAAAAGTACGAGGGTAAAATCGGCGAATGCCGAAGCCTCCGGAAACGTCCCCGAAATGCGCTTCAGCCCGCCCTTTTCGGCATTGGTCAGAAGTGCGTAGTTGGCCGTCCTTACGAAACCGAGCAAAAAATCCGTGTGCGTGAAGTACGTGATGATGTCGGCGAGAGCGAAGCCGAGATTGATGCCGGCGACAATGAGAATGCCGTTGATGAAGATCGAGGGAGCGCCGTTCCGCCGAAAGAAGGCAAAGGTGGTCATGAAGCAGATCAGGCCGCCGACGGCATAGACGGTCTGGGTGATGTTGTTGGAGGAAAAACGCAGCGGAACCAATGCGATAAGGCTGTGCGTGCCGATCGATCGCTCGACGGTCATCGTCTGCGTCACGCCCTGGAACAACCTGGGGAAAAAGATCGCGGTGAAGATGCCGAAGGCGGTCAGAACCAGCAGGAAGAAGCCCGGCTGCCAGGGCGCCATGCCGGCAAGGAAAGGCCCCTCGCCATAGGCTGCGAACAGGCGCGCGGTGAAGAACAATAGAAAGAGACTCGGCACGAGCACCGATGCTCCGCCAAGACCGGGCACGGTGAAGGCGGCGGCGGCGCCGAAGACGGTCGATACGCTCATGATGATGAACGACCATCGAACAGGCGCAGTCAGCGTCACGACACCAACGATCAGTGTTACAAGCCCCATGACAAACATGTGTGGGAATCCAGCAATTCTGCCTCATCACTGCCGCGAAACTAACATGCCGCCATAAGGCTGTATCTCCGCCATTCCTAAGCCTTTTGGTGAATCGATCGGCCGAAATACGTGCTATACCCGCCATACCGCTACGTTCATGCTCCGATGCATGGACCGTTTCTCGCCATTGCACCGCGCTAAGCGCATGAACAACCGCCGCGCTTTCCTTCGCGCGTCAGTTGCCGCTGTGCTTGTTGCGATCTGCGACACGACGATCGCGCGCGCCGGCGACACCGGGGATGCGCTCGATCTCGGCAGCATGACGCTGACCTTCGAGGACGCTTTCGACGACCTCAGCATCTCGGCCTGGGGGCCCGGCACACGCTGGATTGCCCACACGCCCTGGAATGGCGACTTCGGCGGCGCCCGCTTCTCCAATCCAAGCGGCGATTTCCCCTTTGCGATACAAGACGGAATGCTGCGCATTACCGCCGCGCGCGATGCGGCGGGCATATGGCGTTCCGGCCTGATTGCCTCCGTCGATCAGAAAGGCAACGGCTTCTCCCAGCAATATGGTTACTTCGAGATGCAGGCGCGATTGCCGGACGGGCCCGGTGTCTGGCCGGCTTTCTGGCTGATCGGCAAAGACCGATCGAAGTCTACCGCCGAGATAGATGTCATCGAATATTATGGCGACAAGCCGGGTGCCTACTCATCGACGGTGCATGTCTGGCATCGGGATGGGCGACATGATTCCGCCTACTCTCGCATCAACGTATTTGCCACCGCAAGTCCCTCCGAAATGCATCGTTACGGCGTGAAGATCGATTCGGACTTCATACGCATGTATTTCGATGGAAACCTCGTCTGGAAAACCAAGGCTTTACCGGAGCATCACCAGCCGATGTATATTCTCATCGATCTCGGTATCGTCGATGGCGTAACGAAGATGGCTGCCGCCGATCCATCCTTCATGTTCGTGGACTACGTCAGAGCCTATCAGTTCCGATAGCTGCCTGCTTTTTCCTATATAGCACGTTACCTCTCTCTCTTCATGTGGATGCTGCTCTCGGCATCCCTCATGCTGCTGCAGTCGCTGCCGCACGTAATGCTTTCGGCCGAGATGTTTCCGCCGTATCCGGCCTTTCCGGCCAAATGGCTACGCCCCTCTACAACCTACGACTTTCGATGGTGAGAACAGTTATCCCAATGATCAACTGGTGCTTTTGCTCCAGCATGAAATTCTGCAACGGGCGATGAAGCATTTCGCGTCGTCGCAAGTCGCAGGACAACCCGGAGAGCGATGATGATTGACCGCGATGCTCAAGCAGAAGCAAGTAGCGCAGCCGTTATGCATTATGATCGCAACCTTTGCCTTCACGAAATGCTGCGTTTCCAGGCCCGCGCCATACCGCAGGCAACGGCCCTTGTCTTCGGCGATACCCATATCAGCTATTGTGATCTCGATCGCATATCGGATGCGCTGGCATCGCACCTGATAAGAATCGGCGTGCGAAAGGCCGATATTGTCGGCCTCTTCCTGCCGCGGAGCGCCGACGCGGTCATTTGCACCCTGGCCATCCTGAAAGCCGGAGGCGCCTATCTTCCGCTCGATCCGGCCTTTCCGGTCGAGCATCTCGATTTCGTCATCGGCGAATGTGCGCCGAAAGTCATTTTCGTCAATTCGGACCATGGCGACAAGCTGAGCCGCATACCCAGCATGAACGGCAAGGTCATCGAGGCAAGTGCCATTATCGCTGAAATGGCCGGCAAGCCGCGAATGACCGCGCCCGCCATAGAGATAAACGGCGGGGATCTCGCCTATATCATGTACACCTCCGGCTCGACGGGCCGCCCCAAGGGAACGATGATCCGCCATCGCAGCATTGCGCGGGTCGTTCTCGACCAGAGCTATGTCGACTTTCGCCAGGATGACGTCGTTCTCCACACGGCCACCATCTCCTTCGATGCGTCGACGTTCGAAATCTGGGGCGCGCTTCTCAACGGCTGCACTTTGGCAATCATGCCCGACGCCGATTTCTCCATCTCGCGCCTGTCCGATTTCATGCGGGCGACGGATGTAAGCGTTTCTTTTCTGACGACGGGGTTGTTCAATCTTTTTGCCGATCATGCGCGGGCACCCCTGCCAAAGCTTCGCCATATCCTCTTCGGGGGAGACGTCGGTTCGGCCGTTCACGCCCGGCGCTTTCTGGAACACCATCCCGGCTGCAAGCTCACCAATGCCTATGGCCCGACGGAAACGACGGTCTTTGCCACCGCTTTCCAGGTCCTGCCGAATTTTTCCGGCGGGGAACTGCCGATCGGCAGAGCCATCGCGCATACGGGGATCGCCATATTGGACGAGGAGCTGCGCGTCCTCCCTCGCGGAATCGAGGGGCAGTTGGCGATATCGGGCGATGGCCTCGCCATCGGTTATTTCAAACGTCCGGAGCTGACGGACCAGAAATTCGTGACCGTCGATACGAAAGACGGCAGGACGCGCTTCTACCTGACGGGCGACATCGCCTGCCTGAAGCCGGATGGCACGGTCACCTTCAAGGGCCGCCGCGACAGGCAGGTCAAGGTCAACGGCAAGCGCATCGAGCTCGATGAAATCGAAGCCGCGCTCAGGCGCGATCCGCGCCTGGCCGATGGCATCGTCCTTTGCCACATGCAGGGCGAAAGCCTGAAGCGTATCGTCGCCTATCTGTGCCCCAAGGAAAGCCACGCGGGCGCGGGCGCCGATCTGGTGCAGAGCGTCATGGCCAGCCTGCGCGCCATCCTTCCGGCTTATATGATCCCGAGCGCCGCCGTTATCGTCGACACGCTGCCGCTGACGGCCGCCGGGAAGGTCGACCGCTCGAAGTTGACGCCGCCGCCGGTCGAAACGCAGTCAAAGCCTTCGGATACCAGAAGCAGGACAGAGGAGGCGGTGACGGCTCTGTGGCAAGACGCGTTGAGCCTTACAAGCGTCGACCTCGACAGAAATTTCTTCGACCTCGGGGGCACTTCCCTGCAGCTGATGGAAATTCATGCCGGACTGGAGGAAACACTCGGCCGTGCGATCGACGTGGTCGCGCTGCTGCGCCATCCGACAATCCGGGAACTGGCGCTTTATCTGGATGGCCGTGCGCCTGGTCCGACGCGCATCGCCGCCGCCGCCCAACGCGCGGCTCTACAGAAAAAAGCAATCTCTCACATCCGCAGGAGCTCCTTATGAAACGGAACCAGCCGGAGAATGGCGAACAGCATGATGTCGAAGATCCTGAGGATCAGAGCGAGCAGATTTCCGGGCACATCGCCATTGTCGGCATGTCCGGCCGCTTCCCCGGCGCGCCCTCCGTGGGTGAGCTTTGGCAGCTGATACTCGAAGGGAAGAACGCCTTTTCGCGGTTGTCGCCGGATGAGATCGAAGACGCGTTCACCGATGAAGAGAGGGCGCAACCCAACTATGTCGCCGCCAGGCCGCATCTCGAAGGCGCCGATATGTTCGACGCCGAGTTTTTCGGCATGTTTCCGCGCGAGGCTGCCGTTACCGACCCGCAACATCGAATTTTCCTGGAAATATGCTGGGAAGCGCTCGAGGACGGCGGCTACGATCCGCAGCGCTATACCGGCCCGATCGGCGTCTTCGCCGGCTCCTCGATGCCGACCTACCTGATCAACAACGTCCTGCACGATCGCGCAAAGGCTGAGGAGTTCACCTCGCACTACCAGATCGGAAGCTTTCACGAGCTCGTCGGGGCGCTCAACGACACGCTGTCAACGCGTGTCGCCTATAAATTCAATCTGCGCGGCCCCGCCTTTACGCTACAGTCGGCATGCTCGAGCTCTCTTTTGGCCGTCTCGCAGGCATGCCAGAATCTGCTTACCTATAGCTGCGACATGGCCCTTGCCGGCGGCGTCTCGATCACGATTCCGCAAAAGAGGGGCTATCTCTATCAGGAAGGCGGCATGGCGTCGCCCGATGGCGCCTGCCGGCCGTTCGACGCCGACGCCGCGGGAACTGTCTTTGCCAGCGGAGCCGGCGTCGTTCTCCTGAAGCGCTATGAAGATGCACTTCAGGATGGCGATCACATTTATGCGGTCATTCGCGGCTACGGCATCAACAATGACGGCAGCGACAAGGTCGGGTTCACGGCGCCGAGCGTCGAGGGTCAGGCGGAAGCGATCGCGACGGCGCTCGCCAATGCGGATGTCGATCCTTCGTCGATCGGCTATATCGAATGCCACGGCACCGCGACGCCGCTCGGCGACCCCATCGAGTTCAACGGACTGACGAGAGCGTTCGCGCATGACGCGCCGGGAGCGGCGAGCTGCGCGCTCGGATCGGTCAAGGGCACCATTGGCCATACCGATTGTGCCGCCGGCGTGACCGGTCTCATCAAGGCGGCGCTGGCGCTTCGTTGTGCGAAGATCCCGCCGATGCCGAACTATCGGCAGCCCAATCCGCGCATCGCCCTCGAAGGAAGCCCCTTCTACATCCCGACAACAGCTATCGACTGGCTGCGGGGGCAAGCGCCGCGAAGAGCAGGCGTGAGTGCCTTCGGCGTCGGCGGCACAAACGTCCACATCGTTTTGGAGGAGCCTCTTCATTCCTCGACTACCTCGAAAGAGGTAGGGGGCGATTACATTCTCCCCCTTTCGGCGCGCAGCAAGCCGGCGCTTGCCAAGATGCGTACCAATTTGGGTGATCATCTGGCCCAGAACCCCGAGCTTTCGGTCGCACAGCTCGCCCATACGCTTCAAACCGGGCGGCGCGAGTTCGCTCATCGGCTGGCCGTTGTCGCCGCAAGCGTCGAGGACGCGATCGTCAAGCTGACGACGGAGAGCCTTCAGCCTTTGGTCGCAGCCGATCAACCGCCCGTCGCATTCATGTTTCCGGGCCAGGGCGCGCAGTATGTCGGCATGGGCGCCGGCCTCTACAGCTCCGAGCCGGAATTCGCCCGCTGGATCGACCGCGGCGCCGAGCTTTTGAAAATGACCCTCGGGCTCGACCTGCGGGATTATATCTGCCACACCGGCCCCGCCACGCAGGCAATTGCCGACGAGCAACGCGAAACCCGCATTGCCCAGCCTTGCCTCTACCTCGTCGAATATGCGCTTGCCCGCCTGTGGCTCAGCCGCGGCGTAAAGCCCTATGCCATGATCGGCCACAGCGTCGGCGAGTTTGTTGCCGCCACGCTCGCCAATGTCATTTCCTTCGAAGACGGCCTGCGTCTCGTGGCCAATCGCGGCCGGCTAATGCAGCATCAGCCGCATGGGGCAATGGTGTCCGTTCGCGCCGATGCCGGCACGACAGCCTCCTACCTGCAGGGAGAGGTCGAGATTGCCGCGATCAACGCCCCGAAGCTCTGCGTCATCTCCGGCCCGTTCGGCGACATCGACAAGGTTTGCGCAGCGCTTTCCGCCGCCGATATCGCCTTCAGCCGGCTGCACACGTCGCACGCCTTTCATTCCGCAATGATGAGCGACGCCGCTCTGGCGCTGCGCCAGGAGACCGAGAAGGTCACTTATGGCACGGCCACCATACCCTTCATCTCGGGTGTCACCGGCGATTGGCAGACGACCGAGCTGGCGACCTCTCCCGATTACTGGGCCATGCACTGCCGCGACGCCGTGCGCTTTGCCGACGGGTTGGCCACGCTCTGCCACGACCGCAAACCGGTTCTTCTCGAAGTCGGGCCGGGGCGCACCCTGTCGGTCTTTGCCGCGCAGACCATCGCCCGCGACGGCCTTGCCGCCGTCGTACAATCCTTGCCCGAACACGACCGGGCATCCGCGGCGGCGGCCACTCTTGCGGAGGCCCATGGCAAGCTGTGGATGGCGGGATGCCGGCTCAATTGGCCGGCTCTCCCTTCCGCTGCCCGACAGCGGCTTTCCCTGCCGACCTACCCGTTCCAGAGACAACGCCACTGGATCGATGCACCTCCGTCCGCTCGCCGCGCATCGACGCGGAGCGGCGGTATCCAGGCGGAAAGCCGCCCGGTAGCCGATTCCTCTGTCTCTGACGTCAACCTCACCGAGGAGAATCCAGCGATGAACGTTGCAGCACCCATTCTCATATCCAGCCGCCTGCCACAATTGGAAACGGCCCTCCTGACCTTGTTGAGCGACATGTCGGGTGAAACGCTCGGGCCGGACGAGCGGACGGCGACATTCCTGGAACTTGGCTTCGATTCGCTTTTCGTCGGTCAGTTTGCGCAGCGCATCGAGAAGGATTTCAAGGTCAAGATCTCCTTCCGGGAACTGCTGAGCGATATCCCTTGCGTCGCCGATCTGGCTGTGTACCTCGATCAGCAGATGCCGCCCGAGGCGATGAAGGCCGCGGAACCGGCACCATCCACCTCCCCCATCGCGGTCATGCCGACGTCGGCCGTGGCCGTGCCGATGCCGCAGCCTCTCATGCCGCCGGCCGCCCCGGTCGCATCGATGCCGGCTGCGGCATCGGATCTCGCCATGGTGATGCAATCGCAGATCCAGATGGCCCAAACCCTGTTTGCCCAGCAGCTGGCAATGCTGCAGCCCATGCAGGGCGGCCCCCAGGCAGCGTCCGCCTCGGGCGCCTCGGCCACGACATCCGCGCCAGCCGCCGTGCCGCAGCAGCAGCCCGCGGCAAGCGCACCGGCTGCCGCTGCGCCCGCCGAAAGCGATTTCGGCACCGAACGCATCAAGCTGTATCGTCCGAATGCAAAAAGCCTGGCTCCGGAGATTTCCGCCGCCAAGCAGGATTTCATCGCCAATCTCACCAGGGCGTATGAAACCAAGAACGCCAGGTCCAAGAGCTTTACACAGGAACATCGCGGGCATCTGGCCGATCCCCGCTCCGCGTCGGGCTTCCGGGCGGATTGGAAGGAGATGGTGTTCCCGATCGTCTGCGATCATTCCAAGGGTGCCTATATCTGGGATATCGACGGCAACCGCTATGTCGATCTGGTCAACGGCTTCGGGCAGACCGCCTTCGGCCACGCGCCCGATTTCGTGATCGACGCGGTCAAGGCTCAGGCCGATCGCGGATTTGCCATCGGCCCGCAGACGCCGCTTGCCGGCGACGTCGCCGAGATGATCGCCGACATCACCGGCCACGAGCGGGTTACTTTCTGCAATACCGGTTCGGAAGCGGTCATGGCGGCGATGCGGCTTGCCCGCGCAGTCACCGGCCGCGATCGGGTCGTGGTCTTTGCCAATGATTATCACGGCCAGTTCGACGAGGTTCTGGTCAAGGGGCGCAATCGCGCCGACAAACCGATCGCCCTGCCGGTCGCCTCCGGTATTCCGATGGCCTCCGTGTCGAACATGACGGTGCTGCGCTACGGCGCGCCGGAAAGTCTCGATTTCATCCGCGCCAATGCCGACGAGATAGCGGCAGTGATCATCGAGCCGATCCAGAGCCGTCATCCGGAGCTGCAACCGCGAGACTTCGTGCTGGCGTTGCGCGACATCGCCACCAGATCGGAGTTCGCCCTGGTCTTCGACGAGGTCGTCACCGGCTTTCGCGTCGATCCCGGCGGCATGCAGGCGATCTGGGGCATCAAGGGCGACATGGCGACCTATGGCAAGGTCGTCGGCGGCGGAATGCCGATCGGCGTGCTTGTCGGCAGCCCGCGCTTCATGGACGCGCTCGACGGCGGCCACTGGACCTATGGCGACAACTCCGTTCCCATGACGGCTCCGACATTCTTTGCCGGCACCTTCGTCCGCCATCCGCTGACGCTTGCCGCCGCCCATGCCGTGTTGCACCACATCAAGGGAGAAGGATCCGCTCTCTACGACCGCGTCGCCGAGCGGACGGAGGCGCTGGTTGCGGAGATCAAGGCCGATCTTGCCCGGCGCGGCATTGCCGATGTCGTCCACGGCTACAAGAGCTGGTTCGCCACCGATTTTTCCAGCCAGGATCCGCTCGGGGCGCTGTTTTATGCCCAGATGCGGCTCAATGGCGTCCATATACAGGACGGTTATCCCTGCTTCCTGACGACAGCCCATAACGAGGATGATTTCGATACCATTGCGAAAGCCTTCCGCGATAGTCTCGATGCCATGCAGGCCGTGGGGATATTCACGGCGAAGGAAGAGCTATCCGCCCCGGCAAGGCAGATGTCGGCGACCGCCGCGAAGCCCCTGTCCGCACCGTTGACGGAAGCCCAGACGGAAATATGGCTTGCGGCGCAGGCGGGTGACGAAGCGTCCTGCTCATTCAACGAATCCTTTTCGCTGACGCTTGAGGGAAGCCTGGATGAAAAAGCCATTCGGAAAGCCTTCGATACGGTCATTGGGCGTCACGATGCCTTCCATATCCGCTTCGACCGCAGCGGCGAGCATTTCCAGTTCATTCCGGATTTCCAGCTCGATCTGCCGATCCTGGAGGGTCTCGATCAGGAAGGTCTCGCCGGCCTCGTAGACGACGAGGCCCATACGCCCTTCGACCTCATCAATGGCCCTCTCGTCCGCGCGAGCATCGTCAGGCTGGCGCCCTCCAAGCATGTGCTTGTCTTTACCGCCCATCACATCGTCTGCGACGGCTGGTCGATCAACACGTTCGTCGAAGAGCTGTCGGCTGCCTACGATGCCTTCAAGGCGGGCAGCGTTCCGGAATTTGCGCCGGCCCTCTCCTTTGCCACCTATTCGACGGATCTTTCCCCCAGGCCGGAAAAATCCCAGGCAACCGAGCAGTTCTGGCTGGATCAGTTCAAGACCGTTCCCGACCTGCCGGACCTGCCGCTCGATCGGCCGCGCCCGGAATATCGCAGCTTCGCGGGCGGAACCTGCACCGGCTATGTCGGCGCCGACGTCTACAAGGCTCTGAAGAAGAAAGGCGCCAAATCGGGGGCCACGCTGTTCTCCACGCTGCTGGCAACGCTGCAGGTCATGATATCGCGGCTGTCCGGCCAGGACGATATCGTCATTGCCATTCCTTCGGCCGGACAAAGCCTGCTGGATGGCCGGACCCTTGTCGGACATTGCGTCAATCTGCTGCCGCTGCGTCAATCGGTATCGCGGACGGAAGCGTTCGCCGCTCATCTGAAGGCGACGCAGCAGCTGGTTTTCCAGGCCTTCGAGCATCAGGACTACACGTACGGCACCCTGGTGCGCAAGCTGGATACGAAACGCGACCCAAGACGCCTGCCGCTCACCGAAATCCAGTTCAACCTCGAGCGCGTGGCCGGCGGATCGACCTTCGGCGGCCTGAAATCGACGATGGAGCCGAACGCGAAAGCCTTCTCCAACTTCGATCTCTTCTTCAACATGATCGAGGCTGCGGATCATATCCGCATCGATGTCGACTATAACGCCGATGTCTTCGACCGCTCGACGGTCGAACGATGGATCGGTCATTTCTCGACGCTGGCTGCGGCGCTGGCAAACGACATGGATCGCAAGGTCTGCGAGCTGCCATTGCTGTCGGCAGAAGAAAAATCCTGGTTGATCGACGATCTCAATCGGACAGCGGCGCCTTACCATCACGATCAATTCGTCTTCTCGCTCTTCAGCAAACGGGCATCCGAGCATCCGAATGCCGTCGCCGCCAAGCATGACGACCAGACGATCACTTACGGCGAATTGGAAACGCGCTCCAACCAGCTCGCGCTCTACCTCCAGATGGCGCTTCCAGACCCCGGTCAGCGCATCGCCATACTGGTCGAGCGCTCGCTGAACATGCTGATCGCCCTCCTCGCCGTCATGAAGGCAGGGCATACCTATGTTCCGATGGATCCGGCTCATCCCAGACCGCGCCTGCTGCAGACGCTGGATATCGCCCGCATCGGCGGCGTGATTTGCGATAGCGACGACATGGCCCGGCTGGCAGCCGCCGAGACTCCCGTCATCCGTCTCGACAAGGACGCCAAGGCGATCAGCTCCATGACGGGCCTGCCGCTGAAGACCCTGCCGGTCGATACGACGGCATCCGCCTATATCATCTTCACATCGGGTTCGACCGGCATGCCCAAGGGTGTCGAAGTCTCGCATCGGTCCCTGACGAACTTCCTTCTCTCGATGGCCAGGGAGCCCGGCTTCGATGCGAACGATACGCTGGTCGCGGTCACGACGATCTCCTTCGATATCGCCGGCCTGGAGCTCTACCTGCCGCTGATATCGGGCGGGAAGGTCGTCATTGCCAGCCGCGGCCAGGTCCAGGACGGATTTGAGCTGGTCAAGCTCATTGACGAGCACGACGCCACGGTTCTGCAGGCGACGCCGACGCTCTGGCAGATGCTGGTGGAGGCCGGACTGAAGGAACGGCGGACGCTGAAGATGCTTTGCGGCGGGGAACCGCTGCCCAAGGAATTGGCGCGCTCCCTGCTGTCGATCGGCGGCGAGCTCTGGAACATGTACGGGCCGACGGAAACAACGATCTGGTCGTCGCTGCAGCGCGTCACGGATGCCGACCAGCCGATCACGATCGGCCATCCGATAGCCAATACCCAGCTCTACATCCTCGACCAGAGCGACAATATCGCGCCGGTCGGCGTCATCGGCGAACTGCATATCGGCGGCGACGGGCTGGCGGAGGGTTATTTCGACCGGCTCGACCTGACCGAGAAAGCCTTCATCCCGCATTGCTTTACCGTCGGCAGGCCGATGCGCCTCTACAAGACCGGCGACGTCGGACGGCGGCTTGCGGACGGTTCGCTGCAATTGCTCGGGCGACGCGACCAGCAGATCAAGCTGCGCGGCTTCCGCATCGAACTCGGCGACATAGAAGCGGTCATTTCCAAGGCCGAAGGTGTGCGCCAATGCGCCGTCGTCGTCGCCGAAAACGCGAAAGGCGACCGCTCCCTGGTCTGCTACATCGTACCGAGCGCAAGTGGCAGCGAGACGTCCTCAGCCAATATCGCGGCGCATGCCAAAGCCAACCTGCCGGGGCATATGGTGCCCAGCTTCTGGGTGATCGAAGCCGAGCTGCCGCAGACCGCCAACGGAAAACTCGACCGCAAGGCGTTGCAGCAGCGCGGCGTACCGCAGCGCGAGGCCGCACCGAGCAAGGTCCAGCCGAAAACCGGGACGGAGCAGCGGCTGCTGGCGATCTGGCAGGATGTTCTGAACCTTGGCGATATCGGCGTCGATGACAATCTTTATGCGCTCGGCGCGGATTCGCTGACCATCTTCCGCATCGCCGCCCGCATGCGCGACAACGGCTTGCCGCTGGAAGCGAAACATCTGCTGCGTCATCCGACGATCGCCGCGCTGGCTGCCTTTGCCGACAACCAGGGAGAGGCACTGTCCGATGCCGTTCAGCTCCACACACCATCCTTGCGTGATTTTCGTAACGGCGCACGCCGCGGCCTGGGGGCAGCTCTATGAGTACGGTTGACAATAGTCCAAACGGTTCGGTTGCCGAGCCAAGCATCATCGGTGAATTTCCCTGCACGCAGACGCAGTTGCGCTGCTGGATCCTCGATCAGCTCAATCCGGGCAATCCGGCTCTCAACGTCGCGGTTCGGTGGGAGATTCGCGGCTCATTCAAGGTCTCGACCCTTGAGGCGGCATTTCGAAAAGTAATCCAGCGTCATGAAATACTGAGGACCCGGTTCATCGACAAAGGCGGGCGACCTGTCCAGCAGGCCGTCGGCGACGTCAACTTCAAGATGTCGGTGATCGATCTTCGCGGCATGCCGCCGGAACAGCGCCAGGCGCGAATCCTGTCGATCGGCGAGGAGACGGCGCAGGCACCCTTCGACCTCGGCGCGCCCGGCCTGTTCCGCGTGACCCTGCTGATGGCGGAAAACGAGCGCGGCTTCCTGCTGATCACCGCGCATCAGAGCTGCTTCGACGGCTGGTCCATCCGCGTTCTCGGCCGAGAGGTCGGGGAAATAGCGGCAGCGATCGACGCGGGGCGGCCGCCGGCCCTGCCCGAGCTGCCGTTGCAATATGGCGATTACGCCCTGTGGCAACAGGAATACCTGCAAAGCTACGGTTTCGAGACGGAGAAAACCTTCTGGCGGGAGACGCTGCTGGGTGCTCCCTATTTCGAAGTCGCACCGGACATGCCGCGCGGGCATGTCAAAACCAATCGCGGCGACATTCTTTCCATCGCCCAGCCGCCGGCCTTCACGGACCGCATGGACGCGGCCGCCCGCGCCCACCGCGTCTCGCAATACAGCTTCGGCGCCGCCGTTCTGAGCGCGGCCCTCCATCGACTGACACTGGCGCCGACCGTTCTGTTCGGTTCCCAGATTGCCGGCCGCGAGCATAGCGATCTGGAAGACATGATCGGCGTATTCATCAACAATCTGGTGCTGCGTTTCGATTTCGGCTCCGACGTCAGCTTTTCCGAGCACATACATTCGGTCAGTGCGACGATAGAAGGAGCGCTGAACCATCAGCGCATGCCGTTCAACAAGCTGGTGGAACTCGTCAATCCGGTGCGCGATCCGGCACGCAATCCGCTGATCTCGGTCAACTTCAACCTGCAGAAGGCGTTTCTCGAGGACCGCCGCTACGGCGGTTTCGAGCTGATCAGCTCACCCTCGCAATCGCCGGGTGTCATCTACGATCTCAGCTTCATCATGATCGGTCGGCCGACCGGCTGGCGCATGTCGATCGAATACAATGCCGACCTGTTCGAAGCGAGCACCATCGAAAGCCTCCTGCAGCTCTGGAGGAACGCCTATGAAATTGCTCTCGACCACCCTGAGGCGCCGCTTTCTTCGCTCCTTGCGCCGGAGCGGCAACCGGCACCTTCCGCCAAGATTGCGCCAATGGATGGCGCCATCGCAGGCAAACCGCCGGTCGATACGCGAATGGAAGCGCTTGCTGCGCTTTGGAAAGAAGTCCTACAGGTTCCGCAAATACGTCCGGATGATGATTTCTTCGCGCTCGGCGGTCACTCGCTTCTCGCGCTACGGCTCCTATCGGAAGTTCGCACCCGATTCGATGCAACACCGACATTGCAACTTCTATTCAAGCAGCCAACGTTTGCGGGCTTTGCTGCTGCGATCTTCGACACCGAAGAGATCGCGGCGCCGCGGGAAAAGGTCGTAAACCCGTGGGAGCTGGTCACCTGCAAGCATGGCACCGGGATCGGGGCGGTCTATACGCTCAACCATCCGTTCCTCTATTACCGTCTGGCCAATGCGCTGCCGGATACCGTCTCGGTGCATAACGTCAACATGTTCCATGCCGACCTGGCAAACGGCATGGATCGCCTCTCCATCGAGGATATCGCCAGCCATGCGATAGACGCCATGCAGATCGGCAAGCCTGTCGGGCGTGTCGCCGTCGTCGGACTTTGCGTCAATGGCGTCCTTGCGATGGAAGTCAGCCGCCAGCTGCGGGAAAAAGGCATCGATGTCGGCCTCACGGCAATCATCGATGCATGGGCTCCGGGATATTTCGCATCCTTGCCGAAACGGGAGCAGGCGCGATGGAACCGGGAGCGACGGCGCAAACGCCTCGCCTACTTCACCCGGAAGCTGCTGTCCCGGCGTATCGCTCTTATCGACTATCTCAAGGAGTTCGAAATCACCCTTTCGCTTCTCAGGATATTCGGCGTCAAGGCGGGCCAGTATTCCCCCGAGGAGGAAACAAACGAGAACGTCACCAAACTGCTGGTGGCGGCGGCGCGGCGCTACAAGCCGCCGCAGACAAAAGATCCCGGCGTCGTTCTGCTGCGAAGCAGCGCTACCCATTCGCGCGCGCGCCAATTGCGGTTTGGATGGGGCAATGCGATCGGGGACGACTGCATGGTGGTCGATATCGATGGCTGGCACGAGGACTCCCTCACCAGCAACGGTATCCGCGATCTGGCGTCGACTCTCTCCGGAAAGCTCGCCGGCGACTAGAACGACTCCGCGTTTCACGGAATAGCGGAGCCGCTCTATCCCTTTGTTCTTAAAAGATTCCTGGCAAAAAGCCGCTGCGCAATTTCCTGGAATTGCCTAAGGTTCCATCCCATGGCCTGCGGGAAGTCAGGCCATAAGAGGAAGCAGATATGAACGAGACCAAGCCATTGAGGGTCGGCGTTCTCGTCGCTCGCGGACGTGCGCTCGAGAATTGGGAGCTTATGATCCTGGATCGGATTTTGGCGACGCCTCGACTGGAGCTCGCCGCCGTATTTACCCATCCTCATCCCTTCGGGGAGAACAAGGCATCGAAGCTGTTATCCTGGAGCGCGCGTCTGGAAGCCAGAGCCCTTGCCCGGCAACCCGCCTATTCGCCAAAGTATTTCAATAGCCATCGCCACTTCATCGATTGCTATGATATCGACGCGGGCACATCACGCGCCGGCAGCAGCATTACGGCGGCATTCCTGAGCCGCCTGAAGCTCGATCTTGTCATCCGCATGACGCCGAAAGGCATACCGGACGATGCGAACGCCGCGTTGCCCTTTGGAGAATGGGCCTTCAATTTCTGCGACCAGCGAACCGCCGGAGCGGATTGGTTCGGATATGCAGACGTGCTTGCCCATGCCCCGACCACCGATCTGGTCCTCTACGCCAAGTGCGGCGGCAAGCCGGACAGGCTGGAGATTGCAAGGGCAGCGTTCAACATCAAGCCCAGCGCCGCGAGATTGAGTGCCTTCGTGCGGGAACGAAGCGTCACGCTTCTGATGCGCGAACTGGCGCGATTGGCCGATACCCGGCGGTTCAGCCCCGCCGCCATCGCCGATTCCGCCAACGGACATGCGCCCTCGTTCGGCGAACTTCTGCGCTACGGTTGCATCGTCGCAGGCTCGGTCTCGGCCATAGCGCTCAAATCGATCAAGGCGAAACTCCATGCCGATTCCGCCGTATGGACCCTCTATACGGGGCGCGGCCAGATCGATGACTTCGATCCGCGCGAGGCGATTGAGATCCCTCCTTCCGACAACAGCATCAAAGCCGATCCGTTCCTGTTTCAACACGAAGGCAAATGCTATCTGTTCTACGAGGCCTATGCCCGCGGCGACCGCAAGGCGCATATCGCCGTCGGCTGCTTCGACGGCGATACGCTCCAGCCGGTCGGGGTCGCGCTGGAGCGCCCCTATCATCTTTCCTATCCGTTCGTATTTCGTGACGGCGACCAGATCTTCATGATACCGGAAACCCATCAGGCCCGACGCCTGGAGATCTGGCGCTGCCGCCAGTTTCCGCTGCAATGGGAGCTCCATGCCACAGCCTTCGAGGGTCAATCGCCGGCCGACAGCATTCTGACCCGCCACGAAGGCAAATGGTGGCTGTTCACCAACCTGTCGGATTTTCATGCCTACGAAGATCATTGCAGCGAGCTCTACCTGTTCGAGGTCGATGGTCCTGCCCTTACCGGCATAAAGCCGCACAAGCGGAATCCCGTCGTTATCGGCAGCACCGATGCGCGGGGTGCCGGACGTATCTTCGAGCAGCAGGGGCGGCTGCTGCGGCCCTCGCAACGCAATTCGCACGGCGTCTATGGTTACGGGCTCAACATCATGGAGATCGAAACGCTGACGCAGGAGGATTATCGCGAGCGCTGCATCCGCACCATAACGCCCGTCTTCAAGGCGGGATTGCACGGTTGCCACCATTTCGATGCGACCGGCGGGCGCTATATCGTCGATGCCAGGCTGTAGGCTTGGTCAAGAGCGGTTCCCCGTTTCACGGGATCGATGAGCCGCTCCAGCCCTTTGTTTTTACGCAATCCCGGACGGAAAACCGCCGCGCACTTTTCCTGGAATTGCTCCAATGTCCTCGTCGCGATACCGCAGGCAAACCCGATGCCCCCGGGTGGAGGCGACCACAGTGCCGGCGAAGTTGACCGGTGTTGCAAGCTCCAGGACGACCCAGTTTCCGGGCGCGTCGGGATCGCCTTCCAGTCTTTCCAGCCGTGATTCGCGCTGCCTGTCGAAGATCATGTCGAAGCTGTCCAGCGGCAGCGACAGGCCCGCGCCGTGAGCCTTCACAAACGCCTCCTTGTGCGTCCAGCAACGATAGAAGCCGTCAAGATAGGCTTCCGCCGGCATGGAGCGAAGGGTCCGGTATTCCCGGCCGGAGAAGAACCGCTTTGCAATGTCTTCCTTCAGGAAACGTATCTCCTCGATGTCGACGCCGAGCTCGTAGCGATCGGAAACGGCGAGCACCGCAAGATCGGCGCTATGGCTGAGATTGAAGCGGATGGAGGAGCTGCCGCATGCCGGGACGGCAGGCTTGCCGTTGGCGCCGTAGTCGAAACGGATCGATTGCGGCAAAAGCCCAAGATAGCGCCCCAATATCAGGCGCATCCCGCTCCGCGCCGCAACAAAGCGCTGCCTGTCGCGCTCATGGACGAAACATTCCGCCCGGGCGCGTTCGTCGACGGACAGCAAGGTCATGGACGTGCCGAAATCAGGCACCGGCATATCCAGCTTCCAGCTCCAGACATCGATGAGGTCCGGGCCGATCGTCTCCGTGCTAGATGGTGGCATAGAAAAGACTGGCGGGTTTGGATTTGGCTTGCCGCGACATTCGCCGGGCAATATGAGCCACCAGCGTTACGGGGTAATTCTCCCCAAGGCTGATGCGGCAGCTGCGCTTCAGGATATCGAGCGTTTGCGCACAGAGTTCCGGCGTGTAGTCGATCTTCCGATCCGTCCAGTGAAACGGATTCATCGCCGGATGGCCGGTGCGCTGCTGCAGGATCGGCTGCCAGTTCGTGTAGACGTGACGACTGGAATCGAAGAGCCGATAGACGCCGCGCTTGTTTTCCTCGGCAAATCTCTTGGCCTCTTCCGACGTCTCGAAAATAACGTGAAGGCCGGCGGCGTTGGCGACATCGTTGTGAGGCCCCACCATGAGCCGCGTGTTCTTGGAGAAGATTTCGCTTATCACATCGTAGCGCTCGCGCATGCGGGCGATCATCGGGTCGAGCTTCTTCAGCTGCACGTTCAGCATCGCGCCCTGGATCTGGCTCGCCTTGAAATTCACTCCCAGCATGGGCGGTTCGTTGGCATTGTCGAGGTGCCCGCGAAACATGGAGCCGATATCGTGATACATCCGGGCGCGCGCGAACAGGCGCGCGTCATTGGTCACGACCGCGCCGCCCTCGCCACAATTTATGTTCTTGAATTGATTGAAGCTGAATGCGCCCAAATCACCTATCGTGCCGACCCGCTTGGTCTTGTAGCGCAATCCGACGGCCTGACAGGCGTCCTCGATGACCACCAGATTATTTTCGCGCGCGATGCGCATGATGCTGTCCATGTCGCATACCATGTTGGACATATGGACAGGAATGATCGCCCTGGTCTGCGGAGTGATCTTGCGCAGTATATCCTGCGGATCCATGGTGAGCGTATCGTCGATGTCGACGAGAACGGGCACGGCGCCGGCCGCCAGCGGAGCGGCGGCGGTTGCGATCCAGGTATAGGCCGGCACCAGCACCTCGTCACCTGGCCCGACGCCGGCGGCGACCAGCGCCGAAACCAGCGCCCCCGTTCCGCTGCTCATGGTCAGTGCATGCCGCACGCCGAACTTGACGCAGAAATCCGCCTCAAAGCGCCCTAGCGGACCGCCGGTCTCGTCGCTGTATCGCGCCAGCTTTCCAGAGGCAAACACCGGCGCGAGCGCCAACCACTCCCGTAACCCCACTTTAGCCATACTCTTCGCTCCCCAGGAAACGCGGCATTTGCGTAGGAGCCTAACGTGTGAACGCGCGATTTTCAGCATGGCCATCCGACTGAAAACAATATCGGAACGATCACAGCACCTATCCGAAATCGGTAGATATCGCGCCCGCCTATGCCAATCGAACAATTATCCGCGCGCACGCGATGCTGGTAAAAAAGCAGAAAAGCGGATGGAAAACGACCATGATGAACCACGACCTGAGATCGATGCCGGATCGTATTGAAATGCTTGCCGATATCGCGATTATCGGCGGCGGGCCGGCAGGAATCGCGATTGCGCGCGAGCTTGCCGATACCCGGATCCGTGTCCTTGTCATCGAAAGCGGCGGCCGGGACTACGAGGCCGAGACGCAAGCATTGAACTCTGTCGAAAATATCGGCGAGCCTTTCGCTTCGGCGGCCGCCGTGCCCGAAGGACGAGGCTACACTGGCGCCTTGGCGTGGCTGAACGACATCCCTGCATTCGAGCTGCGAAACCGCATGCTTGGCGGCAGCAGCCATACCTGGATCGGCAAATGCGCCGCCTTCGACGACATCGATTTCCGCAACCGCCCCTGGCTGCCGCTTTCCGGCTGGCCGATCGAGCGCGCGCAATTGCTGCCGGCCCTCGACCGCGCCGGGAAGCTGCTCAACCTCGGCCCCAATCTTTACGACGAGAGCCTGTTCCGGCAGTTGCATTCGCCCCCGGACGATCTCGGACTGGACAGGCAGCTGCTGCAGCCTTTCTTCTGGCAGTTCAGTCACATGCGCCATCCACGCGCCGAGCCGACGCGCTTTTCCCGACTTGCGCTCGATATCACGGCCGGAAACGTAGAATTCCTGACCCATGCAACCGTCACGCGGATCAATGTCGACGGAGAGGGCCGGACAGTAACCTCGCTGGATGTGAAGAGCCCAGACGGCCGCGGCGCGACCGTCCATGCAAGTACGATCGTCCTGTGCGGCGGCGGCGTCGAAAACGCCCGGCTCCTGCTGGCATCGAATTCCGTGCTGCCGGCGGGCATCGGCAACGGGCACGACGTTGTGGGACGCTATCTCTGTGACCATCCCCGGACATCGCTTTGCCGCTTTACCGGAGGCGACATCGATGCCATTGCCCGGCACTTCAATTTCTATGGCCTGAGCCATGGCGGGCGGACGCACTTCTATCTCAGGGGACTGTCTTTAAGCCCGAAAATCCAGGCAAGGGAAGGTCTTACCAATTGCGCCGCCTATCCCGTTCAGATCCACGCTCCGGACGATCCCTGGGCAGCGCTCAAGCGCCTGACGAAAGGGGCAAACGGAACGTTCACGACGGATCTGCTGGCGGTTGCCAAATCGACGGACATGATTACGTCGGGGCTGTATAACCGCCTGATACGTAAGCGCGGACTTCCGCATCGCTCGACCGAACTGCGTTTCGACGTCATGGCCGAACAGCAGCTCAATTCCGCAAGCCGCATCACCCTGACCGGGCAACGCGACCGGCTCGGTCAACCGTTGCCGCGCGTCGACTGGAAGATCGGCACACGCGAAATAGACAGCGTCAAGCGGCTCGCACGCACGATCGCAGACGAATTCACGCGCGTCGGCCTGCCGAAACCGCGGCTATCGAACTGGATCGACGTGGACGAGGTTGCCGGTGCCCTGTTCATGGATATGGCTCACCCGTCATGCACTACACGGATGGGAACCGATCCGCGAACAAGCGTCGTCGATACCAATGCGATGGTCCACGGCACCGATGGCCTGTTCGTTGCCGGCAGTTCCGTCTTTCCGACACCGGGCCACGCCAATCCGACGTTGATGCTGCTTACCCTGTCGATCCGGCTTGCCGATCACCTCAAGCAGCGACATGCCGCCCTGCGGTCGCACACGCCGCGCAGGAGCGAGCCTGGCCTATCCCTGCACCAGGTCTAGCCGCGCCGGAAATAGAAGCCGGCGCTCTCGCTACGGCCGAGTTCGGGATGGGTGTCGATCGCGTGCGACAGGGAAGGAATAGACCAGCGATCGACCTGGATATAGCCGAGCCTTGCGATGTCGCCGATGAATTCGGCCTCGTTGCGCATCTGGTAGGGCACGTATGATCTGCCGATCCGTTCGAGCGTGACGACGCCTTCGCCCTTGCGGAGCGCGACCTTGTTGAGGATCAGATGCGGCGGCAGGCTCGGCAGGCGCGTCAGGAGAGCGGACAGCGGCATATCGAGATACTGCATCAGCCCAGACCCGAGGAAGAGCGGCGTCGCGCCTGCATCCTCGATCCGTTCGATAAAGTGCAGCCCCGTCAAACCTTCCTTTTCAGCCAGGCCCTGCCCGGCGCGAACGATGGCCGGCAGATCGTACACCGTCCAGCGGAAGGACGCGTCCAGCTGCAGCAATGGACGAAAGGCGCGATATTTCGTTCCCATATGGCCACCCGCATCGACGAGTCCCGCGATCTCGGGCAGAAGGCTGCGAAGCCAGAACAGGACTGGATAATCCCACGGCGTCACCTGACACATTTTGGCAAAGGCAACGCTGGCGATCTCCTCATGATCGTAGCCGGCCATCGTCCGCCTGCGAGCGGCAGCCATGGCGGCGTCATAGGACGTATAGGCGCCGGTGAAGCGTCGTGGAAAGGGGGAGAGGTAGGTCAGCCGGCCTCTTACCAGACGCAAAGGCGAAAATCCGTGAGCGGCGGTTTGCGCCGCACCCTTTAAAACCGAGCGCGCATGATTTGACCAAAGCGACCCCGACCACAACGAAGCTATCATCCTTGCATCCCCCTAAAGCAATTCCAGGAAAAGCGCCCACCGGTTCTCCGTCCGGAATCGCGTAAAAACAAAGAGATAGAGCGATTCCGTGAAACACGGGAGCCGCTCCATTATGCGCCGGCCGCTGCCGTCATCGTCTGATCGACAGAATCGCGGCCGTATCTCCCATCATCTTCTCAAGAGCGAGAAGCGTGCAGAAGTAGATCGCTCCTCCCGAAATGACCTGCAGCAGGACGGCCGGCACACGCCGCATGTTGAGCGTTTCGGCGAAATGGCCGAGTCCATAAACGGCTCCGGCCATAAGCACGATTGCGACCGCAACATAGCCGCTCTTGCGCATGACCTGCCCCCAGCCGAGGCCGCCGTAATTTTGCTGCAGATGCATCGAGGTCAGGAACGAGATCAGCGACGCCGCACACTGGCCCCACGCCGCCGCCGCGACACCGAAAGGCGCCATGACCAGGATAAGCGCAACCGAAACCAGCGCATTGAGCAGGAGGGTGGGAGGCATGCGCCTGATATTGCCTGACAGGGACAGGAGCGCCTCGGTCACGTAACCTGGCGTCAGGAGGACCTGCTTCATGGACAGGATCGCCACAAGGATGGCCGCCGGCGCCCATTTGTCGCCAAGGACGATGTCGATCAGATCGGATGAAATCAGTGAGAGACCGAGATAGATCGGCGTGGAAATCCCCATGAGAACCGTCATGAAAACGGTCGCCGAGGGGCCGGCGTTCCGAACCGACCTTCCGTCGGAGCCGACCACCATGGCCGCACGCCGGAACAACGTCCATGCAAGCATGCGCGCCGGCTCGCCGATGAGCTCGGAAAAGGCGGCGATGATACGCTCTGCAACACGATAGTAGCCGGCCTCCGCAAGACCGAGAAAACTGCCGATCGCCAACGTGCCCGAATAGGAACGCAGAAAGAGGATCAGCCGGTTCGACAGGATGTGGCGCGAAAATTCCAGAACCTCGCGCGCAAAGGGCCAGGTCAGGTATGGAGTGGGAAACCAGCCGAGTACGATTGCGGAGGCGCCGAGGCAGACGAGTTGCGACACGAGCCTTCCGGCCACGAGCGAGAATACGTTCCAGCCGAGCCATAGTCCGAGCAGGGTCACGCAAAGCCCCGCCACCTCGCTCGCTATCCGGATGGCGGCCTGTTTGCGCAGAAGGCCGCGAGCAACCAGTAATCCGTCATAAACCGCATAAAGAGACGATGGCAGAAACCAGCAGCTGAAGAGAATCAGAAGCAGCGCTTCGTGCGTCCGCCGGAAGAGGAGCCAGGCGGCGGCCGCCGCGAGCAGGCCGGCGATGGTCACGAGCACGCCGGCGATGATCGAAACCGTACCGATCTGGTCGAGCTCGCGGTCGGTACATTCGGCCTTCATGACGAATTCGCCCCACCCGCCTTCCGCGATCACGACCAGCATGACCACGATGGCGGAGCTGAAAGCGTAGAGACCGAACTCGGCGGATTCCAGAACGCGCGCGGCGACGAGAAATATCAGGAGCTGCACGACCTGTGAGACGATCTTCGAAACGAGCGTGGAAGCCCCGTCGCCGACAATCGAGGGCATGCGAGCGCGCAGCCAGTGTCTCAGGCCGGTCCGGCCGGCACGTTTGGGGTGAAGCGGAAGGCTGTCCATCAGCGCACCATCATGCTAAGGCAGTTCCGGGAAACGTACGCAGCGACTTTCCGTCGGCAATCGCGTAGAAGCAAAACGATAGAGTGGTCCGGCATTTCCTTGAAACGCGGAACCGCTCTTGTCCGGCGCAGACAGAAATGTGCGTTCCTGGCTCTTGGAATAGCGGCGGATGCGAGCATAGTTGCGGATGCCGGCTTCCAGCCTTGCACCAGATAAAAAGCATAGCGTTCCCATTCAGGACATGATTCCGTGCAATGAAGCGCTGCCTGCCGACTGGACAAGCCGGAACCATGCGATTTTATTGCACGAAGATGTTTGCGTTGAACGCCAGGGTCGGATCGAAATTCTCGGTAGTGGAAGAGGAGCTTGCCGGCAATCGTCATGAAACACCAAGCAGAGCCGCTCATGAAAGACGATAACCATGATCGCAGCGCCTCCGGACAGGCGGGCAGATCGAGCCGGAAATATCTGCTTCGCTGGATATTGGTGATCTTCTGTCTTGTCGTATGGATTGCTGTAGCCGCGTTCTTCATTTGGTGAGACGTTCTTTCTCATTGCGCGCAAGCAGCACGACGCCGACGGTTTTGACGAGAATGGACAGATCGACACGGAGCGACTGGCTGTGGAAATAGTCTAGATCGAACTGAACCCGCTCTTCATATGTCGTGTCGGCACAGCGGTTGACTTGCCAGAGGCCCGTGATGCCCGGGCGCAGTCCCAGATAGCAATAGAGGTTGGAGCCGTAGCGATCGAGCTCCGAGGCGACGACGGGACGAGGGCCGACAAGGCTCATATCGCCGCGCTGAACGTTCAGCAGCTGCGGCAGCTCGTCGGCGCTGCTCATGCGCAGATATTTTCCGAGCCAGTGCACGCGCGGATCGTTCATCAGTTTCTGCGTCGACAGCCATTCCTGCCTGCGCGTCTCGTCGCGGGCAAGCAGCTCTGCCAGCTGCCGGTCGGCATCCTTGCGCATCGTGCGGAACTTGAGGCATTGGAAGGGCCGCCCGTCGCGGCCGATACGGGTATGGCGATAGATGATGGGACGGCCGTCGACCAGGAGCAGCGCGACCGCGATCGCCAGCAGAGCCGGTGCCAGAAACAACAGTCCCGCCCCGGATAGAAGGAGATCGACAATACGTTTGGAACGCCCCAGCCGTTCCGCCCGCTTCACCTCGCGGCGGGATCGCTCACGGTGGGCAACGTCGTCAAAAGTCGATAGCATATTTCAGACCCCTCACCACTTGAATGCTTCCTGCAAAGGCTGCCAGCTGGCCTCATCCTTGACAATTGACCCTGCGGGCATCGGCCTAGTCCCATTGGCGTAGGCCCCGAACGCCGGGTTGACCACAAGCCTCACCTCGTCTCATCGATCAGTCGACCCGCGACCGAAAAGTCACCGGTCATGGTCGTTTCCGCATCGATCGCGACCGTATTCGCACGTTTCAAGACGCCGTCGTAAAGATCCAGCAAGGCGTCGAGCCACGAGGCCGGCGTGTGCGCCAGATCGCTGGACCGGCGGATGCAATTCATGCTCATCAAACGAAGCAGCATGTCGTCGCCGGCAAGCCGGCGCATTCCGCTCGCCAGCGTTTCCACCTTGCCGCTTTGAAAGGTCAGTCCACATCCGAGCGCTGCGAGCTCGTCGCCCAGAAGCGCTGTATCCGGCAAGATCACGGGTATGCCGCTCGTCACCGCCTCCAGCGCCGCCAATCCGAAGGGCTCGGGCACCCGCGACGAAACGACGAGCGCGCGCGCCTGGCCAAGAATGCCCCGCATCTCCTCCTTGGACTTCCATCCGTGAATGACGACTTCCGGAAAGTCCCGCTCCAGGCGGGCCCGGCCGGCTCCATCGCCTATGACGCAAAGCTTCACGCCGGCGAGCCGCGCCGCGATCGCGGCATCTTCAAATCCCTTTTCCGGCTCGAGCCGGCCGACGAAGAAGAAATCGCGCTTCTTCCAGGGATCGGAGGGACGGTTGAGAAAGGGCTCGACCGGATTGCGGATCGTTTCGATATTGGCCGGCTGGATCTGCCCCCGCGCGAAGTATTCGAGCATGCGCTGGTGGACGACGACGATATTGGCCGCTACCTGCCGGATGGGATAGTAATGCTCCCGCAGCAGATGGCGTGCCGACCGCCAGACTTTTTCATGATAGCCGCGCTTATCGCAATTTGTCGTCAGGCAGCCGATCGACATCGGCGCCAGCGGGCAGACGTGGTTCCTGCGATAATTGGCAAAACCGCCATTGGGACAGGAGAGGAAATAATCGTGGGCGTGCAGGACGACGCGGTCGCGCACCGGCCACAGGGCGCGGAAGATCGAGGGCGACAGGATCTTCGACCAGCCATGGACGTGATAGACGGTGCCTTCCGTGTCGGCGCGTGAAATAAGATCGTTCAGGCAAGTGTAGGCGCGGCGATTGTAGAGGCCGCCGGCGAACGCGTTCAGGCGGCCCTGCTGCATCAGCGGCTGCGCTTCCAGATTGATGGTTTCGAACGTCGGCGGATCGGAGCCGGCGATATCGCCGGCAAAGTAGGTCACGGCGATCCCTGCATTCTGCAGCAGGCAGGCCGAAAGAATCGCCAGATTCGATGCTCCTCCTATCTTCGCGGAGCGATCATTGATGACGACGACACGATCGAGTCCGGATGGGCGCGTCACTGGACTATTCCAACGCTTCGATGTTCTGGGGCGCCAGCCTGCCCTTGAGCAGATCGCGAAGCGCAATGACGTTGCCTTTGAGCCGCCCCTTGCGGTCGACCCACGGCTCGGGCCGCCAGACCTTGACGAGATTGGCCGCGAGATTGCGGACGATTTGCATCGTGGCCTGCGGCACGCTCATGGTTCGTTTGCGCATGAGATAGAGCGGGTTTGCAATTTGCGAGTAGCCGAGACGAAGGCCGCCCGAGCGCCCGCCTTTCGTGCCGAGGTGAACGCCTTCAAGCTGCCGGGCGCTGACGACCTGGCCGTAATGGGCAACCAGCCTGCTGAAATCGACATCCTCGAGCCAACCATAGAAGGGCAGGTTTTCGTCGAACCGCAAAAGGGCGGCTTTGACGATCGACATGCGGATTGCCATGTTGCAGCCATAGGCATTGTAGATCGGCCGTATCTGCATGGCGGGCTCCGATCTACGGCCTTTCTTGACATTGACCAAACGTAAGCCATCACGAACGGAGATACCGGGTCCCGCGATGCCGTCGGCCAGTACCGTGCCCGTGCACATGGCGACGTCGGGCTGAAGCTGAAACAGCCGTTCCGCCTCCTCGACATAGGTCGGCGTCATCAGAAAGTCGTCGTCGAGGAAAAGAACGATGTCGGCATCCTGAAGGCTGTCGAGAATCCGGTTGCGCTGCCGGCAGAGGCCGCGCTCCGAGACAAGCACCCGCACGGGGAAGTCGAGATTTCGCAGGCAACTCGGATCGATATCCTCGGGCGAGGACAGGCAGACGACCACCTCGTCCGGCTTGCGGGTCTGACTGGCGATATGCGGGAGAATGGAGGAGAGAATGTCGCGGCGGCCGGCGCTTGCGATACCGAGCGCAATTTTCAGCGGCCGGCCGGCGGTGCGGCCCGTGAGGCGCCTCGCGGAGGCGCGCACCTGTTGCTTCTCCGATCTGCGGCGCAGAAAACGGCTCTGCTGACGCTGGCGCCTCTCATAGCTGCGATTGGCGATGATCCCGAGAATATTGATGCTCGACGTGCCGAAGCTTGCAAGCGCATCCGACAACCGCTCGACGGTCATCTTGTTCGTTTGCCCGACGACGACGATGATCCCTTCGAGATACGTGCAGATGACACGCGTATCGGCGGAATCTTCGAACGCCGACATGTCGACGATGACGACCTTGTATTGCCGCCTCAGCAAGTCGATCTCCGCCTTCAACGCCGGCAAATGGCCGTAACGCTGAAAGGCCGCAACGGATTTTTCGGTCTCGTCGACCGTGACGACCGGAACGCCGCCATGGGCATGCATCATGTCCGCCTCCGGCCCCTGATCGGCCTTCGTCACCAGAACGCCACTCTCATGAGCGACGGCATAGCGGCGCGGCACATCGTTGATGTTGAGAGCCTCCATGCCGAATTCAGTGCCGGACTCCGTCACCACGCAGCTCAGCCTCGCATTGAGGAAGTCGGCGTCGATCAGGACGACGGAGGCGCCCTCGTGCTGGTAAAGCTGCGCGAGATTGGTCGCGATCGTGGTCTTGCCCTCGCCGGTGCCGACCGAGGTGATGCCGATCACCATGGGCGCATTCGGCGGGAACGCGGAGTCGATGGAGTGCTTGACGCCGCGCAGGGCTTCGGAGAACTGCGAATAGGGCGTATCGAGCACCGATCTCAGCGGCAGCATCGTTCGTCGCCAGCTGGCATTCGCCGCCGCCGTCCTTCCGGGCAGAAACGATGGGCTGGAATAGACGGGAACATGCCCCAGGGAACTGATCCCCAGCTCCCGGCGCAGCTTTTCGCTGGAACTGACGCGGCGGTCCAGGCCGTCTCTCAGAAGGGCGGCCATAACGCCGGCCGCAAGGCCAAGCATGGCCGTGAACGGCAGCACGAAGGAGGATTTCGGCCAGGTTTTCGCCAACGGAACCGCTGCGGCCGTGACGACGCGGACATTGCCGAGCGGGAACGACTCCTTTTGCAGCGCCCCGATGAGCTGCTGCAGAATACTCTCGTACATTCTGCGATAGGTGGTGGCCCGGCTTTCCATCTCCGATAGCTCGACGCGTGCCAGGTTCTTGTCCGTTCCGGCTTCCTTCAGCGAGGCCAGTTCATCGCTGAGAAGCTTTTCGCGGGTCTGGGCGACTTCGAGATTCGACTTGTAGACGGCCTGGATACGCGCGAACTCCTTGCGCATGTCGCCCTTCAGCCGATCGATTTCCTGCTGCGCGGCGACGATGGCGGGATTATCGGCATCATATCTGCCGGCGAGGTTGTTGAGCTTGATCGTAGCGGCGCCGAGATCTTCCTGCAGCTTCTGGATGCGCGTGTTGTTCACGGTCTCGTCGACGTCGCCTTCGACCTTGCCGCCTGCCATCAGCTGGTTGAGGGTCGCGAGCTTGGCGGATTCGGCTGCGGTTTGCGCCTTTGCAGCAACCGCCTGACTACTGATCTCCGACAATTGCTGCTGATCGAGAGAGGAAGACGTGCTGATCTCCATGATACCGTTCTTGGCACGGAACTCCTCCACATTCATGGCGGCCTCGCGGGCCTGCCGGCCTACCTCGATCAGGCGCGTTTCCAGCCAGTTGGCGCCGCTCTGCGCTGCGGAGGCGCGCTCGGACAGGCCCGTGCTGATATAGGCCTGCGCAATCGCGTTCGCGGCCTGCGCCGCCTTATACGGGTCGACCGAGCTATATCCGATCTCGAGGATGTAGGACTGGCCGACGCGATTGACCGAAACCCTGGAAAGGAAGGAGGCCATGGTGCGGCGCATCACGTCGTCCTCGTGGACCTCCGTCTTGGCGCTGTCGCGGTCGTCATGCCTGAAATGGCTGATGATCGCACGGAGTTTGTCGTGCAGGGCTGCCTGCCACGACATGCCACCGACGATTTCGGGATCCTCGGTGAGGTTGAGCTTCTCGACCACGGCGCGCGCGATCGCTTCCGACTTGACGATTTCCACCTGGCTTGCGATTTCGGCGGCTTCGATGATGACCGTGCCGGTGAACGCATCCTGCGAGACGATGCGCCCCTGGTCGGGATCCATGACGAGCCGCGTGGTCGCCAGATAAACAGGTTGCGTCGTCGCCATATAAAGGCCGCCGACGCCGATGCCTGCCGCAGTGAACAGGGTGAAGATCAACCAATGGCGCTGCAAGAAGCGCCACACATCGCGAAACGAAATATATTCGCTCTCCCCCCCGTTCTTGGTATCCGATGGAATACCGCGCAACCCTTTGCCGATCTCGTGAATAGCCATTTTCGTCGCCCCACCTTGGCTCGCTTATCGTTATTGGGATTGGCTGGCATCGGCCGACGAGAGCGTCGTGCCGTCCAGGCTTCCGGAAATGTTGTAGCGCACATCGAGGACATCTCCCGGCTGAAGCTCGGTTGCCTCCGATGCCTTGGATTCACTGCTGTTTCGGGTGATCCAGTATTCGAGCGGCTGAAGGTCGAGCGCCTTCATGCTCTGGCTCCGCGAAAGCGAGGCTCCGGAAATCTGCAGCAGTTGCAGCGTCGTGTTCCGCTTGAGCTTCGTATCTTCGATTTCGGTCTCGGTGGTCTGCAGTTGCTGGCCGGCTTCCGTCTTGCGCTGGCCCTTGAGATTGAGGGCGTCGCGCTCGGTCTCGCTCAGCTTCTGCTTTGCCTGCATCGACGCAACGACAAGGTCCAGCTTTCCGGCCTGCATTTCGGCGACGATCCTCTCCAGCGAAGTCTTGCGGGATGTGGTCAGGATCTTGGTGTCGACCAGCTTTGAAATATCGCTCAATTCATCCTGCGCGATCTTCACCTGCTCGTCCTGCGACGTCATCTTCTCGTCGAGAATATTGATTTCGTTACGCAGCAGCGTTTCCAGATCGGCAGCGGCGGCAAGCTGCTGCTGCAGGGCCTGGCCTCTGGCATTGAACAGGTCGACCTCGCTCGTCATGATCTGCCAGACGGCCGACCCCTGGGGAGCGGCCTTGACGTCGGGCGGGAATGCGATCGCCGGCTGGTCGTTGAGTTCGGCCGTCAGGCGCGCGCGCCTGGCCCCGAGCTGTTTCAGCTGGAGCTCCATGCGGCTGATCTCCCCGGCATAGCTGATCTGCTGCGCCTCCGAATAATCGCCTGTCTGGCTGGAACGGCGCTCGCGCCCGCCGGCCATGGCGATAGCCTGCTTCACGGTCAGGCCGGGCCTGAATTCCAGCTCGCTCGGCTTCTCCACCGCGCCGGACACATAGATCATCGGATACTTGACGACTTCGACCGAGGCCGTCGGCGCTATGGCCAGGCCGGTGATCTGCTTCAGCCTTTCGCCGATATCGGCGCTGATATCCTCGACCGTCTTGTCGCCGACCTGCATCTCTCCGATCATCGGAATTGAGATCGACCCCGATTGCGACACGACATATTCGCCGTTCAGCGCGGTCCATTCCTTGTACTCGCCGGTTGCGGCGATCCATTCGACGATGGCAATCTTGATCCGGGTTTGCGGCCCGACATGATACACCTCGTCGGCTGCTGCATGGGCATTGCCCGACAGCCCCGCCCCGGCAAGCATCAAGGCCAATACGAAGGGCGCAAGATGCCGACGCGGCTTCGAGGCGGAACGATAGGGCAGAGCGGAAACTCTAGACATGAGCCGAACTCTCGCTTTGTGTTGCTGGCGCCATCAGGCCGACGACGCTATGCAACGAGATCAGCAGCTGAACGCAAAGCGTGTAAATCCCCTGCCGAAGCAACAGGGATTATCATTTCTGACAGGGAGGTAGACGTTCCCGCGATTTCTTGGTCGTGCGGGTATATCCTTGTGTGCAGGCCGCGACCGGCGGCTAAATCTTTCGGTTACTCCGTTCGACCATTTGGATGCCGTATTGAACCGATCTGGGCCCTGTCGCAAAGGTTGCCACCTGCCCAATGTTGTTTCGACCCATGGAGGGAAAAGCAATGCGGGTAGCGATCGTGCATTACTGGCTGGTGTCGATGCGGGGCGGAGAAAAGGTGGTCGAGGCGCTCTGCGACATGTATCCGGACGCCGACATCTTCACTCTCGTCTACGATGAAAGCCGCGTCTCGGAGAAAATCCGCAAGCACAGGATCCACACGTCGTTTCTACAGCGAATTCCGGGAGCCGTCAGATCCTATCAGTCGTTTCTGCCGCTCATGCCGTTCGCGCTGGAGAGCTTCGATCTCAGCGATTACGATCTGATCATCTCCAGCGAGTCCGGTCCGGCCAAAGGCATCATTCCGCCGCCGAGGGCGACCCATGTCTGCTACTGTCACTCGCCCATGCGCTATCTCTGGGATCATTATCACGTCTATCGCTCGCACGCCGGGCTTGCATCGCGGCTGATGATGCCGATGCTGGCGCCGCTGCTGCGCTCCTGGGATGTCAATACGAGCCTGCGCGTCGATCGTTTCGTGGCCAATTCGCACCATGTTTGCGACCGTATCAGCAAATATTACCGGCGTTCCGCCACCGTCCTTTATCCGCCTGTCAATGTCGATGATTTCACGCCGGCCGCATCGGTCGAGGATTTCTATCTCTGCGCCGGTCAGCTGGTTCCCTACAAGCGGGTCGATCTGGCGATACAGGCATTCACCCGCCTGAATCGCAAACTGGTGGTGATCGGCGAAGGCAAGCAGATGGAGGAACTGAAGCGCATTGCCGGTCCCTCCGTCACCTTCCTGGGCCGGGCTCCGTTTCCGGTCCTCAAGGAAAAGCTTTCCCGTTGCCGCGCCCTGGTCTTTCCCGGCGAGGAGGACTTCGGCATCGTTCCGGTCGAAGCCATGGCAAGCGGCAGGCCCGTCATCGCCTATGGCAGCGGCGGGGCGCTGGAGACGGTCGTGCCGGGCGTGAGCGGCATTCTCTTCGGCAAACAGTCCGTCGACGCCCTTATCGAGGCCGTACTCGAATTCGAGGCGACGGAGCATCGTTTTCGTCCCGAAGCGCTGCAGGCGCATGCGGAACAGTTCAGCCTCGATAAGTTCACCACGGGCATGCAGGCCATCATCAATGAGGAACTGCTGATCCGAAAGGCAGACAGGGCTCGCAGCCAGCGCCCCGTTACGGCCATTCAGCGCGGGCTTGAGACGCAGCTGCCCGTGCTTGTCGCAAAACCGCACAGCACCACGCTCCAATAGGCCGGACCGGTATTGGCCGAAGATATGGAGCGGACCTGAAAGCCGTAAGGCGTGGGCGACGATCGGCTCTTGACGGAATGTCCGGAGCGCTCCTCGCCTGCGAACGCATGTCTTGCGGACAACCTTAGATTTCACATGACGGGGCGCACTACTTACCCTTCGTCCGGAATGGAACAAGACGTGTCCGGCGCCAGCCTTTTAATCAGCATATGTCTCGACAATCATTTGCTAAATCAAGATCCGGTAATATATTCGCTTAAAGCGGTTGCCACGTTCTGATAGGTTACGGTTTGCGCCGGCTCGCTTGACGAGACTTGCGATTTTCGATGCGCAAGCTCCGACGCGGGCGGACCGGTTCTCGCCGGACACCGCAGACTTCGCGCAGCCGGGTTTGGGAGGACTAGGCCTTATGACCGAAAACCGAGTGGATCGGTCGCAGCGAATTCCCGGATCTGGCAGCAGCCTCGAGGCGGCTGTCTCACTTTGGAACCTCGATCTCGAACTGATCGATTCCTCGCAAAAGTTTAACGACCATATCGGCGTTGCATCCCGGAAAGACATGACGCTGCAGGAGGCCTATCCGGCGCTTGCCGAACCGACGCTTGCGGCGATCGTCCGGCAGGTGATCGATACCGGCGAACCCCGGACCATAGAGTTCGATGCCGGAACGCTCGGAAAACGCAATCTCCTGCTGTCCTGTCTTCAGCAAGGGCTCTTGATTGTCGAGAGCGAAAGAAGGGGCGATTGGAACCTGCCGCCCGAGGATGGGGAAAGAGCAAGGCTCATCCATCAGGCGACGCACGATGCGCTGACCGGCTTGCCCAACCGCCGCCAGTTCAGCGCGGCACTATCGCAACTGCTGCCGGCCAGCGGGAAACTGGGTCCTGCGCTCATGCAGCTCGATCTCGACGACTTCAAGCCCGTCAACGACACGCTCGGGCATGGCGCCGGCGACCTCGTGCTGCAACTCGCCGCCGCGCGGATCAAGGAAACACTCGGCCGCAGCGGAACGGTCTACCGGCTGGCCGGGGACGAATTCGCCATCATCCAGGTCGGATCGCAACGGGCCTTCGAGGCCGAAAAGCTGGCGGACGCCCTGGTCGCCGAATTCCGCAAGCCCTTCACGGTCAACGGAATCTCCCTCTTCGTCGGCGTCAGCGTCGGAATTGCGATTGCGCCGCGTGACGGCAATGAGGGCGAGCAGCTGATGAAGGCTGCCGACGTTGCCCTTTACGAGGCAAAGAAGGAGGGGCGGCGCCGAGCGCGAACTTTCGATCCGGGCATGCTCGTCGTGGTCGAACAAAGGGAATTGCTGCGACGCAGCCTGCGGGTGGCGCTCCAGCGCGACGAATTCTTCATCGAATATCAGCCGCTGGTGAAGCCGCCCTCCAGCGTGGTGGGCTTCGAGGCGCTGCTGCGCTGGCGGCATCCGACCGTGGGGATCATCCCCCCGGCCGCATTCATCCCCATGGCCGAGGCAGACGGCCTCATGCACGAAATCGGCCAATGGATGCTGGAGGAGGCTTGCCGCGAAGCCCTTGCGTGGCCGTCGCATTTTACCCTCGCCGTCAATCTTTCGCCGGCGGAATTCCTGACGCCGGGCCTGACAGATCGCATCTCGCAAACCCTCGATGTCGTTGGCTTTCCTGCCGAGCGTCTGGAACTGGAGATTACGGAAGGGGTGCTGCTGGAGCGCACCATCAACAATCTGGACACTCTGAACACCCTTAACGTGCTGGGCATACAGATTTCCCTCGACGATTTCGGCACCGAATACTCTTCCCTGAGCTATCTCAAGAACTTCCCCTTCGATACGATCAAAATCGACCGCTATTTCATCAAGGATCTCTTGCAGGACACGAAGAGCCAAACGATAGTTCGCTCAGTGATCGGCTTGGCCCATGGTCTGGATATGCGCGTGACGGCCGAAGGCGTCGAAACGCCGCAACAGGCGGCGTGGCTTCAGCAGGAGAACTGCGACCGGTTGCAGGGTTATTGCATCAGCCCTCCGCTGCGCGCCGACAGACTTGAGGAGTTTATAAGGCAAGGCGCGCGCATTCCCTCGACCACGCCCCTCGATGAGTTTCGCGCCGGCACCTGATCTTTTGAAACGCATTTCATCCGGAGTTTCTTGAGTGGATACCATGGAAATGCAAGCGGACCCAGTTTCGGAGCCATTGCTCGAACTTGAGATGGAAATGGCGATCTTCGTGGCGGACTGGCTGCACTGCGACCAGTGCGCCGCCTATGTGGCCAGTATGGTCAGCCATGATCGCCCCGATCCCATCCGCCATGCCAATCTGCTTTCGGCCGCTCTCAACGAACTTTTCGAAATGTCGTTCCATACGAGGGAGTGCAACGGCGCCCTTACCTGCCGCTTCTATCGAAACGGCTCAACCGAGCGGATAGAACTGACCTTTCCCTGCTCGGCCGAGCAACGGAGCGAATACAGGACAATCCTCGAACACATGCAAGGCGGCGGCCATGCGCTTGCGGCCTATCTCGACCTCATCACCAACGATGCGGCACGCGCCGAGCACGCGATCCTTCTTGGCCTGGCGCTCAACTATGACGCCGGCATCACCCTGCACGAACACGATGCGGACATGCTGACCCTTGTGGTGGATCTCGCACTCGAAAGGCTACTCAATTGAGCGACCATTCGTCCGACCGCTTCGCGGCGCAGTTCGACGCCAACAACCAGGAATTCTCCCTGTCCGGGGTGATCAGGCCGCACTCCGTATCGGAACTCGCCGACGATCTGGCCCTGCTGCGCACCGGCATCGAAACGGTAAACGGCATCTGCTACATCAATCTCAAACGCGTTACCCACATGAACAACACGGCGTTTCGAGCCTTGACCCATGTCCTGCTCGACGCCACCCGTTCAAGGCCGGATCTCAAGCTGAAGGTCGTCGCATCGAGCGTCGTGGCGTGGGCATCCCGGCTGTTTCGCCATTTGAGCGACCTTTCGCCCAATATCACTGTCGAAATCTACGATTCTGCCTTCTATCCGGGCCAGACCTTCGTGGAAAACCAGAGTTTCATACCGATCCTAAGGACGCAGACGAAAATGACCTGGCGCCATGAGCGCGAGATATTGCCGCGCCACGGACTGCGGGAGGGCCTGCATATAGCCGATATCTGCTGCGGCATCGGCGATTTCGCGATGCTGTTGCGGAAGGATTTCAAGCCTGCGCGGATCGTCGCGCTCGACCACTCGATCCCCAGCCTGGACTATGCCCGCAAGGTCGCAGAGGACTTCGACGTGCGGGACATCGAATATACCTATGGCGACGCCTCGCAGATGCTGTTCGAGAGCAACCAGTTCGATTTCGTGACCTGCAGGCACTCATTGCAGATCTTCGATCGCCCGGACGTCCTGCTGCGGGAACTCTTCCGCATATGCAAACCGGGCGGCAGGGTCTACATCACCAACGAGAAGAATTCCCATTGCCTCGGAGAGCCCAGGGCCGATAGCATCCAGTGGACGTACAACGAGGTCGCGAAACTGTTTGCGCATTTCGACATGGATGTGGAAATGGGGCCGAAGGGTCGCCGCATGCTGCTGGACGCCGGCTTTGCCGACGTGAGGATGGAAAGCTTCATGGTCACCAATCTCGATGGCGACCCGCAGGATTTCGCCGATATCATCACCGCATGGCAGAATGTCTATGCCGATGAAATGGCGGTCAGAAGAGGCGATACACCCGAATTCATAGAGCGTTTCAAGCAGGGCTTTGCCGACCATATTTTCGCGGCGCTCCACCCGAGAGGCTATGCCGGCTGGCCGATCTGGGCCTCATCGGGGCAAAAACCGCTATGACGGAAACAGCAGTTGCCAGCAAAAGGCTCGGATTGCGCTCGTTTCGCGCCAAGTTTCTGATCGTCGTCGGAGGAGCCGTTCTTTTCGACCTGCTGGTCAGCGGTGGCCTTGCGCTGTGGAACGTGCAACGCCTGTCGCGCAATGCGACGACCGAGGTGGGCCAGGGCCTGGAAAAGGCAAGCCAGGACTATATCCGCTCCTATGCGGATTCCACCGCCGCGCAGGTCGGCCTCCTCCTCGACCAGGTCCATTCCGATGTGAAGGCGCTCGCGGGCGTGCTGCAGGGGCAGATCGACAACCCCACCCGCAATGGAAACGTCGGGGAAGCCATGGCCAAGGCGTCGCCGGGCGCCGTAACCGTAACCTATGATCCGGCCGGCCAGTGGGCGCAAAATCTTCCCGGCACGCCCTCGGTCGTCAGCGTCTGGGGCTATCTTCTGGATAAGGACCATCGTCCGCTGCCCCAGGTGGAGGCCGACATAGAATGGAGCGCCGTGCTCGATCTTGTGGCTCCCGCATTGCTCCACAACGGCGCATCGAAGCTGCAGATGTACTATATCGGCCCGCGGGAACGCCCGATCTTCCGGACCGCGCCCTACACGACGCAGGCCCAGACCTTCGACCGGCTCTATCCGGGCCACAACAGTTCCGACTTCTGGACCTTCTTCTTCCCCGGCCTCTACGAATCCTGGCAGCAATGGGCCGCGACCCCTTCGTCCCGGCCGGTTGCGGATTACATCACCCAGACCGCGCCCTATACCGACGCGATCACCGGGAAGCTGATCGTCAGCTTTTTCCACCCGCTCTGGACGCCGGATCGGCATGGCGTCGCGGGGGCAGCCGGGACCGATATTACCCTTGGCCAGCTCGCAGAAATCGTCGAGAACGTAAAGGTCGCCCAAAGCGGCTTCGGTTTCCTGACGATGTCGAACGGAAACGTCGTCGCGATCAATCCGGTCGGCGAGAAGATCATTGGCTTGCGCGCTTCGAGCGACGCCGCCGCCAAGGGTGTGACCGGTCTCGACCGGTCGCTGCGCAACAGCACGCAAAAGGCCATCACGACGCTGCCGCTCGATGCCGACGGCGTAATCCAGCACATCTCCCTCACCGAACAGGGAGAAGAGGTTCCCTACCTTGTGGTCGTCAAGCAGCTGCACCCGACCAACCTCTGGGTAGAAGGCCCCGTGCGGCGCGAGGTGATGTCGCTTGGAATAGTGGTGCCGGAACGCGAGATCTACGCGTCGCTCATTGCCGCCAAGGAGGAGATTTCGCGCGCCACCAACCGCATCCTGCTCTACCAGATCATGGCGGTTCTGGTGTCGCTGATGATCGTCACGGCCGCGGTCTTTGCCGCTTCGAAGCGCGTGACGAGCGGCATCAGCGCGCTGGCGAGCGCCGCCAAGCGCATACAGGCAAAGGACTACTCCGTCAGGGTCGATATCCCCACCAAGGACGAGGTCGGGGAAGCCGGCGTCGCATTCAACCGGATGGCGGAGGATATCAGCTTTCATACCGAAAACCTCGAAAAGCTCGTTTCGGACCGGACAAAGGAAATCGAGGCCGCCAAGGAAGAGATTTCCACCCTCAACAGTCAGTTGAAGAGCGAAAACCTGCGGCTGGGCGCCGAGCTCAACGTCGCGCGACAAATTCAGCTCATGGTGTTGCCGCGCGCCAAGGAGCTTACGGCGATCAAGCATCTGGAAATTGCCGCCTACATGCGGCCGGCCGACGAGGTCGGAGGCGACTACTACGATGTCCTGCAAAACGGCAACAACCTGAAGATCGGCATTGGCGACGTAACCGGACACGGGCTCGAGAGCGGCGTGCTGATGCTGATGGTGCAATCGATCGCACGCGCGCTCCAGGAGGCGGGTGAAATGGATCCCGCAAAATTCCTGACCGATCTCAACCGCGCGATCTTCAAGAACATCGAGCGCACGAAGACGGACAAGCATCTGACCCTGTCGTTTCTCGACTATGACGGCAAGCGACTGACGATATCCGGCCAGCACGAAGACATGATCATCGTGCGCAAGGATGGCCAGGTGGAGCGGATAGAAACCGGGGATCTCGGTCTCCCGGTCGGCCTCGAGCCCGATATTGCTCCCTTTATCGATACACGGGAAATCTCTTTCGAAAAGGGCGACATGGTCGTCCTGCACACGGACGGCGTCACCGAAGCGGAGAATTCGAAGGGTGAACTCTTCGGTTTCGAAAGGCTTTTGGAAGATGCCCGTCGCCTCCACGGCGGAACTGCCGAGCAAGTGGTCGAAGGCATCCTCGATGACCTGATGGCCTATATCGGCACCCAGAAGATCCATGACGACATTACCCTCGTGGTAATGCGACACAGGTGAGAAGATGACAACTGCGGTATACGGCAAGGACCATCTGGTTTCGTTCAACGCTGCCAAAGCCCTGCGGATTTGCCTGTTCGACGGGCCGCTTCATCTGGCATGGCGTCATTCGGCCATGACCTCGGATTTTATCGCCGAGACGATGGCGCTCGGCTTCCGGTCGTCCGAGCGCCACTACAAGACGGCGCGGCACGACATCGGCTATCTGACGAACGAGCTGATCGAAAACGCCGTCAAGTTTCGCGTCTCCGGCGAGATCGTCATCGAAGCGCTGATGGATGCTCATAATTTCAGGATGCGGATCGTGAATCTGATCGACCACGAGGCGACGGCCCGCTTTCAGCGCCTGCTGGTGAAAGTGACGTCCGGCGATCCGGGCGATCTCCTCATAGAGCAGATCGAAGCAAGCGTGCTTGCGGGCGACAATGCGTCCGGGTTAGGACTGTTGACGCTGATGAGCGACTACCAGGTTCAACTGGCCTGGCGCTTCGATGAAGACGGTCCGCATAAGCGAACGAAACTGCAAACCTATGCCGCGATGGCAATCTCGTCATCGTAAACCTGCAAGAGGCCCCTTATGGAAATTAAAGAAGAAGCGTTCCGCGTCTGGTCCGAAGGCAGCATCTTGTATTTTGACGGAACCATGCGGCTGGCAGGCCCCGATGCCTATGCGCCGGTCTACGATCTCGCCAGGACAATCCTGCATGACAGCGGCGGCAAGGCGACGTTCGATCTTACCGGCCTGCAGTTCCTGAACTCTTCCGGTATCAACCTACTCGCCAAATTGACGATCGAGGCGCGCAAGCACCCGGATCTCCATCTCACCGTATGCGGCTCGTCGCAAATCCCCTGGCAAATGAAGTCGCTGCCGAACCTGAAGAAGCTTCATCCCCGCCTGGATTTGCGTTTGACGTGACGAGAAACGCGCGCCGCGCACATTTTCAATCCCGCGCTGCGTCCCATAGAGCTATGCGAGAGATTGCGGCACGGCCTCGTGAAATCATCGCAGCGATGATCGATGGAGCCAATATCCGGTAGACCACGGTCCCATGTGCGTCCACCATCACGGCGGGACTTGATACCACCCGTTTCAGCAAACTATGCCATCGCCATAACTGTGCGGAATACAACAGCATGCGAGTTCGTCTGAATTGCACTCAGCGGTCGGACTGCCTGGCCTTGAGCTGATCCGCCATCCTGACGAGGTCGGCAAGCGACCCGGCCGCCATCTTCTGCATGATCCTTGCCCTGCGCACCTTTACCGTGACTTCCTTGATATCGAGTTCCGAGGCGATCTGCTTGTTCAGGAGCCCGGTAACTACGAGGTCGAAAACGTCGCGCTCTCCGGAAGTCAGGGTTTCCCATCTTGCCTTGAGATCGGCTTCGAGCCTCTCCTGCCCCAGCCTACGCCGGTCCCTGTCGATGGCCGAATTGACGGCGTCGAGGAGTTCCTGATCGCGGAACGGCTTTGTCAGGAAATCCGCGGCGCCTGCCTTGATCGCCTTTACGCCCATGGCGATATCTCCATGGGCCGTGATGAAGACTACCGGCATTCGCAGACCCATTCCGTCCATCTGGAGATGAAAGTCGGTTCCACTCCGCCCAGGCATTCTGACGTCGAGAACAAGGCAGGACGGCCCCTGCCCGTGACGATGTTCCAGGAACGCTCCCACCGAAGGAAACGTCAGCAGCGGCAGTCCGATGGACTCGAACAGGTCTTCTAGCGCTATCCGCACGGAGGGGTCGTCATCGACTACGTAGACCGCCGGTTCGGCATCGACAGCTGTCATTCGACGGCCTCCGCTGGAATTTCGAAGATGAAGCAAGCCCCGTCGTCCGTCGGCGGCACCCATATGTGCCCACCGTTCGACTCGATGATCTGCAGGCTGATCGTCAGCCCCAGCCCGAAGCCTCCCGACTTCGTCGTCCAAAAGGCATCGAAGAGATGCTGCCGGGCGTTCGTCGGAATCCCTGGTCCGTTGTCCTGGATGGCGAACCTGATCTTTCCAGGTTCGGCCTGCTCGGTCATGAGACTGATCCTTCCGGCGCCATCCGGGCGGATGGCGATCGCTTCGATCGCGTTCAGGAGCAGATTGCCGACGACCTGCTGGATCTGGACGCGGTCCGCGAAGGCTGCGGCAAGGTTTTCGGAGAAGGACATGGTAAGTTCCGTGCCTCTTCGACCAATGTCGCCCTCAGACAGTTCGACGATCTCCCGGACCGCCTGGTTGAGATCGAAGCCCGTCCTGAGCGGGGCCTCGCCCCTCGCAAGCCCCCGCACGCGGCTGAGGATATCACTGGCGCGGGACGTGTCGCTGACGATGCGTTCGAGCGCAGCCCTGGCACGCTCGATGTTCGGAGGCTCCTGGCCCAGCCAGCGGCTGCATGCCCCGGCGCTCGTGGATATGGCGGCGAGCGGCTGACCGACTTCGTGAGCGATCGATGTCGTCAATTGGCCGAGCGTCGTCAGCCGGGCCATCCTGAGAAGCCTCTCCCGCGACTGGTGTGCGGAGAGTTCCGCCGACTTCAGGCGCAGCCCGAGATAGGTCGTTCCTCCGATCGCGACGATGCTGATGGCCATGTTGACCAATCCGACCTCGTAGGCTCCGTGCCGGGTCAGGTAGAAGGAGAGGATCGTCAGAAAAACGGACGCCGCGGCGAGCACGACCACCGCGCGGATCGAGAGGAACTGCGTCGCGATCAGCAGAACGGAGGTGTAGAAGACTGCAGCGGCAATGGCATAGTCCGTCACCGTGTCCGCTGCAAAGATCACGGCCATTAGAAGAACGAGGACGGGCAGGACGACGACAGGTCGCGAAATCATGGGTTCGGGAGCCTCCCGCTCCAAAAGGTTCTCGCAATCAGACATGCTTTTCCCGACAATTTCGCGCTTAAAACGCGCCCGTGACAAAGGCATTGGAATACAGGTGATATACCAAAGTATATCCGGGAGCCTTGTTTTTGGTGCGCCTCCTCAGCATTCCGTTTGGCGGATAAGCCAGAATACACGAAAAAACGCATATGTATCAGCATCTTGTCGAACGTCCGCAAGATATCGCCGTGCGGCGGAGCATGTCGGAAGAGGAGCCTGAGCTCCGCCGGGCATAGCTTGACTGAGGGCCGTCGTGGGATCATATCGGTCGTGTCGGATCGGTTGACCGACGCCAATCAGGACCCTCTCAATGGACCCGTCCAGTAGTCGAACCAGCAGCATGAGCCTGCCGTCGAAGACGCCGCGAACCTGATGTCCGGTTCCCTCGTTCGCGGCGGTCAGCCAGAACACGAGGTGAGCAATGCGGAACCTTCCTCCCCGCATCCTTCGGCCTGCCCGCCGCTCCCGGCAGCGCGGTGATCGAATAGGAAGCCGACGCTTTTCATAAGCGGCCGCCGGTGCGTCTCCACGCGCCTGATCTTCTCATCCGAACTTCGGTGATCAACATGACCATGCCTATTCCAGCAATGGACGCGGGCCGGGCACGCCGCTTCGTACCCAACATCTGGGACGTCGTCGCGTTCGGCCTCTTCTTCGGGTGCGTCCTCCTCTTCATCCACGGCGGCCACGCCACGCTGGTGCCGATCAGTTCGCTCAATGTCACGCCGGTCTCGCTCGATCCACGCAACCTGCCCGAATATGCGCTGCGCACCACGCTGCGCATGCTGGCGGCGATCGTTGCGTCGCTCGTCTTCACCTTCCTCTACGGAGTGATGGCGGCGAAGAGCAAGCGGGCCGAAATGGTGCTGATCCCGCTTCTGGACATCCTGCAGTCCGTTCCGGTGCTCGGTTTCCTGTCGTTCACCGTGGTCGGCTTCATGGCGCTGTTTCCGGGGCAGGTTCTGGGTGTCGAGCTGGCATCGATCTTCGCGATCTTCACCAGCCAGGCATGGAACATGACCTTCAGCTTCTATCACTCGGTGAAGACAGTGCCGCGCGAGCTGGACGAAGCCACGCGCACGTTCCACCTGACGGGCTGGCAGCGCTTCTGGCGACTGGAAGTCCCGTATTCCATGCCGGGTCTCATCTGGAACACGATGATGTCCATGTCGGGCGGCTGGTTCTTCGTCGTCGCTTCGGAAGCGATCTCGGCCGGAGACACGACGATCACGCTGCCGGGGATCGGCTCCTACGTCGCCCTCGCCATCGAGCAGCAGGATCTCACCGCCATCGGATGGGCCGTGGTCACCATGCTGGCCGTGATCCTTCTTTACGATCAGCTGCTGTTCCGGCCGCTCGTCGCCTGGAGCGACAAGTTTCGCGTCGAACTTTCGGCTGGCGGAACGGCTCCTAATTCGTGGCTCCTCGACGCCTTCCGCCGCGCACGTTTCCTTCGGGTCGTACTCCGGCCGCTCGGCTGGCTGATCACCAGCCTGCCGAAGCTCCGACTCTCCGGCCCTTCGATCTTCCCGAAATCTGCCCGGCAGATCGTGGCGAGCAAGGCGGCCGACCGCGTCTGGCTGGCGGTCGTCATCGCCGCGACGATCTATTCGGTCTGGCTGATCGTGCACTTCGTCGCGACGGAACTCGCCCTGCCGGAGGTGGCAGACGTCTTCGGGCTCGGTGTCCTTACCATGATCCGCGTCGTGGTGCTGATTGTCCTCGCTTCGGTGATCTGGGTTCCGATCGGCGTCTGGATCGGGCTTCGCCCCCGGATGGCGGAGCGGGTCCAGCCCATCGCACAGTTCCTGGCGGCGTTCCCTGCCAACATCGTCTTTCCTTTCGCGGTCGTGCTCATCGTCCGCTTCGGTCTCAATGCCGATGTCTGGCTATCGCCGCTGATGATTCTGGGCACGCAATGGTACATCCTCTTCAACGTCATCGCCGGAGCCAGCGCCTTCCCGAACGACCTGAAGGAGGCGGCTGCATCGTTCCGGATCGGCGGTTGGAACTGGTGGCGCAAGGTCATGCTGCCGGGGATCTTCCCCTACTATGTCACCGGAGCGATCACTGCGAGCGGCGGCTCCTGGAACGCCGCGATCGTCGCCGAAGTTGCGAACTGGGGAAAAACGCAGCTCACCGCCCACGGCCTAGGCGCCTACATCGCCCAGGCGACGACTGCCGGAGACTACCCGCGCCTGACGCTCGGGATCGCCGTCATGTCGCTCTTCGTCATCCTCTTCAACCGTCTGGTCTGGCGTCCGATGTATGACTTCGCCGAGCGCCGTCTACGTCTCAATTAAGGGAGACCTGCCATGAACAATCCTGCAGCACTCGATGTCCATGACAACCGGAACACCCAGCGCCTGGTCGAGGTCAGCGGCGTCCGTCAGGTCTATCACAAGGGCGACAACGCCGATCTCGTCGTGCTCAACGACGTATCGGTCAGCATTCACGAGGGCGAGATCGTCGGCCTTCTCGGCCGTTCCGGTTCCGGCAAGTCGACACTCCTGCGGATCATTTCCGGTCTTCTGGAAGCATCGAGCGGCGACGTCCGCTGGTGCGGCCAGCCGGTCACCGGTCCTTGCGAAGGGCTGTCGATCGTTTTCCAGAGCTTCGCGCTCTTCCCCTGGCTGACGGTTCTCCAGAACGTTGAGATCGGCTTGGAAGCTATCGGCATACCTGCCGCCGAACGCCGTCGGCGCTCGCTCCAGGCGATCGATCTGATTGGCCTCGACGGTTTCGAAAGCGCCTATCCCAAGGAACTGTCCGGCGGCATGCGTCAGCGTGTCGGCTTCGCCCGCGCGCTCGTCGTTCACCCGAAGCTGATGCTCATGGACGAGCCGTTCTCCGCGCTCGACGTCCTGACGGCTGAAAATCTGCGCACCGATCTGATCGATCTATGGATCGAGGGGCGCCTGCCGATCAAGTCGATCCTGATGGTCACGCACAATATCGAGGAAGCCGTCCTGATGTGCGACCGTATCCTGATCTTCTCATCCAATCCCGGGCGGGTCGCCAAGGAAATCAAGGTCGGGCTCCCGCACCCGCGCAACCGCGCCGATCCGCGCTTCCGCGAGCTCGTCGAGGAAATCTACGCGCACATGACGCAGAAGGCGCCTACGGACAAAGCGGAGAAGAGGACGATCGAAGGATTTCCGGGGACGGGGATCGGCATGGCGCTGCCAAGGCTCTCGACCAACCTCCTGTCGGGCATGATGGAGGCGCTCGCCGGGCCGCCCTATAGCGGCCGGGCCGACCTGCCGGAGCTCGCGACCACGCTGCAGATGGAGGCCGACGAACTTTTCCCGATCGCCGAGACGCTCCAGCTTCTGCGGTTCGCCGAGGTGGCCGGCGGCGACGTTCAACTGACGGAACAGGGCCGTCGCTTCGTCGATGGCGAGGTCGATGCCCGCAAGCATCTCTTCGCCGAGCATCTGATAACCTACGTGCCGCTGGCCGCCCAGATCAGGCGCGTTCTGGACGAACGTCCGAGTCATCACGCCCCCTTCACGCGCTTCTCCGACGAGCTGGAGGATCACATGTCCGAGAAACTCGCCGAAGATACCATGCGTGCGCTGATCTCTTGGGGTCGCTACGCCGAGCTCTTCAGCTACGACGAGGCATCGAAGCAGTTCAGCCTGGAAAACCCTGAATAGCGCCATTCCCCGGAGGCACAAACCGTCATCTGGACTGAATGATCTCGCCTCAGCGACGTATTTCCAATGAAACTCGGGAGACATATCGGATAGCGCAAAATTCGATAAGCCGAGCCCATGGTTTAGCTGATAGAATACCGCGGAGTTCCCTCCCGGCATGCTCTTTGTAAACGACATCGCATGATTGGCGGCGATAGTCACTTCGTCATTTCTATGAATTGTCATCCAGGCCTCCCAGCAGACCTGCATTACAATTGCATTGCATCCACTCCCGAGGAAAGTTCTTGCCGCTTCGCTTGTTTGCGTTGGTTTATAACGACACAGCATCGGCCGACACTATTTGCTGCAGATCGCTCACCGTCCATCGATGACGTTACGTGCGAAAGGTTCCTATGGACCGATGCAATCTACGGCGCGGCTGGCGGGACGGGCCATCGGTTGCATTGGTCAAATCCGGAATTTCATTGATTGCGCTGTCACCGTGATCGGAATCGCCCGTCCGCTTCGCGTCACCTTTCAGGCTCGGTCTTTTTCCCAATACCACGCTACATACATGTTCTTCCTGTCATGCCGGCGATCTTTCAAGACGTTTCGAATGGAGCGCGCGTCTTCCTTTTCGCTGGCAAACCAGACGAAGGTTTCATCGTCCACAGACGCGATCGCTTTCCTCATTTCCTCGGCAAGGATACCTTTGGCGCCGGGCGCATAGTGCCTGCGATGCAACCAGTGGACAGCGAGTACGCCCTGGGAAGAAAGCGGCTGCTCTTCTGCAGTGTCGAACACTTCGATGATGGCTTGCAGCCGCGTGCCGGCTGGCACTTCCTCGGCGATCCGCGCGATCGCCGGAAGTGCGGTCTCGTCGCCGGCCAGCAGGATGGACCTTGCCGCCGGAACGCCTCCGCCGCCCGGTCCTAACAGGGCGACTTCCCGTCCAGGCCGTGCGTCTCGCGCGAAATCGGCGCCGGGCGTCGCAACGCCGGATGCAGCATGTTGCAGGAAGTCGATCCAAAGTTCCTGGCGCTCGGCATCGACAGCGCGGATCGTATAGACGCGCACCAGAAGTTTGTCCTCTCCGGGCCAGGCAACCCTGCCATCCTCGCGCAGGCGCGGCCAGACCGGGGGCCTGTCCGCCGGCGGCACAAGCAAGCGGACATGCATATCGCCGCCGATGAACGGAGCCACGTCGGCGCAAGTAAATTTTACCCGCCGCATGTGCGGCGTCACGTCCTCCGCGGAAATCACCGTGACAGCGTGGAGGTTCGGCAGCAGCGCCGGCGGCGCGGGGCTGGACCAGGTGAGATCGAGGGGATCGTCTCCGGCAAAATAAAACAGATGTTCGGCTATCATGCTGCGGCTCATCTCCAGCGCCTGTTCCGAGGGGCAGGTCAGCTCTATCAGCAGCGTTCGATCCTGCACGCAAAGGCGAGCGTGCGCCATCCTGCTTTTCAGCAGGGCAAGATTCCCACTGCGCTCTACCTCGGCATGCTCGACGAAGTGTTCGCAGATGTCGTCAAGCATGCTGGCAGCGTCCTGCGGGACCGCTATACTGGAGAGTTTGAACTCCTGAACAACGCTCATGATCGATTCCCCTTGCAATTGTGGGCCGCCATCCTATGTCGGCCGACCGGGAGCATGATCGGCCGGCCCGAGGTGGGATCTGTGACAATGCGGCTTTCGAGACCGAAGATCTGCCGCACATTCTCTTCCGTCAGCACGTCCTCCGGTCGGCCCGAAATGTGGACACGCCCTCCCGCCATTGCGACGAGGTGGTCTGCGTAGCGCGCCGCGAGATTGAGGTCGTGCAGCACCATGATGATGGTGGTCCCACGCGACTGGTTGAGATCGGTCAACAGATCCAGCACCTCGATCTGGTGACTGATATCGAGAAATGTCGTCGGCTCGTCCAGCAGCAGAACTTCCGTCTGTTGAGCCAGCGCCATGGCGATCCACACGCGTTGACGTTGCCCGCCGGAAAGCTCGTCCACGGATCGTTCGGCAAGCTCCAAGAGCTTGGTGTCCGAAAGTGCGCTGTCCACGGCTTCGTCATCCTTGCGTGTCCAGCGCGAAAACAAGGTCTGGTGCGGGTGCCTTCCGCGGCTGACGAGATCAGCAACGGTGATGCCCTCCGGCGCGATCGGCGACTGCGGCAGCAGCCCCAGCGTGCGCGCCAGTTCCTTCGATGGCATGCGGTGGATCGCCTCACCGTCGAGCAGCACCTGCCCCTGTCGCGGTGCCAGCAGTCGCGACAAGGAGCGCAGAAGCGTGGACTTGCCACAGGCATTGGCGCCGACGATGGCTGTGATCCTGCCGGGAGGGACGACGAGATCAAGCTGATGCAGAATTTCAACTTGGCCGTAGCCGACGGAAAGCCCGCTGGCCACAAGGGAATGAACCGTCATAGTGTGCCTCCGGTCCGATTGGCGCGGATGATCAGGAAAATCAGATAGGGAGCCCCGAACGCGCCTGTGACCACGCCCACCGGATAGCGGCTCGACAGGAGGAACTGGCCGGCATAATCGCCTCCCAGCACGAGGACGGCGCCGATCAGCGCCGATGGGATGAGCAACGATCCGCCGCTTCCCATGATACGCGCCGCAATCGGCCCTGAAAGAAAGGCGACGAAGGCGATCGGGCCGGTGACCGCCGTGGCGGAGGCGATCATGCCGACGGCCGCGACGATGACCAGGACGCGAGTGCGCGAAACGCCGACCCCGAGGGCGGCGGCGGTGTCATCTCCAAGCCGCAGCGCCTCCAGGTCGCGCGCGCGGCTAAGCAGAAGGCCGCCGAAGACAGCGAGCGAGGCGAGCAGCGGAGCCGCCTGGACGAGCTGTGCGCCGTTCACGCTGCCGGTCAGCCAGCGCATCGCCTCCTGCAACGTCCAGGCCGGAGCTTGCGACAGGATATAGGCGATCATGCTTTCCAGCATGGCCGAAACGCCGATGCCGACGAGAATGAGCCGCGTGCCGGCAACGCCGTTTCGGAATGACAGGCCGTAGACCAGAAGCGCGACGCCGAGGCCAGCCGCCACGGCCACCAGGGAGACGACCGGCCCCTTCAGCGACAGCACGACGATGGCGAAAACGGCCGCCGCACTGGCGCCGGAGCTGATGCCGATGATATCGGGACTGGCGAGCGGGTTTCGCAGCAAGGTCTGGAACGCAACACCGCCGAGCCCGAAGCTCAGGCCCGCCAGCACCGAAAGCATGGCGCGCGGCAGCCGGAGCTGACCGACGGTAAAGGCCGCACCCGGCACGTTTTCGCCGAGCAGCACGCGCATGACGTCCCCCGGCGGTGTGAAGGACTGCCCGAGCAGCAAGGTAAGCGCGAAGAGAGCTACGACGATAACCGACAGCATGGCGATCAAGAGCACATACCGGCGCAGACGCCGCCTGCGGCTGTCGATAATGCGGTCGAGTGTGGAAATGGACATGGTCACAGGTCGCGCACCCTCTGGCGACGGACGATCGCGATGAAGAATGGCGCGCCAACGAGCGCCATCACGATCCCGACGTCGATTTCGGCCGGTCTGGCGACGATGCGGCCAAGGATGTCGGCCGCCAGCAACAGGCAGGCGCCGCCAAGGGTGGAAAAGGGCAGCAGCCAGCGATAATCGACCCCGACCATCAGACGGCACAGATGCGGCACCACCAGTCCGAGGAAGCCGATAGGCCCGCACACCGCTGTCGTTGCGCCGCAGAGCAGGATCGCGCCGAGCGAGGCCACGGCGCGGGCCAGGGCGACACGCTCGCCCAGACCGGCCGCCAGCTCGTCGCCCAGGGCCAGCGAATTCAGCTTCCGCGCCGACAGAAGGCCGATCGCGAAACCGGCGGCCAGGAATGGCAGCACGGGGACAATGCGGTCGAAGGAGGCCCCGCCCACGCCACCGATCTGCCAGGAGCGAATGCCGCCGGCGATGTCGTTGCGCGGCAGCACCACGGCAATCACCATCGAGGAGAAGGCGACCGATGTGGCCGCGCCGGCGAGGGCGAGCTTGAGCGGCGTCGCCCCGCCGCGCCCCAGAGAGCCGATGGTGTAAACAAAAGCGGCCGTGCATCCCGCACCCAGGATCGCGGCCCGGATATAGGCCTCGGCCGTTGCGATGCCGAACCATGCGACGCCGACCACGACGGCCAGCGACGCGCCCATGTTGACGCCGAGAATGCCCGGATCGGCAAGCGGGTTGCGTGTCACGCCCTGCATGATCGCGCCGGCAAGCCCGAGCGCGGCGCCGGCGAGCAGTGCAAGCAGCGTGCGCGGGATACGCACCGCGACCGCCGCCTGACCGATATCGTCGGCCCGTCCGGCCAGGGCCGAGGCAATGTCCGCCCAGGACACTTCGCGCGTGCCGATCGTAACCGAAAGCGCGCAGAGCGCGGCGAGCAGCGCGACCAGAACCGCCAGCCAGAGGCCGCGATTGCGGTTCGACCGGCCGTGTGCGGGAATCCAGTGGGAGGATTGCGAGCCGGAGGTCGTCATTCGGACTTTCTGGCTGCTTCGGCAAGCAGATCCACGTAATCCTTCAGCACCCAGCGGATCGACAGGGGCGTCGGATTGGCGGCCGTGCCGAGCGGGTTCCTGCCCAGCATGACGACCGCACCCCTGGCGATGGCCGGCATCCTGGCGGTGAGCGGATTGGCCTTCAGCGCGTCGAGGAGCTGCTGATTGCCGTAGGTGACGACGATATCGACATCGTCGAACGAATCGATGCGCTCGGCGCTGATCGAACCCGCGAACCGGCCCGGCGCCGAGGCCTCGACCACGCTTTTCGGCGATTTCAGGCCGAGATCCGCAAAGAATTTCACGCGAGTATCGTTGGTGGTGTAGAAGTTGACCGTGCTCAGGTCGGTCGGATCGAGATGCGTTATGAACATCGCCGTCTTTCCCTTGAGCTCCGGATGCGCGGCAACCGCCTTGGCGATGTCGGCCTCGATCCCTGCGATCAGGGTCTCTCCTTCGGGGCCCATGCCCAGCCCGGCGCTGTCGAGGCGGATCGTATCGCGCCAATCGGTCGACCAGGGCGCCTGCGGATAAGCGACCACCGGAGCGATCTGGCTCAGCGTGTCGTAATCCGACCGGCTCAAGCCGGAATAAGCCGCCAGGATCACATCGGGATGAGTGGCGGCGACTGCCTCGAAATCGATGCCATCTCCCTCGTCGAACAGCACCGGCTTGCCGGCATGAAGCTCTGCCAGCCTCTCCGACACCCAGGGCAGCACCCCATCGCCGTCATCGTCGCCGAAATTAGCCGCTGCAAAGCCGACGGGCACGATCCCGAGAGCTAACGGCACTTCATGATTCGCCCAGGCGACGGTGGCGATCCGTTCGGGTTTGCTGGGGATGACTGTCGTGCCGAAGGCATGCCTGATGGCAATCGGATAGGAAGTGCCCTCCCCGGCCGACGCGCCGCTGAGCGCAATAATCCAGACGCATGCAGCCGTCACACGCACGGCAGAAAGAAAGAACCGCAACACCGCGCAAAACTCCACCTGACGTTTTTAAGTGGACTTCCACTCTCAGGTTCATCGGGCCGCGTCAACGGGGATGCCGGCGCTGATGGGCGGCGGCATCGAGATTTCCATTGGATCCTACAAAACCCGGGAAATTTACAATACTGGATAAACAGGCTCAAGTTAGTAGCCCTCACGGGGTAAATCAAACCATCATCGCTGCCAGGGTCGGGAAGAGATCTCCTGCCCATGTCAAAGTACCGGGGATGCGTTCGGGATGCTCCGCAAAGCTGGCTCCAATCTTGGCGTACTCCTGCCGAAAGCCGGCAACGGCCATATTAACTTCTGGAACGTGAACATGGACATCGAAAGAACAAGCGGTCGCTCGAGACAGGCCCTTATCCGCTACCGGAAAACGGTCCTTCTGGCATGTACGGCTCTTATCGCATTCACGCCGGCTATCTCGTTTGGCCAGGAGGCCGACAATTCGAGTTCAGACACCACGCTTAAACCGATCGTCCTTCAGGGCAGCGGGAACACCGGCATTCTCGACACGGGGAACGATTCGAAGTCGATTGTGGCGACCAGCACCACGGGCGGCGGCAGGATGCCGACGGATATCCTGGACACGCCCGCTTCGGTTTCCGTCATCACTTCCAAGGAAATGCAGGAGCGCGGCACCAGCACAGTCGAGCAGGTCCTTCAGTACACTGCCGGCGTGAACACGGACTTCTACGGATCGGACGACCGGTTCGACTACTTTAAAATCCGTGGCTTCGATGCCTATATGTATCGCGACGGGCTCGTCATCGGCCGGCCTTTCGGCGGGCTTCGCGAGGAGCCCTATGCTTATGAGCGCGTCGAGGTGCTGAAGGGCGCGAATTCGACGGGCTTCGGGGTTTCCGATCCCGGCGGCGCGGTGAATTTCGTGACCAAACGGCCGAAGAGCGAGCGATTCGGCGAGGCCTATGCCACCGGCGGCTCCTACAAGCACGGCGAAGCGGGTGTCGATTTCGGTGACAACATCACCGACGACGACACGCTGTCCTACCGCATCACCGGCAAGTTCCAGAGGTCCGATGCCGAATATGACTATTCGAAGGACAACGAGAACTTCATCATGGGCGGCCTGACCTGGCGGCCCAGCGGCGATACCAGCCTGTCGGTCGTCTTCGATCATCTGGATAAGGATGGCGTTCCGGGAAGCGGCGGCCAGCCCGTAGGCTCGCATTTTGATCGAAGCCGCTTCTTCGGCGAGCCGGATTATAACTATCGTGGCATAAACAGGAATTCGGTCAGCGTCATATTCGACCACGATTTCGGCGATGGCCTCACCTTCAGCACGAATGCGCGCTACAGCAAAGCGAACACCAATTTCGGCTACGCCTATATCTCGGCAACGCCGACCGACGGCTCGACTACCGCAAGTCGCGCCTATTTCGGTAACGACAGCTCCACGGAGCAGTTCGTCATCGATTCGCATCTTCTTTATGAGACGAATTTCGAAAACATCGACAGTCGCAGCATGCTCGGCGTCGAGTACAACACGACAGATATCGACGACAAGACTTATTGGGGCCCTGCTCCCGGCATCGACTGGACCAATCCGGTTTATACGGGCCGTCCGTCCTACGTTCCGCTGATCGCAAGCACAAAAAGCGATCAGAACACGAAGGCGATCTATTTCCAGGAAGACCTGACCTTCTTCGACAAGCTCATCGCAACCATCGGCCTGCGCAACGACTGGCTCGACCTGCACGAAACCGACAGGCTATACGGCGCCAACGGCTCCAGCGACGTCAGTAAATTCACCAAGCGCTTCGGCCTGACCTACAAGATCACCGAGGAGCTTTCGACCTATGCGAGCTACGCCGACTCCGTCGCGCCGCCGGAGACCGGCGTAGAACCGGAAACCGGCGAACAATATGAAATCGGCGTCAAATATCGTCCGGCCGATTTCCCGGCCCTGTTCAGCGCTGCGATCTATGACCTGACGAAGGAACACATCACCGTCACCGATCCCGCGACCTTGCTGCCATCCACCGTCGGCAAGGTCCGCCATCGCGGTATCGATCTCGAAGCGAAGGCCGAAGTCACCGACAATATCAGCGTGATTGCATCCTACTCCTACATTGACTCCAAGATTCTCAACAATGGCGGCGACGGCACCGAGGGCAATCGCCTCGCCCTGGTGCCGAAGCATTTCGCCTCCACCTGGGTCACCTACACCTTGCCGGGCGAGGGTCTGCGCGGAGACACGACATTCGGACTCGGCGCTCGCTATACGAGCTCCTACTATCTGAGCAACGACAACACGTCGAAGTCCAAGGCCAATGTCGTCTTCGATGCTTCGCTGACCTACAAGATCCAAAAGAATACCAGCTTTCAGCTGAACGCCAGCAATATCTTCAACGAAAAACATGTGGCTTATGGCGGCTTCGGGGCGGATTTCTACAACCCTGGCCGCGCCGTCATGGCAACGCTCCGCCAGACCTGGTGATGGTCGCATCGTCCCGTCCACAACGCTGCCGGGCGGGACATCCGTTCTAACAACTGCGCTGCATACGACGCCATGCCGCTGGTGTGGAGCCTGCGATCTGGCGGAAAACCTTCGTCAGATGCGCCTGGTCGGAGAAGCCAAGCTGGGCTGCGATATCCGCCACGGCAAGGTGGCTTTCCAGCAAGAGTGTCTTGGCGTGGTCGATACGCTTTCCAAGCTGCCATTGAAGCGGAGTCTTGCCGGTGGTCTGTTTGAAAACGTTGGAAAACCAGCTTTCCGACAGACCGACCGTCTCCGCCATTTCCGCAACGGTCAACCGGCAGTCGGTGAGCCTGTCAAGGCGCGCAATCAGCTTGTTCATCTGCGCCTGCGTCAGCCTGCCATTGGTCTGCTCATGCCCCTTCTGCGGAATATCGAGTAGGCCTGTGACGATGCTCCCAACGAGGTTTTCACCGTAGAGGGGATGCTTGGACGGCTTTGAAACCTCGTCTACTACCAGCCGGGCCAGAGTTTCGATGGCCAATGTATCCTGAACCTCGACCGGCCGACGCAGGGCCGTCATCGCGGCCGAGGTGCCGATCGAAGGCGAAAGATATTTGAGCAGCCTGTCCTTATGCATGTGCACATTGAGATGCGAAAAGCGATGAGTGGCACTGCTGGTCGTCCACATAGGCATGCCGGGCGGTACGTAAATCGCCCGGGTCAAAGGCCGGTAGTACTGCAGGAAATCACCGTCCCGGTTCGACATACGGATCTGGGATGACACGTCGCTGAAAAAGATCATGATGCGCGGATCGTCCGACAGATAATATCCCTTGGCGCCGGACTGGCTTTCCGCCTCCCAGAAGACGCTCACGAGCCCGTCGAACTGGCGCCACTTAACAGGCGCCATGACCTGTATACCCTCGGTGTGCCAAACCATCGAATGCCAGAAATTCAAATTAAGAATCCATTCCCGCTCGCGACATGCGCGATATCCAGCCTCAACGTCGCCCCGACGCACTGATTTCAGCAACAGCCTCTAAAGCTGTCCCGGCAGGTTTCAAACCGGTTTATGATTAACATGAGTACAATTATCATGTTTTACCGCAGAGACAAGCAACTCGTCGAGATTTATCGCACATTCACCGAACGATTCATCATCCACCGATCGCTGCCCTGACGGCCCGAAAGTCGCGCGATCTATTGTCCATTTTTTAAGTGATCGTAGAGTAATGCGGGCTGATCGCATGGAGTTTTTTCTTATCATGAGCGAGTATCAAAACAAAGCCGTAGAGTTGATGCAGTTGCGATCCGGGGAGGATTCGATCTTAGACATAAATGATCGAAGAAATGACTTTCTTCGTAGAGCGATCGAGCTGTTTTATGCCATGGAAGGAGACGCGGCTGAAATTTCTGCCGTAGCTCAAAAAGTTTATTCAACCGGTCATCAACTCCGGGTCGATAGGGCCGTTGGAGATGTCATGTACAAACTTGCCGGTGTCGCCCACCTGTACGATATCGACATGATGCAGGCGGCGTATAACAAACTGGAGGAGGCACATCGTCAAATCGCTTCTATCCGGCTAACGCGGAAGATATAGGCAAGAGCTCGGGAGAAGCATTATGTCGGAGGACCGGGCGACGCCTTTTTAGCCCATTGTGCCGGGTCCGATCTTATCGCTGTGGCGACAGATAGGTCCGAATTCCCCAGCTCTGGCCAGGATTCAGTGAACGTCACTCGTCTTATGGCCAGCCGACGGACGGACGGACATTTATGGCATCATGAAATCGGAAATAGATCCCAATCGGCGTCGCGATGACCGAGAATTTCGCTGGAGATCAGCGCGGCGGCGATCTGACTGAATGTAATGCCGTTTCCCCCGAACCCCATGGCTGTAAAAACATTCCTCATATGCGGCACCCGCCCGATCATCGGCAAGCCGCTGGGCGTCACTCCAAAGGCGGCGGACCACTCGAAATCCGGCTTGCCGATTGATATGCCCGTGAGATCCGCCAGCTTCTCGACGAGAATTTTGGTCTTTCGCGCACGCTTCCTCTCGTCTTTGTACGCGTCTTCGATATCTTCATCCTCGCCGCCCAGCAAGACGCGGCCATCCGGTGTCGAACGAAAATATAGATAGGGATCAGAGCCTTCCCAGACGACGTATTCGTCCAGCCATTCAGGTCGCTTCAGCCTCGGTCTGCTTGCAAGTGCCCAGGTGGAAACGACCCTCTGACTTTTATGTGCTAGGACTTTCAAGAATTCATAGCCGGTGCAGAACACGACAGCGCGCGCTGACAGCAGGACGGCCTGCGATGTCGAGAGAACGACGTTCTCGTCGAACTCCTTGATGTCCTTGATCTCGACGTCCGAAACGATCTCCATACCCTTCTTTTTCGCATTTCGCAGGATGGCTGCGGACAATTGTGCCGGATTTGCCGATGCCGAGATCGCGCTTTCGATTGCGGCCGTACGGCATAGCGCAAACCGTTCTCGAAGGACTTCTGCGCTCAGCAGGTTCGCGCTCAGGCCCGCTGCCTTCCTCGCCTCCACTTCGGTCCTTAACGCCCGCGAACCATAGTCCTCGCCCGCAAGGAAAAGGCTCTTCTTTGCCTGGAAAGCGCATTTCAAATCGAGATCGCGCACGATCTGGCCGAGCTGCTCCACAGACGTCGCCGAGCGTTGCCACACCCGTTGCGCGTTGCGCACCCCGATCGACTTTTGGAGCACATGCAGGGGAGTGTCGATTTCATGCTGGATCATCGCGGTGCTGGCAAGGGTGCTCCCGCGGACAGGCCGCCGGCGATCGACCATGAGCACCCGCAGATTTTTCTCGACCAACGCATGCGACATCAGAGCGCCGCTTATGCCGGCCCCGACGATGATCACATCATAGTGCGACCGCCGACTTTTTCCCTGCGTCCTGATCGAGCCGCCGGGAGTCGAGGCCCAGAGCGGCAAGTCGCGGCGCAGAGCATGACGCCTCGTCAAAGATCTGGATTTTTCCAACAGGATGTCCCCTCGGTTGCAATCGCCATGAGCTGGAGTCTGCAGTTAACGACGTGCGGGCAGCGAGGTTCCAGAAGGAATTGCTGATCATGCAGCCTCGCTCGTCGTGGGGAGGATGCGAAATAAAACTGAACAAATGCGGCTTTCGGGCATTGACCTCATGCAACCCAGAAGGAGGATTTCCCATGGACTGGAATCGTGTCGAAGGAAACTGGAAGCAGGTAAAGGGCAAGATCAAGGAGCAGTGGGGCAAGCTGACGGACGACGATCTCGATCAGATCGCTGGCAAGCGCGAGCAACTCGAAGGGAAGATCCAGGAGCGGTATGGTCTGGCCAAGGACAGGGCCAAATCCGATGTCGACGACTGGTACGGCCGGCAAGGCTGGTAACCTGCATTCGGGGGCCGGCGCTGCCGGTCCCTTCCCTTCTACGGGTTCGACAACCGCGAAACCGTCTGATGCCCATTGAAAATTATCGGACACAGTTTTGGCGGTGTCGCCCTTCCCTCACATCAAGGGCGTGCCGCGATCCCCGGCCGGCATAACGAGTGCATGGTCTCGTGTGGTCTGAAACCGCCGGTCTCATCAGCGGCGAGTTCCTCCGGTTTTTCCCGTTGCCAGTCGGCAGCTTTTCCTCCCTCAGCCTCAACCACTGCGGTTCACCGCATGAGAACGCGAATGGGCTCCCGCCGCCAAAATACAGGCTGCTGGCGAGCTGAGGCATAGGCTGCCGGAACGTCGTGTTGCATCTCCCCGAACATTGCGAATCCAGATCGGCCGCTTTCGCGCAGAACGCGAACAAGGAGCCGGGAACAAAACCGCCTTGATCGCCGTTCCAATGAGCATCAGTTCAACTTTGGAGGATAGTCAAATGGGTCGAGGTATTCTGCTCTGGCTTCTGGGAATTCCGTTGCCGATCGTTATTCTTCTTGTTCTCTTCACGCGATAGGAGGCGTCCATGTCCGCAGTCGAAAACGCGCCGGGAGAAGCCGTTCCTATCGAATCCTCCAAACCCGCCATCGTATGGGGTCCGATCATTGGAGGTGCACTTGCCGCGACGGGAATTGCCCTCATCCTGCTGCTGCTTGGATCGGGCGTCGGTCTCACGATGGTGTCCCCATGGAGCGGTGAGAGCAGTTCCGCGACGACCGTCGGCATTACCGCGGCAATCTGGCTGGTGGTTGTTCAATGGCTTTCGTCGGCGATCGGCGGCTACCTCACCGGGCGGCTTCGCACAAAATGGGTTGAGGTTCATTCCGACGAGGTGTTCTTCCGCGACACGGCGCATGGGTTTCTAAGCTGGGCTCTGGCGACGGTCTTCGTGGTGGGCTTTCTGGCCTCCTCGTTAACTACCTTGACAGGCGCCTCGATCAATACTGCGGGTCAGATTGCCAAGACCGCGGTTACCGCCGCTGCTTCCGCAGCGCCGTCGGACAATTCGGGCTCGACCGCCTACTTCACCGACGCCCTGCTTCGGCCGGCGAAGGCGGCGGACCGCGCTCAATCCGATAATGGCGCGGCGGCCGCCGAAATCTCGCGGATTCTGTTGCAAGGTGCTGCCAGCGGACAGATTCCGGAAGCCGATAAATCCTATATTGCAACGCTCATTGCTGCCCGCACCGGCATCTCCGACGCGGATGCACGCAGCCGCGTCGACACCACCCTCAAACAGATCGACGAGGCAAAATCGGCGGCAAAGGAAGCGGCTGACAAAGCCCGCAAGACCGGGGCGACAACGGCGCTGGTCGGCTCTCTGTCGCTGCTGGTCGGTGCGTTCATCGCATCTGCGGCCGCAGCGCTTGGTGGTCGTCAGCGCGATGAGGAAGAGGATCTGCTCATCACGACCAGCCGCCGCGCTTTATGACAGGCGCGGCGAAGGCAGCCCGCTGTCCTTCGCCGTGGCCGCTCGATCGAAGCCCGGCAGCATGGCTGCACTAAATTCTCGGGGTGCGGTATTTCCCGGCACCCCGAGTTCGATCAGGATCGCAGGATTTCTGAAAAAGGAGGAGCATTCGGACGGGCCCATGGCTGACGTCTGCCCCTTTGTGGCAAGGTCGCCTCCCCGCTGGCAAGCTAGCCGAACTTGATAGGCACCGTCACAATCGTCTTCAGTCCGGGATTGTTGTCGGTTTCCTGTAACTCGCCACCGAGACCGACGATAATGGCGTGCAGCATTTTACTGCCGAAACCAGCGGTCAGGCGCGTCTTTCCACCACCGCTGTCGGAAACGATCAGGCGAACTTCATTGAGATGATGATCAAGGCATGCGCTTGTTGGCCCTGGAGCACCGCCATAAGCATATTTGTTTGCATTGGTGATCAGCTCCGAGAAAATCAGGCCAAGATTGATCGCCCGGTCGGCATCCATCAGCACCGGAGCGAAGTTGCTGGTATGGCGGCTGCGCCATTCCTCTCCCATGGACAGAAAGAGCTCGTTGGAGAGTTCGCTCAGATAGCGGGCCAGATCAACCGATCCGACATAGTTGTCCGAGTAGAGCCGCCTGTGAACCAGCGCCACGGCTGAAATGCGGGCGCGCGCATAGTCAAGATGCTGGACAATCGATGCGTCCTGCGTTTCTCGCGCCTGCATTTTTAGAAATGTCGAAACAAGCTGCAGGCTATTCTGGACGCGATGGTTGATCTCGCGCATCAGAAAATCCTTCTGCTTGAGCAGTTCATCCTTTTGCTGAAGCGTTTTCTCCAGTTCGCGGTTGAGCCCGGCGATGCGCTGACGCTGATAGCTTTCGCTGATCACGCGGCCGATGCGATGTATCGCATCGATCTTATTGTTGTTCCAGATCGCCGCAACACCGCGGACCTCCTCGGACCAGGCCTCGAACGACGCGCGCGGCGTTAGCGGCGCGGCTGCAGCCGGCGCCTCGCCCTTGTGAGGGTTGCCCGCCCATTCCACGACCTGCACCTTCTCCGCTCGCAGCCACACGAGGAACAGATCCTCCTCCAGCGACAATCTGAGCACCGCCAGGCCACTTGCAACAGCGACCAGATCGCCGGGCAGACCGGGCGTTCTGCCGAATTGATGCGAATGGAACATGCCGCCTCTCAGGCTCGGCAGCACGAGTTCGATCAGGATGGCAAGGTCCGGCAGCTCGGGGACTGTGCCGGCCTGTGCCACGAGCGTCTTTCCCGTCACGACGGCAAAGCCATCGGCCAACATCATCTGCCGCAGATTGGGTGCGGCCTCCGCCAAAAGCGTCTGCAGCGGAGCATTGAGTTGAAGCGTTTCGATCAGGCGGTCTTCATGCGACCTCAGCCTCAGCCGCTCCCGCGCATTCTGAGCCTCGTCCTTGGCCTTGATTTGCCGCGCCAGACTCCCCGCCAAAGCCGTCGCCGCAGCACGTATGGCAAAGGGCATGCGCAGCGGCGTGGCGTGATGGCAGGCAATCAGGCCCCAAAGAATACCGTCCTTGATGATGGAAACGGATGCGCTCGCACACACGCCCATGTTGCGCAGATACTGCAGATGAATGGGCGACACGCTTCTCAGCGCCACATCGCTGAGATCGACGGTCTGCGCCTTGCCGTCTTCCCAGCGAAGGGGTGCGGCCTGGTATGCCGAATCCGGAATGGCGCGGACGCGGTTGCGTAGATAAAGCGCGCGTGCCTGCTTTGGAATATCGCCGGCGGGGAAATGATGGTTGAGAAATGGCGGAAAGGCCTCGTTGCGATCCTCGGCGACCACCACGCCGGAGGCATCCTCGGTAAATTGATAGAGCATCACCCGATCAAATCCCGTCAGCCTGCGAAAAGCCGTGGCCGCCGTTTGAAAAAGGCTTGCCATGTCCGGCGCAGCTTCGAACGCCTGGGCGATCGCGTCGAGGTTCGAAAGCGACTGTTCCGGCGTCACTTGCGCGCTCGGTGCCGGCTCGACCTCGACCAGGATCACATCGCCGGACACATGGCCAAGTATGTCGTGAATCTCGCCAGCGATCTCTCGCTTTCCCAATATGATCTCATTTGCGCGCGGTGCTTGCTCGGCATGTCCAAGAACATCGAGTGCCAGGAGTTCGCTGATCGAGCGGCCCATCCAGTTGTCGCCAAGATAGGTCTCGATCGCTCCAGCGCCACCGATGACTTTGCCGGTCTCTCGCTCGGCAACCAAAAGAAGTCCGTGCGGCTGGATCGATCCGGGAATGTGAATGGGCTCGCGATCGCATGCGCTGAGGTCGACAGCCGTCTCAGAGGTCATTGGCGAATACCTTCCGATAGTCGCTCTCGAACACCGCAAAGGCAGTGACCGCCGCAAGATCACAGCCGTCCTCGTCGCTGACAGGGGTGGTCTCGATCGTTTGAAGCATGTCTCGCCACGATCGCTGATTGCTCACCTGCCGGACCAGATGGCGGGCTCCGAACGTCTCCGACATACCGAGTTTGACCGCCTGCTTCAGGAGGATCGTTGCTCCCAGTCCGGAGCCCTCCAGGACGTAAAGCGTCCCGACGATTGCGGCCATGTCGACCGGGTTGCGCGTTGCCTCAACGGGCATGGGCGCGCCACCGCCAAGATCGTGGAGATCCTCCAGAAGCTGCGGAACGATTCTGCGCTGCGCCCAATCCGGAACCAGCGCTTCCACTCCGCTGGCTTCGAGCATGGACTCCAATCGCACACGGCTGGCAAGCGTTGCAATCAGATATTTGCGATAGGAGGGGAGTGCCTCGAACATGGCGAACTCCTTGTTCAATGCATCGAGCCGCCGGTGATGGGAATCAGTCGCCGATTTCAAACGCCCACGGCGGCCTGGCATTCCTCTTTGCAACATTCAGAAAACCCACTTTTAGGAAAATTCACTTATTAAGCAATTTGACCACGATGAATGCACGGCGCAACGATTTGTTCCAAACGGCTTGAATTTCTATCGAGCCGAACCGTCCGACGATGAGGCTTGCAGATTGATCGAACTCGCGAAATGGGTTGTATGCGACAAAAGCTCCCGTCATGCTCTATTGGACGCGCTGACGATCGAGCTGCGGAGCAGCCGGATTTCCGCTTCGAGAAAAGCCGGAACGTCGGGCGCAGACGGCAGCGCGGCCCCTTTGTTAAGGGCGCTGATGATGCCGACGAGCGCGTTGTGCACCTGCGCCGCGCCGTCTCTGCCGAACAGTTCTCTCGCCAGAGCAGTATTCTCGCCCATCGCCGACGCAGAGTCGATCCGCCAGGCGGCGGCAAGCAGGCGGTAGACAAGGCGCTGGGTAGCAACGACGGCCGGCCAGAGCGGTTCGGCCGCAGCCCGGCTCTCCATGCTGCTGCCAACGGCGGCATCGAAGCTTTGCAGCAACAGAATCGTATGATGCTGAAGATTACGCCGGGCGCTGCGAGCCGCCGTTGTATCAGCATCGCCGGCTGCCAGATGCTGGGTGACCAAATCGATCGCACCCCAGGTCCGGAACAATTCCCGTGATATCGCCCGGGTCATGCCACGCTTCGCCAGCAGCATAAACACCGCGATACCGATCGCGCAACCTAGAATGGTATCTTCCGCACGGACCCAGATTTGATGTGAGATATCCGTCACGGGATAACCGCCGGAGGCAATGGTGAGCGCAATCGCCGTGATGAACACGACTGCAAGTCCATAGTTCCTGGGCACCAGCATTTCGATGATGAATTGCAGTACGACAATCGCCACAGCGAACCAAAGGCCTTCTGGATGCAGAAACAGAACTCCGCCGGCCAGAACCGTGCCGATCAGGGTCCCGCCGACCCGCTGGATTGCCCGTTGCAGCGTGGTCGCCCGATCAAGCCCTTGGTAAAGCATCAAGACGGCCGCGGCGGTGATCCAGTAGGCATGCTCGACGTTCGTCGCCCAGCCCACGAGTCCGCTGACCGCCGAGGCTACCGCCACACGTAGACCGATCTCGAATGCCTGCGCGCCGGGTCTTGCGCTCTCCTTCAGCAATTGCCAGCCACTGACGCGGCCGAGCGGAATATGGCCCATATCGGTGACGTCCTGCGGTCTGGGCCCCTGCTCGGCGATTGCCCTCACACGTTCGACATTTACCAGCGGGACAGGCTCGCTTGGTGCAGCATTGACCCTCTCGGCGAAAATCATGTGCAACTCCCTGCCCTCGGCACGCAACCGCGTCAATGTTCCGTTCGGCCGGGGCTGGACGGGTTGCTGGCTAACCAGCACCGTCCAGGCCAGATGGAGCGCGGCAGCCGCCTGATGCCTTGCCGCGTCGGCACGCGGCGTCGCCGCAGCGGTGAGAAAATCGCCGACTGCGCGGGCTGCCGATTTCAGAGCCAAAACTTCAGGGCCGCGTGGCGCAAAGATCGCCCCCGCCATATGCAACGTCCAGGCGAAGGCTCCGCCGGCAAAGACGAGCGTACCCACATGCCACCATGCCAGATCTTCGGCACCCATCGCCGTGCCAGCCGCAACCGCAAGCGTGAAGAGATACGCTCCGGGCGGCGAGACTTTCAATGCGCTGCATAGGAAGGCGGCGGCGGTTGCGATCACCGTGACCACCGGAATAGTCAGCCAACCCGTGCTGCCTGCCGCCACACCGATCATGACGACCAGCGCAAATGAGATCGCGATCGCGCCAAGATGCATGGCGCGGTTCAGGAACGGCCGGTCATTGCCGTAGACGGCAGTGAAGCCACCGATCGTCGCCATCAGACCTGCCGGCAGGTCGCCGGCCACCCAGCCGATTGCCGCCGGCACCCCCATTGCCACGGCAGCACGCAATGCAATCGGCCAACGTCGCGCATCCGGCTTATTCAGGGTAAACAGTGAGGTTAGCTGGAAAGCCCGCTCCACCAGCGGCGGAATATCAGGTTCGGTAATCGGTTCAGGCATGACGTTCCCAGCACATTCGACAGGCCGAGGCTAATTGGCCAAGATCGGATTGGCAATCAGCTACGCGTCGGTAGCGATCGCCATGGCTTTCTTGAGAATTTCGCCTTTTCGAACAGTGCTCAATCAGGAAGTTCCCGAACAGGTTCGCGACAGAATGCGAGTAGGCATGAAAACCAGTCGCCAGGCATGGGCGTGTTCCCCGGCGGTATCTGCTATGGTTACCAAGAGGAAACGTGAATTCGATGACGAGCAGCCGGACAGTATCCTCGAGAGGATCTGACTTTCAGATAATCATTTGATAAATATGAATTTTTTAAGTCATCATAGAGATGGCCAAGCCTCCGTGAGATGACAAATCATTCGAAGCATATGATGATATCGGCGGGACCCGAAGCCCTGTTTGCGACAACCAGCGCGACCAAATAATCTCAATTTTTTGTAGACAGTCCTTGTCTACCATCCTAAAAGCCGTTGCTGAGTGTTGAGACATAAACTGGTCCTGCGGTGAGCAGGAACATTTGTATTTGTCTGCTTTTCGCCGTCCTTCGCGCCTCCCCGGCTTATCGATCGACAAAACGACACCTCCGTTTGCCGACTGATTGATCGTCGAATCGGAAACTGGAAGACAGCGCATGGATCTGCGGATTTCAGCTGTCGTCCCGGATGAATAAACAAGAACAAGGAGCATGCCTGGACTATCGAGTCGCAGGCCCAGGATTTTATGGCATTTGCAACTGAAAATGACGCGCCGGCGCACCCGGCTTCGACCAAAATCAGTCTCAAGAACATTTACAAGATTTTCGGCGAACGCCCTTCGAGGGCCATGAACCTGATCCACGCCGGCAAATCAAAATCGGAAATTCACGCCGCGACGGGTTGCTCGGTCGGAGTGAACGATGCAAGCTTCGATATCCGGGCCGGCGAAATCTTCGTCATCATGGGCCTTTCCGGATCGGGCAAATCCACCCTGCTGCGTCTGCTCAACCGGCTGATCGAACCGACAGCCGGCTCCATCGAAATCGATGGCAGGGACATCACCGGCATGCCGCGCCGGGAGCTGATCGCTCTGCGCCGTGGCGAAATCAGCATGGTCTTCCAGTCCTTCGCGCTGTTGCCGAACCGCACGGTGTTGAACAACGTCGCTTTCGGTCTTGAAGTGGCCGGCGTCGGCGAAGCGGAGCGCAGGCAAAGGGCGATGGCGGCGCTCGAGGCCGTCAGTCTCGACGGTTATGCCGACAGTCATCCGGATCAGCTGTCCGGCGGCATGAAGCAGCGCGTCGGCCTTGCGCGCGCGCTTGCCAATGAGCCGACCGTGCTTCTGATGGACGAGGCCTTTTCGGCGCTCGATCCGTTGATCCGCACGGAGATGCAGGATGAGCTCGTGCGCCTCCAGGCTCAGCACAGTCGAACGATCGTCTTCGTCAGCCACGATATCGACGAGGCGATGCGCATCGGCGACCGCATCTGCATCATGCAGAACGGCAATGTCATCCAGGTGGGTACGCCCGACGAGATCGTCATGAGTCCTGCCAACGACTATGTCCGGTCGTTCTTCCGCAATGTGGACGTTTCACAGGTCTTCAGGGCCGGCGATGTCGCGCGCAAGACCCAGGTGACGATCATCGAGCGTCAGGGCGTTTCCGCTGCGGCGGCGCTGGAGCGGATGAAAAACTTCGACCGGGAATATGCAATCATTCTCGGCCGCGACAAGACCTATCACGGCATGGTCAGCCATGCGTCCCTTGTCGAAAATCTGCGTGCAAACGCTGCCGATCCCTATCGCAGCGCCTTTCTTCCTGGGATAGAACCCATCCCCGCCGCCGAGCCGCTTTCCGGCGTTCTCGGCAAGGTCGCGGCCAGCCCGTGGCCCGTGCCCGTGGTCGATGACGGCAATCGCTATCTCGGCTCCATCAGCAAATCGGCGCTGCTCGAAACGCTCGACCGCGCAAGCTGACCTCCAATCAAATCGGAAGATTCCATGACCTTCGATATCGGCGACGGCATCGACAGTGCCGTCAATTACATTCTCGACAATTTTTCGCCCGCGCTCGACACCATTGCCGCAATCATCGGCTTCGTCACCGGCTCCATCCAGAGCGCGCTGACCGCGATACCGATGCCTGTCGGCATCGCCATCTTCGTCTTCCTGTCTTTGTGGCGGGTGGGATTTGCCTTTGCCGCCTTCACCGGCATCTCGCTTTTCCTGGTCAATCATATGGGCCTCTGGGGCGCGATGATGGAGACGCTGGCGCTCGTCATCGCCTCTACGTTGATGGCAATGATCGTGGGCCTGCCGCTCGGCATCGCCATGGCAAGCCGCAATGCGATCGCCGCCGCGGTTCGCCCCATCCTCGACCTGATGCAGACGATGCCCGCCTTCGTCTATCTCATCCCGGCGGCGATGTTCTTCGGTCTCGGCGCCGTGCCGGGTGCGATCGCAACGGTGATCTTCTCGATGCCGCCGGTGGTGCGCCTGACCAACCTCGGCATTCGCCAGGTTCATCCCGAATTCATCGAGGCCGGCAATGCCTTCGGCTGCACCTCGACGCAGCTGCTGTTCAAGGTGCAGCTGCCGAATGCCATGCCCTCGATCATGGCCGGGATCAACCAGACGATCATGCTGTCGCTCTCCATGGTCGTCATCGCTTCGATGATTGGCGCGGGCGGCATCGGCAATACGGTGTTGACGGGCATCCAGCGCCTCGATGTCGGCACCGGTTTCGAAGGAGGGCTGGCTGTCGTCATCCTCGCCGTCATTCTCGACCGCATCACCCAGAGCCTTGGCTCGCGCCGGCTCACCCTGCTGCAATCGCTCTTCCGAAGGAGCGAAAGCGAGCGCCTGGTGACGGCCACGGCCTGAACCCTCCACCTGAAACCAAGGCGGTCTCGACCGCCAAACGCGAACCTTCCCTGAAAGGAGCAACATCCATGTTCAAGTTACTCGCAACACTGGGCCTTGCCGCCACGCTTTGCAGCGGCATGACCGCAGCCGCGATGGCTGAAGACAGCAAACCGGTGAAGATCGGCTGGGCCGCCTGGTCCGATGCCGAGTTCGTCACGAAGCTCGCCGCCAAGCTGATCACGGACAAGTTCGGCCAGAAGGTCGAGCTCGTGCAGACCGATGTCGCGCCGCTCTATCAGGGCGTCAGCCGCGGCAATCTCGATGCCATGATGATGGCCTGGTTGCCGCAGACCCATGCTGACTACTACGCCAAGGTCAAGAACCGCGTGGAGACCCTCGGCACCGTCTATGACGGCGCAAAGCTCGGCTGGGTGGTGCCCGCCTACATCCCGCAAGACCAGATCGGCTCGATCGAGGATCTGAAGAAGCCGGAGATTCAGGAAAAGCTGTCGGGCACGGTGCAGGGCATCGATCCCGGCGCCGGCCTGACCCGGCTTTCGGAGAAGGCCCTCAAGGATTACGGCCTCGATAAATACAAGCTTCAAGTCTCGAGCGAAGCAGGCATGCTGACCACGGTCGATCGTGACATACGCAGCGAAAAATGGTTCGTCGCAACCTCCTGGAGCCCGCACTGGATGTTCGGCAAATACAAGCTTCGCTACATTGCCGACCCGAAGAAGTCTCTGGGCGAAGCGGAGCATGTGGATGTGCTCGCCAGGAAGGGCTTCGCCGCCGAAAATCCGAAGGTGGCCGGCTTCCTGTCGCGCATGAAACTGCCGATCTCCGATCTGGAAGCGGCGATGTTTAATGCGCAGACGACCTCCTACGATCAGGCGGTCGACAAGTACATCAAGGATCATCCCGATCAGGTGAAGGCCTGGGTCGGCGACGAAGGCTGACATCCCCGTTGCAGCCCCGCCGTGCCGCGGCGGGGTTTCTTTTCATATCGAGGTGACATGAATGTGCAATCAGATGCCGGACTGGGCGCTCGCAGCCGATGACACGCTCGGCGGCCGGATGTCATTGGCACGCGATGCCTGCGGGCTCTCCGCAGAGGATGCAGCTTTGCTCGTGGCCGTACCGAAGCAGACGTGGCTATCCTGGGAGAACGACCGCGACGAGCCCGATCCGGCCTACCTCGGGGAAATTGCCGACTCGCTTCACATCAGCCTGGCCTGGTTATTGAGCGGTCGAGGCATCGGCCCAAGCTGGAAAGGCAGCGAACAATCCTTCGCAAGTCCGAAACGCTCTAATTGAAGCGGATGCGCAAAGCTCGGCCGTTTCAAGCTTGCCCGTCGCGCCGGGCGCCTTCAGCGCATCGCTACCGGAAGCGATCCAATGGGAGATCGACTTGAATGTTTCCCATTGAAAAGATCGAGTCGAATATGTATGAGAAAATCCAAAATCTCCGAGGAAGCCGTGCAAACCGACTTGTTGGCCGAAACCGTTGCCGAGAGCAACTACCAGCGGATACGCAGGGACATCATCTTTGGGCGACTCGCTCCGGGGCAGAAGCTGAAACTCGATAATTTGAAAGCGACCTATGAGACCAGCGTCAGCACCCTGAGAGAAATTCTCAACCGGCTGACATCGGAAGGACTGGTTGTTGCCGAGGGGCAACGAGGGTTCGAGGTCGCAAGAGTTTCCATTGCGGACCTGCGCGAGATCGCAGCGCTGAGGCTGCTTCTGGAAGAACATGCGCTGGAGCAGTCCTTCGAACAGGGTGACCTGGAATGGGAGGCGCAGCTCGTATCGGCCCATCACAAGCTTGCACGTATGGAAGCCGTCATGGCTTCGGGCGATACCGGCCAGGCCGAGGACTGGAAACGCTATGACTGGGAATTCCACCAGGCGCTGATTGCGGCATGCGGCTCGCGGCTCTTGATGGAGACGCATTCAGCCGTCTTCGACAAATATCTTCGCTATCAGATGGTGGCGCTCTCCTATCGGGGCGGAGTGGCCGAGCAGGAACACCGGCAATTGCTCGACGCCGCTCTCAAGCGTGACAGCACCAAGGCGAAGGACATCCTGAAGCGCCACATCCAGGGCGGCGTCGAGCATGCGCTCGGCAAGGGGCTGCTCTCCTCCCCGGTCAAACAGGCGAAGTAATCGATGGCAGCCCCACGTAAATCGGAAAAACAGGCCGGCAATGCCGCAGCCGATGCTTCCGAGACCATCAGCGATGTTGTCTTCCGGCAGATCCGTCAGGACATTATTTCGGGAGCGCTGGCGCCTGGCACCAAGATCAAGCTGGAGCAGGCCAAAATACACTACTCGATCAGCGTGTCCTCGCTGCGTGAAATCCTCAGCCGCCTTGCCATGGAGAATCTGGTGCTTGCCGAAGGCCAGCGCGGCTTCGAGGTTAGCCCGGCCTCCCGCAAGGAACTGGAAGAACTCGCCGATCTCCGCACCGTACTGGAAACGCATGCAATCGCGCTTTCCTTTGCGGCCGGCACGCTGGAATGGGAAGGCCGCGTCGTCGCTGCGCACCACAAGCTCGCTGCGGCAGAGCGCAAGCTGCTCGCGGGAGATGCTTCACGGACGATCGACTGGGTACGCTACGACTGGGAGTTTCACCAGGCGATCGTCTCCGCCTGCAACTCGACGACACTGATGGCAACGCTCTCTTCGGTCTTCGATCGGTTTCTGCGGTATCACATGTTGGCGAAAAGCTTTCGCGGCCAGGCCGTGGCCGATGATCACAAGTTGCTTTTCGACTCCGCGCTGAAGCGCGATGTGGACGCTGCCCAGGCCATCATCGCCAGGCATGTGCAAAGCGGTATGGAACACGTTCTGCGGAGCGGGCGCATCGGCTGAACTGTAGCAACGCTGTTTCGCGCATCCCATAAGCGCGGCTGCGGACCCCTCGGAGCCACCCGCGCATGCCGAAGAAGCGGTCCCGGCCGGGCGATGACGAGACTCATTTATACGGCATCCTTCGGAATGCCCTCCGGCCGCATCTGCTTCTTCTGCGCGGCGATCCGGAAGATCGCATTCGGCGCTCCATAGCCGCGATAAGCGCGGCGCTCGACCACCTCGAAGAAGAAACCTTCTCCATAGGTGCTGCTGTAGAGCTGGAAATACTCGCCATCGTCATCGCGATCGTAGAGAATGTTTTCCGTCCTCAGCCGTTCCGTCAGCTCAGTATCCAGCCCAAAGCGAGCTTCGACATCCTCGTAGTAGTTGGGGGAAATCGTCAGAGGCTTAAATCCCTTGGCGCGCAGGCGCTGGGCGGTCGCAAAGATATCTCCCGTCGAAAAAGCCAGATGCTGGATGCCCGAGCCGAATTTTTCAGCGATGAAATGACCGGCGAGCGTACGCCGGTTTTCCGCACCATTCATCGTGATACGCAAGGAACCGGCCTCATTTTCGATCACCTGACTGCGTACCACCCCGGAGGGGTCGATAATATCGACCATGGGCGTTTTGTGCGCTTCGAAGATCGAGGTGTAGAAGAGCAGCCAGGTCAGCATTTCGTCGTAGCCGACGGTCTGCGCGACGTGGTCGATCTCCAGCAATCCGGCATCGTCGGCCGCGTCCTGCTCCGCAACCGGCACGAAATCGATCTCCGGGAAACGGCCGAGCGGGCTTTTCTCGTCGATCAGATAGATCAGCCCGCCGCCGACCCCGCGGATAGCCGGCAGTTGCAACTCACCCTCGACGACGGCCTGGACGAACGGCTCGGCATCGAGTGCGAGCGCGCGGGAATAGGCGTCTGCCGCATCATCGACGACCAGCGCCATGGCATAGGCAAACGTGCCGTGCACGGCATAGGCGGCGTTGGCGAAACCTGCGGGATCGACATTCATAAGGATGCGGATCCGGCCCTGCTGGAAGAGCGTGACTTTCTTGGAGCGGTGCGCCGCCACCTTGCGGAAGCCGAGCGCCTGCAGGATGCCGACCAGTTCCACCGCCTCCTCTTCATCGGTGGCAAATTCGATGAAACCGACGCCTTTGACCGCGGCGCGCGCCGGCATCTCGGTGCCGATCGGCGTCTCGACCTTCCGACGAATCTGGTCGGCCAGATAGATCAGCGAACGGTGGCCATCCGCCGCAATCGCCCGTGTCGAGCCGCCCCGAAATTGGTCATTGAATATCTCCAAAGAGAAGTATCCGTCATAACCGGTTGATGCCACAGCCTCGGCAAATTCCGTGACCGGCAAATCGCCCTCGCCCGGCATGTTGCGGAAATGCCTGGACCAGTAAAGCAGGTCCATATCGATCAATGGTGCATCGGCAAGCTGCACGATGAAGATCTTTTCCTTGGGGATCGAGCGGATAGAATTGATATCGATCTTGCGCGACAGTGAGTGGAAACTGTCAAGGATCAGCCCGACATTGGGATGGTCCGCGCGCCGCACGATCTCCCAGGCATCGCGGTGATCGTTGACAAAGCGGCCCCAGGCCAGCGCCTCATAGCCCACCTTCAGCCCACGCTTTGCCGCTCGTTGTCCCAACTCGCGAAAGTCGGCTGCGGCCCGGTCGATGCCGCCGAGCGCTGCATGCGAGACATTCGAGCAGACGAGCACCATGTCCGTGCCGAGCTCATGCATGATGTCGAACTTGCGCTCAGCGCGATCGAAGGTGCGGCCGCGCAGAGCATCCGGCATGCCCTCGAAGTCGCGAAAGGGCTGGAAGAGCGTGATGGTAAGGCCAAGATCCCGCGCCATCTTCCCGACATCGGCAGGGCTGCCGTCAAAGGCCAGGAAGTCGTTTTCGAAAATCTCCACGCCATCAAAGCCGGCCCGCGCGATAGCCTCCAATTTTTCCGGAAGCTCGCCTGAGATCGTGACAGTCGCAATCGAGGTCTTCATGGCGCGCAAAATCCTCCCTGGCCGTGCCACGGCAATAAGCAGCCGAGCATGCCGATGGCATTATGATGAATATCGTGAGGATTTCAATTCAGATGATTAAATGAAAAGTATCATATGTTTTTTAAAAACTATGTTGATTTATCCGCACCCCTCAGGCAAATATTACCGCGAACAACCGGGAGAGGGTGACTGGGAGGTTGCGGAGGCGACCATCCGAAAAGAGGAGGAACTCATGTTGAAGTCTTTACTGACGCGGCGTGGCGCCATGCTTGGTGCGGCCGTTTTCGCTGCCGCCATCGGGCTTGCAAACTCGGCAGCCGCTATCACGCCCCAGGAAATCAAGGCGCGTGGAAAACTGATCGTCGGCATCCAGGGCGATAACCCGCCATGGGGCTTCGTCACCAGCGCTGGCAAACAGGATGGATTTGACGCCGACATGGGCGCCCTGTACGCCAAGGAACTCGGCGTTGACGTCGAATTTGTCCCGCTGGAAGTCAACAACCGCATTCCGGCACTGACCTCCGGCCGCGTCGACGTGCTCTTTGCGACCATGGCCATGCTTCCGGACCGCGCCAAAGCCGTACAGTTCAGTGAGCCCTACAACGCCAACGCCATCGTCCTGATCGGCCCGAAGAACAAGTCGATCAAGACCAACGCCGACATGGCCAACCTGACCATCTCTGTGGCCAAAGGCGCGGCACAAGACACACAGGTCACCAAGAATGCGCCGGCTTCGGCCACCATCCGCCGTTTCGATGGCGATGCAGCCAGCGTCCAGGCGCTTGTTTCCGGCCAAGTCGATGCTCTCGGCGGCAACATCTTCTATATGGACCGCGTGGAAAAAGCCCGCCCCGGAGAATTCGAAAACAAGTTGGAGTTTCAGAAGCTCTACAACGGGGCCTGCACGCGTCTGGGCGAAAAGGAGCTCAACGCCTCCATCAACGCCTTCATCGACAAAATCAAGGGCAACGGCGAATTGAAGACGATCTACGACAAGTGGATGAAGGTGCCGGTTCCGGAATTTCCGAAGAGCCTGGAAGGCATTTCGTTCGTGGCGAACTGACACAAACGCTCCTGGCAATTCAGGCGCAAGGACGGGAATTCTCATCCCGTCCTTTGAACCCTTTCGCCGAAGACCAAGAAACCGCATTGCACCGTTTGAGGCGCGCCATGACCAGAACCATCTTCGTCCTCAACGGGCCGAACCTCAACCTGCTTGGCGAGCGCGAGCCGCATATCTACGGCTTCACGACGCTCGCCGATATCAGGACGTTATGCGTCACCAAGGGCGCAAGCCTTGGCTTTACGATCGATTTTCGCCAGACGAATTTCGAGGGCGAGCTGGTGGAAAGCATCCATCAGGCTCGAAAGGAGGCTTGCGGCATCATCATCAATCCCGCCGCTTTCACTTTTACCTCGATTGCGCTGCTCGACGCCTTGAAAACGTTTGATCCCCCGAAGATCGAACTGCACATTTCCAATGTCCATGCCCGCGAGGAAATCTACCACAGATCCCTTGTCTCGCGCATCGCCACCGCCATCATGATCGGCTTTGGCGCCCACGGTTATGAGCTGGCAATCGAGGCCATGGCAGGAATGGTGGGGGCCGCAAGAGAAGTATGAACTATCAACTGGATTTTACGCCCGTTATCGATGGTCTGCCAAGCCTGCTGCTTGGCTGTCTCGGCACCTTTCTGCTCGCCATCTGCGGCATGGTTCTTGCCGTCATCATCGGCATCGGCGGCGTGGCGCTCAGGGATTCCCCCATCAAACCGGTGCGCTGGCTGGTGATAGCCTTCGTTGAGCTCATCCGAAATACGCCCTTTCTGGTGCAGATCTTCTTTCTTTTCTTCGCTTTGCCGCTGATCGGCATCCGCCTCGACCCCACGCCGACGGCGATCATCGCGCTCGGCATCAATGGCGGCGCTTACGCGATCGAGATCATCAGGGGCGGCGTGCAATCCATTCCCGGCGGCCAGATCGAAGCAGGCCTGGCACTCGGGCTTCACAAGGTACAGGTGTTCCGGCTGATCATATTGAAGCCTGCGCTGAGAGCGATCTATCCGTCGCTGACCAGCCAGTTCGTGCTGCTGACGCTGTCGACAAGCATCTGCTCAGCGATCTCGGCCTATGAATTGACCGCTGTGGCGCAACGCATCGAATCCGACAGCTTCCGCAGCTTCGAGGTCTATTTCACCATCACGTTCCTCTACTTTTTCATCTCCTGGCTGATGATGCGCTTCTTCGCGCTCTTCTCGGCCCGCTATTTCACCTATCCGGTCAAGTGAGGGCATCATGGGCAGCGCAGAATTCACCTTCCTTTTGATCGGCCTGAAATGGACCGTGCTTTTGTCTGCCGTCGGGTTCGTCTGCGGCTGCATCGCAGGTCTCGCCATAGCGCTGGCACGCACCTCGGGCCTACCGCTGCTCGAGCGGGCAACGTCGAGCTACATCGCTGTCTTCCAGGGTACGCCGCTCCTCATGCAACTCTTCGTCACCTATTACGGGCTGGCATTGATCGGGCTGAAGCTCGATGCCTGGGAAGCAGTCGCGATCGGCCTGACACTCCATGCCAGCGCCTATCTCGGCGAGATCTGGCGCGGTTCGATCGAGGCCGTGCCGCGCGGCCAGACGGAGGCGGCCAAGGCGCTCAGCCTCAAATATGTTTCGCGCATGAAGGATGTAATCCTGCCGCAGGCAATCCGCATCTCCCTGCCGGCCACGATCGGTTTCCTGGTGCAGCTCATCAAGGGCACGTCGCTGTCTTCCATCGTCGGCTTCACGGAGCTGACGCGTGCCGGCAACATCATTTCCAACCAGATCTTCCAGCCGTTGACTGTCTTCGGCATCGTCGGCGCCCTCTATTTCCTGATGTGCTGCCCGTTGACGATCATCGGCGCGCGCCTGGAACGGCGCTTCAATGCCATCCATGCGCGATAGCCGCGATCTCACCCGATCGTATTCAGGAATCGACATTATGACAGCAGTTCCTGCCCCCTCCGCTGAAACAATGATCACCATGAGCCATGTGGAGAAATGGTATGGCGCCTTCCAGGCCCTGCGGGACATCAATATCGAAGTCCACAAGGGTGAGCGCATCGTTCTCTGCGGTCCCTCCGGCAGCGGAAAATCGACCTTGATCCGCTGCATCAACCGTCTGGAGACTTACGAGCGGGGCGAGATTCGCGTCGGCGGCATCCTGCTCGGCGATCGGGCGAAAACCATCGATGCCGTCAGGCGCGAGGTCGGCATGGTCTTTCAGCAGTTTAACCTCTTCCCGCATCTTACCGTGCTGGAAAACTGCATGCTCGCGCCGATGCGCGCCCTCGGCCTTCCGAGGGCCGAAGCGGAAGAGCGGGCGCGCGCGTTGCTCGCCCGCGTCAAGATTTCCGAACAGGCGGTCAAATATCCCGTGCAGCTTTCGGGCGGCCAGCAGCAGCGCGTGGCGATCGCCCGTGCACTCTGCATGCGCCCCAAGATAATGCTCTTCGATGAGCCGACGTCGGCGCTCGATCCCGAGATGGTCAAGGAGGTGCTGGACACGATGATCGGTCTTGCCGAGGAAGGCATGACGATGATCTGCGTGACGCATGAAATGGGCTTTGCGCGCCAGGTCGCCAACCGGGTGGTCTTCATGGCAAGCGGCGCCATCGTCGAGGAAGCCGCACCGGCAGAATTCTTCACCAGTCCTCGCCACGAGCGCACCCGCAAGTTCCTCGGCGAAATCTTGCGCAATTAGGATCGGATCGATGCCGGGGCTGTTGCCGGAAAGTTTGTGGATCGCGGTGACGGGTGCCGGCTTGATTGGCAGGCGCCGTATCGAGCATATGCTCGCCGAGCCGCGAACGAATCCCGCCATCAGCGCCCCCTCGGATGCCCTGCCCTCGCCTTTGAGCCGGGAGATGACTTCGGGCGAAAACCACTCCTTTCCTTGGCGGACCTGGGCTTGCCGCCGGATTGGCGGCACCGCTGACACGTTGGCGATCCCTCGGCCAATGGTTACGGCTTCGGCCCGATCGAGCCGAACGACAGAACTCGAAAGGCGATATCGATGATTAGCGGCACCACCCGGTTGATCGCCCATCTTGGCTACCCGACAGAAAGCTTCAAGGCACCGCTGATCTACAACCCCTATTTCGACGAGCAGGGCATCGATGCCGTTGTCGTGCCGATGGGTTGCAGGCCGGCGGATTACCCCGATTTCTTGAAACTCGTCTTCCGCTTGTCCAACATCCACGGCGCGCTCATCACAATGCCCCACAAGATTACCACCATGGGCCTCCTGGACGAGATCTCCACCAATGCCCGCGTTGCCGGAGCCTGCAACGCCGTCAAGCTCGGCACGGATGGCAGGCTGATCGGCGACATGTTCGATGGCGAAGGTTTCGTGCGCGGCCTGGCTCGCAAGGGCCAGCCGATATCGGGCGCCAAAGCTCTCATGATCGGCGCCGGCGGCGTGGGCTCGGCGATCGCGGCCTCGCTTGCCGGCGCCGGCCTTACCCATCTCGCTCTTCACGACGACAACAAAGCGGCCTTGGAAGGGCTGAAAAGCCGCCTCAATACCTATTACCCTGCCGTGCAGGTTACAAAAGGCACCAACGATCCCCGAGGTTTCGACATCGTCATCAATGCCACGCCGCTCGGCATGCACAAGGACGATCCACTGCCGCTCGATATGACGCGCCTTTCGCCCGAGACCTTCGTCGGCGAAGTGGTGATGAAGGAGGAAGTTACACCATTTCTGGCCGCCGCGCGTGAGCGGGGATGCCGGTATCAGGTGGGAACCGATATGCTGTTTGAACAGATACCGGCATATCTCGAGTTCTTCGGATTTGCCGCAACGACCGCGGATCACTTAAGGCAGATAGCAAAGCTTTAGTGGCGTCGCTCTTGATCGACAAAAACCATCGACCACAATACTGCAAAATGAACGTCCTTGGAAGGAATTGAACCGGCTGCCCGGTACGGCAATTCAGTCTGAATTATACCATACTATGGATTTTATAGCACCTGCCGAAATATCAGATAGCCGTAGCGAAGCTGAACTTCGCTCTGCTCAGATCGGCGATTGAATGCCGACTGGGCCAAACTTGGCCGCCAACCGCTCGCTGCCTGAAAGCAATAAATGAAGACTATAGTCAAACTACAATTTCCTTAGGAGTCGGTGGTGTAGAAAGGAGACGGAAATCTGATATCCGGCAATAAGTCGGGAATGATCATTTTTCGATTATGCCCGATGTCGACACGGCGGTTCCCTTGCAGTTGCTGTTGATTATTTGTCCACGATACGTCCAGGCTGCGAGCAAGACCTTGCTCTTGGCCAAGAGATTTCCATTGGCTATTCTGGCCCCTCTAAGACAATCAAAGGTCCCGGCTTATGTCGCTACGGTTGGACGAGTTGCGCGAACATGTGACAATTCTCGGCAATATCAATTCAGCCTCGTTTCTTCCGTGGATACAACGCCACGCCAGCAAGCTCGGGCTGTCACAGACATTCGTTCATTCTGACGCGGACCGGATCGAGCTTGAGGTTACCGGGCCTGTCGAACTAATCGACATGTTGGAAATAGGTTGCTCACTTGGACCGATCGACGTCTGGGTCGAAGAGATTCAGCGCAGGGTCGTGAATGATCCGGAAACATCCCATCTTAGGGATTCCTGATTCTTTGCCTTTTATTTAATCATTGTTGCCAATGCGAATTATTTATGCAAACCTCCGGAAGCTAAGGGATGCAGGGATAGGCGCCTGCCTATGGCCGGTGGCGCTAAGCCATTGGTGAAATGAAGAGAGTGAAGGCCATGCCACATGATGGGCCGGAATCCTGGGCGCCAGTCGCCCTTTCCGCTGATCTGCCACCAGCAACCGTCATACCGGCCTGGACTTCGATTGGCCCGATTGCCCTGTGGCGCAGTCAGTCGGGCCGCGCAACCGCATCGTCCGATCGCTGTCCGCATCGCGGAATGAGATTGTCGCATGGCTTCGTTCGCGGCGAGGCCCTGTCCTGCATCTATCACGGATGGAGCTATTCCCTCTCGGGCGCATGCATTCGCATTCCCGCCCATCCCGATCTGGTTCCGCCGGAAACCATCCGTGTCGCCGTCCGGCAGGTCGAAGAGGCTGATGGCATCTTGTGGGTGGCCGTCGGGCAACCGGCAACGCAGCCTCCGAAGCTCAATGGGCTCATACCGCTGCGCTCGCTAACGGTGGAAACGGATATTGCGGCGATCGAGGATGCGGCCGGAGCGAAGATCGACAAGCACGGGCTGATCTGTCTGCCTGAATTTCCCTGGATCGGGCTGCTGCTGGCGCCCCAGGAGAAGCATACGCTCATTCTTCTCATGATCGAAAAGGATCGCAGTCCGGCAGACCGCGTTGCGGCGTCCCGGATTGTCGAATCCCTTCGCCGCGCGGCGGAAGAGCGCCATAGGGAGACTGCGGAATGAAAGGCGGCGCGATGATCGACGAATGGTATCCGGTCGGCCTCTTCAGCCAGCTCGGCGAGAAAGGAAGCAAGACCTGGCTGATGGGCGAGGCGATCGAGGTCGCGCGCGATCTGGATGGGAATGCGCGGGTGGCGACCGCCGAGGGAAGAGCTCTCCCCGTTTGCGTCCGGTATGGCCATGTCTGGTCCTCCCTCGGAAAGCCGGAGAAGGAGCTTTTCGCCATTCCGGAGGCCGATCAGCCGGGGCGCCGCTTCGTCGATGTCGGCGTGGTGCGCGTGCGCTGCTCGCCGCTTCGCGCGGTCGAGAACTTCCTCGACATCGCGCATTTCCCCTTCGTCCACACCGATATCCTCGGTGCCGAGCCGCACACCGAGGTCGAAAACTACAAGGTCGAGATTCGCGAGAGCGAGGATGAGGTATGGGCAACGCAGGTGAAGTTCTACCAGCCGCAGGCTGCAAAATCGGCAACTGGCGGCATCACCACCGAGTACATGTACCGCGTGCCGGCACCGACCTGTTCGGTACTCTACAAGACATGCCCTCCGCGACCCAGCGAATGGGACGTCATAACCCTGTTCGTCCAGCCTCTTGCCGAAGACGTATGCGACGTGTGGCCGTGGATGGCGCTCTTCGATGACGAAACGCCGATGACGGATCTCATCCACTTTCAGCAGACGATCTTCCTGCAGGATCGCTCGATCCTCGAGAACCAGATACCCGCGCTTCTTCCGCTCGATCCCGGCATGGAAATCCCGACAAGGGCCGACCTCACTTCGGTCGCTTACCGGCGATGGCTCAAGCGCCACAATTATACCTACGGCGCACAGTTGGTCGCACAATGAAACTCCACGATTATGTTCTGTCGCCCAGCTGCTACAAGGTACGGCTCATGGCCGCCATCCTGGGCATCAAGCTCGAAATCCGGCCGGTCGACTTCCATCCCGGGGCCGAGCATCGCGGGCCGGAGCTGCTGGCGCTCAATCCGGCGGGCTCCATTCCGATCCTCGAAGACGGCGATCTCGTGCTCACAGAGTCCTCGGCAATGCTTGCCTATCTCGCCGCCGATGCTGCGCCGGAATGGCTGGGTCATGGCTCACCGCGGGAAACGGCGCGCATGCAGCAATGGCTCTCCTTTTCGCATCGCCTGACGGCGAACCTTGGCGGCGCGCGGCTTCACGAAATGCTTCTGCGTCCTGGGGACATCAAGGCTTTGCGGGTTCAGGGGATCGCGGCACTGCGCGAACTTGAAGCAGGCCTCTTCGAACAGAGCGAGCGCGGCATGCAATTCCTTGCGGCAAACCGGGCGACCATCGCCGATATCGCCTGCTTCCCCTACGTGGCACTCGCGCCTGACGGCGGCATCTCGCTTGATCCCTACCCCTTGATCCGGCTCTGGATGCGCGCCATCCGCAGCCTGCCGGGCTTCATCGAGATGCCCGGCATCCATCGCCTGCACGAACTGAAACCCGATCCGCATCCGGCAGGGGAGAAATAATGGAATGACCGGCTATCTCCTGAAGAATTGTGCGGCGGTTATCGTCGATGAAGGCAGTGGACCGGGCGTGCGGCGAAACGTCGACCTGCTCACGAAGGGCCCGGCGATCCAGGCGATCGGGGAGAACCTGTCGCTGAACGCATTACCCGAGAACACCATCGTCAAGGACGCATCCGGCTGGTTCGTCTATCCGGGGCTCGTCAACACCCATCATCACTTCTTTCAGTGTTTCGTGCGAAATCGGGCCGATCTCGACTGGACGAAGCTTTCCGTCATCGAATGGCTGGACCGGATCTATCCGATCTTTTCGCGGCTGACGGAGGATTGCTTCTATCATTCTTCAGTGACCGCAATGGCCGAGATGATCAAGCACGGCTGCACGACCGCCTTCGACCATCAATATTGCTTTCCCCGCCACGCGGGAAAGCGGCTGATCGATCGCCAGTTCGAAGCGGCGGAATTGCTCGGAATGCGCTTTCACGCAGGGCGCGGCGGCAATACCCTGCCGAAGTCCGAAGGCTCGACGATCCCGGACGCCATGCTCGAAACCACGGATGAATTCATCGCCGATTGCGCACGGCTGATCGACAGCTATCACGATGCCGGCCCCTTCAGCATGCGTCAGGTGGTGATCGCACCCTGCCAGCCGGTCAATTGCTACCGCGAAACCTTCACCGAGTCGGTCTCGCTGGCGCGCGATCGCAGCGTGCAGCTCCATACGCATGTCGGCGAAGGCGAAAGCCCCGTCATCGAGGCGCGGCATGGCATGCGCACGGTCGACTACTGCGCCGAATTGGGCTTTGCAGGCCCGGATACCTTTTATGCCCATTGCTGGGAGCTGACGCACGACGAGTTGCGCAAAATGGCGGCAAGCGGAACCGGCGTTTCCCATTGCCCGGAGCCGGTCTACCTGGTCGGCGCGGAAGTGACCGATATTCCGGCGATGCAGGCTTTCGGCTTGCGGATTGGCCTTGGTTGCGACGGAGCGGCATCGAACGACAACTCGAACCTGATGCATTGCATCCATTCCGCCTACATGCTGCAGTGCCTGACAGCCTCGACGCGTCGGCACCCCGTCCCCGCCCCGCTCGATTTTCTGCACTATGCGACAAGCGGAGGCGCAAGCCTGCTCGGGCGCACCGATATCGGTCGTCTCGCTCCGGGCATGGCGGCCGATCTCTTTGCGATCGATACGCGACGGATGGATTATGTCGGGACGCGGCATGACCCGCTGAGCCTGATTGCCAAGGTCGGAATCGGCATGCCCACCGATCTGACCATGATCAACGGACGTATCGCCTGGCAGGACGGCGAATTCACGGGACTGGACGAAGCCGCGCTGTTTGCCGCGGCCGAGGCAGCGCTTGCGACAGTAGAATTCTGAAAAACCAAAAAGGGGAACTGGGATGCAGAAAAATCTGACCCGCAGAACATTGATGAAGAGCGCGGCCGTTGCAGGCCTCGTAACGGCCTTTACCGGCCGCTCCGCTTTCGCCGCCGGCGAACCTCTCGGCATCACGCTCGTCGTGCCCTCGCCCATCGGAGATGTCGGCTGGGGACATGCGCTGGCTGCGGGCCTCGAGCCCATCAAGGCCGCCTATGGCGACAAGGTCAAGGTGACGGTGATCGAGAACATTGCCGAAGGCCCGGACGCGGACCGCATCATGAACAAGACGGTCGCCGACGGCAATCACTTCCTGATCGCGGGCTCGTTCGGCTATCAGAACGGCGCGCTTCAGATTGCCCGCCGCAACCCGAAGATAACCGTCCTGCATGCCTCCGGCTTCCAGGTCGCACCGAATTTCTCGCCCTTCGCCGCCAAGTATTTTCAAGGGACCTATCTGCTCGGCATGGCGGCAGCCGCAGTCTCCAAGACGGGCAAGCTCGGTTCGGTTTCCGCCTTTGCGATTCCCGAACTGATCACGTCAATCAACGCCTTCACGCTCGGAGCGCAGGCCGTGAAGCCGGACATCGAGGTATCGGTCGTCTGGGTCAACTCCTGGTTCGATCCGGCCAAGGAGCAGGAGGCGGCCAAGGCTTTGATCTCGCAGGGGTGCGACGTGATCTTCTCGAACGCGCAGGATACGCCCTCGGTCATTTCCGCTTGCGAGGCTGCCGGTGTCTATGCCTTCAACCTGAACTCATCGATGAAGAAATACGCGCCGAAAACCTATCTCGGCTGCATCTCCACGGACTGGTCGCCTTTCTTCAAGGCATCGGTCGACGCCCATCTCGCCGGGACCTTCAAAGGTGCCAATGCCTTCCTCGGCGTCGCGGACAAGGTCGTCGAAGTCGTCGACTGGAACCCGGCGATCCCGGCGGACACGATGGCAAAGATCAAGGAGGTCGAGGCGAAGATCGGAAGCGGCAACTTTTCGCCGTTTACAGGTCCGATCGCCAAGGCCGACGGCAGCGAAGGCGTGGCTGCCGGCGCGACACTCACGGATGCGCAGATCGTCGCGATGGACTGGCATGTCAAAGGTGTGAAGACGCCTTTGCCGAAGTAATCAGGTCATGACCATCCCGCTCCTGTCGCTGCGCGGCATTTCCAAAAGCTATGGCCAGGTCCATGCCAACCAGCATATCGATCTGGATGTAGCACCGGGCTCGATCCATGCTGTCCTCGGAGAAAACGGCGCCGGCAAATCGACCCTGATGAAGCTGATCTACGGAGTCGAACAGCCGGACGACGGAACTATCGCCTGGCATGGAAAGCCGCTCAGCCTTGCCTCCCCCGCGGAGGCGAGGCGTACCGGCATCGGGATGGTCTTTCAGCATTTCTCCCTGTTCGAGAGTCTGACGGTTGTCGAAAACATTCGCCTGATCGTCTCCGGCCGCCGGGCCGAACTCGTGCGGCGCATCCGTACGCTGGGCGATGAATTCGGACTTGAAGTCGATCCGCTGGCCCATGTGCATGAGCTGTCGGTCGGCGAGCGGCAACGGGTGGAAATCATCCGCTGCCTGATGACCGATCCAAAACTGCTGATCCTCGACGAGCCGACATCGGTCCTGCCGCCGCAAGCCGTCGAGAAGCTGTTCGATACGCTGCGTCGGCTGCGCGACGGCGGCGTATCGATCCTCTTCATCTCGCACAAGCTGGAGGAGATCCAGTCTCTGTGCGACCGTGCCACGATCCTGCGCGGTGGGCGCGTGACCGGGCATGTGGATCCGCGCGAGCATGACGCCCATGGTCTCGCCCGCATGATGATCGGCCGCGACATGCCGGAAGCAATACCCGCTTTGCCTATGGTCGAGGGCGAAAAGCGCCTGGAGATCATTGGCCTCGATTACCGGCCGGACGATCCTTTCGGCATACCGCTTGCCACCATCAGCCTCAGCGTGCGCAGCGGCGAGATTCTGGGCATTGCCGGCATTTCGGGAAATGGACAGAAGGAGCTTGCCGCACTGGTTTCGGGGGAAACAACCCTGCCCCGCGACAGGCGCGACCAGATCTTCATGATGGGACGGGATGTGGGCAATCTCGATGCCGCCAGTCGGCGAAAGCTCGGCTTTGCCTTTGTTCCGGAGGATCGGCTCGGGCACGGCGCGGTTCCCGAAATGTCGCTGACGCTCAATAGCCTGCTGACGGCCCATCCCTTGAAGCTCGTCAAGCATGGCCTCATCGACAATACGAAGGCAACCGGCTTCGCAAACGAATGCATCCGGGATTGTGACGTGCGCACGCGCGGTCCGGAGGCTGAAGCCGGGTCGCTTTCGGGGGGAAACCTGCAGAAATTCATCGTCGGCCGCGAAATCATGCTCGCTCCGAAACTGCTGTTTCTTGCGCAACCGACCTGGGGCGTCGATGTCGGCGCGGCCTCCGCCATTCGCAAGCGGCTGATCGAGCTGCGCAATCAGGGCATGGCAATTCTCGTCATATCGGAAGAGCTCGAGGAATTGTTCGAGCTCAGCGACGTCATCCAGGTCCTTTACCACGGCACGCTGAGCCCGCCACTTGTCACCCGCGATACGAAACCCGAAGACATCGGCCGGTACATGATCGGTGCGCAGCCTCAACGCGAAAAGGTATCCGCATGAGCAGCTCCTTTTCCGCAGTCCTCCCCGCTCTGGTCCGCCGCGATCGAGCCTCGTTCGCGGCAAAGCTGCTCGCGCCGCCGATCGCCCTCATCGTCACCATCGCACTCAATCTCGGCCTTTATATCGTCATGGGTCATGATCCGGCGGCCGTGATCTATGCCATGCTGATCGAACCATTCATCTCATGGGCCTCATTCTCGGAAGTGTTGCTGAAGACCGGCCCCCTGCTTCTGATCGCACAGGGGCTCGCAATCGGCTTTCGCGCGAAGGTCTTCAACATCGGCGCCGAAGGCCAATTCATTCTTGGCGCAATCTTCGCCTCCGCCATACCCATCTGGATGCCGCAGGCAACGGGCCAGTGGATGTGGCCCGCAATGCTGCTGCTCGGCACCCTCGGCGGCGCTCTATGGGCATCTCTCACCGCCTTCTGGCGCGTCAGGTTCAACGCCAATGAAATCCTCGTCTCGCTGATGCTAAGCTTCGTTGCCGCGCAATTGCTCAACTATCTTCTTCTCGGCCCGTGGAAAGACCCGAACGGCTTCAATTTCCCGCAATCGGTCATGTTCCAGTACGATGCGACGATACCGATCCTGTTTGAGGGAACCCGCGTCAACGTCTCGCTTATCCTCGCTGCCGCTCTGTCGGTCGCGGCATGGATCTTCATGCAGAAGAGCTTCGCCGGGTATAAATTGCAGGTCGGCGGCCTGGCTCCCCGGGCGGCGAGCTATGCCGGCTTCAAGGAGAGCTGGGCAATCTGGCTTTCGCTGATCCTTGGCGGGGCGGCGGCCGGACTTGCGGGTGCGGCTGAAGTGGCCGGCCCGCTTGGTCAGCTCCAGCGGTCAATTTCGACCGGATATGGGTACGCGGCAATCATCGTTGCCTATCTTGGCGGCCTCAACCCGATCGGCATCGTCATCTCGGCGATCGTCATGGCAGCGCTCTATATCGGTGGCGATAACGCCATGGTCTCCGCCAATCTGCCGATCGCAGCCGTCCGCGTGTTTCAGGGCAGCCTGCTCCTCATCTATCTCATCGCCGTCGCCTTCGTGCGCTATCGCATCGTCTGGCGTCCCATATCCGTTCGGAGCGCATCATGAGCGCCATCGAGTTCATTCTTGCCGGCATGCTGGCAGCCGCAACGCCGTTTCTGCTGGCAGCCCTGGGCGAACTCGTCGCTGAGCGCGCGGGCGTCCTGAACCTCGGCGTGGAAGGCTCGATGGCAGTTGGCGCCGCCATTGCGTTCATTGTCGTTTATCATGGCGGCGGCCATTTTCTCGCTTTCCTTGCGGCCGGTTTCGGAAGCGCGCTCCTCTCCATGATTTTTGCCGGTGTCACGCTGGGCTTCAACGCGAACCAGGTTGCAGCCGGTCTTGCGCTCGGCATTCTCGGCCAGGGCCTCTCCGCGCTGTTCGGCAAGAATTATGAGAGCCTGACCGTCACGACGCTGCCAAAGATCGCAATTCCCGGGCTTTCACAAATTCCGGTCGTCGGAGGCCTCTTCAGCCAGGATATCGTCGTCTGGATCTCGCTCGTCGTGACGATCGGCATATGGGCGCTGTTTGCCTATAGCAAAGTCGGTCTTATCCTCCGCGCCGTCGGTGAAAATCCGAAAGCCGCGCACGCCATCGGCTATCCCATTGTCTCGATCCGCTTCGCCGCAGTTACGTTCGGTGGCATGATGGCCGGCTTTGCCGGTGCCTATGCCTCGACGATCTACACGCCGCTCTGGGCGGACGGCATGATCGCCGGGCGGGGCTGGATTGCCATTGCCCTCGTTGTCTTCGGAACCTGGCTGACATCCAGGATTTTCCTGGGTGCCTGCCTGTTCGGTGCGGTATCGCTGATGGGGCTTGCGGCACAGGCGACCGGACTTTCCGTCCCATCGCAATTGCTTGCATGCCTTCCTTATCTCGTGACGATTGTCGTCCTCGGCATCATCTCCGCGGATCGCCGCTTGCTAAGGCTCAACGGCGTCGCGTCGCTCGGCGAGCCGCTTGAGCGGTAAAATGGCATAGGACGGCTTATCGGCCCGGCGGACGACAGCAGGGTTGCAATCGCATGCCGTTGCAGGCTGCATATGACCGCCGGGATTGCCGTCGGTCGCGCAACGGACAATAAACCATTCTGCTCGACAAGACGGCGGCGCTATTCGAGTGCCATGCCGGAGAAACCCCGCTTACGGGTTCCGCTTTCAAAAGCCGCTGATGATACTGATTTTCGATCCATCGCTGAAGCGGCTGAAGCGGAAATCGTGGGGATCGACGAGCGGCGGCGCGCCGGTGACGAGATCGGCCATCAGCCGGCCCGCAGCCGGGCCGATGCCGAAACCGTGGCCGGAGAAACCGGTGGCAATGTAGAAGCCGGGCGTCTGCTCCACCGGCGAAATGACGGGGACGGCATCCGGCGTCACGTCGATCTTGCCGGCCCATCTTTGCGCGACCTCCGCCTTCTCGAAGGCCGGAAACGCCTTGCGCAGGTTGGCGAGCGCCTTGTCCTGAAGGTCGAAGGACGGCTTCGGATCGAGGACGCGGCAATATTCGAAGGGGGATGCCTCGTCCATCTTCCATCTTCTGGGGATGCGCATCTCGTCGACAAACGCCATTCCTCCTCGCAGGATCAGCGAACGCCACTCGGCCCCCAGTGCCGGCAGGAAATCACGCAGGAAGCGGAAGCTGTCGGGAACGACATCGACGATGTTCTCCAGGCCGTTGGCGACCGTGTAGCCGCCGTCCTGCCGCTTGCGGATGGCAAAGCCGTTCGTCCAGATCGCCGATTCCGGCCCGCCTTCGAAAGGCTTAGTGCGCACCACCGAGTTGATCACCTTCAACTGCGGCAGCCTGATGCCGGCATTGCCGGCAAAGAGGCTCGACCAGGCGCCGCCGGCAAGGACGGCCGCATCGCAGGCGATATATCCTCTCTCGGTGAAGACGCCGCAGACCTTGCCCGCCTTCAGGTCGATGCCGCGCACGGCGCATTCGGTGAGAACATGCGCACCGCGGTCGCGCGCGCCCTCGGCGATAGCCGGCGCTGCCCGTTGCGGTTCCGCCCGGCCATCGACCGAGGTGAAAAGCGCCCCCTTGATATCCAGCCGCGAACCGGGGTTCATCGCCGCGAATTGCTCGGGCGTCAGCATCCTCGTGTCGATCTGGTAGCCTTCGAGGTTCTTCATCCAGCTGCGATTATCCTCCACCTCCTTCTCCGTCAGGCAGGTGAAGGTGATGCCGGCACGGTTATAGCCGACGTCGCGGCCGAGCTTTTCGTTCAGGCCGGGCCATATGCGCAGCGCCTCGGCCATCAGCGGCACTTCGCGCGGGTCGCGGCGCGTGATCCGCACCCAGCCCCAGTTGCGGCTGGACTGCTCGTGGCCGATCCCGCCCTTCTCGCACAGCGCCACCTTCAGCCCGCGCTCTGCGAGCTCCAACGCCGTCGAGGCGCCGATGATACCGCCGCCAATGACGACGACATCGACCTTTTCCGGAAGGTCGGTATCTCCATGGAACGGGACGACAAAAGGACCGGGCATTGCGATGAGGCTCCGTGATTGAGGAATGTGCAGAGTGAAGAGGATGCTTTACGGGATCGGCGGCTAGCCGTGAAGCTCCAGCCGGCCGCCGGCGGCGGTATCGCGGAAGCGGTCAAAGGTGAAGGAGGACAAATCGTGACAGGGCGCGCGGCCGCTGACCAGATCGGCGAGGATCCGCCCGGTTACCGGACCGAGGCAGAAACCGTGGCCGGAAAAGCCCATGCCGACGACGAGACCCTCGATGCCGGGAACGCGGTCGAGAACGGGTATTGCATCCGGCGTCAGATCAAGAAGCCCCGCCCAGCACTCCTCAATCGGCGTCGCGCCAAGGCCCGGAAGCAGGTGGTCGAGTTTCTCGATGATCTCCCGCAGGCTGGACAGCGGTGGACGGATGACCGGCCGCGGGCCGGCATCGGTCTGGACCGTATCCATGACGCCGTTCCAGGCAAGCGCGCCGCTGGTGATCCGCAGCCGGCCGTCGGCCTGCTGGCGCCCGGCCCAGTCGCCCCCGGAGACGCCGATGACCTGCTCCAGGACCAGCGCGATCGGTACGCTGCGGATGACGGCGACCATCGGCGTCTCGATGGGTACGGAGACCCCAAGCGGCTTCATAAGTTCGTTGCCCATGACGCCTGCCGCCAGAACGACGCCGTCGACGGCCATGCTGCGCGCGGATGTCCGCACACCGCTCACCTTGCCGGCCGTGACACCGATCGCCTCGACCTTTTCCGCCATGACGATCGTGACGCCGATCCGCTTCAGCGCGCCCATATAGGCCGCGCTTGTCGCCTGCGGATCGGCATGACCGTCCGTGGCGCAGAAGGACGCCCCGACGATGCCGGGCGAAACCGCCGGCGCGATGGCGCGCACATCGGCATTGCCGGGCAGGAAGGTAAGATCAAGCCCCGAGGCCTGCTGGCTGGCGACCATGGCGCGAATCTGCTCATACTCATCGGCATTACGGGCGAGCCGCAGGTTTCCCTTGCGCCTGTATTGCGTCGGGGCGCCGAGTTCTTCATGCAGCGTCCGCCAGATTTCGACCGCCTCCATCGCCAGCGGAAGCTCTGCCGGATGGCGTCCGGATTGGCGTACGCCGGCAAGCGTCCAGCCGGACGCCATGGCGGCGGGTCCGAACCGGTCGATCAAGGCGACCTTGGCGCCGCCCTTCGCCAATGCATAGGCCGTCGCGACGCCGGTGATGCCTGCGCCGATAACCGCAACGTCGAATTTATCCATCTTGCGCTCCTGCTGATTGGCCTGTCGCCATGGCGTGTCCATAGAGGTCGGGCCGCATGTCATCCACGCGGCCCGGCATGCCGTCAAGCCTTCGGAACCACCATCGCAAATTTGCGGAAAGGCTTTAGAACCTCGAGCGAAATCGGAGCGTTGACCGGCACGTTGACGATATCGCCGGGACCGATCCTGCGAACGTCTCCGCCAGCAATTCGGCAATCCGCCTCGCCTTCCATGACGACGAAGCTTTCGGCGAGCGGGCGGGCCGGATAGGCGTAAAGGCCCGGCTGCGCGCTCCAGACGGCGACCTTGGCGGCCGCATCGGCCTCGCCCTCGTCCACCCAGATCATGCGGCGCCAGGATCGTGCGCCGTTGGTGGCGACTGCCGCCTCGCTGCGGCCGGCCTCATCGTCTATACGCTGATAGATGGTCATGTCCTGTCCTTTCCCTCAGTGGTGCGGCGGGAGTTCGATATTGCCGCGTTTGCTCATGAAATTGTCGACGATACGCATCTCGCGCAGCTTGTAGTTGGGCGCATAGTCCATCCAGCGCGGCGCCTGATGCAGCGGTTCGATGCGCAGGTCCAGGTCGTTTTCGGGCATGCCGACGGCCCAGTCCGACAGGATGCCGCCAAGCATCGTGCCTGTCGGCACGCCGCGCCCGGAAAGACCGGTCAGCGCGACGACACCGGGCGCCAATCCGTACAGCCGCGGCACGGTGCGGTATTGCATGTCGAGTTCGCCGAACCAGTAATAGTCCCAGGTAATCTCCTCGCTGATCTGCGGATGAAGCCATTTCAGCTTGTCGGCCATGACTTTTTTCGTATAGGCGGCGTCCCTGCCCCGCTGGCCCAGGATGAACATGGAAGCGACGATGCGGTTGTCGGCCGTCCACTTGTAGCAATAAAAATCGCCGCGCCCGTCGATCATCGAATTGTTGCGTGGCAGCACGCTCTCCCGCGTCCGATCAGAAAGGCGGTTGGTGGCGCAGACATAGATCGGCAGAATGCGATAGCTTTTTTCGAGGCCGGGCCAACCGGCCACCGTGTAGGCGCCGGTCGCAAAGATCACCTTGTCGGCAATCACATGGCCGCTGTCGCTCCTGACCTTCCACTTGGCACCCTGCCGCTCGCAGTTGTTGGCGGGTGAGCCGGTATGGAGAGCGACCCCTTCGGAGATGGCCGCATGCGCCAGGCCACGGGCATATTTCAGCGGATGCAGATGGGCGCCGTCCTCGTTGATCCAGCCGCCATGCATTCGTGGCGAGCCGGTGATGGCGATCGCCTCGTCGCGGTCGAGCATGCGCGTCTTCGCGCCGACGGCATTGTAGCTTTCGGTCTTGTGCTGCAGCGCCGGAATGTGCCCGGGCCGCATCGCCCCGATGACCAGGCCATTCTGCACCCACTCGCAGTCGATGCCATACCGGTTGATATATTCGCGGGCCTTGTCCGCAGCCCGCGTCTGACGCCGGATCAGCCGCTCGGCCCAAGGTTCGCCCAACAGCGAGCGCACCTTTTCAAGGGTATAGTAGGAGAAGGTGGGACTGCAATGGCCGGCATTTCGACCGGATCCGCCGTAACCGGCCTCCTGCCGCTCGATGAGGGCAACCGACACGCCTTTGCGGGCAAGTTCGATCGCGGTCGTCAGACCCGTATAGCCGGCGCCGACGACACAGACGTCGGCGGTCTTTTCGCCGGCGAGCCTCCCGGTTTCCGGGGCCGGCGGAGCCGATGCGTACCAATAGGATTCATCGAATGGAGCAAAGCGTGTCACATGAAGTCCCCTCAGAAAGTGAATACTGGCATTCCCGGCGCGTGCGGCCGCTTGCGACCGAACGCGTAAGGATTTGGCGGCGAGCGCCGTCATCCGTGAACGGGTTCAACCCGATCCGCGGCGATGGAAAGTGATTGCTGGTTTCATGGCGCCATCGCGTCGCACGGGATGGCGCCGAAGGGTCCGAGCTTCGGTGATTTGAAGATCGACAGGTCGTGTTCGGTTTTTTCCTCCAGCGCCAGTTTCGCGGCAATCTCGCCGAATATCGGCGACAGCTTGAAGCCATGCCCGGAGAAGCCGTAGAGCGTCACCAGGTTGGAACAATCGGGATGGGTGTCGATGACCGCGTTGCCGCTCTCCGTCCAACTGTCCATATAGGCGCCGATGCGGACAGGATCGGGAATGACGCCGGGCAGATAGTCCCTGATCATCCGCCGCCAGCGGACGAACCATTCCGGGCTGACGTTGCGGTCGAGCTTCGCGGCATCGTCGAAGATGCCATGCGATCCGTTTCGAGCGACCTTCATCGTATCGCCGTCGATGATCGGCCACGCGCAGAAATCGAGGCCGCCCGAAAGACGCAGGAGGACGGGAAAGACATCGGCGCGAAACCGAGCGTCGTTTTCCGTGCGATACCAGGCAAGCACGATCCGCACCAGCTTGTGGCTTTCGGCGGTTGCAGGAAGAAGATGGCGTGTCCACGGACCCAGCGTCAGCACGAGCTTTCGCACACGCCATTCCTTGGTATCGGAGCAGACCGTCGCTCCATCCGCCCCGAACTGAATGTCGCGGATCGGCGTATATCGGTGCAGCACGGCCCCCAGCGCTTCGGCGCGCCGTGCGGCTGTCATCGTTGCGCGATCCGGACGCACATAGCCGGCCCAACGGTCAAGGACGGCAACTTCGCCGCGGTCAAGCGTATGAACGGGATATCGCTCCTTCACCTGGACTGGAGACAGGACTTCGTGGTCGATCTCGTAGTCGCGGCAGGAGGCAATGACATTGCTCATGTAGTCGCTGTCTTCGTGCGCGATCGACAATGCGCCGACGAGATGGAGAAGGTCGATCCCGGTTTCGCCCTCGAGCTCGCGCCAGAGTTCACGCGATTTGATCAATAACGGAACGTAAGCAGGTCCCTCCTTGTAGGCCGTCCTGAATATTCGGCTTTCGCCGCCGCAGGCGCTCTGGTCGTGGCCGGGGGCCAAACGATCCCATCCCAGAACGCTCACGCCGCGTTTGGCGAGACGCCAGGCGGTCATACATCCCATGGCTCCCAGCCCCACCACGCCGATGTCGGCATCATACGTCATCGCTCCGTCTCCTGTTCCCATTGGCGCGCTGGTCGTTTCAGCGATTAAATTTCGTTGCCTGATCGCAATCACTCTCAAGACGACGAGGTGCGCCATCCCGGAATGGCCTGAACGAGGGTCTGCGTGTAAGGATCTCTTGGTGCCTCAAACAGCTCGTATGCGGGCGCAAACTCCACGATGCGGCCGTGCTGCATGACCGCGATCTGATCGCAGATCTGGCTTGCGACACGCAGATCGTGGGTGATAAAGAGCATCGCCACGCGGGTTTCCTGCTGAAGCTCCGCCAACAATTGCAGCACTTGAGCCTGGATGGAAACGTCAAGCGCGGACACGGCTTCATCGGCAATCAGCAAGAGAGGATTGAACATGAGCGCCCGGGCAATGCCGATGCGCTGGCGCTGACCACCCGAAAACTCGTGCGGGTAGCGATCCATTGCCTGTTCCGGCAAGCCTACCCGCTTCAAAAGCCTGAATGCGTTGTCCCTGGCTTCCGTGCGTGACATTCCGAAGGTCATCGGACCGCAGGTCAGGGAATGCTCGATCGAATGGCGAGGGTTGAGTGAGGCAAACGGATCCTGAAAGACCATTTGGATATAGGGCCGTTTCGCCCGGAATCGCGATTCCTTCATCGGCACGATATCGTCGCCGTCCAGAATGATGCGGCCGGAATCGCTATCGAGCAGTTTCATCACCATCCGGCCGAACGTCGACTTGCCCGATCCGGATTCGCCGACGATGCCGACGGTTTCACCTTTTCTCAGCGTCAGGCTGACGCCCTGAACCGCATGGACGACGCGCGTCCTGCCAAACAGGCCCCCCTTCGTCCTGAAAGACTTGCACACGCCTTGGACATCGAGCACGACGGGACTATCCTCCCGGACGGCAGGCTTCGGCTCGGTGCGCATCGTCGGTATCGCTGCCAGCAACCGTTGCGAATACGGCTCTCTGGGGGCACGAAGAACCTGTTTGGCGAGCCCCTGTTCGACAAGCCGGCCCTTCTCCATGACGATCACCCTGTCGGCGATATCGGCGACCACCCCGAAATCATGAGTGATGAACAGGACAGACATTTTCTTCTGGCGCTGCAGCCGCCTGATGATGTCCAGAATTTGCGCCTGCGTGGTGACGTCGAGTGCAGTGGTCGGTTCGTCCGCGATGAGGATATCGGGGTCAAGCGCGAGCGCCATGGCGATCATGACCCTCTGGCGCTGACCACCCGACAGCCGGAATGGATATTGATGCGCGATCGTCGGCGGATTTGGCAAACCGACCATCTCGAGCAATTCGATCACACGCGTCCAGCGGTTGAATTGCGCAGCCTCAGGATGGGTGAGCATGACCTCCTCGATCTGGCGGCCGATCGTCATCAACGGATTGAGCGCCGAAAGCGGGTCCTGGAAGATCATGGACACGACGCGACCGTTCAGGCTCGTGCGTTCCCTTTCCGTCGATGCCGTGATGTCGCGGTCGTGCAATCTGATCGTTCCGCTCTCAATCTTGAGCGGCGGCGGAAGAAGCCCCATGACCGCATTGGCGGTCACGGATTTTCCCGATCCGGACTCTCCGACGATGCAAAGGATTTCACCGGACTCGAGCGTAAAGGATATGTTCTCGATTGCGTATGGCCGATCGGCAATATGCGGCAGGGAAACGGAGAGATTATCGATGGTCAGCACGGCCTTCACAAGACCCTCCGCTTTCGGGGCTGCAGCCTCAGTTTCGTGATTGGCGAGCAGGGACATCATTTCACGTCACCCCGCACATCGAGGGCATCACGGAGACCGTCGCCGATGAAATTGAAGCCGGTTACAGCCAGCGTGATCGCAATCCCCGGCACGATCGCAAGCCAGGGCGCGGTCTGAAGATACTGCTGCGCTCCGTTCAGCATATTTCCCCAGGAGGGCAGCGGCGGCTGAATGCCGTAGCCCAGGAAGGAAATATAGGCCTCCAGCAGGATTGCATTGGCAATCGTCAGCGTCGCCGAAACAATGACCGGACCCATGACGTTCGGCAGGATTTCACGGAACATAACCCGGTTCGGCGTGAGACCGAGCATGGTTGCGGCCAGCACGAACTCCCGATGCCGCAGGGAGCGAACCTCGGCGTCCACGACGCGTGCCACCTGCATCCAGCTGGTTGCGGCAATGATGGCGGTGATCATGAGAGGACTGGGCTTGATGAAGGCGGCGAGCGTCAGCATCAGGAAAACGCTGGGATAGGCCAGAAATCCATCGACGATGCGCATGAGCACCGCGCCGACCCGGCCGCCGTAGTAACCCGATATGGTCCCGACGACCGTTCCGACAATCGTCGAGATGACCATCGCCGCAACCCCCGCTGCCAGCGAAACGCGACCCGCCATGAACAGGCGCGCGGCAACGTCACGCCCGAGCGGATCGGTCCCGAAAATATGCGCGCCTGAAAACGGCGGTGCGTTTCTGGCTCTGAGGTCGATATGAAGCTGGTCGTATGGGATCAGGCCCGGTCCGAACACACTCGCAAGGATCAGCAGGCAGACGACCACGAAGCCGATGACCGCCAGTTTATGGCGCATGAAACGTGCAAGGACACGGTTGCCCGATCGCGAGGGAACGAAAACATCTGTGGTTATTGCCATTGTTCTGCCCTCACGCCAGCCGTATCCGAGGATCGATGAAGGCCGTCAGAACGTCGGCCATGAAACTGCCGAGAACCGTCAGGATCGCGGAGAACATCAGCAACCCCATGATCACGGGGTAATCGCTGTAACCCAGGCTGTCGAGAAACAGGCGCCCCATGCCCGGCCAGGTGAAAACCGTCTCGGCCACGAGAGCACCGCCGAGAAGCTGCGGCACCTGCATTCCGGCAAGCGTAATCATCGGCAACATGGCATTCCTGGCTACATGCCGTCGCATGATCGTGCGCTCGGCAACACCCTTCGCCCGTGCGGTCTTCACGAATTCCTGTCCTATCGCCTCGAGCATCGAGGAGCGCATGTAGCGGCTCCAGATTGCGATGTTGACGAGCGCGAGAACGACCGAGGGAAGGACGAGGTGATGCAGATAATCCAAGGCGGATTCATCGCCCACCGTGTACATGTTGCCGGCCGGGAACCAGCCGAGATCGAGCGAGAATATATAAATCGCCACCAAACCGAACCAGAAGGTCGGGATCGAGAGCGCGATCATGGTGCCGATCGTCGCGGTATAATCGAAGATAGAATAGCGCTTGATGGCGCTCTTCATCCCGATCCACGTACCGAGGCCGATCGCGATGGCGGTCGAGCTTCCCATCAAGAGCAAGGTTGCGAACAGATGTTCTGCGATGATTGCAAGAACCGGACGCCCGTCTCGGAACGACCGCCCCCAATCGCCGCGAACAAGGCCCCAAAGCCAATCGAAATATTGGACCAGGATGGGGCGGTCCAGCCCCATCTGATGTGCAATCCGATCCAGATCCGCCTTGCTGATGCCGGGTGTGAGTGCGAACTTCGACATCGGCCCGCCCGGAGCCAGCATCAATATGCAAAAGCCGATCAGCGAAATAACGAATAGCAGAACAAGGCTCTGGCCCAATCTGCCGAGCAGGAAACGCGCCATAAGTCGATCTCCGTTTTAGCTAAGGCTGGGAATGGTCGGGCCTTTCGGCCCGACGGACAGTTTAGCTCCAACGCCAGCGATTGACGTTCCACGTATCGATGCGCACGTTCACGTTCGGAACCATGCCGTCGAAGCCCTTCTTGTAGCCCCGCAGATCCGTGAACTGATACAGCGGCAGGAACGGAAGCTCTTCGCGTACGATCTCCTGCATCTTGAGGTAGATCTTCTTGCGTTCATCCGGAACGAATACCTTCGCGCCGTCGGAAAGGAGCTTGTCGATCTCCTCGTTCTTCCACTGCCAGGTGTTTTGTCCCGAACCGCCTTGAGCCGGAATGGACTTCGAGCTGAAATAGTCCGCGGTGTCGGGGTCTCCGCTGGTCAGGAAGACGATGCCGGCGATTGCGCTCTGGAATTGCGACATCATCCAGTTGTCGCCCCACATGACGGCAGGCGGCAAATTGCGGATCTTCATTTCAACGCCGATCTGCGTAAATGTCTGCTGAATGAACTGCTGCATCTGTTCGCGAAGATGATTGCCTGATGTGGTGGAATTCTCGAACGAAAGGCGCAGGCCATTCTTGGCGCGCACGCCATCGGCGCCTTTCGCCCACCCGGCTCCATCAAGGAGCGCGTTTGCCTTGTCGATATCGAATTCGTGCTTCGGCAACTCCGCATTGTAGTAGTAGCCCTGCTGCGGCATGTAGCTTTCGGTTTGAGCCGGAAGGCCATAGTAGAGCGCATCAATGATCGACTGCTTGTCGATTGCGAGATACAGGGCCTGGCGCACGACCTTGTCCTGAAATACAGGCAGACCGAGATTCAACGAGAATGTCTCGACCGGACTGCCGGGTGCCTTGACGACCGTGCGATCAGCCAGCTTGGATGCCTCGTCGTAATGTTCCGCGCTGATTCCCTGCAGGCCGGTCACATCGATGTCGCCCGTCTTGAACTGCGTGTACATCACGGTCAGATCCGGGATGTATTTGACGATCAGGCTTTGAACGTGAGGGCCATCACCGTAATAAGAACTATTGGCCTCAAGCTCGATGTAATCGCCGGCAACCCGCTTCTTCCATTTGTATACGCCAGTACCAATCGGAGCATTGTTGAAGGGGGTGTTGTTCAGATCGGCCTGACCATCGAATGCATGCTTCGGCACGATAAATGTCGATGCGAGGATGGATGCATAAGGAGCATAGGGCTTGTCCATCGTCCATGTCAGCTCCGTTGGAGAGACGACTGTGAGATCCCGTACCAGTTCATGCCCCGTATGCCGCCAGCTATTGAACTTCGGATTGACAAGAAGCTCGATCGTAAACTTGACGTCTTCGGCCGTGAACGGCTTGCCATCATGCCAGGTCACGCCATCGCGCAGCTTTACCCGCCAGGTCAAGCCGTCTTTGGAAATACCGCCATTCGCGACAGAGGGCACTTCTGCCGCCAGGCAGGGAAAGAACTCTCCCTTTTCATCGATGCCGAAGAGAGGATCGAAGATCGCAAAGTACACACCTTCATCGACTTCGATGTGGAGAAGGTGCGGGTTGAACACCGTTGGCTCCTGCGAGAAGCCCAAGACTATTTGCCCTTTCGGAGCCTCCTTCGCTCTGGCTGTCCCTGCACTGAATAGGCCAGGCATCGCAGTTCCTGCAGCGCCAATGCCTAGCATCGCGAGCATTTGACGTCTGCTCGCATGAAACGGACTGTTGGTCGATGTCATCTCTGTTCCCTTTTATTATAGAGTTTTCGCACGACGTGTCGTTGCACGGCACTATCCCCGTCCAAAGCGCGGACGAGGCATTTCCTGCTCCCAGGGAGAAAGGCAAACGCCTCTCAAGGTCAGTTTGCACAGCAGCGTGCCATGCCTGACTTCTGTTATGGACGAACATCCGAAATAGCTTCGGCTGTATTCGGATTTCCAACTGCATTCCGCACGCTACTCATTTCGGAGCGTGCAAGATCCTAGAACGACTGCTCCGCCCTGCAATTCACGGCGATTTCCGCGACACTTGCCCGGTTCGGCAGATTGATGGCCATGGCGACGAGATCGGCGATCTCGCCAGGGGTGGTCATGTCCGCCATGTCCGGCATCAACGACCGCCCCATGTCCGTCGAAACGAAACCCGGGCAAATTGCAGTGGCACGAATTCCCTTATCAAAGCCCGATTGACGCAATCCGTGGGCTAGAGCGACGGCGGCATGCTTGGTTAGTGCGTAGGCCGACGATTGCGGGGATGCCACTCGCTTGCCCGACAGCGAGGCGACGATGACAATGCGCCCGCTTCCCGATTTGGCAAGCGCTGCAAAAGCCGCGCGAGCCAGGCGTTGCGGCGCCCGTACGTTGACGGTCCACATTGCGTCGAGATCCTCGTCGTCGATCTCGACCACCGACTTGGGGATCATCACCCCGGCATTGGCGATGACTGCATCGATACGTCCGAACCGGTCGAGGGCGGCCCCCACCCAGGACTCCTCGCCACCCTTGGCAGCATCATAGGCGACCGTCTGGACGTTATGGTCACTCCAATCCTCCAGGCCACGCCGCAAACCGAGAGAAACAGCCCAGCCGTCGGCCAAAAGCCGTTCGGCAACCGCCCGCCCGATTCCTCTTCCCGCCCCGGTAACGAGAGCAACCCTGCCTTCTTTCATGGCTGGCCTCCTGGTGGACGCGGCGTCATGACCAAACGCCAGTAGATCTTTCTGAGCAGGGTCATAGCCTGATCGTATTCATCGTCTGAAATGTCGGCCAGAAAACGCCGGGAATCCCGGACGCGCTGACGAATCTCGCCCAGCAGACTCTCTCCTTTTTCCGTGATGAAGAGAGACCAGGAACGTGAGTCCTTGCGTCCGGCCTTGCGATAAATCAGACCGGCCTTTTCCATCCCCGTCAGCAGGCGCGCGATCTCGGCCCTATCCTTCGAACTCACCTGCGCAATGACCGAAGGATGTATGCCGGGATATTTGCTGATCAGGAACAAAGCCGTCACCTTGCCTGTACCCCGCATCTCATCGATATCGCTGATCCGCGCATCCCAATCGCGGCTGACCTCGATACTTAAGCTACGCACGAAGAAGCTGAACGTGTCGTTCAGTACATCGAGATCCAACGCCTCCGGTGACAGAACCAGTCCCTCACCCGGCCAAAGCTCTTCCTGTCTTTCGCCGTCTCCAGGCAATTGCGCCTCCATTTGATTGACTAACTCAACTACATTATGATTGAGGATGTCAAGTACCCTGCCCCTGAATCGCATATTTTTTGTCTTTCATCGAAGACTGATGATTTTCTGAGCAGGAATGTGATCGGCTGATAAAGGACAAGCTTCCTCGGCCTGCCAAGCGTCTGAGCGAACGCAAATTGCAGTGCTGGCCATCATGCTTGCAGCCATGGCGATAGGGATCGGTGCCATCACAAGGCTGCCCTGCCCGCGCCGCTCTGCTCGGTCCGATGAAGACCTGCAAACGCTCGTGCTGTCCTTCCGCCGCTATATCGGCGATCGGCCGGCATCGATGGTAAAGTGATCCCGCCGCTGGCAGACCTTGCGACGACAACAGGACTTTGCGTCCTGGCAACTCACCGGGCTATCGGCTCCCGGACTATTATGACATGCGTCCGCATCGGCTCGGGCGCGGACACCTGTCGCTTGGCATTTCCGCAGCAAGCGACAGGAAATCACATTGCAGACTTCGATTGACAACGGGACTTCGCTCACGAGGACGCGAGCGAATATCCCTCTTCCAGGTCGTCGATCACGGTCCCGTTGACCGAAACCGAATATCCGGCTGCCCCATCCGCTCTCGAAACCGAAACATCGTATCTGCCGCCGGGAAGCTCCAGCCCGGCCGAGTAGCCGTTCCAGCCCGCCGGCAGGACAGGCCTGACGTGGAGGCGTCCGTTCTCGGTGCGGATGCCCAGTATGCCTTCGATTGCCGTGCGATAGAACCATCCGGCCGAGCCGGTATACCAGCTCCAGCCACCGCGGCCCTTAAGGTCGCCTTCTCCATACACGTCACCGGCGATCACATAGGGCTCGATGCGATAGATGTCCGCGGCGGATTTATCGAGCGCGTGGTTGATCGGGTTCAGCATTTCGACAGCGCGCCAGGCGTCTTCGCCTCGGCCCATTCGGGCAAGGGCAAGAGTCGCCCACATGGCGGCATGCGTATACTGGCCGCCGTTCTCGCGGACGCCCGGCGGATAGGCCTTGATCACACCGGGATCATTGACCGGCTTGACGAAGGGCGGGGTCAGCAGACGGATAAGCTTGCCCTCGTCATCGACCAGTTTGTCGAGGACAGCGTTCATGGCCATGTTGCTGCGCTCGGCATCGCCCTCGCCCGAGAGCACGCTCCAGGATTGCGCGATCGAGTCGATCTTGTCTTCCGCCGACTGGCTGGAGCCGAGAGGCGCGCCGTTGTCGTAATAGCCACGGCGATAATATTCGCCATCCCAGCCGGCCGTTTCGATCGCGGTCTTGAGCTGTGCGAGATGATCCGACCAGCGGCTGACGCGCTGCTTGTCGCCGCGGGTTTCGGCATAGGCGATGAAGCGACGCAAGGCGCCCGCGAGGAACCAGGCGAGCCACACGCTCTCGCCGCGGCCGGCCATGCCGACACGATCCATCTTGTCGCACCAGTCACCGCTCATCATCAACGGCAGGCCGTTGACGCCCGTGCGCTTGATCGCGAGATCGAGGCCGAGCGCGGCGTGTTCGTACAGCGATGCGGTCTCGTCGGAAACACGCGGCTGCAGGAATGCGTCGTACTGGCCGGGGCTGAGCTGCGCGCCTTCGACGAAGGGCAGCATCTCGTCCATGATCGAGCTGTCGCCGGTCACCGTGCAATACTGGTCGACGGCATAGGCGAGCCAGACCGGATCGTCGGAGATGTTCGTGCGGACGCCGGCACCGCTGTCTGCCAGCCACCAGTGCTGGAAGTCGCCTTCCGGAAACTGTCGGCGGCCGGTATTGAGGATCTGCTTGCGCGCGATTTCAGGCGAATGCAGCAGGAAGGCCAGCGAATCCTGCAGCTGGTCGCGCAGGTTCCACGCGCCGCTCGACTGATAGAAGGCGGTGCGGGCCATGATGCGGCAGCTATAGGTCTGATAGGGCAGCCAGCTGTTGACCATGAAATCAAGTCGCTGGTCCGGCGTGGAGACACGCGTCTTGCCGGTGAAATTCTTCCAGAACCCACGCGTCTTCTCAAGAACCTCGCCAAAGCCGACGGAGCGGATGTCGGCGATGAGAGCGGCCGCTTCTTCCTGCGAGGCGGCGTCCCCCATGTAGAAGCAGATGTCGCGCACTTCGCCCGGCTCGATCGTCAGATCGAATGCCAAGGCGGCTGCCGGATCGCCATCGAGGTCGACGGCATTGGAGAGCCGCGAGCCGGCGGAGACCGTGCGCGGCTGCTGGATCGTTCCGTGCCGGCCGATGAATTCGCGGCGGCTGGTGGAAACGCTCGACGGTGCTTCGCTTGCCGCAAATGCCGCGACACGGGTTCCGAAGCTCACGCTGAACGGATTTTTCGCAAAGACCGCACCACTCGCGCTGTCGAAGCTCGATATGATGAAGGGCTTGCTCTTGGTCGGGTTGTTGCCGAGAATCCATTCGGCATAGCCGTAAAGGCGCAGCTTGCGTGCCTCTTCCGCATCATTGCGGATGCGCAGCTGCGTCAGCTTCACGGGCTTTTCCATGTCGAGGGTCTGCGTGACCTCCAGGGAAATCTCGTCCTGAACCGTCGAGAAGACCGAGTAGCCGAGGCCGTGGCGGACTTCGAAACGCGTGTCGGAGCGCTGCGCCAACGCCGCATACGGCACGATGACGGAGCCACGGTCGAGATCCTTCAGATAGAAGGCCTCGCCCGGCCGGTTGGTCACCATGTCGTTGGTCCAGGGCGTCAGCTGATGGTCGCGGGAATTCTGGCTCCAGGTGAAGGCAGCGCCTTCAGCCGAGACATGGAAGCCGAAACTCTCATTGGCGATGATGTTGACCCACGGATGCGGCGTCTGCTCGCCGCCGGACAGGCGCACGACATATTCGCTGCCATCGGCCGCGAAACCGCCATAGCCGTTCCAGAAGGCAAGATCGCTGCCGTCGACGGGTAGAGCCTCGGCGGCGTCGCGCACCATGCGCGGCACCAGAGTGGAGTCGCCCCACTGCCCGAGCAGCGCAGGCGAACCGGAAACGGACCTGGCCTTCTGCACCTGGTCGATGAGGCTGCCGTCGCGACCGCGCAACACGACGCGCGAGGCGGCGATGATGGCGTCGTAGGCTTCCGGAGCCGTCAGATCCTTGCGCAGGACGTAGATGTTGCGCTGGATGCCGGCGACCTCGCTGGCGTGACGCGCTGCGTCACAGAGCTGGTCGATGGTGCGCTGCATTTCGGCAGCCGCCTCACCGGCGCGCTCGTTGAAGATAACGAGATCGACCTCGACCCCGCGCGATTGCAAGAGGCCCTGCGCACGCAGCAACTCCTTGACGAGATCCGTGCCGAGCTCGTCGGTAATGCGCAGGGTCATCAGCGGTGCATCGCCGGACAAAGTCGCGCCCCAGAGGACAGACTGCGACCTCAGGCCTTCGCGGACCGCCTTGCTGTCGGCGCGCAGTGCCATGTCGGGATAGATGATGTAGCGGGCAAAGCGCTGGTAGGCCGCCGCCTCCTTCGAATTGACGCCGATCTGGCGCAGCTGGCTCTGCGTTCTCGTCCATGCCTGAACCAGACCCTGGGCATAGCTTTCCGGCTGGCGATAGTGCTCAACCGCTGCTTCAAGTTCGCCACGCTCGGCGGCGGCAATGGTCCAGAAGGTTACGCTGACCTTCTCCCCGGCCGGCACGCGAAGCGTCCGGCGCAGCGACAGGCAGGTGTCCATCGTGAAGCCGCTGCTATTCGAAAGCTGCGCGCCGGCGTCGAAAGCGGCGGCTTCCGTCAGCGTGCGCCCTCGACCGAGGAAGCGCATGCGATCCGTCTCGTAGTGGGTCGGCAGATCTTCGCCCGACGTATCGACGATCAGATGGGCGATGGCGACTTCGGGATCCGTCACGCCGCGCTTCTGGCGCTCGACGAAGATCGCATCGCCATTCGCGGCGATTTCGGTCTTGAGGAACATACGGGCAAAGACTGGATGGCCCGTATCGACCGCATCGAGCGTTGCCACCGGCTCCATATAGGAGGTGACTTCAATGACCCGGTCTTCCGTGCCGGTATTGCTGATCGTCAGGCGGCGGCCTTCGGCGTCGTGATTGCTTGCAACGAAGACTTCCATTTCGCTCGTCAGATCGCCGACGGTCTTGGTGAACTCCGCCTTGTCGTCGCTGAAGCTTACCCGAACGTGCTCGTTGGCAATCGAACGCGGCTCTGCGGTGGCAGACCACCACTCGTTGGATGCCGTGTCGCGCAAAAAGACGAACGACCCCCAGCGATCCTCGGTCGGATCGGCGCGCCAGCGATTGACGGAGAGGTTTTTCCAGCGGCTGTAACCGGAGCCGGTCGCCGTCAGCATGGTCGAGTAACGGCCGTTCGACAGCAGCAGCAACTCGCGCTCGCGCGATGCCGGGTCTTCCAGACGACGCACTTCGGGGCGCATCAGGTCGCCCTGGATGGTCGCGGGCGCATCGGTTTCGTGCTTCGAGGCCATGACGGGAATATCGCGCGGCGCCTTTTCCTGCAGCAGCAGTTCGGCAGCCTCGATCACCGGATCCGCGTGGAACAGCTCTCGCAGCAAGCCGTCGAAAGCCACATTGGCGACAGCGGCAATCGACATGCCGTGATGGTGCGCATAGTAGTTGTAGACCACCGCGCATTGCTTGCCCTCGGGCACGCGGCTTGCCGTGAAATCGACGGCATCATGGAAACCATACATGCCGAGCGCGCCGACGGCCCGCAACCGGTTGAGGTTTTCGAGGGCTGCGACCGGATTGTACTGGCTGGCCAGCAGCGAGGCATAGGGAGCGATCACGGCGTTCTGCCCGAGGCCGCGTTTCAGGCCCAGCGTCGGCACCCCGAAATTGCTGTACTGATAGTTCATCTGGTGATCGCGAGCGTTGAAGGCCGCTTCCGAGATGCCCCAAGGCGTGCCAAGCTTGCGCGCATAGTTCATCTGCTCGATAACGATCAGATTGTTGGTCTGGTTGAGAATCCCGCCGCTGCGCTCCTGCATGACGAGAGGCGGCATCAGATATTCGAACATCGAGCCGGACCAGGAGACCAGCGCACCGCGCGTACCGACGGGCACGACGTGGCGGCCGAGCTTGTACCAGTGCTCGGTCGGCAGATCACCCTTCGCCACGGAGAAGAGGCTCGTCAGACGAGCTTCCGAGGCGAGCAGATCGTAGCAGGCGGCATCCACTTCTTCCGTCTCGACGCGGAAGCCGATCGACAGCAGCCGGCGCTCCGGACGGTAGAGGAAACTGAAATCCATATCGAAGGCGATTTCGCGGGCGCGATTGCCGATCCGCATCAGCCTTTCGCCGATGTCGGATGCCTGCGAGACATCGAAAGCCTTGTCGACCTGATGGAGTTCGCAGGTTTCGACCAGCTTCTCCGCCCAATGGACGACCTCGTCGCTCTGCGTGGTCTTGACTTCCCTGTCGAGGCTTCCGGCAAGTTCGCGGATTTCCCGTGCCTGTCCGGCAAATCGTTCGATGAGACCCGAGGAGAACTCTTTCTCGCGCTTGCCGGTCGCGACCGCGGCTTCGAGCTCGGCGATACGGCCGTCGAGGCGGTCGTGGAGCGATCGGTTCGACCGCGTATCGCCATCGAGTTCCGAAAGCACCTCGCGCAAAATTGCGGCGACATCGCCGATGCCGTCGAGATCGGTATGGATATGGGCAAGAGGAGACTGGGCCCAGATACGGCATGCCGATGAAACGGCAATGAGATGGCCGGCGAAATTCCCGCTATCGACCGACGAAACATATTTGCGGCCCAGCGGCTTCAACGTATCCGTATGATACCAGTTGAACAGGTGTCCGCGATATTTCTCCAGCTTTTCAACCGTTTCGATCGTCTGTTCGATGCGCTCGACGGCGTCTACGAACGAAATCCAGCCGAACCGACGCGCCGAAATGACCGACAGCAGATAGACGCCGATATTGGTCGGGGACGTACGCATGGCCACGACGGCATGCGGCGTCTGCTGAACGTTGTCGGGCGGCAGGAAATGCTGATCGGGAACGACGAAGTGGTCGAAATAGCGCCAGGTACGCCTTGCGATCTTGCGCAATTCGTTGCGGACCTCATCGGGAACGACGAGACGATCTTCCGTTTCCGCCGTCTGGCTGACCAGCCAGGCGATGGCCGGCGACAGCACCCAGAGAAGGACGAAAGGAAGCCCGACCAGCCAGGCGATATCGCCGGAAGAGGCCGCGAAGATCAGCGCCAGGATGGCCAGCAGCGGCGCGCGCCACATGACCTTGTAGTGGCCGAGGATCGTGGTCTGGGCCATGGCCTGCGCGCTGGCGGCAGTACGCCACTGCAGCATCAGCTTGCGGCTGACGAACATGCGGTAGAGCGAACGGACGATCGCATCGGCCATGACGCAGGCGATGTCGGCAATGAAGATGATGCGCAGCGCCACCTGGGCATTGGCATTCTCGATATCTTTCCGGATGGTATGGAGATGCGCCTGCAGGATGATGTCGCTTGTTCGCGGAATGATGCCGTTGATCAGCGACAATGTCGGAGCGACGAACAGGCTGAAGATCAGCAGGATCTGCCAGACGAGCGCGCCGAGAGGATCCATCCAGTACCAGCCGAGAACGGATGCCAGGAGCCAGGCGATCGGGGTCAGCGAGCGGCGCAGATTGTCGAGCATCTTCCAGCAGCCGAGCGCGGTGATGCCGCGGCGATCGTCGAAAATGTACGGAATAAGCTGCCAGTCGCCGCGTGCCCAGCGATGCTGACGCGAGACTTCGACCTCGTAGCGGATTGGGAAATCCTCGACCAGCTCACAGTCCGTCACCAGCCCGCATCGCGCCATCGAGCCTTCGAGAAGGTCGTGGCTCAAGATGGAGTTTTCGCTGATCCGGCCCTTCAGCGAAGCCTCGAAGGCATCGACATGGTAGAGGCCCTTGCCGGTGAAGCTGCCCTCGCCGGTGATGTCCTGATAAACATCGGAAACCGCAAAGACGTAAGGATCGAGACCACGATTGACGGAGAAGACGCGCTGAAAGGCGGATGCATCCTTGCCCGTCGTCAGCGACGGCGTCACACGCGGCTGCAGCACGCCATAGCCATCGACGACGCGCTGCTTCTTGTCGTCGAAAACCGGCCGGTTGATCGGATGGTGCATCTTGCCGACGAGCTTCGTCACGGTATCGCGAACAATGCGCGTATCGCTGTCCAGCGTCATGACGTACTTGACGTCCGCCGGCACCACATCGACGCCCGGAATAAAGCTCGTGTCCGGGCTGCCGCGCAACAGCATGTTGAGTTCATGCAGCTTGCCGCGCTTGCGCTCCCAACCCATCCAGACGCCCTCGGCCGGGTTATACTGCCGGCGGCGATGCAGGAGATAGAAGCGCTGCCTGCCTTCCTCCGAGTAACGCGATTCCAGCTCGGCGATCTTGCTTCGCGCGTAGTCGAGGACTTCGAGATCGCGGGCGGTCTGTTCTTCTTCCGCGTCCGGCCAGTCGGTCAGGAGAGCGTAATAAATCTCGCCGCGAGCATTGGCAAGATAATGCACCTCGAGATTGCGGACGAGTTCGTCGACATGCTCGCGCCTGCCGATCAGGGAGGGGATGGTGACGAGCGTGCGCGCGTCCGCAGGCAATCCCTTCTTGAACTCGTAGCCGACCAGGCGATCCGGGGTAATGAAGAACGTGGCAAAGAAATTGAAGAGGCCCGTCGCGCCCTCGGATGCAGGAAGCGCAAACATCAGCAGCAGAACAACGGTCGCAAAAAGCGGCATGCCGGTGTCGACGAACACCCATTCGACCAGAATCAGTGCCAGCAATGTCAGGAAGAGCACGGGAATGGCGATCGATAGCCAGTTCAGCTTGCGGACCATGCGCATGAAGCGCAGGCCAAGCGTCGGCCGGAAACCGATCTCCGCCTCGAGCGCCGGGCGCCCGTTACCGACGAAATAGTAGCCGACGTTGCCCGCAGATCCGTCCCTTTGCTCGCTTTTTGCACGTTCGGTCAGCCGGACGGCCGCCTCGGCAATATCCATTTCCGTCTTGTCGGAGCGTTTTGCGAGCTTTTCGATCTGGCGGCGATAGCTGTTGCGCGAGCCGGAATCGAGCTCGGCATAATCCGTCTGCTGCCAGAGCAGCTTGTCGATGGTGCTGACCTCTTCGACCCATTCGGACCAGTCGGTGTCGTTGATCTCGCGCAGGCTCTTGATAATGCTGCCCATGAGCGCATTGGCTGCGCCAAGGCGGGTCTGCTCGGCCGACATGACGGTTTCCGCATCCGTCCCCCTGGCGGCAAGCTTGCCTTCGAGCCAGTTCAGCGCGGCTTCCGTTGGCTCGAGCGCATTGCGAAGACGATAGTGCAGCTGCGTGACGAAGGTCGTGTCGTCGATGTTGGCGGCCAGCGTCTCCAGATGTTGCGCCGCGCCGGCATCGCCGAGCGCAATCGCCTCGGTGGCCGCCGCATTGGCGGCCGCACGCATCTGACGGCTCTTGTCGATCTGCGATGCCACCCGGCGAAGATTGTCGATCAGTACGTAGCGCACCAGCGAAGGCAGAGCCCAGAGTTCGCCGATCCGCAGAGTTTCGCGATCCTGAAACCCCTCCGTCACCGCCGTCATGCCGGCATTGCTGATATTGCTGTGCGCATGCGCCATGTAAAGCCAGGCGAGTGCGAGCGTGCGCGGCACCTCCGTCCCATCGAGCTTGATCTTGCGCAGTTCGCGATAGAACTTCTTCGGAAAGTCACGGCGAACTTCCTGAATTGCTTCCTCGACGATGTAGTGATTGTCGAGCAGCCATTCGGCGGCCGGCGTGATGCTCTCACCGGCGTCGACATCCGTCGCGGCGGCACGATAGACCCGGAGAATCTCGGTCTCGTTCTCTTTATGGCGGAGATAAAAATCGAAGTCTTTGAACTGAACGAAATCCAGCGTCCGGTTCTCGGCAAATTTTGCAGCCCTGGCCCTCAGCTGATCGTTTGACAAAAGAGCGGCGCGGATGCCGAATTCGCGATCCGAATGATCCATCTGGGAGGTTGAGGCAGAATCGTTGACAGTATCTTTAGACGACATGTGTCTTTCGCTTTTGTCGCGTCGTTTCCGGAATCCGGGGTTCTGGAAACGACAACCGGGAGCCTGAGATCTTCGTTACAGCACCCCACCCGCTTGACAGCAACCGGGGCAATCGTTGCCGCTTAACTAGCTTTAACACCCTGAACGCACGATTAATCGATCGACGCGTTCGGCAATCTTCGCTGCGTTTATGTCTATCTTCTTCAAGATCGGCACTCCCAACCGGGCATATTGTCGACCGTCAGGGCCGCTCGGCAAGGGCAATACCCATGGTGCCCGAATGGTTCCATTTTTATCCTGCAAAGTTCACGAACAAATTGAACGTCTTGCAGGAAGAGCTGTAATGGCGGTGATTGGCCCACCCTTTCTCATGTGTTTGAAAATATCGAGCAATTCAAGGATGAGCCGGATGGCGACGCCGATCTTCGGTGTCGACTTGCTTAGCTTACCAATGATTTCTACCAAAGCAAAAGCGGGCCTATCGCCCGATGGCTATAGCAATCCGCCTGTCGCCTGAGGAGCGTGCGCGCTGGGCTGAGAGCCGCTGTGCAGGCGCAGATCCTGCGCTTCCCATGATGGGTAGAGAGCTTCTGGATATACTGACTCAATATTCAGGATATTCTCAGGAAGATCCGTATCGACCCCGGCGTAATCTTGCTTGAGTTTCGCTCAAAAGGAGCTCACCTGGCTTTTTGCTCTTGGAAAGATATGAATTGCGACCCGATTCAAGGTCCTGATAACAATTGGCGGATTTGGCGTAAATCGTCCCCCATGACCATTCACCATCGGCCGGGCGAGGAACTTCAGAGGGACACGTCTCGGTGCCCTGGTGCGTTCAGGTGGCACGCTTGTGGAAAAGCCATAGGTAATAAGGCCCTCCAATCAATGTGGCGAGCAGACCTGCGGGAATCTCGTAGGGAAACGAAAGGTTTCGCCCCAGCCAGTCTGCGAGAACCATGATCAGCGCACCAAGAATCGCCGTAAGAAGCAGGTGAGAAACCACCCGCCTGCCGCCGAGTTTTTCGGCAAGATGCGGCGCCATCAGTCCGATGAAACTCAGGGGGCCCACGATCAGCGTTGCAATTGCACAAAGCACCGACACGAGCATCAGCATAGCCATCTGCGCCCGTCCGACGGCGACGCCGCCGGCGATGGCAAAGGGCGCGCCGAGCTGCAGCATCGCCTGCCAGCGCCTTAGAAGACATGCAGCGCCGAGACCGGCCATTGCCACGACAGCCATAAAAACGGCAGAGAGCGGCGAGATGCCATCCGTCGATCCGACAATCCAGAGCTGGAGGATTTGGAAACGCGGGTCGGGTAGGAGTGCGATCGCGCTCGAGATCGCGCTGAGTACCGTGCCAAGACCTATCCCGACCATCAGAACATGCCCTGCCGCAGATCTGCCGCGGCGCGCAGACAGCGCCAAAAGTGCAACCACCACTCCCGAACCGGCGACGGCTCCGATGTTCTGGGTCACTGGCAGATCCGGCGAAGCGATGAACATGGCAAGCAGGGCGCCAAGGATCGCACCGCTTGAAACGCCGAGAACTTCAGGGCTTGCCATCGGATTGGCGGTCAATCGTTGCAGGCTGGAGCCGGCAATCCCCAAAGCTGCTCCGGCCGCGGCCGAGCCCAGCACGCGCGGCCACCGCCAGGGGAGAACCTTTGCAAATCGATCATAATCGAGGATATGCCAGCCATGAGCGTCCCGTCCGATCATCATGGCCGCCGCTATGCCAAGAATCGCCAGAACAAGAACGGCGGGCATGGTCGGCGCACGCGGGATCGAAAAAACGGAGGCACCCGCGGCGGCCGTCGGCGGCGTCGCCCTTGGCTTGCGCAATAGCCACAGGAGCACCGGTGCGCCGAGCAAAGCCGTCAATGAGCCGGCAGGAATCGACTGCGCCATGGGACCGGATGCAATTAACAGTTGATCGGTTGCCAGCAGCAGCGCCGTACCGGTCGTTGCGGACACCAATAGGCGCGCCGCCATTCGCCGGGCTCCAAACAGATGAGCAAGCCAAGGGGCGGCGAGCCCGACGAAGCCGATGATCCCCACGCAGGCGACGATGACGGCGGCAATCCATGTGGCCAATATGAGTGCCAGCAACCGAAAGGCTCGAACAGAGACGCCCAGTCCTGCCATGATCTCATCTTCGACACTGAACAATGAGAGCGACCGTGTGGCTGGAAGAAGAGCCACGGCAGCAGGAAGAAGGGTGAATACCAGGGTTTCGGCTGCCCCCCAGTCATTCTGCCGAAGCGCTCCCGAGCCCCAGAATGACAATGACACCATGCCATCGCGATGGAATGTGATGATCATCGACGCAAGTGAGCCGAACACGAGATTCAAGGTCAATCCGCTTAGGGACAGTGCAAGAACCGACAATCCGTGACCCCAGGCCAGGATCAGCACCAGCGCCATGGCGAGCCCCGCTCCTGCCATGGCGATAAGAATTCTCTCCGGCATCCCCAGCCCTGGCAGCAGCCAGGACAAGGCCGATACCGCAAGATAGGCACCCGAAGAGACCCCGAGTGTCGAAGGTTCGGCCAGCGGATTACGCAGCACTTGTTGATAGATGGTTCCGCACAATGCGAGCCCGGCACCACAGAGCATGGCGACGGCGATACGCGGCAATGCGCTATAGAATGCGATGGCTGCAGGCAGATCCCCTTCGCGGGCTCGCTGCGCCAGATCGTGCCATCCAAGCTGCGGAAATGCGGCTTTGAGATTGAACCCCGTCAGCACGAGAGCCAGCGCAAGCAATAGACCGCCGACGATAAGTGCATTTGCGCTGGAGGATTGAGCCCGCGGTTTCATGCGATCATCCGGGGATGCCTTCGAGGCTGGAGGCGATCGTTTCTGCGAAACGGATAGTCGTCGGCAGCGCTCCAAACCCCCAGAATGACGGGATCCTGGTAAAGCGACCCGATCGAACCGCTGGCAATGTCGCCCACAGCGGGCTCTTCGTCAGGGCTTCCTCCGGCGCAAGCCCGGGAGAATCGATGAGTATTATCCGGGCCTTGGGATCTGTCGCGAGTTGCTCGATGCCGATGACGGCCCCTCCCCACAGCAAAGTGGGTTCGCCCTGCCATGCGTTGACGAGGCCGAGCTTGGAAAGAGCGGCGTCGAACAGGCTTCCCCGCGAGAAAACCGTGAGATTATTGTCGTCGATCATCTGTACGAGATACAGTGGAACCATCGGCTTGGCCTGCATGCTCTTTCGCAACGACGCGAACCTGGCCTCCACACCTGCAAGAAATGTTTCCGATTCGACTACACGTCCGGTCAGGGCTCCGATCTTGCGGACCGCATCGCAGGCATGCCGATAGACGTCGCCCTCCCCGGTATGAATGCCAATGGTTTCGACCGGCGCGCATCGCGCAAGCGGTGCCCGCAGCGACTCCTGCCAGGTCTGGATAAGGATGATGTCGGGAGACAGTTGCGCGATATATTCGAAATTCGGTGCACCCTGCAGCCCGATGTCGACGGTCGTGGCCGGTGTCCTTGGTTGCCCCACCACCAGATCATAGGACGCCGTCTCGGCCGCGGCGATCGGCGTGATGCCCAGGCCATAAAGTGTCTCGCTGATCGCCCAGTTCAAGGAGGCGATTCTGCGTTCTTGCGGCGCCGCCTTCGACGTCAGGGGATACCCGATCAGAGTTGCGGCTGCGCCGGCGATAAATCGCCGGCGTCCCAACGGGTTTCCCATCCGACCGTTTGCCTGCGGGGCACTGCCGGGCCGGGACCGGTCCCGGATCACCATTTTACCGAGACGGTGCCCAGCACCGCCCTGCGCTCTCCATAGTAGCAGAACGTATCGTCATCGCAGGTGCCGACATATTTCTTGTCGAACAGATTGGTGCCGTTGAGCGCGAAACGCCAATCCTTGTAATCATAGTGGATGGAGGCATCGACGAGGAAATAATCCGGGATCTTCAGCGTATTGGCGTTGTCGCCGTAACGGCTGCCCACATAGCGCGCACCCGCGCCGAACCCAAGCCCCTCGGCTGCGCCGCTTTCGATGGTCTTGTCCAGCCACAGGCTGGCCATGCTTTTCGGCACGTCCTTCGGCCGGTTTCCACGTAGAGACGGATCATCGTCCTTGGTGATCTCTCCGTTATTGTATGTGTAGTTCGCGATCAGCTTCAGGCCGTTGTCCAGATCGGCGACCCCCGCCACTTCGAAGCCGCGCATACGGATGGCTCCGGTCTGTGCGTAGGTCACCGGCGGGCCGGGATTGGTTGTCGTCACATCGGTCTGGTCGAGATTATAAGCGGCAACCGTCATGTAGCTGTTGTAGCCGGACGGCTGATATTTCACGCCGACCTCGTATTGCTTGCCGGTGGTCGGCTTCAACGCATCGCCGGTCGTCGAATTCAGCCCGGGCGACGGCTGAAACGAGGTCGAATAGCTGAAGTAGGGAGCGATCCCGTTGTCGAAAAGATAAAGGAGGCCGAAGCGCCCGGTCAGTTTCTTGTCGTCGTTCTCGACGGTTGGATTGCCGTCCGAAACCAGATCCGTGTCGCTGGTCTTCGCCCAGTCGTAACGCAGCCCGCCGGAAACGCGCCAATTGCCGAAGGCAACCTGATCCTGCGCATAGACCCCTGTCTGCCGGAGATGATCGTCGGTCGCGAAATCGACCGCCGGTACGGTGAAAGGCTGGCCGTAGACCGGATCGAGCACATCGAGAGGCGACGCCGATCCGTCGCTCTCATACCAACGGCTGTGCGAACGCATATAATCGACGCCGAACAGAAGCGTATGATCGAGCGGCCCGGTATCGAACTTGGCTTGCGCCTGCGTGTCCACCGCAAGATCATGAAGATTGGCGCTTGCACCCAAAGTCCAGCGGTCGAGTTGAGTGGTTCCGGGGATGAACCCCGAGGTCCCGATCTCTTGAATATCCGTATCCGTATAGGAATAGCGCAAATTCTGGCGCACCGTCCAAACGTCGTTGAAACGATGCTCGAACGAATAGCCCACCGACCTGCTGGAGCGGGTAATATCGTTGAAATCGGGCTCTCCGGTGAACAGGCTGGTTGGAATCTTGCCGAACGACGCGCCGTAGAGCGTGCCCAATGCCGGCAGGTTCTGCACCAGGCCGCCGTCGTTCGATCGTTGAAACTTGGAGAGGAAGGTAAAGGTCGTATCCTCATCCGGCTTCCAGGTGAAGGCGGGCGCAATGTAGTAGTTCTTGGTGTCGACGTGATCGACCTGGGTATTTGCCGTCCGCGCAATACCCGTCAAGCGATACAGGAGAGTTCCGTCGTCGCTGACCGGCCCGCTGAAATCGAAGGCACCCGATACGCCCTTCGGCGAGCCGACCTGCCATTGAAATTCGTGCAGCGGCGTATCGGTCGGACGTTTGCTGACCGCGGCAACGAGGCCGCCTGGACTATTCGCGCCGTAGAGCGATGATGCCGGCCCGCTCAACACCTCGACCCGCTCAAGCCCATAGGGTTCTATCTTCGGCGACAGCAGCGTGTAGTAAGTGTTGGTGGTCAGGCCATCCAGATAGGGATTGGTGCCGGGGAAACCACGTATCATGTAACGGTCGATACGCGCATCCGTGCCTCCGTACTCTTCCGCAAGCACGCCCGGCGAATAACGCAGCGCCTCTCCGACGTTGCGCACCGCCTGATCCTGAAGCTGCTTGCGGGAAACGACCGATATCGACTGGGGCGTTTCGGCGAGCGGCGTGTCGGTCTTCGTGCCCGAAGCGCTTTGCGTCGCGACCAGTCCGTTTACCGGCCCCCACGCACTTTCCTTGCCGCTCCGAATTTCAATGGGTGCCAACGCAGTCGCACCGGTGCTGTCGACGGTGCCCCCCGCCGCTGCCGCCGAAATCGCGACCGTTGTGGAATTGGTGAATGAGAAAGACAGGCCGGATGCCTTGAGGATTCGGGCAAGCGCCTGATCGGGGGAGAGATGTCCGGATGCGCCGGGCGACTTCTTGCCTGCTGTGATCGACGGGGTATAGGTGACCTGAAGACCGGATTGCCTGCCGAAGGCGGCAAGCGCCTGATCCAGCGACCCCGCCGGCACCGAGAAGTTGACCTCGGCTGTCGTTTGCGCAAGCGCCGGGCCTGTGTGCATGACACCCAGGCCGACCGACATGGTCGACACCATCAACGCAGCCAAGCCTGCTCCGCCGCTATTCCTGTCCCGAAGCAGAAAAGCCAATCCACGCCCCATTAAACCACTCCAATTCATACAGATGCGAAAGAGCGTGCTTTGCCTGCTCAAGCTCGGTATGTGCCGCCCTATGGATGGAGACGAGCGTGGCCGCTGGATTTTCTCTTTTCCTGAGGAAAAAAATCAGATTTTTGTAATGACGGTGAGCCACGGAGAAATCTGACGTACCCTGCCGCCATAAGGCTGGACGACGGCTTCGAGTGCCCTGAGCGGCTGATTGAGATCGAACACCCCGCTAATGGGCAGGGACCCGAGGCCCGGATCGGCGACCAGTACTTTCCCGGACTGCCAGCGGGTAATCCTGGCAATGACGGCCGAGATCGGCTCGTTGTCGGCAACGATCATGCCGTCGCGCCAGACGGCGATCTGCCCGAGGTTGCGTGCGCCGCGATCGAAACGTTTCCCGTTCGTATCGACCCTCAACCATTGACCGGCTGAAAGTTGCGCCCGGTCGACTATCGAGGCATCGACCTGCACCAGGCCGTGATCGACCGATATCGTCACGAAGCCGTCGTCATCGCTGACATCGAAGGCGGTTCCGAGCGCGGTTGCCGTGATCTCATCCACGCCAACGGAGAAGGGACGATCGGCATCCTTGGCAACCTCCGCGAACGCCATGCCATAGAGCAATCGTATGTCTCGCCGCCGCTCGCTGAACGCCACCTTGATCCCGCTATCCGGGCCGAGCGTCAGCACGCTTCCATCCGGCAAGGCAACGCGTTTGATCTCGGCCGTCGTCGTGGCAAAATCGGCACTTGCCCTTGCGATGAGCCCCGGACCGGCCAGCCCCCCGGTTGCAGCCGTCCCGAGGAGGAGCGCCCCCATGAGCATCAATTTGCGTCGGGAAATCCCAGGTGCGGATTCGAGCTGATACTGATCCGTGAGAACTTTTCCGGACATGGCGTGGATTTCCAGTACCTCCGCCCATATGCGCTCGTGCTCCGGACTCATTGCGCGCCAATGGCGGATCATGTTTAGCGCAACGGGATTGCTGCGATCGTTCTGCAGGCGGATGATCAAATTCATCGCCTCTTCGAACAATCGATCATCGTCGCCTGTGTCTTGCTGCATGAGTGGTCTTGTCGGTAAGCTGGATCGGTTGGGCACTATAGATGGAAACGAACAAGCGCTTCAATTTATCCGCACTTCAGTCGGCGGCGGCCTGAAGGCGCTGCCTGATGTGGTGGTAGGCCTCCCGAATCAAAGTCCATGTCCGTGTCGACGACAATTCGAGCTGTTCGGCAACCTCGTTGATCGTCATATCGCCAAGACGGTGCAGTTCGAACGCGAGCCGGGTGCGTTCGGGAAGCTCTGCGAGCGCGGCAGCGGTAATTGCAAGACGCTGCTGATCGTAGACGATCGTTTCGACCGAAGGACTGAGATCGGGAATCGCGAAAAACTCTTCATCCGTGAGGTCGGCATACTGGACGAGGCGCTCCCGCCGGTAAAAATCGATACTGAGATTGCGGGCGACATGGAAAAGAAGCGCCCTCGGATTGCCGGCGCTGCGATCGGAACGGCCATTGTAGGCCAGCAATCGCACGAACGCATCCTGCGTGAGATCGTGAGCTGCTTCCCTGTTCATGCCACGCCGGCACAGAAAGCGTACGACTTCCTTGGCATGCCGTCTAAAGAGACCGTTTAAATCCCAACTCATAGTCACGTCCCGCCAGCGCGAAAATATTGCATCAGCTGCTCCGCTGCGGTCAGCGACTAATCAGGATTTTCCTGCTCTGCAATAGTTCAGGAGCGGACCGATCGATTGGAAATCCGACAGCCGGATAAAAATATGATTGGAAATATCATGTTTTTTCATGGGATAAGCCCGGACCGATCCGGACTTGCCCGCATCGCCCGGTTGCCGCCAGACATAACGTTTGTTCCCGCCAGTGACTAATACGCAACAATTCTCCGGTCATACGGCATGCCGCCATGGCTCCATAATTTCCCGGACACAATCCTCCGCCTGTTAAGCGGGAGATGCGGGATCGAGACGAAAGCGGCGTGGAAGGATACCCTCACCCAGAGCGCTTCCGCTTTTCTTCGAAGCGCGAAAACGCTCTCTCCTTTTGCCTTGACGCAAATCCGGACGGAAAACGCTATGCACTTTTCCTGGAATTGCTTTAACCCCGGTGGCTGTTCGCGCTGCCCGGCGATTGCCTCCCCATTCAGGCAACCCGGAGAAAATGTCCCGGGCTCACTTGTTCATAGGTGCGTTTTGGCGGCTCATAGTTTGCAACACGGAACGGACTTCCGATCTCCTCATTGGAGATACGGCGCGTCGAACGGCGGGTCGGGTCGGCAACAGGGACCGCCGCCATCAGACGTTTGGTATAGTCGTGCTGCGGATTCTCGAAAACCGCCCGTCGAGGCCCGATTTCGACGATTTCACCAAGATACATCACCGCAACACGGTGGCTGATGCGCTCCACCACGGCCATGTCGTGGCTGATGAAGAGATAGCCAAGTCCGTATTTTTCCTGCAGGTCCAGCATGAGATTGATGACCTGCGCCTTGACGGAGACGTCGAGCGCGGAAACCGATTCATCGGCGATGAGAAGCTTCGGCTCGAGCGCGAGTGCGCGGGCGATGCACACACGCTGGCGCTGCCCGCCCGAGAATTCGTGCGGGAAGCGATCCGCCATCGATGCCGAAAGGCCGACCCGTTCGAGAAGGTCGCCGACGCGACCCTTTGCCTGCGAGGCGCTTGCCAGCCCATGCGCGATGATCGGTTCGGCGATCGCCTGGCCGATACGCATGCGCGGATTGAGGCTTTCGAACGGGTCCTGGAAGATCATCTGCGCTTCGCGCCGGATATTGGCAAGATCGTCCTTGCCGGCTTTCAGGACATCCTTGCCGTCGATACGGATTTCGCCGGACATTGCCGGGGTAAGACGAATGATCGAACGTCCGGTCGTCGATTTGCCGCAACCGGATTCGCCGACCAGCGACAGGGTTTCGCCCTGCCGGAGTTCGAGCGAAACACCCTCGACGGCGTGGATGTTGCCGACGGTCCTGCGCAGGAAACCGCGCTTGACCGGAAAACGGGTGATGAGGTTGTCGACCTTCAGGATCGGCGGCTGATTGAGCCTTACCGTATCCTCGGTCGGCTTCACAGGCTGCACCGCGCCGGTCGCCATATCCACCTGCGGAAAGCGCAATGGCCGGTCCGTCCCGGTCATCGAGCCGAGCTGCGGCACGGCCGAGAGAAGCGCGCGCGTATAGGGATGCCTGGCGCCGGCAAAGAGCGCGGCCGTCTTATCCGTCTCCACCTGCTCGCCGCGATACATGACGACCGTGCGGTCTGAGATTTCAGCAACGACGCCCATATCATGGGTGATGAAGAGGACTGACATGCCCTCCTCTTCCTGCAGCGTCTTGATCAGGCCGAGAATCTGCGCCTGAATGGTCACGTCCAGCGCAGTCGTCGGTTCGTCGGCGATCAGAAGCTTCGGATCGCAGGCAAGCGCGATCGCGATCACCACGCGCTGGCGCATGCCGCCGGAAAAATTCATCGGATATTCATCGAGGCGCGATTTTGCCGAGGGAATGCGCACTTTTTCGAGCAGGCGCACGGCTTCGGCCTCGGCCTGCGATTGCGACATGCCGCGATGCTGCACCAGAACCTCGGTGATCTGCCGGCCGATCCTCAGGACGGGATTGAGCGAGGTCATCGGCTCCTGGAAGATCATGCCGATCCGATTGCCGCGGATCGCCTGCATATCGGCAAGCGGCAGCGACAGGAGATCGCGTCCCTCGAACTCGATCCTGCCGGTGATCTTCGAATTGGCCGGCGACAGAAGCCGCATGATCGACATTGCCGTGACGCTCTTGCCGGAGCCGGATTCGCCGACGACGGCAACGGTTTCCTTCGGGCCGATATCGAAGCTGATATCGCGGATGACATTGCGCCATTCGCCTCCGACGCGAAAGGCCGTGTTGAGCTTGGAGATCGAAAGGATCGGTTTGGTCATGGCTCAGCCTTCCCGCCGTGGATTGAGGATATCACGCAGCGCATCGCCGATAAGATTGATCCCGACGATGAGCAGAAGAAGCGCCAGGCCCGGAAAGAAGCTGATCCAGTAATCGCCGGAGAGCATATATTCGAAGCCGTTGGAAATCAGCAGGCCGAGAGACGGCTGCGTGACCGGCAGGCCGATGCCGAGGAAGGAGAGCGTCGCCTCCAGCATGATCGCATAGGCCACGCGCATCGTGGCAACCACGATCAGGGGCGGCAGGCAATTCGGCAGGATATGGCGAAAGAGGATGCTGCCATCGGGCAAGGCCATCGAGCGGGCCGCGTCCACATAGGCGCGTTTGCGCTCCACCAGCGCCGAGCCGCGGATCGTGCGGGCATAATAGGCCCATTGCGTGACGATGAGCGCCAGGATGATCTTGTCGACGCCCTGGCCGAGGATCGCCAGAAAGATCAGCGCGATGAGAATGGCGGGGAAGCTTAGCTGGATATCGACTATTCGCATCAGGAAGGCATCGAGGCGGCCGCCGACATAGGCGCTGACGAGCCCGATCGAAGCGCCGATGACCAGCGCCACGGCGGCGCTCGATATCCCCACGAGCAGGCTGGTACGCAAGCCGTACAGGATCGCGCTCATCAGATCGCGACCCTGATCGTCCGTACCGATCAGGTAAAGCATGCCGCTCGTGCTATGCGAGCCGGGCGGCAGACGCCCATCGAGAATGTCGAGCTGGGACAGGTCATAGGGGTTCTGCGGGGCGAGCAGCGGCGCGAATATTGCCGCAACCACGAAGATGGCGACGAGGATCAGCCCTGCCAGCGCAAGCCTGTCGTGCAGAAGGGCCGACATCGTCTGCCGGAAGGGCGAACGCGAGACGGCCTTGTCTGCACCCGCCTCGCCCGCATGCACCGAACCAGCGTTCGAGCTATTGTCGGCCATTACGAATTCCCTTCGAGACGAACGCGGGGATCGACGATCGAATAGAGAATGTCGACCAGCAGGTTGATGACGCTGAACATAACGACAGTGATCATCAGATAGGCGAGGATGACCGGTCGGTCGAGCACGCCGATCGCGTCGATGATGAGCTTGCCCATGCCGGGCCAGGCGAAGATCGTCTCGGTCACGACGGCAAAGGCGATCAACGATCCGAGTTCGAGGCCGATCACGGTGATCAGCGGGATCAGCGTGTTCTTCAGCACATGCACGGTGACGATCCGCCGCTCGGTCAGGCCCTTGGCGCGAGCGAACCGGACGAAATCGAGCTGCATCGTCTCCATTACGCCGGCGCGGGTCAGGCGGATGACGAGCGAAATCTTGAAGAGCGCCAGATTGAAGGCCGGCAATACCAGATGGGAGAGGCCGTCCAAGGTGAGGAGGCTGAGCGGCACCCCGAAAACCGGCACCGTCTGGCCCCGGCCGGAGGCTGGCAGCCAGCCGAAATGGACGCTGAACAGCATGATCATCACGAGGCCGATCCAGAAGGTCGGCAGGCTGAAGCCGAGGATCGAGAAGGTCATGATCGATTTCGAGATCAGGCCCTTCGGCTTCAGGCCGGCATAGACGCCGAGCGGTATGCCGATGACCAGCGCCATGATGAGCGCGACGAAGGCAAGCTCCAAGGTTGCCGGCATGCGGCGAAGGATCAACGTCAGCGCCGGTTGATTATAGACGAAGGAATTGCCGAGATCCCCCGACAGCGCGCGTGTGAGAAACAGCCAGTATTGCTCCCAGACCGGCTTGTCGAGTCCGAAGGACTGAATGACCTGAAGACGCTCCGCCGGCGTTGCCGTAGGACTTAAGAGCACGTCGACGGGATTGCCGACGAGATAGAGCCCGGCAAAGACCAGAACCGACATGACGAGCAGCGTAAGAATGGTCTGGATCGACCGGCTCAGCAAATATCCGCCCATGTTTTCAACCTCCCTGCGCTGTCTTCCCGAACCCGTTCCGCCCATAGCGGACGACGCGCTCGATCAGCAGTGCGATGAACCCGGCCTCGTCGACCTCGGTGATAACGGTGGCATTCGGCGGGCGATCCATCTTTCCGTAAAAGTCGGCATAGGTGTAGCCCATGGTGAGGCCCGTCACCTGCACACCGACGAAAGCTTCGCGGCCGCGAAACAGATCCGGACGGATGAGCCAGGCGATCGTCGTGGCGTCGTGGATCGGACCGCCCGGCCTGCCGAAGCGCCCGATATCGCTGCGGTCGAAGGTCGAAAACAGATTGAAAAGCGCATTCCCCGCCTCGCCTCCCGCCCGAAACTGCTTGAAATGCTCCGAGGTAAACAGGGCCTGAAACGTCATGTCGAGCGGCATGATGACGATCGGTACGCCGGACCGATAAACGGCCTCGGCGGCATGCGGATCGGCATAGATATTGAACTCGGCCCAGGGGGTGCGGTGGCCGAGCGCCGTGAAGGCTCCGCCCATCGAAACGATCTGCCGGATGCCGGATGCCACGTCCGGATGCTGGATGAGCGCCAAGGCGATATTGGTCATCGGCCCGATGGCACAGATGGTGATCTGATCGCCGGCCTTTGCCGCTTCGCGCGCGGAGCGCACGATGAAATGGACGGCATGCTCGCTGGAAGCGCCGATGTCGCCGGCCCTGACCAAGCCATCGTCAAAGGCGCCGATGCTGGCATATTTGCCAAAAACCTGATCGCGGACCAGCGGCCCGGTAGCTCCCGCATGAACCGGCACGTCGTCGCGGCCGCTGAGGCCGACGATCTTGCAGGCGTTGAGCACCGTATCGCGAAGGGGAACATTACCGGCAACGATCGACAGGCCGAGCACGTCGATTTCCGGCGATGCGAGCGCCATCAGGATGGCCGCGGCATCGTCCACGCCCGGGTCGGCATCGATAATGACCTTATGACGTGTCATGCGATGGCCTTTTCGGCATAGCGCGACAAACGCTCGAGAAAGAAGGCGATCACGCCCTCGGCATCGACCTTCGTGACGATGTCGGCATTCGGCTCGAGACCGCTCTTGCCATACCAGTCGGCAATGGTCTGGCCCATGCAGAGTTCGCTTTCGTGCTCCACGAAGACGCGGGCCTTTTCGGTCGCGAACAGATGCGGGGCAAGGATGTAGGCGATCACCAGCGGATCATGCAGCGGGCCGCCGCGCGAACCGTAGCGGCGCACATCGTTGCGATCCCAGAAGGCCATCAGCTCGGCAAGCGTCTGCGAGATGCGCCCGCTGACGCGCGCGAACTCGGCGACATGCTCCGGCTTCAGCATCACCTGATGCGTCGCATCGAGCGCCAGCGCAACGAGCGGTATTCCGCTTGAGAAGACGACATGCGCCGCATGCGGATCGGCCAATATGTTGAATTCGGAGGTCATCGTCCGGTTGCCCGGCTCGCGATAGGCGCCCCCCATCATGACGATCCGCTCGATGCCATCGGCGATCTGCGGCTTCATCCTGAGGGCGACGGCGATATTGGTCATCGGCCCAAGGCAGCAGAGCGTGATGCGCTCGCCTGTCTGTGCTGCCTCGCTCAAGGTGTCGATGAGGAAATCGACCGCGGATTTGCTCTCCGCCGTCTTTTCAGGCTCCGGCAAGACCGTATTGCCAAGCCCGGTCTTGCCGTGGAACTGGCCGTGGATCGGCTCGCGCAACATTGGGCGAAAACAGCCTGCAAAGACCGGGATCTCGACACGACCGCCGAGCTCGCACACCTGAAGGGCGTTGCGCACGGTGCGCTCCAGCGGCTGATTGCCGCAGACCGGCGTGATGCCGAGTATATCGAGTTCCGGCGACACGAATGCGGTCAGAAGTGCGATCGTATCGTCAATTCCCGGGTCGCAATCGACAATGATCGAAATCGGCTTCATGGTGAAATGCCTTCAATAGATGGAAAATGCGATGTCAAAGGGCGCCGAGTTCGCGAAGAACATCTGCGATCTCAATTCGCGCAGCCTCGCCAAGCGGAAGCTGCGGATGCATGGGGGCGCCAACAGGAAAGCCCTGCAGCTCCAGCGCCGTCTTGATGCAGGCGGCGATCGAGTATTTCGCGAAGATCTCGTTGACCCGCCAGAGCGGCCGCTGCAAATCCATCGCCCTTGCCCAATCGCCGGCATTCGCGGCCTCGTAGAGCGCGATGCTCTGCTTCGGCACGACACAGGCGGGACCGGCCATCCAGCCGACACCGCCGATCATCATCACGCAGACCGGAATGTGGGCCGAGGCTGCGAACACTTCCATGCGGCCCTGGGTGCGCTCGATGATGGAGAGTAGCCGCCCCGTATTGGTCGAAGCGTCCTTGATGTAGCGGATGTTATCGACCCGGCTCAACCGCTCGATAACGGGCAGGCTCAAGTCGGAACGTTGGAATTGCGGATTGGTATAGAGCACCACCGGCCGGCCCTTCGCCGCCTTGGCAATGGCCGTGAAGTAGGCCTCGACACCTTCGTCGCTGACCGGAAAATAGGATTCCAGGACCGCAAGGATGCCGTCGGCTCCCGCCTCGACCATGTATTCGGTCTGGGCGACAGCGTCGCTGGTCGATGTCGATGCGACGCCGGCGACCACGGGAACGCGTCCGTGGCTGGCGGCAATCACCGTATCGACGACGCTGCGGCGCTGATCCCAGTTCAGATAGGCGAATTCGCCGGTGCTGCCGAGCGGCGTCAGGCCATGAACCCCCGAAGCGATCAGGTGATCCACGAGGTCGGCCAACACGCCCTTCATCACCTGACCGGAATGATCGATCGGCGAGACGAGGTAGGGAAATACGCCGCGGAAAGACATGTTCGATCGCCCTTTCGCCCGCTCAGTTCGGCTTCACATAATAGGGCAGCGTGTAGCCATCCGAGCGGCCGGGATAGGAAAGGTCCTTCTTCACCGCCCAGGTGTTGGCGAGGTAGAAGATCGGGATGACGCCAAGATCGTTCATTGCGATCTCGGTCGCCTTGCGAAGAAGCTCCTCGCGCTTGCCGTCATCGAGCGTCGAGCGTGCTTCGTTCAGCGTCTTGTCGAACTCCGGGTTCGAATAGCGTCCGCGATTTCCCTGTCCGGCCTTGTCGCCAAAGGTCTCCAGGATCGGGCCGAGCACGCCGGATGCCTCGCCCGTTTCGACCGCCGCGCCGCCCATGATGAAGCTGAACTCCAGATTGGAGGCGCGCGTGAAATAGACGCTGCCCGGCAAGGTCGCGACCTCGGTCTTGATGCCGACACGGCTGAAGAACTGGCCGATCGCCTGGGCAACCTTGGAATCGTTCGGATAGCGGTCGTTCGAAGCATGGAAAGTCAGCGAAAACCCGTTGGGATAACCGGCCTTGGCGAGAAGCTCCTTTGCCTTGTTCGGATCATAGGGATCGACCTTGATGGACGGATCATAGCCGAAATAGCCTTCCGGAACGAGCTGCCCGGCGGGCACACCCTGCCCGTCCATAATGCGGTCGACGAGTGCTTCGCGGTTGATCGACAGGGAAAGCGCGCGGCGCACCTCCGGCTTCAGGAGCGGGTTCTTGCCGTCGGGCCCCTTGGCGAAGGGCGATACGTCGCGCGCCTGATCCATATGAAGATACATGATCCGGTTTCCGGCAACATTGACGACCTTCAACTGGTCGGAGGCCTGCAGCCGCCGCGTGTCCGCCGTCGGGATGCTTTCGATCATATCGACATCGCCGGAAAGCATCGCGGCAACGCGGGCGCTGCTGTTCTTGAATACCTTGAAAGTGACCTTGTCCCAGGCGGCCTTTTCGCCCCAATAGGCATCGTTGCGGGCAAGCACGACGTTATCGTCAGGCGTCCAGGAGACGAACTTGAAGGGGCCGGTGCCGATCACGCCCTTGCCGGAATTCATCTCTTCCGTCGTGGTGTTCTGCATCTTGGCCGGCAGGATCGCGATACGGCTGAGGTTGTTCAGCAGCAGGGGCGTCGGGCCATCGGTCTTGATGCGAACCGTCAGCGGATCGACCGCAGTGACCTCCGTGATCGCCTTGACATAGGCCGCAAAAGAGCTGGGGCTGTTCTTGGAAGCGAGCGGCACGCGCTTGATGCTGGCAACGACATCATCTGCGGTAAAATCGCTGCCGTCGTGGAATTTCACGTTCGGACGAAGCTTGAACTCCCAGGTCGTGTCGTCGACGGTCTTCCAGGACAGCGCCAGTGCCGGCTGCAGCCGCTGCTTCTCATCCTGATTGACGAGGCCATCGAAGATATTGCGCGCGATCGCGCTGTTCGGGCCGACGACGTAAAACTGCGGATCCATCGATGTCGTGGAGGCTGCGAGACCAACTGTCAGATCCCTGGCCCGGCTCGCGAGCGGCAGGACAAGGAAGGATGCCGCCAAGACAGCCGCGACCTTTAGAAATTTCATGCTGGTGTTCCTCCGGCGTTTGCGAAATCCGCACTCTCCAAGCAGATTTTCTCTGCAACTAAACACTCTGGTTCAAAAAGAAAAATTGCATTTTGTGTTCGATCCATGCCCTAATGTTATGGAAAGGGCATTGGGATGCGATTGAAACCGAGACAAGTGGAAGCCTTCAGAAGCGTCATGATGACAGGGGGGATCACGGCCGCAGCCGATGCCTTGAATGTCACGCAGCCCGCCGTAAGCCGTCTCATCCGCGACCTGGAGGAAATCCTCGAGATCACGCTGTTCGAACGGGTGGGAGCCCGCCTCGTGCCGACGGTCGAAGCGACACAGCTTTTCCGGGAAGTCGAACGGCTGTATCTCGGCCTCGATCAGATCGCACAGGCCGCCGACGATATTCGTCGGCACAAGAATACCGTTCTCAGAATTGCAAGCGTGACGTCGCTCGTCCGGCCATATCTTCATCAAGCCATCCTCGATGTCGTTGGCAACCGGCGCGATATTCCGCTTGTCATTGACGTCGAAAACAGCCGGCACATCTGGGATATGGTCGACAAGAACCGCTACGATTTGGGCTTCGTGTTTGGCTCACCGCGCATGGCCGACAAGAATGCCGCGACCCTGCACAGTTCCCATGCCGTCGCCGCTATGGCGCCGGGGCACAGGCTTGCCTCCAAAAATATCATACGGCCCGCCGACCTCATCGATGAGCGCGTGCTGATCCCCGGACGAAATTCTCCGCTCAGGCTGGCACTGGATCGCGCTTTCTCGGGGCAAGAGCACCAGCCGACCAGCACGATGGAAACGTCGATGCTCAATTGCTGCCATTTCGCCGCCGCTGGCATGGGCGTGGGCATTGTCGATCGCACAAGCCTGCAATCGGCGGGCGCCGATATCGTTGCGATCCCCTTCGAGCCGAAAATCGAAGTATCCTATTTCGCAATCCGCCCATCCGGCAGCCACCGGATCATGATTTTGGACGACCTCGTCCAGCGGATGCGCGAGCTTGTTCGCTCGGACGCCCTCTAACTCCCTGTCCCGCCTCGAACGAAAATGACTTTAGCCTATCATCCAAACCCGTCGGCAGGCATCCCTTTGCGCAGCCTGCTCCTCATACATCTTCGCGTATAACTTCATCCCGCACACGCATTGCCCGCGCGTTCGATTTCGTTCCACATCAGATAACATCAAACTGCAAATAGAGGACTGAGCGCCCCGTAACCCGTCGTCAACCCGACACACCGTGGGACCAGGTTCATGCGTCGCGGACCAGCGCTTGTCGCAAGTTCAGATGAAGTTTGCTCAGCGAATAACCTTCATCGCCCTTAAGCCATGCTGTGCAATAAGGTCTGGATGCACGCATTGCCAGAAGCAGAGTTCGAAATCGGACGGCAAGGCGGATAGCGGCTTCCCTGCCCAAGCATTGCAACTCTACCATGGTAGAATGTCAACGACAGTTCTTTTCGGCGTTTGCCCTCCCTCAGTTTTCCACGAGATCGCGCCGTTGCTCGCTCAGTGTCTTCGCAGTGCGAAGCACTTCTCTGAGATGCGCAGCCATTGAGTGAGCCGCTTGCTCCAAATCGCCCGCTTCTACCGCATCGACGATTGCGCGGTGCTGATTGAGGAGAACGCGCAGGTGCCCGAGATCGGGAAGGCTGAGATAGCGAACGCGGTCCATCTGCAGTTTCACGGACTGAATCACACGCCAGCTTTTCGAAAGCCCCGCCTCTTCACAGAAGCTCTTATGAAAGGCCTCGTCGAGTTCCAGAAAGAGATCGAGAGCCTCGGCGTTGACCGCCTTTTCCTGGTCGTAGAGATTACTCTTGATTTCCGTGAGAAACCGTCGAGAGCAGCCACCTGCCAGGCGCCTTGCCACCGCAACTTCAAGGGATTCGCGGATGAACTGCGCTTCTTCGACATCCCGCAGCCGGATCGGTGCGACGAAGCTACCTCGCTGTGGAAAGATGTCGATCAGGCCTTCATCGGCGAGGCGGATCAAGGCCTCACGAACGGGTGTCCGGCTCACTCCGAGCTGGAGTGACAGCTCCTTTTCGCTAAGCGCTTCCGAAGGCAGCATCGACAAAGTGGTGATGGCGCGCCTCAGCCGCTCGTAGACCTGTCCAGCGATCGGCTGTCGGGGATTGATCGCCTGCATCTGGGTCGATCCCGCAGTGGTCTCCGTCGATCCTGCACCGCTAATCTGGTTCGGTCGTCTCCCGGCCATTGCCTCGCCCTCTATCTATTCTTTCGACCATCGCATCGCATAAATCGGAGCAACAATCCACACCTATGTTGACATACTGCCATGGTAGTATATGAATAACGACCGGGCGATAGAAGGCAGCTATCCACTGCCCTTGAGGGAGGGTTGCGCATTCGACCAGATCGAGCGCATCCATCGCCGACAACGATTTCAAGGATATCCTGGGAGGATAGTGGACATGCAAGCTTCAAGAATGAAGGCCCTGATCGCGGCGTTTATGGCAAGCGCCATTACGGCCGGCGTTGCGGCAGCACAGGACGGCATCGCGACCGGCGACACCAGCGGCAAGAAGATCGCCTTTTCAAATTCCTATGCCGGTAATTCGTTTCGTCAGGTGATGATCAAGAGCTTCGAAAGCATGGGTGCCAAGGCCAAGGCCGATGGAAAGATCGCAGACACGGCAGTCGTCAGCTCGAACAATTCTGTTACCGAACAGGCTTCCCAGATTCAAAACCTGATCCTCCAGGGCTACGATGCGATCATCGTGCTAGCCGGCTCCGATACTGCCTTGAACGGCGCAATCAAGGATGCCTGCAATGCCGGCATCGTCGTCGTCGCCTTCGCTAGCGGTGTGACCGAGCCCTGCGCATATCGCGTCGACTACGATCTCGATTCCTATGCCAAAGCGGAACTGGATTTCATTGCCGGCAAGCTGGGCGACAAGCCGGCGAACATTCTGGAAATCCGCGGTATGGCGGGCGACGGCTTCGACAAACGCCTCAACGAGGGCGTCAAGAAGGCGCTCGCGGATCACCCCAGCTACAAGAAGGTCGGTGAAGTCTATGGTCAGTGGACGGCGACGGTCGCGCAGAAGGAAGTCTCCGGCATCCTTCCATCCCTGCCGCAGATCGATGCCGTCCTGACGCAGGGCGGCGACGGCTATGGCGCCGCCCAGGCTTTCAAGGCAGCCGGTCGCAAGCTGCCGATCATTATCATGGGTAATCGCCAGGACGAACTTGCCCTGTGGAAGCAGGAACACGACGCGAGCGGTTACGAGACCTTCTCGCTGGGCGCCACGCCATCCGTTTCGCAGGTTGCCTTCTGGGTCGCGCAGCAGATCCTGGCCGGCAAGAAAGTGCCGAAATTCGTCGAGGTTCCGCTGCTTCAAATCCATCAGCCGGATCTGGACGCCTGGCTGAGGGCTGCGCCCGAGGGCGGTGTCGTCAACGCCGACTACCCGCAGGGCCTTGTCGCGAAGATCATCGACGCGAACGTCAACAAGCAACCGCTGCCCGTGGTTCCCGCTCCAAAGTAAGGCGATCGCAATGCTGTCTTCCCAAGCAGCTGCCCGCGTAGCCGCGAGCCTCGTCATCGAGGCGCGCGGCGTGCGGAAAACCTTCGGCGCCGTGCACGCGCTTGTCGGCGTCGATTTCACCCTTGCCGCCGGAGAAGTGGTCGGTCTCGTCGGCCACAACGGCGCAGGGAAATCGACACTGATGAATATTCTTTCGGGCGCGATCGAGCGCACCGAGGGGATTTTCGTCTATGATGGCCACGCCGTCGATCGCTGGGGAACAACCGAAGCACAGGCTGGCGGATTGCGCTGCGTCTTTCAGGAGCTGTCGCTATGTGCCAACCTGTCCGCCGCTGAAAACACGCGCATCATTCATCGCAGCCTGCGCGGCTTCGGCTGGCGGCAGCGGGCCCGCCGCCTTATCACCCGCACACTCGACGATATCTTCCCCGGTCACGGTATAGACGCCGACGCCAAGATCGCTGATCTTTCGATCGGCGAGCGCCAGATGGTCGAAATTGCAAGGGCGTTCACAGAGACGGGCGACACGGTTCGCTGCGTCATCCTGGACGAACCGACCTCCGCTCTCGGAAGCAAGCCCGCCGAGCAGCTGCTGGCCTTCATCAAGGCATCGGCCGCCCGAAACATCGCCTGTATCCTGATCACCCATCGACTGAACGAAATCCTCACCGTCTGCGACCGCGTGGTCGTGATGATGGATGGCGCGATCGTCGGTGATCGCGCTGCCGCGGGCCTGACGCGATCCGACCTGGTCGGCATGATGGGCAACATCGAAACCCACAGCGAACGCACTCTGGCCGCAAAGGACAGGGATCGGCAAAAGCTCGTCGTCAGTCACGCCGGCGTAGACGACGCCGAACAGCCGATCAACGCATCGGCCGGCGAAGTCATAGGCTTCGCCGGATTGGACGGGCATGGTCAGCGCGAGCGCCTTCGCGCCATTTATGGCGCAATGCGCAAAGTGCCCGTTGCCTTCGTTGCCGGTGACCGCGGTGTCGAAGGCGTCATGCCGCTCTGGTCTATCGCCGACAACCTGACGATTCGCAGTCTCAACGCACTTCAAAGAGCAGGCTTCGTGTCACGTTCCTCGGCGCGGGACCTCGCCGAGACCTGGTTTCGTCGGCTCAAGGTCAAGGCGCCCTCGATCGACACGCCCATCTTGTCTCTCAGCGGCGGCAATCAGCAGAAGGTCCTATTCGCACGCGCGCTTGCGTCGGATGCCGAGGTCATCCTCCTCGATGATCCGATGCGCGGCGTTGACGTTGGCACCAAACAGGAAGTCTACCAATTGATCCGCCAGGAAGCCGACCGCGGCCGTACTTTTGTCTGGTATACGACGGAATTCGAGGAATTGAAGAACTGCGATCGGCTTTATGTCTTCCGAGAAGGGCGGGCGGTGGCCGAAGTTCCCGGCGATCAGATCGATCATAACCGTATCCTCGAAGCATCCTTCGGAGGCGCCAATGGCTGACATCGCCATGTCCCAACGAAACCGGGATCTCGGAAGGCGCCTGGCGCCGGCCTTGCAGGTCGGCCTGCCGGCCGTTGCCCTGCTCGTGATGCTCGCGGTGATCTTCTGGATCAGGCCAGCGGCGATGAGCTACTTCGGCTTTATGCTTCTGTTCAAGCTGGCCGTGCCGCTGATGTTTGCATCGCTCGCGCAGATGCTTGTCATCATGCTCGGCGATATCGACCTCTCGATCGGGTCGTTCGTCGGCTTCGTCACCTGTGTGACCGCGCTTTACCTTGACACGTCACCCGTTCTGGCGATCGCCATCTATATCGCAAGCATCATCGCCTATGCCGCTGTCGGCCTCCTGATTCACCTACGCCAGCTGCCATCGATCATCGTCACCCTCGGCATGTCGTTCATATGGCTCGGCATCGCCATCATCATCCTGCCCGCACCTGGCGGCTCGGCGCCCGCCTGGCTGACTGGCTTCATGGCCTGGAAGCCGCCAGTTCTGCCGTTACCCATCATTCTCGCCGCGTTTGCGGCCGCGGTCGGTCACATTATCATCAACCGATCGTCCTATGGCGCAATCTTGCGAGGCGCTGGCGGCAATCCCCGTGCGATCCAGCGCGCAGGCTGGTCGATCAAGATGATCCGCGCGACCGTCTATGCCGCCGCCGGCCTGCTGGGCCTTATCGCTGGCGTCACGTTAACCGGTCTCACGACCTCGGGAGATCCGAATGTCGCACCCGCCTACACCTTGCTCGGCGTCGGCGCCGTCATTCTTGGAGGCGGTTCGTTCACCGGCGGCATCGTCTCGCCTGCAGGCACCGTGATCGGTGCATTCACGCTCGCGTTGGCTGGCTCCTTGCTGAGCTTTCTGCAGGTTCCGCCGACATGGCAGATCGGCGCGCAGGGCGGCATCCTGTTCCTCGTGCTCGCCGGACGAATCCTCCTTGCAGAGAAAAAATCATGAGCCGCCTTTCCCTGAAACCCTGGACCTACGGCTTCATCGTTGCCCTCGTCATGTGGATCGCGACGATCGCCTATTCCGGCTTCGGAAGCGCCGTGCCGACTTTATCCTCGGCGCTTGTCTTCGCGGCCTTCAGTGTCGTTGTCGGCACAGGCCAGATGATGGTCATCGCCTCGGGTCCCGGCAATATCGACCTGTCGATGCCGTCCGTCCTGACACTGGCAGCCTATCTCTCAATGTCGATCATGCACGGCAGCAACGACATGATCCTGCCCGGCCTCGCCGTCACGCTGGTCGTCGGAGCCCTCGCGGGCCTGGCAAACTTCCTTGCGATCACGCTGCTCCGCCTGCCGCCGATCATTGCGACGCTCGCCTGGAGCTTCGTCTTCCAGTCGCTTGCCTTCAACCTTGGCGGAGAGGCGACACTGAAACCTCCGGCGGCCCTGTCAGCCTTCACCTTCTGGTCCATCGGCGGATTGAGGATCATGCCGCTCGTGGTCATCCTTCTGACCGTGGCGGTTGCCCTCATACTGCACCGCAGTGTCTGGGGCCGACGGTTGCTCGCCGTCGGTCAGAGTGAACGGGCAGCGCGCCTTGCGGGCGTTCCCGTTCGCCGCGTCCGACTGCTGGCATACCTGTTCTGCGGCGTCGCAGCCGCCCTTACCGGGTTCTTGCTGGCAGGCTTTTCCGGCGGTGCGGCGCTCAACATGGGTGACACCTATCTGCTGGAAGCGATCGCCGTCGTTGTCCTCGGCGGCACGAGCGTCGCCGGAGGTCAGGCCAATGCGGTCGGCATTTGGGGCGCCGCGCTGTTCTTCAATCTGATGGCGACGATGCTCAATACCTTCCAGATGCAGGCGGGCGTCCGCTTTCTCCTGACCGGCGCGCTCATCATCCTGATCGTCGCACTGGTGCCGCAGCCGAAGGCGGCCTGAGATGGATATCGCAACCCTTGCCAGAACCTTCGGCGGCGACATGACGCTCGTGGATCTGACGCATAGACTGACGCCGGCAATGCCGGTCTGGCCGACACACCCCTTCTTCTGCCAGGAAGTCATTGAAAGCTATGACCGCGGTGATGTCGCCTGCAATCATGCGATCGGCATGAGCGAGCATACTGGCACGCATTTCGACGCGCCGCTGCATTTCGTGCGCGGCGGCGGCGCGATCGATTCGGTGAGCCTGCATACATTCTTTGGCCGAATGGCCAAGATCGATGCGCGCGACTGTGCGCCGAACGAGGCAGTCGGTGTCGATCGGATCAAGGTCTTCGAGGCAACACATGGCGTCATCGAAAACGGCGATGCGGTCTTCTTTCATTTCGGCTGGGATCGTTTCTGGAGTGAATTGGACGATCATCCGCAGTTTCTGAGCGACTGGCCCGGCCTGTCGCGAGAGGCGACCCAATACCTGCTTGCGCGCGGGATCCGCATTGCGGGATCGGACTGCCTTTCGCTCGACTGCTTCGGAAGCGTCGATTTCCCTGCGCACAAGCTTCTGCTCGGCGCAGGTGTTCTGATCGGCGAGAACTTCGCCAGGCTCGGCGAATTGCCCGCCTTTTCCTTCCTGATCACGCTGCCCCTGCCGATAGCGAGCGGTTCAGGGGCGCCCCTTCGTGCTGTCGCAGCCTTTGCCGCCGACAGCCGGAACAATCCCGTTTAGGCCAGCGGCTATGCTTGGCCCAGAAGAGGAAGACAGATGAGACATATGTGGCGGTGGTTCGGCCCGATCGACAAGGTGAGCGTGCGCGACGCAGCCCAGGCAGGCGCGCAGGGCATCGTCAGCGCATTGCACCATGTGCCGACCGGAACGGCCTGGACCATGGAGGAAATCCGCAAGCGCCAGGATGAGGTTCGTGCCGGCGGCCTGGAATGGGAGCTCGTGGAAAGCATTCCCATCTCCGAAAGCATCAAGACGATGACCGGCGACTGGAAAGCCCATGTCGATGCCTGGAGGGAAAGTCTCCGGCAGCTCGCCAGAGCCGGCATCTCAACGGTCTGCTACAATTTCATGCCGGTGCTCGACTGGACGCGCACCGAACTGCGCTGGGAGACACCGGGCGGCGCGCGCGCTATGCGCTTCGACCTTGTCGACTTCGCCGCCTTCGATCTCCATGTGCTGCAACGGCAACGGGCCGTGGAAGACTACCCGGGCGAGCTCGTCGATTTAGCCCGCGAACGCTTTGCGTCGATGACGCAGGAAAAGATCGCAGATCTGTCGCGCAACATCGGTGCAGGGCTTCCGGGCTCGGCCGACGGTTACAGTGTTGCCGAGCTCCGCACTGCGCTCGCGCGCTATGATAGGATCGGCCCCGATCGCTTGCGCGCCAATCTAATCGATTTTCTGTCGGAAGTGGTGCCGGTTGCCGAGGAGCTCGACATGCGGCTTTGTGCCCATGGCGATGATCCGCCGTGGCCCTTGCTCGGCCTGCCGCGGATCCTGTCGACCGAACGGGACTACATCAAGGTTCTCGACGCCGTCGATCGTATCGCCAACGGCGTAACCTTCTGCACCGGCTCGCTCGGCGCGCGACCGGACAACGACCTGCCGACAATGGTGAAGCGCCTCGCGCCGCGGATCCACTTCGCACATCTGCGCAACGTCACCCGCCAAACGCCAGGCTTTCCCTGTTCGTTTTTTGAGGACCAGCATCTGGATGGCCACACCGACATGATCGCCGTTATCGCGGCGCTGGTCGGCGAAGAGCGGCGGCGCAAGTCGGAAGGCCGCGCCGACCATCAGATTTTCATGCGCCCCGACCACGGCCAGGAAATCCTCGACGATCTGACGCGCGGCGCCCAGCCCGGCTATCCGGCAATCGGCCGACTTAAGGGCCTTGCCGAACTGCGCGGCATCGAACAGACCTTGTCGCATGGCACTTATGGACTGACCGCATGATGAACCGCCTTGACAAGACAGCACTCCTTCCACCGGATGTCGATCGGCCGTCCTTCGATCCGGCGTCACTGAAGATCGGCATAGTTCATCTTGGATTGGGAGCGTTTCACCGCGCCCATCAGGCAATCTATAACGACCTTGCGATCGAAGCCGGTGCAGCCACCGATTGGGGCATTGCGGGCGCCAGTTTGCGCTCCGTCGACGTCGTCGCCGACCTCAAGGCGCAAGATTATCGCTATAGCGTGATAACCCGCGGTCCCGATGGCGACAAGGCGCGTGTGGTCTATTCGATCATCGACGCGATCGCCGCGAGACAGGAACGCGACCGCCTGCTCGAGCGCCTTGTCGACAACGCGACGCGGATCGTGACGCTCACGGTGAGCGAAAAGGCCTATGGCATCGATCCGATCTCCGGCGGCCTCGATCTTTCCCATGCAGCCATCGCGCACGACCTCAAGACACCGGAACAGCCAATCGGGCCGATCGGCTTTCTCGTCGAGACATTCGCCCGGCGCATGCGTCTCGGGCGCCATCCCATCACCGTTCTCTGCTGCGACAATCTTCCTGGCAACGGCCACGTCGTCCGCCATCTCGTCGTCGAGATGGCGGAACGGCGCAACCCGGAGCTGGCGCGCTGGATCGAGCGGGACATGTGCTTTCCATCCAGCATGGTGGACCGCATCGTGCCGGCTGCGACAGGCGGTACACGGCAGCTCGCCACATCGCTCCTCGGCGCCGACGACAGGCTGGCACTTGAGACAGAACCCTTTACGCAATGGGTGATAGAGGACGATTTCGCAGCCGGGCGCCCGGCCTGGGAAGCCGGCGGCGCGATCTTTGTCGAAAACGTCCACGCTTACGAAAAGATGAAACTGAGGCTTCTCAACGGATCCCATTCGTTGATTGCCTATCTCGGGCAGCTCAACGGACTGGACTATGTCCGTGACGTAATGGCGGTCCCCGCGCATGTGGAGCGCGTGCGAGAGCATATGGAAGCGGTTCTGCCGTCACTGGATCCCGTCCCGCAGATCGATCTCGGGATCTATAGGCAGGAGCTCGTCAATCGTTTCTCGAACCCCGCGATCGCACATAGAACCGCACAGATCGCCATGGACGGGTCGCAGAAGATGCCGCAACGCATCTTCGCCCCGGCAATGGAAAGGCTGGCGGTCGGCGACAACGCCCAGGGGTTTGCCAATGTGGTCGCACTGTGGCTTGCTTATGTCGGATCAAGTGAGCATCTGGACGATCCTCGCGCGACAGAGTTGAAGGCCGCCGCACTCCTCGCCGAGTCCACCGGTTCCGCCGCAGCCTTCTTCGATATCCCCGGCCTCTTTCCGCCAGAACTCATGAACAACTCAAAGTGGCGCTCGCTTGTCGATGCCCACCTGCTGGTCATCCGCGGCCGATAGATCGGTACATGCCTGCAATGCTGAAGGACAGAAGACATGGTGACAATCTCCGTTCGCGAACCGTATAGCCTCGTTGTCGATGACCGTGACGTGCCGCCGCCCGGCCCGGGCGAGATCGCCGTCCGCGTGCATCGCGCCGGCATCTGCGGATCGGACATGCATATCCTGCACGGTTCCAACCCCTTCGTCGTTTATCCACGCGTGATCGGCCACGAATTCGCCGGTGTGGTCGAAGCGCTCGGGGCCGGCGTATCGTCGCTCGCGGTCGGTGATCACGTTGTCGCTGATCCCGTGATCTCCTGCGGGACCTGCTATCCGTGCCGCATCGGCCGATCGAATGTCTGCGCCAGGCTTCAGGTGATCGGTGTGCATCGTGACGGCGGCTTCCGCTCGGTCGCCGTCGTCCCTGAGGCGAGCGCTGTCAAGGTTTCAAAGGCGCTGGGACATGACGTCGCCGCCCTTGCCGAGCCTCTCGCCGTTGCCGCCAACGTGCTTTGGCGGACGGGATGCACCCGCGATGATGTCGTCCTCATCTATGGTGCTGGAACGGTCGGGATCACGGTTCTACAGGTCGCCAAGATGCACGGCGCGCGTTGCATTATCGCCGATATCGATGGCGATCGGTTGGAGCGGGCAAAGTCGTTCGGCGCCGATGTCGTCATCAACTCCCGCCAGCAATCGGTCGCCGCGATCGTCGCGCCGGAACTTGATGGGCTCGGGCCATCGATCGTCATTGATGGCGCCGGCATTCCGAGCCTGCTGGAGGAAGCCTGCCGCGTAGTCGCACCCGCAGGCCGCATTGGCCTTCTCGGCTTTTCACCCGCACCCTGCAACATCAGCCAACAGGAAATCGTCCGTAAAGAGCTGACACTGGTAGGCTCACGCCTCAACCGGCGCTTCATCCCCGAAGTGATTGGCTGGCTGGAATCGGGTGCGCTCAAGCCAGAGGCAATGATAACACAGAGCTTCGACGCAAGGGAGGCACGCGCCGCCTTTGATCTCGTCGAACAGCATCCTGAGCAAACCTTGAAGGTTCAACTCGTCTTCGCCTGAGTTGGTTTTGAGGGCGGCGGAAGAGGCATGCTGCGAGCGGCAACGTCCCGTCGATTGGCAAATGCATGCTGGAACTATCGCAGACAGATGGCGGCTTGCTGCGAAAAGGTTATACGGGGATAGGTTCAACTCCGAACACACGCCCCTCTCAGTCAAGACCGCGGACGGATGTCCGAAATGTTAACCGGTCGCAGCAAGCGCTGAATCGCTCGTCATGCCGAGCCTTGCTGATGACGAGAAAGCACATTTCGGCGACGTTTCGGTCGATGCCATGATCCACTCGCTGCAGGGCGCTCGCCGCGTCCAACGTTGTTGTAAAGAACGGCGCCGAAGGTGGATCTAAGTATTGTGTGGCGAATACAAATCGCAATCAAATTTGTGTCTGCTTGACTGACCATCCAGCCTCGGTGCGCTGAGGCGGCTTGCGGTGGGGGATATTTTCGATGTGCAAGTCGCGCCGGCCTCATCTTCCAAGCGGAATTCAGCAGGCCACTGCGATTCCAACAGGATTGCGATCTGCTCTGCGGCAGCCAAGCTCGACGGGCAGGTCAGCGTTCGCTGGACTCGGGAAATGAGTGAGATTGCGGAAGATCTTGCTCTTGCACGTTCCGTTGCCGCGATACGCCAATAGGAAAATCGCTAAGCCGAGCCTGTCGGCTCGTCCTGTCATCCGGCATAAGCGGCATCCTGGCTGGCCTCGGGCAGTCCGGCAATCGGCGAAATGCTGTCGTCCGCGGTTTTGCGGATCGTAATTTCGACGCCCCCGACACTGACGCCATCATCCGTTATATCCGGGACGCGGATATAAAGAATTTCGGAATACTCACGAAATGTGCGGGCTATCAGTTCATAGACCGCAAGCGCGGTATTCTCCGGCAATTCGTCGATCGACACGGTTTTGCTCGGCTGCATAGGAATCCCTTTGCACAAATCGAACGCCTTGAACTGGTTCAACGGCCAGTCGCATTATACCGCGTACGTCTTGCAAAGATACCCCACAAAATTCACCATATTGTCGCAAACCGTCACAAGCCACCAGAACGGAGGCGCCGGTCCTTGCAAGCGCTCGGAGCACAACCGGCCGGGCCGGAGTCAGGCCGGCTTCATTCGTTGCTCCCGGATACCGGCTGCCCGATGGGTCGCTGCGGTGCGCGCAGCCTGATCATAGATCCCGGTCATCAACTCGAGGGTGTGGGCCAGGTCCTGAAGGCGAGCCATCAGCTCCGGCACCCGCTTGACGGCTTCGATCAGCAGGTCCGCGCGCACGTCGGCATAGGCATCCGTGACGTCGCGCCCATAGTCAGTCACCTCGTAGAGAACGCCTGAGCGCCCGCTGCCGCTTTTGCGAACGAGCCCTCCCTTGATCAGCTTGCGCAGACTGTACTGGATATTCGGAATGTCGTCTCGATTGGCCATATGCGCAAGATCCCTGACGCTCTTCGGCCGGTCATTCATCCGGATCATGTGCAGAAGGGCGTTCTCAGGCCCGCTGGCGGCAAAGTCGGCGACGGCGGAAAGACACTGCATCTGCCAGTGTCCAAACCCCTCGAAGCTGCGGATCAAGGCATATTCCAGTTCGGCAACGTCAAGCTCGTCCGGAGTGCGGGCGAGATGCCAGGAACGGTTGACCGTCTGGCGCGAATGCTTGCCTGCCGCTGCTGGACGCTTGGCCATTTTCCCCTTCCTTCCCGAACAGGACGCGCTGTTGTTTTCAGATTGAATTTATAATAGACTTTCTATCATAAAGTCGAAAGCGTATCCATACCAGGAGGAGGAGCCTGCAATGAAAACGCCAGCCAATTCCATGTTCGATGGGGATAACTTCCTGCTCGGAACATTCGCTTCCAACTGTTCGGGAGGAATGTCCGTCACGAAAATTCCGGAGCGCTGGGAGGCGTCCTGGGCCAACAATCTCAAGCTTGCCGAATTGCTCGACGACGCGGGCATCGACTTCATGCTGCCGATCGCCCGCTGGATCGGCTATGGCGGCGAGACCAATTTTCACGGCGGCGTCCTGGAAACCATCACCTGGGCGGCCGGCCTGCTGGCGAGAACGAAGAACATCACCGTTTTCGCGACGACGCATACCGCTGCCAATCATCCGGTCGTCGTTGCAAAGCAGCTCGCGACCATAGACCAGATCAGCAACGGCCGGATCGGCCTCAATATCGTCGCCGGCTGGAACAAGCCGGAATACGAGGCGCTCGGCCTGACGCTGCCCGACGACCATGAAACGCGCTACGGCTATGCCCAGGAGTGGTACGACATCGTCAGGACGCTTTGGACGAGCGAGGAGGCATTCGACTGGGACGGCAAATATTTCAAGCTGAAGAACGTTCTCGGCGACCCGCGGCCGGGGCGCCCCATGCCGATCCTCAACGCCGCCGGCTCGGATCAGGGGCGCAGGTTCGCCATCCGCAACGCGGACTTTCTCTTTACTCCGGCGATCGATCTGGAGAGATCCAGGGATGAGATTGCCGCCCTCAAGGAACTGGGGCGGCAGGCAGGCCGCAACGTCGATGTCCTGACATTCTCGCATGTGGTCTGCCGGCCCACGGAAAAGGAAGCGACGGACTATTGGGATTATTTCGTTCGGCAGAACGGCGACTGGGGTGCGGTCGACAATCTCGTCCGCCTCCAGTTCGCCCATGCGCAATCCTTCCCGCATGATCTTCTGGCCATGATCCGCGACCGCATGGCCGCCGGCCATGGCGGCTATCCGCTGACGGGCACGCCCGAGCAGGTCGCAGACGGCATAGCGGCCCTTCACGCCGCAGGCTTCAAGGGAACGACTTTGTCCTTTGTCGACTATGTCGAGGAGTTCCCCTATTTCCGCGACAACGTCCTGCCGCTTCTTGGAGAGCGCGGCGTTCCGACGAACGCCGTGCGCACCATGGCAGCGCCGGGCTAAGCCCGGCGCCTGCGAAGACCGGTCACTTCGGGGTCACGTCGAAGCCGAACCACTTCTGCGACAGCTTTGCGATCGTGCCGTCAGCCTTTGCCGCCGCGATCGCATCGTTGAACATCGCCTTCAGCTGCGTGTCGTCCTTGCGCAGCCCGACCGAGCTGCCGCGCCCGAGAAGGCCGCCCTGGAAGCGCGGGCCGGTCACGGTCATGTCCTCGTTGCCCGGCTTCGCCGCCGCCGTCGAAAGATAGGCCATGGACGCCATGATGAGATCGACGCGGCCGGCCTTCAGATCGAGATCGTGCTGCTCGGTGGTCTTGTATTCCCGAATGTCGGCGACACCCTTCAAATATTTGTCGAGGAAGGTTGCGGCGATCGATGCCGTCTGCACGCCGATCGTCTTGCCCTTGAGCATCGGCTCGAGCTCCTTCACCGCCTTGGCCGCGCCAGCCTCGTCCGTTGCCAGGGAGAACACCTCGCCCTTCAAAGGAAGGCCGGCGAGCGGCGAATCCTTCAGCGTCGCGAAGGTCTGGCCGGTCGTGCCGTAGGAATCGCTGAAGGCAATAACCTCCTCGCGCTTGGCCGTTGCCGACATGCCGGAAATGATCGCATCGAACTTGCCGGCATTCAGCGCCGGGATCATGCCATCGAACGGCTGGATGACGGTCGTGCACTCGACCTTCATGTGATCGCAGAGATATTTGATGAGCTCGATCTCATAGCCGTCCAGGCTGCCGTCCGCCTTGGTGAAGTTCCATGGGCGGAAAGCGCCTTCGGTTGCGATCGTTACATGCGTCCATTTCTTCTCCTCCGCACGCCCGACGCTCGCCGTGGCGAGCGTGGCGACCATCATGATCGCGGTCAAAAATCCGGTCAGATATTTCATGATCGAGTTCCCCATTGTGATTGAGCTTGAGATTATTGACTGATGAACTGGCGGAAACGTTCGGAACGCGAGCCGGAAAAGACCTCCTGCGGCCTGCCGTCCTCCTCGACGACGCCCCTGTGCAGAAAGATCACGCGGCTGGAGACATCGCGTGCAAAGCCCATCTCATGCGTGACGACGAGCATGGTGCGCCCCTCTTCGGCAAGGGCACGCATGACACGCAGCACTTCGCCGACAAGTTCGGGGTCGAGCGCCGATGTCGGCTCGTCGAACAGCATGACCTTCGGATGCATGGCGAGCGCCCGCGCGATGGCGGCGCGCTGTTGCTGTCCGCCGGAAAGGTGAGCCGGGTAAAAATTGCGCTTGTCGGCGATACCGACCTTGGCGAGCAAGGCCTCGGCCTCCTCGATGCATTCGGCTCGCGCACGACCCTGAACATGGACCGGCGCCTCGATAATGTTTTCGAGCACGGTTTTATGGGACCAGAGATTGAAGCTCTGGAACACCATGCCGAGCTGCGAACGGATGCGATCCACCTGCCTTCCATCCGCCGGACGATGGGCACCACGGGCATTGCGCTGCATGCGGATCGTTTCGCCCGCAACCGTCACTTCTCCGGAATCGGGCGTTTCGAGCAGGTTGATACACCGAAGGAAAGTCGATTTTCCCGAGCCGGACGAGCCGAGAATCGAGACGACGTCGCCTTCGAGAGCGTCGAGCGAGATCCCCTTGAGCACTTCGGCGGGACCGAAGCTCTTGTGCATGTCACGCACGCTGAGTGCGACTGGCGTGGCCGTCATTGCTGTTCTCCTGAAGGGACCGCCGCGGCGGCAATGTCGCGCGTTGCCGGGCGAGGCGGGCGCAGATGCGGGCTCAGCCTGTATTCGGCAAGCTGGATGATGCGTGTCAGCACGAAATTGATCGCGAGATAGATCGCGCCCGAAACAGCAAAGACTTCGATGGCGCGATAGGTCTCCGAAATGATCTTGGCGGCGACACCCGTCACCTCCATCAGCGTGATGATCGAGGCAAGCGACGTCGCCTTGACCATCGAAATCATCTCGTTGCCATAACCCGGCAAGGCCTGGCGGATGGCAAGCGGCAGCACGATGCGCCGGAACATCATGAACCGATGCATGCCGCAGGCCCGTGCCGCCTCCACCTGCCCGTGCGGGACGGACAGCAGGCCGCCGCGAATGATTTCGCTGGCATAGGCGGCGGTGTTCAAGGTCAAAGCCAGGACGGCGCACCAATAAGGATCGCGCAGGAACGGCCAGAAAAGACTGTGGCGTATGGCGGGAAACTGCCCGAGGCCGTAATAGATCAGGAAGATCTGCACGAGAAGCGGCGTGCCGCGGAAGACGAAGACATAGAGCCTGGCGAACCACTCCAGCACGATGACGCCGGAAAGGCGTGCAAGCGCCAGCAGCAAGGCGAGGATGGCACCAAGGCAGATCGAGGTCACGGCAAGCTCGATCGTCAGCGGGATGGCGGCGACGAGGCTTACGAAGGTCTCTTCCAGGAATTGCCAATCCATCAGCGTTTCCTCACACCGCGCGACAGTTGCCGCTCGGCCTGCTGGATGATGAGGCTGGAAAGGGTCGATATCATCAGATAGATCACCCCGGCGATCAGGTAGAAATCGAATGGAAGCCCCGTCGAGCCGGCGCCGACCTGCGCCTGCCGCAAGAGTTCGGCGACGCCGGTGATCGATACCAGCGCGGACTCCTTCAGCACGACCTGCCAGACATTGCCGAGACCCGGCAGCGCGTGGCGCAAGGTCAGCGGCGCGATAATCCGGCGCAGGCGCAGCCAGCGCGGCATTCCACAGGCAATCGCGGCCTCGATTTCGCCAGGGTGCACGGCCTTGAAGCCACCCCGCAGCACCTCGGTAAACTGCGCCCCGGAGGTGACGCCGACCGCAAGCGAACCGGCAAGGAAACCCGGAAAGCCGAGAAAGCCTTCCGCCCCGAAGAGCTTGCCGATGGCCGTGACGACGGCGCTGCCGCCGAAGTAGAAGAGATAGATGACCAGAAGGTCGGGAATGCCGCGAAGAACCGTCGTATAGGCATCCGCCGTTGCGCGTGCGAAGCGGTTGCCGGCGATCTTGCCCCATGCGCCAAGGGTTCCGATGCAGGCGCCGACCGCATAGCCGGCGATCGCGACAAGAATGGTCATCCATGCCCCTGCCAGAAGAGCATGTCCCCAGCCGTCCGGACCGAAGCCGGCAAGCTCGAATAGCGTAGGCTGGTTCATGCGCTAGACCCCGAAGAGCGGATTTTGGCAACTGGTGTCATGGTCTTGGCCTCGGCTGGACACGATGCGCCATCATGACGATCAGTTGGCGTCGAAGGTCGGCGTCAGGTCGATCTTGCTCCATTTTTCCGAGAGCTGTTTGATCGTCCCGTTCTGGGCGGCCTGCTTGATCGCATCGTCGAACTTGGCCTTCAGATCGGTCTCGCCCTTGCGCATGCCGAGCGCGACCTCAGTTGCCAGCATCGCGCCCTTCACCAGCGGGCCCGACATCGTCAGATCGTCATTGCCGGGCTTGCCGAGCACGGAAGTCTCATAGACGCCACTGTCGAAACCTGCGTCGATGCGGCCTGCCTTCAGGTCGAGATCGCGTTCGCCGGAACTCTTGTAGGCGCGCACCGTAACGTCGGAGCCGAAATAGCCGGTGATCAGCTGTTCCTGGCTGGTCGACTGGACGACGCCAATGGTCTTGCCCTTGATTGCCTTGCCGATTTCCGCCATCACCGGATCGGCCTTGGCCTTGTCGTTCAGGTTCAGCCGCTCGCCCGTCATCGGCAAGGGCGGCACCGTTCCATCCTTCAGAAGCAGGAAGCTAGCGACACCGCTCGCATAGGGCACGGTGAAATCGACCACCTGCTTGCGTTTCTCGTTGATGCCGAGCGTCATCACCAGATCGAACTTGCCGGCGTTGAGGCTCGGAATCATCGCGTTCCATTCGCCGGCGATCAGTTCGCAATCGACCTTGGCGCGCTTGCAGAGATCATTGATGAGATCCACGTCGAAGCCGGCGAGCTTGCCGCTCGAATCCATGAGATTCCACGGCGGGAAAGCACCCTCGATGCCGACCTTGACATGGGTCCAGTCCTTGGCGCCGGCGGCAAGAGGAGCGAGGAAGGCAATCGCGCCGAAAGCGGCGGCAAGCAGATGTCTGTTTTTCATTTTCGTTCCCTTTTTCAGCCGCTTGGGCGGCCTGTTGTCATATTCGGTATTCGCGGCCTCAGTCCTCCAGCGCCGCCCGCAAGGCCGCATTCGCCTCCCTCAGTGCATGGGCAACGCGATTCCGCACCTGACGCGCGTGGACGACGTAGAACGCCGTGTCCGGCGACGCCGCAGGCAGCGCGGCAAGGGCGCGCAAACCCTCCAGCGCCGGCCAGGCCGGGTGGGGAAGCGCGCTATCATGGTGGAAGCGGTCGCCGCCCGTATAATTGAGCGGCACGAGCTGACGGCCGGCCCGCATCAGTGACGCGTTGAGTCGCATCGCTTTTTCCGGCGATAGATCTCTCGCTTCCAGAATCGATTTCGCGTTGCCCCTCAATTCCTCGACTGCCTGGGAAAGGCCGGAAATATCGAGACGGCCGGCGAGCTTTTCCCGCAGCCCTGCGATCTGTTCGCCAAGGGCTGCCGCATAGACCGAATAGTCGAGCGGCAGGACGGGCGACGTCAGCAGCCGCCAGAGAACCTCAAGGACGATCGTGGTATCGCGGCTCAGATGATCCGGATCGATATGGTCTGCCGTGTCGTGCGGCGTGTGCCACCACCAGCCGAGCGCCGTCAGCATCTTCACCGGTCCCGGCGGCTGGTGGCTGAGGCTGCCGAACATCGAGGGGATGCCGACACCCCAGAAGGATTGATCCGCGGCGCGACCGTGCCGTCTGCCGGCATGTTTTTGTCCGGTCACGCATTCGATCACATCCGCAGCCAGAGGCCTGAGTTCATCGATGACGCCGGAATTGGTGAGAATGGTCGCGCCTTCGCCGCCGGTCGAATCGACATTGACATGGACGGCGCAGCGGCGATCGAGCTCGTCGAAATATTCGTCCGCATACCAGGCAGAGCCGGAGTAGCGACCATGCGAGTGGCCCGACCAGAAGCAGATACGCAAGCCCCGCCGCCATTCGGAGGCTTGCAGAGCAAGCAGGCGCGCGGCCTCCAGCATCGTCGCATTGGCGCCGCCATTGTCCATCACGCCGAAATGCCAGGTATCGTGATGGCCCGAAAACAACACGAACGGCGCGTCCCCTGCCGGCTGGAGTTCGGCGACCAGCAGCGGCGTCTTGCGCCAGCCGGTATCGACTTCCGCCCAAAGCGTTGCCGCCACAGCCTCGCCGCGCGCAAGCCTTTCGCGCAGCCGATCGCCATCGTGCTTGGCAATCGAGCAGATGACCGTCGTCGGCAATCTGTCGCGCGTATGTTGCGACGGACTGCCCCAGACCTGCGACACGCACATTTCATAGAGATGCTCGTTCGGGCTGATATGAAGTTCGCCGAGCGCACCGGCGGCACTTGCCAAGGCTGCGACTTCCTCGGTTGCGATGCCATCGACCAGAACGACCTTGCCGGCGACATCCTTGCCGGAGAAATCCGCTTCGCTGCCTTCACCGACGTGGATGAGATTACCGGTTACGCCTGTTTGCGATGTAGCGGCCGACATGGAATGGGTGATGCAGCGAAGGCTCTCGCCGTCGATCTCAACCCTGGCCGGACCCGGAAGACTGATGAAGGCATCGTGAGACAGAAGCGTCGTGCGATAGCCAAAACTATCCATCTGCGCCTGAAGATAGCGGAAGCTTTCCAGCTCCTCGGCCGTTCCAGACAATTTTACGCGGCGCGCAAACTCGCCGATATGCGCCATCAGACGCTCGCGGTCGGGCCTTGGAAGCGTCTCAGCCATTGACCTTCTCCGGAAGCGGCGGCTCGACATCATCGGGAATCGGATTGACGAAAGGCGTACCCTCGAGGCGTGCCCTGTGATCCGCCTTGGCCGCCTCGATAAGCGCGGGATTGCGGATCAGCTCGGCAGCCGTGCTCGCCATGACCTTGGCGGCATGTTCGGTTCCCTTATGGGCGGTGGGCAGCTTGCCCTGCGCGACCAGCTGCCAGGAGTGGCCGGGCGTGCCGATGGCATAGGTGGCGCCGCGCATCTGCACGGTCGGAACGACCCAACTGACCGTTCCGACATCGGTGGAGCCGACCAGCGTGCCGTCGCCGGCGTTGAGCGGAAAGATCTCCTCGCAGAGCGCCTGCCCGTTTTTCGGCTTCAGGGCAAAGCGGCCATAGGAGGCGGCTATGTCCTCTGCATTGAAGGTCTGCTGGAACTTGCGCGCCGTTTCGCGATCCGCATCATCGAATACGGGAGGCCCGAGCCGCTGAAGCTGCGCGAACATGCACTCTTCAAGAGGCGTGTTGCCGACCAGATTGGCATCGCCGCTGATGATCTCGCTGCGAACCGTCGTCTCGGTCATCAGGGCGGCACCTTCGGCAACCTTTCTGACGCGAGCGACCAGTGAAAGAAGCTCCGGCAGGGTGCGGGCGCGCACGAGATAGCGCACTGTGGCGCGTGCCTGGACCACGTTGGGTGCTGCGCCGCCGGCATCGGTGATGGCGTAGTGGATGCGTGCCGTCGAAGGCATGTGCTCACGCATGTAGTTGACGCCGACATTCATCAGCTCGATGGCATCCAGCGCGCTGCGCCCGAGGTGAGGCGTGGCGGACGCATGCGATGCTCGGCCGGAAAAATGAAAATTGATTTCATTGCACGCAAGCGAGATAGGGTTGTTGACGCCGGCAAAGGCGGCCGGATGCCAGGAAATCGCGATATCGACATCGTCGAAGACGCCTGCACGAACCATGAAGCCCTTGGAGGAGCCGCCCTCCTCGGCCGGGCAGCCGTAGTAGCGCACCCTTCCCTTCAGGCCATGTTCGGCAAGGAAATCCTTGACCGCCGCAGCGGCGAGCATGGAGCCGGCACCAAGCATATTATGGCCGCAGCCATGGCCGTTGCCGCCGACGATCAATGGCCGCTCTTCTGCGATGCCGGCTTCCTGGCTCAACCCCGGCAAAGCGTCAAACTCGCCCAGGATCGCGATGACCGGGCCGCCCTCGCCTGCCTCGCCCATGACGGCCGTCGGCAACCCGGCAATGCCGCGCTCGACCCTGAATCCCTGGTCCGCCAGCATTCGTGCGTGTTCGTCGGCGGATTGATATTCGAGATAGTTCGTCTCGGGAATGCCCCAGATCCGATCGCTGAGCGCGAAGAATTCGGCGCGTTTTTTCTCGACGATATCCCAGACCGCATCGGAATTTTGCATGGGCTTGCTATCTGCCTCACATAATGGATATTAAATTGGTACCAATTTATGTGCCAATTAAAATGGATGCGCAAGAGATGAGCATGGATATTTTTTCGGCAACGATAGCGAGCGTCGTTGTTGAAAAATACGGACCTATGATAGTCATCGCCAAATTGGGAAGGTCTGGGAGAGCTGCATGAACTCGCTGGAAGCCGAAGCGACAGCGCGGACACACGACGGGGAAACGCCCGACGTGACCGAGCTTATTCTCCAGGACATTCTGGCCGGCAGGCTTCCGCCCGGAACATGGCTGAAGCAGATCGATCTCGAACGGCGCTATAACTGTACTCGACCGCAGGTGCGCCGCGCGCTCGATCGGCTGGTGCAGAAGCGGCTGGTCGAGCATATCCCCAATCGCGGCTATCATGTGCATGAACAGGATGGACGCCGCGCGCAGGAAGTCAGCGACATCCGCGTCATTCTCGAAATGGCCGTCAGCGACCGCATCGTCGCCAACGCCGGCAAGGCCGACATCGCGAATCTACGCGCCCTCGCCCTGCGCTTCGACGATCTCGTGCTCAATGGCACCATGCTCGAGCTTTACGAAGCCAACCTCGCCTTCCATCGGCATCTGCTGGCCCTTGCCGGCAATCAGGAGCTCGTCGAGCTCATCACCGAAATCCGGCAGCGCACCTCGTCGGCCCCGGTGTCGCAATGGCGTACCCGCGCCCGCGTCGAGCAATCCGGCCGCGAGCATCAGCAGATGGTGGATGCGATCGAGAATCGCGACGTGACCATGCTTCAGGAACTGACGCGCAGGCATATCCTGCAGTCATGACGAATGAAGACATTCGATGCGGCAGTGCCGCACCGCTCGATGTCCGCATACCGCGATTCTCCCGACTATCCGTCGATCCGTCGTCGCCGGAAGCACGGTTTCGCAAACTGCCGCAAGGCTTTGAAGCCTGCCCAACGAGCCTTTCCACGCATGTAAAGGACGCAACACGGCCGCATTTCTCCCGCAAGGGAACCGCGACTCACATGGCTCAAGGCAGTGATTCTTGCCGGAAATCATCGACAAACTTAGCCGGGTAGGGGTTGTTCGATTGGTAACTGCCACAGGTTGCCATTAAATAGTGTGAGTCATGCCACCAGTCATCCGCGGCGACTTTTCCGGAAAAAGGCTGAAAAAGCAGTGCATTGGACACGCCGATACGGAATCCCCGGCGTCATGCGCGAGCCGGGCATCAGGTGTTAATCTCTGGACGGCCTGACAGAATCGTGTTCTATCTTCTGGCGGGCAAAGGTCGGCAAACCGGCGACAGACCGCCAAGAGGGACAG